>NZ_KI911782.1:2168605-3368605 GCF_000515395.1 Jiangella gansuensis DSM 44835 | reverse complement strand
CCATCCCCAGCGGTAGGACGAGCACCGCCACGCTCGCGGCCAGCAGCCTTCTCCTCGTGCGACTCATCTCGGCTCCTCAGTGCCTCAGCGTCACGTCGCCGACGACGATACGGTGATCGGAGAACGGTGTGGAGATCACCCAGCCGGAATCTGGGCCGACTTCGAAGTGCCGGGTGTCTACGAAGATGTAGTCGATCTTCCGGTTGCTCTGGTAGGGCCGGTCGCAGTCGTCGGTGTCATCACGGTCTCTCCGGTGCATCCGACCGTCCTGCCCGCGGACAACAGCGACGTCAGCGCCGACCTCAACGGGGGGATCCGACGGGCCCTGGCCGCTCCTGGACGCTGGGTCGTCGCCGCGACCGGCGCCGCCGGCAACATCAGTACCCGGCACACCCCGCCTGGTGTTCGAACAGGGCCGGCGCATCGCGCATGACCTCGCAAGCCGCGGACACGGTGAGCCGTACGACGTCGAGATCCAGGCGGTCGGACTCGGCGGCATCACGCTCGTCGCCATACCCGCAGAGCTGTTCCTCGAGCTCGGGGAATCGATCCGCGGCGCGGCCGGACCGGATGTCGTCGTTCTCGGTTACACCAACGGATACCTCGGCTATCTGCCCGCGGCGCAGACGCCGCCGACGTACGAGACCCTCGTCAGCCCGGTGCAGTTGAAGCGGTGAGAAAGTGGCCCGACGCCGCCGTGAAGGTAGCTGCGTCCGTCGCACAGGAATGGAGTGAACGTGATCGAGTCTGAGTACGCCACCCGCGCCGCCGGCATGGTGGACCGTGTTCTCACCACGCAGCTGCCTGCGATCCAGGAGGCCGCCTCGTTGGTGGCAGAGGCGATCGCCGCCGGCGGCATCCTGCAGGCGTTCGGCACCGGGCACTCGCGGATCGTCACGCTGGAGCTCGCCGGGCGCGCCGGCGGCCTGGCGCCCGTCGGTATGCTCGCCGTCAAGGACCTGGTGATGTTCGGAGGCGAGGATCCCGCCTCGATCCTCGACCCGACGTACGAGCGCGAGTCCGGCCTGGCCGGACGAATACACGCACTGGCCGAGATCAGCCCCGCCGACATGTTCCTCATCGTGTCGAACTCCGGGCTCAACGCCGCTGTCGTCGAAATGGCCCAACTCGTCCGCGAACGCGGCCACCGCCTTGTCGCCATCACGTCGCTCGCGCACACGCGATCCGTCCACGCGCGCCACAGCACTGGCCCCCACCTGGCCGACCTGGCCGACGTGGTGATCGACAACTGCGCGACGCCCGGAGACGCCGACATCGAGATCACGCCTGGCGTGCGCGTCGGCGCGGTGTCGTCGTTCACCGGAGTCCTCGTGGCCCAGGTACTCACCGAGCTGACCTGTCGCCGGCTACTCGCCATGGGGCACGACGTGCCCGTGTTCATCTCGGCAAATCTGGCGGCGGGCGACGCCCACAATCGCACCCTGCACGAGCGCTACGGCGGGCGGGTCCGGCCGATCGAGCCATAGGCTGTCGCGCACTTAGAGTGTCCGGCGTGGCGGGGTACACGCGGATCGCGACGCAAGCGGGGCACTCGGAGCGGGACAACGAGGACTTCGCCGGCGTCACCGAGTTCACGGCGGTGGTGGTCGACGGGGCCGGGAAACCGCCGGGCACGGCGACGGGGTGCGGGCACGGTGTCGCCTGGTTCAGCCACACGCTCGGTGCGGCGTTCATCGACCGGCTCTCCGATCCGTCGTCACCCATGACGCAAGCCCTCGCGGACGCCATCGACCACGTCGCTGGGCGCCATGGGTCATCCTGCGACCTGGCGCATCCGGATACTCCGTCGGCGACGGTGACAGCGGTGCGGGAGCGCGACGACCACCTCGAATGGCTCGTGCTGGCGGACTCGCCGCTGATCATCGACCTGGACGGCGGCCAACGGGTCGTCTACGACGACCGGCTCGACCGCGTGCACGCCCGCCACCCCGGCGAGCCCTACGGCACGTATCGCAACCGCGACGGCGGCTTCTGGGTGGCCAGCGTCGACCCCCGGGCCGCCGACCAGGCACTCACCGGCCGAGTCTCTCGCTCGCAGGTCCGCGCCGTCGCGCTGTTGACCGATGGAGCGAGCCGGCCGGCCGACCGGTTCGGGCTGCTCGCGTGGTCCGAGTTGCTGGAGGTCGTGGCGACGCACGGGCCGGACGAACTCATCCGGCGGGTCCGCTCAGCCGAGGGCTGCGACCCCCACGGCCGGCGCTGGCCCCGTACGAAGGCCCACGACGACGCCACCGTCGTCTACCGCCGCTACGGCGCCCGGCCGCCCGCCCAGCCAGTGTCCGGCCGGGCCGCCGACCAGGCGACCTGACGACACCGGTCACGCCCGCGGCTGCCGGCGCAGAAACGCCTCGACGGCGTCCGCGACCTCGCGCCAGTGGGTCATCGCCAAGGAATGGTCGGCGCCGGCGATCGTCACGTCGCCCGCGCCTGGGAACCAGCCGAGGAGCTGCTCACGGACCTCGGCGAACCATGGTCCGCTCCGCTGGCCGCCGACGTGGAGCACAGGGCAGCGGATGCGAGCGGCGTCGGCGGGGCCGAAGGACCAAGCCAGCACGGCAGGGAGGTCGGTGTCGAAGAAGGTGGCGGCGTCGCGCTCCATCTGGGCGATCGCACCTGGCACGTATCGCTCGACGTCGGACCGCCACTCCGAGCCGATGACGAGGCTCAGGAACTCGTCGAGCGCCGCGGCGGCGCCGTGCTCGCGGCGGATGCGGATCAGGCGGTCGTTGGCGGCGCGGAAGTCAGGTCCGCTGGGTACGTGCACCGGCGGCGGTTCGAGCAGTACGAGGCTGCGGACGCGATGCGGTGCGCCGGCCGCCACCTGCAGCGCGACCGCGGCGCTGTAGGAGACGCCTACGACGTGCGCCCGTTCGATTCCCAGGGCCGTGAGCAGCCGGCGGCAGTCGGCGGCGGCGCGGACGATCGAGCCCGGGCCGGCGTCCGGGCTCGACCTGCCGTAGCCGCGGCGGTGATAGAGGACGGTCCGGTACCCCTCGCGCAGCGCTGTCGCCAGCGGCCGCAACTCATCGGCCGTCAGCGCCGTCTGGACGAGGACCACCGGCTCCCCGGCGCCCTCGTCGGACACGTCCAGTTCCGCGTCGCCCACGCTCACCAGCCGCACCGCAGCCACCCCCGTCGCCACGACAACGCTCGGCCGATCGCCCTCACACCACCAGGATTCTGCCCGCTCCACCATGCCCACATGCATGGTGCGGCGTGCGATCCCATGCCGGACGTGATCATTTCCGGTCGGCGGCACGTTGACATGCAGCCGGACGGTTGCCTATCGTGGGCAGCAGAAAGGCAGCCATGAGGCTGCGCATCCGGCGAAGGGAGGCAGCCACGCGATGGACGAGGTCTTCAAGGCGCTGGCCGATCCGAGCCGCCGCGCCCTGCTGGACAGCCTGAACGCGCGTAACGGGCAGACCCTGCGGGAGCTGTGCGCTGGGCTGGACATGGCCCGGCAGTCGGTCAGCAAGCACCTCGCCGTCCTGGAGGATGCGCGCCTCGTCACCACCCGCAAACACGGCCGCGAGAAGCACCACTTCCTCAACGCCGAACCGATCAACGCCATCGCCGACCGCTGGATCAGCCGATACCACCGCGGACACGCCCAGGCCCTGGCCGATCTCAAGACAGCTCTGGAGTCCCCTGCCATGACCGACACCGCGTTCGTTTACACCACCTACATCAAGACGACCCCCGAGGAGCTCTGGCGAGCCCTCACCGACCCGGCGTTCACCCGCCGCTACTGGGGTCTCGCGCTGGAAACCGACTGGACTCCCGGCGCGCCCATGACCTGGAACCACGGCAGCGTCCAGATCGCCGACCCGGAGCAGGTGGTGCTGGCCGCCGAGCCGCCTAACCGGCTCTCCTACACGTGGCACACGTTCACGTCGGAGTTCGCCGCCGTGCACGGCCTGGACCCGGACGAGGTCGCTGCCTGGGCCCGCGAGCAGCGGTCCAAGGTCACGTTCGTCATCGAGCCGCACGGCGACGACACGGTCAAGCTCACCGTCACACACGACGACTTCCCGCCCGGCAGCGCGGTTCGCGACGCCGTCAGCGGCGGCTGGCCGGAGCTCGTCGCGAGCCTGAAGACGCTACTCGAGACCGGTGAGCCGCTTCCCTCCCCCGCGTGACGCCGACGTGCTTGTCCGACGCCGCGCCGACGGGGATGATGTGCGGCGATGATGAGCACAACGGGCACCGCCACACCGCACGTCCGCATCGTCCAGTTGGGCGCCGGGACATTGCGCGCACTGGCCGACGGCGACCTCGTCACGGCCAACCTCGACTCGCCGGTCGCATTGACGCCGTACTTCGCCGGGCCCCACTGGCGCAGCGTGTGGCGCATGCGCAGCGAGCAGGTGGTCGCCGACCCCGCCAGCGCCGGCTGGATCACCGGCGTGGTCTGGGACGACGACCACGGGCTCGCCGCCGGCCGGGCCGGCTTCCACGGCCCGCCGGACGACGCCGGAATGGTCGAGGTCGGGTACGCGATCGACCCGGCGCACCGGCGACGAGGCTATGCCCGGGCCGCGCTGGAGCTGATGCTCGACCGGGCCGGGCAGGACCCGCACGTGAACACCGTCCGGGCGACCGTCGGGCCGGGAAATCTCGCCTCGCGCAACCTGGTGCTGCAGTACGGCTTCGTCGAGGTCGGCGAGCAGTGGGACGACGAGGACGGGATCGAGATCATCTACGAGGTCCCAGCGGTCGCCGCCCCATGATCATCGGCGATCGGCACCGCCATGGCGGGGTGGATCGCCGATGATCATGGGAGGTCCTTCACCAGGATCGTGCAGAGGCGGTCGTCGTCGGGGTTAGCGGTGACGCTGGTCCCGAACGCGAACCCGAGGCGCGCGCTGTCGCGGCGGCCCGGCTGCTCCAGCCAGACGCCGAGTCCCTCGGGTTCGCGCCGGTGCAGCTCGTGCCCGTCGATGGTGCGCACCCGCTGCTCGACCTCGCCGGTGTGCCAGTTGACGCGGGTGAGGTGCGCGTTGCCCTGGCCCTCCGGCGGGTTGGCGCCGCTGTAGATCTGGCCGTCGTACAGGTAGAGGTACCTGCCGTACGTGGCGTAGCCCTGGAAGACCGGGCCGCCGCTGAGGACGGCCGGCTGCGGCACGTCGGCCAGCGGGGTGTAGGAGGGCCGGTCGACGCGGACGTCGTCGAGGGCGAACAGCGCATACCGGAACCCGCCGTCGCGCCGGTAGCGCATCGCCAGGGTCCGGTAGCCGGGGTCGACGTTGCAGGTGGTGCGGTCCACACCGGGTAGCAGCTCGCGCCGCTGCAGGCCGGTGGTGCGGTCGGCATCGATGACGGCGCCGTCCTCGAACGGGAACCGCAGCAGGCGGGTGCCCCAGCCGCTGGCTCCCTCCGTGACCGAGTCGACCTCCGTCCACAGATGCACGGAGCGGCCGGTGCGTTCGACCCCGATGGCCACGCCGTGCCCGAACCGCTTGAGATACATGTGCCCGAGCAGGTTGCCGGCCAGATCCAGCTTCGACATGGTGAGGTCGCCGCGGGCCGCGCGCCGGGCGTACTCCTCGTCGCCGGATTCGTCGCCGGGCAGGACGGTGCCACCCTGGGTGATCTGGACGACGTAGACGTGCCCGCCGACGCTGTCGACGGCGAAGGACTGCATGATGGTCCGCTGGTCGTGCAGCCCGGCATTGACGAACAGCTCGTCATGGGGCGACGTCAGGTCGAACGACGGCGAGCGCTTCGGCAGCTGTCGCACGCCACCGCCCGCGGTCGGACGAGCCGGCGCCGCCGCGGCGTGCCCCACGAGCGCGCCGCCCAGCGCCGTACCCGCCGCCGCGGCGCTCCCGGCGCGCAGCAGTCCGCGCCGGGTCAGGAAGTGATCAGCCATGACAACCCTCCACATCGAGTCGGCCCATGATCATCAACGGTTGGAAGCGCCATGACACCGCCAACCGTTGATGATCATGGGGAGAGCAGCTGCGCCATCAGACCGGGGTGATCGGTGGTGAAGCCGTCGACGCCCAGCGCGGCGGCGTCCTGGAACTGCTCGGCCGTGTTGACCGGCCAGACGCCGACCTCCAGTCCGCGACTTTGCGCGTCCGCCACCAGCTCCTTCGTGGTGCCGGACCAGCCGAACAGCACCCGCGACGCGCCGAGTTCGAGCGCCCGGTCGACCAGGTCCGCGGAGCCGGTGGACGAGATCAGCCCCACCGGCGCGGACGGGAACCGGGCGACCAGCTCCGCCACCACCTCCTGGTGGAAGCAGCACGGCGAGATGCGCTCCAGGTCGTCCGGACGCGTCGCCAGCAGGTCTACGAGCGGTTCGATCGCGGCCGGCGCCTTGATCTCCACCTGCAGCTTCACATCGGTGCCGTCCAGCACCTCCTCGAACGACGGCACCGGCTCACCGCCGGCGTCCAGGGCCCGTAGCTCCTCCAGCGTCAGCGCCGCGACCTCGCCGGTGCCCGAGGTCGTGCGGTCCACGGTCGCGTCGTGCATGACGACGAGCCGGCCGTCCGCGGACAGCCGCAGGTCCAGCTCCAGCTCGTCCGCACCCTGCGCGGCCGCCAGCCGGAACGAAGCGAGCGTGTTCTCGGGCAGCTCCGCCGGAGCGCCGCGATGGGCACACACGATCATCCGAAGTACTCCTCGTAGGCGGGCCTGATGTCCTCCGCGCCCTGCCGCAGCTGTTCGGCGACCTCGCTGAAGACGGCCTGGACGTCCTCGCCGCCGTCGCTGTAGATGCGCTGCAGGCCGGAGATGATGGTGCTGGTGCCGTTGGGCAGGTAGGAGCGGATCGCGTCGCTGCCCTTCGCTTCGGGAAGCTGTTCGACGGCGACGTTGAAGTTGGGGTCCTCGGCCAGGGTCTGTGCCAGCTCCGGCACGTCCATGGACGCCTTGACTATGGGCAGGTAGCCGGTGGCCAGCGTCCACTCGGCGGCGTTCTCCGGCTGTCCGAGGAACTTCAGCAGCTGGAACGCGGCGTCCTTGCGCTCCTGGCTGGCGCCCTTGAGCAGCGAGAATCCCATACCGCCGGTCGGCACGCCGCTGGCGACCTCGCGCGGCAGGAACGCGGTGCCCACCTCGAACTGCGCCGCCTCGTAGATGCCGCGCAGCCCGCCGGTGGACGTGATGGTGGTGGCCACCACACCGGTGCCGAAGTCGGTGCCGGCGCTCTGCGCCAGGTATCCGTAGCCGTCGGAGAAGATGTAGCTCTGGTGCCAGGAGCCGGCGTCGACGGCGCCGCCCTGGTCGATGGTGACGTCCAGGCCCTCGGAGAGGGTTCCGCCGAACTGCCACGTCGCGGCCATGAACTGCCAGTCGTCGTCGCCGGTGAACGCGTGCGCCTTGAGCGCCTGGCCCTGGGACGTGAGCTGGACGATCTCGGCGGACCACTCGCGCAGCTCCGTCCACGTCCCCGGACCCCGGTCCGGCAGGCCGAGCTGCGCGAACACGTCGCGGTTGTAGTAGAACAGCGGCGTGCTGCGGCCGAAGGAGAGCCAGTAGAGCTCGTCGCCGACCAGTCCTTCGTCGTACAGCGCCTCGAGGTAGTTGTCGCGGTTGAACTCGTCGTCGAAGTAGTCGTTCAGCGGTTCGAGAGCATCGTTGAGCAGGAACCGGCCCCAGAAGGTGTCGGCGAGCATCATGACGTCCGGCACGGCACCGGCGCGGATCGCCGCGGTGAGCTTCGGTGCCGACTCGTGGTACGGGCCCTGGAACTGCACCTCGGCGTAGATGTCCTCCTGCGACTGGTTGAACTTCTCGACCAGTGCCGCGAGCGCTTCGCCGTTGACCCCGCCCATGGCGCTCCACATGGCGACGTTGGTTCGTCCGGCGTACTGGTCCGGTGGGCTGACGTCGACCTGTCCGAGGTCGCCGCCCTCGCTGCCGCCGCTCTCGCCGTCGCCGGAACCGGAGTCGTCGGTCACGCCGCCGGCGCAGGCGCCGATCAGCGGGACGGCGACGCCTGCGGCCGCGGCCATCCTGAGGAAGTCACGCCGTCCGGGCCGGGAGGTTTCGCGGCTGCGGATGAGTGCCGGGATGTGTCGCATGGTCGTGGAGGTCCTTTCGTGCGGACGGTGCGGCCTTCAGCCCTTGACGGCTCCGCCGGTCAGCCCACGGGCGATCTGCCGCTGGGCGAAGAGGAAGAGGATGAGCATCGGGAGGGCGACCATCACCGTGCCGGCCATGATCGCGCCCCAGTTGGCGTAGCCCTCGGTGGTGCGCAAGTAGAGCAGGCCGATGGGCAGGGTGCGCATCTCGACGGTGTTGGTGACGATCAGCGGCCAGATGAAGTCGTTCCACATGTCGACGACGGCGATGATGCCGACGGTCACCAGCATCGGTTTGCACATCGGCAGCACGACCTGCCACATGATGCGCAGGTGCCCGGCACCGTCCACCCGGGCCGCCTCGACGACGTCGCCGGGCAGCGTCATCATGTACTGGCGCAGCAGGAACATGCCGAACACCGAGCCGGCGCTGGGCAGGATCAGCCCCAGGTAGGTGTTGACCCAGCCGAGGTTCGACACCGTGATGTAGTTGACGATCAACGTGACGTTGTTCGGCACCATCAGCGCGCCGAGCATGATCAGGAAGATCAGGTTCTTGTACGGGAAGCGCAGGAACACGAAGGCATAGGCCGTCAGCGTCGCGTTGAGCAGCTTGATGGCCGCGCCGCCGGCGGTGACGATCACCGAGTTCTTGAAGAAGTCACCGAACGGTGCCGCCCGCCAGGCCTCGGCGAAGTTCTCCACGTGCCAACCCGGCAGCCAGCGCGGCGGGTACTGGTAGATGTCGCCGGGCTCCTTGAGCGCGGAGGAGAACAGCCAGTACAGCGGCCCGACGAACAACAGGCCCACGGCCACCAGGCCGGCGTAGAGCAGCACTCGCTGCACGCGTACGCCGCGGTCCTCGCGTCTCACCGGCGACGCCTGCCGATCCGCGGTCATCGATAGTGCACCCTGCGCTGGACGAATGTGGTCTGCAGGCCGGTGACGACCAGCAGGATGACGAAGAGCAGCATCGCGCCGGCGGCGGCGTTGCCCGCGTCGGATGCCTGGAAGCCCTCCTGGTAGATGAACCAGGACAGCGTCGTGGTGGCGTTGCCGGGCCCGCCGCCGGTGAGGACGGCGATCATGTCGTAGGCCTGGAAGGTGCCGATGATCGAGACCACCATGACGAAGAACGTCACCGGCGACAGCAGCGGCAGGGTGATGCGCCGGAAGATGGTCCACGCTCCGGCGCCGTCGAGTTTCGCGGCCTCGTACAGTTCCTCCGGCATGTTCTGCAGCCCGGCGAGATAGACGATGGCGATGAACCCGACGCCCTTCCACAGGTACGCGATGATCAGCGCGTACATGGCCCAGTCGGCGTCGTTGACCCAACGTGGCGACTCCGCGCCGAACGGTTCGAAGACCACGCGGGTCAGGCCGTAGGCGGGGTCGAAGATGAACAGCCAGAGGGTGGCGACGGCGGCACCGCTGACGATGTGCGGCGCGAACGCGGCGGTGCGCACGATGCCCCGGCCGCGCAGCTTCTGGTTGAGCAGCACCGCGAGCGCGAGCCCCATCACCACGCTGCCGATCACGATGGCGGCGGTGAAGAACAGGGTGTTGAGCAGGACGTCGTGGAAGCCCGGGCTGGTCAGCAGATTCTCGTAGTTCTGGAGGCCCACGTAGCGCGGGGCACCGGAGATCATGTTCCAGCGGGTGAGGCTCAGCCACGCGTTGTAGATGACCGGCCAGTAGTCGAACGTGCCGATGATGGCCAGGTTGGGCGCGATGAGCACCAGGAAGAGCAGGTACTCCTTGCGGTTGCGGCGCCAGTTGTGGCTGCGCCGCCGCGACCGGCGGCGCGGCGTCGGCCCATCGGCGCCCCGTCCGCCGGCGCCCTGGCCGCCGTCCCGCGACGCCGCGGGATCCGGTGGCCGGACGACCGCGGAGCCTGTCTGCGATGCCACGCGAACGCCTCCCGCCGTGCCCCGTACTCGGTTGTGGTGCGAGAGACCGTAACAGACTTAACACAAAGAACGATAGACTTAACTTGCACGTGGAGATGAACGGCGAGTGTCCGGGTCGCGACCTAGCGGGCGAGCCGCAGCCGGCCAGGCTCAGCCGGCCACCGTCACCGTCGTCTGTTCCCGCAGGTCAGCCACGAGACCATCGGGCGTGCCGGCATTGACCACCAGGTGGTGGAAGTCCGACGTCGGCGCGAGCCGGTGCAGGGCTGTGCGGTTGAGCTTGGTGGGGTCCATGAGAAGAATCCGCCGGTGCCCCGCCGCCATCATGGCTCGCTTCACCGTGACGATGTCCGTCTCCTGGTGATAGGTGGTGGTGGCCGTCATCGCCGACGTGCTGAGGAAGACGATGTCGACGGTGAGCGCGCCGACCGCCTCGATGGTGCTCATGCCCAGGAAGGCGTCGTGGGTGGAGTTGTAGTCGCCCCCGACGCCGATGAGGTGGATGTCGGGCATGCTCCGCAGTAGCTGCATGATCGGCAGGTAGTTCGTGACGACGGTGAGCGGCCCGAAGTCCAGGTCACCCAGCCGGCGGGCCAGGAAGAGATTCGTCGTCGAGGTGTCGAGCATGATGGACATGCCCGGCTCCAGCAACTGCAATGCGGCCGTGGCCAGCGCCTCCTTCTCCGCCACCTGCACGGTGGAGCGGTATTCGGAGCTGCTCTCGAACACCGTGGACGGCTGTGCGGACACCCCGCCGTGGAACTTGCGCACGACACCGCGCCGGGCCAGTTCGTCAAGGTCGCGGTGGACCGTCATGATGCTCGCGCCGGTCAGCTCGGTGAGCTCGGCGACCGTGGCGGTCCCGTGCGCCATGACATGGGCGACGATCACCTGCTGGCGCGTCTCGCGGGCCTGCGTCCGGCGAGACGGCGGCTGGCTGCGCGTCGCGGGCGTCATGCTCCCAGTCTGACGGAGCACCGGCGGCCGGGCGGCTCGGCACGCGGAGCCGCTCACTCGGTTCGCCACGAGTTGTGAGCGTGTTCCACCACTAGATCAGATAGGTTTAACGAATCTTTCTGTTAACTATGCGATATCGTGCGGGCAAGTCCTGGGCGATCGATCACGACGGGGTGCACATGGAGCCGCAGCCGGCAGAGGTCACGTGGGTCGGCGTCGACATCGGCACCCAGAGCGTCCGGGTGATGGTGGTCGACGACACCGGCCGCGTGCTGGCCCTGGGCTCCCAGCCGCTGGACAGCCACCGGCGCAGCGCCAACGGGCGGCAGCACGAGCAGGACCCGCACCAGTGGTGGGACGCGGTGGGCGCGGCATCCCGGGCTGCCTTCGCGACGCTGCCCGGGGGCCGCCCTGGTGCCGCAGTCGGCGCCGTCGCCATCTGCAGCACGTCCGGAACGGTCCTGCTCACCGACGACCGCGGCGCCCCGCTCACGCCGGCGCTCATGTACGACGACGCCCGCGCGGTCGACGAGCTGGACCGCATCAACCGGCACGTCGGGGCCGCCGTCCAGTTGTCCTGGGCCCTGCCGAAGATCGACTGGCTGTTCCGGCACCACACCCGCACCGGCCCAGCGCCGCGCTACGTCGCGCACAGCGCCGACGTCGTCGCGGCCGGCCTGGTCGGGCACCGGGTCCACACCGACTCCAGCCACGCCCTCAAGTCCGGCTACGACGTCGTCTCCGGCCGCTGGGACGCCACCCTGCTCGACGCCGCCGGCGTCGAGCCGGCCACCATGCCCGACGTCGTCCGGCCCGGCACCGAACTGGGCACGCTCACCGCCGAGGCGGCGGAGCACACCGGCATCCCGGCCGGAACCCCGGTGGTGGCCGGCATGACCGACGGATGCGCGGCGCAGATCGCCGCCGGCGCGCTGGCGCCCGGGTCGTGGAACAGCGTCCTCGGCACCACGCTGGTGCTCAAGGGCGTCTCGGCCAATCTCATCGACGATCCCGACGGCGCCGTCTACAGCCACCTGCACCCGGACGGCGGCTGGCTACCGGGCGGCGCGTCGAACGTGGGCGCCGGCGCGGTCGCCGCGGAGTTCGCCACCGACGACCTCGACGCACTCAACGCCGCGGCCACCGCGTTCGAACCGGCCGCCGCGGTCACCTACCCGCTCACGGCACGCGGCGAACGGTTCCCGTTCGTGCGGCCCGACGCGGTCGGCTTCCAGCTCGGCGAGGTCAGCGGCCCGGCCGAACGGTATGCGGCGCTGCTGCAGGGGGTCGCGTTCGTCGAGCGGTTGTGCTTCGAGCACTTGGCCGCCATCGGTGCCGACGTCGACGGCGGCATCAGCGTCACCGGCGGCGCCACCCGCAACGCCTACTGGAACCAGCTGCGCGCCGACGTCCTGGGCCGGCCGCTGGTCCTGCCGGCCACACCGGAGCCGGCCTTCGGGATGACCGTGCTGGCCTCGGCCCGCGACGCGCGGGTCACCGACCGGGCCGCACGTATGGTGGGCCGGCGCGACGTCGTCCAGCCCCGCCCGGACGCCCACGAACGGCTGTCCACCAAGTACGACGAGCTCACCGCCGAGCTGGTCCGCCGCGGCTACCTCACCGCCGCCTCGCTCACCGGGAGCCGCCCGTGACCCCGTCCGCCACCCCACCCACCCTGGTCACGCTGGCCCGGCACGGGCGCACCCCGTGGCACGAGGGCAACCGCTACACCGGCTCCAGCGACATCGGCATCGACGACGTCGGCCGGCGGCAGGCGGCGGCTCTGGCCGATTGGGCCGTGCGTGCTCGCCCGGACGCGCTGTACGCCTCGGACCTGCAGCGTTCCCGCGAGACCGCCGGCGCGGTCGCGGCCGCGACCGGCCTGACTGTGGCCGTCGACGCCCGGCTGCGCGAGCTGGACTTCGGTGCCGCCGAGGGGAAGATGCTCTCCGAGCTGCGCGCCGTCGAACCCGAGACCGTGGAGCGGTTCCTGCGCGATCCGGTCGAGCACCACCTACCCGGCGGCGAGCACCCGGAGGCCGGCGCCGACCGGGCCGAGAAGGCGCTGCGCGAGATCGCCGCCCGGCACCCCGGTCAGCACGTCCTCGTCGTCGGACACAACACGATGATCCGGCTGGTGCTGTGCCGGCTGGTCGGCATCCCGTTGCGGGCGTACCGCACCGCCCTGCGCGGCCCGGAGCCGACCGCCACCACCGCGCTGACCTTCGCCGCCGACGGCACCGTGACGCTGGAGTACTACAACCGGCCGGGCGGCAGCCATGGTTGAGCGGCCGACCTCACGGCACGACCGGCAGGAGCACATCGCCGACCATGTCCTGCGAGAGGGCTCGGTGTCGGCCAGTCAGCTCGCCGAGCTGTTCGGCGTCAGCCTGATGACGGTCCACCGCGACCTGGACGAGCTGGAACGCCAAGGCGTGGTGCGCAAGTTCCGCGGCGGCGTGAGCGCTCAGCCGTCCAGCGTGTTCGAGAGCAACGTCGCCTACCGGCTGCGTACCGCGAAGGCGGAGAAGACGGCCATCGCGCACTACGCGCGGACCATGATCGAGCCCGGCATGGCGGTCATGCTCGACGACTCGACGACGACGCTCGAGGTGGCCGGTCTGCTGCCGGAGGTCACCCCGCTCACGATCATCACGAACTTCCTGCGGGTGGTCAACGAGGCCAGCCGGCAGCCCGGGGTGCGGCTGATCGCTCTCGGCGGCGAGTACTACCCCACCCACGACTCCTTCCTGGGCGTGCCGTGCATGGAGGCCATCGAGTCGCTGCGCGCGGACGTGCTGTTCACCTCCACGTCGGCGGCGTCGGCCGGGCACGCCTACCACCAGGAGCAGGAGATCGTGCTGGTCAAGCGCGCGATGATGCGCTCGGCCAACCGCAAGGTGCTGCTGATGGACCACACCAAACTGGGCGGCACCGCGCTGCATCAGCTCGCGCCGCTGTCCGACTTCGACGATGTCGTCGTGGACGCCGGCGCGTCCGCGGACGTCGTCCGGGCGATGCGGGAGCGACGGGTGAACGTGCACGTCGCGCCGCTCGGCACCGACAGACCCGACACCGACTGACCCGACACCGGCAGGCCCGTACCGCTCGCGAGGAGGCGACCATGTACATCGGGGTCGACATCGGCACGTCGCTCACCAAGGCCGTCGGTTTTGCCGAGGACGGCACCGAGCTGTGCGTCCACAGCGTCCCGACCGAGCTGTCACACGGCGACGACGGCCGGGTCGAACAGGACGTGGACGCGGTGGTGGCGTCCGTCGGCGCGGTCGCCCGGGCTGTCGCCGCGGACCTGCCGGGCGAGCCCGAACTCGTGGCGTTGACCGGGCAGGGCGACGGGTGCTGGCTCACCGACGCCGCCGTCCGTCCGGTCCGCCCGGCGGCGTCGTGGCTGGACGGGCGCGCGGCGGACATCGTGCGGAAGTGGGACCGCGACGGCACCGCCGACGCCGTGCTGGCCCGCAACGGCGGCATGATCTTCCCCGGTGCGTCCGCGGCCATCCTGGCGGCCCTCGACCGGGACGAGCCGGCGACGCTGGACGCTGCCGCCACCGCGGGGCACTGCGTGGGGACGGTGTTCGGCCGGCTCACCGGCGAGCGGGCGACCGACGTCTCCGACGCGTCGTACCCGTTCCTCGACCCGGTGGAGCGGGCGTGGTCCGACGACGTCCTGGACCTCACCGGGCTCGCGCACCGGCGGGAGCTGCTGCCGCCGGTGGTCGGGCCGGGCGGGCCCGCGGCGCCGCTGCTCGGCTCGGCCGCGGCCGAGTTGGGAGTGCCGGCCGGAACCGACGTGAGCGCCGGGCCGTACGACCTGCTCGCCTCCGCCCGGGGCAGCGGCATCGTCGCGCCCGGCGACGGGCTGCTGATCATCGGCACCACGCTGGCCTGCCAGGTGGTCACGGACGACCCCTCGCCGATCGGTCACCGGGCCGGCCTGCTGCTGGGCACCTGGCACGAGCGGCGGTGGCTGCGGGCGATGCCGGCCATGGTGGGAACCGCCTCGCTGGGCTGGCTGCTGGAGCTGGTGGGCGCCGACGTCGCGGCACTGCCGTCACTGCTGGCGGACTCCCCCGCCGGTGCCCGCGGTGTGCGGGTGCTGCCGTACTGGTCCGCTTCCGGCGAGCGGGCCCCGTTCGTGGAGGCCTCGGCCCGCGGCCGGTTCGACGGCCTGCACCTGGGCACCACCCGCGCCGACCTGGTCCGCGCGCTGTGCGAAGGGCTGGCGTTCGCCGCCCGGCACTGCTTCGACGCCGCCGGGTTGACCGGGCGGCTGGCCGTCTGCGGCGGCGGGGCGCAGAGCGCGGAGTGGACCCAGCTCTTCGCCGACGTGCTCGGCCGGCCGCTGGACGTCGTCGAGGTCCCCCAGGCCGGCGCGTACGGCGCGGTGCTGTCGGCGCTGGAGGCCCGCGGCGAGACCCCCGGCTGGCCGGTTCCCGCACGCACGGTGACGCCGTCGCCGTCGTCGCGGGCCAGGTACGACGACGCCTTCGCCGACTACCTGGACCGGGTCGAGCGCGCCCGCTCCGAGTGGACGCACGCACCGAGAGGGAACGCATGAGCCTGATCCTGCTGGCCGGGGACGCCTTCGTCCGCAACGACCTGCTGGCCGACGAGCTGCGCCGCGCGGTGGGCGCCGCGATGCCTGCCACCGGCCTGGAGTTCCGGACGCTGGAGCTGCCCTGGCCGCACGTGCCGTTCGGTCCGGTCGCGGAGGTCGACGAGGCCTCGGACGTCGAGGACGAGCTGCTGGCGCTGATCGACGGCGTCGAGGTGATCGTCACCCAGATGGCGCCGGTGACCAGCCGGGTGCTCGACGCGGCACCGTCGTTGCGGCTGGTCGTCTGCACCCGGGGCGGGCCGGTCAACGTCAACGTCGGCGACTGCACGAAGCGCGGCGTCCTGGTGTGCAACACGCCCGGACGCAACGCCGTCGCCGCCGCCGAGCACGCCGTCACGCTGATCCTCAGCACCGTGCGGGCGATCCCCCGTATCCACGGCACCGTCGCGGCCGGTCAGTGGCGTAGCGACCTGTACGCCTACGACGAGTGCGGGCTGGAGCTGGGCGGTTCGACGGTCGGGCTGGTCGGGTACGGCGCGATCGGCCGGCGGGTGGCCCGGATCCTGCGGGCATTCGATGCCACCGTGCTGGTGGCCGATCCGTTCGTCGACGCCGCGGCGCTCGACCCCGGTGTCGAGCTGGTCGAGCTGGAGGAGCTGCTGTCGCGCAGCGACGTGGTGAGCCTGCACGCGCGCCTGACGCCGCAGACCGCCGGCATGATCGACGCCGAAGCGCTCGCCACCATGCGGCCCGGCGGCTACCTGGTGAACTCCGCCCGCGGCGGGCTGGTCGACTACGACGCGCTGGCCGCCGCCCTGGACAGCGGACACCTCGCCGGGGCCGGCTTCGACGTCTTCCCGGCCGAGCCGCCGGCACCGGACTGGCCGCTGCTGCGCTCCGACCGCGTGGTGATGACCCCGCACCTGGCCGGCGCGACCCGGCAGACGGCACACCGGGCCGCCTCACTCGCCGGCGCCTCGGTGGCCGCGTTCCTGGCCGGGGACCGTCCGCCGGGGCTGGTGAACCCCGACGCCCTGCGCTGACCTCCGGCCTGATCCCGATATATGAGATGAGTTCGTCCGTATCTCGGAACGCGGCTGGGTTGATGGGACAAGGGCTCCTACGATCGCAGGCATCTGGTGGTTCGGCCGGCGGCTCCTGATGGGTGTGCGCCGGCCGACGCAAGAGGCACCGGCGCTGCTCCGGAACGCCCGCCCCACGAACGCCCATCCGCGCTCGAGGAGAACCACGTGACTCGCACCCCTGAACCCATCGGCTC
Source organism: Jiangella gansuensis DSM 44835 (assembly GCF_000515395.1). Lineage (NCBI taxonomy): Bacteria > Bacillati > Actinomycetota > Actinomycetes > Jiangellales > Jiangellaceae > Jiangella > Jiangella gansuensis. The sequence goes on along the minus strand of NZ_KI911782.1, from coordinate 3,351,820 downwards.
GACAGTGCTCGGCTATCCGCGCATCGGCCCCAACCGAGAGATCAAACGCGCCCTGGAGGACCACTGGGCCGGGCGCCTCGACGCGGCCGGGCTTGCCACAGCCGCGGCCGCCGAGCGCGCCCGCACCTGGCGCCGGCTCGCCGGGCTGGGCCTCGACTCCGTCCCGTCGTCGACGTTCTCGCTCTACGACCACGTCCTGGACGCCGCCGTGCTGGTCGGCGCGGTGCCGCCGCGGTACGCGGAGCTGGGGCTGGACCCCGTCGGGACCTACTTCGCCATGGCTCGCGGCACCGCCGGCGTCGCGCCCCTGGAACTGACCAAGTGGTTCGACACCAACTACCACTACCTGGTGCCGGAGGTCGGCCCGGAGACCGAGTTCCGGCTGGCCGGCGCCACCCCGGTCGACGAGTTCCGCGAGGCGCTGGACCTCGGCGTGCGCACCCGGCCCGTGCTGCTCGGCCCGCTCAGCCTGCTCCTGCTGGCCAAACCGGCCGGCGACGCACCACCCGGATTCCACCCGCTGGACCGGCTCGACGACCTGCTCGAGGTGTACGCGTCGCTGCTGGAGCGGCTCGCCGCGGCCGGCGCCGGCTGGGTGCAGCTGGACGAACCGTGCTTCACCGCCGACCGCACGCCCGCCGAGCTCGACGCGCTGCGCCGCGCCTACCAGCGCCTCGGCGAGGTGTCCGACCGGCCGGGCATCCTCGTGGCCTCCTACTTCGGCCGCCTCGGCGACGCGCTGCCGGTGCTGGCCTCGACGCCGGTGGAAGCGATCGGCGTGGATCTGGTGGCGGGATCACCGGACGAGGTCCTGGCCGCCACCGGGCTCGCCGGAAAGACCGTCGTCGCCGGTGTCGTCGACGGCCGCAACGTCTGGCGCAGCGACCTTGACTCGGCGCTGGCCGTGCTCGCCGCCGTCCGCGGCGTCGCCGGCGAGGTCGCCGTCAGCACGTCCTGCTCGCTGTTGCACGTCCCCTATGACCTGGACGCCGAGACCGGACTGGATCCGCGGCTGCGGTCCTGGCTGGCCTTCGCCGACCAGAAGGTGGCCGAGGTGGTGGCGCTGGCGTCCGCGCTGCGGGACGGGCAGGCGGGCGTGGCCGGCGCCTTCGATGACGCTGCCGCCGCCCGGGTCAGCCGGCGCTCGGCGCCCGGGGTCGTCGACGACGGCGTCAGGTCGCGGCTGGCCACGTTGCAGCCGGACGACGCGCGGCGCGGGCCGTACGACCAGCGCGCCGCCGCCCAGCGCGAACGGCTCGGCCTGCCGCCGCTACCGACCACCACCATCGGTTCGTTCCCGCAGACGGCCCAGCTGCGCGGCACCCGCGCGGAGTTCCGGTCCGGCCGACTGGGCGAGGACGAGTACACCGCACGGATGCGCGCGGAAATCGAGCGGACGGTCCGGCTGCAGGAGAAGCTCGGCCTCGACGTTCTGGTGCACGGCGAGCCGGAACGCAACGACATGGTCCAGTACTTCGCGGAGAACCTGGCCGGGTTCGCCACCACGGTCAACGGCTGGGTGCAGTCGTACGGGTCGCGCTGTGTGCGCCCGCCCATCCTGTACGGCGACGTGTCCCGGCCCGCGCCCATCACCGTCGACTGGGCCCGGTACGCGCAGTCGCTCACCGACCGGCCGGTGAAGGGCATGCTGACCGGCCCGGTCACCATCCTGGCCTGGTCGTTCGTCCGCGACGACCAACCGCTGGCCGACACCGCGCGGCAGGTGGCGCTGGCCATCCGCGACGAGACCGTCGACCTGGAGGCGGCCGGCATCGGCATCATCCAGGTCGACGAGCCGGCATTGCGGGAGCTGCTGCCGTTGCGCTCGGCTGACCAGGCGGCCTACCTGGACTGGTCGGTCGGTGCCTTCCGGCTGGCCACCGCCGGCGTCTCCGACGCGACGCAGATCCACACGCACCTGTGCTACTCGGAGTTCGGCGAGGTCGTGGCGGCCATCGACGGGTTGGACGCGGACGTCACCAGCATCGAGGCGGCCAGGTCGCGGATGGAGATCGTGCCGGACGTGGCCGGGTCCGGGTTCGCCCGCGGCATCGGGCCGGGTGTCTACGACATCCACTCGCCGCGGGTGCCGGACGCGGACGAGATCGAGGCACTACTGCGCCGCGCGCTGGCGGAGATCCCGGCTGAACGGCTCTGGGTCAACCCCGACTGCGGCCTCAAGACGCGTGGGTACGCGGAGGTCGAGCCGGCGCTGGCCGCCCTGGTGGAGGCGGCGCACCGGCTGCGCTGAGCGACGCCATCCCTATGATCATCGGCGATCCGCCACGTCATAGCGGGGTGGATCGCCGATGATCATGGGAGGGTGGCGAGGTCCTCGGCGCTCGGGTGCCATGATCCGGCCCGGACGTTCGCGCTGACCTGGTCCGGGCGGGTGGCCCCGGCGATCACGGACGCCACCGCGGGCTGGGCGGCCAGGCCGCCGATCGCCAGGTCCAACAGACCGATGCCCCGGTCGGCGGCGAACCGCTCCAGCGCCTCGATACGGTCGAAGTCCGCGTGGTCCAGCCGCGCCCTCAGCCGCGGGTCCGCCAGCCTGCTGCCCTCCGGCGCCGCCTCGCCGCGACGGTACTTGCCGGTGAGCAGCCCGTACTCGAGCGGGTAGAACGGCAGGATGCCGACGCCGACGCTCTGCGCCGCCGGCACCAGCTCGGCCTCCGCGGCCCGGTCGTAGAGCGAGTACTTGTTCTGTGCGCCGGCGAACCGCTGCAGCCCGCCCGACCGGGCGACCCAGGCCGCCTCGACCACCTGCCAGCCGGCGAAGTTCGACGACCCGAGGTAGCGGATCTTGCCCTCGGCGACCAGTTCGGTGAGCGCGGCGAGCGTCTCCTCGATCGGCGTCTTCGGGTCCGGCTGGTGGATCTGGTAGAGGTCGATCCAGTCGGTGCCGAGCCGGCGCAGGCTGGCCTCGACCGCCTTGCGGATGTAGCGGCGCGAGCCCCGCGCACCCCAGTCCGGACCGTTCGCGCCCCGCATGTCCATGCCGAACTTCGTCGCGACGACGACGTCGCCGCGCCGCTTGCCGAGCGCGGTTCCCAGCAGCGTCTCGCTCTCGCCGCGCCCGTACACGTCGGCGGTGTCGAACAGGGTCACGCCGAGGTCGACGGCCCGGTTGACGACGGCGGTGGTGGTCTCGGCGTCGATACGGGTGCCGAACGCGTTGCAGCCGAGGCCGACGGCGGAGACGGTGAGGCCGGAGTCGCCCAACTGGCGATAGGTCATGTCGGTCACAGCTCGACCCTAGGGGGTGTCTCGTGGATCTTGGTGGATGCGGGCGGCGTCCAGGTGTCGGTCCAGCAAGGCGGAGGAGGAGGTCGATGCGGAGCCATCGAGCGACGACGACAACGCAGCTGGTCGGCGTCTGGGCGTCGATCCGCGCCGCCGAAGATCCACGAGACACCCCCTAGCTGGGCGGAACCTCGACGCGTCACCAGTAGTTGATGCGTCAGACAGTTTCAGTCATGCCCTGTGAAACATGAACGTTCAAGTAAAGGGAGCTCCATGTCCGTGCCGCCCATCGCCCGCGATCTCGCCCTGCTCATCGTCCGCGTCGGCATCGGCGTCGTCTTCGTCGCGCACGGCTGGCAGAAGGTCAACGACATCGGCGTCGACAACGTCGCAGCCGGGTTCGAGCAGATGGACGTGCCACTGGCCACCGCGTCGGCGTGGTTCGCGGCGCTGGTGGAGCTGGGCGGCGGCGTGGCGCTCATCGCCGGCGCGTTGACGCCGGTCGTGGGCCTGCTGCTGGCGGCCGACATGGTCGGCGCGTGGATCTTCGTCCACGCCGGCAACGGGATCTTCGTCGACCAGGGCGGCGCGGAGCTGGTGATCGCACTCGGTGCGGCCAGCCTGACGCTCGCCGCCGTCGGCGCCGGCAGGTTCAGCGTCGACCACGCCGTGGGAGCCAGCCGCCGAGTCAGCCGCGCCCGCGCCTGAGCCGAGCCCGGAACCCGCGCGGCCAGCCGGCCGCCACAGCTCAGCGGCCGGCGATGCCGACCGTGCTCTCGCGGATACGCAGCGCGAACGGCACCTCGATCCGCTCCGCCTTGGCGTCCGGGTCGGTCAGCCGCCGGGCGATGAGCCGGACCGCTTCCGCGGCGATGAACGGCACGTCCGGCGCCACCGTCGTCAGCGACGGCCACGAGTACCGGCTCTCCTCGATGTCGTCGAAGCCGGCCACCGCGACGTCGTCGGGGACGCGATACCCGCGCTCGTGCAGCACCCGCAGCGCGCCCAGCGCCATCAGGTCGTTGAAGCAGAAGACGGCGTCGATGGGGCGGCCCTTGTCCAGCAGTGCCGCCATCGCCCGGGCACCACTGATGCGGTCGAAGTCGAGGTTCGACACGACGAGGGACCGATCGACCGGGAGCCCGGCGTCCCGGAGCGCGGCGCGGTAGCCGCGAGCGCGCAGCCCGCCGGTGCCGCCGCCGGTCTCGGCGCCGATGGCGGCGATGTGCCGGCGACCCAGCCCGGCCAGGTGCGCGGTGACCTCACGAGCGGCCCGGACGTTGTCCACGGCGATGTGGTCGAAGCCGGCCGGGTGGCCGCGCTCGCCGAGCAGCACGGTCGGGGTGGAACTGTGCCGCGCGGCGACGTCACGGGCGTCCATGGCCATCGGGCTGAAGATGACCCCGTCGATCAAGCGCGACTCCAGGCCGTCGAGGACGATCTGCTCCCGCTCGGCCTCGCCGAACGTCTCCTCGATGAGCACGATCAGGCCCTGCTGCTTCGCCGCCGCGCCCACCTCCGAGGCGAGCGACGCGAAGTACGGCGAGGTGAGTTCCGGTAGCGCGATGGCGAGGAAGCCGGAGCGGCCGTGCCGCAGGCTGCGCGCCGTGACGTTCGGCCGGTAGCGCAGCTCGGCGACCGCCTTGAGCACCTTCTCGCGCGTCTTCTCGGTGACGTTCGGGTGGTTGTTGATGACGTTCGACACCGTCTTGAACGACACCCCGGCAAGGTCGGCGACGTCCTTCAACCGGCTGCCCACAAACACCCCCTCTCGCCCGGACTGGCGACGACATCAGAGTCTAGGCACGCGAGCCGCGACGCCCGAACGGGTTTTCCGCCCACGCCCGCCGGTACGCACCAGCTCGAAGCCAGCTCTTCACATTCCAGGTTATCCGTTGTAAAACTATGCGCACGGTTATCCGTTGTAAACGCACCGGTCGCGTCTCGGCCAGGACGAAGGGGTCACTGCATGTACGACGTCGAAGTCGGGTTGGACCCGGCGTTCACCGTGGGCACAGTCGACGAGCGGGTGTTCGGCTCGTTCGTGGAGCACATGGGGCGCTGCGTCTACGGCGGCATCTTCGAGCCGGACCATCCCACCGCCGACGAGCACGGCTTCCGCGGCGATGTCGCCGACCTGGTGCGCGAGCTGGGCGTGACCACCATCCGCTACCCCGGCGGCAATTTCGTCTCCGGCTACCGCTGGGAGGACGGCGTCGGCCCCGTCGACGAGCGGCCGCGCCGGCTGGACCTCGCCTGGCGCTCGATCGAGCCGAACACCGTCGGCGTCGACGAGTTCTGCCGCTGGGCACGAGGCCTCGGGATCGACCCCATCATGGCGGTCAACCTCGGCACCCGCGGCGTCGACGCAGCCGTCGACCTGCTCGAATACACCAACCTCGTGGCCGGCACCACCAGCACCGCGGACCGTAGGGTCGCCAACGGGCACAAGGACCCACACGCCATCCGCACCTGGTGCCTGGGCAACGAGATGGACGGGCCCTGGCAGATCGGGCACAAGACCGCCGACGAGTACGGCCGGCTGGCCGCCGAGACCGCCCGGGCGATGCGCCGCGCCGACCCGGACATCGAGCTGGTCGCCTGCGGCAGCTCCAACAGCTCCATGCCGACGTTCGGCAGCTGGGAGCGCATCGTCCTGGAACACACCTACGACCTGGTCGACCACATCTCGCTGCACGCGTACTACGAACCCCACGACGGCGACGTCGACAGCTTCCTCGCCTCGTCGGAGGACATGCGCCGCATGATCGCGGCGGTGACCGCGACAGCGGACCACGTCGGCGCGGTGCGGCGCAGCAGCAAGCGGCTGACCATCTCCTTCGACGAGTGGAACGTCTGGTTCCAGAACCGCTTCGCCGGCCAGGAAGACCTCGAGGTCACCGAGAACGGCGCGCTGATCGAGGACGTCTACAGCGTCACCGACGCGGTGGTAGTGGGCGACCTGCTGATGGCCCTGCTGGACAACTGCGACCGGGTGTCCATCGCCTGTCAGGCCCAGCTGGTCAACGTCATCGGGCCGATCCTCACCCGCACCGGCGGCCCCGCCTGGCGACAGACCATCTTCCACCCGTTCGCACTGACCTCCCGGCACGCCCGCGGCACCGTCCTGCGCACCGCGGTGCGCACCCGCGAGCTCGCCACCCAGCGCTACGGCGACGTCCCCGCCACCCGGGTGACGGCCGTCCAGGACCCCGAGACCGGGGCCCTGACACTGCTGGTCGCCAACCGCGACCGGAACGAGCCCGCCGCCCTCACCGTGCCGCTGCGCGCGTTCGGCTCGCCGCTACGCCTCATCGAGCACCTCACGATCGCCGACGACGATCCGGACGCGGTGAACACCGCGGAGCACCCGGACCGCGTCGTGCCGCGGCCGGCCACGAACACTCTCGTGGACGGCGACCGGCTGACGGCCACCCTGCCGCCGTCGTCCTGGCACCTGATCCGGCTCGGCCACTGACCAACACTTCTGCGAAGGAGCAGCTGTGAACAGACGAGATAAGGCCCTCTTCCCACACCTCTCCCGCCGCCGGTTCCTCACCGCGACCGGCGTCCTCGGCGCCGGCGCCGTCATCAGCGCCTGCGGCGGCGGCTCCGCCTCCTCGCCGGGTGCCGAGCCAGCGGAAGGTGGCGGCGGCGCCAGCGGCTACGACGGCCCCAACGTGGACCTGGCCTTCTGGAACGGGTTCACCGGCGGCGACGGGCCGTTCATGCAGCAGCTGGTCGACCAGTTCAACACCGAGCATCCGAACATCGCGGTCAAGATGACGGTGATGGAGTGGGCCGACTACTACGCGAAGATCCCGACGGCGGTGCAGTCCGGCAACGGCCCGGACGTCGGCATCATGCACGTCGACTCACTGCCTACCAACGCCGCCCGCAACGTCATCGTTCCGCTCGACGACGTCGCGGAAGCCCTGGACCTGCGCGAGGAAGACTTCGCCGCGGCGGTCTGGGGTGCCGGCGAGTACGACGGTCAGCGCTACGGCATCCCGCTGGACATGCACCCGCTGGGCTACTACTACAACAAGACGGTCATGGAGTCGGCCGGGCTGGACCCGGACAACCCGCCCATGGACCGCGATTCGTACGAGGCCGCGCTGGAGCAGCTCAAGGCCGCCGGCATCCAGGGCCACTGGATGTCGCCGCACCCGTTCACCGGCTCGATGACGCTGCAGTCGCTGATCTGGCAGTTCGGCGGCGACCTGTTCAACGAGGACGGCACCGAGGTCACCTGGCACGAGGACCCCGGTGTACAGGCGCTGACCTGGATGGTCGACGCCATCCACAACGGCTACAGCCCCACCGACGTCGGCCAGGACGCCGACGCCATCGCGCTGCAGAACGGCCAGGCCGCGTTCAACTGGAACGGTATCTGGCACATCAACACCCTCAAGGAAGTCCCGGACCTGGAATGGGGCGTGGCGCCCCTGCCGAACATCGGCGGGACCGAGGCCGCCTGGGCCGGATCCCACAACTTCGTGCTCCCCCGCCAGCGCACACCGGACGAGAACAAGCAGGAGGCCGCGCGGGTCTTCATCAACTGGGTGAGCCAGCAGTCGCTCGCCTGGGCCGAGGGCGGCCAGGTGCCGGCCCGCAACTCGGTGCGCGAATCCGCGGAGTTCGCCGCCCTGCCCGAGCAGTCCGCACTCGCCGAGCAGGCCGACTACCTGCACTTCCCGCCGGCCGTACCCGGCATCAGCGACGCCTTCGCCGACTTCGACCAGGCGCTCAACGAGGCCGTCCTGCTGACGAAGGAGCCCGCCGCGGCGCTGACCGAGGCGGCCGAGCGGGCGGCCAAGAAGCTGGAAGAGAACCGCGACCGGTACCAGGGGTAGTCCAGTGGCGGCCACTGGCGTGAAGATCCGCCGGCACGCACCATGGACGCCGTACGCGTTCATGGCGCCGTTCCTGCTGGTCTTCCTGACCTTTGTGATCGGACCGGCGCTGCTCGGTCTCTGGATGAGCCTGCACGACTGGGACTTCATGCTGGAGTACCGTCCGTTCGTCGGCCTGGAGAACTACGCGGCCCTGTTCGACTCCACGTCGGCGGTGTTCCAGATGTTCTGGAACGGCATGAAGGCGACCGCGGTGTTCACCGTCGCGAGCGTGCCGTTCCTGGTGGCCATCCCGCTGGGGCTGGCGATCCTGCTGAACCGGCGGTTCCCGGGGCGGACGCTGTTCCGCGCGGTCTTCTTCATGCCGTACGTGCTCGGTGTCGCCGTCGTCGGCCTGCTGTTCCGGTTCATGCTCGACCCGAACATCGGCATCGTGAACGGGCTCATCGACCTGGTCGGCCTGGACGGCGTGCTGCGCTCGCTCGGCGTCGACTGGCCGATCCCGTGGATCACCGCCCAGCCGTGGGCGTGGATCAGCCTGGTCGCGATGACCGTGTGGTGGACGCTCGGGTTCAACACGATCATCTACCTGGCCGGCCTGCAGGACATTCCGGCCGAGTTGTACGACGCGGCCAAGGTGGACGGCGCGAGCGGCTGGCAGCAGTTCCGGCACGTGACCCTGCCGGGGCTGCGTGCGGTGCTGCTGTTCGTCGTCACCATCACGATCCTGGCCTCGGCCAACATGTTCGGCCAGGCGCTGCTGGTGACCAACGGCGGGCCCGGCGACACCACCCGCACCGCGCTGATCGTGATGCTCGGCGAGGGTCTGGAGTCGTTCCGGATGGGCAGTGCCGCGGCAATGTCGTACCTGCTCGCGGTCTTCCTCGGGATCGTCTCGATCATCCAGGTGCTCGCGATGCGTGAGAGGAGGCGGCCACGATGGCGGTCCTGACCCGGACCTCGAACCGGCAGGAGCCGCCGGCGCCGCCGTCCGCGCCCGGGCCCGGCCACGGCGCCGGTTCCATGCTCGGGCGGGGGATGTTCTGGCTGTTCCTGGCGGTGCTGACGGTCATCTTCATCGGCCCGATCATCTGGATGTTCCTGACGTCGATCAAGACGAACCCGGAGGCGACGGCGGTCCCGCCGACGTTCCTGCCGGATTCGCCGACGTTCGGCGCCTACGAAGGGCTCCTGCGGCTCGACGGCTCGTACCCGGTGCTGCGCTGGTTCCTCAACAGCCTGCTGGCCGCGACCTTGCACATGGCGCTGGTGCTGGTGCTGGCATCGACGGCGGCGTATGCCCTGGCCCGGCTGCACTTCCGCGGCCGCGGGGTGCTGTTCGTCGTCATCGTGTCGACGCTGTTCGTGCCCGGCTTCGTGTTCCTGATCCCCAACTACCTCATCATCGACCAGCTCGGCTGGCTGGACACCGTCTGGGCGCTGGTGGTGCCGGGCGCGGCCAGTGCGTTCGGGGTGTTCTTCCTGCGGCAGTTCTTCTCCATGCTCCCCGGTGAGCTGGAGGAGGCGGCGCTGATCGACGGCGCGAACCAGTGGCAGATCTTCACCCGGGTTGTGCTGCCGAACTCGAAACCGGCGCTGGCGACCCTGGCAGTGCTGTCCTTCCTGGCCAACTGGAACGACTTCATCTGGCCGATCTACGTGCTGTTCAGCCCGGAACGGCTCACCTTGCCGGCCGGCCTGCGGCTGCTCCAGGGGGCGTACACCACCGACTACCCGGTCATCATGGCCGGTGCGTTCGTGGCCAGCGTCCCGGTCCTGATCCTGTTCGTCTTCACCCAGCGGTACGTCATCGAGGGCGTGTCGCGCAGCGGCTTGAAGGGATGATCGCGAGTGCTCCGAACTCCTCTGATCGGGCTGGTCACGGTGGCCGTGTCCCTGGCGGTGTCCTTGGCCGGATCACCAGCGGTTGCCGAGCCGGACGCCGTCGGGACCCCTGACGACGCCACCACGCAGAACCCGATCTCGGCATCGTTCTCCGACACCTACGCCGACCCGGCCGTGCTGCGCGGCAAGGACGGCTGGTGGTACCTCTACGCGACCAGCGACCCGCTGCACGAGGCGCCCAGCGAGTTCGGCCTCATGCATGTCGCCCGCTCCCGCGACTTCGTCGACTGGGAGTACCTGGGGACGGTGTTCGACGATGCCGACCGGCCGGAGTGGACCACGGACTCGTCGTTCTACTGGGCGCCGGACATCCGCTACGTCGACGGCCAGTACGTGCTCTACTACACCGCCACCGACACCGTCGCCGAGCCCGGGCAATGGAACTACGCGATCGGGGCGGCGACGGCGCCGACCCCGGCCGGCCCGTGGACCGACTCCGGCGGACCGGTGGTGCCGCCGCGCCCCAGCCCCAACGGCGACTACTTCAACACCATCGACCCGGCGCTGCTCGCCGCGTCCGACGGCACGCGGTACCTGTACTTCGGCGGTTACCACGGCGGGCTGTGGGTGACCGAGCTGGACGAGTCCGGGCTGCGGGCCGTCGGCGAGCCGACCCAGGTGGCCAGGCCCGACCGGTACGAGGGCTCCTTCGTGGTGGAACACGACGGCTGGTACTACCTGACGGCGTCGTCGGCCAACTGCTGCGCCGGACCGGTCACCGGGTACAGCGTGTACGCCGGCCGGTCGAAGAGCCCGCTCGGCCCGTTCGTCGACCACGAGGGCGTGTCGTTGCTGGACTCCCGAGTGGGCGGCACGCAGGTGCTGGCGCAGAACGGCAACCGCTGGATCGGCGTCGGCCACCACGCGATCGTCACCGACGTGTCCGGGCAGGACTACATCGTGTACCACGCGATCGACCGGAACGAGGCGTGGCTGGACGATCCCGGCGGCGTCAACCGGCGCCCGACGCTCATCGACCGGCTGGACTGGATCGACGGCTGGCCGGTCACCCGGGCCGGCGCAGGACCGTCGGACACACCCCAGCCCGCACCGGTCACCGCGGGCGGCCTGGACATCGTCAGCGACGACCCGGCATCGGGCTCCGCGCTTCGTGCCGTGGCCGGCGCGTGGGAGGCAGGGACCGACGACGACGGTGACGCCGGCGCCGTCGGCCGGCTGATCCCGTCGGCCGACGGCGGCGACGCCGTCGTGCGCAGCCGCGCCAGCGCGCCGCGCGAGAGCCGCATCGAGGCGGACGTGCGGGTGCCCGCTGGCGGTCAGCTGACCGTGGACGCCGCCCGCGCCGGCACCACCGGAGTCCAGGTGACGGTGGACGACGCGGCCCGGACGCTGACCGTCGAGGCCACCCTCGGCAGCCGGACCGTCCGCGACACCGCTTCACTGCCGTCGCGCTTCGACGCCGGTACCTGGACGTCGCTGGCGGTGGAGGTGCGCTCCGGCCGGGCCACCGCGCGGCTGGCGGAGAGCCGGCTCGGCGACGCCGACGCCTCGGTCGAGATCGAACTGCCCAACGGGCTCGCCAGGCCGCGACCGGTCCAGCTGACCGCATCCGGCGGCGAGGCGCAGGTGGACAACCTCACCGTCGTCGCCGCTTCTCGCCCGGTGACGGAACCCGTCACGGAACCGTCGGCCGGCGACCTGCTGTTCTCCGAGGAGTTCGACGGTGCCCTCGGCGAAGGCTGGGACTGGCTGCGGCCGTCGTCGTCGGTGTCCGTCGGCGACGGCGTACTCACCTGGCCGCTGGAGTCCGTCGACATCGTCGGCTCCGCCAACACCGGGCCGCTGCTGCTGCGCACCCCGCCGGAGGGCGACTGGATCGCCGAGACGAAGCTCCACCTCGACCTCGGCACCGGCACGATCCGCAACTACCAGCAGGCCGGCATGATCGTCCGGGACGACGACGACAACTTCCTGCGGCTCGGCGACGTCGCGATCTGGAGCTCGCGGCAGATCGAGTTCGGCAAGGAGCTGGACGAGAACGGCACCCTTCGCTGGGGCGCCCACCTCGGCGGACCGGTGGCGGAGACGATGTGGCTGCGCATCCACCACACCGTCGACCCGTCCACCGGTGAGCACCTGTACCGGTCGGCGTCGTCGCGGGACGGCTCCACCTGGCGCTGGGGCGCGACGTGGACGATGCCGGCGGACACCTCGCCGGCCGTCGGGCTCTACGCCGGCGGCGGCGCCACCCCGGCCACCGTCGCGACCTTCGACTGGTTCCGCCTGTACGAGGCTCGATGAGACACCTCGTCGGGGCCGGGCTGGCGCTGCTCCTGCTGGGAGCCTGCGCCGGCCCGGCCCCGTCCGAGCAGTCCGACCAGTCCGCGCCGTCCGAGGCGACCGTGGCATCCGAACCGCCTGAGTCGCCCGAGTCGCCTGAGTCGCCCGAGTCGCCCGAACAGGAGCAGCCGACCACCATGGGCTTCACCAACCCCGTCCACGACCGCGACTTCCCCGACCCCGCCGTCATCGAGGCCGACGGCGCCTACTACGCGTACGCGACCAACTCGCAGCTGGGCAACCTGCCCACCCTGCGCTCCACCGACCTGGTGACCTGGGAACCGGTGGGTGACGCCATGCCGGTGCTCGCGCCGTGGGTCACCGGCGGGCGCACCTGGGCACCGGAGGTCGCCGTGCACGCGCCGGACCGGTACGTGCTCTACTACACCGCCCTGAGCACGGCCGGCCAACGCCAATGCGTCGGCCGGGCCGTCGCCACGTCGCCGACCGGGCCGTTCGTCGACGACTCCACCGAGCCGCTGATCTGCCAGCTCGACCAGGGCGGCTCCATCGACGCCAGCCCGTTCACCGACACCGACGGCAGCCGCTACCTGCTGTGGAAGAACGACGGCAACGCGATCGGTGTCGACACCTGGATCTACGCCCAGCCGCTGACGCCGGACGGTTTGGAGCTGACCGGCGAACCGGTGCCGCTGATCAAGCAGGACCAGCCGTGGGAGGGCAACCTGGTCGAGGCACCGTTCCTGTGGCTGCGCGACGGCACGTACTACCTGTTCTACTCGGCCAACGACTACGGCTCCGACGCGTACGCCGTCGGCTACGCCGTCTGCGACGGGCCGCTCGGGCCGTGCACCAAGCCCGGCGACGCTCCGGTGCTCGCGACGACGGACGACGCCGCCGGGCCCGGCCACTGCGTGCTGATCGAGAAGGACGGGCGCACCTGGATGGTGCACCACGCATGGCCGCCGGACGCCATCGGCTCGGCCCTGCCCGGCCGCACCATGTGGCTCACCGAGCTGACGTGGGACGGCGACCGCCCCGTCCTCGACGGACCACGCGCGTCGGTGCCGATGTCCCCGTGATCATGGCGGGGTTTCTACTGCCACGGCAGCAACTAGAGCGCCATGATCACTCGCACGCCAGGTAGGCCCGCTCGATCTGACGCAACACCGCCGCCGGTTCGGAACGCAGCCGGGCCGGCGATACCGGCAGCACCACCCAGCCCAGCGCGGCCAGCCGGGCCCGCCGTTCCTCGGTGCGTTCCGGAGCGTCACCGAAGGCGTGGAAGGAACGCGAGTCGACCTCGACGACGAGCCGCTTCTCCGGCCAGCACGCGTCCGGCACGATGCCGCGCACCCCGGGCAACTGCCGGTTCCACCGCGGTTCAGGCAGGACCCTGCTGGTGCGCACCAGATCCCGCAGTTCGCACTCCGGCGCGGACCGGCAACCGGCGTCGATGTCGGCCAGCGCGATCCGGGCCAACGCCGAGCCGCGGCGGCGGGCCGCCGCGACCTCCGCACGCAACTGCTCCAGCCTGGCCCGGCGGCGTTGCACGGCTTCGCACATCAGCGCGCGCACGTTCCGCAGCGCCACCCGCAGGTGCGCGCCGCAGTCCGGACAGCCCGTGCGGTACCGGCAGCGTGGCGACCAGGCCTGCGGAAGACGGTCGGGGAAGACGACGGTGTCGACGACGGCTCGAGCGGCCGGCACCATTGGGATCTCGCCCGGACGCGCTGTCGGCGCCAGCCGGTCGAGGATGATCTCCGGCGGCGCGGAAAGCCGGCCGCCGGTCAGGTCGAGGTCCAGCCAGGCTTCGGAAGCCGGCATCCGCTCCGTGCGCCGGATATGGACGAAGCCCGTGCCCGTGCGGCGCACGTACCGCGCCACCAGCACCTCGACGACATCACCGGTCGGCGGGCCGTAACTCAACCCGATCATCCGGCAGGCCCACGCGCCGGTGACGAGTCCGCCCTCCCCGGCGTACAGATGGGCGGTGCGCATCCGGTGGATCGGCGCGAGCGGGCCGGTGAACGTCGCGAAGACGCCCCGGACGACCCGCTGCCACGGCCCGCCGGAGCGGACGGCATGGGCGAGGGCCGCCGGGGTCATGCCGGCGGCGAGCGCCTGCGCCCGGGTGATGATCCCGTCCTGGACGGCGGCGAGCCGCATCGCTCGTTGATAGGACACGCGGACCAACCTGCCCGTCCGGCGACACGCGCGACAGGCCCGTCCGGCGATCTGTGGACAACTACCCGGCGTTGGCCATGATCATGGCGGGGTCTCTACTGCCAGGGCAGTGCCAAGAGCGCCATGATCATGGGGGTCAGCCGACGTCGACGGTGACGGTGTGCCAGCCGGTGGCGCCGTCGGGCACCGGCCGGGCCTCCTCCTCCGTCTGCACCTCGCCGTCGGAGGTGACGGCGCGCACCTGGAGGCGGTGCTCGCCGGGTTCGGCGTCCCAGTCCCACACCCACTGCCGCCAGGTGTCGGCGCTGGGCACCTCGGCCAGCCGAGCGTCGTGCCAGTCGCCGTCGTCGACGCGTACCTGCACCGCGGCGATCCCGCGGTGCTGCGCCCACGCAACACCGGCGACCGCGACCCTCCCGGCCCGGACCTCGCGGCCGCCGCGCGGGGCGTCGATGCGGGAGGCCACCTTCACCGGGCCCCGCTCGGCCCAGCCGCGAGTGGTCCAGTACGCCTCGAAGTCCGCGAACCGGCTCACCTCCAGCTCGACCACCCACTTCGTCGCGCTGACGTAGCCGTAGAGCCCTGGCACGATCATGCGGACCGGGAAGCCGTGTTCGACGGGAAGCGGGTCGCCGTTCATGCCCACCGCGAAAAGGGCGTCGCGGCCGTCGGTGAGCACGTCCAGCGGCGTGCCGGCGTTCCAGCCGTCGTAGGAGCGGGACAGGACCGCGTCGGCGCCCGCGGCCGGCTTCGCCAGCGCGAGCACGTCGGCGATGGGCACACCCGTCCACAGCGCGTTGCCGATGAGGTTGCCGCCGACCTCGTTGGAGACGCAGTTCAGCGTCAGCCAGCGGTCCACCAGGCCGAGCTCGACCAGCCCCTGGTAGTCGAGCTCGACCTCGTTCTCGACCATCCCGTGGATTCGCAGCGACCAGTCCTCGGCCCGCAGCAGCGGCACCGACAGCGCCGTGTCGATGCGGTAGAAGTCCTGCGTCGGAGTGCGCCACGGCTGCGCCCCGTCGACGACGAGGTCGACGCCGTCGGGCACGTCCGGCCGCGGCAGGTCGATGCTGGCGGCGAGGTCGTCGCGGGACTCCTCCACGCCAAGCCGGCGGGCACCCAGCACCCGTCCGAGGGCCCCGCCGGCGACTGCCAGGCCAGCCGTGACCGCGGCCGCGGTGAGGAACGCCCGGCGGTCCGACCGCCGGTCCCCCGGGCTGGCGTCGTCGGCGGGAGCGGCCGGTGTCGTGGCCTTCCGCACCAGCCACCCGAGCACGGGAAGGGCGACGACGCCCGCGGCGAGGGTGGGAACCAGGTCGGCCTCGGTGGTGTCGGGCCGGTTCCACACGGCCAGAGCCGCGACCGCGAGCAGCCCACCGGCAGTCGCGACGCCGGCCGCTCGGTTCCGGGCGGTGAGGAGCCCGATCAGCGCGCCCAGCACCGTCAGCACGACGGCCATCCCCACCAGCAGGGCGGACTTGTCGTGGATGCCGAACAGCTCGATCGCCAGGTCCTTGAGCCAGCCCGGCGTCAGGTCGATGAACTCCTCGCCGACCGCCACCACCGGTGTCTCCGCCCGGCCCAGCGCACCGGCCACCGCCTCGGCGACGGCCAGTCCCAGCGCGAGCGCCAGCACGCCGGCCAGCGCCGGCGGCCACCACGACACCCGGTGGGGCGGCGCGGCCGGGCTGCCGGGCGGGGCTGCCGTCACGGGATCGGTCACCCTCCGATCATCCTCCCGGCCGGCCGGTCTGCCCACGGGGCGACCATGATCGTCAGCGTTTGTTCAGAATCGCCACCCCATCAGGTGTGTTCACCTGCTTCACCAGGCATGCATGCCTCGTGAAGCAGGTACACCCGGGTCAGCTTCGCCGTCGGCGGAGACGAGTGCCCCGGCCGAGGCAACGTGATCATCAGGATTCCACCGGCGGGAGCCAGGGGCGGCCAGGGTCAGGCGAGGGCGGCGAGGTGATGGGCGATGGCGCGGAAGGCGCGGCCGCGGTGGCTGATGGCGTCCTTCTCGGCCGGCGCGAGCTCGGCGGTGGTGCGGGTGCTGCCGTCGGCGACGAAGATCGGATCGTAACCGAACCCGTTCTCGCCCCGCGGCGCACGGATGACGGCGCCGTCGACCCGGCCCTCCTCCGTCGCCGAGGTGCCGTCCGGCAGTGCCAGCGCCGCGACGCAGATGAACGCGGCCTGGCGATGCGCATCGGGCACGCTCTCCAACTGTGCGAGCACGAGCCGCAGGTTGGCGCCGTCGTCGCCGTGCCGGCCGGCCCAGCGGGCGGAGAACACCCCGGGCATCCCGCCCAGCGCCTCGACCGCGAGGCCGGAGTCGTCGGCCAGCGCCGGCAGGCCGGTCGCCTCGGCCACCGAGCGCGCCTTGAGCAGGGCGTTCTCGGCGAACGTGAGGCCGGTCTCGGCGACGTCCTGGACCTCGGGGAACTCGCTGACCGCGACCAGGTCGACGGCGGCCCCGGCGGATTCGAGGATGCGTCGGATCTCCGGCACCTTGTGTGCGTTGCGGGTGGCCAGCACCACCTTCGGCGCGGCTGTCACGACGTGGACGCCAGCGCGGCGGTCTGCAGCTCGGTCAGCTCGCGGCAGCCGTCACCGGCCAGCGCCAGTAGCGAGTCGAGTTCCTGCCGGTCGAACGGCGCGCCCTCGGCCGTCCCCTGGACCTCGATAAAACGCCCGTCACCGGTCATGACGACGTTCATGTCGGTTTCGGCGCGGACGTCCTCCTCGTAGCACAGGTCGAGCAGCGGGGTGCCGCCGACGACGCCGACGGAGACCGCCGCCACGGAGTCGGTGAGCACCTTCTCGCTGGCGAGCATGCCCTGTCCGCGCATCCAGGTGACCGCGTCGTGCAGCGCCACGTACGCGCCGGTGATGGCGGCGGTGCGGGTGCCGCCGTCGGCCTGCAGCACGTCGCAGTCGACGACGAGCGTGTTCTCGCCCAGTGCCGCGGTGTCGATGATGCCGCGCAGGGACCGGCCGATGAGCCGGGAGATCTCGTGCGTGCGCCCGCCGATGCGGCCCTTCACCGACTCGCGGTCGGACCGGGTGTTGGTGGAGCGCGGCAGCATCGCGTACTCGGCGGTCACCCAGCCCAGCCCGGAACCCTTGCGCCAGCGGGGGACGCCCTCGGTGACCGACGCCGCGCACAGCACGCGAGTACGGCCGAACTCGACGAGCACCGACCCCTCGGCGTGGTCGAGCCAGCCGCGAGCCAGGCGGACGGTGCGGAGCTGATCGGCGCTGCGGCCGTCGGAACGGGTCATGCGTCACAAGCTATCGGTTCGGACCGACGCTCCGGCGGACTGCCCGGTCCACGGCCGGCTGCGGACGTTCCGGCGGCCCACGGCTGGGAGCTCCGCTGCTGTTCGCGCGGTTTCGACTGCGGCCGCCGGGACGATCACGTAGCGTCGTCGCCATGCAGCGCAGGGCGGCGCCCAAGCATCGCCGGGCGCCCCGGCCAGCAGGACCACACGGCCGGGCGGCCGGCCGGCGCGGCCTGCTCGCCACCGGCGCCGGGATCGCCGGCGAGCTCCTGCTCACCGCCGGCGCGCTGGTGCTGCTGTTCGCCGTCTACACGGTGTGGGGCACCGGCCTGCAGACCGCCGCCGCCCAGGACGACCTGCGCGACCAGTTCCAGCAACACCTGCTCGACCGCGAGGCCCCGCCGCCGGACGAGACCGGCGACGCCGGCGACGACACCGACGGTGCGGGCGACGACGCCGAGCCGGCGCCGCTCGAGCTCGGCGACGCGTACGGCATCCTGCGCATCCCACGGTTCGGCGACGACTGGGAACGCATCGTCGTCGAGGGCACCGAACCGGACGACCTGGAGAACGGCCCCGGTCACTATGCCGACAGCGCCGACCCGGGGCAGTTGGGCAACGTTGCCATCGCCGCGCACCGTTCCGGTCACGGCTCGCCGTTCGCGCCCTTCCCGCGGTTGCGTGCCGGCGACATCATCGAGATCGAGACCGTCGACGGGGTCTTCCGGTACGAGCTGGACGACGCACCCGACGGCGACGACAACGGCAACGTCATCGAGCCCACCGAGATGTGGGTGGTCGACCCGGTCCCGGGTGAGCCGGCGGACACCGAGCCCACCCAGGCGCGGATCACGCTCACCACCTGCTGGCCGCGGATCGGGGCGGAGAAGCGCATGTTCGCCACGGGCGTGCTCGTCAGCGCGGAGGAACGCCCCGCGGCCGGCTGAGTCCGTGGCCCGGTATTCCCGCAGGCCAGGTGCCCGCTGGCCGCCTTTTGCACGAGCAGTGACCGGGGCCATCGGCGGCGCTCCGCCCGCACAGCCGGCCCGCTCAGAACAGCTGCAGCGGATACACCTCGAACGACGTGGCGAACCGGGTCCCGAGCCGGGTGCCGTCGCCCCGGGCCAGGCCCTCCAGGAACTCGGCCGGCTCCGGATGGCCGTCGAGCGCGCCCAGGTACCCGGCATGCGCCTCCAGCGACCGGACGCCCAGCTCGAACGTGTCGGTGGTGTCGACGCCGTGCCGGGCTTCCGGCGAGCCGCCGGCCCAGATGGCGCGCACCTTGTTCCACGGCTCGTGCCCTTCGTCGAGCAGGTCGCGGAAGACCCAGCGGTTGCCGGCGTCGCGGGCGGCGTCGAGCACGGCCCGCCCGACGGCGATGTGGTCGGCCTGGTTCAGGACCACGCCGCCGAACGTCTCGCGGAAGTTCCCGGTGACGATGATGTCGGGCCGGTGCCGGCGGATCACCCGGGCCAGGTCGCGGCGCAGGGGCAGCCCGTACTCGACCACGCCGTCGGGGTAGCCGAGGAACTCGACGACGTCGACGCCGACCACGCGGGCGGCGTCGCGTTCCTCCTTCTCACGCAGCGGGCCGACCTCTTCCGGCGCCATGCTGTCGATGCCGGCCTCGCCGCTGGTGACCATGCAGTACACGATGGACTTGCCCTGGGCCGTCCAGCGCGCGATGGCCGCCGCCGCGCCGTACTCGACGTCGTCGGGGTGGGCGGCGATGACGAGGCCGCGTTCCCAGTCCTCCGGCAGCGGCTCGAGCGGCTCGGGCGCGACCACGTGCTCCGTCATGTCAGACCTCCCACCAGGATCCTGGCGCGGCCAGCTCCACCGGGCCGTCGTAGACCGCGCCGGCGCTGGCGACGGCGCGCTGCGGATCGCCCCATGGTGGCACGTGGGTGACGACGAGTCGACGGACCCCGGCCGCGGCGGCGTGCTCGCCGGCCTGCCGCCCGGTGAGGTGGATCCCGGGCGGGTTGTCGTCGCCGTCGTCGTACGCTGCCTCGCACAGCAGCAGGTCAGCGCGGTCGGCCAGCTCGACCAGGGCGTCGCTGGGGGCGGTGTCGCCGCTGTACACGAGCGTGCGGCCGGCGTGTGAGACGCGGATGGCGTAGGCGGGGACCGGATGCGGCACCGCCACCGCCCGCACGTCGAACGGTCCGATCCGGAAGATTCCGCTCGGGAAGGCGCGGAAGTCGAACTCGCCGGACAGCCCCGGCTGCGGCTCCTTGCCGTAGGCGGCGGCCATCCGCTCCCCCGCGCCGTCCGGCCCGTAGACCGGGATTCGCCGCGGCGACGACACCCCGTAGCGCAGGGCGACATAGAGTCCGCACAGGTCCATGCAGTGATCCGGGTGCAGGTGACTGAGAACGACGGCTTCCAGCTCGGCGAGGCCGGTCAGGCCGACGTGCCGTTGCAACGGGCTCAGCGCGCCGTTGCCGAGGTCGACCACCAGCCGGGCGCCGTCGGCCTCGACGAGGTACGCGGACGCGGGCGACTCCGGTCCGGGCACGGAGCCGGAGCAGCCGAGGACGGTGAGCCTCACGGCGCGACCGCCTCTCCTCGGCCGAGGTACGTTTCTTCGCCAAGGCCGGAGGGGTCGTGGCGGATGACCGGCAGCTCGGTGGTCTCCTCGACGGAGGAGACCTCTGGGCCGAGGAAGCGCCGGCCCAGCTCACGGAAGGGCCGGGCGTCGCCGGTGGACCGGAACTGGTGCCGCGGTGGCGGCAGGGTGTCCGCGCGCATCAGGCGCTGCGCGGCGAGGACGCGGTAGACGTCCTTGGCCGTCTCCTCGGCGCTGCTGACCAGCGTGACGTCCTCACCCATGACGTAGGAGATGACGCCGGTGAGCAGCGGATAGTGGGTGCAGCCGAGAACCAGGGTGTCGACGCCGGCGGCCCGGACCGGGTCGAGGTACTCGTGCGCGGCCTGCTCCAGCTCCGGGCCGTGGGTGACGCCGGCCTCGACGAACTCGACGAACCGGGGGCAGGCCTGCGCGGTGATGCGTAGTTGCGGCGCGGCGGCGAAGGAGTCCTCGTACGCGCGTGACGTGACGGTGGCCCGGGTGCCGATGACGCCGACGTGGCCGTTGCGGGTGGCCGCGACCGCGCGACGCACGGCCGGCTGGATCACCTCGACGACGGGGACGTCGTAACGTTCGCGGGCGTCGCGCAGGACCGCGCTACTGGCCGAGTTGCACGCGATGACCAGGAGCTTCACGCCCTCGGCGACGAGGGTGTCCATGACGTCGAGCGCGAAAGCCCGCACCTGGGCGATGGGCCGCGGGCCGTACGGGCCGCGCGAGGTGTCGCCGACGTAGAGGACCGGTTCGTGCGGGAGCTGGTCGAGGACGGCCCGGGCGACCGTCAACCCGCCCACGCCGCTGTCGAAGATCCCGATCGGTGCGTCGCTCATCGGACCAGAGCGTACGCCGGACCGGCGCCGCGCACGCCGAGACGTGTCCAACGCCACGCCGGGCCTCCCGTGATCCCGAGGTCAGCGCGAACGGCGGTAGTACAGGACCGCGTTGCCGCTCTCGAACGTCCGCACGTCGGTGAGGTCGAACGCCGTCGGCGAGAACCCCGTCGCGAACATGGGCAGGCCGGTGCCGGCCACCACCGGGTACTGCTTGACGATCAGCCGGTCGATCTCCGGGAGCACCTGGCCCGCCAGGTGAGCGCCGCCGGCCAGGTAGACGTCCAACGGCGAGTCCTCCGCTTTGAGCGTTCGCACCAGCTCGAGCGGGTCGGTGCCGATCACCGTCACCGCCGGGTCCGGGCTCTCGGCCAGTGACGTCGTGACGACGTACTGCCGCAGGTGGGCGTACGGGCTGGTGATCCCGATCTCGAGCGCCGGGTCGTAGGTGCGGCGGCCCATGACGATGGTGTCGAAGCTGCGGTTCGGGACGTCGTCGATGCCGGCCTGGCGGCGGACGTGCGTCGGCAGCGTGTCGCCGTACTCGCCCGTCATCCAGGCCGCGTACTCGTCGGAGCTGGGGTAGAAGTCCACCTCGTCCTGCGGCCCGGCGATGTAGCCGTCGATCGACACGGCGATGTAGTACACGAGGTCACGCATGGGACGTCTCCAACTCCATGATCATGGCGGGTCTTGTAGCGCTACAGCAGCACAAACCCCGCCATGATCACCAGCGGGCCGAGCACACCTAGGCCCAGAGCTGGCCGTCCAGCCGGTCCTCGGCGTCGTCGAGCGTGCCCTCGTAGGCACCGGTGGACAGGTACTTCCAGCCGGCGTCGGCGACGACGAACGCGATGTCGGCGCGCCGACCCTCCGCCACGGCCTTGCCGGCGATACCGATGGCGGCGTGGACGACCGCTCCCGTGGAGATGCCCGCGAAGATGCCCTCCTGCTCCAGCAGCTCGCGGGTGCGGCGGACGGCGTCGCGCGGACCCACCGAGTACCGCGAGGTGAGCACCGACTCGTCGTACAACTCCGGCACGAAACCCTCGCCGAGATTGCGCAGCCCGTAGACGAGTTCGCCGTACCGTGGCTCGGCGGCGATGATCTGCACGTCCGGCAGCTTCTCGCGCAGGTACCGGCCGACGCCCATCAGCGTCCCCGTCGTCCCCAGGCCGGCCACGAAGTGGGTGATCTCGGGCAGGTCCTGCAACAGCTCCGGGCCGGTGGTCTCGTAGTGCGCCAGCGCGTTGGCCGGGTTGCCGTACTGGTAAAGCATGACCCAGTCGGGGTTCTGCTCGGCCAGCCCCTTCGCCACCCGGACGGCCTCGTTGGAGCCGCCGGCCGCCGGCGACGGGATGATCTCCGCGCCCCACATGGACAGCAGCTGCCGCCGCTCGATCGACGTGTTCTCGGGCATGATGCAGACCAGCCGGTAGCCCTTGAGCTTGGCGGCCATGGCCAGCGAGATGCCGGTGTTGCCGGAGGTGGGCTCGAGGATGGTGGCGCCCGGCCGGAGCCGGCCGTCGGCCTCCGCGGCCTCGATCATCCGGAGGGCCGGCCGGTCCTTCACCGAGCCGGTCGGGTTGCGGTCCTCGAGCTTCGCCCACAGCCGGACCTGCGCCGACGGCGACAGCCGCGGCAGCCCGACGAGCGGGGTGCGGCCCAGCGAGTCCAGCAGGGACTCGTAGCGCATCAGCTGCCCCCGGCCACCGCGGGCAGCACCGTGACGGAGTCGCCGTCGGACAGCGGCGCCTTCTCCGCGCCCAGGAAGCGGACGTCCTCGTCGTTCACGTAGACGTTCACGAACCGCCGCAGCGCACCGTTCTCGGTCAACCGCTCACGCAGGCCCGGATGCCGGGTCTCCAGGTCGTCGATGAGCTCCGACAACGTGCCACCGGCGCCCTCGACGGTCTTCGCGCCACCGGTGTACTGACGCAGGATCGTGGGGATGCGGACCTCGACGGCCATCGACGTTCTCCTGGAGGTGAAAGGGACGGTCACCCGCAGCAACCACCACGGACGGGTCCATCATTCCCCATCGAGGACGACGACCTCCTCCTCGGTCACCTCGCCGTCCACGATGCGGAACGAGCGGAACTCGTCGTCGGCGCCGTCCCGCGTGGACACGAGGACGTAGTGCGCGCCGGGCTCGTTCGCGTAGGAGATGTCGGTACGCGACGGGTACGCCTCGGTGGCGGTGTGCGAGTGGTAGATGACCACCGGCTCCTCGTCGTTGTCGTCCATCTCCCGGTAGAGCCGCAGCAGGTCCATGGAGTCGAACTCGTAGAACGTCGGTGAGCGGGCGGCGTTGAGCATCGGGATGAAGCGCTCCGGCCGGTCACTTCCGGCGGGCCCGGCGATGACGCCGCACGCCTCGTCCGGGTGGTCGCGGCGGGCGTGGGCCAGGATGGCGTCGACGTGGTCGCGGCGGATGCTCAGCACGGCTCACAGGATAGATACTCGCCCCGACCGGGCCACCACCAGGCGTCTTCACGCTTCAGCAGGCAAGCATCCCTGGTGGCACGGGAGCACCCATGGTCCACGTGATCATTTCCGGGTCGCCGGGCGTCATTCCAGGGCCGACGACAACGTGCGGACCAGCGTCTCCTGGACCCAGCCGAGCCAGTCGTAGACGTCGTGGACGTGGCGGCGCGGGTCGTCCTCGTCGAGGGCCAGCCAGTCGTCCTCGTCGCCATCGGTGACACCGAGCCGGGTGCCCAGTGCCAGCCGCAGATCCGTGAGAGTTCGCAGCCACGCCTCGGACTGGTCGGCGTCGAGCTCGATGCGCAGCTTCTCGCGCGACTTGGCCGAACCGCCCGAGGCTCCGGCGGCGCCGTCGGCGGTGGCCAGCGACGCCAGCACGGTGGCGGCCGCGGCGGCCTTGCGGTCGCGCAGCCCGCGCTCGGTGAAGCGGCGGAAGTCGGAGGCGGCCTCGTCGTCCTCGCGGTAGGCGTCGGGGAACAGCCGCAGCAACACCGGGTCGGTGGGACGAGAGGGCGCATCGTCGCCGAGACCCAGCTCAGCGGCCCAGACGTCGCCGGCCTTGGTGTCGGTGGGCTCGTCGTGCACCAGTTCGAGCAGCTGCCCGACCAGCGAGCGCAGCAGCTCGACCTCGACGACGTGGAACGACGCGGCGACGACGCCTCCGCGAGCTCGACGGAACGCGGTGCTCAGACTCGGTCCCCCGCCTTCTGCAGCGTGGCCCACAGGCCATACGCATGCATGGCCTCCACGTCCCGCTCCATCTCCTCGCGCGTGCCCGAGGACACGATGGCCTTGCCCTTCTCGTGCACATCGAGCATGAGCTTCTCGGCCTTGACCTTCGAATAGGCGAAGTATGTCTGAAAGACGTACGTGACGTACGACATCAGGTTCACCGGATCGTTCCACACCACCGTGACCCAGGGAACGTCGGCCTGCGGAACCTCCGCGGCCTCCGGACGCTCGATCTCGACGGGTGCGGTCATCATGGCCCCCAATGGTGTCATCTTCCGGCCATCACCCCGCGCCACTGGCTGACAAGCGCAACTCAGCGCCGGACCCGGGCTCCTCTCTCCGGCTCCGACATCTCATCATCCCCCTCACGCCACGGCTTTGCCAGTCCGGCCTTTATCTGGGCGATTCCGGCCACGGCGCACGGCCGGACCGCCGGAATGCCGGGCCTTTCACGGTCACGCCGCATAGTCTGAGGGTGTGTCGGCTACGACGGCGCTACTCACGGACCACTACGAGTTGACGATGCTCCAGGCCGCACTCGCCCGGGGTACCGCTGGGCGACGCTCGGTCTTCGAGGTCTTCGGCCGCAGGCTCCCCGGCGCGCGCCGCTACGGAGTGGTGGCCGGCACCGGGCGGCTGCTGGACGCCATCGAGAAGTTCCGTTTCGACGACGACTCCCTGGCCTTCCTGGAACGTGCTCAGGTCGTGGACGCGCCGACCCTGGAGTGGCTGTCGGGCTACCGGTTCAGCGGTGACGTCTGGGGTTACGGCGAGGGCGACGCCTACTTCCCGAACTCGCCGGTGCTGGTGGTCGAGGCCAGCTTCGCCGAGGCGGTGGTGCTGGAGACGCTGGCGCTGTCGGTGCTGAACTTCGACTCCGCGGTCGCCACCGCGGCGTCCCGGATGACGACGGCGGCGGGCCGGCGCCCGTGCATCGAGATGGGCTCGCGGCGGGCCCACGAGCAGGCGGCCGTCGCGGCGGCCCGTGCGGCATACATCGCCGGCTTCGCCGCCAGCAGCAACCTGGAAGCCGGCCGCAGCTTCGGGGTGCCCACCCGCGGCACCAGCGCGCATTCGTTCACCCTGCTGCACGACACCGAGCGCGACGCGTTCACTGCCCAGGTCGACTCGCTCGGCAAGGGCACGACGTTGCTGGTCGATACCTACGACGTCGCCGAAGCGGTTCAGCTGGGCGTCGAGATCGCCGGCTCGTCACTGGGCGCGGTCCGGCTGGACTCCGGCGACCTACTCTCGATGGCCGCCGAGGTACGGCAGCAGCTGGACTCGCTGGGCGCCACCGAAACCAAGATCGTCGTCACCAGCGACCTCGACGAGCACGCCATCGCCGCGCTCGCCGCCGCCCCCGTCGACGGCTACGGCGTGGGCACCGCGCTGGTAACCGGCGCGGGCACCCCCACCGCGGGCCTGGTGTACAAACTCGTCGCCCGCGAGGACGACGACGGCCGCCTGGTCTCGGTCGAGAAGAAGAGCTCCGGGAAGGTGAGCCACGGCGGCCGCAAGTACGCACTGCGCCGGCTCGGCGCCCGCGGATTCGCGGAGGCCGAGGTCATCGGCGTCGGACGGCCCCCGGACGATGACGGCCGCGGTGCCGCCGACCGCCCGCTGCTGGTGCCGCTGATCCGCGACGGCGAGGTCGTCGGTCGCGAGCCGTTGGACGCGGCCCGCGACCGGCACCGCCGCGCCCGCGAGGAGCTTCCCCCCACCGCGCTGCAACTCTCGCGCGGCGGGCCAGCCATCCCGACCCACTGGGAGGAGCGGACATGAAGCGCGCACTCATCGTCGTCGACGTGCAGAACGACTTCTGCGAGGGCGGCAGCCTCGCGGTGGCCGGTGGCGCCGACGTCGCCTACGCCATCTCCGAGGTACTCAAGACCTGGACCGACGGCGACCCCTGGGAGCGCCGGTACGACTACGTCGTCGCCACCCGCGACCACCACATCGACCCCGGCGACCACTTCTCCGAGTCCCCCGACTACGTCACCAGCTGGCCGCGGCACTGTGTGGCCGGCACCGACGGCGTCGCGTTCCACCCCAACCTCGACCCGCAGCCGTTCGACGCCGTCTTCGACAAGGGCGAGTACACCGCTGCCTACTCCGGCTTCGAGGGCCGCTCCCACGACGACGTCCCGCTCGCCGACTGGCTGCGCGACCACGAGGTCGGCGCCGTCGAGGTGGTCGGCATCGCCACGGACCACTGCGTCCGCGCGACGGCCGTGGACGCGGCCCGGGCGGGCCTGGAGACGACGGTCCTGCTGGACATGACCGCCGGGGTCTCGGCCAGCAGCACCGCCCGGGCACTGGAGGAGATGCAGGCGGCCGGCGTGCGGCTCGCCGGTACGCCGGTGGTCCGGGCCTAGGCTACGAGCCGTGCGCCTCCCGGGCGTCGAGCAGGTCCTCCCAGTGCTTCGTGCTCCAGTCGCACAGCGCATCGAGCACATCCAGCATGCTGTGCCCGAGCGACGTCAACACGTACTCGACGTGCCGGCCCGGGTGTTCGGTGCGGGTGACCAGGCCGTCGCGCTCCAGGCCGCGCAGTGACGCCGTCAACGACTTCGCGCTGGCCCGGCGCATGGGGACGCGCAGCTCGGAGAAGCGGCGCGGGCCGTCCTCGAGGCAGCGGATGATCATGCCGGCCCACTTGTCCGCGAACCTGACCGGCATGAGGGTGGACGGGCAGACCGGGTCGAACATGTCCGGGTCCAGTGGCGTACGCACACTGCCACGCTACCCAAACCCGTGATCATGTTCCCTCGCGGACGCCGGCCGACCGCGAGGGAACATGATCATGGGCCTGAGCTGGGTGGTTTCGCATCGGTAACCAGGGCCTGCCCTACCGTCCCGGGGCATGACTCGAATTGTGGTGTTCGGTGCCGGCGGACGGGCCGGCCGTGCGGTGATCGGCGAAGCGGTGCGGCGCGGGATCGAGGTGACGGCGGTGGTCCGCGACCCGGCGAAACACGAGGACCTGACCTCCGCCGGCGACGGGGTGCGGCTTGCGGCCGGCGACGTGACCGACCCGGGCGGCGTCGCGCGGCTGGCGGCCGGGCACGACGCCGCCGTCAACGCCGCCGCGGATCTGACCGTCCCCGCGGCCGACTTCTTCCCCGCCTCCGTCCGGGCGCTGTCCGACGGGCTGGGCCGTGCCGGAGTGCGCCGCCTGGTCGCCGTCGGACTGGCGTCGCTGCTGCCGGACGTGACGGGAACGCCGCTGCTGGACAGCCCCGGCTACCCCCAGGAGTACCGGGAGTTCCTGCTCGGCCACGGCGCCGGGCTCGCCGAACAGCGCGCGGACCGCTCCGGCCTGGACTGGGTCGTCGTCAGCCCGGCCGGCGACTTCGACCACGGCGGGCCGCGGATCGGCCGGTACCGCGTCGTACCGGGTGACATGGCCAGCCGCATCTCCTACGCCGACCTCGCGATCGGGGTCCTGGACGAGGTCGAGCACCCGCGCCACCACCGTCTGCACCTGGGCCTGGAGACGGCGTGAGGCCGCCCGGCCGATAGG
Organism: Jiangella gansuensis DSM 44835; assembly: GCF_000515395.1. NCBI lineage: Bacteria > Bacillati > Actinomycetota > Actinomycetes > Jiangellales > Jiangellaceae > Jiangella > Jiangella gansuensis. The sequence continues at coordinate 3,323,912 of NZ_KI911782.1, read as the reverse complement.
GTCGGACGACGTGACTGCCGCCGTCTGGATGATCGCCGGAGCGCCCGGTGCCGGGAAGACCACGGTCGCGCGCAAGCTCGCCGCCCAGCTGGACCCGGTGCCGGCGCTGCTGGACAAGGACACCGTCTACGCGCCCTTCGTCGTCGCGACGCTCGAGGCGCACGGCCGGCCGTTCGGCGAGCGCGAGGGCCCCTGGTACGACGAACACATCAAGGTGCACGAGTACGCCGGGCTGGCCGACACCGCCGCCGAGGTCCGGTCCGCCGGCTGTCCGGTGATCCTGGTCGCGCCGTTCAGCGGGCAGATCCGCGACCCGCAGGCGTGGGCCGCCTACACGAAGCGGCTCGGCGGCGACCCCGTCCACCTGGTCTGGGTGCGTTCGAACGGCGACACGCTGCGCGAGCGGATCATCGGCCGCGGCCACGACCGCGACGGGCAGAAGCTGGCCAACTTCGACGAGTTCACCGCGGCCACCCAGCCCGATGTGCCGCCGCCGGTGCCGCACCACCAGATCGACAACCGGCGCGGCGCCCCGCCGCTGGACGACCAGCTCCGCGCGCTCCTCCGCGCCGTCCGGAAATGATCACGTCCACCATGGGTACTCCCGCCGCGCCAGGCAAGCATTCCTGGTGATGCGGGTGCACCCATGGTGGACGTGATCATTTCCGGGCGGGGTCAGGGGAAGAGGCGCTCCAGGACCTCGGCGACGCCGTCGTCGTCGTTGTCGCCGCACCGATGGGTGGCCGCGGCGACGGCGTCCGGGTGCGCGCCGGCGACGGCGAAGGACGTGCCGGCCCAGGCGAGCATCGGGACATCGTTGGGCATGTCCCCGAAGGCCACCACGTCGTGCGCGTCGACACCCAGCTCGGCGCACAGGGTGGCCAGCGTGGACGCCTTGGAGACGCCGGCCGCGCTGATCTCGAGCACCGCGTCGCTGCCGGAGTAGGTGGCCGCGGCGAGCGACCCCACCACCGCGGCGGCCCGGTCCACGAACTCCCGCGCGTCGAGCTCGCGGTGCGCGGCCAGCAGCTTCGAGACCGGCTCGGCGAGCAGCTCGTCCAGCTCGGCCACGAGCGTGTCCTGCGGCGCCGGCCACCGGCCACGGTACGTCGGCTCGTGACCGAAGTTCAGCCGTCGCTCGACGGCGAACACCGAGCCGGGCACGCTCTCGCGGATGGCCTGGGCCACCTGCATCGCGATGTCGCCGGGCAGGCCGTGCTCCTCGATCACCGCACGCTGCCGGACGTCGTAGACCAGGGCGCCGTTGGCGCAGATGGCCAGGCCGTGCTCGCCCACGGCGTCGGCCAGCACGTCGATCCAGCGCGGTGGCCGCCCGGACACGAAGACAACGGTGGCGCCGGCCTCCTCGGCCCGGGTCAGCGCGGCGCGGCTGCGCTCGGACACCGTCCCGTCGCTACGGAGCAAGGTGCCGTCGAGGTCGGTGGCGACCACCCGCGGGGTCGAGTTCGTCATCCGTCCAGTCTGCTCGATGCGCTCCGGCCGGTTCATCCCGGCAGGGTCAACCCGGACTGGACGGCGAAGACCACCAGCTGCGCGCGGTCGCGGGCGTGCAGCTTCACCATGGCCCGGCTCACGTGCGTGCGGACGGTGGCCGGGCTGACCACCAGCTCGGCGGCGATCTCGTCGTTGGACCGGCCGGTGGCCACCCACGCGACGATCTCGCGCTCCCGCTCGGTGAGGCGGTCCAGGTCCGGATGCGGCGCGCTGGCCGGGGTGTCGGTGGCGCTGAACCGCTCGATGACCCGGCGGGTGACCGACGGAGACAGCAGCGACGCGCCGTCGGCGACCACCCGCACGGCGTGCAGCAGTTCGTCCGGCGGGGAGTCCTTGAGCACGAACCCGCTGGCCCCGCCGCGCAGCGCCTCGAAGACGTACTCATCGAGCTCGAACGTGGTGAGCACGATGACCCGGACGTCCGCGAGGTCGGGGTCGGCGGTGATCTCGCGCAGCGCCGCCAACCCGTCCAGCACGGGCATCCGGATGTCCATGAGCACGACGTCGGGCCGGGTGCGTCGCACGACCTCGACGCCGGTGCGCCCGTCGGCGGCCTCCCCGGCCAGCTCGGTGTCGTCCTCCGTCTCCAGCAGCGTGCGCAGACCCATCCGGACCAGCGCCTGGTCGTCGACCACGACGACCTTGATCGTGCCGTCACTCATGGGTCGATCCTGACATGTCCGCATCCCGGCCGGCCGACACGAGCGGAAGCCGGGCGTGGACGGCGAACCCGCCGCCGGTGCGCGGCCCGGCCTGCAGCCGGCCGCCGAGTGCCTCGGCGCGGGCCCGCATGCCGGCGATGCCGGTGCCCGAGCCGTCACCGGGAGCGTCGGCGTCGACGGCGGCGCCCGCGCCGGGCGGATCCGCCACGACCACGCCGTCGCCGGCCGCGCCCACGCCGTCGTCGGTCACGTCGATCAGCAGCTCGTCGCCGGAGTTGCTGATACGGACGTCGGCCCGGGTGGCTTCCGCGTGCCGGAGGACGTTCGTCAGCGACTCCTGCACGATCCGGTAGGCGGCCACGTCGACGTCCGGAGGCAGGTCGGCCCCGCCGGGCGGGAGGCCGGGCAGCTGCGCGGTCACCTCGACGCCGCCGGCGCGGATGCGTTCCAGCAGCACCTCGACCTCGGCCAGGCCGGGCACCGGGCGGCGGGGCGCTTCGTCGGTCATGGGGCTGCGCAGCACCTGCAGTTCCGCCCGCAGCCCGTCGAGCGAGGACCGGCTGGTGTCACGGATGGCCTCCAGCGCTTCCCGGACCTTCGCGGGATTGCGGTCGAGGACGTGCAGCGCCACGCCGGCCTGCATGGCGATGACCGCCAGGCCGTGCCCGACGGAGTCGTGCAGCTCCTGCGCCATCCGCAGCCGCTCGTCCGACACCGCCCGGCGGGCCAGCGCGGCCCGGACGTCGTCCTGCGACTCGCGCCGGGTCTTCAGGGCGGCGCCGATGGCCAGGGGCGCCCCGAACGCGGCCAGCGACGCGATCGTCAACGCGGCGCCCTGCCGCCACAGCGACGCGCCGGAGTCGTCGACCAGCCGCAGCGCCGACACCACGAAGAACGCCGCGTAGTAGGCGCCCACCCAGCGCACCGCCACGCGCGCCGTGAGCTGATAACCGAGCGTGAACGCGATCACCGGGATGGTGAGCAGGATCGGGCCGTACGCGTAGCCAGCGGCCAGGTACGCGATCACCGCGGCGCCGCTGACCAGCAGCACCGTGCGCGGGTGACGACCGCGGACGACGAACGACGCCGCCGCGACGGCGACCAGGGTGTACGCGAGCGCGTCGGGGCCGCGGGCCCAGTCCTGGCCCTGCGCGGCACCATGCGTGCCGCCGACGCCGATGAGCAGCAGCACCAGCGTGATGCCGATGTCCAGCAGCCAGCCACGAACCCGGTCCATGACACCCGACCCTAGAGTGGCGACGCCCCGTGCGGCGTCGGTCCACGTGCGTAACCGCCGTACGTCGATCTGCGTACCCGCGGTGCCGCTCCCACGCTGACGCGGGCGACACGCACCGACCGGGACCGTGGGGCCATGACGAACACCATCGTGGACACCGACCGGTTGACCAAGCGCTACGGCGAACGGCTCGCCGTGAGCGACGTGAGCCTCACCGTCCGACGCGGCGAGGTGTACGGCTTCCTCGGCCCGAACGGAGCCGGCAAGACGACCACGCTGCGCATGCTGCTCGGCCTGGTCCGCCCGACCAGCGGAACGGCGACCGTCCTCGGCCACGGGCCGGGCGATCCTGGCGCCGTCGCCCGCACCGGCGCGCTGATCGAGGGGCCGGGTTTCTACCCGTACCTCTCCGGGCGCGACAACCTGCGCGTGATGGCGCGCTACCAGCGCGTCCCCGACCGGGCGGTGGAAGCCGCCCTGCAGCGGGTGGACCTCGCCGAGCGCGGCGACGACGCGTTCAAGTCGTACTCGCTGGGGATGAAGCAACGGCTGGGTGTCGCGTCCGCCCTGCTCGGCGAGCCTGACCTGCTGGTGCTCGACGAACCCACCAACGGCCTGGACCCCGGTGGCATGGCCGACATGCGCCGGCTCATCGTCGACCTGGCCGCCCAGGGCCAGACGGTGATGCTCTCCAGTCATCTGCTGAGCGAGGTCCAGGAGATCTGCGACCGGGTCGGCGTGATCGCCGGCGGGCGGCTGCTCACCGAGAGCACCGTCAGCGAGCTGCGCGGCGGCAGCACGCTTCTGGTCCGCGCCACCCCCGTCGACCGGGCGTTGGCCGTGGCGATGCAGGTGGCCGGCGACGACGCCGTCCAGCTGCTCGACGACGGGCTGCAGGTGGAGCTCGACGAGGAGCATGCGCCGGAGCTGGTCCGGGCACTGGTAGGGGCCGGCGTCGACATCCACGAGCTCCGGCAGTCGGAGCGGTCGCTGGAGGACGTCTTCTTCGAGATGACCGGTGACCTGGAGCACGCACAGCGTGCCGCGGCGCCCGTGAAGGAGGAGCAGCGATGAGCACCACGACGACGGAGACGACAGTGCCGGCCGACACGCGACCCACGAGCGGGCCGCGCGGGATTCCCGGGCCGCTGGCCGGCCTGGCCGCGAGCGCATGCGCGGAACTGTTGCGAATACGGGCCTGGCCCGCGGTGTGGGTGATGGTGACCGTCTGGCTGCTGCTGAACCTCACGTTCTCCTACGTGTTCAACTACGTCGCCTTCGCGACCGGGTCGAGCAGCTTCGCCACCGAGGGCGTCCCGTCGGACAGCCTGCTGGCGGAGCTGCTGCCGGCGGCGATCCCGGAGATCTTCACCGGCGGGATGCCGATGTTCGGCGGGGCGATCATGTTCATCCTCGGCGCGCTGGCCACCGGCAGCGGCTACGGCTGGGGCACGTGGAAGACCACGCTCACCCAGGGCCCGGGCCGGCTGGCGGCGTTCGGCGGCACGCTGATCGCGGTGTTCACCATCGTGGCCGGGGTCGTGGCGGCGACGCTGGCCGTCGACGTCGTGGCGTCAGTGCTCATCGCCTCAGCGGAGGGCCAGTCGATCGTCTGGCCGTCGCTCGGCGCGCTGGCCGAGTCCGTCGGCGGCGGTCTGCTGATCACCGGCATGTGGGCCTCGGCCGGTGTCCTGGTCGGGGTGCTGACCCGTAGCCCCGCGCTCGCGGTGGGTCTGGGCCTGGTGTGGTCGCTGGTGGTCGAGAACCTGCTGCGCGGCGTCGGCAACCTGCTCGGCGGTGTCGAGTACGTGACGAACGTGCTGCCCGGCACCGCGTCGGGTTCGCTGGCCGGCGCGCTGGGTGGGTCGTCCGGGGGCGGCGGCGACGGCACACCGGGTGTCCTGACCGTGCTCGACGGTGGCCCGGCGGCCCTGCTGACCGCAGGCTACCTGGTTGTTTTCGCTGTCGTGGCCGCCGTCACCATGAAGCGCCGCGACGTCCCCTGAGCGCCTCCGGCCAGGTCACGCCGGCGTGGAAGCCAGCTGAAACCGATCTGAAAGCGACATGGTGTGTCATGGGCCGCGCTGCCCGTTACGGCGGGGAGTGCGGCCCCGTCGTTGCCGGCCGCTATCGACCTCACCGACGACACGATGTATCTCAGGAGATACACCACATGAGCTCCACGCTTTCCACCCGCCGGATGCGCCCGACCGGCCACGGCCGGCGCCGGCGCGCCCAGGCCGGTATCGCGCTCAGCGCCGGTCTGCTGTTCGCCGCCGGGCCCGCGGAGCTCGGTGCGGTGGGCGCGCTCGGTGGGGTCAGCCCTGGGGCCCGCGGCCACTCCACGTCCAGGCGTACGCGCCGTCGTCGCTGGCCTGGCCGCCCTCGCCGATCTCCAGCGGCCGGAACGTGTCGACCATGACCGCCAGCTCGTCGAAGTAGTCCTTGCCCAGGGAGCGCTCGATCGCGGCGGGCTGCGGTCCGTGCGAGTGCCCGCCCGGGTGCAGTGTGATGGAACCCTGGCCGATGCCGGAGCCCTTCCGCGCCTCGTAGTCGCCGCCGCAGTAGAACATGACCTCGTCGGAGTCGACGTTGGAGTGGTAGTACGGCACCGGGACGGCCAGCGGGTGGTAGTCGACCTTGCGTGGCACGAAGTTGCAGATGACGAAGTTGTAGCCCTCGAAGACCTGGTGCACCGGCGGCGGCTGGTGGATGCGGCCGGTGATCGGCTCGAAGTCGGCCACGTTGAATGTGTACGGGTAGAGACAGCCGTCCCAGCCCACGACGTCGAACGGGTGCGTCGGGTAGGTGACGATGCTGCCGACCAGGCCGGACGGGCCGTGCCCGCGGTGCTTCGTGTAGACCTCCACGTCGGCCTGTTCCACCAGGTACGGCTCGGCCGGCGCGGTCAGGTCGCGCTCGCAGTACGGCGCGTGCTCCAGGAACTGCCCGTACCGCGACAGGTACCGCTTCGGCGGCGTGATGTGCGAGTTCGCCTCGACGATGTACGCGCGCAGCGGGCCGTCCCCCGTCGGGACCCAGCGGTGCACCGTCGCCCGCGGGATGACCGCGTAGTCGCCCTGTCGCACCCGGAGCACGCCGAACATCGTCTCCAGCGTCGCTTCGCCGTCCTCGACGTAGACGCACTCGTCGCCGATCGCGTTGCGGTACAGCGGCGACGACTCTCCCGCGGCCACGTAGGCGATGCGCACGTCGCCGTTGCCCAGCAGCAGCCGTCGGCCGGTGACGACGTCGGCGGCCTTCCAGTCATGGGCCGGGAAGAGGTCGTGCGGCTTCAGGTGCAGCGGCTTGAGCGGGTGGTTCGGGATGGTGTGCGCGTCGTGGAGCTCCCAGATGCGCGAATCGACGATGGCCGAGGGCACTCCCTCGTGGTACAGCAGCGACGAGTCCGACGAGAAGCCTTCCTCGCCCATCAGCTCCTCGCGATAGAGGCCGCCGTCGGGCCGGCGGAACTGGGTGTGCCGCTTCGGCGGGATCGCACCGACACTGCGATAGAACATCTGCCGTCACCTTCTTCGGCTCGCGCACCCGACAACTATTCCGATTATCGGACACGCTTGCTCGTATATCGACCAGCGTCGAGGATGGACGGCACCGGTGTCAAGGTCGGCCGGGCCACCCGCCGCCGATGCCGGCGCGCACGAGAGGATGCCGCCATGGGGATTCCCACGATCTTCGACCGCCTCGTCGACGACGCCGCCGTCTTCCCGCCGGGAGACCTCCCGGTGCCCGACGCCGTCGCCGCCCACCGGGTTCACCGTTCGGCGTGGTACGCCGGGTTCGTCGGACCGCTGCTGATCCCGGCGTCGGAGCTGGACCGGCTCGGTGGCCTGGCCCGTGACCTGCCGGAACCGATGGACGTCGCCGTCGTCGTCGACACCGGCACCGGCGGGGTCCTGGCGGCGGTCGACAGCGTGGCCAACGACGGCCAACTGGTGCTGCGCGGCGTGGAGGTCCCGCTGCGCGGTGATCCGCTGGGCGAGAACGCGCGCCGTGTGGTCACCGCCCTGGACGCCGCGCTCGGCGGCCCGGACGACGACGAGCCCGCCTACGTCGAGGTCCCCCGCGCTCCTGGCTGGGAGAACGCCCTGGATGTGATCGCGGAGTCCGGTTATCGGGCCAAGCTGCGCACCGGCGGTCCGGCCGGGGTACCGAGCGCCGCCGAGCTGGCGGCGTTCGTGGTGGCCTGCCTCGACCGTGGCGTGGCCATGAAGTTCACCGCCGGGCTGCACCACGCCGTCCGCGGCGAACGTGGCGACGGCGTCGAGCACGGATTCCTCAACCTGCTGCTGGCCGTCGCGACCGCGCTGGACGGCGGATCGGCGCCCGACGTCGAGGCCGCCGTCTCGATCGACGACGGCGCCCGGCTGGCGGCCGCGGTGAGCGCCGCGGACGCCGTTTCCGTGCGGCGGTGGTTCGCCTCCTACGGTTCCTGCAGCATCGCCGAGCCGCTCGACGACCTGATCGCCCTCGGGCTGGTGTCGGGACCCGATAAGGTCGCGCGGTGAACGGTCGGACGAGCGGAGCGCGGCACACACCATGACCTGGATGACCATCCCCGCCGGCGCGGCCTTCGACGCCTGGACCCTGCCCTACGGTGTCTTCTCCACTCCCGGCGAGGAACCCCGCGTGGGCGTGGCCGTCGGCGACCACGTGCTCGACCTCGCCCCCCTGGCCGCCGTCGAGGGTCTGGACGGCGCGCACCTGTTCGCCCAGCCCACCCTCAACCCGTTCCTCGCCGCCGGCCGGCGCGCCTGGGACGCCGTCCGCGACTGGCTGATCGAACTGGTCACCGAGGAACCGCACCGCGACCTCGTCGAACCGCACCTGGTCCCGGCCGGTCAGGTCTCCCTGCACCGGCCCTTCGACGTCGGCGACTACGTCGACTTCTACGCCTCACAGACCCACGCCGAGAACGTCGGGCGGATCTTCCGGCCGGACTCCCCCGCCCTGCCCGCGGCCTGGCGGCACCTGCCCATCGGCTACCACGGCCGCGCCGGCACGGTGGTGACGTCCGGGACGCCTGTCGTGCGCCCGTCCGGACTGCGCCGTGTGGGACCGCCGGCCGAGGGACGCGTCGAGCACGGGCCGTCGCTGCGGCTGGACATCGAGGCCGAGGCCGGCTTCGTCGTCGGCGCCCCGTCCCAGCTGGGCCGGCCGGTCCCCGTCGCCGACTTCACCGAACACGTCTTCGGCATGGTGCTGGTCAACGACTGGTCCGCGCGCGACATCCAGGCCTTCGAGTACGTGCCCCTCGGCCCGTTCCTCGGCAAGTCGTTCGCGACGTCGATCTCGCCGTGGGTGGTGCCGCTGGCCGCACTGGCGCACGCACGGGTGGAGCCGCCGGAGCGCTCGCCCGAACCCGCGGACTATCTGCGCGACGCCGAACCGTGGGGACTGGACCTGGAGTTCGCGGTGTCGTGGAACGGGACCGTCGTGTCCCGGCCACCGTTCGCCGGAATGTACTGGACGCCCGCCCAGCAACTGGCCCATCTGACCGCGAACGGAGCCTCCGTGCGCACCGGCGACCTGTTCGCCTCCGGCACCGTCAGCGGGCCTCGCCCCGGGGGCAGCGGCTGCTTCCTCGAGCTGACCTGGAACGGCACCGAACCGGTGACCCTGGCCGACGGATCGCAGCGCGCGTTCCTGGACGACGGCGACACCGTCACCATCGAGGCCACGGCGGCCGGCCCCGGCGGCACCCGCATCCCCCTCGGCGCCGTGACCGGCCAGATCTCCCCCACCCCCTCCCCATGATCATCGGCGATCGACCCCGCTATGACGTGGTCGATCGCCGATGATCATGGGGAGACGGAGGCCGAGCACCCCGGGCCGCACGAGAGCGGCGTACCCGTCCAGCCCCGCGCCACCAGCACCCGGGCCTGCTCGGCCGCGACGCCACACGGGTCGCCGAACACGTCCGCGTGTCCGTACCGCAGGGTCGCGGCGCCCTGCACGGTGGCGAGGTTGTCGCGGCGACGGTCGCGAAACCGTCCCTCGCCGGTGTGGCCGACCCGGCCGTCCAACTCGACTCGAACGCCGAACTCCTCGTAGTCCACGTCGATCCAGATGACGCGGCGGCCGGAGACCCGCCGTTGCCGCGCGCCGGCCGGCAGCCCGTGCGCGCGCTCCACCCGTCGCAGATGACGAAGTTCCAGCGGGGACTGCGCGCCCGCGGCCACGTCGGTGAGCATCGCCTCCAGCATGGGCCGCCAGCGGATCTTCTTACGCCGACCGAGCGCGTCGGCCAGCCGCTCCGGCGTGGTCGCCCGACGCTGACAGGCCGCCGTCACCCAGGTCTCCGCTTCACGCGGATGCTGGGCGGCATCGACCAGGTCCAGAACGGTGTCCTCGACCCGCGTGCGCGGCGGCAGCCTGGCCGGGTGCCGGGTCAGTGGCAGCCGGTTGGCGTAGTGGACGCGGACGCCGTCGACCTTCCCCCGCACATGCCGGTCTCCCGGCGCCGTGACATGCACCGTCGGGCCCGGCTCGTCACAGAGGCCGTCCAGGTAGGCGGCGGTTCGGTGGCTGGCCACCGCGCCGCGGCCCGCCCGCAGGATCGCCGCCCACACCCGGGCGTCGAACGTGAGCGGCCCATTGTGAGTGGCGTAGACCCCGACGTGGACCCGCTGCCACTGCCCGGACTCGACCAGCCACTCGATGCGACGCCTGGTGAAGCCGCACGTCAGCACCTGTGCACGGGCGACCATGCCGTGCTGGCGCGCACTGATCTCGTCGAGCTCGGACATGCCCCTGAGCCTGCGCGATCCGGCGCGAAGACGCCAGAGGCAGGTCGCCGCTTGTGGATACCCATGATCATCGGCGATTAGCCCCGCTATGACGTGGCGGATCGCCGATGATCATGGGGACGATCAGGCGTGGGCGGCGTGCTCGTGCTCGACGTGGCCCTCGGGCTCGATCTGGAACGTGCTGTGCTCGATGTCGAAGTGCCCGGCCAGGCACCGGTGCAGGCCGTCGAGGACGGAGTCGGCGCCGCACCCGGGTTCGGCGGACTCGGCGATGACGACGTGCGCGGACAGCACCGGGACGCCGCTGGTGATGGTCCAGGCGTGCAGGTCGTGGACGTCGACGACGCCCGGGGCCTCGAGCATGTGGCGGCGGACGTCCGCCAGGTCCACGCCCTTCGGGGTGGCCTCCAGCAGCACGTCGAGGACGTCGCGCAGCAGCATCCAGGCGCGCGGCAGGATCATCAGGCCGATCAGGATCGAGGCTACCGCGTCGGCGCCGGCCCAGCCGGTGGTCATGATGACCACCGCCGCCCCGACGACGGCGATGGAGCCGAGGGTGTCGCCGACGACCTCCAGATAGGCGCCGCGCACGTTCAGGCTGGCGCGCTGACCCGAGCGCAGCAGCATCAGCCCGCCGAGGTTACCGAGCAGGCCGACCACGGCGACGCCCAGCATGATGCCGGTCTCGATCTCGCCCGGATCGGCCAGCCGCCGGGCGCCGCCCACGATGGCGAGCACGCCGATGACAGCGACGACGACACCGTTGGTCAGCGCCGCCAGGATCTCCGCACGCTGCCAGCCGAACGTGCGGGCGGTGCTGGCGGGCCGGGCAGCGATGGTGGTGGCAAGCAGCGCCAACGCGACGCCCAGCCCGTCGGCCAGCATGTGGCCGGCATCGGCGAGCAGCGCCAGCGAACCGGAGAGCAGGGCGCCGACGACCTCGGCCACCAGCACGACCGCGATGATGACGAGGACGGCGACCATGCGCCGGCGGTAGGCGTACGACGCGGTGCCGCGCGGTAGCCCGTGACCGTGTCCGTGGCCCATCAGTGCGGCCTCCCGGGTCGGGTGGCGGGCGCGACGGCGTCCGGACGGGCCCGGTGCCCCGCCTCCACATGGGCGGCCTCCGCGCGCAGCCCGTCCGGCCGGTGCCGGTCGGGACACAGCCGCACCGATTCGCCGGCTGCCGCCAGGACGTCCTCGGCCGCGGCCAGCAGCCGCCACAGCTCCGGACGGGTCAGCGCGTAGAACGTCGAGCGGCCGTGCGGGTGCGGCTCCACCAGGCCGGCGTTGCGCAGGCAGGACAGGTGACCGGACACCGTCGACTGTGCCAGGCCGAGCTCGGCGGTGAGGTCGACCACGCGACGTTCGCCCTCGCCGAGCAGCCGCACGATGGCCAGCCGGGCCGGGTCGGCCAGGCTGTGGAACAGCTGCACCGCTGCCGTGTCGGCCGACGTCCGATTCATCGTCATACGCCGATGATAGCGCGTCCTGCCGATGACGTGACGAGCGCGCTGAGCGCGGCGACCGCGCCCGGCCACCGTCCTAGAGCATCGGCTTACCCGCCGTCCGCACCCAGACGTCGAAGAACTCCGCCAGATCCTGACCGGACACCTTCTCGGCCAGTGCCTGGAAATCCTCCGTGGTCGCCGTCGAGTCCGCGTGCCGGCTCGGCCATTCCATCGACAGGCGGTCGAAGGCGTCCGCCCCGATCTGCGAACGCAGCGCATACAGGGTGGCCGCGCCGCGGTCGTAGACGGCGCCCGCGAACAGCCCCAGCGGGCCGGGATCGGCCACCACGACCTGCCAGAACGAGTTGTCGGCCGGGATCGCCATGACCTCGTCGAACCGTGCCGCCGCGGTCGGTCCGCCGTCGTGCTCGGCCCACAGCCATTCCGCGTACGTCGCCCAGCCCTCGTTGAGCCAGATGTCCTGCCAGCGCGCGGGACTGACGGAGTTGCCCATCCACTGGTGCGCCAGTTCGTGCGCGACGGTGCTCTCGGTGGCGCGGCGCGAGTAGATCGGCCGGGTCTGGGTCTCCAGGGCGTAGCCGACGCTGTCGTCGTCGACGATGGCACCGTACGACGAGAACGGGTACGGCCCGAACCGTCCCTCGAAGAACGCGATCATCTCCGCGGTCTGTGCCAGCCCGGCCGTGGCCGAGGGCGGCAGGTCGCGGTCGATGGCGTCGATGAGGGGCAGCCCGTCGGGGGTGGTCGTCTGGCGTAGCTCGTAGTTGCCGACCGACGCCGTCACCAGGTAGCTGGCCATCGGCTCCCGCGACGACCACGACCACGTGGTCCGGCCGTCCTGCGTCGTGGCGCCCACGAGGTCGCCGTTGCCCACCGCGACCAGGCCCTCCGGGACCGTGACGGCGACGTCGTAAGTGGCCTTGTCGGTCGGGTGGTCGTTCACCGGGAACCAGGTCATTGAGCCCTCGGGCTCACTGGCGACCATGGCGCCGTCGCGCGTGGTGACCCAGCCGTAGAGGGCGCCCTCGATGTCTGTCGGCCGGCCGGTGGCTCCGCCGTACGTGACGACGACGTCGACCGCCTTGCCCCGCGGCAGGATGGTCTTCGGCGTGATGATCAGCTCGTCGCCCTCGCGGGTGAACTCCGCCGGCCGCCCTCGTACGGCGACGGACTCCACCTCCAGGCCGCGCAGGTCCAGGTCGAAGCGGGTCAGGTGGCGGGTCGGGACGATGGTGATGGTGGCGACGCCGTCCAGCTCGCCGGTCAGCGGCGCGGGCGCCGGGGTCGGCGGCTGGTACCGCAGGTCGAGGTCGTAGTGGACGGCGTCGTACCCGCCGTTGCCGGCGAGCGGGAAGTAGGGGTCGCCCGCGCCCGGCTCTCCGGGCGACGGCCGCGACGACTGGCCGGCGGCAGCGCCCGCCGCTGGCGCCACCGCCGTCGTGACGGCGAGCAGAGCGGCGGCCACCGCCGCACCGATCCGTACTCTCATGAGCGCACTCCCCCCGAGTCGGAACCGCTGTTCACCGCAGACTGCCCGAGATCGGCGCTGCTGGGAACACCTCGGGCGAATGCAGTCCGGTGGCGGGGCGGCTGCGGAACCGGCCGGCTGCGACACTGGCCGGATGACGATGAGCGGGTTCGGCGTCACCGAGTTCCAGCTGGTCCTGCTCCGGCGCATGGAGGACTACCAGCCGGAACTCGTCGAGGACGCACGCCGCCGGCTGGGTGTCGACCACACCGGCCAGCGGCGGGCGAACGCGTTCTGGCAGTCGACCGAGCGGTCCCGCCGGGCGCCGCGAGGCTTGCACCGCTACCGGCTCGTCCTCGGCGAACCGGTGGGCGAGAGCGAAGTGCGCATCGGTGACCTGCCGTGCCGGGTCTTCCACTGGTACCTGCCGCTCTGGCCGGACCTGCGCTGGGAGGTGCTGACAGCCGCGAACGGCAGCGTCGTCAACGGCTGGCTGGCCCGCGAGCGCGGCGGTTCCGTGCCAGCGTTGCCCGCGGGCGGCCGGCCGGAGCCGTGGTCGTGCGTCATCGGCGACATGGAAAAGACCTATGCGGACGTCCGACACCTCGAAGGCGACGCGCCGAGCCGATGGCACGTCGCCTACACGACACCCGGCGGGGAGCCGCGGCTGGCCCGGTTCGTCTACGGACTGGTGCAGACGACCGAGGCCAGAGGCAAGCCGACCACGAGGTCCCGGGCGGGCGGCGAGGCCCACGAGGGGATCAGAGGTTCCCGCGGCGCTCCTGCTCGCGCTCGATCGACTCGAACAACGCCTTGAAGTTGCCCTTGCCGAACCCGAGCGAGCCGTGCCGCTCGATGAGCTCGTAGAACACCGTCGGGCGGTCGCCGATGGGCTTGGTGAAGATCTGCAGCAGGTAGCCGTCCTCGTCGCGGTCGACCAGGATGCCGCGCTTCTTCAGCTCCTCGACCGGCACTCGGACGGTCCCGATGCGCGCCCGCAGCTCGGGGTCGTCGTAATAGGCGTCCGGGGTGTCGAGGAACTCCACTCCCTCGGCGCGCATCTGGTCGACCGTGGTGAGGATGTCGTTGGTGGCCAGCGCGATGTGCTGGCAGCCGGCCTCGCCGTAGAACTCCAGGTACTCGTCGATCTGCGACTTCTTCTTGGCCACGGCCGGCTCGTTGAGCGGGAACTTCACCCGGTGGTTGCCGTTGGCCACGACCTTCGACATGAGCGCGGAGTACTCGGTGGCGATATCGTCGCCGACGAACTCGGCCATGTTCACGAAGCCCATGACCTTGCGGTACCAGTCGACCCAGTAGTCCATCTTGCCCAGCTCGACGTTCCCGACGCAGTGGTCGACGGCCTGGAACAGCCGCTTGGGGGCGCCGTCGCGCTTGACGTGGCTGGAGGACCTCGCGACGTAACCGGGAAGGTAGGGGCCGGAGTAGCGGGACCGGTCGACCAGGGTGTGGCGGGTCTCGCCGTACGTGGCGATGGCCGCGAGACGGACCGTGCCGTGCTCGTCGGAGACGTCGTACGGCTCCTCCAGGACGGTGGCGCCCTGGGCGCGGGCATGCGCGACGCACCGGTCGACGTCGGGCACCTCCAGAGCGAGGTCGACGACACCGTCGCCGTGCCGGCGGTGGTGGTCCAGCAGCGGACTGTCCGGGACGACTCCGCCCTTGAGCACGAACCGCGCCGAGCCGCTCTTGAGCACGAACGCCTTGTGGTCGCGGTTGCCGGTCTCGGGGCCGGAGTACGCCACCAACTCCATGCCGAACGCGGACTGGTAGAAGTGCGCGGCCTGGGTGGCGTTGCCGACGACGAACACTACGGCGTCCATGGCGGTGACCGGGAACGGGTCGGTGCTCTCGTCGTACTCGACCAGGCCGACGAGCTGCCTGAGCTGTTCGAGGTCGAGGTCGGCGTCGCGCTCTTCGGGGGTCAAAGCATGATCAGTGGCCGTCATGACAGGACTCTGCCGCCGCGGCGGCCCGATGGGCAAGCGCCCGCCGTGACGGTGGTCACGGTGTACGGTCTGAGCAACGCAACCGCGAATTCGGTATACATCTTGTCCAGTCGGAGGCGAGGCGCTCATGATCGACGAACTCGACGCTCGCATCCTCGAGCTGTTCACCCGAGAACCGCGCATCGGCGTGCTCGAAGCGTCCCGCCGGCTCCAGGTCGCCCGCGGCACCGTGCAGGCCCGCCTGGACAAGCTGCGCGACACCGGCGTCGTCGCGAGCTTCGCCCCGACGGTCGATCCCGCGGCGCTCGGGTTCCGGGTGACCGCGTTCGCCTCGCTCGACATCCGCCAGGGCGCCCGCGAATCGGTCGCCGCGCACCTGAGCCGCATCCCCGAGGTCCTGGAAGTGCACACCATCACCGGCCAGGGCGACCTGCTGTGCCGCATCGTCGCGCGCGACAACGACGACCTGCAGCGCGTGATCGACGACCTCGTCGGTGACGACGACATCGTCCGCACCTCCACGCTGATCGCACTGTCGACGGTGGTGCCGCCGCGGATCCTGCCGCTGGTCGAGTCAGCCGCGTCCCTCACCTCTCAGATCCCCGGCGCCCCTCACTGACCTCCGCCCCCGTTGATCTTGGAGTATCCGCGGAATCAACCGGGCATTTCGGACCGAGTTTCCGCGAAAACTCCAAGATCAACCGGGGACCTGGGGGGTCGGCCGGTCGGGTCAGGGTCAGCCGGCGGGGTCGCCGCACCAGGTGATCAGGGCGGCGCGTAGCTCCACATCGCGCCGCATGATCGGCTTGGTGTCCGTGGCCCAGGCGACGTAACCGTCGGGACGCACCAGGGTCAGGCCGTGCGACCGGTCGAGCGTGGCCACCAGGTCCACCCGGCCGGCCCAGGGGTCCACCAGACCATGGTGGTCCTGGCCGGTCAGCAACACGAACCGGCCGGCGCGCAGCTTCTCGTACAGCCGCTGCCTGCTGCCGTCCGCACCGAGCACCGGCACGTCGGGCACCCGGCGGCCCACCAGCGGATGGTCGCCGCGGGCCCGCGCGTACCCGATGGCCAGCCCGGACACGAACTCGCCGGCCTTGCGCCGCAGGGGGCCGATGCGGGCGGCCGCCGCGCCCGCGACGTTGCGGACGGTGCGCAGCGGCGCGGAGCCCATCAACGCCATCCGCAGCAGCGTTCCGCTCCCCTGCACGACGCTCTGCCCGACGGCGTGCCGCTCGTCGTGGTAGGTGTCGAGCAATGCGTGCGGCGCCCAGCCGTGCACGGTGCCGGCGAGCTTCCAGCTGAGGTTGGCGGAATCCTGCAGGCCGGTGTTCATGCCCTGCCCACCGGCCGGCGAGTGCACGTGTGCGGCGTCGCCGGCCAGGAGCACCCTGCCGATGCGGTACTGGGGTACCAGCCGCTCGTCGCTGTGGAAACGCGACAGCCAGCGGGGGTCGTGCATGCCGTGGTCGGAGCCGAGGACCTTGCCGGCGACCGCGCTGATCTCGTCGAGGTCGACGGGGTCGTCGTCGGGCCGTTGCAGGTGCCGGTCCCAGGCGATGACGCGGTACCACCCGTCGCCGAACGGCGCGATGAACGCGAACCCGTCGTCGCCGGCGTCGACCACCAGCACGTCGTCGGGCGGCTGGGCCAGCCGGACGTCGGCGAGCATTACCGACCGCACCACCGCCTCGCCGGGGAACGGCACGTCCAACGCCCGGCGGATCGTGCTGTCCACGCCGTCGGCGCCGACCACGTACGACGCGCGCAGCCCGCGCCGCTGCCCGTCCGGCCCGGCGACGGTGACGTCGACGCCGTCGTCGTCCTGGGACAGCCCGGTCACCTCGGCGCCGGTGACGATGGTGGCGCCGGCCTCGCGGGCCCGCCGTTCCAGCACGTCCTCGACGTTGTACTGCGGGGTGATGAGCACGAACGGAAAGCGCGTGGGCAGCGCCGACAGGTCCACCTCGATACCGGCGAACAGACTGAGCGCGTTCACTCGCGTACCGGATTCGACGACCGCCTCGGCGATGCCCCGCGCGTCGAACATCTCCAGCGTCCGCGCGTGCACGGCGAAGGCGCGGGTCAGCGGCGAGCGCTCGGTGCGGCGCTCCAGCAGGGTGCACGACACCCCGGCGGCGGCCAGGTCACCGGCCACCATCAAACCGGTAGGCCCGCCGCCGACCACCACGACGTCCGACGCATCGCTCATCGCAACCTCCTGGCGGCACCGTACCCGCCTGGACCACCGGTCTACGCGTGACGGGCTACACACTTGCCGTCACGCCTGGTCATGACGGCCGTCGCGAGCCTGGCGACTTGCTAACGACCCCCCGTGTCGGGATTGAATGGGTCTGATGTCCAGACGAGCCTCGGGCGGCGCGCTCGCCGCGAGCCTGATCACCGCAGCCATCGTCGGCTTCGCCGGCGGTGCCTACGTCGGCAGCCAGAACGGCGCCGACGAGCCCGGTTCCGCCTCCACGCCGCCCGGCAGCACCACGCCGGTCGGCGAGACCCCCGACGCGCCGGCCACCGACGGCTCCGAGGACCCCACGAGCACCGGCATCACCCTGGCGGCCGAACCCACGTCGGTGGCACCGAGCCAGGACATCAACCTGTCCGTGTCCACCGAGCCGGCCGAGGCCGGCATCGAACTGCAGATCCAGCGCAGTGTCGACGGCGGCGAGTGGGAGAACTTCCCCAACGTCAGCCTGATCGTCACCGACGCCAGCGGTGCGGGCACATCCCGGCTGAACTCGCAGCGCACGGGCACCAACAGTTTCCGCGTCGTGCGCGTCGACGACGGCAGCGTCATGTCCAACGAGGTCCAGGTCACCATCGGCTGACGCGCGGATGTCGGCGACGCCTGCTTGAATACTCCACGATGTCCAGTCAAGCCACCCGCGGCGCGCTCGTCGCCTGCCTCATCGCGGCCGCCGTCGTCGGTTTCGCGGGTGGCGCCGTGATGGGCTCCCGAGACGGCGACGCCACCCCGTCGGCGTCCACCACCGAGGCTCCGGACGACGCCGCCAGGGAGGAGCCCGCCGACCCCGGTCTCACGCTGGCCGCCGACCCCACCACCGTCCCGTCCGGCGGGCTGGTCGCCATCTCCGGCAGCGTCGCGCCGGAGGACGCCGGTGTCGAGGTCAAGGTCCAGCACCGCATCGGCGACGGCGCGTGGACGGACTTCCCCAACCCGCAGTCGGTCATCTCGCCGGTCACGCGGGCCGACGGCACGTTCAGCGGTTCGGTCGCGCCGCGGCAGCAGGGCACCAACCTCTACCGGGTCGTCCAGCTGGACGATGAGAGCCGCGTCTCCAACACCGTCGAGATCACCGTCCAGAACTGACGGCGATACAGCGCACTCAGCCCAGCCGCTCGGCCAGGGCCCGGGCCGCTCGGACCGTCCGCGGCCCGACGGTGTCGGTGTCCAGGTCCCCGAGTGCGATGACCCCGACGCTCGCCTCGACGCCGGAGGCCGCGACAACCGGGGCCGCGACCCCACTGGCGCCGGTCTGCAGCTCACCGGTCGTGACCACGTAGTCGGTCACGCCGTCCCGGGCGGCCAGGATCGCCCGGCCGGCCGCGCCCCGCTCCAGCGGATGCCGCGTGCCCACCCGGTACGCCACGTGGTAGTCGGTCCGCGACGGCTCGACGACGGCCACGGCCAGGGCTTCGACACCGTCGGCGATGGTGAGGTGGGAGGTGGCGCCGACGTCCTCGGCCAGCGACCGCAGCACCGGCTGTGCCACCTGACGCAGCAGCGGGTGCACACTGCTGGCCAGTGCCAGCGTCCCGAAGCCCACGCAGAAGCGGCCGCCGTCCGCCCGGCGCACCAGCCCGTGCTGTTCCAGGGTGGCCAGCAGCCGGTAGACGATGGTCCGGTTGACGCCGAGCACCCCGGACGCCTCGGCGACGGTGAGGCCGCCGGCGGACCCGGCCAGGGTCTCCAGCAGGCGCAGGCCGCGGTCGAGGGTCTGCGAGATCTCCACCACGGCCCCACCATAGAGCTTCCCCATGGCCTGCCTGCGCCGCCGGAATCACGCGTACTGTGTCACGCAGATGTCATCCGCGCATCGTCGAAAGGTCGGTACGTCGATGAAGAAGCTGATCAACTCGCCGGACACTGTCATCACCGATGCCCTGCGCGGTATGGCGGCCGCGCATCCCGCCCTCGAGGTCGACGTCGAGAACCGGGTGATCTCCCGGGCCGGCGGACCGGCGCAGGGCAAGGTCGGCCTGGTCTCCGGCGGCGGTTCCGGGCACGAGCCGCTGCACGGTGGGTACGTCGGCTACGGCATGCTCACCGCGGCGGCACCGGGCGAGGTCTACACCTCACCGGTACCCGACCAGATCCTGCTGGCCACCCAGCGCGCCGACGGCGGGGCCGGCGTGCTGCACATCGTCAAGAACTACACCGGCGACGTCCTCAACTTCCGGATGGCCGCCGAGCTGGCCGAGGACGAGGACATCCGGGTCGTCAGCGTCGTCACCGACGACGACGCGGCGGTCGAGGACTCCACCTTCACGGCCGGCCGGCGCGGCGTCGGTGGCACCGTCATGGTCGAGAAGATCGCCGGAGCGGCCGCCGAGGAGGGCGCCGACCTCGACGCCGTCGCGGCCATCGCCACCCGGGTGAACGAACGCACCCGCTCCTTCGCCATCGCGTTGCACGCGGGCACCGTCCCGGCGGCGGGGAAACCCGGGTTCGAGCTGGCCGAGAACGAGGTCGAGCTGGGCGTCGGCATCCACGGCGAGCCGGGCCGCGAGCGGGGCGCCATGGCGCCGCTGCACGACCTCGTCGGCTACGCCCTCGACGTCATCCATGCCGACCTGCCCGTCGAGGGCAACGTGCTGGTCATGCTCAACGGCCAGGGCGCCACCCCGCTGATCGAGCTGTACGGCGCGTTCGCCGAGGCCACGGCCTGGATCGAAGGTCACGGCGCGACGGTGACCCGCAGCCTCGTCGGCAACTACATCACCAGCCTCGACCAGTCCGGCTTCTCGATCACCGTCACCCGGCTCGACGACGAGCTGACGCGGTTGTGGGACGCGCCGGTGGCGACGCCGGCGCTGCGGTGGGGGCGCTGAGCATGGGATTCGACACCGCCACCGCCACCGCGTGGATCACCACCGCGAACGCCGTGGTGAAGGAGGACGAGGCCCGGCTCACCGCCCTCGACGCGGCCATCGGCGACGGCGACCACGGCGCCAACCTGGCCCGCGGGCTGGCCGCGGCGGTCGCCGGCATCGAGGAGAAGAGACCGGAGACCCCGGGCGGCGTCCTGGTCGCGGCCGGACGCGGCATCGTCGCCAAGACCGGCGGCGCCTCCGGCCCGTTGTACGGCAGCGCGCTGCGCCGGGCCGGCAAGGCGCTCGGCGACACCGCCGACGCCGACGCCACCCAGCTGGGAGCCGCGCTGGAGGCGATGCTGGCGGCCATCGTCGAGCTGGGCGCGGCCGCCGAGGGCGACAAGACGATGGTCGACGCGCTCACCCCCGCGGTGCAGGCGTTCACCGCGTTGGCCGCCGACGGCGCGGAGGTCGCGGCCGCGGCCCACGCGGCCGCCGACGCCGCGGAGGCCGGGCTCGCCGCCACCATCCCCATGCAGGCGCGCAAGGGCCGGGCCAGCTATCTGGGGGCGCGCAGCGTCGGACACGAAGACCCGGGCGCGGCCTCCATGACACTGCTGCTGCGGGCGCTCGCGGAGGTCACGGCGTGACGGTCGGCATCGTCCTGGTATCGCACAGTCCGGCGCTGGCCGACGCCGTCGCCCACCTCGTCGGTGAGCTGGCCGGGCCGGACGTCGCCGTCCGGGCCGCCGGCGGCACCGACGACGGCCGCTTCGGCACCAGCATCGAGCTGATCGCGGCGGCGGTGCGCGAAGCCGAGAGCGGCGACGGCGTCTGCGTGATCATGGACATGGGCAGCTCGGTCCTGACGGCCAAGACCCTGCTGGAAGATCTCGAGGACGAGGACGACGCGCCACGGGTCCGGCTCGCCGACGCCCCGTTCACCGAGGGCGCGGTGGCCGCGACGGTGCTCGCCTCCACCGGGCAGGACCTCGACGCCGTCGTCGACTCCGCCGAGCAGGCCTGGTCGATGCGCAAGCTCTGACCACCCGCCCCGGGCCCGCCCCGGCGGTCGAAAATGATCACGTTCGGCATGGGTGCTCCCGCTCCACCAGGAATGCTTGCCTGGTGAAGCGGGAACACGCCGGCGGGGCGGACGCTGACGTGTTGGGTCTGGGTGTCGCCGAGAGGCCGGTTCTACGTCATTCGGCGCAACGGAGGCCCACGACGCGACACAGACCCACGACGCTGGCCATCGTCCCGGCCAGAGCCCGTGAAACCGATCGGTCAGTAACGCCCTCTTGACCAGGTTCGCCCGGACTAGCACTATTTCACACATCACAGGTCACAGTTCTCATAAGTCCTGTCGTCCGTTCGTCTGTTAACGCTCACATCCACGGCATACCGGCCAGCGACGGCCGGTGAGGAGGCGAGATGAGCAAGCGATTCTCCCGACGTGACGCCCTGCGGATCGGGCTCGCGACAGCGGCCGTACCCGCGGTCGGCGCGGCCGTTGGGGCGCCCGCCGGCGCCGGGCCCGCCGCGAGCCCGGCCATCGGCGCCGCGTTCCGGCGCGGCGCGCCGGTCACCGCCGCGCCGGCCGACGCGGGCGCCGTCGTTCCCCGGCCCGGCTGGATCGCGGACACCTGGTCGGTCGCACCGTTCGCGCTCAACCAGGTGGCTCTAGGCGACGGCATCTACCAACAGAAACGCGACCGGATGCTCAACTACGCCCGCACCTATCCCGGTACCGGAAACGTCCTGGACGCCCCGGAGCGCATGCTGCACCTGTTCCGCGCCAACGCCGGCCTGCCCGCCCCGGGCACCTGGCCGGGCGGCTGGGACACCCCGAACCACCTGCTGCGCGGCCACTTCACCGGCCACTTCATGACGATGCTGGCGCAGTGCTGGGCCGACACCGGCGACGACGTCTTCCTGCGCAAGCTCGACCACATCGTCACCGGGCTCGGCGAGGTCCAGGACGCGCTGGAGACCCGGAACATCGGCCGCGTCGCGGGACGGTTCGGCCGGGCGCTCCGGCTGGGCGATCCGCATCCGAACCAGTTCGTCACGCTGCCCGCGACGCTGCTGGCCGGGGTCGCCGACCTGACGCTGTCGGTGTGGGTGAACCCGGTGTCCGCGCAGGCCAACGCCCGCATCCTGACCGTCTCGGCCGGATCCGGGACGTTCCTCACCCTGACGCCACGGGTCTCGGCCGACATCGGGCCGCGGTTCGCCATCAGGGCCGGCGGGCCCGGCTCCGTCGAGCAGCGCGTCGAGAGCCCCAGCCAGCTCCCCACCGGCACGTGGACGCACCTGGCCGTCACGGTGTCCGGCGGCACCGGCCGGCTGTACGTGGACGGCGTCGAGGTCGCGTCCGCCGCGGTCACGGTCACCCCGGCCGACCTCGGCGCGACCCCCAACGCCTGGCTCGGGCGCTCCCCCAGCAGCAACGACCCACTGCTGAACGCCGTCGTCGACGACGTCCAGGTGCACGCCAGGGCCCTGAGCGCCGACGAGATCCGGGCGCTCGCGACCACACCCGCGGACCCGACCGGCGGGGTCGACGGCGCCGCGCTCGTCGCCCGATACACCTTCGACGACGACGGCGAGAGCGCTCCGGACGCGTCGGGTCACGGCCGCGACGCCACGATCGTCGGGACCGGCTACCCAGGGTTCCTGGCGGCGTTCCCGGAGGGACAGTTCGTCCGCATCGAGCCGCCGATGGTGCAGCCCAACAGCGGGCCGAACGCCGTCTGGGCGGTCTGGTACACCTGCCACAAAATCATGCGCGGACTGCTCAACGCCTACGACCTCACCGGCAACGAGGACGCCCTGGCCATCGTGCAGCGCATGGGCGAATGGACGCACAGCCGGCTCAGCCGGATCAGCCCGGCCGACCGCGACCGGATGTGGGACACCTACAGCGCCGGTGAGGCCGGGTCGATGAACGAGGTCATGGTCGAGCTGGCCCACCACAGCACCAGCGCGGAGCAGCGGGAGCGGTTCCTGGAGACGGCGAAGGCGTTCACGTTCAGCACACTGTTCAACGCCTCCGTCGCGAACGTCGACCAGCTGAGCAACCGGCACGCCAACCAGTACATGGCGCCGAACATCGGCTATCTGCGGATCTTCGAGTCGACCGGCGAGCAGGAGTACCACACCGCGGCCCGCAACTTCTGGTCGATGGTCGTGCCGCACCGCACCTTCAGCAACGGCGGCGCCGGCCGCAGCGAGCACTTCCGCGCCCGCGGCGACATCACCTCCGGATTCACCTCGTCCAGTGACCCCCGGCACGCGGAGACCTGCTGTGCCTACAACATGCTCCGGCTCACCCGGAACCTGTTCTTCCACGAGCCCGAGCCCGAGCTCATGGACTTCTACGAGAAGGCGCTGCACAACCAGATCCTGAGCTCGCGGCGCGACATCGACAGCAGCACCGCGACCGAGGTCACGTACCACCAGAACATGTGGCCCGGCCGGTCCCGGCGGATCGGCAACACCGTCGAGTACAGCCGGTACGGCGGCAGCGGCAGCTGCTGCAACGGCACCGGAGTGGAGAGCCACACCAAGTACCAGGAGACGATCTTCTTCCGGTCCGCCGATGCCTCCGCCCTGTACGTGAACCTGTTCGTGCCCGCCACCCTCACCTGGCCCGAACGCGGCTTCGTCGTCCGGCAGGAGACCGCGTTCCCCGCCGCGGGCGCGACCACCCTGCGGTTCCTCGCCGGCAGCGGCCCGCTGGAGCTGAAGCTGCGGGTGCCGGGCTGGGCGAGTGCCGGGTATGCGGTCGCCGTCAACGGGGTGGACCAGGGTGTCGACGCGACGCCGTCGTCGTACGTCACCATCGGCCGCGACTGGTCCGCCGGCGACGTCGTCGAGGTGTCCATGCCGCTGCGCTTCCGCGTCGAGAAGGCGCTCAATGACAAGTCCGTGCAGTCGATCATGTACGGGCCGACGCTGATGGTGGTGCGCGACGACACCCCCAGCTACCGCGAGTTCTCCTTCTACCCGCACGTCGGCCTGGACGGCGACATCGGCGCGGCGATCGAGCCGGCCGACGCGACCATGCACTTCACCACCCACGGCCACCTGCTCGCGCCCTACTACGTCGCCGACCCGGTGCCGGGCCAGTTCAACGCGTTCCACCCGTACGTGAAGCGGGTGGAGCCGGAGGTGGTCTTCCGGTCGGTGCGCTCCGGGGTGCCGAACGACGGTATCCGCGACGCCGAGGGCGAGACCTTCCTGGACCGGGTCTGGGAGGCCGCGCCGTTCGCCGATCACGCGGCGTTCCTGCGCCGGGTGGAGCGGCTGTCACAGGAGTGGGCCGCCGTGGGACGCCACTCGCGGCAGCAGCGACAGGCCATCGTCGTCGCCGCCGCCCGGGCACGGGCCGTCCTCTAGCGTCCCGCCCTGGAAATGATCACGTTCGGCATGGCTCTGTTCGCTTCACCAGGCAAGCATTCCTGGCGGAGCGGGAGCACCCATGCCGAACGTGATCATTTCCGGACTGGCGGACGGGGTCAGAACTGCGCCTCCTCCGTGGATCCCTTCAGGGCGAGCGTGTCGCTGTCGGGGTTGAGCGCCGTCGAGACCAGGTCGAAGTAGCCCGTGCCGACCTCGCGCTGGTGCTTGGTGGCGGTGTAGCCGAGGCGCTCGGCGGCGAACTCACGCTGCTGCAGGTCGACGTACGCGGTCATGCCCGCGTCGGCGTACCGTCTGGCCAGGTCGAACATGCCGTAGTTCAGCTGGTGGAAACCGGCCAGCGTGATGAATTGGAACCGGTATCCCATCGCGGCGAGCTCACGCTGGAAGGTCTCGATCTGCGCGTCGTCGAGGTGCGCCCGCCAGTTGAACGACGGCGAGCAGTTGTACGCCAGGAGCTTGCCGGGGTACCGCTCGTGCACGGCGTCGGCGACGGTGCGGGCCAGCGCCACGTCGGGAGTGCCGGTCTCGACCCAGATGAGGTCGGCGTACGGCGCGTACGCCAGCGCCCGGGCGACCACCGGCTCGATCCCGGACCGCACCCGGTGGAAGCCCTCGGCGGTGCGCTCGCCGGTCAGGAACGGCTGGTCGATCGGGTCGACGTCGCTGGTGATGAGTTCGGCGGCCAGGGCGTCGGTGCGCGCGACGACGATTGTCGGCACCCCGGCGATGTCGGCGGCCAGCCTCGCCGCGTTGAGCGTGCGGACGTGCTGCGAGGTCGGCACCAGCACCTTGCCGCCGAGGTGGCCGCATTTCTTCTCCGAGGCCAGTTGGTCCTCGTAGTGGACGCCGGCGGCACCGGCCGCGATGAGTGCCTTCGCCAGTTCGAACGCGTTCAGCGGCCCACCGAAGCCGGCCTCGGCGTCGGCGACGATCGGCGCCAGCCAGTCGAAGCCGGGGTCGGCGCCCTCGGAGTAGGTGATCTCGTCGGCCCGCAGCAGCGCGTTGTTGATGCGGCGCACGACGGTCGGCACCGAGTTGACCGGGTAGAGACTCTGGTCGGGGTAGGTGTTCCCTGACGTGTTGCCGTCGGCCGCGACCTGCCAGCCGGAGAGGTAGATGGCCTTCAGGCCCGCGCGCACCATCTGGACGGCCTGGTTGCCCGTGATGGCACCCAGCGCCGCGACGTGCTCGTCCTGGTGCAGCAGGTCCCACAGCCGCAGCGCGCCACGGCGGGCCAGCGTGTGCTCCTCGCGGACGGTGCCGCGCAGCCGCACGACGTCGTCGGCGGTGTAGGTGCGGCTGACCCCGGTCCAGCGGGGGTCGGTGGCCCATTCCCGAGCCAGGTCCGCCGCCTCGGCTGCCTGCCGGGTGCCGAGGTCGCCGCCCGGGGCCGCGGCCCGGGGGTCCTGCGCCCGGCCGCTGCGGTCGAGTGTCGCCGTCATACTCGCTCCCTGTGTCGTGGAGTGAAAACTCGGACAACAACACCGTGGCGCCGCCTGACAGCACTGAACCACCGCTATCCTGGGTGAAATTCGACCGACTTTCACAAAGCGAGAAGCGATGGCCGATCTCGACATCATCACCCTGGGCCGGCGCATCCGGCACGCCCGCAAGGCCGCGGGCCTGACACTCGGGGCGCTGGCCGCCGCCGTCGACCGGGCGCCGTCGCTGTTGTCGCAGATCGAGAACGGCCGGCGCGAACCCCGGCTCACGCTGCTGCAGGCCATCGCAACGGCGCTAGGCATCGAAGTCGCCGACCTGATGCGGCCCGAGCCACCGTCCCACCGTGCGGCGCTGGAGATCGCGCTGCAGCGCGCCCAGAGCGAACCGCTCTACACCTCGCTCGGGCTGCCGCAGGTGGGAGTCAACGGCAAGGTGCCCACCGAGGTGCTGGAGTCGCTGGTCGGGCTGCACCGGGAGTTGCAGCGCCGCGCCACCGAACAGGCCGCGACCCCGGAGGAGGCACGCCGGGCCAACGCCGAACTGCGCCGGCACATGCGTGAGCGCGGCAACTACTTCGCCGAGATCGAGCAGGTCGCCGCCGGCATCTCGCACGCGGTCGGGCACACCGGCGGGCCGCTGACCGAGCGCGGCGTCGGGGACGTGACCGCCCACCTCGGCTTCACGCTGCACCGGGCCGCGGACCTCCCACGCGCCACGCGCTCGATCACCGACCTGGAGGAACGGTGCATCTACCTGCCGCCGGCCGGACGCGGCGGGCATGATCCGCGCACCATCGTGCTGCAGACGCTCGGCCATTTCGCGCTGGGCCACCGGGAACCGGCCGACTACGCCGACTTCCTCCGCCAGCGGGTCGAGACCAACTACTTCGCCGCCGCGCTGCTCATGCCCGAGGCGGCCGCGGCCGCCTTCCTGCAGCAGGCGAAGGCCCGGCGGGAACTGGCCATCGACGACCTGCGTGACGTGTTCGCGGTGTCGTACGAGACGGCGGCACATCGCTTCACCAACCTGGCCACCCACCATCTGGGGCTGCCCGTGCACTTCATGCGGGTCGGCGAGGACGGCGTCATCTACAAGGCGTACGAGAACGACGACGTCACCTTCCCCACCGACGTCACCGGCGCCATCGAAGGCCAGATCGTGTGCCGGTACTGGGCGGCTCGTGCGGTCTTCGCCGCGCCGGACCGCTACGCCACGCACCACCAGTACACGGACATGGGCCGGGGCACCTACTGGTGCACCACCCATGTCGAGAGCACGCCGGAAGGCGATTTCGCCGTGGACGTCGGCGTTCCCTACGCGCACTCGAAGTGGTTCCAGGGGCGTGAGACGACAGTGCGGGCGACGTCGAGCTGCCCGGACCCGTCGTGCTGCCGCCGACCGCCTGCGGGGCTGGCCGCGCGATGGTCGCAGCGCGCCTGGCCCAGCGCGCGGGTGCACTCGCACCTGCTGGCCGCGCTGCCGCCGGGCACCTTCCCCGGCGTGGACGACACCGACGTCTACGGCTTCCTCGAGCGACACTCCGGCGCCCAGGCCGATTAACCGGACATTCTCCCAGAATCTGGTGACAGAACGACAAACTATCGGTAGGTTCTGCTGTTACTCGCCACCGTATCCGGCGACCGTCCCCGGGCGACAGATGGGAACCACCGTGACCACTCAACCCACCCGCCGCGCGGTCCTCGCCCTCGGCGCCGCGCTCGTCGTGACCCCCGTCGTCACCGTGTCCGCTCACGCGGCCGGTTCTCCGGTCCGGCCGGTGGCCGGGCTGCGCGGCGCGTTCACCGCCGCGTCGAAGCGGTACGGCGTGCCCCGCGACCTCCTGGTCGCGCTGTCGTACACCGTCACCCGCATCAACGACCACGCCGGCGAGCCCAGCGCCGCCGGTGGATACGGCGTGATGCACCTGATCAGCAACCCGTCGACGAACACACTGGCCACCGCCGCACGGCTGAGTGGCCACTCGGCCGCGGCACTGCGCACGGACGTCTCCGCCAACATCGACGGTGCCGCGGCGCTGCTGCGGTCACTGGCCGACGACGCGGGTCTGTCCGCCGCCGACCGCGACGACGTCGACGCCTGGTACGAGCCGGTGGCGCACTACTCCGCGTTCGCCGACGCCTCCGTCTCGCGGCTCGAGGCCGACGCCGTCTACCAGGCGCTGGCCCGCGGACTGTCCTTGCAGGCCGGTGGTGAGTCGTTCGCCGTCGAGGCCCGCACCGTGCGGCCGCAGCTGGGTGCGTTCGCCGACGTGCCCACCATCCAGCAGCGATTCGAGGCGATGACCGACGACTACCCGCCGGCCCGGTGGGTGGCCGCCCACTCCAGCAACTACCGCGTCGCCAACCGGCCCAATGACTACCGCATCGATCGGGTTGTCATCCACACCGTGCAAGGCTCGTACACCAGCTGCATCTCGTGGTTCCAGAACCCGAGCGCCAACGTCTCCGCGCACTACGTCCTGCGCTCCTCGGACGGCCAGGTGACGCAGATGGTGCGCAACAAGGACGTCGCCTGGCACGTCGGCAACACCAACAACCGCTCCATCGGCCTGGAGCACGAGGGCTGGGTGACCGACCCGGCCTGGTACACCGAGGCGATGTACCGCTCGTCCGCGGCGCTCACCCGGCACGTCTGCGACCGGTACGGCATCCCGCTGGACCGCACGCACATCATCGCCCACAGCGAGGCGCCCGGCGCCACCCACACCGACCCGGGCCCGCACTGGGACTGGGCCCGCTACATGGACTACGTCCGCGGCGGCAACGGCGGTGAGCCCTCGTGGAGCGTCATCGTCGACAACACCGGCGCCTTCACCGCCAGCAGCAACTGGGTCACCGCCTCCGCGCCCGGCCAGTACGGCAGCAACCACCGGCACGCCCAGCCGGTGCTGTCCAGCGACGTCGCCTGGTTCAGCGCGAACATCCCGGCCGCGGGCTCCTATCGGGTAGAGGTCTGGTACCCGCAGGACCCCGCCAACAACTCGCGCACGCCCTACATCGTCGCGGCCAGCGGCGGCAACCAGACGGTCTACGTCGACCAGCGCAGCAGCGGCGGCCGGTGGGTGCTCATCGGCACGTTCTCCCTGGCCGCCGGCAGCCGGCAGGTCGTCGGCGTGAGCCGCTGGACCTCCGCGGCCGGCTCCATCGAGGCCGACGCGGTCCGGATCAGCTCTACCTCGTGACCTGACGTCCGGCATGCGTACTCCCCCTCCACCGGGCAAGCATTCCTGGTGAGGCGGGAACACGCATGCCGGACGTGATCATTTCCGGCCGGCGCGGCGGCGGGGCCTACTCCCGCGGCAGGCCCGGCCGGTAACGCTCCACGGCGAACGTCCGGTGGCCGCTGACCGTGCTGTTGCCAGCCGCATCCGTCACGACGGCGTACCACCGCACCGTCGTCCGCGGCCGCAGCATCCTGGCGGGCAGCTCCACCGAGACGGTGCCGGCCCCGACGACGTCGACCGGGTCGCCCACCGGTTCGTCGGGCGCCGTGGCCAGGTGCAGCGAGGACGTCGTGACGGTGCGCACGGACGTACCGCCCAGGTCCACCGGGATCACGAAGTTGTCCGCGTCGGTCTGGTGGTACTCCCCCGGGCCGGTCATCTGGCGGTTGCCGTACGGCGAGGTGGTCTCCCCGGTGTAGGTCGAGTACGTCGTGAAGTAGGCGAGGTCGTTCTCGACGTCGAACTTGAGGTGCCGCAGGAAGCCCAGCCCGCCGAACGGCAGGCCCTGGTAGTCCGTGAGCACGCCGTAGACCGGGCGGCCGTCGATCTCCTCGTAGTGCATGCCGACGCCGGTGACGTGGCCGCTGAGGATGAGCTTCATGTTGTCGTACGGCGCGACCAGCGCGTCGCGGATGCGCCCGCCCTCGCCGGACAGCCCGCCCGGGGAGCCGGTGTACGAATGCGTGACCAGGATGACCGCATGGTCCGGGTGCGCCTCGATGGCGTCCGCTGCCCAGGCGAGGTCGGCGTCGTCAGCCCAGAACCCGACGGTCAGCACCATGATCTCGGCACCGTCCTGCTCCGCGAGGTAGTAGGCGTTGTCGATGCCGTCGGAGTCGCCCCACAGCTCGCCGGCGCTTTCACGCAGCCGGTCCGCGGAGAACCACCGCTCGTACAGGATGCGGTTGTTGCTGTCGTTGTTGTAGTCGTGGTTGCCCCAGGTGATCGCGTACGGCACCCCGGCCTCGTCCAGCACGTCGAACGCGGTGTCGGCCGCCTCCCATTGGTGCTCCTCGGACAGCCACGGCCGGTTGACGACGTCGCCCAGGTGCAGCGCCATCGCGGTCCGGTTCTCCGGCGCCGTCTCGGCGATGTGCTCGAACTGCTGCCGGTACAGGTCCGGGTAGCTCTGCGCGTACAGCTGGGTGTCCGGGACCAGCGCGAAGCTGAAGTCGAACTGGCCCGGCCGGGGGTCGTAGCTGTCGCGTCCGGCCAGTTCCTCGCCGAGTCCGCGCCAGAGCAGCACCGTGATGGTACGGCCCTGCAGCGCGCCGGCTCGCGGGACCTCGATGTCCATCGACGCGGCCGATCCGTCCGGTGCGTACGCGGAGGCGGAGCGGACCCAGCGTTCCTGCGCGTGGTCCCAGTAATAGGCGGTGACCTCGCGCTCGGCCTGGCCCTCCCAGGTGAGCCGGTAGGACTCGGCGCGGGCCTGCGCGCCGGTCAGCTCCACGTCGAAGATCTGGTACGGGGTGGCTCCGATGCCCTCGGTGGTCGCGTACGGTTCCGCCGACGGTTCGCCGGCGGTGGGCGCCACCTCGTCCGGCAGTGCCGCGGGGGTGGTGCCGGCGCGCATGGTCACCTGTTCGGCGTCGAGCTCGACCGCGGAGCTGCGCATGAACTGCACCGAGTTGCGCTCTCCGGCGCCGGCATCGACGACGGCGTCGAGCCTCGCCTCGTCGTGGCCGATGACGACGGTCCCGTCGACGGCGGTGTCGTCGGTCCGCGGCTGCGCCGGCGCTTCGATGTCCGACACGTCCAGGGTCAGTTCCGTGGTGGCGGTCTCGTCGTCGCCGGCCGACGCCGTCAGGGTGACGGTCTGCTCGCCGGGCGCGTACACGGGCACGTCGACGGCGAACTCGCCGGCACCGGCCGGGCCGAGGTCGTGCTCCTGCCCGTCGATCGTCGCGGTGAGGGTGCTGTCCGCCGTCACCAGGCCGCGCACGGTGACCGTTCCGGCGTCGACGGCGCTGCCGGCCAGCGGGAGCGCGACGGTGAGGTCGACGCCGTCGTCGTCCCGGTCCCGAACGGTGCCGTAGCCGATGCCGTCGCCGGACCACGTCGCGTACCGGAACCGCTCGAGGTCCGGGCTGGTGCGGTTGCCGGTCAACTGGACCTCGTCGATGGTGCCGGTGAAGCCGCCGCTGACCCGCCCGGGGTCGGAGAAGGCGCCGATGGTGGTGGGCGTGTCCGGGTCTCCTAGCGTGGTGCGGTACTCGGCGAAGTTCTGGTGCACCAGGACGCCGTCGAGGAAGACCGCGAAGGTCATGCCGTCGTAGCTGAGGGTGAGTAGATGCGGCTCGCCGTCGGCGGGCAGTTCGACGGCGGCCTCGGACGGCCGGCGCGTCGTGCTGCTCGACTGGTACCAGATGCCGACGTGCTGGGCCAGCAGCCGCCGCTCGGCGGCGTTCAGCCCCAGCAGGAAGGTGTCGCCCTGGCCGTTGCCCAGCAGGTCCTTCGCGACGATCGCGGACAGCTCGTTCGGCTGGTCGGCGGCCGCGGTGACCACCGTGCTGACGGTGACCTGGTCCAGCCCGCCGCCGACGTCGCCGTAGCTGATCTTGGTCGCCTCGAAGTCGGCCACCCGGGTTCCGGCCGGCCCGGTGCGGGCGGTCAGGTCGCCGCCCTCGACGATGCCGGCGGCACGGCCGGTCGAGTCGGTCAGCGTCTCGCCGGCCGCGGCCGACCGGGAGAAGTGCTCGACCAGCAGGTGGTCGCCCCGCCACACCGCCGTCGGGTCGTGCGACGACGGCGCGGCCCCGTAGTACGCCCAGAGATGGGCCGCCTCACCGGCGCCGACGCGGCGCAGCCGAGCCCACACCGTCGTGGTTCCGGCCGGATCCCAGTGCTCGATCTCGTACGGGACCGGGTGCCCGACGGCGTCGACGAGCTGCAGCGCACCCGCGGGTGTGCCGGCCGGGACGGCGTCCAGGCGCAGCAGCACCGGGGTGTGCTCGACATCGGTGTCCGTGGTGTTGCCGACGGCGATGCTCTGCCGGGCGCCGGCGCCGTCGACGTGCCACGGCACCGTGCCGTCGACCCCTTCCAGGGCGCGCTCCACGTCGGCGAGGCGGCTGGCGTTGGCGACCGCCGTCTGCTGGGCGCGGGTCAGCTCCTCGAAGGCGGTCCTGGCGGCGGTCACCGCCGGCCGGTCGCCCGCCGTCGCGTCGGCCGGGTCCGGCAGCGCGTCGATGGCCTCGGCCACCGCGGTGACTTCCCGGTCGATGCCGAATCCCTCCAGCGCGAACGGCTGGGCGCGGTCCTTGATCTGGTACATGACGACGTCGAGCCGGTCGCCGTCGACCTGGACACCAGCGAAGTACTGGGCGTTGCGCTCGTCCGCCGCCGACGTGCGGCCCTGGTCGGACCGGTCGAACAGACCCAGGTAGGCGTCCATGTCGATGCCGGAGGGGTTGGTGGCCTGGTCGTAGTGCTTGGCACCGGCGGTGCCGGGCAGCAGGTACCGGACGCCGTCCGGGCTGACGGTGTACTCGATGCGCTTGCCGCCCACGAGTTCGGTGTACCGGCTGGCCTCGACCGGCCGGGCGTTCGCGACGCCGTCCGGGTCGTACGCGAGGTGCTCGGTCCGCGCGTAGATGTGGTCGTGCCCCTGCAGCACCAGGTCGATGCCGAGCTCGTCCATCAGCGGCACCAGGGTGTCACGCATCCGCACGACGTCCGGGTCGTCCAGGTGCACCGCCGTCGTGTACGGCCCCTTGTGCAGGTTGACGATCACCCACTCCGCGCCCCGCGACCGGGCCGCCTCCACGTCCGCGCGCAACCAGTCCAGCTGCTGCGCGGACACGCCCTGCGCCGGGTCCTCGTTCGTGTTGAGCACCGCGACATGGGCGTTGCTGTAGTCGAACGAGTAGTACGTGCCGTCTGTGGTGTCGCCGTTGCGCTCGAGGTTGAAGTGGTCGACGAAGGCGTTCTCACCCGTGTCGTGGTTGCCGGCGGCCGGGACGATGGTGGTGCGGGTGAGCGTGCCACCGGCCAGGTTGAGCAGGTCACGCCACATGGTCTCGTCGGTGCCCCGCTCCACCACGTCACCGCTGTGCAGCAGGAACGCCGCGTCGGGGACGGTGGCCAGCGACTTCGCCATCGTCTCGGCCGAGATCTGGGCCTCGGCCTCGGTCTGCGACTGGGTGTCGGTCAGGCTGACGAACGAGAAGGGACCGGCGGGCGCCGCGGTGCGGAAGGTCCCGACCGCGCTGAAGTTGCCCGACGCCGCGTCGCCGACCTGGTAGTAGTACGTCGTGTCCGGTACGAGCCCGTCGGCCACGGCCTGGTGCCGCACCCCTCCCGGCAGCACGGCCGACTCCGCGGTCACCTCGACGGGGTCCGCCAGGTCCGGCGCCGTACTCACCCGGACGACCGCGGCGGCCGCCTCGTCCTCGGTGTACCAGCTGAAGCCCTTGCGGGTCTCCGCGTCGCCGTGGAACGTGACGGCGATGCGGTCCGGCCGCATCGACGTGTCGGCGTAGCTCAGCACCGGCCGGGCGCGCTCGTCGTCCCAGCCCCACGTGTAGCCGAAGTCCCAGCCCAGCGCCTCGTAGGTGGACCGGTCGGCCAGCTGCTCGGCGGAGCGGTCCGCGCCGTTCTGATCGCCCGCCTGGCCGGACACCGTCGCCGCGTTGATGGTGATGTTCTCGTTGGCGAGGTTGTCGCGCAGCAGGCGGCTGTAGCCGTCGTAACCGGAGATGCGCCCGTAGAAGCCGGGGGTGACACCGGGATACGCGTACTCGATGGAGCCGCCGTAGGCGACGCTGGCCTGCACGGTGCCGGTGTTCGGGTAGGCCAGGATCAGGGCCGCGTCGTTGCCGCGCTGCTCGTCGCGGCCGTCGACCGGCTCGGTGGACAGGGTCGCCAGGTCGGCGTCCACCAGGCAGCGCTGGATGGACCCGTTGCCGTTGTTGTAGGCCGCGACACCGGCGGCCATGAGGTTCGACCGGACCGTGCCCTCGAACGAGCAGTCCCGGATGGTCCCGCCCAGGTTCTCACCGACCAGCCCGGCGCCCTTCTCCGCGCCCGGCGCCTCGACCCGGCCCTGGACGGCGACGGACTGGACGAGGCCACGGGAGACGTTGCGCGCGACCAGTGCCGCCGCCGTCGGCCCGGTGACCGGCCCGCGGCTGCCGGTCATGGTGACGTCGACGTCGGCGAGCACGAGGTTCTTGATGACACCGGAGTTCTCGACGACCATCGCCGCCACGTTCCGCGTCGACAGGTCCGCCTCGATGGTCAGCCCGCTGATGGTGTGGCCGGCTCCGTCGAACGTGCCGCGGAACTGGTTCACCATGGCGAACGGCTCGGTCAGCGTGATGTCCGACGTGAGCCGGTAGTGCCGGACACCGGTGTGGTCGGAGTTGGCGGGGTCGTTGACCAGGGCGGCCCACTGGTGGAACTCGGCCGCGGTGGTGATCAGGTACGGGTCGGTGCCGGTGCCCGAACCCTGCAGCGGCGGCACCGGCTCGGTCTCGACCGGCTCGCGCAGCGCCGGCAGGCCGGTCTCGGAGTCGAGCTGCCAGACGGACTCGAAGTCGAAGCCCAGCGCGGCGTAGAAGCCCTGGTCACGCAAGGTCTCGGCGTCGGCGTCCTGGCCGTGCTGGTCGGTCGCGCTGCCGGTGACCGGCTCGCCGTTGATCAGCACGTCGGTGTAGGCGTGGTTGTCGGCGAGGGTCCGGCTGAAGCCGTCGTAGCCGGAGATGCGGCCGTAGAAGTCGGGGGTGACGCCCGGGAAGGCGTAGGTGATCGAACCGCCGGTGACGACGTTCGACCGGATCGTCACGTTGTTGGGGTATGCGACGACGAGGCCGGCGTCGTTGCCCTGCTGGGTGTCGCGCCCGCCGACCGGTTCGGTGGCGGTGGCCACCACGTCGGCGTCGACGACGGTCCGCTCGACGACGGCGCCGTTGTTGCCGTACGAGACGATGCCCGCGGGCATGAACTTCCCGGTCACGTCACCGGTGAAGACGGCGTCGCGGACGGTGCCGCCGTAGTTGCCACCGGCGATCCCGGCCACCTTCTCGAAGCCGGGCGCCGTCACCGTCCCGTGGACCGCCGACGCCACGATGGTGCCGTGGTTGTCCGCGACCAGGCCAGCGCAGGTGGGGCCCGCTGCGCCGGTCTCGCCGGTGCAGGTGACCTCGAGGTCGTCGAGCGTCAGGTTCTGGATGGTTCCCTCGTTGCGCAGGACGAACGCGGCCCGGAAACCGCCCGGGTCCGTCGCGGGGAGCTCCACGTCGGCGGTGTAGCCGCTGACGGTGTGCCCGGCGCCGTCCAGCGTGCCGGCGAACTGCCGCACCATCGGCACGGTCCCGGTGAGCGCGATGTCGTCCGTGAGCCGGAAGCTCTTCGCTCCGGTGTAGTCGGCGTCGCCGGCGTTGAGCAGCTCCGCCCACAGGACGAGGTCGGCCTCGGTCCCGATGCGGTACGGATCGGCGGCGGTGCCGCTTCCGGCCAGGTCCGCCGCGCTCGTGGCGGTGGACTCGGGAGTGGAGCCGGACGCTGCCACCGACGCGGGCGCGACGGCTGAGGCGCCGGACGCCAAGGGAACCAGAACGGCGACGGCCAGTCCGGTAGCGACCGACCACCTCGACAACGACGTCCTCACGCGAAGCCCTTCCTCGACCGGATGCGGGCACCGACGCTAGGCATCGATGATGTCCCGGACCGAAGATCGGGATGAATGATCCGGAAACGGACCATGGCGGGGCCGATCGGCCGGTCGCCGGCGCGTTTCAGCCGCGGGAGATGGCCCAGGATCGGATGGTGTCGATGCGCTCCTGGATCTCCGCCGCCGTGGCCAGCGCGGCGGGCGGGCCGCCGCAGGCCTTGCGCAGCTCGGTGTGGATGACACCGTGCGGCTTGCCGGTGCGGTGGTGCCACGCACCCACCAGGCCGTTGAGCTCACGGCGCAGCACGGCGATCTGCTCGTACACGGCCGGGTCGCGAGGCCGCTCCGTTTCGCCCGACGACGAGTCGCCCGGCGGCGCCGCGTCGCGCGCTGCCTGCTGCTCGGCCTGGCGGCGCCGCAACAGCACGGCGACCTGGTCCGGTTCGAGCAGGCCGGGGATGCCGAGGTAGTCGGCTTCCTCCGCCGACCCCGTCTGCGCCTGGGTGCCGAACTCGCCACCGTCGTACAGGACGCGGTCGAAGGACGCATCCGAGCCGAGGGCCTCGAACGGGCCCATCTCCTCGGGGCCGGTCTCCTCGCGCTGGGCCGCGGCGATGAGGGCTTCCTCAGCGGCCAGGGGGTCGTCGGCGGCGCCGGGCGGCTTGCCTAGGACGTGGTCGCGGGAGGTCTCCATCTCGCCGGCGTACGACAACAACGTCGGCACCGTGGGCAGGAAGATCGACGCCGTCTCGCCGCGCTTGCGAACCCGGACGAAGCGGCCGATGGCCTGGGCGAAGAACAACGGCGTCTGGGTGGCCGTGGCGTAGACGCCGACCGCGAGCCGGGGCACGTCGACGCCCTCGGAGACCATGCGGACGGCGACCATCCAGCGGTCGTCGCCCTCGGAGAACGCCGCGATCTTCTTCGACGCCTTGGGCTCGTCGGACAGCACGACGGTGGGCGCCTGGCCGCAGACGCGCTTCAACAGTGCGGCGTAGGCGCGTGCGGACTCCTGGTCGGTGGCGATGACCAGGCCACCGGCGTCGGGGACGTGCCGGCGCACCTCGGTGAGCCGGGTGTCGGCGGCCTGCAGGACCGACGGGATCCAGTCGCCGTGGGGGTCCAGCGCGGTGCGCCACGCCTGCGCGGTGATGTCCTTGGTCAGCGGCTCGCCCAGGCGCGCGGAGACTTCGTCGCCGGCCCGGGTGCGCCAGCGCATCTCACCGGAGTAGGCCAGGAACAGCACCGGCCGAACGACGCCGTCCTTGAGCGCCTCGGCGTACCCGTAGGAGTGGTCGGCGACACTGCGTGGGACGCCGCGTTCGTCGGGCGCGTAGGTGACGAACGGGATGGGGTTGATGTCCGAGCGGAACGGGGTGCCGGTGAGCGCCAGCCGCCGGGCCGCGGGCTCGAACGCCTCCCGGGTGGCCTCGCCCCAGGACAGGGAGTCGCCGGCGTGGTGCACCTCGTCGAGGATCACGAGGGTGCGCCGGTTCTCGCAGCGCGCCCGGTGCAGCATGGGATGTGCCGCCACCCCGGCGTAGGTGACCGCGACACCCGTGTAGTCGCGGCTGGTGCGCGCCTTGCGGCCGGTGAACATGGGGTCGACGGTGATGCCGACCTTGTCGGCGGCATCGGCCCACTGACGCTTCAGGTGCTCGGTAGGGGCGACGATGGTGAGCTGGTGGACCACCTTGCGTGCCAACAATTCCGCGGCGATACGCAGCGCGAACGTCGTCTTGCCCGCACCCGGCGTGGCCACCGCAAGGTAGTCGCGCGGGTCGCGGGCGAGATAGTCCTCGAGCGCCGCCGCCTGCCATGCGCGCAAGCGCCCCGCGGTTCCCCACGGGGCACGATTGGGATAGGCAGGAGGCAGGTGCTCAGCGGCCGAAGTGCTCACACATCTCCCGTGACGTCGACATCCTGACCGGCCCGGCGGCAGCACTGCCGGCACGGGCGGCGCCCGGCACCGACCGGCGACCCGGGCTTCGGCACGAGCCTAACCGGCGGCACCGACAGCTCATGGGATTTGACCGCACGACGTCCGTCGCTCATGCCGTCGTGACCCGGACCCGTCCGGCGGCCCAGGCGCCCACCAGGGCCAATCCCGCCATGACGGCCAGGATCACCAGATAGATCCAGGTGTCGACGCCGGCCACACCCGTGGAGTCGCCGGCGCCGCCGTGCCCGGACCCGAAGATCGTCCCAGCCAGCCCGACGAACGTCGCCGAGAACAGCGCGTCGCTGACCTGCATGGCGGCGGAGTTGGCGCCGTGGTCGCCGACCGAGGACAGCTGGAACAGCAGCACGCTGATGCTGGCCATGGACATGCCCATGCCGAACGCGCCGACCGTCCAGGCCAGCACGCTGACCACGACCGGGACCGAGGGGATCAGCGCCAGGCCGACGGCGGCGATGGCCGCGGCCACCAGCAGGCAGCCGACCCGCACCAGCAGGTACCGGGGCGCGACCGTCTTCGTCCGGCCCTGGTACCAGGACCCGCTGGCCCAGCCCAGGGCGCCGCCGGTCAGCGACAGCCCGGCGAGTGTCGACGACAGGCCGCGCTCGGCCACCAGCAGCAGCGGCAGGAACGCCTCGGTGCCGAAGAACGCGCCGGCGAGGATGCCGCGCATGGCCACGACGGTGGGCAGCCCTCGGCGCAGCACCATGGTGCCGGGCGGCAGCAGCTTCGGCACGTTGAGTGCCAGCGCCACCAAGGCGACGGCGGCCACCCCGATCGCGATCGCGTCGGCCCGGCTGCCGGCGTACTGCAGCAGGCCCATCCCGAGGGCGGTGGCCAGCGCGAACCGCTTGCGCCCGGCCCGGTCCGACGGACCACCCGGCGGCGGGCCGTCGACGGCGCGGGCGGACGGCAGCGCCAGTGCGACGGGGATCAGCACCAGCGGCGCGATGCCCAGGAACACCCACCGCCACGACAGCTCGTCGGTGAGCAGGCCGGCCACCAGCGGGCCGACGATGGACGGCACGACCCATGCGGCCGACATCGCGGCGAAGATCTTCGGGCGCATGCGCTCCGGGTACGCCCGTCCCACGACCACGTAGAGCGCCACGATCACCAGCCCGCCGCCCAGCCCCTGGGTCGCCCGGCCGGCCAAGAACGGCAGCATGGACTGCGCGGTGCCGGCCAGGAGGAGCCCGACGGTGAACGACGCCGTGCCGAGGATCAGCGGCAGCCGCGGACCCTGCCGGTCGCACAGCTCACCGGAGACCACCATCGCGAACAGGCTGGTGGTGAAGAAGCTGGAGAACGCGAACGCGTAGAGCGCCATGCCGTCGAGTTCGGGGACGGCGGTGGGCATGGCCGTCGCCACCGCCATGGACTCGAACGCGATGAACACCACGGTCGCCACGATGCCGATGGACAATCGCCGGTGGGCCGGTCCGAGAATCCCC
The DNA here is from genome assembly GCF_000515395.1 of Jiangella gansuensis DSM 44835. Lineage (NCBI taxonomy): Bacteria > Bacillati > Actinomycetota > Actinomycetes > Jiangellales > Jiangellaceae > Jiangella > Jiangella gansuensis. The sequence continues at coordinate 3,284,600 of NZ_KI911782.1, read as the reverse complement.
GTCGCGATGTCCCGTTCCGGCTCCGATGTCACGAGCGAATCATAGCGACGCTCCACACACTGACCGGTGGCCCCGGGGTCCGTACACTGGGAGCCGTGAGCACCCAGCTGACTCCCGGCGCCGACACCATCGAGGACCGCCGCACCCAGCCCGGCAGTGGCGATGGCGATCACGAGCGCTTCTCGCACTACGTGCCGAAGGACAAGCTGACCGAGGCCATGATCAACGGCACTCCGGTCATCGCCCTGTGCGGCAAGGTGTGGGTGCCCAGTCGCGATCCGCAGAAGTTCCCGGTCTGCCCGCAGTGCAAGGAGATCTGGGACTCCATGAAGCCCGGAGACGGCGACAAGTCCTGACCGGACTGTCACACCGGCGTCGTCCGATCCACCCACAGAGGTGTGAGAGTCACGACAACGGTGTCCCGCGCCGGGCGGTCCGCCGGCCGACGCGCCGAACCCGCCACGCACGCCGATCCGCCATGTCGACGGGTGGGCGCACCATGACCGGCGAACCGCGCCGCGGTGCCGTCGAGGTCAGGACCGGCCTGCCGAACGCCGTCGGGAGTTCCTGGGTGAGCGTCCTCGGCGTCGACCCTCCCCTGGTCTGCCTTGGTGTGGACGAGCCCGACGGCAGCGAGACCATCCACTGGTACGCGCCCGGCAACGCGCTGAGTGCCGGCGGCCTGCGGTGGCGGGTGACGCGCACCCAGCCGGTGGGCCGGCCCCCGCGGGCGATCCCGCGCGGCGCCGCGGGCCGACGCGTCGTCGCCGTCCTCGAGCCGATCGCCCGGCCATGAGCTACCGCGGTGCCTCCGCCCGGTTTCCGCCCGCTCGGTACGCCGCCAGGAAGGTCCGAACCGCCGCGTCGGCGTGCGCGGTCAGCTCACGGTCGTCGAACGGCACCCGCGCCGGGTCGAACAGCGCCGTGTTGAACGGCGCACCCAACAGCAGCCAGAGGAACTGCTCGGCCGCCACGCTCATGTCACCGTCCAGCAGCCGGCGTTGGGCCAGCGCCGCGAAGAGCCGGGCCAGGGTCTGCTGACCGCGGACGCGCGCCCGCTCGTCCCAGGCCCGTGCCACCTCGGGGAACCGTTCGGCCTCGGCCGCGACGATCCGGCGCATCCGCAACAGCTGCGGATCGGTCACCGTGGTGACGAACTCCTTGGCGAACGCGCGCAGGTCTCGGTCCAGGTCCGTGGTGCTGGCCAGCACTTCGAGATGGTCGTCGGACATCCGCTCGGCGGTCTCGATGTCGCGCCGGATGACCGCGAGGAACAGCTGCTCCTTTCCGGCGAAGTACTTGTAGAGCGTGACCTTCGAGATTCCGGCGACGGCCGCGATCTCGTCCACGCCGGCCGGCCCGAAGCCACGTCGCAGGAAGACCTCCCGGGCGGCGTCCAGGATGAGTGGCTCCTTCGGCGCGCCGCGCCCTCTTGCCCGATCCATGAACTGAACTGTACAGTACAGTGATTCGCTGAGTACTGAACAGTTCAGTATCGATCGCCGAGAGGAACCAGAACCATGCGCCTCACCGCCCGCTCCGCCGACGGCACATCGATCGCCGTCACCCGCGCCAACCCCGACACCCGGCCTGCCCTGGTCATGATCGACCCGGCCGGTGCGTTCCACGGCCTGCGCCCCATGGCCGAAGCGGTAGCCCCGCTCGCGGCCGGGTTCACCGTCTACACCTACGACCGGCGCGGCCGCGGCGACAGCGGTGACGCCGCCGGCGCCCTCCCCTACTCCCCCCTGCGCGAGGTGGAGGATCTCGCCGCGGTCATCGACCTGGCCGGCGGCGACGCCTATGTCTACGGGTTCTCGTCCGGCGCCGCGGTCGCCCTACGGGCAGCGGCCGAAGGCCTGCCGATACCGAAACTCGCGCTCATGGAGCCGCCGTTCGCCGTCGATCAACCCTCCGACGACGCCTTCGTCACCCGACTGCGCCAGCTCCTGGACGCCGGCGAGCGGGGCGCCGCCGTGGAGTTCTTCAACCGCGGCGCCGGCGTGCCGGAGCACATCGTCAAGGAAATGCGCGATCACCCGGCCTGGCCCGGCCTCGTGGCGCTGGCCCACACGTTGCTCTACGACGTCGCCGTGCTCGAGTCGATGACCGCTGACCTGCTCGCGAGCGTGCACACACCCACCGTGGTGATCAGCAGCTCCGGAAGCGACGACTACCTGCGCGGCACCTCCGCCGACGTCGCCGGCCGCCTGCCCCAAGGCGAGCACCGCGAGGTCGCCGGCGGCTGGCACGGCGTGGCCGACGCCGACCTGGCCCGCGTGCTCTCCGACTGGTTCCGGTGAGTCCGACGGGCTCACGGCGCCGCGCGCCCTGGCTAGCCCCGCACGTGTGGGGGCGACACTTCCTGACCAGCGCGGCAGCACGCCGCGCCCTGATCTGCATTCACCGCTGCACGCACGAGGGGGACGACCGTAGCCGTCCCCGTTCGCTCCTTGGTGGCCCGGTGGTCGGCCGGTCCGGCCCAAGGTCACATCCGAATCAAGAACGCCACCACGAACAACGGCCAGAGTCCCGCAGCGATTGCCTCCAACAGCCGCCCGATAGCCCGTCTCCGGACTACTTCGGCGGATTCCCGATGTAGTCAGCTGATCATCGTTACACCGGGGCAAGCCACCCGTCAACGGGTAGGCTTGATCGTGGCTGGGGGAGGTGCTGGTAACACCAGTGATTTCAGCTAGGCCCCGGTGCGTGCTACTACGGCTCCGCGCCGGGGCTTCTTGGGTCTGCGCAGACACCCTCCACGAAGTGCTCGTACAGGTAGCGCTCTACGTCCACATCGAAGATCGTGTCGTCCCGACACTGGGTTGGGCCGCCGCGATCACCGGCCGGGCCGTAAACCGGAGTTGTCCGGCGGCGAGTTGATCACCCTGGCGGTGGCGCTGTTGCTGCTCTGTGTGACCAGCGAGCGCCGCTGGTGGTTCCCCTATCTACGACAACGCAGCTGGTCGGCGTCTGGGCGTCGATCCGCGCTGCCGAAGGTCCACGAGACCCCCTAGTTCAGCGACGGATCCGCCGGGAACGTCGCCATCAGCGCCAGCTGCCCGCCTTGGCGCCGCAGCACCAACGCCCACATGTCCTCGGCGTCAGTGCGGAACGCGTCACCGGGCTCGGCGTCCACCACGAACCACGAACCCTCCTCGATCTCGCCCTCCACCTGGTCCGGCGCCCAGCCGGCATACCCCGCGAAGACCCGCATCGCGCTGACGGCGGGCTCGATGATCTCGGCCGGGGTGTCCAGGTCGACCACGCCGAGCCGGCCGCGGACCCGCCGCACTCCCAGTGGCTCGTCGGCTCCGTCGACGGCGACCAGGCCCAACGCGCTGTCCAGGCTCACCGGCCCGCCCTGGAACACCACCCCCGGCTCGGACACCACGGACATCCATGCCGGCAGGACGTCACCCACCAGCACGTCGGTGGGCCGGTTGACCATGACACCGAGAGCGCCGTCGCCGTCATGGGAGAGCATGAGCACCACGGCCCGGTCGAAGGTCGAACCGCGCAGGGCGGGCGCGGCCACCAGGAGCTGCCCCGTCAACGAGCGATTCATGCCCACGGCTCCATGGTGCCCGCTCGGGCCCGCATCACACAGGTATCGCTGGGAACTCGCCGGTCTCCTCGGCGGTTCGCCGGATGCTCTCGACGCTGCCGCGCACCGCCGCCGCGACCGCCTCGGCCACACCGGAGTGGAACACGCTCGGCACGATGTAGGACGGGTTCAGCTCGTCGTCCTTGACGGTGGCGGCGAGCGCCTTGGCAGCGGCGGTCATCATCTCGGTGGTGACCGACCGGCTGCGGGCGTCGAGCAGGCCGCGGAAGACCCCCGGGAACGCCAGCACGTTGTTGATCTGGTTCGGGTAGTCACTGCGCCCGGTCGCGACCACCGCGGCGTACTCGCCGGCGGCCCGCGGGTCGATCTCCGGCTCCGGGTTGGCCAGCGCGAACACGATGGCGTCGTCGGCCATGGTGGCGACGTCGGCGGCGCTGAGCACGTTGGGCGCGGAGACCCCGATGAACACGTCGGCCCCGGAGACGGCGTCGCGCAGGTCACCGACCACACCACGCGGGTTGCAGTGCTCCAGGTACCAGGTGGGGACGCCCGTGAGGTCCGCGCGGCCGGGGTGGATGACGCCGTTGATGTCGGCGGCCACGATGTCGCGCACGCCGGCGGCCACCAGCAACTGCGCGATCGCGTGCCCGGCGGCGCCGGCGCCGGACATGGCGATGCGAATCGAGCCGATGTCCTTCCCGACCACCTTGAGCGCGTTGTACAGCGCCGCCAGCACCACGATGGCGGTGCCGTGCTGGTCGTCGTGGAACACGGGGATGTCCAGCAGCTCACGCAGCCGGGCCTCGATCTCGAAGCACCGCGGCGCGGAGATGTCCTCGAGGTTGATGCCGGCGAACACCGGCGCGATGTGCTGCACGGTGCGGATGATCTCGTCGACGTCCTGGGTGTCCAGGCAGATCGGAAAGGCGTCGATGTCGCCGAACCGCTTGAACAGCGCCGCCTTGCCCTCCATGACCGGTAACGCAGCGGTGGCGCCGATGTTGCCCAGGCCCAGCACGGCCGACCCGTCGGTCACGACGGCGACGGTGTTGCGTTTGATGGTGAGCCGGCGGGCGTCGTCCGGGTTGTCGACCAGCGCCTGTGACACCCGCGCGACGCCCGGGGTGTAGATGAGCGACAGGTCGTCACGGTTGCGGATGGGCACCTTCGACGTGACTTCGATCTTGCCGCCGAGGTGGACGAGGAAGGTCCGGTCGCTGACCTTCCCGATGATGACGCCCGGCACCGTGCGCAACGCCGTCACCAGCTCACCGGCGTGAGCCGACGACGTCGCCGCGCACGTGACGTCGACCTGGATGCGGTCGGATCCGGATGCGGTGACGTCCAGCGCGGTCACCAGGCCGCCGGCCTTCTCGACGGCGGCGGTGAGCTGGCTCACCGCGGAGCCGCCCGCCGGGACCTCCAGCCGGACGGTGATCGAGTACGAGACGCTGGGAACGCTGACCACGGTGACCCTTCTGCCGAATGTGAGCAGGACCACCGTAGATGATCCCGCGGCCGGTCACCGCTGGTGGGCGGCATCCGGGCCGCTACGGTGTGCCCGTGTCCACCGCGCAGATCTTCGTCGCCGGCGAGGCCCTGGTCGACCTCGTCGCCGACCCCGACGGCCGTTACCGGCCGATTCCCGGCGGTTCGCCTGCCAACGTCGCCGTGGGACTGGCCCGGCTCGATGCCCCGACGCAGCTGCTGGCCCGGCTCGGCGGCGGGGGGTTCGGGCAGATCGTCCGCGACCACCTCACGACCAACGGCGTCGGACTGGACCACGTCGTCGCCACGGACGACCTGACGACGCTCGCCGTCGTCTCGCTCGACGGCGAGGGCCGGGCCGCCTACGACTTCTACGCCGAGGGCACCGCCGACTGGGGCTGGCGGCCCGACGAGTTGCCCGCGACGCTGCCGCCCGGGACGTCTGCGCTGGTCACCGGATCGATCGCGGTGGCGCGCCAGCCCAGTGCGGCCGCCCTGGTGGAGCTGATCCGGCGGGAGCGCTCACGTGGTGAGGTCAGCGTGGTGCTCGACCCGAACCTACGCCCGTCGCTGCTCGGCCCGCGCGACACGGTGAGCCGGCAGTGGGACGAGCTGATCGCGCTGGCCGACGTGGTCAAGGTCAGCGACGAGGACCTGGCCTGGCTGACGCCCGGCCGACCGGCCGAGTCGGTCGCGGCGGAGTGGGCCCGGCGCGGGCCGGCGCTCGTCGTCGTCACGCGCGGATCCGCCGGCGCGATCGGTGTGACCAGCAGCGGGACCACCGTCGACGCGCCCACCCCGCAGGTCCAGGTGGCCGACACCGTCGGCGCCGGCGACGCGTTCACCGCCGGCCTGGTGGACTCGCTGCGGCTGGAGGGCCTGCTCGGCGGCGCGGCTCGCGAGCGGCTCAGCGCACTCACGGCGGCGCCGTTGCGGGCGGTCCTCGACCGGGCCGCGCTCGTCGCGGCCATGACCTGCGAGCGCCCCGGCGCCGACCCCCCGACCGCCGCCGCGCTCGCCACCCGCTCCCCTCGCTGACCAGGTCGGGCGGGTCGGGAACGATCAGGTGACAATTCGCGCCGGGAACCCGCGTCGAAGTCGTCTGATCGTTCCGTGTCCATATGCTGGAGACGATCAGACGGCCTGCCTCGCGCCGTCCCAGGTGCGAACGTCGCCTGATCGTCGCCACGAACTCGATCAGGCGACATATCAGCGATCAGGTGACAGCCCGCGACGCATCACGGCACCAGGTGAACTCCTTCCGCGGCATCAGGGACACGCGCAAGAACGCCTGATACACGGCCCTTACCCCGCCCACCGGACGGGGTAAGGGAACCACGCCGCGAATGCGCGTGAATGCCCGATGGGCCGGCCCATGCCTCAGGGCGACTCTCGTCTTAGACGAGACGAGCCCAGGAGGACACCGTGATGGACACGATCGAGAGCATCCAGGCCGAGGTCAACTACCGCCGCCGGGAGGTACGCCGCGCCGCACGCGTCATCCGGACCGGGCGCGGCGCCCCGGTGATGCCCGACGACGGACGTGGTGACGGTGAGCCGCTGCGACGTACCTGGTGGCGGTGGGCCGGCCTGATGCCATGACCCTGTCGGTGCCGTATGCGAGCATCGGTGTCGTGCCTCGGCTCGGTACCGGAGTCCCGTTCATCGCGCGCGACGCGGAGCTCGCTCAGCTGCGTGGTGCGCTGGAGCGCGCCCGGTCCGGCTCGCCCGGCGCGGTCCTGGTGTCCGGCGACGCCGGGGTCGGCAAGAGCCGGCTGCTGACGGAGTTCCTCGCCGAGGCCGCGGAGGGCGGCGCCCGGGTGCTCCTGGGCCGTTGCCTCGGTGTCGGCGAGGCCGGGCTGCCGTACCTGCCGTTCAAGGAAATCGTCGAGCAGCTACGTCTCGAACGTGACGACCTGGTCGCCGAGCGGCCGGCGCTGACCGGCCTCATCGGCCGCGGCCCCATCGTGTCGCCGGGCCCCGCCGACGAGACGAGCTTCGGCCAGCTCCAACTGTTCGACGCCATCCTCACCGTGCTCGCCGAGCTGGCCCAGGAGTCGCCGCTCGTGCTGGCGTTGGAGGACCTGCACTGGGCCGACCCGTCCAGCCGCGACCTGCTGTCGTTCCTGCTGTCCCGGCTGGCCGACCATCGGCTGCTCGTCATCGCCACCTACCGCTCCGACGATCTACACCGGCAGCACCCGTTGCGGCCGCTGCTCGCTGAGCTGGTGCGGTTGCCATCGGTCGAGCGGCTCGACCTCGCGCCGTTCACCACCGCCGACGCCTTGGCCTTCGTCGAGGTGCTGGCTGACGGCAGCATCGAACCGACTGCCCTCGCCGACGTCGCGGCCCGTTCGGAAGGCAACGCGTTCTTCGCCGAGGAGTTGGTCGCTGCCAGCACCTCCGGCGCCGGCGGCATCCCGACGGCGCTCGCCGACGTTCTGATGGCCCGGGTCGAGACGCTGAGCCCCGCCGCGCAGCGCGTCGTGGGCGCGGTCTCGGTCACCGGGCGACGGCACGTGGGCCACGGTGCGCTGCGCGCCGTCGTCGACCTGGACGACGACGAGCTGGACGCCGCCCTGCGCGAGGCGCTGCAGCATCACATCCTCGTCACCACCGACCGCGACGGCTACACGTTCCGGCATGCGCTGTTGCGTGAGGCGGTGTATGCCGACCTGCTCCCGGGCGAGCGGGTTCGGCTGCACGCCGCGTACGCCCGCCGAATCGTCGAGTTGGGGCAGGACGAGCTCGCGGCCGCCCTCGCCCATCACAGCCTGCGCAGCAACGACCTCCCTACCGCGCTGGCCGCGTCGGTGCGCGCCGCCGACGACGCCATGCGCATCGGTGCACTGGCCGCCGAACTGCGCCACGTCGAGCAGGCCCTGGAACTGTGGTCCGCCGTCGACGACCCGGAGTCCCGCGCCGGTGTCGACGAGCTCGCGCTCACCCGCAGGGCCGCCGACATCGCCACCGCCGCCGGTCACCCCGAGCGGGCGCTCGCATACGCGCAGGCCGCGGTCGCCGTCGCCGACCGCGGTTCCGAGCCGGCCACGCGCGCCGACACTCGCCGCCAACTCACCGAGTCGCTGCTGGCCAACGGCCGGTGGAACGAAGCCAGCCGCACCATCGGGGAGGCCTGGGAGCTCATCGCCGACGCGCCCCCGAGCGCGGTCAGCTCGTGGGTGCTCGCCTTGCAGGCACGCACCTCCTGGGTCGCGGACGACGACCTGTCGCGCGCCTTCGCCGAGCGAGCTGTCGAGGACGCGCGCAGCTCCGGCACGCCTGCCGCCGAGGCCGACGCCCTCATCTCCCTTGCCTTCACCGAGCTGCGCACCGGCGCCATCGAACCGGCCTGCGAGCAGTTCGAGGAGGCACGCCGCATCGCCCTGAGCGCGGATGCGCCACTCGTCGAGCAGCGCGCCGTGTTCAACCTCGTCACGACGCGGTACGAGCAGGGGTTGCTGGACCTCGCCGCCGAGATCGCCGACGACGCCGCCGTCCGTGCCGGCCAGCTGGGCCTGACGTGGAGCACCTACGGGCTGGAGCTGCGCTGGATGCGCGCCATGGTCCACTACGCGCGCGGCAGCTGGGACGACTCCATGGCGGCGGCCAGCCCACCGGGCGAGCAGGTCTCCGACACCATCACCGCGCTGCTGGCGGCCTCGGCCGCCATCATCAAGGTCGGCCGGGGCAGGTTCGAGGAGGCCGAGCGCGACCTCGTCCGGGTGCGGCCGGAGTGGCACCGCGACAGCCAGATCCCGCAGCTCGCAGGCATCGCCGGAGCCGAGATGGCGTGCTGGCAGGGCCGGCACGACCCCGCCGTCACGGTCGTCCAGGAGGCCCTGGAGTCGATGCGCAAGAGCTCCAGCAGTGGCTGGCCGCTCGGCGGCATCCGGCTGGCCGCGCTGGGCGTGGGTGCGCAGGCCGACGCAGCCCGGCAGGCCCGCGCCACCGGCGACGCGGATGCCGAGGCGCGCGCCGTCGCCGCCGGCACCCAGCTGGCCGAGTACGGCCTCACCACCGCCGAACGCGGCATGCCGCGCGCGGACACCCTGGGGCCGGAGGGCCTGGCGTGGCTGGCCAGGCTGCGCGCCGAGAAGGCCCGCCTCACCGGCTCCACCGACCCGCAGCCGTGGCGTGACGTCGTCGAAGCGTTCGGCTACGGCGAGGTCTACCACGTGGCGATGGCGCGGTGGCGATTGGCCGAGACGCTCATCGCCGCGGGCGATCGTGACGGCGCCGCCACCGAGCTGGCCGCAGCGCTGGACACGTCCGAGCAGCTCGGCGCGCTGCCGCTGGCCGACGCCGTCCGCGAGCTGGCCCGGCGAGCCAACGTCGCGCTGCCCGGCGTGGTGCGGCCGGTGGCCGGGCTGCTCACACCGCGTGAGGAGTCGGTGCTCGCCCTGGTGGCGCGCGGCTACACCAACCGCAAGGTCGGTGAGGAACTGTTCATCAGTGAGAAAACGGTCAGCGTGCACCTGTCGCGGGTCATGACGAAACTGGGCGCCGCCAGCCGCACCGAAGCCGTGTCCGTCGCCTACCAGCGCGGCCTGCTCACCGACCCCATCCCCAAATGATCACGTCCCGTTGGGGTGCTCCCGCCGCACCAGGAATGCTTGCCTGCCAAAGCGGGAGATCGCCTGCCGTTGGCCGCCTGGCCGCGTGCGACGGTTGCCCGGCTGGAGGGTTGCCGTTGGAAGACGCGCGTGTCGTCGGGGCACGGATACGGGCTGCGGCGGACCGATCACGCGGCTCGCGCCTTGGTACGCGATACCGCTCCCCGAACCGGGACAAACCGGACTCTCGAGCGATGAGTTCGCGTGCCAATGCGCCGATATCGCGTGCCAGGGTGCGCTGCGCGGCTCAGCTCGAGCGACTCCTTCCCAGGGCATGGGAGGACGCCTGCGGGAGTCCCCCGACCAGTCGGTCACCCCGCCCACATGCGTCGTCGCCGGGTCACGTAGCGGGCCGTCAGGTCACGTCACTCGCCTCGGAGGCCGTACCGGACGGTGAAAACGCCAGAGTCCGACCGCGTGGCGAGTGACGTGACACTCACACTGCCGCGTCGGACCGGCAGGCCAGGATGGCGTCGACCGTCTCCGCCAGCGTCATCGTCGACGTGTCCAGCCACAGCCCGATCCGTGGCGTTCCCTGACGCAACGCTCCGTCCAGGTCGGCCACCGTCCAGTCGCCGTAGCCCGTCTTGGCCCGGCCCGCCTCCCGCTCGGCGACGACCTCCGGCCGCGGTGCGAGGACGACGACGTGCAGCGGCCGGGTCTGTACGAGATCGACGTACCCGGCCAGCTCCGGGCCGAGCACGATGTCCTGGACGACGGCGGTGATGCCGGCCGCGGCGTACTGGTCGGCCACGCCCGCTGCGATGCGGTAGCGCAGCCGCCGCTGGGCCTCCCCCTCGACGTCGCCCGGCACCGGCTCGGCCCGCCCGGAGACGATGGCCTTCCGGAACGCGTCGCCGCGGACGTGCGCCGCCTTCGGCAACCGTTCGGCGAGGGCCTGCGCGACAGTGGACTTCCCGGCCGCCATGACGCCGGTGATCAGATACACGGTGGACACGGCGGGGCAGTATGGCAGCGGCCGGACGGCGGCGTCACCTGGTTTTCGCCGGCCCGCCGCTGGGCCTCCCCCAGGCGTTCTCCCGCTTCGGCAGGCAAGCATTCCTGGTGGGGCGGGAGCACCCCAACGTAACGTGATCATTCGGGACCGGGCGGGCCAACGTCCGGAGACCCGTCGGCGCGACATGGGACATCGTGACAGGGAGCACCGATGACCACGCCACCGAACATCGTCATGATCCTCTCCGACGACCACGCCGCCAACGCCATCTCCGCGTACGGCGGGTCGCTCATGCGCACGCCCAACATCGACCGCATCGCCGCCGACGGGATGCGGTTCGACGCCATGTACTGCACCAACGCGCTGTGCTCGCCGAGCCGGGCATCGATCCTCACCGGCACGTACAGCCACGTCACCGGCGTGCGTACGCTGAGCACGCACCTCGACGCGCGGCAGCCGTCGTTCCCCGCCATGTTGCGTGACGCCGGGTACCAGACCTGGCTGGTGGGCAAGTGGCACCTCGGCCACGGCGGCGTCCACGATCCGCAGGGCTTCGACGCCTGGGACATCCTGGAGGACCAGGGCGAGTACTGGAACCCCGAGCTGCTGAGCGCGGCCGGCCGGCGCACCGTCGAGGGCTACACCACCACGGTGCTGACGGACCTGGCGTTGCAACGGATCGCCGAGCGCGACCCGTCCCGCCCGTTCTGCCTTCTGTTGTGGCACAAGGCGCCGCACCGCAGCTGGGACCCGGACACCGTCCATGCCGGGCTGTTCGACGGCGTCGACCTGCCCGAGCCGCACACGCTCCTCGACGACTACGTGGGCCGTTCGCGTGCCGCCCGGGAGGCTCGGATGCGGATCGGCCGCGACCTCGGCGAACGCGACCTCAAGGCGCCTTTCCCGCCCGGCTTGACCGACGAGGACCGCACCCACTGGGCCTACCAGCGCTACATCAAGGACTACCTCCGCTGCGTCGCCTCGATCGATGACAACACCGGCCGGCTGCTCGACGCGCTGGACGGGCACGGGCTGACGGCGGACACCGTCGTCGTCTACTCCTCCGACCAGGGCTTCTTCCTCGGCGAGCACGGCTGGTACGACAAGCGGTTCATGTATGACGAGTCGCTGCGGATGCCGCTGCTGGTGCGCTACCCGCGCGAGGTCGCGCCCGGCACGTCGAGCGACGCCATCGCGCTGAACGTGGACGTCGCGCAGACGTTCCTGGACCTCGCCGGCGCGCCCGCGCACCCGCGGATGCAGGGCCGCAGCCTGCGCCCGCTGCTCGCCGGCACGCGGCCGGACGACTGGCGGAGCGCGATGTACTACCGGTACTGGGAACACCTCGACGGCATCCACCACGTGCCGGCCCACTACGGAGTCCGGACCGCGCGGCACAAGCTCGTGCACTACTACGGCGACGGCCTGGGCGTGCCGGGCGCGTCACCGGTGGCGTCGGAGCCGGAATGGGAGCTGTTCGACCTCGTCAGCGACCCGGCCGAACTGACGAACGTCTACACCGATCCGGCCTATGACGGCGTTCGGCGCGAGTTGTCCGCCCAGCTCGAACAGCTACAGCGGGAGGTGGGCGACGAACCCGTGGCCACACCCTCGTCAGGCTCCGGGCAAATGGCCTAAAGTGCGCCACTATGGTCGAGTCATCCACGCCCGACGCCACCACTGCCGTCCTCTCCCTGGTGGTCGACGCCGACCCCGACGACGTGTTCGCCATGTTCACCGAGCCGCGCCGGCTGGCCGGATGGTTCTGGCCGCCGTCGTTCGCCGCGATCTACGAGGCCAGCCCCCGCGCGGGCGGGCGCTTCTCCTTCCGGACCACCGGCCTGCAGGCGGGGCACAACATCGCCGTGCACGGGATCTACGGTGAGGTCCGGCGGCCGCGGACGCTGACCTTCATCTGGGCGTGGGACGGCGAAAGCGTGCCGGCCAGCCGGGTGCAGGTACGGCTGGAGCCCGCCGCGGACGGTGGCACCGAGTTGGTCCTTACCCACAGCGACAATCCCACCGAGGAGCAGCGCGACGATCACCTGAAGGGCTGGCACGAGTCCCTGTCCAGGCTGGCCGATCAACTCGTCGTCGGATAGCCTCGATCACATGCCAGGTCAGCGCTGGTTTAGCGGCCCCCGGTCGGCGAACGTCCGCCGCCCGGAGGGTGCGCACGCCTGACCCTTCGCGGACGACCGGCCGGGGGAGCCGCTTCAGCTTCCCGTTGCTTCCCGCGAAAGGCCTGGCCATGTCCACTTCTTCCACTGTCGAGGCAGCTCGGCCGCAGCCGCTGTCGCTGTCCGCGCTCGTCGCGGCGCTGTCCGTACGCGACCTCACCGATCCGGCGCAGGGCCCGCATGCCCTGCAGCTACTCGTCTCGGCCGCCTCATCGGCGGTGTCGGCGTGGGCAGGCGCGACGGCGCTCGTCTACCGGTCCCGCCCCATCGTGACCACCGAGGATAACTACGACCGCCTGGGCTACGAACCCGACGCCGTCTCCCGCGACGCCCGGTACACCCACTACGTCAGCGACACCACCATGCTGCGCAGCCACACGTCGGCGGGGGTACCGCCGGCGCTGCGCGCGCTGGTGTCACGCTCGCCTGCCTCGGTCGGTGAGGTGCTCCTGGTGTTGCCCGGCATCTGTCATCGACGCGACTCCATCGACCGCCTGCACACCGGCACGCCGCACCAGCTGGACCTGTGGCTGCTGCGTCACCGTGGCCGCCGGCTCGACCACGACGACCTGCACGGCCTGGTGACGACGGTGGTCAGCGCCGTGTTGCCCGGGTCGCACTGGCGGTGGACCGCGACGTCGCACCCGTACACCGTCGGCGGCCGGGAGGTCGAGGCCATCCACGCCGGCCGGCCGGTCGAGATCGCCGAATGCGGCCTGGTGGCGCCGGCTGTGCTCACAGCCGGCGGGCTGGACCCGTCGGCGTGGAGCGGCCTGGCCCTCGGCATGGGGCTGGACCGGGCGCTGATGCTGCGCAGCGGCATCCCGGACATCCGGCTGCTGCGCTCGGCCGACCCGCGGGTGGCCTCGCAGCTGCTCGACCTGACGCCGTACCGGCCGGTGTCGGACCTGCCACCGGCCCGCCGCGACATCTCGGTGGCCGTGCCGGCCGGGTCCGACGCCGAGGTGCTGGGCGACCGGGTCCGCTCCGCGCTCGGTGCGGACGCCGACCTGGTCGAGGAGGTCGCCGTGATGTCGACGACGCCGTACGCCTCGCTGCCCGCGGCGGCGCGCGAACGGCTGGGCATCCGGCCCGGCCAGGACAACGTGCTGCTGCGACTCGTGCTGCGGCCGGTCGATCGCACCCTCACCGGCGACGAGGCCAACGTCCTGCGCGACCGCGTCTACGCCGCCGTCCACGCCGGCCGCTGACAGGTGATCGGCAGGGGGTTGCTACCGCTGACCGGGTAGCAAACCCCTTATCGATCACCGGCTCACCAGCTCCCGCTCCGGCTCAGCCGACGACTCGCGCAGGCCGAACCGGGCGTGCAGGCGGCGCAGCGGGCCCGGCGCCCACCACGTCGCCCGTCCGCCCAGCCGCATTGCCGCCAGCAGCAGGGCGCCGCGGATCAGCGTCGCGTCGATGAGGACGGCGAGCGGCAGACCGACGCCGAACGCCTTCATCAGGGTGATGTCGGAGACCAGGAACGCCAGGAACACCAGAGAGATCAGCACCGCCGCCGCGGTCACGATGCGCCCGACCCGTTCCAGTCCGAGCGCGACCGCCGCGGTCGGGGACGCGCCGCGCTCGTACTCCTCGCGGATCCGCGACAGCATGAACACCTGGTAGTCCATCGCCAGCCCGAACGCCAGCGCGAACAGCATGACCGGCACCGTCGAGATGGTGAAACCGGTGACGGTGAAGCCGAACAGATCCGCCAGGTTGCCGTCCTGAAAGATCCACACCATCGCGCCGAACGTCGCGGTCAGGCTCAGCGTGCTCAGCACCAGCGCCAGGAACGGCAGCACCACGCTCCCGGTCAGCAGGAACAGCAGGACGACCATCGCCAGCCCTACCGCGCCGAGTGCGAGCGGCAGCCGGTCCAGGAGCGCCGCGTCGGCGTCTTCGGCCATCGCCGCGGTGCCGCCGACCAGCGTCTCGAACGGCGCATCGAGCTCGCGGACGTCGCCGACCAGTTCCTGGGTCCGGTCGGTGGTCCCCGGATCGGGCACCACCGAGAGGTAGACGGAATCGGCAGCCGCGAACGACTGGTGCTGGGGCCCGGCCGGCACCACTTGGGCGCCGTCGGCATAACTGCCGGTGACGGTGTCGACGCGGGCCACGTAGTCCAGCGCGGACAGCGACGCCGCATAGTCGCCGACGACGTCGGCACCGGCGCCGCCGCCGGTCGGCGCGACCACCTGCAGCGCGTCCTGTTCGCCGGAGCCGAACTCGGCCCGGATCGTGCTGGCGACCTGCCGGGCCTGCGACGATTCCGGCATGACCCGCTCGTCCAGGTAGCCCAGCTTCATGCCGAGGAACGGAGTGCCCAGAAGCAGCAGGACGGCGGTCACGACGGTGGCGATCGGCAGCGGCCGGCGCATGACGACCACGGCCAGCCGGTGCCAGAAGCCCTCCTCTGCCGAACCCTCGCGTCGGCGCCGGCGAAACCGCGTCGCACCCACCCGGCGGCCCAGCACCGCGAACAGCGCCGGCAGCACCAGCAGTGAGGCGGCCGCGGCGAGCAGCGCGGTCACCACGCCGGCGTAGCCGATTGAGCGGATCGCCGGCAGTGGGAACAGCGTCAGCGTCGCCAGCGAGATGCACACCGTCAGCGAGGCGAACACCACGGTGCGACCGGCCGAGGTCATCGTCGCGCGGATCGCGTCCGGCACCTCGCGGCCGGCGGCCAGCTCCTCGCGGTACCGGTTGACCATGAGGAGGCTGTAGTCGATGGCCAGTCCGAGCCCGGCCAGGGTGACCACGTTCGCGGCGAACACCGACAGCTCGGTCACCTCCGCGAGCGCCCACAGCGCCCCCATGCCCAGGAGCGAGGTGACCGCGGCGACCGTGAGCGGCAGCAGCGCGGCGAGCACACCGCCGAACACGAGCACCAGCGCCACCAGCGTGACCGGGAAGATGATCAGTTCGCCGGTGATGACGTCCTTCTCGCTCTGCTCGGTCAGCTCGTGGGAGAAGGCCGCGTAGCCGCCGACCTGGACGTCGACGCCGTCGGCGAGCGGCCCGGCGTAGGTGTCGGCGAGCTCACCGACGCGCTCGTTGACCTCGTTGTCGTCGCCGGTGATGGTGGCCAGCACGAGGGCCCGTTCGCCGTCGTCGTCGCGCAGCTGCGGCGCCTGCCCGGCGGTCCAGTAGGAGACGACGTCGCGGACCTGTGGCTCGCCGGCCAGCTGCTCGGCCAGGCCGGCTCCGGCGGCCGCGGCGGCCGGGTCGTCGACCCCGTCGGCGGCGGTGACCAGCAGCGCCAGGTTCGGCGGCGACTGCCCGAAGGTCTCCTCGACCAGGTCCGCGGCCTGCCCGGATTCCGCGCCCGGGTCGGCGAAGCCGCCCGCCGACAGTTTGCCGAACAGCGACATGCTCGCGGTGCCGCCGATCAGCGCCAGCAACAGAGCGGCGACCAATACCACCCGTCGCCGCCGCGTCGCCAGACCCGACAATCGTCCCATCATGCTCGTTCACCTCATCGTCGCGAGATCGCCGATCCGATCCGGATCCGATTCCGCACACGAGACCCACCAGGCCGCCATGACGTGACATGGGCGGGGTGAACGCGACACAGGTCACATGGACGCGGGCCGGACCAGTGGGAGGAACACCTCGTCGAGGATCTCCTCGATGACCCCGTCGGCGACCGTGCCGTACAGCATCAGCTCGCCGCGGAGCAGGTCCAGCGGCAGCCGGAGCCGGCGCTGGGTGAGGCGCTCTGGGTCCACCTCACCACGCCGGATCCCCCGCTCGACGATGGCCACCAACGGCCCCTCCCGAGTCTGGCCGGCCGCGATGGAGCTGACCTGCTCACGCAGCTCGGGGTCGCGCGCGGCGTCGGCCAGCAGGCCCCACAGGGCGTCGAGGTTCGCCGCCCCCGGGCCGCGGAGAATCGACCGCAGCAATTCGAGCAGGTCCGAGCGCAGACTGCCGGTGTCAGGCACCTCGTCCACAGACGGCGCCTGATGCAGCAGCGCGGCGATGACCAGCTCGGCCCGGCCCTGCCAGCGCCGGTAGAGGACCGCCTTGCTGGTGCGGGCCCGGTCCGCGACGGCACCGATGGTGAGCCCGGAGTACCCGGTCTCGGCGAGTTCGGCCCAGACGGCGTCGAAGATGGCCGCCTCCAGCACCTCGCCACGGCGGCGGACCGCGGGTGCCGTCATCACCCACCCCCTAAGAGACGTTGCGTTTCTTATCGGAGTACTCTACCGTCCCAAATAAGATACTCATCGTTTCTTACCTGGAGGTTCGATGCCCGAGTCGACCCGGGCCGGCTGGCGGCAGGTCGCCGCCGTCGTCGGCGGACTGGCCGTGTTGATGACGGTGCTGCTGTCCGCGTTCGCCCTGCCACCCCTGAATTCCGGCCCGCACGACATCCCTCTCGCCGTGGTGGGCACGCCGGCCGCCACCCAGGACGTCACCGACCGGCTCGACGCCGCCCAGCCGGGCGCGTACGCCGTCACCGCGGCCGGCGACGCCGAGCACGCCCGCGAGCTGATCCTGGACCGGGAGGTCTACGGCGCTCTCGTCCTCGAGGACGCCGAGCCGCGGCTGCTGGTGGCGAGCGCCGCCAGCTCGGCCGTCGCCACCCAGCTACGCGCCCTTGCCGACCGGCTCGGCGACGAGCAGGGCGTCGAGGTGGCGGTCGACGATCTCCGGCCGTTCCCCGCCGACGACCCCACCGGCGCCGGGCTGTCCGCCGGCGCGCTCCCGCTCGCGCTGGGCGGCTGGATCGCCGCGGTCGTGCTGCTCATGACGATCCGCGGTCCGTGGCAGCAGGCGGCGGGCGCGTTCGGGTTCGCCGTCGTCGGTGGCCTGACGCTGACCGCCGTCCTGCGGTTCGGCTTCGGCACCTTCGACGCGAACTACTGGACGACGGCGGCAGCCGCGGCACTCGGCATCTCGGCGGCGGCCTGGGCGATCCTCGGCCTGCGCACGGCACTCGGCAACCCCGGGATCGCCGTCGGCGCCATCGCCCTCATCCTCCTCGGCAACCCGTTGTCCGGCCTGGCCAGCGCACCGGAACTGCTACCGGCCGGCTGGGGCACGCTCGGGCAGCTCCTGCCGCCCGGCGCCACCGGCAGCCTGCTGCGCTCGACGGCCTACTTCGACGGCGCCGGCGCGACGACACCGGCGCTGGTGCTGACGTGCTGGCTCGCCGGGGGCCTGCTGCTGTTCGCGCTCGGCGTGCGACGGGCCAGGCCTGCGGCGGACAATTCTCCATGATCGTCGGCGATCGACCACATCATGACGGGGTGGATCGCCGATGATCATGAGACACGACGGGGTCACATCTCCAGGCCGCCGTGACAGAGCACCGGGCGCACCTCGACCAGGCCGTCGGCGGCCTCCGGGAGGCGGGCTGCGTGCTCGACCGCCCGGTCGACGTCCTCGCATTCGACCAGGTAGAAGCCGGCCAACTGCTCCCGGCTGTCGGCGAACGACCCATCGATGGTGGCCACGCCGCCGCCCTCGCAGACCAGCACGCGGCGGGCCTGGGACGGATGTGCCAGCGCCTCGGCCGCGATCATCTCGCCCCCGGCGGCGAGGTCGTCGGTCAGCGCGAGGTGCGCACGGGCGCGATCGTTGCGCAGGTCCGGGCAGTCCGGCCGGGACCGCCGCACCGCCTCGTCGTAGATCAGGATCAGGTACTTCACGGGTGCCTCCGCTGCGTCGTCGAGCCGCTCTCATGGGATACGTCGGAGCCGGCGCCGCCGTCTCGACATCGGTGCGGCGCCGATTTCGAGAGCTTGCGCAGGGACCCCACCGAGCCTAATGTGTACGAAACCGTTTCGTTTCGAATCAGCGAGGTGGGATGTCGCCGAGACCACGGGCCGAGGCCAGGGAGGACGCCATCCTGAGCGCGGCGCTGGAGCTGTTGGCGGAGATCGGCTACGCCGCAATGAGCATGGACGCGGTCGCGGTACGAGCCCGCGCCAGCAAGGCCACCATCTATCGACGGTGGTCGGGGAAGGCCGAACTGGTGGTGGCGGCGATCGAACACCACACGAGTGACCACGCCGAGCCTGCGCGGACCGGTACAGACGGCGTCGGAGACCCCCACGACGCCGGTGACCTGCGCAATGACCTCGTCCTCGTGCTGCGGGGCATGCGCGACCGGCTGGCGGGCGAGAGCGCCCAGCTGGTCCTCGGCCTGATCTCCGCCATGCGCGATGATCAGGACCTGGCCACGGCGGTGCGCTCGCGGCTCATCGACGGCAAGCGGGAGAGCTTCGCCCCCGTGCTGCTGCGTGCCCGGCTGCGCGGTGACGCACCCCCCGGCGCCGATCACGAACTGCTCGCCGAAGTCAGCTCGGCGCTGCTGTTCTCGCGCCTGTTCGTCACCGGCGAGCCGCTCGACGACGACGTCGTGAACCACCTGGTCGACGACGTCCTGCTCCCCCTCGTTCACCGTTCCGACCGCTGAGAGGCCACCACCGTGCTCACGACCGTCCTGCTCGCCTTCGTCGCCGGGTTCTTCGCCGGCAACGGGCTCCCCTATTACGTCGAGGGAAGCACCGGCAACACGATCAATCCCGGGCCGTTCGGTGACGGCGCCGTCATCAACGTCGTCACCGGCTGGGGCCTCTTCGTCATCGCGGCCGTGGCCTGGCACTTCGCCGACGTCCCGCAGCACCCGCTACCCGGCTGGTCCGCGGCGGCGCTCGGTGTCCTGGCCGCCGGGCTCATCCACGCCCGCACGTGGCGGGCCGACGCCTGGGGCCGCACCCGGGCAGCCGGTACCCCCGAGACCTCCTGACCCCGCGGCGGTCAGGACCGGGCGGCGCCCAGTGTCACTCGGTCGCCGACGCCCAGGCCCAGCGCGGCGGTGGCGCTGCCGCCGTTGACGGCGACGGCCAGCCGCCCGGCAGAGTCGATCAGTGCCACCGGCTCGCCCAACGGCGCCGCGGCGAACGACCGGCCGAACGGCACCCTCCACGACCGTCGCCCCGCCTCGACGAGCAGCGTCGACACCTCGGCGAGGCCGGCCGCGGCCAGCTCCGGGACCCGGACCGCCAGCGACAGGGTCCCGAAGTGGTCGACGGCGTGCACCTCCGCCCCCACCGAGCCGTCGCCCACCACCAGCCACGGATCCGGCAGCCGTACCAACGACTCCACCGGCACGTCCGGGCCCAGCGCGGCGACCGAGACCCCGCCGGCCACGTGGGCCGCGGCCGGCGCGAACACGTCGCGCCCGTCGAACGTCGTAGCGGCGGTGGCCAGCCGGTACGCGGGCTCCGTCAACTCCACCGACCGCGACGCGCCACCGCAGGCGTCCGCCGCCCAGGCCAGCAGGCCGTTGTCGGGGCCGACCAGCACGTGCGGCCCGGCCACGATCGCGACCGGGCGGCGGGCGGTCCCGACACCGGGATCGACGACGCCGACGACCACCGACGGCGGCAGGTACGGCACCGTGTCGGCGAGGACGACGGCGCCGTGCCGGACGTCCTGCGGCGGGACGTCGTGCGTGACGTCGATGACCCGAGCCGCCGGCGCGATGCGCGCGATGACCCCGTGACAGGCGGCCACGAACCCGTCCGAGCGGCCGTAGTCGGTCAGGAACGCGATCCAGCCGGGACCCATCAGTTCACCAGGACCGCCGTGACGACGTCGTCCATGCTCACCAGCCCCACCTCGGCACCACCGACGTCGACGACGATGCCCAGCTGCGACCGGGCGCCGCGCAGCACCTCGGCGGCACGGGCGAGATCGGCCTCGGCGGGGATGTTCGGCACCGCCAGCGCCGCCTCGCCCGCGGTCCACGGCTCGCCGGTGCTGCGGGCGATCAGCGCGCCGCGCACGTGCACCGCGCCGGCCACGGCACCGTCGGCACCCCGGACCACGAGCCGGGTGCGCTCGCTGCGGCGGCCGGCCTCGACGACGTCCTGCGGCCCGGCGTCGGCCGGCACCGAGACGATCCGCGCGGCCGGCACCATGACGGTGCGGACCGGCTGTTCCGGAGCTCCCAACGCCCTGGTGAGCAGGCCGTGGTCGCCGTCGCCGATGAGTCCGAGCCGGCGTGACTCGCTGACCAGTTGATGGATCTGCTCACGGTTGCGGACGGTGACAATCTCGTCTCGCGGCGTCACCCGGATGAGCCGCAGCAACACGTTCGTGATTCCGTTGAGCACGACCAGCAGCCAGCGGACCACGAAGGCGTAGCCGCGGAACGGCGGGCCGAGCAGCATGGCCGAGCGCTCCGGGTGCGCGATGGCCCACGACTTCGGCGCCATCTCGCCCACCACCACGTGCAGGAACGTGACCACCGTCAGCGCGATGACCAGCGCCACCACGTCGGCCGTCCCGCCGGGCAGACCCACCGCGGTCAGCGGCGGCTCCAGCAGATGGTGGAACGCCGGCTCGGACACCATGCCGAGGCCCACCACCACCATGGTGATGCCCAGCTGCGCGCCGGCGAGCATGAGCGACAACTCGCGCACGCCGTTCAGCGCCGCCCGGGCGCCGCGCTTGCCGGCCGCCGCGGCCTGCTCGAGCCGGTGCCGCCGGGCACCAACCAGGGCGAACTCGGCGGCGACGAAGAACGCGCTGGCGATCAGGAGCGCCACGGTGACGAGGAGCGCGGTGAGCGGGCTCACGGCTGCGCCTCCGTCCGCTCGCCGCCCCGAACCCCGGCTGCATCGACCTCACGCAGCCGGACGAACTCGGGCACGTGGCGCTCGACGGTGACCACCTCGATCTCGATGGCCTCGCCGGCGCCGGAACCCGAGCCGGCCGCGAGAACGAGCCGGTCCCCCGGTTCGGCGAACCGGCCGAGCTCGGCGACGATGAGCCCGGCGACGGTGTCGTAGTCGTCGGACCTCAGCAGCGGCAGGCCGGTGTAGGCGACGGCCTCGTCGACCCGTAGGCCGGCGTCCAGCCGCCACCACTCGCCGTCCCGGCTGACCATCACCGCCTGCTGGTCGGTGTCGTCGGTGATGTCGCCGATGAGCTCCTCCGCGACGTCCTCGAGGGTGACGATGCCGGCCAGGCCGCCGTACTCGTCCACCACACAGGCGAACTCGTCGCCCGCATCCTGCATCCGCTCGACCAGCGCCGGCAGCGGCAGGCTGTCCGGCACCAGCAGCGGCGGACGGGCGATGTCGAGCACGCCGGTGGTGGCGACGTCGTCCGGCGCGACGTACATGAGCTCACGCACACCGACGACGCCGGTCACCTCGTCGGTGCCCTCGCCGCGCACCGGATAGTTCGAATGGCCGTACCTGGCGATCAGCTCGACGACGGCCTCGGCGGTGGCGTTCGAGCGCACGCTGCGCACGTCCGGCCGCGGCACCATGGCCTCGCCGGCGGTGTGATCGGAGAAGCTCAGCGCCCGGGCGAGGATGCCGGACAGGTGCGACGACAGCGAGCCCCCGGCCTCGGATTCGCCGATGACGTGCCCCAGTTCCTCCAGCGTGGCGCCATGGTGCAGTTCCTGCACCGGCTCGATGCCGGCCTTGCGCAGCAGCCAGTTCGCGGAGTTGTCGAACAGCCGCACCACCGGTCCGCTGACGGCGAGGTAGAGGTGGGTCGAGGCGGCCAGCACCTTGGCCAGCCGCTCCGGCGTGGCCAGCGCGAGGTTCTTCGGGAACAGCTCGCCGAGCACCATCTGGATCACGGTGGCGACGGCGAACCCGACAGCGACCGAGACGCCGGGCACCGCGGCCGCCGGCAGCCCGACAGCCTCCAACGCCGGCCGGACGACCTGCGCGAACGCCGGCTCGGCGATGAGGCCCACGATGAGGCCGGTGACGGTGATGCCCACCTGCGCCGCGGACAGCATGAACGACAGCCGCTGCATGACCCGGATGGCCGAGGCGGCGCGCTTGTCTCCCGCCTCGGCCTGCCGGGACAGCTCGACCCGGTCGGCGGAGACGTACGCGAACTCCTGCGCGACGAAGTAGGCGGTCCCGAAGGTGAGGAGGAAGACAGCGACGATGGCTGGCGCGGCGCTCATGACTGCTCACCCGAGGTGGCGCCGCGATTCAGAGATGAGTCGGGGAGGCGACTTGACGCGTCCGTCCGCACGGCGGACACAGCTCCTTTCGAGATGGGGCATCGCCCCAGGTCGATGTCTGAAGGAGACCTACATTAGCCGGTCAACGCCGTATCGCGCGCATTCGCTGTCGCTCCTGGCGGCCGGCCGACGGGGCGGCTGCCGGCGGTGCGTACCCCGAGCGGTCGGGGCCGGGGCTCGCCGTAGGGTGTGCGACGGCAGCGCGCCGGCACGGAGACGCGCCCGGCCGGATCGGCCGTCGCCGCTGGTCAGCGGCCAGACAGGGGCGAACCGGAGATCCGGATGAGAGCCCTCTCATGTCCGGCTCATGGACAGCTCATGCCGGCCGCCGAGGCTGGTGTCCGTGTCCGATCCGCCGAGCGACCCCGACCTGTCCCTGCTGACCGGACCCGCGGCGGCCGACGTGCTGCACGCCGCGCTCGAACCGGCCGGCGGACGGCTGCTCGGCTGGTCGCTCCGCGACGTCGACCACCGACCCGCGGACCGGACCACAGCCTCGTACACCGTGCGCGTCGCCTGGGCCGACGGCGAACGTGACGAGACGTTCGCCGCATCAGTGACCGCGCGCCGGCCCGACGGCGGCCTCGTCGTCACCGACGGCGACCGGCACATCCAGATCTGGCGCTTCCCCTTCGACCCGGAGCTGCCGGGACTCGCCGCCGCCTGCTACCCGTCGTCGGCCACGGACCTGCTGCGCGGCCTCGGCCTTGACCCCGAGGGCACCCGACTGCGGGTGGTCGCGTACCGGCCGCGCAAGCGCGCCGTCGTCGAGGTCGTCAGTGCCCGGCACCGGCTCTTCCTCAAGGTGCTGCGGCCGGCCGTGGTCTCCGACGTGCACGAGCGGCACCGCCTGCTCACCGCCGCCGGCGTAGCGGTCCCCCGCAGCCTCGGCTGGAGCGACGACGGCATCGTCGTACTGGAGCCGCTGGTCGGAACGCCGCTGCGCTCCGCGCTGGAGAGCGGCGCGGCCGAGCTGCCCGACCCCGTCGACCTCCTGTCCCTGCTGGACCGGCTGCCCGCGCCGATCGCGGATCTCCCGGCGCGGCAGCCCTGGTCGGCACATGCTCAGCACTATGCCGGCGTGGTCGCCGCCGCCGTGCCGGCGCTGGACACCCACGTGCGCGGGCTGGCCCAGGACATCACGTCAGCCCTGACGTCCGCTCCGCCCTCGCCGGACGACGGCGCCGAGCCGACGCACGGCGACTTCTACGACGCCCAGGTCTTCGTCGCCGGCGGCACGGTGAGTGGGCTGCTCGACATCGACACCATGGGGCCGGGCCGCCGCGCCGACGACCTCGCCTGCCTGCTCGCCCACCTGTCCGTGCTCGCCTCCGGCGACTTCCCGGCAGCGCCCGGGGCACGCTCCGCCCTGGAGGTCTGGACGCCGGTGTTCGACCGCCGGGTCGATCCGGTGGAACTGCGCGTGCGCGCCGCGGGCGTCGTGCTCTCCCTGGCCACCGGGCCGTACCGGGCGCAGGACCCGGACTGGGAGACCGCCACGGAACACCGCGTCGACCTGGTCGAACGCTGGCTCGAAGCAGCCTCGCGGGCCGGCTCAGGACACTCTGAGAACCCTCTCATCCGGCTCTCCTGAACGACTCATCGCGGGCGGCGAACCTAGAGACGTCACCAGGTGCCGACCGGCGGCACCGAACTGGAAAGGACGAACGACGATGAAGCTCCAGAAGAAGACGTGGATCGCGGTGGGCACCATGGCGGCGCTGGGTATCGGCGCCGGCAGCGCCGTGGCCGCGCCCCTGCTGAACTCGGCCGAGGCGCCCGCCGGAGTGAGTGACAGCCAGGCACCGTCGTCTGCGTCCGACTCCGCCAACAGCCCGGCCTCGGCGAACACGGCCGCCTCCGCCAACAGCCCGGCCTCACCGGCGTCGCCGAACACGGCCAACACTCCGGCCTCCCCGAACACGGCGAACAGCTCGGCCTCGCCGGCGTCGGCGAACACGGCCAACTCTCCGGCCTCGCCGAACACCGCGAACTCCCCGGCCAGCCCGAACACGGCCGCCAGCCCGGCGAGCCCGTCGAGCGCCTCCTCCGCCGGCTGACCCAGCGGGTTCGACCGGGCCCTGCTACCCCTCAGCGGGTGGCGGGGCCCTGTCGGCGTTTCCGGCGGAACGACGGCTCAGCTTCCGGGCACTGGGTACGCTACTCGCCGCCCCGGCACGTCCCCAGGCGTTCCCCCGCTACACCAGGCAAGCATTCCTGCTGGAGCGGACACACCCATGCCGAACGTGATCATTTTTGGGGTCAGGGGGTGTCGTCGCCGACCAGGCGGTAGCCGATGCCGCGCACCGTCGCGAACCGGTCGTTGCCGAGCTTGCGGCGCAGGTAGCGCACGTACACGTCGACGACGTTGGAGCCGGGGTCGAAGTCGTAGCCCCACACGCGGCTCAGGAGCTGCTCACGGCTGAGCACCTGGCCTGGGTGCCGCAGGAACGTCTCGGCCAGGGAGAACTCACGGGCGGACAGTTCGACCGTGCGGCCGTCGGCGGTGGCCCGGCGGGTCCGCAGGTCCAGCGAGAGACCGCCGTGGTGCAGCACCATCGCCTCCGGAGCGCGGTCCTCGCGCAGCCGCAGCCGGATGCGGGCCAGCAGTTCCTCGAACCGGAACGGCTTGGCCATGTAGTCGTCGGCGCCGCCTTCCAGGCCGGCCACTGTGTCGGTGATGGAGTCGCGTGCGGTCAGGATGATCACCGGGAGCTCGTTGCGTGCCTGCCGCAGCTGGCGCAGCACCGCGAAACCGTCCATGATGGGCAGGCCGATGTCGAGGATGACGAGGTCGAAGCCGCCGGTCATGGCGTAGTCGAACGCGCCGCGCCCGTCGCCCACCACCGTCGGCGTCATGCCGGCCGCACGCAGCCCCTTCTCGATGAACGCCGCGATGCGCGGTTCGTCCTCGGCGATCAGGATCCTGCTCATCTACGCTTCCTCCTCCACGAGGTCGTCCGGGACGTCGGCGCCCACCAGCGGCAGCGAGATGATGAACACCGCGCCGCCGCCGAGTCGGCTGTCCACCGTGACCCGGCCGCGATGCGCCTCGGCGATGGCCCGGACGATGGCCAGCCCGAGGCCCGAGCCTTCGACGCCACGGCCGACGTCGCCGCGGGTGAACCGGTCGAAGATCCGTTCGGCGTCCTCCGGGGCGATGCCGGTGCCGGTGTCGCGGACCCAGAGACGCACCTCGTCGCCGGCCACCTGGCTGCCGACGGCGATGGTGTCGCCGGGTTCGGTGAACTTCACCGCGTTCGAGATCAGCTGCAGCAGCGCCTGGGTGATGCGCTGCTGGTCCAGGTCGACCGTCGCGGACCCCCGGGCGTCGACCCGCCACTGGCGGTCGGCCAGCGCGCTGGCCTTGTCGATCACGTCGTCGACGAGGAGGTCGAGCTCGACCGGCCTGGGGTGGACGAAGTCCGGCCGCTTGGCCTTGGCCAGCATCACGAGGTCGTCGACCATCCGGTGCATCCGGTCCAGCTCGTCCAGCACGAGGGAACGCACCTCGGCGACGTCGGCCGGATCGGCGGAGTCCATGAGCTCCAGATGCCCGCGGATGATCGTGATCGGAGTGCGCAGCTCGTGGCCGGCATCGTCGAGGGCGTCGCGCTGCCCGGCGAAAGCCGCCTCGAGCCGGTCGAGCATCGCGTTGAACGTGCGGGCCAGCGCCGAGACGTCGTCGCTTCCGGTGACCGGGATGCGGCCGGACAGATCGGTGTCGTTGATGCGCTGCGCGGTGTCGCGCAACGCACTGATGGGACGCAGCAGCCGGCTCGCCACCACCCACCCGACGGCACCGACAACCGCCAGCGAGGCCGTCGCCACCATGGCGAACGTCTGGTAGGCACCGACGACGCTGGCCTGTTCGAGGTCGCGGGAGTACGCGATGACGTAGGCGCCCTGCGACTGGTCCTCGAAGCCCGTCACCGGAACGGCCACGTAGCGCAGTGACCCGAGCTGTTCCGTGCTGAGAGTCCGCGGCCGGACGGCCGTGCTGTTGCCGGCCTCGGCGACCGCCGCGACGAACTCGTCGTCCTCGTGCAGCTGCACGTCGACGTCGGCACCCGGCCACCACGCCACCTCGCCGTCCACCATGGCCAGCAGGCCCTCGTTTCGGTCGGGCACGTTCCGTTCCAGCAGGACCTCGAGGAACCGCGAGGCGGTGGTGAACGCGTCGCCGGTCTCCGGGTCGATACCGGTCACGGCGAACTCGCGCAGTTCCTCGACTTCCTGGGCGAGCCGGTCGTCGATGCTGGCGTCCACCCGCTCACGCTGGACGAGGTACGAGGTCACCCCGGCCACCAGCATGCCGATCGCGGCGACCCCCAGGACCGCGGCCAGGACGCGGGTGCGAACCCCGACGCGGACCCGCACCCCTCCCGTGGCGTCGTCACGCACCTGGCTCAGCCGTCATCATCCCCGTCGTCGTCATCGTCGTCATCGTCGTCGTCATCATCATCGTCGTCGTCATCGTCGTCATCGTCGTCCGGCGCGACGGGCGGCGGAGGCGCCACCGGCTCACCGGTGCCGTCGTCGGGCGGGGGCGTGGTGACCGACGGCGTCGGCGTCGGCGTGGGTGTCGGCGTCCGGGTGGGCGCCGGCGTCACGTCCGGCGACTCGGGCGGGCTCGACGGACCGGAGGAGGTGGGGCCCGGGGTGCCGACGTCGACCGGATCGCCGAAGTCGTCACCGTCCGACGGCGCGGCCACGAGCACGCCCACGCCGAGCGCGGCGCAGACGACCACGACCACCACCGCCACTGTGAGAGTTGCCGCCGACTTCATGGACAACATCGTCGGCATCCCGTCGGAGACCACGATGAGGCCCAGATGAGAGAGCTCTCATCGCGTGCGGTCACCGCCGTCGAATCGCTGGTCACGCAACGAGTGTCGCACCATCGGCGCCGCGGGTGACAGGCGTGCGGTATATACTCGGAAGCCGCGGATATCCACCTGGAGTCGGTATGCCGAAGACACTTCTCGACATCGACGGCGACCTCTTGGCCGAAGCCGCCCTCGCACTCGGCACGCCGACCAAGAAGGACACCGTCACGGAAGCCCTTCGACTCGCTGTCCGGCAGAGTCACGAGCATCGCGCTCGAGCGCTCGCGAAGCTCCAGGACATCGCCCAGGACGGCGGGTTCGATTTCGATCGACTCGATGAGCTCGACGAATGAAGTACCTGATCGACACCAGTGGCTTGGTGCGCCTGCTGCGTCGACAGGTCGCGGTGGAGTGGCACGAGACGGTCGCACGCGGAATGGTCGCCATCTGTGAGCCGACAGTCATCGAGACGATGTCGATCGCGGACGCGAAGCGCTACAGACAGGTCGAGGCCGGGCTGCGCGCCGCTCATCCCTGGGTGTACGTCCCGGACGATGCGTGGGAGCGCATCCGTTCGGACCGGGCCGAGCTCGCGGCCCACAGTGCTCATCAGGGGCTCTCCGTCGCCGACCACCTGGTCGTGACCACCGCCCGGTATCACCGAATGACGCTCCTGCACGAAGACGCGGACTTCGAGACCGCGGCCCGGCTCCTGCCCGATCTGACTCAACGGCGCATCACCGCCGGGCCGGCCTGATCAGCCGCCGGGTCGCCTGCAGGGCGTCACGGCCCAGCGGACGTCACGGCAGCCCGAGCTCATCGGCGAACAGGTCGTAGCCGACGAACGAGACGATGTCGAGGATGGAGTGGGCCACCACCAGCGGCATCACCCGGCCGGTGCGGTGGTAGAAGTACGCGAACACCACGCCCATGAGCATGTTGCCGATCGCCATGCCGTACCCCTGGTACAGGTGATACCCGCCGCGCAGCACCGCGCTGGTGGCGATGATGGCCGGCAGCCCCCAGTTCAGCTGCTTGAGCCGGGTCATCAGGAACCCGACGACGATGACCTCTTCGACCACCGAGTTCTGCAGCGCAGACAGCACCAGCACCGGGATGGTCCACCAGTACTGCTCCAGCGTGCTGGGCTGGATGGAGACGTTCATGTCCAGGGCGTGGCCGAGGAAGTAGATGCCCAGGCCGGGGATGCCGATGAATGCGGCCAGGCCGGCGCCGACCAGGAGGTCGCGCCGAGGGTGGGCGGCGTCGAAGCCGATGCGCCGGAACGCCGTCCGGCCCGGTCCGGTCAGCAGGTACAGCGCGAGCGCGACGGGCACCAGCGCGAAGCCGATGGACAGCACCTGGTAGGTGAGGTCGAGGTATTCGCGGGTACTGCGCGAGGCGTTGAGGGTGGCGGTCTGCTCGCTGAGGCGTTCCGGCCGGGCCAGCCGGGCGATGAGACTGACGACGGCATACACCGCGGATTGCCCGAGCGACAGGCCCAGGACGATCCAGATCTCGGCCGTGATGCGCCGCCGGGACGGCTGCTCGGGGCCGGCCGCGGCTGCTGCGGCGGGGACGTCCTGGTTCACCACCGTTCGAGGGTAAACCGGTACCGGCCCCGTCGCGGCATCGAGCGCGACGGGGCCAGCGGCCCGAGCTGGGTCAGGCCGGGATGCGCCGGAGGATTACCACGTACCCGGCGACGAACCCGGCGACCACGGCGGCCTGCAGCAGCACCCCGGCCGTGCCCACCGTCGTGACGTCGAACCAGCCGGAGGCGACCACGACCACGCTGTCGATCACCCAGATCGCGTTCAGCACGGCGATCCCCCACACCCAACCGGCCGGCACAACGTTCCGCGTCGACATCGCCACCAGCGCGGCGCCGAGCACGACCAGGAACGCCCCGACGGGATACAGCAGTGCGGTCGGGAGCCCGGAGTGATCGCTGACGAAGCCGCCGGCGACGAGGCACGCCAGGCCGGTCAGCCCGGTGGCGATGCCGTCGATCTCCAGGAGCCAGCGCATCGCGGGGACCTCGCGGAGGCGGACGGCGCCTGGCCGGGCGGCGGTGTTCGTGGTCATGAGGACCAGCTCCTTCAGCTCGGGTGCACGTGTGTCGAACACCCCGACCATGGCCCGGAAACCACTGCCACCTGCAGACCTGGCACTGCCATTCACTGCCAGTCCGGCCGTGGACGCGGCGTCAGGTGTCGCGGGAGCGCAGGTCCAGCGCCACCACCCGGGCCGCCGCGTTCTGCCAGTTGTAGAGCGTCCGCTCGGGCACGTACCGGCGCAGCCAGTCGAACGCCCGCCGCGACGTCTCGTCCAGGCCGCTGAGGTCCGGTTGGCGCCGGTACGGGCGGATGCCGGCGACGTACGGGAAGTAGAGCGCGTTGTAGTACCGCCACTCCTCGCTGGTCCCGAACTCCTGGTCGCGGGGGCGCAGCCGCTCGATGCTCTCCAGCAACAGCGCCTTCAGCTCGGTGGCCCGTTCCAGCGCGTGGTCGGTGTGGTCGGGCCGCTGCAGGCGGGTGTCGATGGCGGGCAGCGCGATGAGCGGGCTGGACACCAGCTTCCCGAGGTCGCCGTAGTTGCGCAGCGCGTCGCGGACAAGCCGGGTGAATCCGTCGTCGTCGAGGTCGGCGAGAACCTGACGCTGGTCGCGGCGGGGTAGCGCGTCGGCGGCGTCACGCAGGTCGGCGCGCTCGGCACGCAGCTCGGGCCTGCCGGTGAACACCAACCGGTCGATGATCCCCTGCAGCGGGCTGGCCAGCGTCACCACCCCGATGGCGGCGCCGACGACGCCGAAGGCGAGCGGCCGCAGCTCGTCGGTGTCGTCGGCGCCGAACGCGACGAGGCCGACCTGACCGCCGAACACGACGGCCGCGATCGTGGCACCGGCGGCCGAGCGGCGCAGGTCGGCCGCCACCGACTCCCCGGCTTCCAGCGCGTTCGACACCGCCAGCACGACCCCGAGCACGGCCAGGTCGACTCCCACGCCGGCCATGACCACGCTGACCGGAAGGACCTCCAGCGGCACCAGCAGCAGGGCTGCGCCCAGCACGAACAGCACGCTCACCAGCACCACGGCACCGCGGCGAAGGCCACCCAGGACCCGCTGGCGCAGCAGCAAAACCAACGCGGCGACCAGTGGGGCGAGCACCAGAGCCGCAGTCAGCGGCTCCCAGGCTCCGCCGACCACCGCGGCCGCCACCAGTTCCGCCGTCCCCAGCGGCAGGACGCCCCACCGCCAGGCCCGTTCGGCCGGACCGCGCCAGCGGTGCCCCGCAGGCAGCAGGGCCAGCAGCACGCCGGTCCAGATCAGCGCCGGCAGGCCGGCCAGCACGTACCCGGTGGCGTCGGCGATGTTGCCGTCGAACGGGGCGAACGCCAGGGCAAGTGCGTAAGCCACCAGCCCGAGGGCGGCCCGGCGCAGTGCCGCGTCCGTGGTGTCACGCGCGAGCAGGTACAGACCGAGCCACCAGGCGACGGCGAACGCGACGAGAGCCACCAGCAGCACGAGAGGAGGCTAACGGCTCACGCGGACAGCCTCATGGGTACGGTGAAGCGGTGTCGCATACGTCGGGATGCTGTGGGCCGTCGGCTGATCGTGGACCTGCGGGCGAGGGCGGAGCGGTGGCCGACCTCGGGCTGCCGTTCACGCCGCCGGTGCGCGACCCGCGCGAGGTAGCCCGCGGGATGGTCCGGGTCCCCGGCGGTGAGTTCTGGATGGGCGGCGATGACCCCGACGCCTTCCCCGACGACGGCGAAGGGCCGGTCCGCCCGGTCACCCTGACGCCGTACCTGATCGACCCCACCGCGGTCACCAACCGCCAGTTCGCCGCGTTCGTCAAAGCCACCGGCTACCAGACCGAAGCCGAACGATTCGGCTGGTCATTCGTGTTCGGCCTGTTCATCGGGCCGGAGCAGACCCGCCACGTCATGGACGCCACCGTCCCGCAGGCGCCCTGGTGGCGCGCCGTCGAAGGCGCCTACTGGCGCGCGCCGGAAGGCCCCGGCTCCGACGTGGCGACCCGTCCGCAGCATCCGGTGGTCCATGTGTCGTGGAACGACGCCTCCGCCTACGCGACCTGGGCCGGCAAACGCCTCCCCACCGAGGCCGAATGGGAAATGGCCGCCCGCGGCGGCCTGCACCGCGCCAAGTACGCCTGGGGCGACGACCTGGTGCCGAAGAACCGGTGGCGCTGCAACATCTGGCAAGGCCGCTTCCCCACCCACAACACCGCCGACGACGGCTACCCCGGCACCGCCCCGGTCAAGACCTACCCGCCGAACGGCTACGGCCTCTACGAAGTCGCCGGCAACGTGTGGGAATGGTGCACCGACTGGTGGTCCACGACCTGGCACGCCGACGAGCGTCCCGAGACCCGCATCGACCCCGCCGGCCCACCCGAGGGGCAGGCTCGCGTCACCCGCGGCGGCAGCCACCTGTGCCACGACTCCTACTGCAACCGCTACCGCGTCGCCGCCCGCACCAGCAACACCCCCGACAGCTCCACCGGCAACATCGGCTTCCGCTGCGCCGCCGACCTGCCTGCCGGGTGATCCAGCGGGAGATGTCACCCCGCGCTCGTCCATCCCTGTCGGATCGGGCACCCCCGTCAGCGCTCCTGGAGGTCTCCGTCCCGATCCGATCACCCTCGACCGCCGCCGGTTCCTCACCCTCGCCGGTGGCGGCATGTTCACCTTCGCCGCCGCGCTCGTCGGCTTCTCGGCCGCACCGGTCCGCGCGAACCCGATCTTCCGCGACAACCCGTTCACCCTCGGGGTTGCCTCCGGCGACCCGCTGCCCGACGGTGTCGTGCTGTGGACCCGGCTGGCACCGGAGCCACTGGCCGCCGACGGCAGTGGCGGGATGGCGGCGCGCGCGGTCCAGGGCGGTACTCCCCCCTCAGCGGGTAACGCCGCCCTGTCGATCACCGAGTACGACGGCGTCGCCGACGGCGACCCGCCCCGGTACCTCCACGTCGCCGTGCACGCCGAGGACGATCTCGCCGTCGTGGACGCGGTCGGGCGCCAGGGCCGCCAGCACGTCCGCGTCGCGCCCGCCCGCACCGGGCCGCCGGTCCACGACGGCACATCGTGCCATCCGGCCGGCCACCCGGATCACGGCGGAGCCGATCCGCAGCCGGCGCCCGGCCCAGCCGTCCTCGACGAACGGACCGGCGATACCGGTGTCGACGACGACAGTCGGCCGGAACCGGGCGCCGTCGTCGGGCGGCCGGCCGATCCGCCGGGCCACCTCGGCCAGGGACGACGTCGTCACCACCGACACCGAGCCGGACCAGACCACGGCGCCGGGAGCGGACACCCGGCACAGCGACACCGGTCGCCCGAGGTAGCGGCTCAGCAGCGGCGACCACGGCCCGTCGAGCGCCACCAACTCGACCGGCCGGCCCCAGTACGAGCCGGCCAGCGGGACGCCGCCGGCCGCCACGCCGGTCGCGTCGCCGATCGGGGTCCGGATCATCAGCACCGGCGGCTTCCACAGCGCCCGGCACGCCATGAGGACGTCGTCGCGGACGGTACGCACCACCTCCCCGTCCGCGTCGGCCAGGCAGAACACGCGGTCGTGCAGAGGGCCGGACGGCGTCAGGTCCAGGGTTGGCAGGGCTGGGTGTGCCATGCCCTTCACCGGGGTGCGGCCCAGCCGGGCGACCCGCCAGGACGGCCCGGTGACGGCCTGGGGCGCCGGCATCAGTCGTCCAGCCCGCGAGCGCGCAGCGCCTCACCCATCGCGTCGGCGTGCCGCAGCACCCCGACGACCAGCGGGACGGCGAACGCCCGCGCGCTGCGCCGGCCGCCGCGTGCCCACCGCGCCTCCCGCAGGCGCCCGGCGATCGCGGCCACCACGGGCACGCTGCGCAGCGCCAGCGACATGGTCAGCGACACCCGGGCCGGGTCGACGCCGACCCGCCGCAGCGGCCGGAGGGCCCGTTCCAGCGCCGCCATCAGGTCGGTGGTGCGCGTGGTCAGCGTGACGAGGGCGGCCAGCGCGACCGCGAGGACCAGCCGTCCGGTCAGCGTCACCGCCGTAGACAGGTCGGCGATGACCAGCTGCACGACCACGAGCACCACGACGAACCACCGCAGCGGCCGCAACTGCGTCCAGGCGGCCGCGGGCCCGATCCGGGCGAGCGCGAACAACCCGGCCACGATCACCGCGGACCCAGCCACCAGCAGCGGTGTGCGGGCCAGGAGCAGTGCTGTGCAGGCCAGTGCCAGCAGCGCCAGCTTCAACCCGGCCGGCGCCCGGTGCACCGGCGACGCTCCGGGGACGTACGCCCCGGTCAGCATCCCGCTCACCGGACCACCTCGAACAGCCCGGCCACGCCCATCCCGCCGCCGATGGCGGCGGTGGCCAGCCCTAACGTCCCCGCTGGTGCTCCGCCGCGGACCAGCCGGCCGAACAGCCGCACGACGACGACCGCCCCCGATGCGCCCCACGGATGGCCCAGCGCCAGCGCACCGCCGTCGGCGCAGACGACGCCGGCGTCGCGGCCCAGCGGGTCGAGGCCGAGCGCGTCGGTGACCGCCAGCACCTGTCCCGCGAACGCCTCCACGATCTCGACTGCCGCCACGTCGCGCAGCGCCACCCCCGCATCACGCAGCGTCCGGCGCACGGCGGGCACCGGCCCCCAGCCGGGCAGCCGCGGATCGCAGCCGACGACGGCGCCGGCCACCAGCCGCAACCCCGGGCGGCTACCACGCAGCCCGTCGGAAACCAGCGCCACGACCGCGGCGCCGTCGCTGTTCGGGCAGGAGTTGCCCGCCGTCACCGTGCCGCGGGGGACGAACGCCGCGGGCATCCGGGCCAGCACGGCCGGTTTCAGCGGGCGCGGGCGGTCGTCGGCGGTGACGTCGCCGAGCGGGACGAGCTCGGCGTCGAACCGGCCGGCGTCGCGTGCCGCCAGCGCCTTGGCGTGGCTCGCGGCGGCGTAGGCGTCCTGCCGCTCGCGGGTGATACCGCGGGCTCGTGCCAGCGCGTCGGCAGCGGCACCCATGTCGGGGTCGCCGAACTCCGGCGGGGTGAACGGTGCCCGGTCGTACGGACCGGTGGCACCGCCGTCCGGAGCCACCAGGTGCGAGCGTTGCGGCGCGGTGGACGCGCTCTCCGCCCCGCCGGCCAGCACCAGGCGCGCGTCACCGGCGCGGATCGCCTGCCCGGCCAGCAGGATGGCGGCCAGTCCGCTGCCGCACTGCCGGTCCACGGTCACGCCCGGCACGGCCTCCCCGAGCCCGGCCGACAGTGCCGCCACGCGGGCGATGTTGCCG
Organism: Jiangella gansuensis DSM 44835; assembly: GCF_000515395.1. NCBI lineage: Bacteria > Bacillati > Actinomycetota > Actinomycetes > Jiangellales > Jiangellaceae > Jiangella > Jiangella gansuensis. Next base: position 3,249,638 of record NZ_KI911782.1, on the reverse strand, counting down.
CCAGGGCCCAGGCAGTTGCCGAGCACGACGTCGTCGACGCCACGTGCCGCCGAGAGCGGCCAGACGTCGTCGACGGCCGCGGCGAGGACGGGGGTGACCAGCCGGTCGACGGTCACGTCGCCGAACGCCCTGCCGGCGGTGCCGATGGGCGTGCGCCGGGCCGCGACGACGACGGGTGCGCTCATGGCACCGACCGGGCCGCGAGCGTACCGGCGGCCACCCCGGCGCCGATCAGCGCCCGGTCCGGCTTGCCCGCGGCGGTACGGGGCAGCTGGTCGACGGCGTACCAGCGGCGCGGACGTTGCGCTGGTGCCAGCCCCGCACGAGCAGCTGCCTCGAGGGAGCGCCGTCGCACCGTGGTGCCCTCGACGACGGCCGCCACCACCGATCCCAGGGCGTCGTGTGGCACGCCCACGACGACCACGCCCGCCACCCCGGGCACGTCCGCCAGTACCGCCTCGACGTCTTCGGGGACGACGGTGGCGCCGCCGGTCAGCACGGCGCCGTCGCCGCGTCCGCGCAGCCGTAGCCTCGTCGTGCCGGCGTCGGCGAGGTCGCCGACGGTCGCCCAGCCGGCGTCGTCGCGGCGCAGTGGGCCGGCCGAGCCCAGGTAGCCGTGCGCGACCCACGGCGACCGCACCCACACCTCGCCCGGCGGCCGCACGTCGACCTCCACACCGGGGAACGGCCGCATCCCGGACCCGTCGGGGTCGACGGCGACGAACGACAGCTCGGCCGCGCCGTAGTACGCGACGATACCGACACCGACGGCGTCAGCGCGCTCCCGCAGGGCGGGTTGTAGTGCCGCCCCACCGACGACAGCGGTGCGCAACCGGCCGCGGCCGGCCCGGACCGCCGTCTCCAGCGCGTGCGGGACGAGGTGGACGACGTCGGCGCCGGGCAGTTCCGCCCGCAGGAACCGCGGCGACCACCCGGGCGTGAGCACCAGCGTCGCGCCCAGCGCCAGCGTGTGCAGCGCCGCGAACGCGTAGAGCGACGACGCCAGCGGCCCAGGAACCAGCACGGTGTCGTCGCCGGTGACGCCGGTGAGTCGGGTCAGTGGGGCGTAGCTGCCGGTCCACGAGGCGCGGCTGCGGACGACGGCGCGCGGCCGGCCGGTGCTGCCGGAGGTGAACCCGGCCCACGCGAGATCGTGCTCGGCCGCGCCCGGCACCGTCGGCGGCAGCGCGCCGAGCACCGTCCGGCGATGGTCCGGGTCCCAGCCGGGGTCGCACACCACTGGCACCGCACCGGCCAGGTCAGCGGCCAGCACGCCGGTCACCAGGTCGATCGGATCCGCGGACGTGAGCGGGACGAGCCGGCCGGGTGTCGCGCGGGCGTGGTCGGCGGCGCGGTGTTCGGCGTCACGGGCCAACTGCGCGTAGGTCCGGCTCACGCCGTCACAGCGGACGGCGACGCGCCGGGGCTGGGCGGCGGCGTGCGCCTGGACCTCGCGAGCGATCGGCATCGGAACCGTCAGGACCTGCCGTCGACGCGCTCACGCCACACCGCCGGTGCGGCCGCGGGGTAAGCGCGCTGCGCACCCGCCGCGACGAGCGCGGCGATGACGGACTTCGCGGCGTCGCCGGGGACGAACACCAGCGAGAGCCGGAACGTCTCGGCCAGCGGCACACCGGTGACAGCGGCCTGCACCGGGATCCCGATGGCCAGCGACAGAGCCGAACCGAGCAGGCAGGCCGCCATCACCCAGTGAGTTCCCGGCCGGCGCCCGGAGCGCTCCACGATCAGCCCCACGACGACGGCGGATGCCACCCACCCGATCAGGTAGCCCACCGACGGGCCGGCGAACACGCCCAGCCCGCCCCGGCCGCCGGCCAGCAGCGGCAGCCCCACCGCCACCAGCCCCAGGAGCAGGAGCACCGACAGCGCGCCGCGCCTGGCGCCGAGGATGGCACCGGCCAGCAGCGGCCCCATGGACTGCAGCGTCACCGGGACGGCGTTGCCGAACAGGCTGAACGATCCGGGCAGCCCCAGCACCGCGATGAACGCGGCGAACGCCGCGATCCGTGCCAGGTCACCGGCCAGGAGCCTGGACCGGCCATCCGTCGAACGCGCCATCGACCCTCCTGTCATGACGGGCCACCGGGTCCGTCCGATCTCGCCGACCGCCGTAGCGGCGGGCCCGCTGTCCGCGCCGGCCCCGTCAACTCTGACCGACGAACCACTCCGGGACATAGTCGGCACATCGCACCATCGCGGCAGCCGCGTCTTGGTGATCCTCCACAACGCCGCACCGCCATGCCAAGTCGGGTGCCCCGTCGGTGGACACACCGACTGTGTCGGTGGGCGGCGGCAGAATGGCGGCATGAGCGATGACGTGGCCGTCGGCGGGCTCGACACCCCGGTCGGGCCGCTGGCGGTCGCGGTCACCCGGGCCGGGCTGGCCTCGCTGGGCTGGGGCGTGCCGGCCGGGCTGACCGGCCGGTCCCGGCTGCCCGTGGTCGACGACAGCGACCGCACCGCACCGGTGCTCACCCAGCTGGCCGAGTACTTCGCCGGGCAGCGGCAGCACTTCGACGTGCCCATCGACTGGCGTCACGTCACCGGCTCGGCCCGCACCGTGCTGGGCACGCTGCACCACACGGTCGGCTACGGCGCCTCGGTCACCTACGGCGAGCTGGCCGCCCGCAGCGGCACCGGCGTCCCGGCCCGCGGCATCGGCGGCATCATGGGCGCCAACCCCATCCCCATCGTGGTGCCCTGCCACCGGGTGCTGGCCCACGACGGCCTCGGCGGCTACAGCGGCGGGTCGGGCGGCAACGGCCTTGAGGTCAAGCGCTGGCTGCTCACCCTGGAAGGCGTCTTGCCGCCCACGTTCGACTGGAACCCGGCCCGCCTGACCACCTAACGCCTACGTCATCACCCACGCTCGTCAAGCCCAGGACGCAGCACTGCCAGGCCTGCGTCGCCGGCGGCAGCGGCAAGACGGTCGTCGTACGTCACCAGCGCATCGAGATCTATGTCGAGCACGCGCGCGGTGGCCAGATGAATGGCGTCGAGCGACCGGAGCCGCCGATCGGGCTCGTTCATCGCCCCATCAACGATCTCGTCGTCGATGGCGATGAAGTCGAACGCTGTCAGCAGCTCGCGCGCATCCGGAAGTGCCGCCGGAAGCACGCGGGACACGGCACGGACGACCTCGATGCGCAGTAACGCCGAACTGACCCAGGACGCCGCGGCGTTCGAGTCATAGAACTCGGCGAATGCCTTCGAGTGGTCTTCATCCGCGAGCAGCTTCAAGGCGGCCCGCGCAGGCGCATTGGTACGCGATGTCGTCGCAGTAATCGTGACATTCCGGGCGCAGGAACGGCGATTTCGCGTGCCAAGGCAAGGAAACCGCCCACTGGACAGATGTCGCTACGCAGCGGCCCGAGTTCAGACACCTGACCGGTGACCGATCCTCCTGGTTTGCCTACATTCACCTGATCATCACGTCCCGTCACGTCCACTGCCATGCACCGCATCCGTGACAAGGAGGACCGTCCATGACCCGACGTCTCAAGGCCGGGGTGGCGGTGGGCGCCGTCGCGCTCGCCGGGTATGCCCTGATGGCGACCCCGGCGCAAGCCGGACCGGCCGATCCTGCGACACCGCTTGACGTGTCCGCCGGGCTGGCCGGCAACGCCGTGAACCTGGCCGGCCCCGGCCTGCTCCCGGTGACGCTGCACGGCTCGCCCGCCGTGGACGTCACGGAGATCGACCTCGACTCCGTCACCGTCGGCGACGGCGTCCGGCCCGCCCGGTCCGAGTCCGACGCCGTGATCAGCCACGTCAACGACGTCGACGGCGACGGCGCCGACGATCTCGTCCTGCACGTCGACAAGGAGGAGCTCGCCGCCGGTGGAGACCTCGACCCGGCCACCGCGGCACTGGACGTCGCGGCGAACACCGACGACGGCGCCTCCCTGGGCGGCGCCGCGTCCGTGCGACCGGAGGTGAGCCTGGAGATCAAGTTCGCCGAGGGTCACCGGGTCCGCGGCGACAGCGCGGCGACACTGCGCAGCACCAGCGGCCGGAGCCTGGACGCCGTCACCGACGTCCTCGACCGGCACGGTGTGAACGCTCTCATTCCGTTCGTCGAGGCGGCCCAGGCCACAAACCTCGCCGCCGCCACCGCCCAGGCCCGCACCCGCAGCGCCGCCCCGGTCCCGGACCTGGCCTCCTGGTACACCGCGCTGCTGCCCGCGGACGCCGACGTCGACGCCGTCCTGGCCGAGCTCACCGCACTGCCGGAGATTGTCTACGCTTACCCGTCGCCGGAACCGGCCCCGCCGCCCGCGGAGCCCACGCCGGACTTCAGCCCGCTGCAGGGCTACCTGCGCCCGGCGGACACGCACAACGGCATCGACGCGGAGCTGGTCCGCGAGGACGCACGGGTGCGCGGCGCCGGCATCAAGGTCATCGACCTCGAGTACAACTGGAACCCGTTCCACGAGGACCTGCAGCTGGACTGGTCCAGCGACGTCGGCCAGGGCCGGTTCGTGCGCATCGAGACGTTCGGCGACGACCACGGCACCGCCGTCTTCGGCGAGATCATGGCCCGCGACAACGGCTTCGGCGTGGTCGGCGGCGTGCCGGACGTCGAGATGTACGGCATCTCGCCGGTCGAGGACCTCGGCAACGGCCGCACGTCGTGGCGGCCCGGCCCGGCGCTGGCGTTCGTCGCCACGTTGCAGGACGAGAACGGCCAGCCGTTCGTCCAGCCCGGTGACGCGCTGGTCCTGGAGCAGCAGACCGCGAGCCCGCTGGGCGGCAGCCGGTACGCGCCGCTGGAATGGATCCCGGCGGTTTTCGAGGCCAACCAGGTCCTGACGGCGATGGGCGCCAACGTCGTCCTGACCGGCGGCAACGGCAACACCAACACCGACGACCCGATGTACACCCGCGACGGAGTGGCGTGGTTCGACCCGGCGGTCCGGCACTCGGGTTCGATCTTCGTGGGCGCCGGCGGCAGCGGGTTGCGCGCCACCGACCCGGCGAGGGCACGGCTCAGCTTCTCCAACTACGGCCAGCGGTTCGACCTGCAGGGCTGGGGTCAGGACATCTACACCACCGGCTACTGCAACGTGTACTGCGGCCCGAACGGCGACGACCACAACCGGTCCTATTCGCGGTCGTTCAGCGGCACCTCCGGCGCCGGCCCCATCGTCACCAACGCCGTCGTCGCCGTGCAGTCGTACGTGACATCGGTGGGACTCGGACCGTGGACGACGGAGCAGATCACCGGGCTGCTGCGGTCCACCGGACGGCCGCAGACCACGAACACCAGCGAGCACATCGGCCCGCTGCCGGACCTGGCGACGGCGCTGCGCTCGATCGAGGTGGACGCGCCCACCACGCAGCTGCTGCTCAACCAGCGTCCGGCTCGCAACGGCTCGTACGTGAACCCCACGGTGACCCTCACAGCCGATGACTCGTGGGGCTCCGGCGTCGACCGGACGATGTACCGGATCGATGGCGGCCGGTGGGTGACCTACACCGGGCCGTTCCGGGTCGTCGGACCGGGCGAGCGCACGATCGAGTACCGCTCGAACGACGTGAACGACAACACCGAGGCGACGCGCACGATCACGATCGTCAACCGCGGCCGCGGCGACTGAGCCGCACACAGCTGAGCCGCCGCCGGGTGTGAGGTGACCCCACCCGGCGGCGGCTCCGCCACATCCGGGCCGAATGACGCCACAGCGCCGGATCGACAGATGTCCGATGAAAGCCGGAGATGTCCATGCACATGTCCGGTGACCGCGCAGCGGCCGCCGCCCTACGGTCGCCGGACCGGGCCGGAGACCTCCGCCCGGCACCGAGTTGGGGAGGGTGCGACGTGGCGACGAGTCAACGGTCCTCGCGCAGAGTCAAGGCCTGGCGGATGAGAGGTGTCGTCGGTGTGGCGGCGCTGGCCCTCTCCGCATCGGCGGGCATGGTGAGCGCCGCCGCGCAGGACGGCGTCGTCGAGGACGCCGCCGCGGGTCCGATCGTCCCGGTCGACGAGCAGCAGTGGACGGACCAGGCCGAGATGACCTGGGACGACTACACGCCGATCCGGCCGGAGGAGTGGAACAGCGACACCACCAGCCAGGGGTCGGAAAGCCAGTACCGCACCGCGGTGATCCTGCTGGACTACGAGGACCAGGCGTTCCTGATCACCCAGGACCCGGAGTCGCACCCGTTCGGCAACCCGCTGGCGCCCTGGAAGCCGGTGGCGCCCGAAGACGTCAACCAGTGGTACTACGACTACTACGCGGTCCCGAACGAGTACAACCAGGGTCAGACACTGCACGGCTACTGGATGGAGACCAGCCACGGCCGCATCGGCGTCACGGTCGAGGTGTTCGGCCCGTACACGCTGCCCGGCAAGCTGCACGAGTACGGCGCGCAGTCGCACGCTCCGGCGACCGGGCCGAACTCCATCTGCCCGGCCGGCGACTCCTGCAACAAGAACGTCCGTACCGACGGCAGCGCACTCTGGCACGCCGACATCGGCTGCGAGACCGGCGGGCTGTGCGGGTTCGACAACGGCTTCTACGTGACGGCCGGCCACGACGAGACGTCCACCTGGCAGGAGTTCGGCGAGATGATGTTCCGCACCCCCGCGGACGTCCCCGCCGAGTTCGGCCCGCCCGGAGCCACCGAGGGCCCGGTGCTGAACGCCGCCGGCAACCCGATCCCGAACGCCGTGCCCACCCGGTACGTCCCGTGGACGTCGTGGCAGTCGGCCGCGAACCACTGGCCGAACGCCGGCGGCGGCACGTCGACTCAGGCGGAGAATTCGGGACTGAGCGTGTTCGCGCACGAGTTCAGCCACCTGCGCGGGCTTCCGGACAACTACAACAACCCGTTCAACCCCGCGGAAGGGCGCAACCGCACCGGTTACTGGGAGATGATGAGCCGCGGTTCGTTCAACGGCCCCGGCGGCACCCACAACCGCTGGCAGGTGCCGAATGCCGGTGGGTCGGCGCTCGGCCCGCACCACACGCTGCACTTCAAGACGGTCGGCAACGCGCGGCTCGGTGTCGTGCAGGAGGGCGAGTACGTCGACATCACCCGCGCTGCCCTCGCCGAGCAGGGCGTCGCCGTGACCCCGCTGAAGGCACGCTCCTCCGTTCCAGACGGCGACATGGTCGGCCTGAACGTCGAGCTGGACTCCCCGTTCGAGACCGGGACGTGCGAAGCACGCGTGGACGACCCGTTCTTCTGCACGCCGGCCGCCAACTGGACGAAGTTCACCATGGAGGTCGTCGACCGGGTCGGCAACGACTCGTTCGTCGCCGGCCACGGCGTCCTGCTCGCCCAGGCCCGCAACACCAGCAGCCCGCGGGTGTGGCTGGTCGACGCGAACCCGGAGGACATCGACCGCATCGACTTCTACCGTCCGGGCAACGACACCGAGCCCGGTGGTGAGCCGGTCCCCGTCGTCAAGGGCGACCCGCGCCAGCTGGACGACGCGACGTTCCACGCCGGGACCGCTTCCGACAGCGAGTACGAGTACCTGGACGCCCCGAACAAGCTGCACTTCTACGTCCTGGACACCTACCGGGACGCCGACGGCGTGCTGTTCTACGACGTCGCGGTCCGCAACACCGACGCCGCCGGCCCGTACACCCGTGACGTCAGCCTCGGCGACGCCGCCACGTACGCCGTCGGCGACTCGACCGCACTGGTCAACGTCCCGCTGACGAACAGCGGCGAGGCCGGCACCGGCCTCTTCGCCTCCGACGTGTACCGGATCACGTCGACGGTGTCCGGCTCCGGCTGGGAGGTGTCGCTGCCGTACGAGGTGCGTGCGGCCGCAGCCGGCGCTACGGTCCCGGTGTGGGCGTACGCCACCGCGGGCGAGGACGCCTCGGAGTCGGCGACCCTCACCATCACCGCGACCAGCGAGACCGACCCGACCGCGACCGTCACCATCGAGGTCGAGCTCGGCGAGGCCGCGGTGGACGCCTCGTTCGAGGCCACGGATGCCCTCCTGGCCTCCTATCGGGCCGACGGCTTCCTCGGCCAGGGCGAGTACCAGCGGATGAAGGCCCAGCTCGACATCGCCGCCCGGTCCTCCGGCCGGCAGGCCGAGCGGGCCCTGGACCGGTTCAGCGAGCTCGCGTCCGACCTCGCGGACACCGGTGCCCGCGACCTGGTGAGCGCGGCGCTCGTCTCCGTGACCGAGGACCTGCGCGACTAGGACGAACGACCCGCCCGGTGATCATCGGCGATCGACCACGTCATGACGGGGTCGATCGCCGATGATCATGGGCTCAGCGGGAGGCGACTGCCGGGAAGGGGTGCACGTTGTGGGGGCGCTGGGAGGCCGGTAGGGCCGTCTCGGCGGTGTCGTCGGCGTGGACGGGGCGGCGGGGTGCGTATTGGCCGGTCATCCGGGCCACCTTGAGGGACAGATGCAGCGCCAGGCGTTCGGCGCCGCTCTTGAGGTTGGTGTGCGCGAGCTGCTCGAGCCGTTGCAGGCGGTAGTAGAGCGATGTGCGGTGCAGGTTGAGCCGCTCGGCGGTGAGCTGGGCGTTGCCGGCCACGTCGAGGTACGTCTCCAGCGTTTCCAGCAGCGGCAGGGCGTCCGGGTCGTCGAGTAGGTTGGCGAGGCCGGCGTGGACGGTCGGTACGTCCTCGCCCAGGGACGCCAGTTTGACGACGATCTGGTGGATCCCCAGCTCGGACCACCGCACGACGTCGCCGAGGCCGGGCAGCAGACGGGCGGCGTCGGCGGACATGCGGGCCTCCCGGAACGACGCGTACGCGTCTTCCAGGTCGTCGCGGCGGCCGCCGACACCGACGACGACGGAGGCCGGCGCGCCGCTGCTGGCGGACACGGCGGCGCGGGCCAGTTCGACGATCCGGTCCACCCGTTCGCCGAGGTCCCGGTCCCCCGACACGCGGCCGCGGCCCACCGCCCCGGCGTCGTCAGTGGCGTCGCAGGACAACAGCAGCACGCCGTGGTCCCGGCGGATCAGGTCGAGGAGCTGGCCGCGGCGCAGCACGCGGCGGACGTCGGCGACCGTCTGAGCCAGCGCGTCCTCGATGTCGACGGCGGCGCCACGGGGCCCGGGCACGCCCTGGAGCACCACCGCGACCACGCCGTCGTCGGCGGAGACGTAGCCGGCGTCGGTGAGGCTGCGCGCGGCCTTCGCCCGCATCGGCGAGTCGCTCAGCAGCAGGTGCATGGCATCGGCCAGCCGAGCGGACGAGAAGGAACTGGCGACGCTTTCCCGGTGCAGCCGCTCGGCCAGCTCGATGGCGCCCTGAACGCACAGGTCCACCTCGGATGAGGTCATGGAGCTGTCGTGGTCGATGAACCACACGTGCCCGAGGAGCTTGCCCCGGCGCAGCACCGGCACGCACACGCGGGGAAGCATGTTCAGCCCCGGGTTCCCGGGCAGCCGGAGCGGGCGCCGCAGCGTCGGCAGCGCGAACTCCTTCAACCAGTGGCGGACCTGCGCCGACGCGTGCCGGCGCAGAATGGAGTCTTCTCGCACGCCGTCCAGCAGCGTGTCGTGGGCACTGTAGGCGATGAGCCGCATGAACCGGTCCTCGAGCACGGCGGGCCGGCCGACGCGCCGGGCCAGGTTCTCCAGGATCTGCTGCGTCGTGAGTTCCACTGTCGCCTCCGCTACCGCCGTTCGGTCCCCGTGGTCATCCGTTGGGCCAGCGCTCCTATCCGTGCGCGGCACCCGTGTGATCGCCGCAGGTCATTCGACGACGAACTCGCGGAGCTGCGCGCCGAGGTCGTCGACGCCGCCGGGCCAGCCGCGTACCAGCTGTCCGCCCTTGGCGATCAGCGCCACCAGGGGTGGTTCGTCGACTCCGTAGCGGCGCCAGATCTCCCCGTCGGCGTCCAGGCCGATCGGGTAGGTGATGTCGTGCTCACGCAGGTAGGCGGTGGCGTCGTCGACGCTGGTCCGGTTGCCGATCCCGACCACCAGCACCGAATCGCGGAACTCCTCGCTCACCGCGGTGATGTCGTCCTGCTGGTTCGCACACAGCTCGCACCACGACTCGAAGAACACGAGGACGACCGGGCGCTCGTCCCACTGCTCGGCGATGTCGAGCGTCGAGCCGTCCAGGAGCTCGACCTCGAAGTCCGGTGCCGGCGGCGCCGTGGCGGGGGCGTCGACGAACTGGACGTCGGCGGGCACGGCCCCGGGCAGCTCGAAGGCAACGGCGTCGTCGTCCGACGAACACCCGCCCAACCCGAGCACCAGGCCGACGGTCATTCCGAGGGCCACGACGGCGCGCGCGCCGACTCCGCTGCGGTTCACGAGACCAACACCTCTCCCAGGATTCCGGCATCGTCGGTGGCCTCGATGGGTGCGCTGAACCCGTCGCCGACGACGAACTGATGGCCCTCGGCCGCGGTGAGGCCGTCGACCTCGACTTCCATGACGCACATGGTCGGCTGCCGCATCCCCTCGCGGAAATCGACATCCATGAGTTTCGCCGCGGTCCCGCCGGGCAGGACGCCGTGGGCCACCTCGACCCCGTCGGCGTCCTCGATGACGAAGCCGGCCTCGGCGTGCACCGAGCGGAACGCGCCCGCGCCGTTGCATGGTTCGCCGAGCGAGCGCAGATTGCCGTCGGCGACCAGCACCCGCACGACGGCGCCCGCGTCGGAGCCGGTCTCACCGGCGTCGGAACAGCCGGCCACGACGGCGACCGCCAGGGCCGCCGTCAGCCAGCCGGAGCGGCGAAGCAGAGCGCGCACAGGGGTGTCCTCCTCAGGCGACGGGGTGCCGGCAGCCAGGGCGGGTCGCGGCGGCGAAGGCGTGACGTGCGGTGCGAGACGAACGGCGGGATCCATCCTTGGTTCTCATCGGCATGTCTCCTTCGCGGCCGGCCCGGGCCCGTCGTCGGACGGGCCCGGGCCGGCCTTCGGGAAGGGACCGGCGAGGTCAGCGCCGGGGGTTGGTGTCCTTCACGGCCACGGTGCAGGTGACCTGCTGAGTGGCCGACGGGTCGCTCTCGGAGGTCGCGGTGAGAGTGACCGTGGTGTCACGCGCGGCGGTCGGCTCCCGGGTGACGTACACCGGGACCTCGACCGTCTCGCCGGCGCCGGCGGTGGTCAGCGCGTTGTCGAGCTGCGCCGTCCAGCCCTTGCCGCTGGAGTCGACGGCGAGCCGGTAGACGTCGCTGTCGAGCTTCCCGGTGACGTCGCTGGTGTGGCCGGCGGTGTTCGCCGCGGCCTCGCCGGTGTTGGTGAGCGGGAAGGTGCACTGCGCGGCCTGGCTGGTGCGCAGCCCTTCGACCTCGGCGTCGCCCAGCCCGACCCCGCGCTCCTGCTCGCCGGATCCGTCAAGCGACCGGACCGCCAGCGTGTAGGAGAGCACGCCCTCGTCGTCGCGCTCGAGGTCGACGACGTAGAAGTGCAGCCGGTTCGCCTCGTCGACGTACTCGTACTCCGACCCGGAGTTCAGCCCGGCGTGGAAGGCGGCGTCGTTGAGCTGCCGGTGGTCGGCGATGGTCGCCATGACGGGGGTTCCGTCAGGACGGTAGTAGTCGACCAGGCCGATGTCGTCGGGGTTGGCGTCGATGACCCAGTTGAAGCAGTTGTAACCGCAGGTGTTGTTGCGGTCCTCGTTCGTCTTGTTCTTGGCGATGATCACGCCGCTGTCCGGGTTGAACGAGTCGAAGCCCATCTGGTCGACCACTTCCATCGTGTAGTGGTCCCAGCCGGTGTTGCCGTGACAGAACGGGTCGGTGTTGATGTCACAGTCCGGCGTGCGGTCCGGCCGGCCCTCGCCGTCCAGGCGCACCTTGACCGCGGAGGTGCCTTCGGGGCCGGGGTCGACGGCCCGCGCGGTGACGGTGTCGACGACGACACCGGTCTCGGCCAGCGCCTCCCGGTTGACGTCGAGGACGTTCTCCTTCGGCAGGATGCCCGCGTGGATCTTGTTGCGGACCATCAGGCCGGACGGGGACCACCCGCCCATGTTCGGGGGCACCACCCAGCGCATGTGATGACCACCGGGGCCGTTGAACGAGCCGCGGTCCATCATGTCCCAGGGCGCCGACCCCACCCGGTGGAACGGCTGCGGCGGGTTCTGCCGGTCCGTGAACGGGTTGTTGTTGTTGTCGCCGATGCGGAAGAAGAAGTGCCCCATCTCGTGCGTGATGGTGCCCGAACTCTCCGCCTGGCGGATGGACGACAGGCCCCACTGCTGTGCGGCCGCGCGCCAGGAGGTCCACTCGACGTAGCGGGTGGGTGCCCAGTTCGGCATCTCGTTGTCCGGGTCGACCCACTCCGGGGGACCCCACTCGTCGGGGATGTCCTCCTTGGTGTTGAACATCATCTCGCCGTATTCCTGCCAGATGCTGGTCTCGTCGTAGCCGGCGTAGACCCGCAGGATGACGTCGTAGCCGCACCGGCTGTCGGGGCACGGGATGCCCTTCTCGGCCAGGTCGGCCTGCCAGACCGTGTCGACGTCGCGGTCGAGGTTGCCGTTACAGGTGAAGCCCTCGGGACAGGCGGACTGCTGCCCCCATTCGTTGAGGCCGTACTCGAACAGGTTGCGCGGCACCTGGTAGGCACCGAACACGTCCATCTCGCTCACGCCGAGCTTCCCGCGGCTCTGCTCCATCCAGTACTCGTGGATGGTGCGGCCACGGTTGTGCTCGTTCGGGATCATGTAGAAGTCGTGGTAGAACTGCGGCACTTCGTCGCGCGAAATCGGGTCGATCTGCGGGTTCCCGAACAGGTCGCTCTGCTTCGGCTGCGTGATGACGAACGGCTGGTCTGGGAAGTCCACCGCGACGAGCGCGATGCGCAGCCCGCGATCGCTGGGCTTGACGTCGGGGTCGTTCCATTCGGTGCCGGGAATGTCGGTCCAGTCGTCCCACGTCATGTCGTACTGGTTCTGCCAGCTCTGTGGGTCGATCGGGGCGACTTCGAAGTCCGGCGGGGCGGCCTGGCCGGCGCCGGCGGTGCCGATGACGAGGGCCGACACGGCCAGTGCCGCGACGCCGGCCGCCCCTCGTCGCCGAGTGGTCTTCAGCCTCATGCGCATGCGCTCTCCTCACGCGCTGCCCGGGGGCGGACAGCACTTCGTTGGCGATAAAATACGACATTGCACATATCTCGTCACCACCCTCAGCATGCCGAAGTGGTAACGGTGCCGCGCGCCCCCGGCGGACGCGTCCGCACGGGCACCGCCGCTCATCCGGCCGGTCGAGCGCGCTGCGGACACGCCCGACCGGCCGGAGCATCGAGGAGGATGTGCGGAACGAGCCTGAATGAACGACGAGGGTGACATTGTACTGTCACAGTTCACGTAGAACAAGGGGTTCCTGGCACTATGCCACTACCCCGAGATCCATTCTCAAGAACGGACAAGTCGGAGGAAATCCACCGCGTTACGATTAGGACACAGTAGTGCAATAGCACATCGCACTGAGTCGTCTCTGATGGTAAATGTGTCGTCTGTGGCGCTCGGAGACCACGGGTACCTGCCCGTGCCCGGCATCACGGCGACGGTACGTTCCGGTCGACACGGTACGTCCCGGTCGAAGCGCCGGTCACACCGGCACCGACAACAGACCGCCCCCTCGGCCTTGTCGCACGTCGAACCAAGGAGGACCCATGCGTGTGCACCGCAACGTCGGGCGACTCGTCGCCCTCACCGCTGCCGTCGGGCTGGTCGCAGCCTGCGGGGGTGAGGATTCCGGCGACGACTCCGGCGCAGGTTCCGGCGACCCGAAGACCTTCGTCTTCGGTGCGTCCGAGGACCCCAAGACGCTGGACGCGGCCTATGTGTCGGACGGCGAATCGTTCCGGGTGATCTTCCAGGTCTACGAGACCCTGGTCGCCCTGGAGCCCGGCACCACCGAGGTGGCACCCGGGCTGGCCGAGGAGTGGGAGATCAGCCCCGACGGCCTCACCTACACCTTCCAGCTGCGAGACGGCGTCACGTTCCACGACGGGGAACCGCTCAACGCCGAAGCGGTCTGCTACAACTTCGACCGCTGGTACAACTTCACCGGCCCGGCGCAGAGCGGTGACGTCACGTACTACTGGCAGACGGTGTTCGGTGGCTTCGCCACCAAGGAGATCGACTCCGCCCCCGACACCAGCCGGTACCAGTCCTGTGAGGTCACTGACGAGCTCACCGCGACGCTGCACCTCACCGAGCCCTCGTCGGCGCTGCTGGCCGGCCTCGTGCTGCCGGCGTTCTCCATCGCCAGCCCGAAGGCCATCGAAGAGGGCGGCACCGACATCGAGGCCACTGGGGACTCCTTCTCATACACCGGCGGCTTCGGCAGTGAGGTCGTCGCCGGCACCGGCCCGTTCCAGTTCGTCAGCTGGGACCGCGGTGAGAGTCTCGTCCTCGAGCGCAACGAGGACTACTGGGGCGACGCCCCAGCGCTGGACGAGATCATCTTCCGGTCCATCCCGGACCCGACGGCTCGCCTGCAGGCCCTGCAGAACGGCGAGATCGACGCGTACGAAGGCGTCAACGCCGCGGACATCGGCGCGCTGGAGTCCGGCGGGTCCCAGGTCCTCGAGCGGCCGGCCTTCAACGTCGGCTACGTCGGCTTCAACAACAAGGTCCCGCTACTGCAGAACCCGCTCATCCGGCAGGCCATCTCGCACGCACTGAACCGGCAGGGCCTCCTCGACGCCGCGTACCCGGAGGGTGCCGTCGTCGCCAACCAGTTCCTCCCGCCGGACCAGTGGGGCTACAACGACAGCATCGAGGGCTACGAGTACGACCCCGACCTGGCTCGCGATCTCATCGCGCAGTCCGGCGAGACCGACCTGACGCTGGAGTTCTGGTACCCCGCCGACGTGTCCCGGCCGTACATGCCGGACCCGCAGGCCGTATACGAGTCGTTCGCCGCCGACCTGCAGGCCGTCGGCTTCACCATCGTCCCGAAGACCGTCCCGTGGACGCCGGACTACCTGCAGAACATCCAGGGCGACGGGCTCGGCCAGCTCCACCTGCTCGGCTGGACCGGTGACTACGCCGACCCGGACAACTTCGTCGGCACCTTCTTCCGGCAGGACCGGCCCGAGTTCGGCTTCGCAGACCAGAACATCCAGGCGAAGTTGAACGAGGCGCTCAGCCTGACCGACCAAGCGGAGCGGGAAGCGCTGTACGAAGAGATCAACCAGCTCCTGTACGAGTACATCCCGGGCGTGCCGTTCGTGCACAACCAGCCGCTGCTGGCCGTCGCCGGACACATCACCGGCTACACCCCGTCGCCGGTGAGCCTGGAGTACTTCAAGCTCGTCGACATCGAGGGCTGACCGTCACGTGCTGCGATTCATCGTCCGGCGGCTCGCGCTGCTCGTGCCGATCCTGCTGGGCCTGTCGGTCCTGCTGTTCGCGTGGGTCCGGGCCCTTCCCGGTGGCCCGGCCTACGCGTTGCTCGGCGAGCGAGCCACCCCGGAGGCGGTCGCGGCGATCGAGTCACAGCTCGGCCTGGACCGCCCGCTCTGGGAGCAGTACCTGCAGTTCCTGGGGCGGGCGGTCCGGCTGGACTTCGGCGCGTCGCTGCAGACCGGCCAGCCGGTCGTCGAGGAGATGGTGCGACGATTCCCCGCCACCATCGAGCTCGCGTTCGCCGCGCTGCTCATCGCGGTGTGCGTGGGGATCCCGCTCGGGTACCTGGCCGCCCGCCGTTACGGGTCGTGGGTCGACTCCGTGGTGGTGTCCGGCTCGCTGCTCGGCGTAACCATCCCGATCTTCTTCCTCGCCTACATCCTCAAGTACGTCTTCGCGGTCGAGCTGGGCTGGCTGCCCACCGCCGGCCGGTCAGATCCGCGGTCACGGTCCGAGCATCCCACCGGCTTCTACGTGCTCGACGGCATCGTCACCGGCAACCTGGGCGCCAGCTGGGACGCCATCCAGCATCTGATCCTGCCGGCGGTGGCACTGTCGTCCATCCCGCTGGCGGTGATCGTGCGCATCACCCGGGCCTCGGTCCTGAACGTCGTCAACGAGGATTACGTCCGCACCGCCGAAGCCAAGGGCCTGCTGCCCGGGACCATCACCCGGCGGCACGTGCTCAAGAACTCCATGCTGCCGGTCACGACGGTGATCGGGCTGCAGCTGGGTGTCATGCTGGCCGGGGCGGTGCTCACCGAGACGGTGTTCGCGTTCGCCGGAGTCGGCAAGTTCATGGCCGACGGCATCGTCCAGCGCGATTTCCCGACCATTCAGGGGTTCATCCTGGTCATCGCCGTGATCTACGTCATCGTCAACATGATCGTGGACCTGGTCTACGGGCTGCTCGATCCGCGGGTGAGGGTGTCATGACCACCAGCGACGTGATGGCGGAAGGGCCGGTTCCGGCCGGCTCCGCCGAAACCGATCCCACCGAGAAGGCGCGCCCGCCGCGCAGCCTCAGCCGGGAGGCCGTCCACCGGCTGTTCCGCAACCCGATGGCCGTGGTGGGCATGGTCCTCATCGCGATCTTCGTGCTGGTTGCGATCTTCGCGCCGTGGATCGCGCCGTACTCCCCCACCGACAACTCCTGGCTCGACCAGGTGCGCCCAGGTGTCTATCCCGGGCCGTCGGCGGAGCACTGGCTGGGCATCGACCCGCTCGGCCGCGACGTGTTCTCGCGCATCATCTACGGTGCGCGCCAGTCGCTGCTGATCGGCGTGGTGGCACTGGCGCTGGGCGCCGCGGCCGGCATCGCGCTCGGCATCCTGGCCGGCGCATTCGGCGGCTGGGTCGACACCGTCGTCATGCGGATCGTCGACATCATGCTCTCGGTGCCGGGCCTGCTGTTCGCCATCGCCGTCGCGGCGATGCTCGGCCAGAGCCTGACGTCGGTGATGATCGCGATCGCCGTGGTGAACGTGCCGATCTTCGCCCGGCTGCTCCGCGGCGAGATGCTCGGGCAGCGCGGCGCCGACTACGTGCTGGCGGCGCGGTCACTGGGCATCTCCCGCGCGGCCATCGTATTCCGGCACGTGCTGCCGAACTCGTTCACCCCGGTGCTGGTGCAGGGCACGCTCACGCTGGCGCTGGCGATCGTCGAGGCAGCGGGCCTGGCCTTCCTCGGCCTGTCCGGCAGCGACCCGTCCGCGCCCGAGTGGGGCCGCATGCTCACCGACGCGCAGGACACCCTGACGTCGTCGCCGATGCTGGCGATCTATCCGGGCCTGGCCATCGTGCTGGCCGCCCTCGGCTTCACGCTGGTCGGCGAGTCGCTGCGCGAGGCCCTCGACCCGAAGTTCCGGCGGTGACGACATGAGCCTGCTCGAAGTGCGCGACCTCTCGGTCACGTTCACCCGTTCCGGCCAGCGGACAGTGCGCGCCGTCGACGGCGTCACCTTCGACGTCGACGCCGGCCAGTCGGTCGGCATCGTCGGCGAGTCCGGCTCGGGCAAGTCGGTCACGTCGCTGGCCGTGATGGGCCTGCTGCCGGCGCGAGGTGCGCAACGGACCGGCACGGTCACGCTGGACGGCAACGAGCTGACCTCGATGGCCCAGCGCGACCTGCGCGACGTCCGCGGCCGCGACGTGGCGATGATCTTCCAGGACCCGATGACCTCGCTGAACCCGGTGGTCACGATCGGCCGGCAGCTCACCGAGGTGCTCACCCGGCACGCCGGGCTGGCCAAGGGCGAGGCGAAGGCCGAGGCCGAGCAGTTGCTGCGCCGCGTCGGCATCCCGGACCCGGTGCGCCGGCTCGGTGAGTACCCGCACCAGCTGTCCGGCGGTATGCGGCAGCGGGTCATGATCGCCATCGCGATCGCCTGCCGGCCGAAGCTCCTCATCGCCGACGAGCCGACGACGGCGCTCGACGTCACCATCCAGGCACAGATCCTGGACCTCCTGCGCACGCTGGTCGCGGAGTCCGGCTGCGGACTCATCATGATCACTCACGACCTGGGCGTGGTGGCGGGTCTCTGCGACACGGTGCACGTCATGTACTCGGGGCGGATCGTGGAGTCGGCACGGACGAAGGAGCTGTTCGGCCGGCCGTCGCACCCGTACACCGACGGGCTGCTCCAGTCGATCCCCCGGATCGACGACGACGACCCGTCGCAGTTGCTGCACACCATTCCGGGATCCGCGCGCGACACGGTGGCGTGGGAGCGCGGCTGCGCGTTCCAGCCGCGCTGCGACCGGGCGGTCGACGCCTGCCTGGCCGGCCCGCCGCCGGTGGCCGAGCTCGGCTCCCCGCTGGACAGTCATGCCGTGCGCTGCGTGCGGCCGGTCGGCCAGGATCTGCTCGTCGACGAAGGGAACGTGGCCCGGTGAGTCTGCTCGAAGTCCGCGACCTCGAGGTCCACTTCCCCATCAAGTCCGGGACTCTGTTCCAGCGCACCGTGGGCGCGGTCAAGGCCGTCGACGGCGTCGACCTCGACATCGAGGCCGGAACGACGTTCGGCCTGGTGGGCGAGTCCGGGTGCGGCAAGTCCACCCTCGGCCGCGCGGTGATGCGGCTGATCGAGCCGACCAAGGGCTCGGTCACGCTCGACGGCCAGGATCTGCTGGCGCTCAGCGAGCGCAAACTGCGTGCCGTGCGCCGGCAGTTCCAGATGGTGTTCCAGGACCCGATGGCCAGTCTCGACCCGCGGCAGAGTGTGGAGTCACTGCTCACCGAGCCGCTGCGGGCGCACAAGGAGCCCGGCGGCCCGACCGGGCACGCCCGGCGGATCCGGGAGCTGCTCGACGTGGTCGGGCTGTCGGCCTCGGTGGTGCACCGCTACCCTCACGAGTTCTCCGGCGGGCAGCGGCAGCGGCTGGGCATCGCCCGCGCGCTGGCGCTCAACCCGGCCATGATCATCGCCGACGAGCCGGTGTCGGCACTGGACGTGTCGATCCAGGCGCAGGTCATCAACCTGTTGAAGGAACTGCAGGAGCGGTTCTCCCTGACCTATATGATCATCGCGCACGACCTCGCCGTCGTCCGGCACATCAGCACCACGGTCGCGGTCATGTACCTCGGCGGCATCGTGGAGCAGGCCCCGGCCGCCGACCTGTACCGGGAGCCGCTGCACCCATACACGAAGGCGTTGATGAGCGCGGTCCCGGTGCCCGACCCGAACGTCGAGGAGACCCGCAGCCGCATCCTGCTGCAGGGCGATCTGCCGTCGCCGGCGAACCCGCCGGCCGGCTGCCGTTTCCACACCCGCTGCCCGTGGAAGCAGGAGACCCGCTGCGACACCGAGCGGCCGGCGTTGCGCGAGCTGCCCGGCGGGCACAAGGTGGCCTGTCACTTCGCCGAGGACATCCGGGCGGGGAAGATCACCCCGCACGAGGTGAAGCCCGAGGAGGTCGCGCTGTCGGCGGCGTCCGAGGACATCGGCAGCATCGAGACGACAGAAGCGCACGTGGCCGGCGGTCTGACTCCCGGAGGGCCTCCTGGTGCCCGCTGACGTCGTGGTGATCGGCGCCGGCGTCGTCGGCGCTGCCATCGCCTGGCACGTCGCACAGGCGGGGCTGTCGGTCACCGTCGTCGACCGTGGGCCGGTGGCCGGCGGCACCACCGGCGCCGGCGAGGGCAACATCCTGGTCTCGGACAAGCCGCCGGGCGCGGAGCTCGACCTGGCCCAGCTGTCCGCGCGCCGCTGGCACACGCTCGGGCACGAGGTCGGCGGGTTCGAGTACGACCCGAAGGGCGGCCTCGTCGTCGCCTCCTCCGCGGCCGGCTTCGCCGCACTGGCCGGCCTGGCCGCGGAGCAGGCGGCCGCCGGCGTCGAGACCGTCGTGGTGCCGGCGGCGGACCTGGCCGAGCACGAACCGCACCTGAACCCGTCCATGGCCGGCGGTGTCCTCTACCCGCAGGACGCGCAGGTGCAGCCGATGCTCGCGGCGGCGCGGCTGCTGCGCTCGGCGTGCCGCTCCGGCGCCACGGTGCGCACCGGTGTCGATGTCACCGGATTCCTGCGTTCGGGCGACCGCGTCACCGGTGTACGGACGTCGGCGGGCGACATCCCGGCCGGCGCCGTCGTCAACGCGGCGGGCACCTGGGGAGGCGACATCGCCTCGCTGGCCGGCGTCGACGTGCCGGTGCTCCCCCGCCGCGGTTTCATCCTGGTCACCGAACCACTGCCGCGGCTGATCCGGCACAAGGTGTACGCGGCGGAGTACGTCTCCGACGTGGCCAGCGACGACGCCGCCCTGCAGACCTCGCCGGTGGTCGAGGGCACCCAGGCCGGCACCGTATTGATCGGTTCGAGCCGCGAGCGGGTCGGGTACGACCGGACGCTGTCCGTGCCCGTGCTGCGGGCGCTCGCCGCTCGGGCGGTCGAGCTGTTCCCGGTGCTGGCCGGCGTGCAGGTCATCCGCGCCTACCGCGGTTTCCGCCCGTACTGCCCGGACCACCTGCCGGTGATCGGTGCCGATCCGCGCGCCCCCGGACTGTTCCACGCCTGCGGTCACGAGGGTGCCGGCATCGGGCTCGCGGCGGGCACCGGGGTGCTGATCGCGGAGCTGATCGGCGGGCAGCAGCCGTCCCTCGACGTCACCCCCTTCCGCCCGGAGCGCTTCTCATGAGCACTGCCGAGGTGCGCGCGCCTCGGCGCCGAGTATGCGGCGGCGCCGGCGGCCTCCAGATCGTGGCCGGCCGCGCGGCCGCGGGCGTTGGTCTTCGGCGCCTTGACCATCGCTCACCTGCGACGTTGCACCGATCGCGAGACGGGGGCCGGCCATGACCCACACCTTCGACTTCGACGGGCGCACGATCCCGTTCACCCCGGGCCAGAGCATCGGTGCCGCCCTCGTGGCGGCCGGCATCCGGGCCTGGCGCACCACTCGGGCCGGTGACCGCCCGCGTGGGCTGTTCTGCGGCATCGGCGTCTGCTTCGACTGCCTGATCGAGGTCGACGACGTGCCCAACCAGCGGGCCTGCCTGGTGCCCGCGACCGCGGGCATGCGGGTGCGAGCCCAGGAAGGAACCGGCCGTGGCCACCTCGCCGTCTGACCGCACCTCGCCGTCTGGCGCCGCACCCGCGGTCGAGCCGTACGACGTCGCCGTCGTGGGCGGCGGACCGGCCGGGCTGGCCGCCGCCGGCGCCGCACTGGCCGCTGGTGCCCGGGTAGCGCTGATCGACGCCGGCCGGCAGCCGGGCGGCCAGTACTGGCGGCACCCGGAGGGCGATCTCGGCGCCGTCGCCGACCTGCACCACGGCCTCACGACGTTCCGCCGCCTGGTCGCCGGTGTGGCCGGTGCCGTGCGATTCCACGGGCACCAGGTCTGGACCATCACGACGAACGCCGACGGCACGAGTGACGCCGGCTTCGTGGTGCGGGCCGTCGCCGACGGCGTCGAACGGGCGGTGCCGGCCCGGGCGCTCGTGCTCGCCCCCGGCGGTTACGACCGGCAGGTCCCGTTCCGCGGCTGGGACCTTCCGGGCGTGTACACCGCCGGCGGCGCTCAGGCCCTGTTGAAGGGCCATGAGGTGGTGGCCGGGAGGCGGGTCGTGGTCGGCGGGACGGGACCGTTCCTGTTGCCGGTCGCGGCCGGCCTCGCGGCCCGCGGCGCGGACGTCGCCGGGGTCTTCGAGGCGAACGCCCCGACCGGCTGGCTGCGTCGAACCGCCGCCGTCCTGCCGGTGGCCGGCAAGCTCACCGAGGGCGCCGGATACGCGGCCGCGCTGGCCCGGCATCGCGTGCCCTACCGGACCCGGAGCGCCATCGTCGCCGCGCACGGCACCGACACGCTGACGGCGGTCACCGTGGCCCGGCTGGACCCGCGCTGGCGGGTGGTGCCTGGCACCGAGCGGGTGATCGAATGCGATGCGGCCGCGGTCGGGTGGGGGTTCACCCCGCAGTTGGAGCTGCCGCTGGCCCTGGGCTGCGCGACCCGAGTCGACGTCGACGGCTCCCTGGTGGTGGCGGTCGACGACCACCAGCGCACGTCCGTGCCAGGCGTCTATGTCGCGGGCGAGGCGACCGGCATCGGCGGTGCGCCGCTGGCCGTCGCCGAAGGCGAGATCGCGGGCCGGGCCGCGGCCCGGGTGGCCGACGACGGCTTCGTCACGGTGCCGGCCGCGCTTCGCCGGCGCCGGCGGGCACTACGCCGATTCGCTGCTGCCATGCACGAGGTACACCCGGTGCGCGACGGCTGGCAGACCTGGCTGACCGACGACACGCTGGTGTGCCGGTGCGAGGAGGTCACCGCCGCCGAGGTACGCGGCGCGGTGCACGACCTGGGCGCCACCGATGCACGCACCGCCAAGCTGCTCAGCCGGGCCGGCATGGGCTGGTGTCAAGGCCGGGTCTGCGGCTACGCGACCGCATGCCTGGCCGCGTCCGCAAGCGGAGCGGACCACCCGGGCGAGGCGGATCTTCGCGGCATCGGGGAGCGCCCCATCGCCGCACCTTTGACTCTCACCGAACTCGCGAACCCCGAATGAGCACCCCCGCAACAGTGACATTTCACATGTCACTAAGATAATCTGGTGAAAGCACTCGAGTCGGCGTGGGCCGCCCACGCCGACTCGTCGTCGATCTGGCCACCGGCCGTCTGGAGAGACCGAGCATGTCTGCTGTCGATCAAGCGGTTCGCGACGCGGCGGAGACTACCGCGGTGTTCGAGCAGGCTGGCCGGACCGGCCGCGCCGACGCACTGGACGCCATCGCCGACGCGTTCGAAGCCGACCGCGAGGCCATCGTCGCCACCGCCGACCGCGAGACCGGCCTGGGGCCCACCCGCCTGAACGGCGAGCTCACCCGCACCACCTTCCAGCTCCGGCTCTTCGCCGAGGTCCTGCGCGAAGGCTCCTACGTCGAGGCCACCATCGACCATGCCGCGGACACCCCCATGGGCCCGCGCCCCGACCTGCGCCGGATTCTCGTGCCGGTCGGCGTCGTCGGCATCTTCGGCGCCAGCAACTTCCCGCTCGCGTTCAGCGTCCCCGGCGGCGACACCGCCTCGGCACTGGCGGCCGGCTGCCCGGTCGTCGTCAAGGCACACCCGGCCCACCCCGAGACCAGCCGCCGCACGTTCGCCGCGATGCGCGCCGGCCTCACCAAGGTGGGGCTGCCCGAAACGATCCTCGGCATGGTCGAGGGCCTCGAGGCCGGCGCCGACCTGGTCCGGCACCCGGACGTGCGCGCCGTCGGCTTCACCGGCTCAACCCGCGGCGGGCGCGCGCTGTACGACCTCGCCGCCGCCCGACCCGAGCCCATTCCGTTCTACGGCGAGCTCGGCAGCCTCAACCCGCTGGTGGTGACGCCCGGCGTCGCCGCGAGCCGGGCCGAGGAGTTCGCCAGCGCATATGTGGGCTCGGTGACCATGGGCGTCGGTCAGTTCTGCACCAAGCCCGGCCTGCTGTTCGCCCCCGAGGGCGCTGACGGCGACCGGCTGCGTTCCCTGCTGGGCGAGGCACTCGGGACGACCTCCGCCGGCCGGATGCTCACCGACACCATCCGCGACGCCTACCAGGCCGAGACGGCGCGCCGCGCGGCCGACTCGCGCCTGCGCAGCCTCTCCGCCGGCGCCGACGCCGGGTCCGACGACCCCGCGCTGGGCCGTCCGGCCCTGTTCGCCGTCGCCGCCGCCGACCTCGACGCCGAACTGCTCGAGGAGTGCTTCGGCCCGACGGCGCTGGTCATCGGCTACCGCGACACCGACGAACTCCTCGACACCCTGACCCGCATCGACGGCCAGCTCACCGCGACCGTGCACGCGACCGACGGCGAGACCGACCTGGTCGAGCGCCTGCACGGCGTGTTGCGGCAGCGCGCCGGCCGGCTACTCTTCGGCGGCTTCCCCACCGGCGTGGCCGTCACCTGGGCCATGCACCACGGCGGGCCGTACCCGTCGGCCACCGTCAGCGGCCACACCTCCGTCGGACCCACCTCCATCCGGCGCTGGCTGCGACCGCTCTCCTACCAGAACGCCCCGCAGTACGTGCTTCCCGCGGAACTGCGGGACGAGGACCCGGGCATTCCGCGCCGGGTGAACGGCATTCTGAAGGCGTAGCGACGTTCCATCCCAGGTGCAACAGAAGTCCGCAGACACTCACGTAAAATGTTACATGGCATAGAAATGGAGCCCTCGCATGACCAGTCGTGAAAAGCCGTGGCACGGCGTTCTGGTCGCCACCCCGACGTTCTTCCGGGACGACCTTTCGGTGGACTACGACCGCTACGCCGAGCATGTGCGGTGGCTGGCGGAGAACGGCTGCGACGGCGTCTGCCCCAACGGCTCGCTGGGCGAATACCAGGTACTGACGGACGAGGAGCGGGCCACGATGGTGAGGGTCGCCATCGAGAACGCCCCCGAGGGATTCACCGTCATGCCGGGCGTCGGCGCCTACGGTGCCCGTGAGGCTCGCGCCTGGGCCGAGCAGGCCGCCGAGGCCGGCGCTCCGGTGGTCATGGCGCTGCCGCCCAACGCGTACCGCGGTGACGACCGCTCCGTCATCGAGCATTTCCGAGAGGTCGCGAAGGTCGGTCTCCCGGTGTCGGCGTACAACAACCCGATCGACACGAAGATCGACCTCAAGCCGGCGCTGCTCGCCGAGCTGTACAACGAGGGTCTGATCGTCGGCGTCAAGGAGTTCACCGGCGAGTCCCGGCGCTCCTACCAGATCCGCGAGCTGGCTCCCGGTCTCGACATCCTCATCGGCACCGACGATTCCGTCCTCGAGGTCGGCCTGGCCGGCGCCAAGGGCTGGGTCTCCGGCTACCCGAGCGCCTTCCCGCAGGCCTGTGTGAAGCTCTACCACGCCGTCCTGGACCACGACCTGGAGACCGCGCTGCCGCTCTACCGCGACCTGCACGCGCTGCTGCGCTGGGACTTCAACACCGAGTTCATCCAGGCGATCAAGCTCTCCATGGACGTCATCGGCCGGAACGGCGGGCCGGTGCGGCCGCCCCGTCAGCCTATGCTGGCGGCCGACGAGGCGTCCGTGCGCGAGCTCACGGCGAAGGCCGCCGAGAAGTACTCCTGACCCACCGAGGAGCGTGCGCCGATGCGATCCACCCGGATCCTCCACACCGTGGAATCCCACACGGAGGGCATGCCCACGCGCGTCGTCACCGGTGGCGTCGGGACGCTTCCCGGCGCCACCATGGCCGAGCGGCGGCGGTGGTTCATCGACAACTCCGACCATCTGCGCCAGCTGCTGATGTTCGAGCCGCGCGGCCATTCGGCCATGAGCGGCGCGATCCTGCAGCCGCCCACCCGGCCGGACGCCGACTGGGGCGTGCTCTACATCGAGGTCTCCGGCTGCCTGCCCATGTGCGGGCACGGCACCATCGGCGTCGCGACCGTGCTGGTGGAGACCGGCATGGTGGAGGTCACCGAGCCGGTCACCACCATCCGTCTGGACACTCCGGCCGGCCTGGTCATCGCCGAGGTCGCCACCTCCGGCGGCGCCGCAGAGTCGGTCACGATCCGCAACGTCGCGTCGTTCGTCGACCGGCTGGACGCGAAGGTCGACGTGCCCGGCTGGGGAACCGTCACGTACGACCTCGCTTACGGCGGCAACTTCTACGCCATCCTCGATGCCGGCCAACTTGGCCTCCGCGTCGACGTCGCACAGAAGGACCGGCTGCTCGACGCGGGGCTGGCCATCATGGACGCCATCAATGAGCACGACCGCCCGGTCCACCCGGAGAACCCGGAGATCGACGTGTGCCACCACGTGCAGCTGGTCGACCCGGGCTCCGACGCGCGCCGCTCCCGGCACGCGATGGCCATCCACCCGGGCTGGTTCGATCGCTCCCCCTGCGGCACCGGGACGTCGGCCCGGATGGCACAGTTGCACGCCCGCGGCGAGCTGCCGCTGGACACCGACTTCGTCAACGAGTCCCTGATCGGCAGCCGGTTCGTCGGGCGGCTGGTCGAGGAGGCGTCCGTCGGCGGCGTCCCCGCGGTGATCCCGACGGTGACCGGCCGGGCCTGGGTGACCGGAACCGCGCAGTACTTCCTTGACCCGACAGACCCCTTTCCACAGGGTTTTCTCCTCTAGGGTTGAACAGGTGGGATATCACGCACGAGCGCGCGCCTCTTACGACGTGCGGCCACCGTGCTTCATCGGAAGGACCATGGATGGCTGAACTACGGCAGTTGGCTCTGCCGTCTTTCGCACGGCGAATGAGCGTCAGAGAAGAGGTCGCGGACGCCCTGCGTGGCGCCATCGTGTCCGGTGAGATGAAGCCCGGCGAGCTGTACTCCGCCCCAGGGCTGGCCGAGCGGTTCGGTATCTCGGCCACCCCCGTGCGCGAGGCCATGCTGGACCTGGTGAAGCAGGGCCTGGTCGAGGTCGTCCGCAACAAGGGCTTCAAGGTCACCGACATCTCCGAGGGCGACCTCGACCAGATCACGCAGATCCGTGAGCTGCTCGAACCGCCCATCGCCGCGCAGGCGGTCACGCTCATCAGCGAGAAGGAGCTGGCCGCGCTGCGCAACCTGTCCGCGGCCATCGTCGACGCCGCCGCGCGCAGCGACCTGATCAACTACGTCAACGCCGACCGCGAGTTCCACGTTCGGCTGCTGGGCGCCTCGGGCAACCAGCGCCTGGTGCGCATCGTCGAGGAGCTACGCGCGCAGACCCGGCTGTACGGGCTGTCGGCGCTGGCCGCGTCCGGCCGCCTGGTCGCCAGCGCGCAGGAGCACGAGACGATGTGCGACCTCATCGAGGCCGGCCGGGCCGAGGAGCTGCGCGACCTCATGCGCACGCATATCGGCCACATCCGGCGCGAGTGGGCCGGCCGAGACTCCGAGTAGGCGAGCGGGGCCGGGCGGCCGAACCTACGCGATCCGCAGCGGCAGGGCCCCGTGGTGCAGGCGGAAGGCGTCCAGTTCGGCCGGGTCCACCGCGAGCCGCAGGTCGCGCAGCTCGCGGGCGATGCAGTCCAGCATGATGCGGGCCTCGAGCCGGCCCAAGGCCGCGCCCAGGCAGAAGTGGATCCCGTGGCCGAAGGCGATGTGCCGGCGGACGTCGGTTCGGTGGATGTCGAACGTGTCCGGGTGGGAGAAGACCGAGGGATCCCGGTTGGCACCCCAGAGGGACAGCCCGACGCGCTCGAACGCCGGGATCGTGTCGCCCGCGATGTCGACGTCGCGGAAGGTGTATCGCGGTGGAACGATCTCGACCGGACCGCGGAAGCGCAGGGTCTCCTCGACCACCGCGCTCGCCAGCGACGGGTCGGCGAGGAGATCATGCCACTGTTCAGGATGTGTGAGCAGCAGCCGGATGCCGTTGACGATGACGTCGACGGTGGTCTCCTGTCCGGCGATGAGCAGCAGCTGCACCATGGCGACCAGCTCGTCGCGATCGAGGGAGTCGCCCTGGGTCTCCAGCGCGACGAGCTCCGAGAGCAGATCGTCCTGGGGGTCCGCCCTGCGGCGCGCGGCCAGCTCGTCGATGTAGGCAGCGAATGCCAGGGTGGCCGAGCCGTCGTGGTCGGCCGCGGAGACGATGGTCGCCGACCACGCTCGGAAGCGTGCCCGGTCCTCCTCTGGGACGCCCACGAGCTGCGCGATGACATTGACCGGGAGTGGATCGGCGAGGTCCGCCACGGCGTCGAAGCGGCCCAGCCGGCAGGCCCGCGCGACCAGGTCGGCCGCGACGCCGGCGATCCATGTTTCGAGCCGGGCGACCGTCCGGGCCGTGAAGGCGGTGCTGACGAGCCGGCGCAGCCGCGTGTGGTCGGGTGGGTCCAGTTGGATGAGCTGGCGGGCAGCGATCCGCTCCGCCTCGCTCGGCTGATGCGCGACCGGCAGGCCCGCGACCTGGTGTCCGGGCAGCTCGTGCCCGATCGCCGGGTGCTGGAGGCCGTGGAGGACGTCGGCGTAGCGCGCGACGATCCAGAGCCGGTTGCCGGCCGGGTCGAACTGCGGGACCGGCCGGCCCGCGACCCGCACGCGCGCGTAGAACGCGTGCGGGTCGCGGCGGGTGTCGGGCTCCCACAACTCCGACGGCCTGAAGTCGACAGTCACGTGCCACCTTCGATGAGGTCATCTGTAGTCGTGCTGTGGAGCGTGCCGCGACCCGGGCCACGGCACGCTCCACGCCGGCGAACGGACTCAGGGTGCCAGCTCGTCCTTCGCACTCGCGGCGGAGGCGACCACCGTGTCCTTCTGCTCACGGGTCAGCAGCCCTGCCGCCACGAACTCCTCGGCCGTCCGGGCCACCGTGGACACGAACGCTCCGTGCGTCGCGAACGGCGCGTTGTCCCAGACCACGTCGAGGAAGGTCGGACCGTCCGTACCCGGCGACGGGACGCCCTGGACGGGGACGTCGTAGTTGGGGAGCCCGTCGTTGCGCTTCACGTTGGGCACGCCGGAGTCGATGGTCCCGAACACGATCTGCGGCTCCACCCGGCGGAAGTACGCCGAGTGCGCCTGGGTGTCGCCGACGTACCACGGACGCAGGGTGAACCCGTGCGTGGTGAAGAGCTGGTCCCCTGCCCCGCTCGTACCGGCCGGGGTGATGGCCGCGCGCGAGTAGTCGCCGTCCCGCTTGAGGTACCTGTACAGCGTCAGCTCGCGGTAGCTGCCGCCACCGGGGTTGCCGAGGATCGGCATGAGCAACGGTCCCCAGAAGATGGCCTGGGTGTCCGGCCGGTCGATGGCGCGCTCGATCCGGATGCTGAACGGCATCGACACGTCGACGACATCGCCGGGGCGCCAGGTGCGGCGCAGGGTCGCGTACGTGCCCGGGTCGGCCGCCCGCATCGGCGCCGGACGACCGTTGACCCGCACCGTGAACCCGCTCACGGCCCAGGCCGGCACCCGCAGCTTGAGGTCGAACAGGCCACCGCCGCTCTGGATGGTGATCCGGGTGCTCTGCTCGCGCGGGAACGCCGTCTCCTGAGAGACGACCAGGCCCTTCTCCTCCCAGGTCAGCGTTGACGGCACGAACAGGTTGACCCAGAGCGCGGAGCCGTCGGCGGACTTGAAGTACACGCTTTCCTCGTACTTCGTGTGGTTCTCCAACCCGGTTCCGCCGCAGCAGGTACCGGTGTTGCCGTAGCCCTTGTTCGCACCCGGTGTCAGCGGCTGGAAGTAGGTCACCTGCGGGTTGCTGGTGGTGGTCGTGTCGGCTCTCGATCCGGCGATCTGGTTGAAGATCGCCCGCTCGTAGTAGTCCATGTACGCCGGGTCTTCGGTGTGGAAGAAGAGGTTGCGAGCCAGCTTGGCCACGTTGTAGGTGGTGCACGTCTCCGCGCCGCCCTGGGCGATCGCGTTGGCGATGTTGTCCCGGTTCTGGAACATCTCGATGTTGTTGTTGGAACCGGGATAGTTGCCGCTGGTGCCCCCGTTGGCGAACGTGCGATGGGGGACGACCATGCCGTAGAAGTTCTTCGCCGCCTGGAGGTAGTCCGCCTCGCCGGTCTGCTCGTAGATCCGCAGGTAGCCGGTGAAATTGGGCACGTGCTGGTTGGCGTGCAACCGGGCGGGCCGGCGCCGGCCATGGCTGGCGGGGTCGGTCACCACGAGGATGTCGCGGTCCTCGACGGTGGCGTCGAAGAGCGACTCCCGGTTGTCGAAGAACTTCGCCGTCTCGAGGTGCTTGGAGTCACCTGTCAGGGCGTAGATCTCCGGGAACACCTCGTTGGCGCCGCCGTACTCCCCGGCGATGTAGGTGTCCCACATGTAGTTGAGGTCGTCCCGGGTGATCGGGCCCTCGTACTGCGGGTGGTTCTTGTCGCCGACGGTCAGGGCGAGGTGCGACCATTCCGCCATCTTGACGACGATGTCGAGAGCCTTCGCGTTGCCGGTCAGCAGGTAGGCGTCCAGCAGGCCCCGCATGATCTTGTGCTGGGTGTACCACGGCGCCCAGACGTTGGTCTCCAGGTTGCCGCCGTAGACGGCGAACCGCGGGGGCGCCAACCGGATCACGGCGTCTTCCGGGATGGCGCCCAGATAGCCGGGGTAGGTCGGCGTCCAGAGTTCCTCGCCGCCGCTCGAGACGGGCACGACGCCGGCCGAGCGGCCGTTCGACGACGAGTCGAGCAGGGTTGCGCCGTTCTCTTCGTCGAACCGGTACCAGGCGATGTTCCCGCCACCGGTCGTTCCGGCCGGGGCGTCGAGAAGCGACTGCACCTCCGCCGCACCGAGGGCGCGGTCGAAGATGTGGAACTCGTCGATCGACGCGTCCAGGTACGGGTCGCCGTACTGGGACCGGCCGATCCAGACGTTGCCCGGCACGCCGAGGTCCGACGGGTTGAGCGTCATGGCCGTGTTGGTGCCGGCAACGGCGCCGTTGACGTACAGCGTGCCCACGCCGCCCGCGAGGGTGACGGCGAGGTGCACCCACTGGCCGGTCGGGACGGCTGACGTGCCGTTGATCTGCTGCTCACCGCCGCTGCCGCTGGTGGTGATGGCGAACCGGGGCGCGTTGCCGGAGACGCCGGAGCGGGCGGTGAGGAACATGTTGACGGTCGTGCTCGACCCGAAGTCGAACACCCTCGACCAGTTCTGCGCCGCGGCGAGGTTGACCCAGGTCGCGATGGTGAAGTCGGTGAGCTGGGAGACGGCCTCCTGCGGCAGGCGCACGTGCTGTGCGTTGCTCGTGCCGTTGAGCTTCAGCGCCCTGCCGAATCGTCCCTCGACGCGGCCGATGGCAGGCTGCTCGGGGTCCGGGTCCGTACCGCCGCCACCGCCGATCCGGGCGGTGATGGCTGCCTGGCACTCGGCGAGCTCGTCCACCATCCAGTCGAGCTTGTCCTTGAAGACCTGCTCGCCCTCGTCCGCGTACGCCTGGGCGAGAGCTGTCAGGTAGTGGCCGGCCCAGTGTCCGCTCAGCAGGCCACCGTTCTCCCAGCCTCCGGGCACCTGCAGGCCCGGGGGGTTGGGCCGGCCGGCCTGGTTGTTGAAGAGAATGAGGAAGCGGCGTTCGTCGAACGACTGCAGGAACGCCTTCATCCGGTCGCGCTTCTCCTGCAGCAGCCCGGAGCCGATCCTGATGTCGTGCGGCCAGAACGGCCGGACGGCGGTGTTGCTTCCCGCACCGACGTACGGGATTTCCGCCAGTGCCTCGGCGTCCGCCGCGGCGGTGGTCTGCGCCGCGGCCGCCGGTAGTGCCTTGCCTGTCGCGGCCACCGCGACCCCGATGGCGGAGGCGCGCACGAACGTGCGGCGGCTCACTCCTGGCTTCTCGGACGTGGTCATGGTCTGACTTCCCTTCGCTCGAGCTCGGCCCTCGTTGGAAACGCGTCGTGTTGTGCCGGCACAGCATGTGAGCGCTCACACGGTGAGCTGGCATCACTCCTTTCCGGGGTGGTCACGCGGTGGCGGGCTACCGTCGTTGTCGCACCACGGTGCGTTGCAGCAGCACGAAGACGAAGAGGATGCCGCCGGTGATGATCGTCGTCGTCTCCGGCGGAATCCCGCCGTCCCTCGTGATGAGCACGGTCATGAGCCCGAGCACGAGCGCGCCGACCACCGAGCCCAGCACGAAGCCGGCGCCACCGGTGAGGAGCGTGCCACCGATCACGACCGCCGCGATGGCGTCGAGCTCCCAGCCGATACCGGTGATGTTCTGGGCGATCCCGAGCCGGGCGGTGTAGACGACGGCGGCCACCCCCGCCAGCGTGCCGCTGATGACATAGACCCAGACCTTCGTCCGCGGCACGGGGAGCCCCATGAGCGACGCCGATTGCTCCGAGCCGCCGATGGCGTACACGGTGCGTCCGAATCGCGTGCGGTGCAACAGGAAGAGACCGACGAGAACCACGACGACCGCAGCCACCACACCGGGACTGATCACGAGGTCGTTGACCTTCGGGCCATCGACGATCTTCCAGGTCGTGCCCAACGAGCGGAACCCGGAGTCATCCGCGAGCCGTTCCGGCTGGGTGCTGAGGATCGAGGCCAGCCCCCGGCCCAGGAACATCATCGCCAGCGTGGCGATGAAGGGCTGCACGCCGAAGTACTGGACCAGCACACCGGACACGAGCCCGAAGGCCGAGCCGATGGCGACCATGGCGGCGACGACCAGCCAGGGGTTCCATCCCGCGTTCACGAGAAGCACGCCCACGACGCTGCTGAACGCGATGACGGCGCCGACCGAGAGGTCGATGCCGCCGGTCAAAATCACGAAGGTCAGCCCGACCGCGAGGATCACCAGGTGCGCGTTGTTGACGAGCAGATTCGAGAGGGTGTTGAACTGCACGATGCGCCCGTACGCGATCTCGCCGTAGACGAGCATCCCGAGGAAGATCACGAGTGCGGCGACGGTCGGGAGCGCCTGCATGTAGCCCTTGCGCTGCACCGCTGCCAGCGTGCGCGCTACGCCGCGCGGCTGCGCCGGTGGGGTTTTCGTTTGCATGGCGCTCATGCGGAGGCGACCTCCTTCGGTGCCCGCCGAGGCACGATGCGGAGTTTCGGGATCTGAGCGCGGACGCGCTCGGACTGGAGCAAGCAGACGATGACGATGACGGCGGCCTTGAACGCCGGCGTCGCCGACGACGAGATGCCGAGGAAGACCACGGTCTTGTCGAGCGTCGCGATGAGGAACGCGCCGACGGCCGCGCCCGCGATCGAGAACTTGCCGCCGGCCAGTGACGTACCACCGACGACGACCGCCAGGATCGCGTCGAGCTCCAGTTGATAGCCGGTCTGCGACACGTCCACCGTCATGACGGTCGCGGTGGCGAAGACGCCGGCGATGCCCGCGAGGAGACCGCTGGTGATGTACGCCGTCAGCAACAGCGCCCTGCGATTGATGCCCGCCAGCCGGGCGGCTTGGGGGTCCATGCCGATCGACTCGATCATGAGCCCGAGGGCGCTGCGCCGCACGAGCAGCGCGACCGCGACGACGATGAGCACGGCGATGACGAACACGACCGGGATGCCGAGGACGTAGCCGTTGGCGATCCAGCGGAACGAGTCGTTCGACGCGGTCGTGTTCTGGCCACCGGTGATGACCTTGGCGATGCCACGGCCCGCGAGCATCATCACCAGCGTGCTGATGAAGGGCTGCAGCCCGACGACCGACACCAGCACGCCGTTGACGGCACCCAGCCCCGCGCTGATGCCCAGCGCCAGCAGCAGCGCCACCAGCGCGGTGCCGGCGGAGTTCGACTGCTGCGCGCTCATGAACTCCATCGACACCGCCCCCGCCACCACCATGACGGACCCGACCGAGAGGTCGATCCCGCGAGTGGCGACGACGAGCGCCATGCCGACCGCGATCATGAGGATCGGCGCGGAGGCGCGCAGGATGTCGATGAGGTTGCCCGCGAGGTTCCCCGTCGAGGGATGCACCGAGATGGCGAGATACCCGGGGTCGCGGATCGTGTTGATGGCGAGGAGCAGGACGATCGCGACGATCCCCCAGAAGTACGGAGCCCGCAGAACTGTGCTGGCCCGCGCCCTCGCCGACGTGGTGGGGCTGCTCATACCTCGATCTCCTCCTGCGCGCCCTCGTCGGCGATGAGCGACACGATCGTCTCCGCGCTGACGTTCGGACCGTTCTCGAGTTCGGCGATGACGCGGTGGTCCTTGAGCACGACGATGCGATCGCTCAGCCGTACGACCTCCTCCAGCTCCGAGGAGATGAAGACCACGCTCACGCCCTGCTCGGCGAGCTCCACCACCGCCTGCTGGATGTCCGCCTTCGCCCCGACGTCGATGCCGCGGGTCGGCTCGTCGAGGATGAGCACGTCCGGCTGTGTCGCCAGCCAGCGGCCCAGGAGCACCTTCTGCTGGTTGCCGCCCGACAGGTTCCGCATGAGCTGCTCGGGATCCGCCGGACGCACGTCGAACGCCTCGAGGTACTTGGCGACGAGCTCGTTCTGCTCCTTCCGCGGCAGCCGGCGAGCCCACCCGCGCTTGGCCTGGATCGCGAGTATGAGGTTCTCCCGGACCGTCAGGTCCTTGACGATGCCCTCGTCGCGCCGGTTCTCACTGGAGAACGCGATGCGGTTCGCCAGGGCCGTGGCGGGCGAGTTGATCGCGACCTCCTTGCCGTGCACCTCGATCACGCCGGCCTCCGGCTTGTCGCCGCCGTAGAGCAGCCGGGCGAGTTCCGTGCGTCCCGATCCGAGCAGGCCCGCGAACCCGACGACCTCGCCACGGTGCAGTTCCAGGTCCGTCGGTTCGATCGAGCCACGCCGGGCGATGCCCTTCGCGGCGAGGACGGCGCCCGCGCCTGAGTCTCGCCCGGCCGGGTGGCGGCTCGATGCGAGCGACCGGAGCGTCGCGATGTCCTTGCCGATCATCGTGGAGATCAGCTGCGCCCGGTCGAGCTCCGTCGTGAGGTACTCGCCCTCGTGCCTGCCGTTCCTGAGCACGGTGAGCCGGTCGCTGATCGCGTACACCTGGTCGAGGAAGTGCGAGACGAAGAGGATCGCCACCCCTTGGTCGCGAAGGCTCCGCATCACCGTGAAGAGATTCTCGACCTCGTTCGCGTCGAGGCTCGACGTCGGCTCGTCGAGGATGAGCACCTTCGCCCGCCGCACCATGGCCCGGCTGATCGCGACGAGCTGCTGCACCGCGAGCGACAGGCTCGACAGCGGCCGCTTCGGATCGAGGTGCCCGAGACCGAGGGCCTCCAGCGCGTCTGTCGCGGCTCGATGGGTCTTCTTCCAGTCGATGCCGAACCGGCCGCGGACCTCGTGTCCGAGCATGACGTTCTCACCGATGCTCAGGTTGGTGCAGAGGTTGACCTCTTGGTAGACGGTCGAGATCCCAGCCGCCTGCGCGTCCGCCGTGCCGCCGAGGTGCAGGTCCTGTCCGTCGATCAGGATCTTGCCGTCGTCGATCTGGTAGACGCCGGTGAGCGCCTTGATGAGGGTCGACTTCCCGGCGCCGTTCTCGCCCATCAGTGCGTGCACCTCACCCGGCCACAGGCGCAGGTCCACCCCGTCCAGGGCCTTGACGCCGGGGAAGGCGATGGAGATGCCGTGCATCTCGACGATCGGTGGGGATCCAGTCATGCGAGTGTCCAAAGTCTTCGTCGGCGATGGGCGCGGACCGGGCGATCCGCCGGACGTGTGGGCCGGTGTCGTAGGACCGGCCCACACGTCGGCGGGTACGACAGGCGAACCGGGATCAGTACTTGCGATCCGGCAGTGCCGCGGTCGCCGCTTCGGGCGAGTCGAAGGTCCCGCTCGGCACGATGACGTACGAGTCGACCTCCTCGCCCTCCAGCGCCTGGTTGACCATCTCGAGCGCCGTCTCACCGAAGAGCGGGTTGTACTCCGCGACGAAACTCAGCCGGCCGTCCGCCAGCGCCTCGAGCGCACCGCGGGTACCGTCGATCGTGGCGATCTGCACATCGACGCCAGGCGTGAGGCCGGCCTCTTCGACGGCCTGCGCCGCGCCGAGACCCATCTCGTCGTTCTGCGCGAAGACGATCTGCACGTCGTTGTTGTTGGAGCGCAGCACGGTCTCGAACACGCTGCGGGCTTCCTCGGTCGACCAGTTCGCCGTCTGCGCACCCAGGCTCACGAACTCGGGGTGCTCACCGATGACGTCGTTCCAGCCCTCATTGCGCTCGTTGACGACGGAGACCCCAGGGGGCCCCTCGAGCACGAAGTAGTTCGCGCCGTCCGGGAAGGCGCTGAGCGCCCACTCGGCTACGCCCTGGCTCACCTCGTAGTTGTCCGGAGCGATCCGCGTCACGTAGAGGCTGTCGTCGTCCGGCTCGATGCCGCGGTCGATGAGGATGACGGGGATCTCCGCCTCCTGCGCCCGCCGCAGCGAGTCCTCCCAACCGCTGCCCTCGGTGGCCGAGAGCAGGATGACGTCGACGCCTTCGTCGACGAACGACGTGAACGCGTCGATCTGCGACGTCTGGTCGAGGTTGCGTGCCGGGGCGTACCGCAGGTCGAAGCCTGCTTCCTCGGTGAACGTCTCCCTGATGTTGGTCTCGTTGGCCTCGCGCCAGGCGCCCTCGGGTCCGACCGCGACGAAACCGACGGTGACGAGACCGTCGCCGCCACCGCCGTCGCCACCGCTGTCGTCGCCCGAGCAGCCGGCGAGCCCGAGAGCGAGGACGCCCCCCGCCGCGATGGAGATCGCCTGCGTGACCCGCTTCCTGATGCCCATGTGTTGACCCCTCCTGGGTATCGAACGGTTGTCCACCTATTCGCGGGCACGTGCCGGATAGGAGAAATCACCTGACGGCCTGTGGTGCCACCGCTAGCACCACACGGCCGACGCTCTGTTACCTGTCCGCGGCCAGCACTCAGTGCTATGCCACATTGGACTACGCCATTGTTAGCGTTCACACTTCTCGACCACCAGAGGGGTGAGCGAGGTGTTACGCATCCGTTATTTCTGGATCAACCGGACACTCACCCTCTCGACGCCCGGGCGAGCGTGAACCCGCGGCACCGCCCGGCCGAGGTGCCCGGTCGTCGCCGCTCAGCCCAGCTCGGCGAGTCGCGGAGGGTCCGGCGTGCCGCGCCCGAGGTCGCGGGCGGCGGCCAGCAACTGCCTGATCGCCGGCGACGGTGGGTCGGCGGGTACGGCGAGGTACGTCGTCGAGACCAGCCCGGCGAGCCGGCGGTAGGCGACGCCCGGCATCGGCGGCGGCGTGCCGACCTCGTAGAACAGCGTCCACGACGCGGCGGCGTGAGCGAGATCGGTGAGCGTCTCACGCAACGACGTGAACGGCGGGCCGGCCGGCGGGTCGATACCGGCCGCCTCGAACGCCGTGGCCACCAGCCGGTGGAAGGGCGGGTTGGCGCGTGGATGGGCAAGCCGGACCGGCAGGCCGCCGAGGTCGCGCAGCCGCACCGTCTCGCGTGCGGCGAGCGGGTGCCCCGCCGGTAGCGCGACCACGACGGGATCGGTCCACAGCGCGAGCAGCTCCAGCCCCGGCGCGTCGGCGACGTCGCGGACCAGAGCGGCGTCGAGCACGCCGGAGCGCACGGACGCCAGCCGCTCGGCCAGCTTCACCGTGCTCAGCCGGACGCGCAGTTCCGGCGCCCGGGACGCGAGCGCGGCGAGCAGGTCGGGTAGCCGGCGGCCGGGAGCTGGACTGGTGCCGAGCCGCAGCGAGCCGGTACCGGCGAGCTCGGCCGCCAGCCGCCGGGTGCGCTCCGCCGCGGCGAGCACGGCCCGCGCCTCGGGCAGCAGGCGGCCGCCCTCCGCGGTGAGCCGGACCCGCCGGGTGGTCCGGTCGAACAGCACGACGCCGAGTTCCCGCTCCAAGCGGCGCAACTGCTGGCTGACGGCGGGCTGGCCGACGTGCAGGGACTCCGCGGCGCGCGCGAACCCCCCTTCGTCGGCAACGGCGACGAAGTATGCGAGCTGCCGCAGCTCCACGGACCTCCTCGAGCCGGCCGGACTCATCACGATCAGTGATAACTGTACGTGGCATCTCCGTCTGGTACGCGGGGCGGAGCTCCAGTGGGATCGAGAACATGAACACGACACTGCAGCCGGCGGTCGCCGGCCTGGCCCGCCGCATCGAGGGGCCCGTCCTGCTGCCGGGCCAGAACGGGTACGACGACGAGCGGTCCGGTTTCAACCTCGCGTGCGAGCACCGTCCGGACGTCGTGGTAGGCGCGGCGTCCACGGCGGATGTGGTCGCGGCGGTGCGCTTCGCCGCCGACCAAGGCATCCAGGTCGTCGCCCAGGCGACCGGTCACGGCGTCGGTGTCCCGCTGGAGGGCGGTCTGCTGATCAGCACCCGGCGCCTGGACGGCGTGCAGCTCGACCCGGGCGCGCGGACGGCACGGATCGAGGCAGGCGTGCGGTGGCGGCAGGTCATCGACCCGGCCGCGGCCTCCGGACTGGCGCCGTTGAGCGGATCGTCACCGCTGGTCGGCGCGGTCTCCTACACACTCGGTGGCGGACTGCCGGTGCTCGGCCGGACTTTCGGCTGGGCCGCCGACCAGGTCCGGCGGCTGGAAGTGGTCACCGCGGACGGTGAGCTGGTCATCGCCGATCCGGACCAGAACGCCGACCTGTTCTGGGCACTGCGCGGCGGCAAGGGAGGCTTCGGCGTGGTGACGGCGATGGAGGTCGATCTGGTGGTGCCGCCGGGGCTGTACGGCGGCGGGCTGGTCTTCGCCGCCGAGCGGGCCGCCGATGTCGTCCACACGTGGCGGGACTGGACAGCGCGGTTACCGGACGCGATGAACTCGTCGGCCGGTCTGGTCCGGATGCCGGACGCGCCCGGCATCCCGGAGCCGTTGCGCGGACGGCTCACGGTGCACATCCGCATCGCGTACGCCGGCCCTTTCGACGAGGGCGAGGAGCTGGTGCGGCCGCTGCGCGACATCGGCCCCCGGATCGTCGACACCGTCGCGGGCCTGCCGCTGGCTGATATCGCCGCCGTCTATGACGACCCGACCGAGCCGATCGCTTACGACGAGCGCTCGCTGATGCTCAGCTCGTTCGACGAGGGTGCCGCCGACGCCCTGATCGCGGCGGCCGGACCGGATGCGTCAGCCGACGGCCTGATCATGGTCGGCGTGCGGCAGCTGGGCGGGGCGCTGGCGCGTCCGCCGCGTCATCCTCACGCCCTCGACCACGACGACGCCGCGTTCAGCGTGGCCGCTATCGGCCTGGGCCCGGCGGCCGGGGACGCGGTGCTGTCAGCGTTGGCGCCCTGGGGCACCGGCCTGCGGTTTCTCAACTTCGTCGGCGGTCCGGCCGCGTCCGTGCTGGCGCCCGAGGCGTTCCGTACCGGGACTCGCGACCGGCTGGCCGCGATCAAGCAGGTCCGCGACCCCGGCGGCGTGTTCCCGGCCCCGCACCTGGGCGTGAGCTGAGCGAGGCCCCCTGGCTGCTCGGTCAAGCGCCACCATCACTGATGACGGCCGGCCCGCACGCGCAGTACCCGGCATCGACCCTAGGGTGGCGTCATGGACGTCGTGGACGCGCTGACGCGCTGGCAGGACGCGGGCGGGATGTGGCGGGTGGTCGCGCACACGAGCTCCGGAACCGTCGTCGCGCTGTGCCGGTGCGACGGCGGCGAGGAGGTCGACCGCGTCACGTCGGCCGATCCGGAGCTGACCGCGTTCCTGGCCGGCCGGTCCAGTAGCGAAGACTGACCGCCTAGGGGCCTGGCCGCGTCGCGGGTCTCGCAGGGGTGCGCCCCTCCCAGGGGGTGACGTACAGGCCGAAAGTTGGCGTCAGCGTCGCCCGTCGAGAACGCATCATGCGTCCGGGCCGGCGTACTGGACGAGCTCTCGCACCACGGCGGCCAGACGGCCGGCCCGGTCCGGGTCGACGTGCCGGGCCTCTGTCAACAACGTCTCGACCGCGGCCCGGAACGCCCTCGCGAGCTCCGTCGCGCCGAGCGAACCCACCAGCGTGCCGGCCGCCGCCCGCAGCACCTCCGGCGGCAACTGGTCGACGCCGCGTCCCTGCACCGCCGGCAACCCGTGCCGCAGGCAGGCCAGCGCGAGCACGTGGTCGCGGATCCCGCTGATCATGTACTCGGCCTGCCAGACCCGGCCGCGCGCGATGCTCGACCGCGCGTGCAGCGCGTACAACCAGCCCATGCCGATCAGGGCCGACGGCTCCTGGCGCGGTGGCGGCGGCTGCTCGGGCGCCGCACCGAACAGCGGCCGGAACGTCGGCGCCGTCGGGCCGTACTCGCCGTCCGGCGCGAACGCGAGGTCAACCTGCAATGTGTTGGCCAGGAGGAACACCCGGAAGACGATGCCGCGCACGGGTACGTCCAGGTGATCGACGGCCGCGTGCTCGGCGTACATGACCGCGGTCCAGTCCGCGATGACGGCGGCCTGATCGGTACCGGGCGCGAGGCCGAACGCCAGGTCGATGTCGGACCAGCGGTCCTGCGCACCGGACGCCGCGGACCCGGTCAGTGCGGCGGCGACGATGCGGGAATCGGCCCGTGCGGCCGCCACGAGCTGGCTGCGCAGTACCTCCCGGTCGGCAACGGTGAACATCCCGTCACCCTACGGAAGGCCCGGATCACCAATGCGCCCAGCCGCCGTCGACGTTGATGACCTGCCCGGTGATGAACGAGCTCTCGTCGCTGGCCAGGAAGACGAACGTCCCGGCGAGGTCGGCGGCGGTACCGCGCCGCTTGAGCGCCTGGGCCGCGGTGACGTGCTCGAAGACCTCGTCCTCGTCCGCGCCCAGTTCCTCCTCGTGTTCGGTGCGGATGGCTCCCGGCATGACGGCGTTGACCCGGACCCCGTCCGGGCCGACTTCGCGTGCCAGCGCCCGGGTCAGCCCGATGATCCCGGCCTTGCTGGAGGTGTAGTGCAGCGCGCCGGGTTGTCCGGTGGCCACCATGACGCTGGTGACGGTGATGACCGACCCGCGCCCGCTGGCCACCAGGTCCGGGTGCGCGGCCCGGGCCAGCAGCCACGTGCCGCGCAGGTTGACGTCCATGACCAGGCCCCACTGGTCCAGCCCGATCTCCCGCCAGGGCGCCCTGCCGGTGGCAGCGGCGTTGGCGACGACGACGTCCAGCCGGCCGACCTCGCGCCGTGCCTCTGACACCAGCGCCTCGACCGCCTCGGGATCGGCCAGATCGGCCCCCAGCGCGACCGCCGTGGCGCCGGATTCGCGCAGCTCGACGGCCAGCTTCTCGGCCAGGGTGGCCATCACCGGGTCGGGCTCGTGGGCGAGAACGACGGCAGCCCCTTCGGCCGCGTACGACCTGGCCACGGCCGCCCCGATGCCGCGAGACGCGCCTGTCACCAGTGCCGTCCGCCCGGCCAGCCGACCGTCCCGCACACCCACCTCCACGCCGTTTCAACCCTCGCAACCACCAGTTCGAAAGCTATGCCAGCGCCTCGCGCCCCGTCAACCGCACCCCACCCCACCCGAGTTGATCATGGAGTTGGTCGTGATCCTTTGCCGGTTGATCATGATCTAGGCCATGATCAATGTAGAAGTAATTTATGACATCTTCCGCACTTCAGTATTAACTGTTACGCTCATGATCATCTGCTGGCAGTAGCGATCACCCCCACGTCCCGGCCCGGTCGTCGCACCGGGTCAGGTCCCACGCGCCGCGCCGCTCACCAGCCGTGCCGCGCGCTCACGTTCCTCCGCAGAGCATGGAGCCGCCGAAGATGCATGCACCACGCCTGGCCCGCCCACCCGCCGTCATCGGTGTCGTGGCCGCCGCCCTCGCCCTGATCATCGCTGTCCTGGCACCCACCCCACCGGCCCGAGCCGAGGGCTTCACGGACGAGGTGACGGTCCATTCGGACCTCACCCTGCTCGACGGTGACGGCATCCGCACCCCGGACATCATCTCGACCAGCCCGGACAACGTCGTGGCCGCCTGGCGCGAGGGCAACACCCTGAACCAGTTCGACAACGGCGCCATCAAGTACGCCTACTCCACCGACGGCGGAGACACCTGGAGTGCCCCACTCACGCTGGCACCGAAGGACTCCACCTACGGCTGGCACTACGTGATCTTCTACCGCGTCGGCACCGACCTGTACGCCTTCCTCGGCAGGACGCCGGCCGACTCCCGGAACGGCCAGCCGGTCACCACGTTCATGAAGAAGAGCACCGACGGCGGCCAGACCTGGACCAATCACACGGCGAACTTCGGTGCGGTCCCGTCCAGCTTCGTCATCGCCGGGCGGCCGCTGAAGTACGGCAA
This sequence comes from Jiangella gansuensis DSM 44835, assembly GCF_000515395.1. Classification (NCBI taxonomy): domain Bacteria; kingdom Bacillati; phylum Actinomycetota; class Actinomycetes; order Jiangellales; family Jiangellaceae; genus Jiangella; species Jiangella gansuensis. Next base: position 3,208,192 of record NZ_KI911782.1, on the reverse strand, counting down.
CTACCACATCGCACCGTTCTGGAAGGGCGGCCAGGTCGCGGTCATGCGCTCGACCGACCTGGTCACCTGGACGCCCGGGGCGTTCGCGCCGGACCCGCTGAACACCAAGTCCGGCGAGAACCAGCTGGTGGTGGACCCACAGAACCCCAGCAAGCTCATCATGTTCAACCGAGTGGCGGTGCCGGCCGACGACTACAACACCGGCCCGGTGTACATGTCGAGGACCGAGAGCACCGACGGCGGGCTCACCTGGTCGCCGCTGGCGTTCGACAGCAACATCCCGAACATGGGCACCAAGGGGTACGTCACGGTCGACTCGACCGGGCAGTTCCTGGCCATCTACAACACGATGGGCGGCATCTTCCCCAGCCCCGTCGAGACCCGTCCGCCGCACTGGCGCTCGATCCTGAATTACAAGGTCAAGAAGCCGGACCAGCCATGGGGCCCGGGACGGTTCCTGGCCGACGGGCCGCCGATCGTCGCCCGGCCGCACAGCGCCGGCTGGGACACCTACGCCATGGCCGACGAGTACGCGCCCGGGAAGTTCTTCGTCGTGTGGGAGCACGACACCTCGGCGATCAAGGTCGTGAAGCTGGACGTCTCCGACTCGTTCACCGGCATCAACGAGAACTGGGATGCCGCCGGCGCGCCGTGGACCACGACCGCGAACGGCGGCACCGCCACGGTCACCAGCGGCCGGCTCAACCTGGCGAACGCCGCCGGAACCACCACGACGGTGCACCAGAACCACGCGTACCAGGGGACGTTCGTCGCCGCGATGAGCGGGCGGATCACGACCGCGTCCACCTTGAACACGACGACGGGCGTGGGCGCCAACCTGGCGCTGCGAGTCGCGAACGGGACGCGGGAGCTGGCGTTGACGGCCCAGTCCGACGGCGTGTACGCCCGGGTCGCCGGACAGTCGAACTGGCAGCGGGTGTTCACGCAGGCGATCGACGGCAACGACCACCAGTACCGCGTGGTCGTGCAGAGCGACGGCACCGCCCGGCTGTTCTTCGACTCCGCCGACACCGGCGTCGAGTGGTCGATGCCGCCCAGCTCCGCGCCGGTCCGCACGACGGTGTCGACGTCCGGCACCAGCGCGGCACCCGCCGGCGCCTCGGTGAACTGGGTCAGCGTGGAGGAGAACCTGGTCTCCACGTCGTTCGACGATCTCGTCGGCTGGGAACCGTTCGGCAGTGGTGGCACCGTCTCGCCGGCCGGTCACCTCACCATCCAGAGCCCCGGGACCGGCCAGAACGCCGTCACCGAGCAGCTGCCCGACCGGTGCGACTTCTCGGTGGACTTCCGCGCCCAGGTCACCGACTACGCCGCGCTGAACCCGTCCAACGGACACGGCACCAGCCTGGCGGTCAGTGTGACCAACCGGAGCCGGCGGCTGATGCTGTCGATCCAGCAGGACGGCGTCTACACGATCAAGAAGGGCCAGACCGCCTGGAGCCGCGTCTACGCGCTGAACAACGCCGGAGCACTGGCGTCGTGGCGGGTCGACACCGCCAGCGGCGGCGAGGCCCGGCTCTACCGCAACGGCGCGGACACCGGTGCCCGATGGACCATCCAGGACCGTGACACCGACCCCGCGGTCCGGCTGTGGTCGGCCGGCAACAACGGCGACACCGCCGGGTTCCAGATGGACTGGATGCGGGTGACCTGCGAGATCCGCTGACAGAACGACGCGGCCGGCGTGGCGCCCGCGGTGGGCGCCACGCCGGTCACGCGTATTCGGCGAAGGCTGACGGGCTGATCTCGTGCTCCAGGGGCTGCCCGCCGAGGTACCGGAGCACCTCGTCCACGGTCACCGCGCCCTGCTCGTGCAGCGTCTCGGCGGTCAGCGCGGCGATGTGCGGGGTGGCGACGACGCCGTCGGCTCGGCGCCACGGGTCGTCGGCGGGCAGCGGCTCGGTGTCGAACACGTCCGTCATGACCCGGGCCCGGCCGGCGGCCGCGGCCGCCAGCAGCGCCGCGCTGTCCACCAGCGCCGACCGCGCCGTGTTGACCACGAGCGCGCCAGGCCGCAGCATCGCGATCTCGGCCGCGCCGATCATCCCCACCGTCGACGGCAGCACCGGAGCGTGCAGCGACACCACGTCGCAGCGGCGCAGCAACTCCGGGAGGCCGGCGCGCTCGGCGCCCAGGGAGGCGGCCGCGCCGGCGTCCAGGTACGGGTCGAACACGAGGCAGCGGCAGCCGAACGGACGCAGCCGGCGCAGTGTCGCCCGCCCGGTGCGGCTGGCACCGACGACGCCGACGGTCTGGTCGCGCAGCAGCCGACCCGGTGGCCGGGCCGCGAGCGCAGGCCACGGCTCGCCCGCTCGCATCGCCGACGCGAACGGCACGAAGTCGCGCAGGCCGGCGATGATCGACATGACCGCGAACTCGGCGACCGCCTCGGCCAGGACCGCCGACACCTGGGTCACGCGCACCCCGTGGTCCAGGGCCGACGCCGGCACCAGGTGCCGCACCGATCCCCCGGTGTGCGCGAGCAGCCGCGGCCCGTGCGTCCCGTCGAACAGCGACGACGGCAGTGGCGGCGTGTCCCAGCCGGTGACGCAGACCGGCGCGGCCAACAGCGTCGCCGGATCGGCCGCGGGGTCGGGCAACAACGTCACGTCGGCGACGCCGGCCAGCCGATCCCAGTCCCGCTCGGCGATGACCCGGCGGCGCAACTCGTCACTCATCACGACGACGACGCGGGCGCTCACCGTCCCTCCGCGGCAACGATGGTCGTGACCAGCGGTCCGACACCGTCGACGTGGGCGACCACGCGGTCGCCGGGCGCGAGGTACTCCGGCGGGGTGCGCGCGTCGCCCACGCCGGAGGGCGTGCCGGTCAGCAGGATGTCGCCGGGGCACAGTGTCACGAACCGGGACAGCTCCGCGATCAGGGCCGGGACGTCGAAGACCATGTCCGCGGTGGTGGAGTCCTGCTTCAACGCACCGTTGACGGTGAGGGTGAGCCGCAGCGCGGCCGGGTCGGGCACCTCGTCGCGGGTGACCAGCCACGGGCCCAGTGGGCAGAACCCGTCCAGGCTCTTGCCGAGGAACCACTGTCCCTCCGGCCGGCCGTGTTGCTGGTCGCGGGCGGACAGATCGTTGGCGGTGGTGTAGCCGAACACGGCGTCCGCGGCTTCCTGGCGCGACAGGTGCCGGCCGCCGCTGCCCAGCACTACGGCCAGTTCGACCTCCCAGTCCACCCGGGTGCTCAGCGCCGGGTCGACGGCGACGGCGCCGGGCCCGGTCACCGACGTGGTGGCCTTGGTGAAGAAGATCGGGCTGGCCGGCGGGCCCGCCGAGTGCTCGGACTCCTCCACGTGGCCGCGGTAGTTGGCGCCGACGGCGAACACGTTGCGGCGCGGCCGTGGGATCGGCGCCAGCAGCTCCACCTCGCCCAGAGCGAGGCCGGCCGGCAGCGTCGCGAGGCCGGCCAGCACGGCGTCCCGCTCGGCCGCGGGCAGCTCGAGCAGCGTCGCGACGTCCGGCGGGTACGGACCGCCGGCGCCGCTCGCGTCGACGATCTTGACACCCGCCAGCGCGCCGGGGTCGTCGCCGACGCCACCGTCCGGCACGTCGGCGACTCCCCACGTCGGTGTCGTCGTTCCCGGACGACGAAAGCTCAGCAGATGCATCGGTACAGCCTCATTCCCGTGCTCAGTACGTCGGTGATCGACAGGGCGCCACGACCCGCGGAGGGCGGCCGCGCCCTGCCGATCACCCGGTCAGTAGGGCCCGCGCGAAGTCGCGGTCCGCCGGCAGCCCGATCTCGGCCGGCGGCAGTGCGCCGGGATACCAGCGCCGCTCGTACTCGAACGTCAGCGCCCCGGTGTAGCCGTCGAGCAGCCGCAGCGTCGTCGACCAGTCCACCTCGCCGTCGGCCAGCGGCACCGGCCGCCGGTCGGTGCCGGCCGGCACGAAGTTCTTCACGTGGACGTGCCGGATCAGTTCCCGCTGCAGCTCGACGGCGACGGCGGCCGGCTCGGCGCCCATGATGGCGAGGTTCGCCTGGTCGTACAGCACCCCCACCGCCGGCGACGCCGTGGCGAGCACCAGGTCGCGGGTGGCCGCGGCGCTGGTGGCGAGCGTGTCCATGTGGTTCTCGACGTTCAGGCTGACGCCGGCGGCGTGCGCGAACCCAGCCACGTCGTGCAGAGTCGTGGCCGCGCGCCGGACGGCGTCGGGCCGCTCCCCCGTGGGACGGTCGTGGCCGGCCAGGACCCGGACATGGCCGGCGCCCAGCGCCGCGGCCAGGTCGACCGCGCGGCGCAACGCGTCCGCCGTCGCTCGTCGCCCGGCCGCGGATTCCGCATCGATGTCGCGGGCGTACGAACACAGCGCGCCGACCCGCAACCCCAGCCCGTCGGCGGCGGCGACGACGGCGGCGACCTGGTCCGGCGTCGCCGTCTCCGGGAGCGCCGCCGGGTAGTCGCCGGCGACGATCAGCTCGATGCCGTCCAGCCCCAGCCGGTGCGCCACCTCCAGACAGCCGACGGCGTCGGTCTCCGGCGTCGCCATGGAGTGCAGCCACAGCGGCCGTCGTCCCTCTCCGGCGGTGCCTCCCGTCATCCCTTCACCGCGCCACCGGTCAGGCCGCCGGTGATGCGCCGCTGCACCAGCAGGAAGAGCACCAGCGTCGGCAGGACGGCCAGCGTCGTCGCCGCCATCAGCGGGCCCCAGTCGGCGACCTCACTGCCGACGAAGTTGTAGACACCCACCGGCAGGGTGCGCCGGTCGCCGCTGCCGAGGATCACGAACGACAGCAGGAACTCGTTCCAGCTGTTGATGAACCCGAAGATGGCCGTGGTGGCCAGGCCGGGCGCGGCCAGCGGCACCGCGATGCGGACGAACACCCCGACGTGGCTGAGCCCGTCGACCCGGCCGGCCTCCTCGATCTCGCGCGGCAGCGTCCTGAAGTACTGCACCATCAGCCAGACGCAGAACGGGAAGTTGAACACCACGTGCACCAGCACGATGCCGGGATAGGTGCCCGCCAGTCCGAGGTCGGAGACCAGGGTGAACAGCGGCATCACGATCAGGATGGTCGGGAACACGTACGCCACCAGGACACCGCGCGACAGCAGGGAACGGCCCCGGAACGTGCCCCTGGCCAGGCCGTATCCGGCCATCGCCGCGAGCACGACCACGATCGCGGTGCTGGCGACCCCGACCACCAGGCTGTTGACCATGAACGACGTGAACGGCGTCCCGTCCAGCACCCGGCGGTAGAAGCCCCAGTCAATGCCGTCAGGCAGCCAGCCGTCGCCGGAGTACAGCTGTTCCGGGGTCTTCACCGACGACAGGAACATCCACAACAGCGGGAAGACCGCGAACGCGATCAGCGGCACCAGGACGATCGCCGCCCCGATCCGCGCGCCGCGGCTGCGGCCGGACGCGCTGTGCACCCGGTGCCGCGGAGTCAGCACGGTCGCCATTCAGTCCTCCTCCCGGTCCGGCCGCAGCACCCGCAGGTAGACCGCGACGATGACGACCAGCACGGCGAGCATCGCCACCGAGACCGCCGCCATCCGGCCGATCTCGAAACTGGACCAGCCGACCCGGAACGCGTAGACGGCCAGGGTCTCCGTCGCTCCGGCCGGGCCACCCGCCGTCGCGAGGTACACGAAGTCGAAGTTGTTGAAGACCCAGATCGTCCGGAGCACCACGAGCGCTCCGATGAGCGCCCGCAGCGCCGGGACGACGATGTAGCGCAGCTCCTGCCAGAACGTCGCGCCGTCGACCCGGGCGGACTCGTAGTGCTCGGTGGGGATGGTCTGCAGGCCTGCCAGCAGCGCCACCATCATGAACGGGAAGCCGAACCAGATGTTCATGGCCACGATGGCCGGCATGGCGGTCGACTCGTTACCGAGCCAGGCCACCGGGGCGTCGATGACGCCCACGGCCAGCAGCACGTCGTTGACCACACCGACGATCGGGTCCAGCATGAACCGCCAGCTGAAGGCCAGCACGATGGACGGGAACGCCCACGGAACGATCAGGCCCAGCCGCAGCGGCGTCTGCGCGCGGCGCACGTTCTGCAGGGCCACCGCGCCGGCGAACCCCAGCAGGAGCTGGCCGGCCACGGAGGCGAACGTCCACACCAGGGTCTTCCCGATGGCGGAGTAGAACGCCGGGTCGTCGAGGACTCGCCGGTAGTTCTCCAGGCCCACCCAGCTGGTGACGGGGAAGCTCAGGTTGCGGTTGGTGAAGCTGTTCCAGAGGTTGAAGCCGATCGGGTAGGCGACCACGGCCAGCAGCAGCAACACCCCGGGCAGCACCAGCAGGAGGTGCGTGCGCCCGTCGGCCCAGCGGAGAAGACGCGCCACCCCGGCGCGTCCACCGGGCCGGCCGGGCTCCACCGGCGACCCGGCCCGGCGCTGCTCCGCGGCCGGCTCAGCCGAGGCGAGCGGAGACATCGTCGAGGGTCGCCTGGAGCGTCTGGTTGGCCGCGGCGAGCGCACCGTCCACGTCGGCACCGCCGACCAGGATCGACTGCAGCGCCTGCTCGATCACGTGGCTGGAGAACACCGGGCCGGCGTACGGGCTCGGGCCGTCCTCGAAGCCCGGCGCGAAGCCCTCCTCGATGCCGGTCATGGTCTGCCGCGCGGTCGCCTCGTACTGGGCGATGGTGGGGTGGTCGAAGAACGCCGGGCCGTTCGCCGCGGCCAGCGACGGGAACATGAACAGCGGGATCGTGTGCAGGAACGGCACGTAGTTCTCCTCCGCGTAGAGGAACGCCGCGAACTCCTGCGCCAGGGTGGGATTGCGCCCCTTCGGCAGCGCGACGGAGATGGCGCCGATGAGGTGCCCCGGCACCACGTCGGTCGGCATGAACGTCGTGGTCAGCTGGGCCGCCACGTCGGGCGCCTCGATCGCCGCGGTCCCGATCTCCGCCCCGGACACCTCGGCGAGCACCGTCGTGCCGGCATTGATCAGGGAGAAGTTGTCGTTGATGTTGTAGTTGACCTGGCCCGGGCCGCTGGCGGTGCGGCCGATCTCGACCAGGTACTCCGTGGCCCGCTTGACCTCGGGGCTGTCCAGCAGCGCCGTGCCGTCCGAGCTGAACAGCCGGCCGCCGGCGGAGTGCGTGAGCATGTAGAGCAGGTAGCCGCCGCCGGTGTCGGCCGCGGACAGCTTGAGCATCCAGCCGTACTGGTCCGGTTCGCGGGTCGCCGCCTGCGCGGCGGTCAGCACCTCGTCCCAGGTCGGCCGCTCTGGGAGGGTGACGCCGGCGGCGTCCAGGAGGTCGCGCCGGTGCGCCAGCAGCCGGTTGTGCACATAGTGCGGCAGCACGATCTGCTCGTCCTGGTACCGCCCGATCTTGTCGACCAGGCCGGGCGCGAACGCCGAGGCGCCGCCCAGTTCGTCCAGCACCGGTGCCATCGGGTGCAGCGCCCCCGCGTGCCACATCGAGACCGCCTGCTCCGGCAGCACGGTGGTGACGTCGGGCAGCGAACCGGCCGCCTGCGCGGCCGGCCACTTCGTCGGGAACTGCGGGAACGGCACGACCTCGATCTCGACGGTGGTGCCCGGGTGGGCGGCCTCGAACCGGTCGGCGACGTCGCGCATGAAGTTGACGCGCGCTTCCTGGGTGTAGTTGTGCCAGAACACGAGCCGGCCGTTGCCGTCGCCGGAGGACGCCTCGTCCGAGCCGCAGCTGGACAGTGCTCCGCCGATGGTGCCGACCGCTGCGGCACCGAGCACGCCGCGGACGAATGTTCGTCTGCTCAGGGGCGCGCCGTTGACACTCCTGGTCATGGGATCTCTCCTTCGTTGGGGCCTGGTGCGGCCGGTGTCAGGGCCGGCACCGCGGTACCGGTCGTGGTGGCGGCCGCGGCGTAGATGCGATCGATGACGTCGAGGGCGCGGCACGCCTCGCGCAGGGTGACCGGCGCGGGGCGGCCGGTACGGAGCCGGTCGACGACGTCGGCGGCGAAGATCTGGTAGCGCTGCATCACCGACGGCGACGCGATCGTGACGGTGCCCGAGCCGGTGCTGACCTCGACGACGTCGTGCAGCTCACGCACGGACGAGCCGGCGCCGGTCAGCGCCCACTCGTGGTCGGTGCCGTCACGGTCGGGGCCGCTGTAGCCCACTTCCACCAGCCCGATGAGCCCCGCCTCGTCACGCAGCAGGGCGACGGCGTGTTCCTCGACCGGCAACGCGTGCTGCCGGTGCGACAGCGCCGCGCCGAGCACGCTGACCTCGCCGGCGGCCAGCGACAGGAAGGCATCCACTGGATGCGGGCCGAGGTTGCGCAGCGCTCCCCCGCCGCTGACGTCCGGGTCGAGCACCCAGCCCACGTCGTCCTCGACGTAGCGGTCCGGTGACCCGTTGACAATGCGGAAGCGCGCGACCGTGGTGGGGTCGAGCAGCCCCTCGCCCCGCAGCCGCTGGACCTGCTCCCAGAACGAGCTGTACCGGTTGATCAGCGGCACCGCGGCGAACCGGCCGGCCGCTTCGGCGGCGTGCACCAGGGGCCACAGGTCCGCGGCGCTCGCGGCGGCGGGCTTCTCCACCACGAACGGCGTTCCGTGCTCGACGAGCCGGCCGACGACGGACGGGGCGCCGCGGTGGCGGGGCATGGCGAGCACCAGGTCGACGTCGTGACGCTCGAGCAGGTCGTCCAGGGTCGGTTCGGCCGCACAGGCCAGCCTGACCGCCCAGCGCTCGGCGGTGGCGGCGGCGTCGTCCTGCACCGCGACGACGGTGGCGCCGGCGGCGACGAACGCCTCGACGTGCCGCGGCGCGTGCCAGTGCCCGACCCCGGCGATACTCATCCGCAGCGCGGCGTCGGTCACGACTCGCCCCGCCAGTCCGACGGCAGGTCGTTGAACCGGGCCTGGGTGGCGCCGAGCTCCTCCAGCTCGTGCGTGGAGCCGCCGCCCTTCTCCTCCGACACCGCGGTCGCGATGGCTTCGAGGAGGGCGAGACCGGCCACCCGGGCGCCGAACTGGGCGGTGCCGCGGGAGACCGCGGAACTGAAGATGGTGAGCGACGCGTCGGTGACGTCGCCGATGGGCGACTGCGGGTTGGCGGTCAGCCCGACGGTCTCCACGCCGCGCTCCTTGGCGTACATCAGCGCCTGGACGGTGTCCCGCGACCGGCCGGAGTACGAGATGCCGAACACCAGGTCACCCGGGCTCAGCCGGGTCACGTGCGCGAGCATCATCATCGGATCGGCGGTCCAGGTGACCGGCACCCCGACGCTGGCCAGGCGGTAGGCGAGCATCTGGCACAGCGGCGCGGCCGTGCCCGTGCCGACCAGCAGCACGGCGGGCGCCGCGGCCAGCCGGTGGACCACGTGCCGCAGCGCCGGCTCGGAGAGGTTCGCCAGCGTGTCCTGCATGCACTCCACCTCGAGTGCCATGACCCGCTGCACGAGGTCCAGCGGCCCACCGAGTCCGGAGCGCGACTCCAGCGCCAGGTCAACGGGGTGCGAGTGGTACAGACCGAGCGTCTTGCCCAGGTCCAGTGACAGTGCCTGGGCGAACTCGCGGTACCCGCTGTAGCCGAGCGCGTGGGTGAACCGGCTGACCGCGTTCTCTGAGACGCCGGCCATCTGCGCCAGCACCTGGATGGAGGCGCCACGCACCTTCCACGGGTCGGTGAGGACGGTGTCGGCGACCCGCGCGCGGGCACCGCTCAGCTCCGGCCGGGCCTGACGCAGCCGGTCCAGGCACGGCGGCGCCGACCGGGTCTCGGCGTCGCCGGGCTCGCGCGACGGGTGGGATGGTGTCTCTGTCACGGGGTTCTCCTCTACGTGTGCGCTGCGGCCGAGGTGCGCGGGGGTGACGGTCGGTCGATGGTGGGCCCGGCGCGGACCGCCTCGGCCCATGGCGCGCCGGCGGTCACCAGCTCGCGTGCCTGCCGCAGCGCTTTCGGCATCCGCCAGCCGACGGCGCCGGTGACGCGTCCGCCGCGTCCGTAGAGCGCGACGAACCGGCGTTCCTCGATGCTCCCGGCCACGACAGCGACGTCGTGGGCGGCGCTCGTCACGCCCCAGGCCTGGAGCCGGACCCCGTACTGATCGCTCCACACGTACGGCACCGGCCGGAACGGCGTGGGTGCGCCGAGGATGCCGGCGGCGACATGCTCGGCCTGCTCGGTGGCGTTGGTGCGGTGCTCGACCCGCATCCGGCCGTGGTCTGGGTGCCGCCAGGACGCGACGTCGCCGGCGGCGTACACGTCGGCGGCCGCCCGGCCGGCGGTGTCGCACTCGACGCCGTCGCCGACCGGGAGACCGCTGCCGGCCAGCCAGTCGGTCGCCGGGCGGGCGCCGATCGCGACGAGTACGGTGTCGGCGGCGATCCGGCTGCCGTCGGTGAGTACGGCGCTCGTGACGCGCCCGTGTTCGGACTCGAGGTTCCGGATGCCGGTGCCCAGCCGCAGGTCGACGCCGTTCTCGGCGTGGAGGGCGGTGAGGGCGCCGCCGACGACGGCGCCGAGCGCGGCCTCGGCGGGCACCGGGCGCGGGTCGATGAGGGTCACCGATATGCCCAGCTCACGGCAGGTGGCGGCCACCTCGGTCCCGAGGAAGCCGGCGCCGACGACGAGCACCCTGCGGGCCGCCGCCACATCGGCGCGGAAGCCCACGACGTCGTCGACGGTTCGCAGCACATGGACGCCGGCCAGCCGGTCGGCCCCCGGCAGCCGCCGCGGCGTCACTCCGGTGGCGATGACGAGAGCGTCGTACGGCAGCCGGTGGCCATCGGCGAGGACGACGGCCTGGTCCGTGCGGTCCACTGCCGCCGCGGGCGAGCCGAGCCGCAGGTCGATGCCCGTGGAGGCGTAATGTCCCGGGTCGCGCAGCGCCGTCGCCGCCGGGTCGCGCCGGCCCGCAAGCACCTCCTTGGACAGCGGCGGCCGGTCGTACGGTGCGTGCGGCTCGGCACCGACGAGTGTCAGGTCGCCCGGGAAGCCGCCGTCGCGCAACGCGTCGGCCACCGTCAGACCGGCCGCCGACGCGCCGACCACCACCACCCGGCGCGGCCCGCTCACGGCTGCACCACCGTGATCGCGACGGCCGGGCAGAGCCGCACCGCCTGCCGGACGGCGTCGTCGTGCTCACTGCCAGGGTCGGCGTCGAGCAGCACGACGGTGCCGGTGTCGTCGTCCTGGTCGAACACGTCCGGTGCCGCCAGGACGCACTGGCCGCCGCCCACGCACGCGTCCACGTCCACCACGATCCGTGTCATCGGGCCACCTGCCAGGTCACCGGCAACTCCGCCAGGCTGGACAGCAGGTACTGGCGGACGGTCAGCTCGTCGGGGTCCACCGCGAGCGCGAGTCCGGGCAGGCGCCGGAACAGGGTCTCGTACACGACGCCGAGCTCCAACCGGGCCAGCGGCTGGCCCAGGCACTGGTGCACGCCGTAGGCAAAGGCGACGTGGTGGCGGGCACCGCGGTGGATGTCCAGGGTGTCCGGGTCGGGAAACGCCCGCGGGTCCCGGTTCGCGGCGGCGAGCGGGGTGATGATGCCGTCGCCGGCCTCGATCACCACCCCGGCGAGCTCGATGTCCTCGGTGGCGACCCGGTTCGGCGAGATCTGGAAGACGCTGATGTAGCGGAGCAGCTCCTCGACGGCGTCCGGCCACAGGTCCGGCGCGGCCCGCAGCTCGGCCAGTTGCTCCGGATGCCGCAGCAGCACCAGAACGCCCAGGGCGATCATGTTCGCCGTCGTGTCGTGGCCGGCGGCCAGCAGGTGCCGGAGAATCGCGACCAGCTGATCGCGGTCGACGGCGCCGGTGCGCAGCTGGTCGCGGATCAGTTCGCTGACGATGTCGTCGCCCGGCTCGCGCTCCTTCGTTGCGACCAGTGCGTCGACGTACGCCAGCATCTCGCTCGTGGCGTGCACGACGTCGTCGGGCGACGAGTCGAGCGCGTTGCGGGCGTGGTCGCGGCTCTGGAAGAAGAACCGCTCCTCGGCCGGGATGCCGAACAGGTGGCAGATGGTGCGGGCCGGAACCTCCAGCGCGACCCGCTCGACCAGGTCGATGGGCGGCCCGGAGCGCTCGGCCCGGTCGATGACGCCGTCGACGATCTCCTGCACGACCGGGCGCATGGACTCGATGCGCTTCACCGTGAAGTACTTCGTCACCATCTTGCGCAGCCGGCCGTGGTCCGGCGGATCCTGCGAGATGAAGGCCCGTTCCGTGCGTTCGGCCGCGGCTCGAGCGGCCGTGGCGAACGGGTGACCGGGGTGCTGCCGGCGCGAGCTGACCCGCGGGTCGGCGAGGACCGCACGCGCCTCCTCGTACCCGGTGACGAGCCATGCCGTGCTCCCGTCCCACAGCCGGACCCGGGCGACCGGGGCGGTCGCACGCAGCTGCGCGTAGGCCGCCGGCGGGTGGAACGGGTTCTCTCGCGGCATCGGGAAGCCCGGCAGGCTCCCGTTCTGCTCCAGCGCGCTCCGCACGGTCACTGACTCGCCCTCCTCGGTCGCAGTGAGGCGAGTGTAGAAATAAATGATGGCGAACTCAATAGTTGAGAAGAAACTTCTTCTACGGCTCCTTGCTGCGCTCCAACCACCGCTCGGGGAGTTGACGGTGCACGTCCTGGAGCCAGCGGTGATAGTCGCGGGTGAGCTCCAGCCGAACCCGCGGCCCGTGTTCCTCGGGGCCGAGCACGGCCAGCAGCTCCTCGGCGCGGTAGTGGCGGCTACGCGACCCTGCTCCCATGATCATCAAGAGTTGTTCCGGTCATGGCCGGGACAACTCTTGATGATCATGGGACGGAGAGGTGGGGAACATCCAGGCGACCAGGCGGACCATCCGGGCGCCCGGCGGCCGCTGCTGCGGATCGTTGCGAACCATCCGCGGCCTGACATGGCGCTCCAGAATCCGCCCGTATTCGGCATACAGCTCGGCGAGCTCGTCGGCGGTGAGCCACACCTGGCTCTCCGACTCCACTGCGGCCGTGCGCCACTCGTCCGGCTCGGACGCCTTGGCCTGCCGCCACGCCGCGAGTGAGCGCACCTGCCGATCGAGCATGACCTCCTGGACGGCATGGACCGCACGGGCCAGCTCGGGCGGCTCGTCGCCGGTTCCGAACACCCGGGCCTCATCGATCAGGCGCCAGCGCCGGGTCCGGCCCGGCCCCGTCCCGGCCTCCTCGACGAACCCGTAACGCGCCAGCTGCCGCAGATGCCAGGAGCAGTTGGCCGGAGACTCCGTCTGCAGCTCCGTGGCCAGCTCCGTCGCGGTGGCCGGACCGAGCTGGACCAGCAGGTCGAGAATGGCCAGCCGCACCGGATGTGCGAGCGCCCGCAGTTCGGCCGGATCGCGCAGCTGCCGAACCGGCACGTCCGGCCGGTCGCCGCCCTCCCCCGCGCCGCTGCGCTCGTCACCGCCTGTGCCCACGCGCCGCCCCTCCCGTCGGAAGGCTCGACGGTAGCGCTCGAAAGGGTCCTTTCGCAAGAACCCCTTCGATAGCTGGCCCAGGCGTTCTCACGCCTCACCAGGCAAGCATTCATGGTGAAGCGTGAGCACCCATGCCGAACGTGATCAATCTCAGGGGGCGGATCAGGCGAGACGTTCGAGTAGGTGCACGGTGACGTCGTCGCCGGGGTTCTTGCCCAGGAGCTTGCGGACGTCGGCCTTCACCGGCAGCTTGTGGGTGCCGTCGCCGATCGCCATGAAGGAACTGCGGAACGGGTGGCCGTCAATGGTGCCGCGCACCTTCACCAGGCCGCGGGTGCCGAAGTACTCGGCGGAGCCGGGCATCTTCACGTAGGTCCAGCCGCCCTGGGCCGGGCTCTTCAGCAGGGGTGCGGTGAACTCCGTGTCGAGTTCACCGGCGCGGGTCGGGTTCGTCATGGTCGCCCTCCTCGTCGTGCTCTCGTGGGTTATGACCGGCGACGGTCCCGGAACTCATCGAGACGGCGGGCGCTCAGGCCCAGTGGTTGTCGTGGCGCTCGTAGAAGGCGCTCTTCTGCTCATCGCTGAGCTGCCCGCCCGCGACCTCGATCAGGCCCTCGAAGTAGCCCTCGCGCGGTGCACCCGGTGTGAACAGCAGGAGCATCGACGCCGGAACGCCGGTGACGCTGCGGAAGCCGTGCAGGCCGCCGGGTGGCACGTACACGTAGTCGCCGGCGTGGGTCTCGATCCATTCGGTGCCGGTGTAGATGCGCATGGTGCCGTCGAGGATGAAGAACGACTCGGAGATGGTCCGGTGGAAATGCGGCGCCGGCCCGGACTCGGTCGGCCCGGCCGTCCAGCGGTACAGGCCGAAGTCGCCGTCGCTGGAGGCGCCGGTCGCGAGGTAGTCGATGGTGACGCCGGAGGACGGATAGGTGAGGTCCGGTCGTTGCCCGGCCGGCCGGAAGGTAGCGCTCACCTCGCCGCCGTCACCGTGGTAGCGGGACTCGGGATACGACAGCAGGCTCATGGTCTCGTCACTTCCGCTCGAGGGCGCGCGCGCCGCGAACCCAGCTTAGGCCGCCGGGGAAAACCGGTGTCGCCTCCGCGCCGGGGCTGGTCGGATTCGCGGCATGGCCGAGGAGGTGCTGCAAGCCGATCCGCACCGCCGGGTGGTGCGCGTCGGCGAAACCGTGCGCCGGCCGGTCATGCCGTGGTCCGCGGCCGTGCAGGCACTGCTGTTGCATCTGGAAGCCGTCGGCTTTCCGTACGCTCCGCGATTCCTCGGCCTCGACGAGCACGGCCGCGAAGTGCTCAGCTAGGCACGACGTCGCGTACGCCCTCGAGTACTCGGCACCCTTCCGCGACGACGCCGAATGTCTGCGCTGGCGCTATCCGGAGCCGCCCGACCGCCGGCGCCGCATCGAGGTCTTCGCCGCCGCCTACGGCCTGACCTCCACGGCTGGGCTGGTCGATGCTGTCATCGAGGTCCAGTGCGACACCATCGAGCAGGTGCGGAGGCTGGCCGCGGCCGGCCGGCAGCCGCACGCGGACTGGGTGGCGGCCGGCCACCTCGACGAACTGCGGTCCCGGGTCGCCTGGAGCGAGGCGAACCGGCACCTGTTCCAGTGACGGACGGACACTCCCTTGATCATCAAGACTTGACCCGCCTATGACCGGGTCAAGTCTTGATGATCATGGGAACTGGCCGACGGCGGTGCTCACCGCGGACGTGAGCGACGCCGACCGGGCCGCCTCGGCGGGCAGCAGCCCGGGAAGCGCGAGCAGCCGCGACACCGGGTCGCCGGAGGCCGTGGCGGCGGCGCGCAGCTCGTCCGCCCGCGGGTCGGGCAGCGGGGCGTCGTCGCGGACGCGTCGCAGCACGAACGCGATCCACGCGGCCAGCCCGTAGGCCGCGCCCTCGGGCACGACGCCTGCGGCCAGGCGGTGCGTCAGCACCTCGCCCCACCGCTGCGGGATCTTCTGGGTGCCGTCCGTGGCGACCTTCTCCGTGGTGTGGCGCAGGTGCGGGTTGGCGAACCGGCCGAGGATCTGTTCGCCGTATGCGGCCAGGTCGAGCCCGGGCGGGGCGGTCAGCGTGGGCAGCGCGTCGTCGAACAGGTACGTGCGGGCGCGTGCGGCGATGGCCGGGTCGGCCACCGCGGCGGAGATGGTGGTGTGCCCGGCGACCGCGCCGGCGTAGGCGATCAACGAGTGGGTGCCGTTGAGCAGCCGCAGCTTGGCGCGTTCCCAGGGCCGCACGTCGTCGGTGAACACCGCGCCGGCCCGTTCCCAGGCCGGCCGGGGCCCGGCGAACCGGTCCTCGACGACCCACTGCCGGAACGGCTCGGCCACCACCACGCCATCGTCGCGCACACCGAGCCGGGCGGCGACGTCGGCGAGGTGCTCGTCGGTGGTGGCCGGAACCAGCCGGTCGACCATGCTGGCCGGGAACGTGACCGCGGTGTCCAGCCACGACAGCAGCGGCGCCGCGGCATCGCCCGGCAGCGCCGCGGTCACCGCCTCGCGCACCAGCCGTTCCAGGACGTGGCCGTTCTCCGCGAGGTTGTCGCACGACAGCACGGTGATCGGTGCACCACCGGCCCGGTGCCGGGCCGCGAGTCCGCGCACCAGGAGCCCGATGGCACTGCCGGCCGGGTGATCGCCGGTGTCGCCCTCGTGCTCTTTCGCAAGGGCGTCGAGGTCGGCCCGGACGGCGGCCACGTCGAGGGTGCCGTCGGGGGTGCGGGCGTACCCCTGCTCGGTGACGGTGAGCGTGATCACGTGCGTGTCGGGCGCGGCGACGGCGGCGAGCACCCGGGCGGCCTCCTCGGCCGGGAAGGCGACGTCGAGCACCGACCCGACCACGCGCAGCGACGACTCGTCCGTGCCGAGCGTCAGAACCCCGAACAGGCCGTCCTGCGGGCGCAACTGGTCGCGGACCGTGGCCGAGCGCTGCGTGACCCCGAGGATGCCCCAGCGGGTGTCGCCGGTGGCGAGCAGCGCGTCCTCGGTGAAGACGGCCTGGTGGGCGCGGTGGAAGGCACCGATGCCGAGGTGCACGATGCCCACCCGCTCCGGGCGCACCGGCGGCCGGGTGACGTCCGCGGTGTCGGCTCCGGCCGTCAGCCAGTCGCCGCCCAGCCGGCCGGTCACGGCGCGACCCCGGTGGACGCCCGCACCACGAGTTCCACGGGAACCCGCAGCCGGCCGCCGTCGTCGGAAGGCCCCGCGGCGGCGGTGCGCCGGGACTGCCGCACGGCCTCGAGCACGACGTCCGTGGCAGCGGCGCCCAAGGCGCGCAAGTCGGCACCGACGCTGGTCAACGCCGGGGAGGCCAGCGTGGCCACGAAGGTGTCGTCCCAGCCCACGACGCTGAGATCGCGGGGCACGTCGAGCCCGCGAGCCCGGAACCGTTCGATGAGCCCGATGGCGACGAGGTCGTTGTACGCCACCACCGCGGTGGCGCCGGAGGCGACGACGAGGTCCGCGGCGGCGTGCCCGCCGGCGACGTGCGGGCGGAAGGCACCCAGCTGGACGATGCGCACGTCAGGAAGCTCACGGGCGGCACGGTCGAGGCCGTCGCGGCGGCGCCCGTCCGACCACGCGCGGTCCGGGCCGCCGACATAGGCGATACGGCGATGTCCCAAGGCACGCAGGTGCTCGACGGCCTGCCGCACGCCGGAGGCGTCGTCGGCGACGACCGACGCGCTGGTTCCGAGCTCGCGGTTGACCAGCACCAGCGGCAGATCACCAGCGGCCTCGAGGTCGTGTTCGGCCGCCCGCGGCGAGCACAGCACCAGGCCGTCGACCTGGGGGCACATGCCGCGCACGAGGTCCACCTCGAGCTCGGGGTCCTCACCGGTGTCGGCGACCAGGACCGCGTAGCCGGTGGCCCGGGCCCGCGCCTGCGCGCCCTTGGTGAGCGAGGCGAAGTAGGGGTTCTCCAGGTCGGGAACCACGAAGCCGACGGCGTCGGTACGGCCGGCTCGCAGCCGGCTGGCCGCCGAGTTCGGCCGGTATCCCAGCTCCCGCGCGGCGACGACCACCCGGGTACGCGTGCCCTCGGCAACCCGCTCCGGCGCCGCGAGCGCCCGGGAGACGGTGGAGATGGAGACGCCGGCGGCTCGCGCGACGTCGTGAACGGTGACCAACCGTGGCCTCCCTGGACGGCAGTAGTGCAAACGATCCTACCAATCGATGCACGAACAGCTTTAAGGACAGGTCATCAGGGTTACCGGCGGTATGAAAACGTCCGCATCGGATGCCGCGGGCGATCGCACGGCGACCCGCCTCGGGCGGCGGCTCGGACCCCGCGACCGGGCTGGCGCTGACGACGGGGGGACCAGGGCTCGTTGTCGCCCGGCCGTGATGCGGCCAGCCGGGATGTCGCGGCGACGCCGGGGCGGCGGCGACTAAACCCTTGCGCCGATCAGGACGGCGCGACGACAGCCAGGCCGTTGCCACGCACGGCGGCGGCCAGCCGCTCGTCGTAGGTCACGAAAGCCTCCAGATCCGGGGCAAGCTCCAGCGCCGTCGCCAGGTGCAGAGCATCAAGAGTTCGCAGCGCCGGCGGGCGCAGCGCGGCGGCGTCGGCACGTACCTGCCGATCGAGTTCCAACCGGTCGCACTGCGCCAGCACACCTGGGACATGAGTCAATGCGGCTGGGTCCGCCAGGGAGATTGCCCGCGTCAGCTCGACCTCGGACAGGCCTGACGTCACCCAATCACCGGGCGCCTTCGCCAGCCAGTCGATCAGCGCCTTGGTCTCCACCTCGATGCGACACAGCTTCACCAGGGCGGAGGTGTCGAGGTAGAGCAATGCTCAGTACCTCTCATCGTCCCGCATCGCACGCAGCACAGCCGACCCAGCGTTCTCGGCGTCCACCGGCTCCGACGCTGATCGACGCTCCAGCGTGGCCAACAGTGCACGACGATCACCCGTCGCGACCTCGAGGCGACCCTGAGCAGTCAATCGGGCACGCGTGTCGTCAGAGTCGCGCGCAGGCACGATGCGCCCGATAACCCGTCCACGCTCGGTGATCTCCACCGTCTCACCCGCCTTGACCCGGCGCAGGACGCGAGAGGTCTCATGAGACAGCTCCCGGATCGAGACAGCAACCATGACGAAAGGTACCACGAAGTTGTGGGACATTTCCTGGCTCCCCGCGCTGCCGATCACAGGGTGCGGGTCATGAAGACGCTGAGCGGGTCCGGCCGGTAGTCGGCGAAGGGTTCGCAGTAGCCGAACCCGAACTTCTCGTAGAGCCGCCGGGCGGGCAGGAAGAACGCGTCCGAGCCGGTCTCCAGGCTGATCCGGACGAAGCCCACCGTCCGCGCCTCGCCGAGGATGTGCTCCAGCAGCCGGGAGGCGATGCCGCCGCGCTGCCGGGCGGGCGCCGTCCGCATGGACTTGAGCTCGGCGTGCTGGGCGTCAAGGCGCTTGATCGCACCGCAGCCGACGACCCGTCCGGCCTCCGTGGCCGTCCAGAAGGTGACCTCCGGCCGCCGCAACCCGTCCAGGTCGAGGGCGTGCTTGCTCTCCGGCGGAGTGATGGAGAGCATCTGCTGGACGTGTTCATCGAGGAAGCCGGCGATCTCCGGGCCGGTCAGGTCGTCGACCGCGATCCTCATCTGGTTCACCTTCGTGCTGTGGCGCCGCGCTGACAGGTCCGAACGTACGTCGAGCCAGATGTCGAGCGGGTTTCAGCACGTTGCGACCGGGTGTCGCGATGTCATCGACCCAGGTCGGCCAGGTCCCCGGTGCCGTGGACTTCGTAGACGGCGCCGGCGTCGCAGACCACACATGGCCGCGCTGATTGTCGACGTGGCCGCCGTCAGCGTTCCTCGCGGAACTCCACGTGCCGCCGGGCTACGGGGTCGTACTTGCGCAGCATCATGCGGTCGGGGTCATTGCGGCGGTTCTTGCGGGTCACATACGTGTAGCCGGTGCCTGCGGTCGAGCGCAGCTTGACCACCGGACGCAGGTCGGTTCGGGCCATGGCGGCCCTCCTTTCGCGGGAATCGGCCCTGGCGGGCCTGGAGGCGCGGGTTCTGCATGTTGATGACGAAGACGCCGCCACGGCGGCGCACCACCTGCGAGCCGGGCGCCCTCTTCAGCGACTTCAGCGAGTTGCGGACCTTCATCGGGGTCTCCCTTCGTTCACGCGGCCCGGCGAACGGCACCGAGCCAGGACTCGAAACCGGCGCCCGAGACCTCCCACCGGGTTCCTCTCCTGGCGGCTTCGGCGTCGTCGAGCAGGCACTGCTCGAAGGCGCCGGCGACCTCGTCCCGGCCGTCGTCGAGTCCGGTGACGACGATCCGGGTGACCGGCCGCGGGGTGCCGCAGCCGCGCACCGCTCCGATACTGAGCTGACCGCCGGCCGCCACCTCTCTAGCTATTGCGAATCACTTTCACTAACCCCCGCCAGCGCGGCAGACATTCCCCGGGCCCTCCGACCATCCCATGATCATCAAGAGTTGGCCCGGTCATAGCCGGGTCAAGTCTTGATGATCATGGGAGGGCGGGCCGGCCGGGAGCGGCCCCGAAGGCGACCAGGAAGATGCGCACCGCTTCGGCGGCGTGCCGGCGCAGCTCGTCGCGGCCGGGCACCGCGGCGTCGCCGAGCATCATGGCGCGGTTCAACGGCGCGGCCATGACCAGCCAGTTGAACCATTCCGCCGCGGCCTCGGCGTCGTCGGCCCGGAGCAGGCCCCGCTCGCGCAGCGTGTCGAAGGTCTGCGCGATCTGGGTGATCGCGCGGCGTGGGCCGCGTTCGTAGAGCACCCTGGCCAGGTCGGGGAACCTCGCCACCTCCCCGATGACCAGCCGGCGCAGTTGCAGCAGGCTCGGCTGCATGACGGTGAGCAACTGCCGCTCGGCGTAGTCGCGCAGGTAGATCTCGAGGACGGCCTCGTCGACGAGGTCGGGCCGGTCGTGGTGCACGCGGTCGCCGGCGGCGTCCGTCATCGAGGTGACGATCTCGATGAACAGCGCCTCCTTGTTGCCGAAGTGCGCGTACACGGTCTGCTTGGAGACGCCGGACCGGGACGCGACCAGGTCCATGTTGGTGCCCAGATAGCCCTGACTGAGGAAGACCTCCTGCGCGGCCTGGAGGATCGCACGGCGCTTCTCCTGCGACCTCGTTCTGGACGGTGGGGTGGCGTCGGCCATGACCGCTCCCTTCGCGGGCGGGCCGCGTCCAACGCACGCCGGCCGCCGCTTGACCTGACTGGACGGGCCAGTCTAGTGTCACTGGACTGGACCGTCCAGTTTGCTTGAGGAGCGAAGCCATGACCAGCACCGCGATCACCGTCGGCAGCATCGACGTGAGGTTCACCGCGACCATCCGGCAGGACGACACCCCCGGCGGATGGGCCGTCGTGACAGTGCCCGCCTCGGGTGAGCTCTTCGGCACCCGCCGGCCGGTCAAGGTCACCGGGACGCTCGACGGGCAGGCGTTCCAGGCCACCCTGCTGCCCCAGGGCGACGGCACGCACATGCTCCCCATCCGAGCCGCGCTGCGGGCGGCCACCGGCAAAGGCAGCGGCGACGAGGTCGCTGTCCACCTCGACCAACGACTCAGCTGACCTCGATCGGAGCCGCACCATGACCGAATTCGTCACCACCGCGCTCGGCGACCGCGTCGCCTACGACCGCTACGGCGAGGGCCCCGGCCTGATCTTCATCGCCGGCGCCGGACCCTTCCGGGCCATCGACCCGGTGACCACCGAGACCGCGGAACTGGCTGCCCGGGAGGGTATCGCCACCGTGGTCTACGACCGGCTCGGCCGCGGCGAGAGCCACGCCGAGGGCAACATCGGCCTCGACCGCGAGTTCGCGGCACTGTCGGCACTGATCGACGTGCTCGGCGGCCGGGCGGTGCTGTGCGGCCACTCCTCCGGCTGCTCGATCGCGCTCGCCGCCGCCGACGCCGGCCTGCCGGTCGACGGCCTGGCGCTCTGGGAGGCGCCCATCGCGCCGACCGGAACCGCCGCGGCATGGATCGCCGAGGTCGAGCGGCGCATGGACGCCGGCGACCTCGACGGCGCGCTCGCCCACTACATGAAGGACATGCCGCCGGAGTGGCTCGAGGAGTCCCGCAAGGACCCCATGTACCCGCAGTTCGTCGCCCAGGTCGTCAGCTACCGGGCCGACGGGGAGTCGCTGGTGTGGGCCGACTCCGCGCCGCACCGGGAACTGTTCGCCGGCATCACGGTGCCGGTGCGGTTCATGATGGGCACCGAGACCTTCCCGGAGATGTACGTCGCCGCCGACTCCGTCGTCGACGCCATCCCCACTGCCACGAAGACGGAGCTGCCCGGCGCGCATCACACCTGGGAATCCGCGCCCATGGCCACGGAGCTGGCCCGTTTCGTCCGGGAGAGTTCCGCGGTCACAGGCTGAACCGTCGCCCCGCCACGCACTTCTGGAGACTCATGCACCCTGAAGGGGGCCCGGAAGGGTGCATAAGCCTCCAGAAGTGGGACGCTCAGCAGCGCAGCCAGGCGCCGGCCCAGTTGCCGTGGTCGCGCGCGACGCCGTCGCCGCCGTCGTCGACGACGAGAGCCAGCTCCCGCACGCCGGTCACGTCCAGGTCGACCCAGCGCGCGGCCGAGGTCTGCGTCATGACCGGCGAGGCGAAGATCTCCCGGCCGTCGGCCTCGACCCGGAACCGGATGCTCCCGCCGGCCACCTCGTCGTCGAGACCGATGTCGGTCTGGAACCGGGTGCAGCTGCCGGCCAGGTCCAGGGTGATCCGCGACGGCGCGTGGACCCCGACGCCGACGCCGTACTCGCGGCCGTTGATGGTCATCCGGGCGCCGTCGCCGGGCTGATCCTCGCCGTTGCTGGTGTTGCGTTCGGCCGGTCCCCAGCCGTTCGTCTCCGACGCCCATTCCCACTCGGACACGTGCCGCCCGCCGGAGACGATGTCGACCCGGCCGCTGCCGATGGTGGCGCCACCGTGCCGGATCTCGGCCGTGACGGTGGTCCACCCGGTCCGGCCCTCCGGCCGCAGTTCCACCGTCGCGTCCACGGTCTCCCCCGGCGGGACCGTCACCCGCGACGTCGGCGTGTCGGTCTGCCAGAACCCGAGGTTGCCCACGACCAGGTCGACGGCCTGCTCCTGGCTCGACGCGTTGGCCACCGGCACCGTCACGGTGACCGGGGCCGTCGCGTCCGGCGAGCTGGCGGGCGAGGCGGCCGGCGGGCCGGTCAGCTCCACCGGCGGCCGGACCGTCAGGTCGGTCGCGAAGTCCGCGCGGGTCCGCCCGCCCGGGTCGGTCACCGCGCCACCGAGGTACAGGTAGCCGCCGGCGTCGTCGTCGACGGTGACCCGCACGGTCCAGCTGGCCTGCTCTCCCGGCAGCAGCGCACCCGGCCGCGGCGCGGACACCACCTGCGCGGACCAGCCGGGCTGGTCGGGCAGGTCCAGTCGGGGCGACGGCACCGGACGCTCACCGCTGGCCGTCGCGGTGACGGTCAACTCGACGGTGTCGCCCGTGACCACTTCGGAGTCCGGCCGGGACACGGCGACGGTCAGGTCTCCGTCCGGACGCAGCCCGTCGACGACGGCGTGCCGGCCCAGCAGCATCGCCGACCACGCCGGCGCGCTGCTCTCCGCCCGCGGGTCGATCGCGTCGAGGACCTGGGTGAACAGCGGGTCGTCGCGGCCGTAACGCTCGGCGTAGAGCCGCAGCAGCTCGGCGTCGTCCAGGCCGTCGGTGAACGTCTCCCAGCGGATCGACGAGACCGGCCCGTCCTCGCCCGGGTAGACGATATACTCGTCGCCCTGGCCGTAGCGGAAGCTGGGGTCGGCGTAGACGTCCTCGGGCCACGAGTTGTAGGTCCAGCGCAGGTAGCCGTCGAGGTTCTTCTGTGCGACCACCCAGCCCAGTACCCGCGCCGAGACCGGCGGCGAGGCGGTCACCGTGTTGGGCCGCAGCGGGTTGAAGTAGGTGTAGAACAGGGTCGGCTTGCCCTCGGCCCGGCGCTGGGCGATGTCCTCGTCCGGCACGCTGTCCAGGAACGAGTAGTTGTAGCTGACGTACTCGGCGAAGTCCTGCACGTCCAGGCTGTTGGCGGCGATCGCGACCTTGTCCAGCCACTGCGGCGCCTCGTCGGCGAGGACGTCGAACACCACTTCCATCTCGTTCGCCGGCCGCTCGTCGAAGCCGAGCGACGCGTCGTCGAACCAGCCGCGCTCGGTCAGGTGCTCGGTGAACGCGTCCAGGAACTGGCCCCAGCCGTCCCGGTAGCGCTCGTCGCCGAGGTCGACCTCCTCGACCACCCGCTCGCCCGTTCGGGTGTCGGTGTAGACGAAACGCTCGCGGTGGTCGAACTGGAGCATCGCGAAGGCGTGGATGCGTTCTCCGATGCCGGCCGCCCGGGACTCCTCCACGTAGCGGTCGAACACGCTGAAGTCGAAGTCGAACCGCTCGCCGTCCCAGCGCCACTCGACCGTGGAGGCGAAGTGACTCCACGTCTGTGGCCGCCACTGGCCCTGGTGGTCCACCATCCACGGGTCCTCGGTGACGGCGACGTTGACCACCCGCTGGCCGTGAACCGCGAGGTCACGCAGGTACGGACGCAGTGCCGCCCAGTGCTCCTCGCTCCACAGTGCGGTGCCTGTCTGGTCGGCGACGGCGTCCGGGTGCGCCCAGAGGTCCAACATGAACGGCCGGTCGACCATCGGCTCCACGGCGGCGTCGGCGACGATCACCTGCAGCGGCCACCGGCCGAGCTCAGCGCCGTCGGCGGCGACCTCCACGGTGGCCGTATAGGCCCCCGGCGCGGCATCGCCTGGAATGTCGACCGTGAACCAGATCGGCTGGTTCGCGTTCTCGGGCACGTCGACGGCGTCGGTCTCCCGCAAGGGGTCGGCCACGACACCACCGGAGTCGAACGGGATGAACTGCGGGTACCGCACCTGGACGGCGCCGGCAGGCAGCGCACCGCCGTGCCGGGAACGCAACTGGCCCACCGACACGGACAGCCCGGCGAGCCCGTCCGGAGCGTGCACCGCGAGCTGAGCGGAGCCGCGCCCGCCGGCCGGGGACTCCAGCCGGAGGGCCTCGCCGTTCCGGACCGGCGCGCCGGGGCCGGCGTCGCGCTCCACCCGGACGAACGACGAGCTGGCGAACGACCCCGTCGGCAGCCACAGCACGGGTCCGGCGTCGACGGCGGCTGAGCCGGTCGCCGCTGACGCGGGTGCCGAGCCGGATGGCAGGACGGCAGCGGAGGTGACCACGACGGCGGCCAGAGCGAGCATGGTGCGCAAACCTCGACTCATTGCCTACTCCTGATCGGACGATGAATGATCCGAGCAGATTCGCGCATGGTGGCCGGTTTGGTCAAGAGGTCGCCCCATTGATCACGGCGCGATGTGTACGGCTATGGCGACGAGAAAAGCGCCATGATCAGGTCAGGCCGGACGAAAGCAGCTGTGCGGCACCCACCCGGTCCGGCCCTCGGCGTCCTCGCACCAGCTCCAGCCCGACTCGGGGTCGTCCTCCAGCACGGTAACCTCAGCGCCCGCGACAGCCGGCAGCTCCTGCGTGGTGTAACCGCGCAGCACCGTCGCCACCGGCCGGGCGGCGTCGAGGTGGCGTTCGGGCACGCAGCCGCTGCCGCCCTCAAAAGTCACGAAGACGAACGCCGGCCAGGTGGTGTCGTGCTCACCAACCCGCACCTGTTCGCCGGGCGTGATCCGCAGCGGCGGCGCCTCGACGGGATCTCGTGATCGGTGACCACCACTGTGGGCCCGAGCTGCACTGGCGCTCCTCCTCGATGGGACGGGCAGACCTCCCGACGCTAGCGCCCGAATCCGGCAAACCGGCGGCATGACGCCGACGAGAGTTGCGCTGAGGCTTTGACTGTTTTACGATCGAAGTAATCCGATCAACAGACTAAGGTGTGCGATGAGCGATCCACGGCCGGTCCGGCCGACGAAGAACGATGGTGGAGCCATCGCCAGCGCGGCCGCGATGGTCGGCGTCATCCGCTCGTCGCAGGACGGAGCCTCCCGGGCGGAGATCGGCGCGGCCACCGGCCTGAGTAAGGCCGTCGTCTCCGAGCGGATCCGATCCCTCGTCGGCGCAGGGCTGCTGGAGGAGGCGGGCGCATTCGGCAGCACCGGCGGACGGCGCGCCACCCGGATCCGGTTCCGCTCCAACCTGGTGGTCGTCGCCGCGGAGGTCGCGATGACTCATGTCCGGGCCGCCGTGGTCACTCTCACCGGTCGGATCCTGGCCGACGAGAAGCTCCCCCTGTCGATGCGGCAGGGGCCGGAGCCGGTGTTGGCCACGTTGGAGACGCTCGTGGAACGGCAGCTGAATCGCGCGCAGGAGGCCGCAGGAGACGCGTTGGCCCTGTGCGGCATCGGCGCCGGGATCGCCGGCCCCGTTGAATTCGCGACTGGCCGCACCGTCCAGCCGCCCGTGCACCCCGACTGGCACGACCAGCCGGTCCGGGACCGCCTCGCCGTGCGGTTCGGCGTGCCGGCCTGGGCAGACAACGAGGTCAACCTGATGGCACTGGCCGAGCAGCACCAGGGAGCCGGTGCAAAGGTCGCGGACTCCCTCGTGGTGAAGATCGGGTCGTGGGTCGGGGCCGGCCTGATCTCCAACGGCCGGCTGCACCGTGGCGCGCAGGGAAGCGCCGGGAGCCTCGTCACCACTGCGGGTGGCGACGACATCGCCGCGCGCGCGGAACTGCTGGCCATCAGCGGTCAGAGCACCGGCTTGGCCGCCGCCGCCGCGGAGGGACCGATCACCGCCCAACTCGTGGCCCAGCTCGCACAGCTGGGCGACGAGGACTGCCGGCGGATCCTCGGCGAGGCGGCCGAGGACATCGGGACCGTCCTGTCGGTTCTCGTCGACTTCTTCAACCCTGCGGTCCTCGTCGTGACCGGGGGCGTGGCAAGCGGCGGCGACGCTTTCCTCGCCCGAATCCGCGAGACCATCTACCGGCGTTCCCTGGCACTGGCCACCCGCGACCTGCGGATCGTGCCGTCCGAGCTGGGCCCCGACGCGGCGATCCTCGGCGCCGCCGTCATGACCGTCGAGGAGCTCACCACTCCCGCGGCGCTCGGCGACACCCTCACCCGGCTGCGCACGTCCACCACCACGACGGTGGGCGCCGAGTGATCCGGGTAGGCGTGGCCGGCGCATCGGGCGTCGGGGCCGCACACGTCGCCGCATTGCGGCGGATTGCGGGCGTCGAGGTGGTCGCGGTGAGCGGCTCCACCCGTGAGTCGGCCGCGCGCGCCGCAAAAAGGCTCGACGTACCGGCCGCGTTCGCCTCGGAGCACGAGCTCATCGACGCGGGTGAGCTGGACGCGATCCATCTCTGCACGCCCAACGACCGGCACGTCCCGGCCGCGCGAGCGGCCTTTGCAGCCGGCCTGCACGTAGTCTGCGAGAAACCCCTGGCCACCACCGCTGCTGACGCGGCAGGCCTCGCCGCCCTGGCGCGGGCCTCGGCCACCGCCTCGACGGTCGGGTAGCACTACCGGTACGCGCCGCTGGCGGAGCGACTCGCCGGACTGGTCCGGTCCGGCCTGCTCGGCAAGGTGCACAGCGTCCGGGCGCACTACCTGCAGAACTGGCAGCTCGGCGCCGAGGAGTCCTGGCGAACCGATCCGGCGCGGTCCGGCGGATCGCGCGTGCTCGCCGACATCGGCAGCCACGTGATGGACCTGGTCGAGGTCATGACGGGCCAGTGGATCACCTCGATCGAGGCCGACTTCCTCACCTTGCGCGCAACCACCCTCCGCTCCGGCGCCGACGACGTCTGCATCGCCCTGGCCCGCCTCAGCGGCGGCGGCGTGATCTCGCTGACGTTGTCTCAGGTGTCACCGGGACACATGAACACGCTCGCTGTCGAGGTCGACGGCGACGAGGGCACCGCCGGCTGGGAGCTCGGCGACCGAGAGACGCTCGAGCTCGTACGCGCCGCCGACGCGCGGCGACTGCGCCTGGACGGCCACGCGAACCCGCACCGGGTGAGCCGACTCTGGCGCACCCCGGTCGACGCCGACGCGAGGATCACCGCGCTGTTCGGCGCGTTCTACGGGCCACTGCTCGGAACGGCAACGAAGAGCACGACACCACTGCCGTCCTTCACCGACGCCGCCCGGCACGTCGCGCTCGTGGATGCGGCGGCGCGGCGGCTGATCACCCGGCCCGCGAGGGCGGAGGACCGTGACGCCGGCTGATCCCGGCCAGACCCTCGATGCCGCAGCCGCGGCCCACGTCCAGGAGGCAACGATGCCCATCGCCACCACCCGTCACCGGCTCGGCCGCCGGCCGGTACCGATCCTCGCCCTGACAGCGGCCGCTGCACTCGTCCCGGCCTCATGCGTCGGCGGTACCCAACCCGAGGACACCCAGAGCGTCACCCTCGGTGAGGAGGCGACGCTGACGATCGTCAGCCAGTTCGGCGACACGCCTGCTCTGCAACCGGTGTTGGAGGCACTCAGCGCTGACTGGGAACGCGAGCACCCGGAGGTGCAGGTCGACATCCAGTACCTCAGCTACGACGACCTGCAGAAGACACTGCCAACGGCCCTGGCGTCGGGCTCGGCACCCGACGTCTTCGACTACGACGCGTCCGAGAGCACTCTCGGGGTCCTGGCCACCAACGGACTGGTCCGCCCGCTGGAGGACTACGCCGACCGGTACGGATGGTTCGACCGACTGCCGGAGTCCATCGTGGAACGCGCGACGTTCGACGACACGTTCTACGCGGTCCCCCGCTCCAGCGAGGCGATCGGACTGTTCTACAACGAAGCCCTGTTCACCGAGACCGGAGCGCCGGTTCCTACCGACTACGAGGCATTCCTGACCGCGGCTCGGACCCTGGCGCAGGCCGGGGTGACTCCGATCGCCTTCGGCAACAAGGACCAGTGGCCGTCGTCGCACCTCGTCGGAGCCGCCGTGCACGCGGCGGTCCCGGCCGACGAGATCGTCGCGCATGAGTCTCTCGACTCGGACGGGACCTACAGCGCACGGAACGTCCAGGAAGCATTCGACATCGCCCGTGACTGGGTCGCGCGCGGATTCGTCACCCCCGACTTCAACGGCGTCAGCTTCGACGATTCGGTGAAGGCCTTCATGAACGGCGAAGCCGGCATGTTCATCGAAGGTACCGGGGTCACACCGGACCTGCTGGCCACGCTCGGCCCCGACTCCCCCATCCGCTTCGTGCCGTTCCCGATGATCGACACGTCGCTGGAGCAGCAGGCAGCCGGAGGCGCCGGCGGGTCCTGGGCGATCTCATCGTCCTCCACGGTCGCGGACATCGCCGCGGACTGGATCGACTTCGTCCACTTCTCCGCAGAGGCCGAACGCCGGTGGCTGGAGGCAGGTGTCCTGCCCACCACCGACTACGACGGCACCGACGCGGACGTCCCGGCCCTGCTGCGGCAGAACCTGGAGGTCGTCCGGGCAGCTAACGACGGTGGCGGGATCGGGCGCTGGACCGCGTTCAGCTCCAGCCCCCTCGTGACCGACGCCTGGAACGGCGCCGCCCAGGCCTTCCTCACCGGCGAGATCGAGGCGGCAACCTTCACCAGGTCACTCGACGACGCTCTCGACGAGGCCAGGGACGCGGCGCGGTGACGACGTCCGCCGTCACCGCCGGCCGGCCGACTGCACGCACGCGCGCGCCCGCCGGAGCATCCCGGTCCAGCGGCACCCGCCGCGGTGGGCGGGGATGGCGCGGGTACTGGCTCGTCCTGCCGGCGCTCACCCTCTACGCAGGATTCCTGCTGTGGCCGATCGGGCAGACCGCCTGGCTCAGCCTCACCGACTGGAACGGACTCACCGCTTCTCCCACGTGGACGGGGCTGGACAACTACCGGCGCCTCGCCGGGGACGACCGCTTCCTCGGATCACTGGGCAACAACCTGCTCTGGGTAGCCGGCAGCTGGCTCGCGCAGGGACTCGGGCTGCTGCTCGCGGCCATGCTGTCGGTGTCGTGGATCCGCGGCCGGACGTTGTTCCGCACCCTGCTGTTCATCCCGGCGACGATGGCCCTCGTCATCGTCGGCATCGCCTGGGACCAGATCTACCAGCCCACGTCCGGCCTGCTGAACGTCGCGCTGGAGGGCATCGGGCTGGAGTCACTCACCCGGGGCTGGCTGTCGGAGTCCGGCACCGCGATGGCCGCCGTCATCGCGACCGCGAACTGGACCTACTACGGGTTCGCGATGGTGATCCTGCTCGGCGGCATGCAGAACATCGACCCTCACCTCTACGAGGCCGCTGCGCTCGACGGCGCAGGCGCCCGGCAGCGGTTCCGCCACATCACGGTGCCCGGCCTGCGCAACCACATCACCCTCCTGCTCGTTGTCTCCTTCATCAACACCCTGAAGACCTTCGACTTGGTCTACGTCATGACCAACGGAGGACCTGGCCACACGACCGAGGTCGTCGCCTACTACATCTACGCATTGGCGTTCGTCACCCACCGCGTGGGTTATGCGGCGGCCGCCGCTGTCGTCCTCACCGTCATCATCCTGATCATCACCGTGATCTTCCTCCGCGTACGAGAGAGGGAGCGTCCGTGAACCGCGCCCTGCAACGGATGAGCATCCACACGGCGCTCGTCGTGATGGCCCTCGTCTCAATCGTCCCTTTGGTCTGGATCTGGGCGCAGTCGCTGCGCACCTCCAGTGCGACGGCCGCCAACCCGTTCGGGCTCGAGTGGCCGTTGCGGTTCGAGAACTACGTCACGGCCTGGAACGCCGGAAGGTTCGCCGACTACCTGCTCAACAGCACGATCGTCGCCGCCGGGACGGTCGCGCTGGTGGTCGCGCTGGCCTTCCCTGCCGCGTATGCGCTCGCCGTGCTCAGGGTGCGCTGGGCGGACGCGACGTTCATGCTCTTCCTGCTAGGACTGATGATCCCGATCTGGTCGATCATCATCCCGCTCTTCCACCAAATGCGTTCCCTGGGTCTTGTGAACACACTGACCGGCGCGATCCTGGTCGAGGCGGCACTCGGCCTGCCGTTCGCGATCTTCCTGCTCCGAGCCAACCTGCGCGCATTGCCCCGGGAGCTGATCGAGGCGGGGCGCATCGACGGCGCCGGCGACCTGCGGCTGATGTGGTCCGTGGTACGCCCGCTCGCGGTACCGGCGCTCGGCGCGATAGTCGTCTTCCAGTTCATGACGTCGTGGAACGAGCTCATCGTGCCGCTGTTCTTCCTGCAGACCGACGACGTCCGCACTCTGCCGATCGGCCTCACGTTCTTTCAGGGGCGCTTCACCACCGACACCGCCGTGCTCGCCGCGGGCACGACCATCGCCTCACTGCCCGTCGTGATCATCTACCTGATCTTCAACCGGCAGTTCGTCGCCGGCCTGACCGCAGGAGCCACCAAATGAGAACTCGCGCCTACACCGTCACCGCACCCGGCGGAGGCGAGCTCGCCACCGTCGACGTCGACGAACCCGGCCCCGGCCAGGTACTGCTACGCGTCCTCACCAACGGCGTGTGCGCGAGCGACCTACCGGCCTGGGCGAACCCGACCGGCACGGTGCCGCTCCGGCTGGGCCACGAACCCGTGGGCGAGGTCGTCGCCGCCGGGCCGGGCGTCACGATCGCGCCGAACACCCTGGTCGGGGGCCGGATCGCGCACTCGTTCGCCGAACTGGCCCTCGCCGACGTGCAGGACGTCGTGGTCGTCCCGTCCGGGGTGGATCCGGCGGCCGCGCTGCCCGAGCCGCTCGGATGCGTCGCGGAAGGGTTACGGCGCACCCCGGTGCCGATCGGCGCGCGCGTCGCCGTCGTCGGGCTCGGCTTCATGGGACTGCTCATGACCCAGTTCCTGCGCAACGCCGGAGTAGCCCAGCTGATCGCGATCGACCCCCGCGAGGACGCCCGGCACGCGGCGATGGCCAGCGGTGCGGACGCCGCCCACTCACCAGCAGAGGTGCCCGGCCATGCGTACGCAGACGATGATGCGCCCGCCGGTCACGGGTTCGACGTGGTCGTGGAGGCGTCCGGGTCCCAACCGGGGCTCGACCTCGCAACCAGGCTCGTCCGCGCGCACGGCGCGATCTCGATCCTCGGCTACCACCAGACCACCCGCCGGGTCGACGTGCGCGCGTGGAACTGGAAGGCCCTCGATGTCGTCAACGCCCACGTCCGTGACCGGGCCATGCTGCGCGCCAGCACGGAGGCCGCGCTGGGCCTCCTGGCCGCCGGTCGCATCGACGTGGGCCGGCTGGTCACGCACCGCTTCCGGTTCGACCAGATCGACGAGGCCTTCGAGGCGCTGCGGTCCAAGCCCGACGGGTTCGTCAAAGCGGTCGTCGACATCGGCTGACCAGCACCCCCGCTCTTGATCATCACAATGGCCACCGAGTGTCACAGAACGCACCGGGCGGGCACCTACGTTCATGTCGGCTCGCGTCGCCGGCGGTGAGGGGTGAGCAGGGTGTCCGACCGGTCCATCCGCGCCGCGGCCGAGGCGCTGGCGGCGCTGCCCGGCGAGACCGAGGCGGCAGCCGACGCGCTGGCCGCCGAGATCACGAGGCTGACCGGCGGCATCACCACGCCGCTGCGAACGGTACGCGACCAGCCGCTACGCGGGCTGCCGGACGAGATCGACCGGGGCGGGAGGGCCATGGCCGACATCGTGCGCGGACTGTCCGGCGACATCGCGGCCGTGGTCGCGGGCGAGGTCCGTGACCTCACCGCGCTGCTGGAGGGCGCGCCGGGCACGCCCGAGACGCCCACGGCAGCCGGCACGCCCGCGGTAACCGGCACGACGCCCGCCGGCCGGACCGAGCCGGACGACGTCGCCGCCGCCGTCGAGGGCGCGTTGGGTGAGGCGCACCCAGACGTCGCCGCGCTGGTCGCGCGCCTCGTCGCCGACGTGGCGCATCCGCTGGACCTCACCCGCGCGCTGGCCGACCCGCGCCGGCGTCACCACACACTCGCAATGCTGAGCGAACTCGCCGACGGCCGTGCGCTCGCCGGACGCACGCTCGAGCAGTACCGCGCCGAGAACCCCGGCCGCGGCCCGCTGTTCGAACCCGTGCCGGCCGAGGCCCTCACCACCGCGGACGGCCGATCCCGCAAGAAGCTCTTCCTCGCCCACGCCCGCGACCTCGACCCCGCCCGCGCCATCGGGGCCGAACCCACGCGTGAGGAGCGTGCCCTGCTCGACGACTATGTGCGACGCCTGAGCCGGCAGGTCCAGCCGTATGTGCGCGCCGAACTCGAAGCGCTGGCCGCGCCGTTCGACGACGCCGCTGTGAGTCTGCGGGTCAAGGACACCGAAGGGATCATCGACAAGGTCCAGCGCATGTCTTCCGGCAGCGCCGACCGTCCCGGCCGGCCCGACTACCGCGTCGGCGAGGTCGTCGACGCGGTCGGCGCGCGCATCACCGTCGGCGACACCGCCGAACTGGCCGGCGTCGTCACCGCCGTCGTGAACCGCTACGGCGTCGGCGACGGCGGAAACGTGCTGGACATGGAGAACATGTACGCCGAACCCAAGCGGCACAACCCGGCCTACCGCGTGGTTCCGTTCATCATCGGGGCGAGCCTCGACGGCCTTCCCTACACGTTCGAAATACAGTTGTGCACGCGGCGCGCCTCGATCGCCTCGGACCTGGAGCACAACACCGTCTACAAGCCGTACGTGCCTGTCGGCGACGGCGAGCGGGACCGGGTGCGTGGCATGCAGGCCGAGGCGGCCGCTCTCGACCAGGACGAGACCAGGAGCGAGCAACGGTGACCGGCACCAACCACGCATGGGTCTGGATCGGCTACGTGACCACCGACGACGGCCCCGCCGCGGCCTTCGCCATCGACGAACGGCAGTATCCCGACGCCGCGTCCGCCCGCGCCGCCGCCGACGAAGCCGCCGAGGAGCTGCGGCGACGCCGGCTGGCCTACGAGTTCCAGAGCGTGCGGGTCCGTCTGGACGAACCGGCCCAGCCGCTTCCGACGTGGGCGGAGTACCGCAGCGGCCTGCCCGCCGAGCCGCCCGGCGACTGACAGCGGGCGGAACCCAACGTAGACGCCCGCGTCCGGTGGCCACGGCGGCCGCCGGACGCGGGCACCCCGTCAGCTGCCGACGTAATCCGCGAGGTGCTCGCCGGTGAGGGTGGAGCGGGCGTCGACGAGCGCCCGCGGAGTTCCCTCGAAGACGACCCGGCCGCCGTCGTGGCCGGCACCGGGGCCGAGGTCGATGATCCAGTCGGCGTGCGCCATGACCGCCTGGTGATGCTCGATGACGATGACGGACTTCCCGGAGTCGACCAGCCGGTCGAGCAGCCCGAGCAGTTGCTCGACATCGGCGAGGTGCAGGCCGTTGGTCGGCTCGTCGAGCACGTAGACGTCACCCTTCTCGCCCATCTGGTTGGCCAGCTTGAGCCGCTGCCGCTCGCCGCCGGACAGGGTGGTCAGCGGCTGCCCGAGCGTGACGTAGCCGAGTCCCACGTCCCGGAGGCGACCGAGGATGGCAGCCGCTGCCGGGGTCTTGGCGTCACCGTCGGCGAAGAAGGCGTGGGCGTCGGCCACCGGCAGGTCGAGCACGTCGGCGATGTTCAGGCCACCGAGCCGGTACTCCAGCACCGCGGCCTGGAACCGCTTGCCACCACAGTCCTCACATGGGGTGGACACGGTGTCCATGAACCCGAGTTCGGTGTAGATGACGCCGGCGCCATTGCAGGTCGGGCACGCGCCCTCGGAGTTGGCGCTGAACAGGGCCGGCTTGACGCCGTTGGCCTTGGCGAAGGCCTTGCGGATCGGGTCGAGCAGACCGGAGTAGGTCGCCGGGTTGCTGCGCCGGGACCCCTTGATGGCGCTCTGGTCGATCGCCACCACGCCGTCGCGTTTCGAGACTGAACCGTGGATCAGCGAGCTCTTGCCGGAGCCGGCGACCCCGGTGACGACCACCAGCACACCGAGCGGGATGTCGACGTCGACGTCCTGCAGGTTGTGGGTGCTGGCGCCGCGGATCCCGAGCGCGCCGGACCCCGAGCGCACCGACTCCTTGAGCTGCGCCCGGTCGTCCAGGTGGCGGCCGGTGATGGTGTCGGCGCCCCGCAGTCCGTCGACGGTGCCCTCGAAGACGACCTCGCCTCCGCCACCGCCGGCGCCCGGCCCGAGGTCGACGACGTGATCGGCGATCGCGATCGTCTCCGGCTTGTGCTCGACGACCAGCACGGTGTTGCCCTTGTCGCGCAGTCTCAGCAGGAGGTTGTTCATCCGCTGGATGTCGTGCGGGTGCAGGCCGATGGTGGGCTCGTCGAAGACGTAGGTGACGTCGGTCAGCGACGATCCGAGGTGCCGGAGCATCTTGATCCGCTGTGACTCACCGCCGGAGAGCGTGCCGGACGGACGGTCGAGGCTGAGATAGCCGAGCCCCAGCTCGACGAAGGAGTCGAAGCTCTCCCCCAGTCCCTTCAGCAAGGGCGCCACCGATGGTTCGTCGAGGTCGCGGATCCACTCCGCGAGGTCGTTGATCTGCATCGAGCACAGGTCGGCGATGTTCTTCCCGTTGATCTTCGAGGACAGCGCCGCCTCACTCAGCCGAGTGCCGTCGCATTCGGGGCAGGCCGTGAAGGTCGCCACCCGCTCGATGAACGCACGGATGTGCGGCTGCACCGCGTCGACGTCCTTGGACAGGAACGACTTCTGGATCCTCGGGATCAGACCCTCGTAGGTGAGGTTCATGTTCTCGAACTTGATCTTCGTCGGCTTCTTGTACAGGAAGTCGTCGAGTTCCTTCTTGGTGTACTTGCTGATCGGCTTGTCCGGATCGAAGAAGCCGGAGGCGGCGAAGATGCGCACGTTCCAGCCGTCGGCGTTGTAGCCGGGGATGGTGAACGGACCGTCACTGAGCGACTTGCTGTCGTCGTAGAGCTGGGTCAGGTCGATGTCGGACACCGCTCCCCGGCCCTCGCACCGCGGACACATGCCACCGAGGTAGACGACGTCGCGCACCACGTTCTTCTCGACCCGGTCGCCCTTGGCGGTGCTCATGACACCGCTCGCACGACGGGTCGGGACGTTGAACGAGAACGCCGTCGGGGGTCCGACGTGCGGCTCACCCAGTCGGCTGAACAGGATCCGGAGCATCGCGTTGGCGTCGGTCACGGTGCCGACGGTCGAGCGCGGGTTCGCGCCCATCCGCTCCTGGTCGACGATGATCGCGGTGGTCAGGCCGTCGAGGAAGTCGACGTCCGGCCGAGCCAGCGTGGGCATGAAACCCTGCAGGAAGGCACTGTAGGTCTCGTTGATGAGCCGCTGCGACTCCGCGGCGATGGTGTCGAACACCAGGGAGCTCTTGCCCGAGCCCGAGACACCGGTGAACACCGTCAGCCGGCGCTTCGGGATCTCGACGCTCACGTCCTTGAGGTTGTTCTCCCGCGCGCCGTGCACGCGGATCAGGTCGTGGCTGTCGGCAGCGTGCGCGGACGACTGGGTGGTCGTCCTCGTGGCCATGCTCATCGTTTCTCCATCGTGTGCGTTCCGGGCCGCAGTCGCGGCCCCCTCGGCGGCCGGTCGGCTCAGCCCAGTTGGTTGATGCGGATCAGGTTGCCCGCGGGGTCGCGGAAGGCGCAGTCGCGGACGCCGTACGGCTGGTCCGTCGGCTCCTGGACGACGTCGGCGCCGCTGGCCTGCAACCGGCCGAAGAGGCCGTCGAGGTCGTCAGTGGCCAGCGTGATGGCGGTGTACGTGCCCTTGGCGATCATCTCCAGGACGGTGCGGCGCTCGTCCTCGGTGATGCCCGGGTCCACGGCCGGCGGGTGCAGGACGATGGACGTGCCCGGCTGGTTGACCGGGCCGACGGTGATCCAGCGCATGCCGTCGTACCCGACGTCGTTGCGGACCTCGAAGCCGAGCGTGTCGCGGTAGAAGCCCAGCGCGGCGTCGGCGTCGGTGTGCGGGAGGAACGCGTAGTGAATGCTGATGTCCATGGCGGTCACGCTAGTTGCGGGTCCGCGACCCGCGCTTCTCGATTCCTGACGGGTCTGGTCACCTGCTTCGCGATGCACGGCGGCATCTCCGCCGTGGCGGGCACCGATCGGGCGCGGTAGACGCTGGGCGGCACACCGACCAGTTCGGTGAAGCGGGTGCTGAACGTGCCCAGCGACGAGCAGCCGACCTCGAAACACACCTCGGTGACGCTGAGGTCGCCCCGGCGCAGCAGCGCCATCGCACGTTCGATGCGCCGCGTCATCAGATACGAGTACGGCGACTCGCCGTAGGCGACCCGGAACTGCCGGCTGAGGTGTCCGGCCGACATGTTCACACCGCGCGCCAGCGCCTCGACGTCCAGTGGCTGCGCGTACTCCCGGTCGATCCGGTCGCGGACACGGCGCAGCCGGACGAGGTCGCGTAGGCGTTGCTGCTCAGCGGGACTGCTGGTCACCTGGGCAAGCCTGCCATACCCAGCCGTGAGCGAACGAGTCGTACCGCGGCGGCTTCGGCGTCATGCCGTCCGGCTCCGTAGCCGGCCCGTCGGGAGTCTCGCGGTCAGCCGTCGTCCGAGCCGGCGGCGACGACGGCCCTGGCGAGCTCGGTCCGCGACCGTACCCCGGCCTTGCGGAAGATGCGGCCGAGGTGCGCTTCGATGGTGCGGACGGACACGAACAGCTCGGCGGCGATCTCGCGGTTGCGGCGGCCGGCGGCGACCAGCACGGCGATCCGCCGTTCCGCGTCGGTGAGGTCGCCGAGCTCCACGGTGGCGGATCCGGGGCCGCCGGCGCCACGCAGCTCATCCTCAGCGCGTGCGGCCAGGGCCATCGCGCCGGTGCTCTGCGCCAGGGTCCGTGCCCGCTGGAGCCACTGGCGCGCCTCCGAGCGCCGGCCCAGCCGGCGCAGCCACTCGGCCAGCCAGAGCCGGGTGCGGGTGAGTTCCACCGGTGACACCGGGTCCTCCGCGGCCGCTTCCAGGACCGAGACCGCGTCCTCGCCATCGCTCACCAAGGCGCGGCAGCGCTGCACAGCATGGCGCGCCCAGGCCGTCGGCACCCGCAACGCCCTGGTCTCGAACTCGGCGAGAGCGCGACGAGCGTGCTCCGTCTCCCCGACGCGAAGGCACGCCTCGACGTAGTCCGGCTCGATCGCCATGGCCGCCGGATCGGCGTGCTGCAGCGCGTACCGGCGGGCATGATCGAGGCCGGACACCGCCTCGTCGAAGCGGCCCAGCGTCAGCAGCATCGCGCCGGTCTCCGCCTGGGTCATGGCCGCGGCCCACGAGTCGCCGTGCCGGCGGGCGCTCTCGACCGAACGACGGCGCCATTCCCATGCCGCTTCGTACTCTCCGGACAGTGCGTGGATCCTCACGAAGTGCGCCGGGACGACCGCGCGGACCATCCGGCCGGAGACGACGCGGTCCCATGACGACACGGCCGCCCGGGCTTCGGTGATCCGGCCGGCCCGCAGTTCGAGCTCACTCAGCACCGAATACGCCGCGCCCAGCAGCAATGGCGACTCCGCGAACCGTCCGTCGACCGTGGTGGCCTCGAGGAGCCGGCGAGCCCGGTCGAAGCGCTCGGCGCGAATCAGCACCTGCGCGTGACGGATGTTCCTGTCGGCCTCCGTGAAGGCATGCGACGGCTCCGTGTCGGCATCGACGAGCCCGACCGCCCGCCGCAGATCTCCGCTGACGGACGCCACCAGGGCTGCCGCGCGGCGATGAAGGTCCCCGACCGGCGGCTCGTACCGTCCCGCTAGCAGCTCCGCGAGCGCGACGAACCGGGCGGCCTCGGCCTCCTCCATGCGGCCCGCGAGGCCGATGGCGGCGGCCAGCGCAAGGCTCGCCGCGCGGCCTGGATCCGCCTCGGCGACTTCCGCGGCGTGCCGGGTGACCAGACCCGTCGCCACCTCCCCGCCGAGCACGTCCCGGGCGCGCACCTCCAGCAGCGCGAGGTCAGCCCGTTGCTCCACCGTGGTGTCTCTCCGGAACCGCTCCCGGGCCAGCTGCACCGCCGTGTCGAGGCGCCCGGTGAGCATCGCGAGCTCACCCGCCAGGAGCAGCCGATCGATACCGTCCGCGTCAACCGCCGGGGTCAGGCGCACGGCCTCGCGGGCGAGCGCCGCGGCCCGTTCCAGCTGCCCCCGCTCCGTCAGCTCGGCCGCGAGGTGGTGCAGGTCGGCGGCCAATGCACTGTCCTCCTGCCGGGCCTGGGCGAGGTGCCACAGCTGCTGGCCGCGGTCGACGCCGGCGTATGCGTCCGCCAGGGCCTCGTGTGCCAGTGCCCGCTCGGCCGGTGTCGCGGCCTGCCAGATGACCGACCGGACGGCCGGTCGCCGCAACACGACGTCAGCGTCGGACGGCACCAGGTGTTCCGCGAGGAGCCACCTGGTGGTGGAAGCGTCGCGATCTGCCAGGGCCCGCAACACCGGCGCCAGCCGGCCGCCCTCGTCGCCGGTGGCCACGAGGAGCGCGAACCGTTGTTCCTCGTCCAGGTCGTCCAGCTCAGGCAGATGCAGGGCCTGCAGCACCGGCGACGGCGGCAGGTACCGGTCCAGTTCGACCTGGCCCATCCGCTGGGCGTCCGGTATGCGCCCGACGACGTCCAGCAGCGCCCGCGGATTGCCGCCGACGCGCTCGGCGATCCGCGCCGCGACGGCACGCAGCATGATAGGCCCGCCGGCCAACTCGGCCAGATCGGTCGCGTCCGGCTTCGACAGCTCGGCCAGCTCCAGCGTGTGCAGGCCACGCAGCGGCACGACGGGGGCGGCCGCGTCGGTCGCGCCGGTCAAGTCGGTCGAGCCGGTCGCCAGGACCAACAACAAGGGGACCGCGGCCAGCCGCCGGGCCACGAAGCCGAGCACCTCCTGCGACCGCGGGTCGAGGTGGTGGGCGTCGTCGACGAGGAGCAGCACCGGCTCCTTCACCTGCTGGAGCAGGTCGAGGGTCCGCCGCGCCACGTCGTACGTGTCCACGTCGTCACCGCCGTGGCCGTGCCGGTCGCCGGGCGAGGCGGGTGCGGCCGGCATCGGTTCGTCGTCCCCGCCGAGGGCCTGCACGGCCCGCAGCCCGGACAGCACCAGGTGCAGGCCCGACAACGGCCACTCCTGCTCCGACACTGCCGCCGCGACCTGGGCCACCCGGACCGGTGCGTCGCCGGCGTCGCCGCCCGGTTCGGCGACGGCGGCGCCGTCCGGTTCGGCGACGGCGGCGCCGTCGGGGCCGACCGCGGCCACGGCCGCGGTGTCGCGCAGGAGCGCCGTCTTGCCGATCCCTGCCGGCCCGGTGACGACCACGGCTCCGCCCTGCCCGGACGCCACGTCCGCGACGAGCCGCCGCAGCCAACTCCGCTCGGGCTCCCGGCCGATCAGCCCGTGCTCCATCGGTCGCGTCGACCGCACCAGTGCTCTCCCCCTGAGTCGCGGTGGCCGCTCCCCGCTCCGCGCACGGAGCGGGGAGCGGCGCCCCCTCGACCAGGGGATCGTTCTCACAGCGGGAAGCGGGTGCGTTCGGCGACAGCCGGTACCTCGACCGGAACCCCGGCCGGTACCTCAGGACGCCGGCGCCGGCGCCGGCGTCAGCGGACCGTGCGGATACGGGAGACCAGGACGGCGGACGCTGCGACGCTGAGCAACGCCACCGCGAA
This sequence comes from Jiangella gansuensis DSM 44835, assembly GCF_000515395.1. Taxonomy (NCBI): domain Bacteria; kingdom Bacillati; phylum Actinomycetota; class Actinomycetes; order Jiangellales; family Jiangellaceae; genus Jiangella; species Jiangella gansuensis. Next base: position 3,168,226 of record NZ_KI911782.1, on the reverse strand, counting down.
CAGCGCGCGGTACCCGTCGAAGGCGTGGATCACCAGCGCGGCGAGGGCGGGAGCCACGGTCTGCGGAACGTTGACGGCGACGTTGAACAGGCCCAGGTCCTTGCCGGCGCCCGCCGTCCGGTCCGGCAACACGTCGATGGCCAGGGCGTTCCCGCACGAGAGGTACAGACCGCCGGCCAGTCCCTGCACGACGGCGAAGACCGCCACCGACCACAGCGACGCCTCGAGGAGCGGGACGGCCAACGCCACGACCAGGACGGCGGCCGCGGCGACCAGGAAGATCTTGCGGCGGCCGATACGGTCGCTCCACCAGCCCCCGGCGACGATGCCGACCACGGTCGTGGTGAATCCAGCCACGGTGAGCAGCCCGATGAGCCGGTTGGCGTCATGCCGGGTGAGCCCGACGTAGTCGGTGAGGATGTACAGCTGGTAGGCGAGGATCAGCGAATAGCCCAGGACGAACAGCAGCCGCGAACCGAACGCCCGGGCGAAGTCCGCGTGCTCGCGGGGGTTCACGACGAAACCACGCACGAGTGTCCGCCACCGGAACCGCGGCGGCGGGCCACCCGCGTCGGGACGCTCACGGTCGACGGCCACGAACGCCGCCGCGGCAAGAACGACGGCGACGCCCAGCACGGTGTAGGCCACCGGCCGGTGGTCCGAGGCAAGCGGGCCCGCGAACACCGTCCCGGCCGCAGCTCCGGCCATACCGGCCCCCGCGACGACGGCGGATGCCCGCCCTCGTCGTTCCCGCGGGACGCGGTCGGCCAGCGTCGCCGAGGCCGCGATGTCGGTTGCGTTGAGCGCGAACTGGATGACGACCCAGAACACGCAGATCCAGGCCACCGACCCGAGTCCGCCCAGCCCGAAGAGGAACGCGGCGGCCACGACGCCGCCCGCGAGCATCCACGGCCCGCGGCGCCCCCACCGGCTGCGGGTGCGGTCGCTCAGCGCGCCCACCAGCGGCTGGGCCAGAATCGTGAATCCGAACGACACCGACGTCACGACCGCCAGGTTCCTGACCTTGTTCTCAGCGTCGAGGGCCTCGACCTGGTTCGGCAGCAGCACCGAGAGCAGAGCGGCGTAGTTCGCGACGACGGTGAACATCACGACCGCCAGCAGCGGCAGCAACAGCCGGGATCGAGCCCGAGAACGGCTCGGCACGTCCAGCGCGGTGATGATCGTCTCGTCTCGTCGTACGTCGTCGGGTGCGGCGGAAACGGCGGCGCCTTGGGGCAGCATGGGGCGGCTGCGCGGTACAGGCCGTGATCGCCGAGGCCGATCATGAACGCGGAACCACCGGTCCGCAACTCGAGGATCCCGCCGGACGAGACACCCCATCACCGAGGGTGGTGGCGTCACCTGATCTCCGATGTGCCACCTGATCGTCTCCACCATGTGGACAGGTCACGATCAGACGACGTAACCGGCCACTTCCGCGCGTTCCGTGCACCTGATCGTTTCCCGTCCGCATGCTGGAAGTGATCAGGTGCACGTCCTGCCGCATCGGTCTGCGGTGTTCCCGGGCCGCGTCACCTGATCGCCCCGAAGAGAACGATCAGGTGACACATCGGAGATCAGGTGACCAAGCCGCGCGGAGGTGGCTCGGGCTCGGCCTCGGGTTCGGGGAGGAAGCCGAGGGCGGTGGCGCGCAGCAGGGCGGCCTCCCGGTCGTGGACGCCGAGCTTCGTGTAAATGGCCAGGATCTGCTTCTTCACGGTGCTCGGGGCCACGACGAGGGCCGCGGCGATGCCGGACCAGCTCCGATGGCGGGTGAGCTCGTAGAGCACGGCCAGTTCGCGATCGGTCAGCAGGACGAGGTCGGCACGCGCGGGGAACACCCGGCGGGCACGGTCGACCCGGGCCAGGGCGTTGGGAGAGAGGGTGAGGCCGGACCGTTTGAGCAGCAGTTCGCGGGTGTCGGTGTCGATCAGCGTGTACGGCCGAACGGCGCCGAGACGAGTGGCCAGGACGCTCACGCGGGCGAAGGCACGGTCGGCGGCCGCGGTGTCGCCGAGCGCTTCGTGGGCCGCGGCCTCGACCGCGAGCAGATCGATCCGGTCGCGTGTGGTGGTCGTGGTCTGCCGTACGCCGGCCGCGGCGACCCGCACGGCTCGCGCGTCGTCGCCGCTGATCAGGTGGAACCTGGCCCGCGCGGCGCGCAACCACGGGACGTCGCGCCCCGCGTCCTGGAGCACCCTCCCTGCCGGGTTTACCTCGCCCAGCGCCAGGTACGCGTCGGCTCGGCACCGGTGGAGGACCTGGGTGGCTGCTCCGCCCGCCGCGGCGGCCCTCGCGTCGAGCCGTTCGTGGCGCTCGATGACGGCGAGCGCCGCGGCCGGATCGCCGAAGAGCAGCGCGTGCTGGGTGATGGCGAGGACGAGGAACGGCCACAGTTCGGCCGGTTCCGGCTCCTCGTCAGCACCCGCGAGGTGCAGTTCCGCTGTCTCCCGGTCCAGCCGGTCCAAAGCCAGCAGCGCACCGGCGATGTGTATCGAGTGCCTGGCGACGTCGCTCGCCCATCGGCCGGACTCGTCGTATCCGGCGTGGACCTCGAGCCAGTGCGCGGCATCGGCGGTGTCGCCACCGACAGCGTGCATCAGGGCGATGTCGGCGGCGATGCCCGCGGTGAGGGCAGGCCTGTCGCCGTCGCGACCCGTTGCGAAGGCGCTGGTCGCGACGTCCAGGGCGGCGGCGATGTCACCCGCGAGGAGCAGGCTGCGCGCCCGCTGGTGCGACACCCAGGCGCGGTCGATCGTCCACGGGCCTGGCGCCAGCTCGCGGTCACGCTCGGTGAGTTCGCGGTCGAGCGACGCCGCACCGGCGATCGCCCGCTCGTACCGGCCGTCGAGGCGGTCGGCGACGACGCCCGCCGACCGCACCAGGACCCGCAGGTGGCTCGGCCGTCCCACCCCCTCCGCCCGCAGGACCGGCTCCCCGGCTCGGAGGACGGCCCGCGCGATCACGTCCGGGGTGCGGACGCCGCGTGGCTGCTCGAGCAGCGCCCGCGCGACCTCGGCCGGCACCCGCAGCGCCGGGTGCTCGGCGAGGACCCGGGCGTGGAGGCGACCGTAGGCGGCCACGACGTCGTCAGCGTGCTCGACGGTCAGGCCGAGGCCCGCCGCGTCCCACAACCGAACCAGTGACACCCAGTCCTCGGCGGCCCGGGCATGCCGGGCGGCGGTGCCCAGATCGGTGCCCGCATCCCACAGTGCGTGGGCGAAGCGGCGGTGCCATTCGGCGGCCTCGGCTGCCGCCTCCGACGCGTAACCGGCCGCCAACGCCGAGCGCAGTACGGGCACGATCTCCCAGGTCTCGCGGCCGCGGCCGGGCATGAGCAGGCCGGCACGCAGCAGCCGGCCCAGCGTGTCGTCCACGGTGGGTGGCCGGTCGTCGTGGTCGTTGGTGATCGCCGCCGTGACCGCCGCGAGGTGGACCGGCGTCACGGACGGGGCCAGGGCCAGCCGCATCGCCGCGGTGCGGGTCACGGCGTCGGACACGGCCGCGAGGACGGACGTGCGCAGGTAGCTGCTGGCGGTCTCCTGCCCGGCGGCGACGGACGCGGCGTCGAGGACCATCCGGGTCGGGAGCATCCAGCCCGCGGTCAGCGCGTGGACGCCGGCCAGGCGGTCGCGGCCGCCGTGGCCCCACCCGGCGGCGATGACGTCGAGCTCGTCGGCGGTCATCATGAGGTCCGGCCCGGTGAGGGTGTCGACACTGATGCCGCGGCGCCATGCCGAGGCGACGAGCGGGTGCCAGCCGCGGCTGCAGACCACCACGTGGAGCCACGGCGAGGCGCTCACCACGGAACACAGTGCGTCGTCGGCGGCATCGGCGTTGTCGACGACGACGATCGTGGTCCGGCCCGCGCCCGCCTCGACGGCAGCGTCGACCCGTGCGCGCAGCTCGTCCCCCGTACCGTCCGGACCGCTCGCGTCGATCCAGGCGACGACGTCGCCGTCCTCGCGGCGTCGTCTCGCCCAGTCGGCCACGAGGGCGGTCTTCCCGGAGCCCGGCAGGGCCGCGACGACTGTGAGCGCGGCCAGCCGGTCCAGACGGGCCAGCAACCGGCCACGTGGGACGTGGTCGGGAGGTAGCCGCGGAAGATCCATCGATCCGATCGGACCACCGCGACGCCGGGGCCGCGACGCGTCCACGCGACGGTGTCGGGGTTATCCCCCCGGTTTCTCCCCCTGGTCTAGAGAATGCCGCGCCGGCGGGATTCGGCGACGGCGGCCTCGCGGCCCGGCACGCCGAGTTTGCGGTAGATGGCGCGGCACTGCGTCTTCACCGTGCTGACGGCCACGGAGAGCCGGCCGGCAATGACCGGGAGGGAGTCCGGGGTGGCGAGCTCGGCGAGCACCACCAGTTCGCGGCGGGTGAGCGGGACGAGCACCTCCGGCTCGGGGAACAGCACCGGCAGCCGGTCGACGTCGGCGCGTAGTTCGTCGCTTCCGGCGACGGCAGCGACCAGTACGGCGAAATCCTCCCGGGGCATCGCGGCGAACGGACTGCGCAACCCCGTCTGCACGGCGAGCTGGACGGCGTCGTCGAACGCATGGGCCGCCGCGGTTTCGTCGCCGGAGCGCAACCGGGCCGACGCCGCGATGAGCCGCAGGTCGAGCCGGATCCGCGGCGTGGTGCGCTGCTGGTGGTCCGGTGCGGCGGCGAGGGCGAGAGCCCGGCCGAGGTCGCCGTCCATGAGCAGTCCGCGCGCCTTCGCCACGGCCAGTCGTGGGTGAGTGCGGGTCCGGCGGGCCGGAAGAAGCTGCCGCGCCTCGGCCGGGCGGCCGGCCGCCAGCAGGAGTTCGGCACGCAACGCCGTCAGCATCGCCCGCATCGCCCCACCCAGCGGCTTCTGCCGCTTCTCGGCCATCCCGGACTCCAGTGCCCGCAGCCCCGCAGCTGGTCCGGCGGCATGCCAGCGCTGGAGCACCCGCGCATGCAGGACCAGCGGCCACCACTCCACCGTCGGCCAATGCGGGTCGATCTGCGCCAGCTCGTCGTCCGCCGCGTCGGGCCGGTGGTCCTCCAGATGGACATACGCGGCGCCGACGTGTTTGGGAACGGCGTAGAAGCCGGCGTTGAAGAAGCGTGGGAGGGCCGCATCGACGAACTCGGCCAGGGCCTCCCGCGCCAGCCCGATCCGTCCCGCCGAGGCGTGCGCCAGCACGGTGAGCGACTCCGGGTACCAGTCGCGGGTGCCGCTCGCCTCACTCGGCGGAGGCCGGTCGGCCAGCACGTCCGCGGCATCGTCGACACGGTCCAGCAGCAGGTAGGTGCTCGCGGCCTGAGTGGCGTAGACACTGGTGAAGTACCGCAGTTCCGCCGGTGCGCCGGTGGCGCGCGGCAACATCCCGTTCAGGCGACGCAGCGCGGGCTGGACCAGCTCGTCCCGGCCGGCGAACCGGAACCCGACCGCGAGGATGCCCTGGAACCACAGGTGGTCGACGCTGACCTGCCTGTGGTCGGCCAGCCGCTTCCACTCCACGTTCGCCACCCCGGCCGTCACCGTCCGGATCGCCTTGCCGACGTCGCCGCGCGCGTAGTGACCGACGGCGACCACCAGGGCGAGCACGGGCTGCGCGTGCAGGACCTGTCGCGGCACCTCCACCCGGCGCATCCAGCCGCGGTCGAGGCCCGCGAACACCTGGTGCAGCGACGTCGTGACGAGCCGGCGGGCCAGCGGCCAGTCCTGCGCGATCAGCGCCGACTCGAACGCGTGGCCGTATTCGCCGCTCCGCTCGTACCAGGAGGCGAGCACCTGGTGGGCCCGCCGCCGGGCGGTCTCGCCCAGCCGCGCGTACAGCGCCTGCCGGACCAGCGGCTGCAACCGGAACCGCGTCCCGGCGACGCCGTCCTCCCAGCCGCCCAGGCCACGCGCCTCGACCTCGGCCAGGATGGGCCCGCTCGTCACGTCGGCGCCCAGCAGCTGTGCATGCTCGACCGTGAACCCGTCGACGACGGACATCGTCACCAGGTCGTCGAATCCGGGCACTCCGGCGAGGTCGTCGATGAGCATCCGCTGGACCCGCGAGACGGTGTCGCGTTCACCGGGCGCCGGCCACGGGTTCTCGCGGGGAGCCTGCACGCCGGCGCGGACCGCGAGCGGCCAGCCGGCGCTGGCGTCGTGCAGCGCGGTGAGCTGCCCCGCCGTGAGCGAGCTGCCGACGTGAATGCCCAGCTGCGTGACCTCGTTCGGGGTGAAGGCGAGCTGGTGTGCGTCCAGCACGACGGCGTCGAGCGAGAGCATCGTCTCCGTCGCGGCGAGCGCGGTTGCGGTCCTGGTGCCGACCACGAGGTACAGGCTGGCGGCGTGCCGCACCAGCCGGAGCAGGTCGGCCTCCACCTCGGGGTCGGTGACGTTCTCGAAGCCGTCGACCACGAGGGTGAGCGGTTGCCGGAGCGTCCCGAAACCGTGCAGGAGAAGCGCCGGCAGGTTCGTGGCGACGTCCCGGGTGACGGCGAGCCCTTCCAGACCGCTGCCCCCGGCCACCCCGGTGGCGTTCAGCAGCGCCACCACCCGGCCCCAGAACCCGAGGCGGGTCCGGCAGTCGTCGTCGACGCTCACCCACAGGGTGGCACCGTCACGTACCAGGCGCGCCCACTCCGCCAGCAGCGACGTCTTGCCGTAGCCGGCCGGTGCCCGCACGACCCGCAGCGCGACGTCGCCGTCGAGGGCCTCGACCAACCGGGGCCGGCTCAGGTGCGCCCGCGACAGTCGCGGGACCCCGTGGACGACCTGCCGCGGCACATCGTCGTCCCGGGGGTCCTCTGGCGGCGTCGGCATGTCGTCCATCATTCTGCGTGGGTCCTCGATCGTCCGGGCGGTCGGGTGGCGTCAACCACCAGACGGCCCGCCCGCCGCACCATGACGCGATGGCCGGGGTTGATCGAAAACCTGTTGCCGGCGATGTGTCCCGGCTGCTTTCGTGAGTGCACGGTTCCCCACGGACGAACGGAGCGCACGGTTTGCTCAGCGGAGACCTCGTACGGCTGCGACCCATGGAACCCAGCGACGCGGCGGCCCACCACCGTTGGAATCACGACCCCGAGGTCATGCAGTGGTTCGCCCACAGCTACCCCACCAGTAGTGAGCGATTCGCCGCCGAGTACGCCGGCCGTCCGAAGAACTCCTACGACCGCGTCGTCCTGGGCATCGAGACCACCGCCGACGGCCGACTGATCGGCCTGGTCGCCCTCAGCGGCGCCGAGCCCGAGACCGGAGCCGCCGAACTCGACATCTACATCGGCGAGAAGGACTGCTGGAGCCAGGGCTACGGCACGGAGGCCACCCGGCTGATCTGCCGTTACGGCTTCGACGCGCTGCGCCTGCACCGCATTCAGCTCTGGGTGGCGGACGAGAACACGGCCGCCATCCGCGTGTACCAGAAGGTGGGTTTCGTCGAAGAAGGCCGCGCACGCGACACCCTGCGCCGCAAGGGCCGCTGGCACGACATGGTCCTCATGAGCCTGCTGGAGGGCGAGCTCGAGGCCTGAGCACGGCGCGAACGGCTCACCGATCTTCTCGGTGGCGGGCGGCCGTAGCGTTGGGCGAGCGCGACGTAGGGTGCCCCGTACAGGCTGACGTTGTGGCGTCGGTCTCAGATCATCGCGAGAAGCCACGCCTCCGGTCCCGTGTACCGGACCTCGACCTCCCGGACCGCTCCGGCGAACGCGTCAGCCTGGGCAGTGGTGATCAACTCGGCGGACTCGAACCGGCGAATGGTCCGCAGCGCCTCGATGGTGCCGGCGCCGCGCACTCGGGATCGTCGCTCAGCACCTGCCGACACGCATCGCCCGAGTGGCCGTCGTCGACCAGCGCCCTCACCCACACGCCGGCATCGACGACGATCATCCGGTGACTTACACGTCTGGCATAAGTTGGTCCTAAGCGTGCGAATAGCCGTGACGTTGACATCCCGGTGTTGAGCACGCGGAGTACTCGTTCCCGGTTCCGGAGATCCTGCGAGGTGGCGTCGCGGGCGCCACGGCGATGGCGCCAACGCCTGGTATCAGGCGAACGGCTTCCACGAACGGTTTCGCTACCTGCACGTCTACAAGGACTGGGACGAGGACGACACCGGATTCACAACGCCTGACGGGCTCAGACCCGTTCGAGTGTTCGCCCACGCACCGATCGAGCGAGAAGCCCAGCTGCGCCCCCGGTTCCGCCGGGTCTACGTGTGTCGGCAGTAGCTCCTCGAGGTCAACAGTCTCCGGCCCTATAACTGCAGACCACACCACAGCGCAGGCAACCAGGCAGACGGTAGACGGGGCCGCGTCGACGTTGGCGTGCCTCAGTGCTGGATCAGGCCGCCGGCCGGAGCGGGAGCGACGTGGCCGGTCACCGGGGCGGTCTGGGCCAGGGCCGAGGCCGATATCGACAAGCGATGACCGGCGCAGGAAGGCGACGCCGGGGATCGGCGTCCACACCGACTCCGCGACTTCGCCGTTCGCCTCAGGCCGGAGTCGGCCGCCGGTGATACGGACCCGATAGACGATGCCGACATTCTGGTGCTCGGGCAGGCCGGGCACCAGCCGGTCAGCGGCGGGAATCACCCTCGAGTCCACGCCCAGCAGGCGTTCGACCACCGCGTCGCACCCTGTGCCCGCTCCATTCATTGGTGTGACATGGGGCAGGCGTCTTCACGCCCAGGCTCAGCCGACAGTGCTGGGCACGTGAGATGCCGCGGTGCTACGAGCGTCGCCCGCCTTCGATGTGGATCGTCTCGCCGCTGACGAAGCCGGCGGTCATGAGCCAGAGTGCGGTGTCGGCGACGTCGTCGAGTGTGCCGGAGCGGCCGACGAGGGTCCGCGCGGCGGCGGCGCGGAGGAACTCTGCTTTCTGCTCGCCCTTGCCGTCCCAGAGGCCGCTGTCGATCGTGCCGGGGGAGATCGCGTTGACGCGGATCGGTGTGAGGTTCGCGGCGAGGTGGCGGGCGGCGAACTCGACGGCGCCGTTGGTGATGCCTTTGATCGTCGAGCCGGGTCCGGGCCTCCACCCGACGACGCCGGAGAACAGTGTGAGAGAGGCCCGGATGTCGAGGTGCTTGGCGACCATGAGCGGGCCGATCACCTTCGCCTGGAAGGCACGGATCACCAGGTCCTGGTCGAGTTCGCGCACCGGGGCGTCGTGGGGAAGCGAACCGGTGGTCACCACGTGATCGATCGGGCCGATCGCCTCGGCGGCCGCTGCGATGCTGGCCTCGTCGGTGAGGTCGAGGCGCACCGCCTGCATCCTTGCGGTGTCGTGGATCGCATCCGGGTTCCGCGCGCCGACGATCACCTCGGCGCCTTTGGATCGGGCCCGCCGTGCGATCGCGGCGCCGATCCGCTTGCCGCCGCCGATCACGAGCACCCGCTGCCTTGTCAGCTCCATGGCTCCTCCTTCGCTCCTGGCCGGCGGTCGCCGAACCGGAACCGACGCTATGCTTTCGATACCGGCTTACTGCAAGGGAAGCGGCAGCACGCCGATGGCGAAGAGGGCGGTGGCCGATGGGCTACAACGTGATGTCGCAGACGTGCAAGTCCCGCACGGTGCTGCACCGGATCGGCGCGCGCTGGACCGTCTTCGTCGTCAACGCCCTCGAGCACGGCCCGAAGCGCTTCGGCCAGCTCCAGTCGCACATCCAGGGCATCACCCCGAAGGTCCTCACCGAGACGCTGCGCACCCTCGAAACCGACGGGCTCATCACCCGCACCGAGTACGAGGAGAACCCGCCGCGGGTCGAGTACGAGCTGACCGAGCTCGGCCGCTCGCTTCTCGGACCGCTGCGCGCGATCCGGCAGTGGGCGGAATCGCACGTGCCTCAGATCGAGGCAGCCCGCGCCGCGGCGAAGGCATCCTGACCCCGGCGCCGACGAGACGGTCCGCACCGGATCCGCCCATCGCAGGCTCGATCCCCCGCCCCACTATCGGAACGAATCGGTCCGCCACCGCGCTGAGGACGGCTGTGGCTCAAAGGGGGCCGGAGTCGGTGGGCGACGTCTCGCCGATAGCTCCGGCTGCGTTGCGAGGACAGTCCGACCGCGATGTCGAGGGCTTGGCCACCGACACGGGCTGCTTCGCGGGGGCCGTCCGGGGCGCGAGCCGTAGCAAGTAGGCACAGGTAAATACTCGGCCCCGGGTGTACCCGTCAGTCATTTTCAATGATGGCTCGGCATGCCGCGCAGTGCGACGGTAGTCCCCGAGGTCACGGAAGCAATGTGCGATCTTGGCCGACAGGTACGCCTCGTCAAAGTAGGCAAGCCAGGACGGGGTGTCGTCACTGGCGAAGGCGTGTTCGGCGGCTCTGAGCGCCCCTGCGCAGGCACTTGGGTCGTTGGCAGCGGCGTGCCCGTGTGCCTCGACAATGTGGCACTCGGATTCCAACGCGGCAATGCCAGCCCGGCGAGCGCCGTGTTGAGCGGCGCGGGCCAGGTCGTGGCGTCAGATGGCCGGCCGACGTAGGCAGCCTGGTGACCGCCTCCGCCAAGCCGGGTACTGGCTGGGCCAACCATGCGACGAACTCCTCATGGACATCACCCCACCCGATCTCAAGGCCGGTTCGGCACTAACACCCGACTCATGATCGTTGACCAAGAACCTACCGGGCTGGCACCAGGTCGCTCACGTGCGCTCCAAGCACACCGGAACCTGTGCAGAAGGATGATCAACAGGCGAGTTGCTCCGCGAAATTGGCAGCTGCCTACGAGCGTCAGACGAAGACTCGCTACAGGCGGAGCCTGGCGTCTGGCGCGAACCCAAGCGGGTCGTTAGTGGGTCAAGACACGACGAAGCGGCTGGTCAGAACCTTCCTGACCAGCCGCTTCGGCTGTAGTGGAGCTGCCGGGAATCGAACCCGGGTCCTCCGACGCTTCTCCAGGGCTTCTCCGGGCGCAGCCTGCTATGCCTCTACTCGGCTCCGGTGATCACACAGGCGAGTACACCGTGACGAGCCCAGTCGCGTAAGTGTCCCTGCCGGTCCCGCGACCGTACCGACAGGTGAGCTTCCTGAATGATGCCGAACACCGGGTCGGAAGCAACCCCGGGTCGACAGACTTCAGTCCCTAGCCTCAGGCGGCGAGAGCGAAGTCAGTGCGCTTAGCGTTGGCACTTGTAACGTTTGCCGCGAGCGTTAACGAGATAACGCGGCCTCCTCGGCCCGCTTCCCCTGGTTCGACGTGCGAAGTCGAAACCGCTCAGCCCCTCTGGAGTTGTCAACACCTCGGGCGAACCCGAAGGCTCGACAAGGTTACCGCGTATAACGCCGGACAGGCGAGTGAGATTCCCGGCCACTCCCCCAGGGTGCTACCAGTGGGTAACATTGGGTACGTCGCCACCAACGAAGGAGGCGCCATGACGACGAGCACCCGGCCCGGCACCGTCCACGTCGACGAACGCGAAGCCCGCAGGGTGGCTGAGGCCGCCAGGGACACGCGGTGGAACAAGCCGTCGTTCGCGAAGGAGCTCTATCTGGGCCGGTTCCGGCTCGATCTCATCCATCCGCACCCTCGCCCGGCCGCGGACGGCGACGCCGCGACGAGGGCGTTCCTGGAGCGGCTCCGAGCGGTCTGCGGCGAGCTCGACGGCAGCGTCATCGAACGCGAGTCGCGTATCCCGGACGAGTACGTCAAGGCGCTGGCCCGAATCGGTGTGTTCGGCATGAAGGTCCCGCGCGAGTACGGCGGCCTCGGGCTGACCCAGGTCGGTTACAACCACGGGCTCATGCTGCTCGGCGACGTCCATCCGTCGATCGGGGCGCTGGTGTCCGCGCACCAGTCCATCGGAGTCCCGGAGCCGGTCAAGCAGTTCGGCAGCGAGGAGCAGAAGCGCGCCTTCCTGCCTCGCTGCGCCCAGGGTGCCATCAGCGCGTTCCTGCTCACCGAGCCCGACGTCGGCTCCGACCCGGCCCGGCTGGCCGCCGTCGCCGAACCCGTCGACGACGGCGAGACGTACGAGATCAGCGGCACCAAGCTGTGGACCACCAACGGCGTGGTGGCCGAACTACTCGTGGTGATGGCTCGGGTGCCTGCGCACGACGGCGGACGCGGCGGCGTGACGGCGTTCGTCGTCGAGGCCGACAGCCCCGGCATCACCGTCGAGCGCCGCAACGCGTTCATGGGTCTCAGGGGCATCGAGAACGGCGTCACCCGGTTCGACCGGGTCCGGGTGCCGGCGGCGAACCGCCTCGGCGGCGAAGGCGACGGGCTGAAGATCGCGCTGACGACGCTCAACACCGGCCGCCTGTCCATCCCGGCGTTGTGCACCGGCGCGTCGAAGTGGTGCCTGAAGATCGCACGCGAGTGGTCGGCCGAGCGGGTGCAGTGGGGCCGCCCGGTGGGTGAGCACGCCGCCGTCGCGCACAAGGTCTCGTTCATCGCGGCGACGGCGTTCGCGCAGGAGGCGGTCCTCGACCTGTCCGCGCACCTGGCCGACGAGGGCCGCCGCGACATCCGTATCGAGGCGGCGCTGGCGAAGCTGTGGTGCAGCGAGACCGCCTGGCAGGTCGCAGACGAGCTCGTGCAGATCCGCGGCGGTCGCGGCTACGAGACCGCCGCGTCACTCGCGGCCCGCGGCGAGCGAGCGGTCCCGGCCGAGCAGATCCTGCGCGACCTGCGCATCAACCGCATCTTCGAAGGCTCCACGGAGATCATGCACCTGCTGATCGCCCGTGAGGCCGTCGATGCCCACCTGCAGGCCGCCGGCGACATCATCGACCCCGACGTCGCCCTGTCCGGCAAGGCGAAGGCCGCGGTGAAAGCCACCGGGTTCTACGCGCGCTGGCTGCCGCAACTGGTCACCGGCGCCGGCCAGCTACCCAGGTCGTACCAGGAGTTCGGCCTGCTCGCGACACACCTGCGCTACGTCGAACGGGCGTCGCGGCGGTTGGCCCGCTCGACGTTCTACGCCATGGCGCGCTGGCAGGGCGGGCTGGAGAAGAAGCAGGGCTTCCTGGCGCGGGTCGTCGACATCGGGGCCGAACTGTTCGCCGTCGCCGCCAGCTGTGTCCGGGCGCAGATGCTGCGAGAGAACGGCCAGCCCGCCGCCGTCCAGCTGGCCGACACATTCGCACGTCAGTCGCGGCTGCGCAGCGAGCGGCTCTTCGACGCGCTGTGGCACAACACCGACCGCGCCGACGAAAGCCTCGCCCGCGCCGTCCTCGCCGGCGAGCACAGCTGGTTCGACGCCGACGTGCTCGACGCCAGCGAAGGCACCGGCCCATGGATCTCGCCGCCCCCCGCAGGGCCACCGTCCGAGAACGTCGCGCGCCGGATGCTGCCGTCGACGCGTCCGGAGTGATCCGGGTGGGCTCGGGATGTCTTGTGGATCTTCTACGGCCGCGGATCGACGCCTGGACGCCGCCGGCGTCCATCAAGATCCACAAGACGCCCTAGAAGAACTCGTCGAGCAGGCGGTAGTACGCCTGCTTGGCCGGATCGGGCGCGATGCCGTAACACTCAAGGAACCGTGTCGCGCTGTCAGCGCCGTGATTGCTCTCCAGGGAGCGGGTCACGATGGCCAGATCGAGCCAGCGGTCGGCCACGCCGAGCCGCCCCGCGTCGATCACGCCCGTCACCGTGCACGTCTCCGGCTCCACCAGGACGTTGAGCAGGTCGAGGTCGCCGTGGCACACCGCGAGGTCCTCGTCCCCAGGCCGGGTGTCTAGCAGTTGAGTGGCCAGCTGGTCGCGCGTCCAGCCGCGGCGCTCGTCGTCGAGATCGTCCAGGTCGGGCTCGGCGGCCAGAGCGGCCGGGACCGTCGTCGTCAGCCGGCGGTCGAACGGGCACTCCGCGACGGGCACCGCGTGCAGCGCCCGGACCAGCTCGGCCAGGGCGCCGACCACTCGGGGCAGCGTGTCGCGCGGCCACGGCTGGGCGGCCGGCCGGCCCGGCACCTCGGCCGTGACCAGCAGCCCCGGCCGGCATTCGAGTACCTCAGCGGCCGGGATCCCGTGGCGGCGCAGCCATCGCAGCCGCTCCGCCTCGCCCACCAGATCGTCGGCCGGGTCGTCGGACCGCTTGCGGTAGACGCCGTCGCGGCGGCTCACGTCGGCGCCGGACTCGCCGGCGGTCACGCGTTCCCACACAGGCGTCAGGATGTCACGGGGGGCGCGGTGTGAGACGGCCGTCGGGGCCATCTCACCACGGCGACGTCGAGAACCTGCACCGAGGCGAGATCGGCCGCCATCGCCGCGACCCGGCCGCCCCGGTCGTACCGGACCCACCACCATCGCCCGTCCACCCGGACTTCGCGCACGGTCACCGCCGGCTCCGCTGTCCTCGTCCTGGCCGGGCTCAGATGTACCCGCGGGTGCGCGCTGCCCTCGCCACCCGGTCGAGAGCGATGGCATACGCGGCCAGGCGGTAGGTGCAGCCGTCTCGCTCGGCGTACTCGGCGACGGCGTGGAAGGCGTCCTCGAGCCGCTCGCGCAGCTCGGTGTTGAAGCGTTCCTCCTTCCACTGGAACTGCTGGATGTTCTGGGTCCACTCGAAGTAGGAGCCGGTCACGCCGCCGCCGTTGGCGAGGATGTCGGGGATGACGCGCACGCCGCGGTCAGCGAGGATGCGGTCGGCCTCCGGCGTGACCGGGTGGTTCGCGCCCTCCGCGACGAGCGAGGCGGTGATGTCGTCGGCGTTGTCCGCCGTGATGCTGCCACCCAGCGCGGCCGGCACCAGGATGTCGCACTCGAGTGTGAGCAGTTCGTCGTGGGTGACCGGGGTGTGCGCGACGTCGGCGTCCGGGACGGTGCCGCCGGCGGCGACAGTGGCGACCAGACCGCCGACGTCGAGCCCGTTGTCGTTGAAGACCCCGCCACGCACGTCACTGACGGCGACCACCCGGGCACCGAGCGCATCCAGCTCCCGCGCCACCCAGGAGCCCACGTTGCCGAAGCCCTCGATGACGACGCGCTTACCCGTGAGATCCCAGCCCCACCGGCGGGCCGCCGCCTCGACGATGTACACCAGCCCGCGCCCGGTCGCCTGCTCGCGGCCGGGCGCGCCGCCCAGCTCCACCGGCTTACCGGTGACCGCGGCGGGCGTGTAGCCGTGGCGGCTGCTGTAGGCGTCCATGAACCAGGCCATCACCTGGGCGTTCGTGTTGACGTCGGGTGCTGGGATGTCGCGGTACGCACCCAGCACGTGACTCAGCGACAACGCGAACGTACGCGTCACCGACTGCAGCTCGCGTGCGGACAGGGTGGTCGGGTCGATCTGGATGCCGCCCTTCGCGCCGCCGAACGGCAGGTCGAGCAGCGCCGTCTTCCAGGTCATGAGCGCGGCCAGCGCCCGGACCTCGTCGAGATCGGCATGCGGGTGGTAGCGCAGCCCGCCCTTGTACGGCCCCCGGGCGCCGTTGTGCTGGACCCGGTAGCCGTGCGCGACCAGCAGGCTGCCGTCGTCGCGACGCAACGGGACCTGAACGCTCACCTCGCGGTAGCTGGTCTCCAGGATCTCGGCGACGTCGTCCGGCAGGCGCACCGCGCGGGCGGCGTCGGCGACGTAGCGGCGAACGGCGACGTCAGGGCTCTGGGTGCGGACGGGGGCGACGGTATCCATGCTCACGGTGCTGGCCTCCAGGCGAACGGCAACTTCAAAAACGAATATTCCTTCTTTTTAGCCGGGAAGCAAGGCCGCGGAGTGAGGCATGGGTCACGAGCGCTGACCGCCGGACGGATGGTCAGCGGTCGCACAGGCGCTCGCGTCTGACGTCAGCCGGGAGCCGGCGGCGCCGTTCAGCCGCGCCGGCGCGCCCGCGCCATGGCGCGCTCGGCCTCCCGCTTGGCCTCACGCTCGGCGATGGTGTGCCGCTTGTCGTAGTGCTTCTTGCCTCGAGCCAGCGCGATCTCGACCTTCGCGTAGCCGTCCTTGAAGTACAGCGCGAGCGGGACGAGCGTGAAGCCGGTCTCACGGGTCTTGCCGATGAGCCGGCTGATCTCGTCCTTGCGCAGCAGCAGCTTGCGCGAGCGCCTGGGTGCGTGGTTGTTCCACGTGCCCAGGTCGTACTCGGGGATGTGGACGTTGCGCAGCCACACCTCACCGTCACGGACCTCCGCGAAGCCGTCGATCAGCGACGCCTTGCCCGCCCGCAACGCCTTCACCTCGGTTCCGGTGAGCACGATGCCGGCCTCGTAGGTGTCGTCGATGTGGTAGTCGTGACGGGCCTTGCGGTTCTGGGCCACCATGGTGCGTCCGCGCTCTCGTGCCATGACGCCAATGATCCCATTTCCGCGGGCGCCGCGACCAACGCGTTTTCAGCCCAGGTAGTTCATCGGGTTCACGAGGTCGCCGCCCACGTAGAGCATGAAGTGCAGGTGGCACGCCGTCGAGCTGCCAGTGGTGCCGGAGTAGCCGATGACCTCACCCTGCGACACCCGCTCGCCCGAGGAGACCGCGAACCGGGACAGGTGGCTGTACGTGCTGACCTTCCCACTGTGGCTGACGGCGACCTGGTTGCCGTACGCACCGCGGTAGTAAGCCCACTCGACCGTGCCGGACGCGACGGCGCGGATCGGCGTGCCGCAGTAGGCCCGGAAGTCGGTGCCGTCGTGCAGCTTGTACACACCGGTGATCGGGTGGGTCCGCATGCCATACGGCGACGTCACGTGCGGGTTGGCCGTGGGGAACTGCAGCGCGGCCGAGTTGCCGCCGCCTCCGCCTCCACCGCCGGAGCCGCCACCACCGCCACCTCCGCCACCGGAGCCGCCGCCGCCGTTGCCGTTGCCGGAGTCTTCCTGCTCCTGCTCGGCCTGCTCCTGCTCCTGCTTCTGGCGCTCGGCCTCCTCGCGCTGCCGCTGCTCGATGGCCGCGATCTCAGCGGCGATGCGGTCGCGCTCGGCCTCCCACGCCGCGGCCTGTGCCGCATCCTCGTCCTTGGCCGCTTCGGCGGCGGCCAGCGCGGTGCCCTGCGCCGCGATCAACTGGTCGACCTGGGCCTTGGCGGCGACAGCGGCGTCATTGGCGGCCTGAGCAGCTGAGCGCGCGGCCTCCGCCGCCCGCTCCCGCTCCTCGGTCAACGCCAGTTGCTCCGCGGCCTGCTGACGCAGCACCTCGGCCTCGGCTTCCAGTTCCTCGAGCACGACACGCTCGTTGGACAGCACCGCCCGGTCGTCCTTGAGGTCGCCCATGATGCTGCTCTCGGCGTTGATGACCGACCGCGACGCGGCCGCACGAGCCGCCATCTCGTCGAGGCTCGACGACTGCATCATCGCCGCGATGGTCGCCAGGTCCCCGCCGGCGCCACGGGTGTAGGCCTGCACCGCGACCTGGCTGATCGATGCCCGCTTGTCGTCGATGCGCTGAGAGACGTCGTCGATCTTGGCGAGCTGGTCGGCGACCTTCTGCTCCGCCTCGGCCAGCCGGTCGGCGGCGGCCTTGTCGGCGGCCCTCGCCGCGACGACCTCGCCACGCGCGACCTCCAGCTCCTGTTCCGCGACCGCCAGGTTCTGCTGCGCCGTGGCCAGCCCCGCCTCCGCCGCCGGCAGCTGCGCCGTCGCGGCCTGATAGTCGCGGGTGGCGGCGGCCAGCGCCTGGGCGGAGTGGGCGAGCTCGTCCTCCGCGCGGGACAGGCTGTTCTGGGCATCCTTGAGCCGTTCTTCGGCATCTGAGGACGCCCATGCCTGACTGAGACCGGTACACAGAATGCCGACGGTGACGACCAGAACGGTCAACCGTCGACCCCAAGACATCTCATCAGTCACAGCTTTCACAGCTGCCCCCTTCGCACCACTCGTGCATGACCGTAACATCATTCACTCCTGGCGCGAAGGCCACCCGCGCTAATTACACATCTGTCATTCCTCGTGGTTGGGGCGGAAATGATCACGTGCGGCATGGGTGTGTTCGCGCCACCAGGCATGCTGACCTGGTGAAGCGGGAGAGATCCTGGTGCGGGCAGCCCTCGCGCGGCGCGCTGGTGATCCTGGCACGGGCGGCCACGCGCGACGCGCCGGTAATGTCGCCGACGACGACGGACCGGCTCGCGTCAATATCGCGGAAGAACGCTGGGCCCCACTGACAGCCCAGTCCTAGGCGATTTCTCGCGTCACCAGGCAAGCATCCCTGGTGACGCGAACACACCCATGGTCCACGTGATCATTTCCAACGGCTGGGACGGTGGACGCCCCGCGCAGCAACGACGCCGCTGGGCGGAGTGGTCAGACGCGGAGGTAGCGGCGCAGGGTGACGAACGACGCCACCACCGAGATGACCACCCCGGCCAGCAGGAGCCATGGCACCGCGGACCACACGTCGCTGCTGTCGACCCACGACGTGAACTGCAGGTTGGGCGCGATGAACCGCCCGACCACGAGCTCCACGCCGAAGAACAGCGCGATCACACCGAACAATGATCCCAGCAGACCCGCGATGGCCGCCTCCAGGATGAACGGCAGCTGGATGTAGAAGTTCGACGCGCCGACGAGTCGCATGATGCCGGTCTCGCGGCGGCGGCTGAACGCGGCCAGCCGGATGGTGTTGCCGATCAACAGGACCGCCGCGACCACCTGGATGAGGGTGATGGCGAATGCGCTGACCTGCACGCCGTCAAGGGTCTGGAACAGCGGCTCCAGTAGCTGGCGCTGGTCGGTGACCTCCTGGACTCCGGGCAGTCCGGCCACCGCCGAGACCACGCCGTCGTACTCCTCCGGGTCCTGCAGCGCGACCCGGAACGACTCCGGCAGCTGGTCGGGGGTGATGATGTTCTCGACGTCGGAGTCGTCGAACTGCTCGCGGAACCGAGCGAAGGCCTGCTCCTGGTTCTCGTAGAAGACCTCGTCGACCTCGGGGTGCGATTCCAGCGTCTGCCGGATGGTGTCGCGCTGTGCGTCCGTGACCGTTCCGTCGGCGCAGCCGGCGCCGGTGGAGTACTCGTTGCACATGAAGACCGAGATCTCGATGCGGTCGTACCAGTAACCCTTGGTGGTCTCGGCCTGGGACCGGACCAGCAGGCCGGTGCCGAACATCGCGATGGAGATCGCGACCACGATGACCAGGGCGATGGTCATCGTCAGGTTGCGGCGTAGTCCGGTGGCGATCTCGGACAGGACGTACTGGAAGCGCATCGTTTCTTCCGGTTCGGCTGGCGGCCGCGAGCGGCCCTGGCTGTGGGGGGGTCGGCGCTAGCGGGTGTAGCCGTACACGCCGCGCGACTGGTCGCGGACGAGCTTGCCGTGTTCGAGCTCGATCACGCGCTTACGCATCTGGTCGACGATCGACTGGTCGTGTGTCGCCATGACGACCGTGGTGCCGGTCCGGTTGATCCGGTCGAGCAGCTTCATGATGCCGACACTGGTGCCCGGGTCGAGGTTGCCCGTGGGCTCGTCGGCCAGCAGGATCAGCGGGCGGTTGACGAACGCGCGGGCGACGGCGACACGCTGCTGCTCACCACCGGAGAGCTGGTCGGGCAGCCGGTCTTCCTTGCCGTCGAGGCCGACGAGCTCGAGGACGGCGGGGACGTCGCGGTTGATCTGCCGCCGTGGCTTGCCGATGACCTGCAGCGCGAACGCCACGTTCTCGAACACCGTCTTGTTCGGCAGCAGCCGGAAGTCCTGGAACACCGTGCCGATGCGCCGGCGCAGGTGCGGGACCTTCCAGTTGGACAGCCGGTGCAGGTCCTTGCCGGCCACCCGGATGCGCCCACCGGAGGGCTTCTCCTCCTTGAGGGTCAGGCGCAGAAACGTGGACTTGCCGGAGCCCGACGGCCCGACGAGGAACACGAACTCGCCCTTCTCGACCTCCATGGAGAGGCTGTCGAGGGCCGGTTGGTTCTGCGTCGGGTACAGCTTGCTGACGTTGTCGAAAAGGATCACGATGCCTCGCCGATCTGGATGCCTGATGCTCCCGCGATGCTCGTCGACCGCCTGAAGCTCGTCTGTGAGTGTACGTCCGCCGGTGTCCCGGCGCTGGGAGAACCAACGTGGCGAGTCACCACGAAGGTTCCCATTCGACGGGTCGCGGTCACGACGACGAACCGGCCTGCTCGTGCATGCGCCAGCGGATACCGGCCTCGAGGAAGTCGTCGATCTGGCCGTCGAACACGGCCTGCGGGTTGCCGACCTCGTGCTCGGTGCGCAGGTCCTTGACCATCTGGTACGGGTGCAGGACGTAGGAGCGCATCTGGTCGCCCCAGGACGCCTTGACGTCGCCGGCCAGCTCCTTCTTCTGAGCCTGCTCCTCTTCACGACGCAGCAGGAGCAGCCGCGACTGCAGCACGCGCATGGCGGCCGCGCGGTTCTGGATCTGCGACTTCTCGTTCTGCATCGACACCACGGTCCCGGTGGGCAGGTGGGTGATGCGCACGGCGGAGTCGGTGGTGTTGACGCTCTGCCCGCCCGGCCCGGACGAGCGGAACACGTCGATGCGGATGTCGGACTCCGGGATGTCGATGTGATCGGTCTGCTCGATCAGCGGGATCACCTCGACCGCGGCGAACGACGTCTGCCGGCGGCCCTGGTTGTCGAACGGCGAGATGCGCACCAGCCGGTGCGTACCGGCCTCGACCGACAGCGTGCCGTACGCGAACGGCGCCTTGACCTCGAACGTCGCCGACTTCAGGCCAGCCTCTTCGGCGTAGGACGTGTCGAGGACCTCGGTCTTGTAGCCGTGCCGCTCGGCCCAGCGCAGGTACATGCGAAGCAACATGTCGGCGAAGTCAGCGGCGTCGACGCCACCGGCACCGGCCCGGATGGTGACGACCGCCTCGCGCTCGTCGTACTCCCCCGCCAGCAGAGTGCGGATCTCGAGGTCGGAGACGGATTTGCGCAGGTCGTCGATCTCACGCTCGACCTCGGCCATGGCGTCGGCGTCGCTCTCGTCGCGGCCGAGTTCCAGCATGACCGGCAGGTCCTCGATGCGCTGACGCAGCTCCGTGACCTTGCGCAGCTCTGCCTGGAGGTACGACAGCTGGCTGGTGACCTGCTGCGCCTTCTCGACGTCGTCCCAGAGGTCCGGCGCGGCGGCGTGCTCCTCGAGGTCGGTGATGCGCTCGCGCATCTTGTCCAGCTCGAGAACCTGCTCGATGCTGGACAGGGTCTGGGAGAGGTCGGCGATCTCGGCGTCGAAGTCACGTACTGCCACGTCGCACAAGGGTACGCGCTATTGGGGCCGACGCCCTCATGGCCGGTCTACCCTCGCCAGTTCAGTCCGCCGGGCGGGGATCGGGCAGGCCGGCGACGGCGGCGACGGTGCTGACGCTCGCCTGGAAGATCGCCTCACGCACCTCTTCGGGGAGCCATTCCATATGGCCGTACGCCTCGAGGCTGGCGAAGCCGTGCATGCTCGCCCAGCAGTGCATCATGGCCTGGAACGTCGCGGGCGGCACCGGCGGGCCGTCGATGAACTCCGGCGGCGCGACCTTCGCCTCGACCTCGGGGCCGGGCGAGGTGGCCAGGAATGTCGTCACGGTGTCGGAGACGTCCCGCAACAGCGGCGGCCGTAGCAAACCCTGCTGGGCGGCCTCGAAGAACAGCGCCTTGAGCTGGGCCATCGCGCGCCGGGCGGCCTCAGTGGTGGGACCTTCCTCGGGCGCGTGATAGCCCGGGACCGGTAGCCCGAGAATGAGCGCGAACCGCTCCGGCTCGTCCCGGGCCCACCGGCGGTACGCCTGAGCGACAGCGACGAACCGGTTGCCCGGATCGTCGGTCGGGACCTCGTCACGGGCCTCCGCGACGGCCCGGCCGAGGTCGTCGTACGCGTCGACGATCATGGCGGTGATCAGCTCGTCGCGGTCGGCGAAGTAGCGGTAGAGGGCGGGCGCGGTCATACCCATGAGCCGGGCGATGTCGGAGAACCGGAAATCGGTGGTGCCCTGCTCGCGCATCAGGCTCAGGGCTGCCTGCTTGATCTCCTCGATCGTCGCCGCCCGGGCGCGTTCCCGCCGCGACGGGGCCCGTTCCGGGTCACCGCTGGCGCCGGCTTCCTCGCCGACCATGTACACCTCCTCGCACGACCGTTCCGTTAAGCATCGTCACAGACGTTAAGGCTCTTGACAAGTTCAGTGCCATCGTGTTTGTTACGACTCATAACGGCAATGACGCCACGTCACCGTAGTCACGCGACGTTTCGAGGGACTGCACGATGAACCACTTCACGACCACATCCGACGGCCCACCGCCCGGGCCGGGTCTCCTGGGCAGGCTGGCCAGGGTCTCCTTCCGGAACCGCTGGCGCGTCGTCGCCGCCTGGCTGGTGGCCATCGCCGCCGCCGTCGGGCTGTCGACGGCCTACGCAGGCGACTTCGCGGCGGACTACTCCGCCCCTGGCTCGGACTCCCGGCAGGCCCAGGACCTGCTGGAAGCTCGATTCCCGACGCAGTCCGGCGACACCGTCGACGTGGTCGTCCACGCCGACGGCCCGGTGACCGACCCAGAGATCCAGGCCGACGTGACGGCGCTCCTGGACGAGCTGCGCGGGCTGCCGCACGTGGCCGCCGTCGAGGACCCGTACGCCGTTCCCGGCGGCATCTCCGCGGACGGCGACATCCTCGTCGCCCGCGCCAACCTCGACGTCCCCAACCCCGACGCGATGCCGGTCGAGGACACCGAGCGGCTCATCGCTGCCGCCGACGCCGCCGAACGCGACGGACTGGAGGTCGCTCTCGGCGGCCAGAGCATCGCACTGGCCGAGCAGGGTGAGATCGGCTCGGAGGCCATCGGCATGGCGGCCGCCGCCGTCATCCTGCTCATCACCTTCGGATCGGTGGTGGCCGCTGGGCTCCCGCTGCTGGTGGCCGTCGCCGGACTGGCACTCAGCGGCATGCTCACCGGGCTGATCGCAGCCGTCGTCGACGTGCCGGACTGGTCGACGGCGCTGGCCACGATGATGGGCATCGCGCTGGGCATCGACTACGTGTTGCTCATGGTCACCCGTTTCCGCGAATGGCGCGCCGCCGGGCTGGAGACGGAGCGAGCGACGGTGGCCACCCTCGACACCGCCGGGCGTGCCGTCATGGTCGCCGGCAGCACCGTCATGGTCAGCATGCTCGGCCTGTTCGCCATGGGTCTGACGTTCATGCAGGGCGCGGCGCTGGTCACCATCGCGGCCGTCCTGGTGGTCATGGCCGCCGCCGCGACGCTGTTCCCCGCGCTGCTGGGGTTCTTCGGCTCGTGGGTCGACCGGCTCCGGCTGCCATGGGGACGACGGCGTCCGGCCACCCTCGCCGCCGGCGGCCACGTCGAACCGTCCCGAGCCTGGCTGCGGTGGGGCCGGCTGATCGACCGGCACAGCATCATCGCCACCGTCGTCGGCGTCGGGCTACTGCTCGCGCTGGCCGCGCCGTTCCTGGGCGTCCGGTTCGGGTTCCCCGACGCCGGAAACAACGAAGCCGACCGCTCGTCGCGGCAGGCATACGACCTGCTCTCCGAGGGCTTCGGTCCGGGTGCGAACGGCCCGCTGCTGCTGGTCACGGACCTGCAGTCGCCGTCGGACACGGACGCGCTGCCGGCGCTGGGCGAGGCGGTCGCCGCGACCGACGGGGTCGCCGCCGTCCTGCCCGCTGCCGTCAACCCCGCCGGCGACGCGGCCATGCTCACCGTCCTCCCCGACAGCGGTCCACAGGACGCCGCCACCGAGGACCTCATCCACACCCTGCGCGACGACGTCCTGCCGGCGACCGGGCTGGACGTGCACGTCGGCGGCGTGACAGCCACCTCCATCGACTCGACCGAGAACACGGCCGAACGGCTCCCGCTGCTGATCGGCGGCGTGGTGACGCTGTCGATGCTGCTGCTCCTGGTGTCGTTCCGCAGCATCGTCATACCGATCACGGCGGCGGCCATGAACCTGCTGTCCGTCGCGGCCGCGTACGGCGTGGTCGCGCTGGTGCTGGAGGGCGGCTGGGCCGGCCAGCTCATCGGCATCGACACCGAGACTCCCATGCCGGCGTTCATCCCCGTGCTGGTGTTCGCGGTGCTGTTCGGGCTGTCCATGGACTACGAGGTGTTCCTGATCAGCCGGATGCGCGAAGCATGGACCCGCACCGGCGACAACGCCCGCGCCATCGTCGAAGGCCTGGCCGGAACGGGGCGGGTCATCACCGCGGCGGCGGCCATCATGATCGCGGTGTTCGCGGCGTTCATCCCGAGCCCGGAGGTCTTCCTCAAGGTCATCGGCGTCGGCATGGCCGCGGCCATCCTCGTCGACGCCACCGTCGTGCGGATGCTGCTGGTGCCGGCCGTGATGCACCTGATCGGCCGGGCGAACTGGTGGCTGCCGGGCTGGCTGGAGCGCCGGCTGCCGCAGCTGCACGTCGAGGGCCGCCCCGAGGTGTACCTGCCGGCGGCGAACGCTCCGGCCGGGCCGGGCGAGCCGGGCGCGGACCTGGAGCTCGCCACCACCCGCTGAGCCCACCCTGGCTCCACCCGATCGCACCTGGTTGATCTTGGAGTTTCCGCGCAATCGCGGGGCGAAATGCCCGATTGATTCCGCGCAAACTCCAAGATCAACGGGGTCGGGGTCGGCCGGGCGGGGCCGTGGCGACCGGAGGCGGTCGGGTGGCGGCAAGGCCCGGGGCCGGGCGGGGGCGGTTCTACGACCCGTCCGGGCGCAGGAGGCCACGCACGGCGCGCAACCCCACGGAGAGCCGGGCGAGGTCGAAGCTGTCGCTGTCGACGATTTCGCGCAGGATCTCCTGCGTGCGCGCGACGACCACCTCGTCCTGACCCGCCCACGTCTCCACCCGGGCTTGCGGTTCGGCGTCCTCGTCGGTGTGCTGGATGACCTGCGCCGTCAGGGATGCCTGCAGCGCATGCAGCTCGTCGCGCAGCGCCGCCCGGGCCATGGTGTGCCACCGGTCGTGGCGCGGCAGCGAGATGATGCGCTCCAGCAGGCGGCCGAGTTCGAGGAACGCACCGAGGGTGAAGTGCACCCGCGCCACCTCGAGCAGGTCGGTGCCGGTGGCGAGCGAGTTCTCCACCATGCCGAGGCCGGAGTAGGCCGGCGGCAGCACCGCGACCCGGGTGGCCAGCGGCGCCGGGACGCCGGCCTCCCGCAGCGATGCCTGCCGCTCCTGGAACAGGTCGAGCTCGCGGCCGACCAGGACCTCCGGCAACGCCACCAGCAGCCGCGCGATGGGTTCTTCGAAGAACCCGATCTGCCAGGCGATGTCGATGGGCGGGCGCCGGTTGACCGTGAGCCATCGAGTGGCCCGTTCGGCGATGGTGCGGCCCTCCAGCCGCATCCGGATCTGGACGTCGTCGGCGACGGCGTTGTCCAGCTCCTGCACCGCGGCCATCAGCTCCGGGATCCGGAAGACCACACCGGCGACGGTGTGCGCCCGGGCGAGGTCGTCGGCGGTGCCGCCGGTCTCCATGCCCAGCCGATACGCGAACGTCGTCCCTGCGGTGTTCACCAACTCGTTGACGACGACGTTGGTGATGATCTCGCGGCGCAGCGGGTGCTCGTCGATCGGGCCGGGGTACTGCTCGCGCAACGCCGTCGGGAAGTAGGCGTGCAGCGCGGCACCCAGGTACGGGTCGTCGGGCATGTCGCTGGCCAGGAGGTCCTCGTACATGAGGTTCTTCGTGTACGCGAGGACGACCGACAGCTCCGGGCTGGTCAGGCCCTTGCCGGAGGTGACCCGCTCGGCCATCTGCCGGTCCGTGGGCAGCGCCTCGAGCGCGCGGTCGAGCAGACCCTTGCCCTCCAGCTTGGACAGGTACGAACGGTGCACGTGCGCGAGGTTGGCGGCCTGGGCCAGTTCCTCCGCCAGCGCGACGTTCTGGCCGTAGTTGTTGGCCAGCACCAGGTCGGCGATCTCGTCGGTCATCTGCGCCAGCAGCTGGTTGCGCTGCTTGTCGGTCAGGTCACCGGCCCGGGCCACGCTGTCGAGCAGGATCTTGATGTTGACCTCGTGGTCGGAGGTGTCGACCCCGGCGGAGTTGTCGATGGCATCCGTATTTACTCGACCACCCTCTGGACTCCGCAGAGCGAACTCGATGCGGCCACGCTGGGTGAACCCCAGGTTGCCGCCCTCGCCCACCACCTTGCAGCGCAGCTCGGCGGCGTCGGCCCGGATGGCGTCATTGGCCTTGTCGCCGACGTCACCGTGCGTCTCCGTCGACGCCTTGACGTACGTGCCGATGCCGCCGTTCCACAGCAGGTCGACCGGCGCGGTGAGGATGGCGTGCATGAGCTCTTGGGGCGTCATGGCCGCCACCTGCTCGTCGATGCCCAGTGCTCGCTTGACCTCGGGGCTCAGCTCGATGGTCTTGGCGGTGCGCGGGAACACCCCGCCACCAGGGCTGATGAGCTCGGTCTTGTAGTCGCTCCAGCTCGACCGCGGCACCTCGAACAGGCGCCGGCGCTCGGCGTACGACGTCGCCGCATCCGGGTCGGGGTCGAGGAAGATGTGCCGGTGGTCGAACGCCGCCACCAGCCGGATGTGCTCCGAGAGCAGCATGCCGTTGCCGAACACGTCGCCGGACATGTCGCCGACCCCGACGACGGTGAAGTCCTCGCTCTGGATGTCCCGGCCCAACTGCCGGAAGTGCCGCTTGACCGACTCCCAGGCGCCGCGGGCCGTGATGCCCATCGCCTTGTGGTCGTAGCCGGCCGAGCCGCCCGACGCGAACGCGTCGCCGAGCCAGAACCCGTACTCTCTGGACACGTCGTTGGCGATGTCGGAGAACGACGCTGTGCCCTTGTCGGCCGCGACCACCAGGTACGGGTCGTCGCCGTCGTGGCGGACCACCTGCGGCGGCGGGACGATGCTGCGGTCGGCCGCCCGGTTGTCGGTGATGTCGAGCATTGCCCGGATGAACGTCTTGTAGCACTCGACACCCTCGGCCAGCCAGGCCTCCCGGTTGACGCCGGGGTCGGGCAGCCGCTTCCCGACGAAGCCGCCCTTGGCACCGACCGGCACGATGACGGAATTCTTCACCGCCTGCGCCTTCACCAGTCCGAGGATCTCCGTGCGGAAGTCCTCGCGCCGGTCGGACCAGCGCAGACCGCCGCGGGCGACGTCGCCGAAGCGCAGGTGCACGCCCTCGACCCGAGGCGAGTACACCCAGATCTCGTACTTCGGCCGCGGCTCCGGCAGGTCAGGCAGTGACCGGGAATCGAGCTTGAAGCTGGTGACGGTCTGCGGGCCGCCCACGCTCGGCCGGTAGTAGCTGGTGCGCAGCGTCGCGTTGACGAGACGCAGGAACGAGCGCAGGATGCGGTCCTGATCGAGGCTGGCCACCTGGTCCAGCGCTTCCTCGACTCGCTCGGTCACCTGCTCGACCGCGGCCTGACGGGCGGCGCGCCCGTCGTCGTCGGCGGCGTAACGGTCCGGGTCGAACCGGACCTCGAACAGCTCCACGAGCATCCGGGCCACCTCGACATGCCCGGACAGCGCCTCCTCCAGGTAGTTCTGGCTGAACGTCGACCCCGCCTGGCGCAGGTACTTGGCGTACGCCCGCAGGATCGAGGCCTGCCGCCATGACAGCCCCGCCTGCGGCACCAGCGCGTTGAACCCGTCGCTCTCGGCGTCGCCACGCCACACCGCCTGGAACGCTTCCTGGAACAGCAGCTTGAGCCGGTCGGCGTCGGCCGCCCGCAGGCCCTGGTAGCGCAGCCCGAAGTCGTAGATCCACGCGGAGGACTCGCCGTCCCCGCCGCGGCGCACGATCTCGTACGGCCGCTCGTCGACGACCTCGACCCCCATCCGCGACATGATGGGCAGCACCTGGGTCAGCGAGATCGGCGTGCCGGTGCGGTAGATCTTGAACCGCCGCTCGGTGGCCAGCCCGCCCACCGGCTGGTAGAGGTTCATGCCGAGGCCGTCGTCGTCGGGCAGTTCCTCCAGGCGGCGCACGTCGGCGACGGCGGTGCGGGCCGGGAAGTCCTCCTTGTAGCCCTCCGGGAAGCCGCCACGGTAGCGGCGCAGCAGCTTCGCCGCGGCCTCCTCCCCCACCTGCTCGACCAGCGCGTCGGAGAGCTCGTCCGTCCACGACCGGGTGGCCGCGACCAGCTGCTTCTCCAGCCCTGGCACGTCGATCTCCGGCAGCTCCTGGTCGCGGCGCATCCGGATGACGAAGTGCAACCGGGCCAGCACCGACTCGCCGAGCCGGGCGGTGAAGTCGATGGAGTCGCCCTCCGTCGCGGCCAGCAGGATGCGCTGGATGCGCTCGCGGACGTCGGTGTTGTACCGCTCGCGCGGCAGGTAGACCAGGATGGACAGATACCGGCCGTAGTCGTCGCGGCGGATGAACATCCGCAGGTGCCGGCGTTCCTGCAGATGTACGACGGCCAGCGCCGTCGGCAGGAGCTCGCCGGTGGGTATCTGGAACAGCTCGTCACGCGGGTAGGTCTCCAGCACCTGCAGGAGGTCCTTGCCCGAGTGCCCCGACGGCGCGAACCCGGCCTGCTCGATGACCTCCTGCACCTTGCGCCGAAGCACCGGGATGCGCATCACGCTCTCGGTGTACGCCGCCGACGAGAACAGCCCCAGGAAGCGCCGCTCCCCGACCACCTCGCCGGCATCGTCGAACGTCTTCACCCCCACGTAGTCGAGGTAGGCGGGACGGTGCACCGTCGCCTTGGAGTTGGCCTTGGTGAGCACCAGGAGCCGCTTCTCGCGCGCCTTGGCGCGCACCTCGCGGGGCAGCTTCGCGAACGAGCCGGACAGGTCCTGATCGGAGCGCAGGATGCCCAGGCCGGTGCCGGTGACCGCGCGCAGCACGTCTTCGCCCTCGACCTTGTCCAGGACGTACTCGCGGTAGCCGAGAAACGTGAAGTGGTCGTCGGCGAGCCAGTGCAGCAGCTCACGCGCCTCGTCGACCTCCGGCTGCGCAATGGACGAGGGCGGCTTCTCCAGCTCGTCGGCGATGTCG
Organism: Jiangella gansuensis DSM 44835; assembly: GCF_000515395.1. NCBI lineage: Bacteria > Bacillati > Actinomycetota > Actinomycetes > Jiangellales > Jiangellaceae > Jiangella > Jiangella gansuensis. The sequence goes on along the minus strand of NZ_KI911782.1, from coordinate 3,139,430 downwards.
GTCGCGCGCTGGCGCATCCGCGGCCAGTCCTCCACGGCCTCCCGGACGTCTCGGAGCACATCGCCCAGCAGGCGCTCGATGGCCGCTTGGTCCTCGGGGTCGTCGGTGCGGTCGATCTCGACGTGCATCCACGACTCGACGATGGTGTCTGGGTCGCGGCGCGGGTCGTTCTCGTTGAGGTCGCAGATCTCGACCAACTGGCCGGTGATGTCACGGCGCACCACCAGCTGCGGGTGCACGACCAGCCGGATCGCGTGGTCGTGCTCGGCCAGCGCCATCGTGACGGAGTCGACCAGGAACGGCATGTCGTCGATGACGACCTCGACGATGGTGTGACCCGACGCCCACCCGTGCTCGTCGATGGTGGGGGTGTACACGTTGACGACGGCGGTGCCCTGCGGACGGTGCTGGGCGGAGCGCCGGTGCGAGGCGGCCGCCCCGTACACGTCGATGACGTCGCGATCGACGAGGTCCTCGGCGGCGACATGCCGGAAATAGCGGCGGAGGAACGCTTCGTCGTCCCCACGGTGCCCACGATCGCCGACGAGCGCGGCCTTGGCGAGAAGCTCGGACTTGGCTTCGTCGAGCCGATTACGCATGATCTTTCCAACCCCCGGGGCTACACCCCACACGCCGTTGTGCGGAACGCCTCAGACACTAGTGGTTCGCGCTTTCCTACGCTCCCCGTACCCCCGCTTTCATGATCATCCCCTCGCCTTGGAAATGATCACGTCCGGCATGGGTGCTCACGCTCCACCATGGATGCATGCCTGGTGAGGCGAACACACCCATGGTGGACGTGATCATTTCCGGCCGGGGCGGCTAGAGCCAGGACCGCAGTTCCCACAGCAGCGGGTAGTAGCGGAGGTCGAGCCGGCTGCGCAGGTACGAGGCACCGGACGACCCGCCGGTGCCGGTCTTGGTGCCGATCATGCGCTCCACCATGGTGACGTGCCGGGCCCGCCAGCCCGCGGCCATCTCGTCATGCGCCAGCAACGCCTCGGCCAGCTCCCACACGTCGCCGTGCTCGGCGCGGTCGTGGGCGGCCAGCCGCAGCGACGCGGCCAGCTCCTCGTCGGAGCCCGAGGGCAGGTCGCGGGCGCGCAGGACCGCGAGGAACGCGTCCCACAGGGTCGGCTCGTCCAGCCGGCGACGCAACCGGGCCCGCTCGTCGTCGGTGAGGCCGCGGAACCGCTGCACGAACGCCTCGTCCTTCGCCCCGGAGATGAACTCCAGCTCACGGAACTGCACCGACTGGAAGCCGCTCGCCGGCGCCAGCTGGGCGCGGAACTGCAGGAAGTCCTGCGGCGTCATGGTCTCCAGTACGCCGACCTGTTCGACAAGGATCCGCTCGATCTCGTGCACCCGCTTCAGCAGATGCCGCGCCCACCACAGCCGGTCGGCGAACATCGCGTCGCGGGCGGCCTCGACCTCGTGCAGCAACTGCTTGAACCACAGCTCGTAGACCTGGTGGATCGTGATGAACAGCAGCTCGTCGTGAGCATCGGTCTCCAGTCGCTGCTGGTCGAGCAGCTCAGAGAGACGCAGGTAGGTGCCGTACGTGAGCCGGGCACCGTCCTCGCCGAAGCGCGCGGACGGCGGCTGGACGGCCGCGTCCGCCGCGCTGAAGTCGTGGTCGTGTGTCACACCGTCCAGCGTATGGGCCAGGATTGGGACCCATGGACCTGTACAGCGAGCTCCGCTTCGACGCCGATCCGGTGACCGTCTTCGCGATGCTGACCGACGAGGCGTACATCGCCCGCAAGACCACGGCCGCGAAGGCCCTGCGGCACGAGGTCAACGTCAGCCGCGACGGCGACCGCGTCACCATCGACCTGAAGCGGATCATGCCGCCGGACGTGCCCGACTTCGTCCGCCGGTTCGTCGGCGACACCATCGACATCAAGCAGCGCGACATCTGGGAGGCGGCCGCGGCCGACGGTTCACGCAACGGCAGCATCGACCTGGACATGCTGGGCGCCCCGGTCACGTGCACGGGGACGATGCGCCTGGCGGCCAACGGAATCGCCACCGTGGTCACCATCAAGGCGACGGTGAAGGCGTCGCTGCCACTGGTCGGCGGCAAGATCGAACAGGCCGTGCACCAGGGCCTGACCGAGGCGGCCAAGATCGAGGAGCAGGTCGGCCGCGACTGGCTCGCCGGCCGGCGGTGAGCCGATGTCACACCGGCTGAGCGGCCGCGTCGCCGCCTGAGCCGGTGCATCGCCGGCGGGACCGCTGCGGCGGCCGCCGGCTGGACCGCTCAGCGGCCCGGAACGCCCCCGTCGAGTGCCCGCAGCGAAACGTTGCGCTCGGCGGCGCCGGCACGGCGTCCAGGCTGGCGTGGAGCCGGAGCCTCCGGGGCCGCCGGAGCGCCCTCGGTGTTCTCCCGCTCCAGCAGTGCCTCTGCCAGCTCGGCCGGGCCGGTGACGGCCATGGCCAGCGCGCGGCCGAGGTCGTCGCGGTCGATGGGCTCCTCGGCAGTGCGGCGAAGCCGGTCGGACAAGTCGATGACCTTGTCGGCGGTGCCCAGCGTGGCGCGGGCCGCCATGAGGTGGCCGCGTTGCAGCGGCCTGCCGGCGATCATGAGCGCCAGCGCCTCGGCGGTGTCGCTCCAGTCCGATGCCGGGGCTTGCTCGCCGATGAGGCCGGCAACCCCGGCCATGACCCGGTCGGACGCGGCGACGAGACGCTCGGCCGTCTCGCTGTCGCTGTCGAGCGAAGCCAGCCGCAGGGCCACCGCGGTGACCAGGGCTCCGTCCGCCGGGCTCCGCCGGGGCTGGGAGAGCAACCGCACCGCTCGTGCGACATACGGCCTGGTCGACAGCCGGTCATCCATCACGCTTGACACCTCATGTCCATAGTTCGCTGTGCGCTCAACCCATGTGCGGGTATTCGTGCGTGGTCGGCGGCACGAACGTCTCCTTCAGGGCACGCGTGCTCGTCCACCGTAGAAGATTCTGCACCGAACCCGCCTTGTCATTCGTCCCACTGGCCCGACTTCCACCGAATGGCTGCTGGCCGACAACCGCTCCGGTTGGTTTGTCGTTGACATAGAAGTTACCGGCTGCGAAGCGTAGCGCTTCTGTGGTAGTGGCGATAGCCGTCCGGTCCTGCGCGATGATGGCACCGGTCAACGCGTACGTCGACGTGTTCTCGATCCGGCTGACGACGGTGTCGAACTCGGCGTCGTCGTAGACGTACACGCCGAGCAGCGGGCCGAAGTACTCGGTGGTGAGGACGTCGTTCTCCGGATCCGTGGTTTCCATCACCGTGGGCCGGACGAACCAGCCCTCGCTGTCGTCGAGGACTCCGCCGGCGACGACGTCGACCGACGGGTCCGCCTTCGCACGTTCGACGGCCGCGGTGTGCTTGGCGAACGCGCGCTCGTCGATGACCGCGCCCATGAAGTTGGACAGGTCGGTGACCGGCCCCATGCTCAGCGACTCGGTGAGCGACAGGAAGTCGTCGCGCATCCGGGTCCACAGGCTGCGCGGGACGTAGGCGCGGGAGGCCGCGGAGCACTTCTGGCCCTGGTACTCGAAGGCACCGCGCACCAGTGCGGTGCGCAGCACGTCGGTGTCGGCAGTGGGGTGTGCCAGTACGAAGTCCTTGCCGCCGGTCTCGCCGACCAGGCGCGGGTAGGTGCGGTACGACGCGATGTTCTCGCCGACCGTGCGCCACAGCTTCTGGAAGGTGGCCGTGGAGCCGGTGAAGTGGATGCCGGCCAGGTCGGGATGCGCCAACGCGACCTCGGAGACCGCCAGGCCGTCGCCGGGCAGCAGGTTGATGACCCCCGGCGGCAGTCCGGCCGCCTCGAGCAGCCGCATCGTGTAGTGCGCGGCCAGCTGCTGGGTGGGGCTGGGCTTCCAGATGACGGTGTTGCCCATGAGCGCCGGCGCCGTCGGCAGGTTGCCGGCGATGGCGGTGAAGTTGAACGGCGTGACGGCGTAGACGAAGCCCTCGAGCGGGCGGTACTCGACCCGGTTCCAGATGCCCTGCGTGTTGGCGACGGGCTGCTCGGTGAGGAGCTTCCGGCCGAACTCGACATTGAACCGCCAGAAGTCGATGAGCTCGCAGGCGGCGTCGATCTCGGCCTGCGCGGCCGTCTTCGACTGGCCCAGCATGGTCGCGGCGTTGAGCGTCTGCCGCCATGGGCCGGACAGCAGCTCGGCGGCCTTGAGGAACACGGCGGCGCGGTCGTCGTAGGAGAGCGCCCGCCACCCGGGTGCGGCCTCGCGCGCGGCATCGATGGCCGCCTGCGCGTCGTCGGTCCCGGCGTGCCGGAAGGTTCCCAGCACCTTCCCGTGCGCGTGCGGCTGGACGACGTCGGCTTCCGCGCCGCTGCCGAGCTTCTGGTCGCCGCCGATGGTGCAGGTCAGCTCGTGGTGGCGGGAAGCGACGCCGGTCAGTGCGCTCTCCAGGTCGGCCCGTTCCGGCGAGCCCGGCGCGTACGTCAGCACCGGCTCGTTCTTCGCGGCGGGCACGTTGGTCACGGCATCAAGGGCGCCAGGCATGGTACTCAGAGCTCCGATCGTCATGGTCGATGTCGTGGGGCGGTCCCGCTGAGGTCATCCCGCTCACTGCCAGTATCGCCGACGGGTCCCCGTCAACCAGCGTCGGCCCAGAACCGGCCGCGCGCCAACGCCGTTGCCGACGTCCGCAGCGACGTCTCCAGGACCCGCAACCGCCGGCCGGTGTCCATGACGTTGGCGCCGATGGCGGCCAGGTCCTCCGGTCCGGGACCGAGGATGGTGACGTCGGTACCCTCGCCACGCAACTTCTGCGCCTCGTGCAGGCACCGGCGGGTGCAGCGGCGTCGCCACTGCCGTTCCAGCCGGGACAGCAGTGGCCGCGGGTGGTCCGTCTCGAACGAGACCATCGGCGCCACGACGTAGACCTCGTCGAGGCCGAGGCCGCCCAGCAGGTCCACCGACGTCGCGGAACAGGTGCCGCCGTCGACGTAGCGGTGACCGTCGACGACGACCGGGGCGAACCAGCCCGGGATGGCGCACGAGGCCATGACGGCCTGCGGCAACGACGGCCGCGGCTCCCCCGGGCGGCCGAACGGGATGCGCCGGCCGGTCTCGTAGTCCATCGCCACGATCCAGACGCCCGGGTGCGGCGACCAGCCGGCTTCCGGCCCCGTGACCGCGCCGACGAGTTCACCGACGCCGTCCAGCGAACCACGGCCGACCGGCATCAGCGCCGACAGCACCGCCGTCGGCGGCATCCGGCGCAGGCGCCGCACATTGCGTCTGACGAGGGCGGGAGACCCCACCCCCAGCCGGGGCAGCAGCGGCCGCGAGCCCCCGGTGGCGGTGTCGTAGTCCCAGTCGTGGTCGGCAAGCGGGCCGTCGGCGAGTTCGCCGAGCTGGTGATCGCGCAGCTGACCGGCATCGAGCCCGGCGCCGAGCAGCGCGGCCATGACCGCGCCCGCCGACGTGCCGACGATGTGGTCGAACGAACGAAGGTCGACGCCGGTGGACTCCTCGATCGCGCTGAGCGCACCGACCATCCACGCCGCGCCGAGGACCCCGCCTCCGCCGAGCACCAGGCCTCGCCGTGGACCGCGACGACGACCCGTGTGACGAATGGCCTCCATCTCCTAATGATGATGTAACAAAGGCGTTCGTGCCACGCACCGTGTGACCGGCCGTGGATTGCCCGGTCGTCGGGGCTAACGGCGTCGGGGCGGCCCAGCGGCAAGGAGCGTGTTTGCCCGTTAGCCCGCCCGGGCGGGCAACTGGCCCGCGTCCCGGAAGCCGTTGACCCCGCCCCGCGCCGGCGGGTTCGATCCTGCTGACCCCGACGGCCCCCGGACAGGAGACCCCGATGGCCACCACGAGCAGCGCCGGCGCACGTCCCGGCCGTCCAGCCGCGGACGACGCCGGTCACACCCCGGCCCGCGACACCGGTCCGCCCAAGGCCGGCGGCACCCTGCGCCGCCTTCCGGTGCCGGTCAGCCAGCCCCCGTTCGACGACGAAATCGGCGTCGCACCGCCGGCCGGTGCCGTGCGGCGGCGCACCCGACGCCGTGGGCAGGTCCAGGGCACGCTGGCACTCGCCGTGGTGGCCTCGGCCGATCTCGTGGAGCCGCCACCCCCGGACCCGGCGGACGGCGCGCACCCGCGCCCAGCCCTCCCCGACCCGCGGCGCTGGACCGCCACGCTGGCCCAGGCCGCTCTGGAGGGCATGCACGGCCGCCGGTCGATCCAACAGCTGGTGCGGTGGACCGACGAGGCGGTCTACAAGGCGATCGCGCGCCGAGCCGCTGAGCAGGTGGCCACGCCCGCCGTCCGGCCGCGGGTGCGGACCATTCGCAGTTGCCAGGTCACCGACACCGTCGCGGAGGTCTGCGTGGTGGTGCAGTTGGGCACGCGGGTGCGAGCGGTCGCCGTCCGGCTGGAGGCCGTCGACGACCGCTGGCTGTGCACCGCGTTCGACGTGGTCGAGCGGCCACCCGCGCGACCGTCAGGACGGCGGTCTCAGCTACCGGCCCACGCCGCCTCGAACGCCGAGGCGTAGCCGGCCTGCCCGGCGACGGTCGGGTGGAAGGAGTCGCGCACGAACGACGACGCGATGGCCCACTGGGCGTGGTACGACGGGCTCGGGGTCGCGCTCGGAGCCGGCGTCTCGGCGGAGGCGCTGTCTCGCCACGAGATCTTCAACCCGTACAGCCAGTCGTCCAGACCGTTCGCGCAGGCTTCGTGCCCGACGAACGTGCTCTCCACCTGCGCTGACGCCGAGCGGACACCGGCCGCGGCAGCTGCCTCGTCCACGACGTCGTTGAGCAGGACGCCCAGCCGCCGGATCATCTGCCGCTCGGATGTGGACAGCAGGCCGGTCAGCGCCGGGCAGTTGCTGCGGACGGCGGGGTCGGGTACCAGCAGCGGGTAGCCGCCGACGATGACCTCGTCACCAGGTGCCGCTGCCTGGATCGAGTCGTACAGCTCCACCAGCGGCTGGTGCAGCGCCTCGATACGGGCCGTCAGCGCGGTCTCACGGCTGGTGCAGGAGACGATGGACACCAGACAGTTGACCAGCTCGTCGGCGAATCCGGCGTCGTTGCCGCCGACGGTCACAGTGATGAGCCGGTCACCCGCCCCGGGCAGTTGCGCCAGCTGCCCCACCTGGCCCGCGACGTCGGGGATGGTGGCACCGGAACACGCCAGGAGCGTCCGGTCGCTCACCTCGCCGCCGAACAGCAGGTGCACCCACGCTTGCGGTGTGCGGTCGCAGTCGTCCTGGTACCCCCCGGAACCCAAGCCCGACGAGTACGAGTCGCCCAGCGCGATGACGGCGCTCGGCACGTCGGCCGTCGTCGCCGTCGTTGGTTCCGCCGCCGTCGCTGCCGGGGCGAGCCCGACCACGACGAAGGCCGCCGCACACCATGCGACGGCCTTCCTCATTCCGGAGCGGGACGATCCTGTGTCGGTGTCGTGACTGTCTGGTCGGTGTGTCATGAGCGCTGCGCGGCCGGGTGAGCGGCCGCTCCTCCCATCCGCCGTCCGGGGCCGATCCGATCCAAGGCTTGACACCCGGGATCACCGGGCGTCAAGCAGGACGATAGCGGACGGAACCGTCAGACAGGCCACGATCAGGAGAACAGCACCCGTCGTCAGCCGACAGGTTGGGTGGAGTCCTCTTCGCGGTGGCGCGGGTCGCCGTGGCAGCGCTTGAACTTCTTGCCCGAGCCACACGGGCACAGGGCGTTGCGCGACACGTTGCTGAAGTCGATCTCGTCGTCGCCGGCGGAGGCGGCGTGTGCGCCACGACCGCCGTTCGCGCCGGAAGCCACCGGCCGCGGACCGGTCTGCTCGACCTGCCGCTGCACGCGCGCGTCGCCATCGACCGTCGGCGCGGTGTACTGCAACTGCTGCGGCCGCTGCGGGCCGCCCAGCCCCTTGGCCTCGACCACCGGGGCGGCCTGGCCGTCCACCTCGGCCTCGGCGGCCTCGGCGCTCGGCTTGGTGACCTGGACCTCGAGGTTGAAGACCAGACCGACGGACTCCTCCTTGATGCCGTCCATCATGGCGGCGAAGAGGTCATAGCCCTCGCGCTGGTACTCCACCAGCGGCTGCTTCTGCGCGAACGCGCGCAGGCCGATGCCCTCGCGCAGGTAGTCCATCTCGTACAGGTGCTCGCGCCACTTGCGGTCGAGGACGGTCAGCAGCACGCGCCGCTCCAGCTCGCGCATGACGTCCTTGCCCAGCTCTTCCTCGCGGCGCGCGAGCGCGGCCCGCGCGTCGTCGACCAGCCGCTCGGTCATGCCGACCGGAGTGAGGCTGGTACGGCCACCGGCCTCCTTCTCCAGCTCCTCGACGGTGACCCCGACCGGGTACAGCGTCTTCAGCGCCGTCCACAGCTGGTCGAGATCCCAGTGCTCCGGATAGCCGCCGGCGGTGGCGCCCTGGACGTAGGCGGTGACGGCGTCGTCGAGCATGCTGGTGATCTGCTCGTGGAGGTCCTCGCCGTGCAGGACGCGGCGGCGCTCGTCGTAGATGACGTGGCGCTGGCGGTTGAGGACGTCGTCGTACTTCAGCACGTCCTTGCGCATCTCGAACATCTGCGCCTCGCGCTGGGTCTGCGCGCTCTTGACGGCGTTGCTGACCCGCTTGTGGGAGATCGGGACGTCGTCCGGCTGGTTGAACGTCCGCATGATCATCTCGACCCATTCGCTCTTGAACAAGCGCATGAGGTCGTCCTCGAGCGACAGGTAGAACCGCGACTCGCCCGGGTCGCCCTGGCGGCCGGACCGGCCGCGCAGCTGGTTGTCGATGCGGCGGGACTCGTGCCGCTCGGTGCCGAGCACGTACAGCCCGCCGAGCGAGCGCACCTCGTCGCGTTCGGTCCTGACCTGCGCGTCGAGCTTCTCGAGGGTGGCGGCCTCGGCGGCCTGGTACTCCTCGGGGTTCTCGATGGGGTCGAGCCCGCGCTGCTTGAGTTCGGCCTGGGCCATGAACTCGTGGTTGCCGCCGAGCATGATGTCGGTGCCTCGACCGGCCATGTTGGTGGCGACGGTGACGGCGCCGCGACGACCTGCCTGAGCGACGATGGCGGCTTCACGCTCGTGCTGCTTGGCGTTGAGGACCTCGTGCGGGACCCCTTGCTTGCGCAGCAGCTGCGACAGTCGCTCGGACTTCTCGACGCTGGTGGTGCCGACCAGGACCGGCTGGCCCTTCTGGTGCCGGCTGACGATGTCCGCGACGACGGCGTCGAACTTGGCCGCCTCGGTGCGGTAGATCTCGTCGTCCTGGTCGATGCGGGCCAGCGGGCGGTTCGGCGGGATCGGCACCACACCGAGGTTGTAGATCTTGTCGAACTCGCCGGCCTCGGTCATGGCCGTACCGGTCATGCCGGCGAGCTTGTCGTAGAGGCGGAAGAAGTTCTGCAGGGTGATGGTCGCCAGGGTCTGGTTCTCCTGCTTGATCTCCACCCCTTCCTTCGCCTCGATGGCCTGGTGCATGCCCTCGTTGTAGCGCCGCCCGCCGAGGATGCGGCCGGTGTGCTCGTCGACGATGAGCACCTCGCCGTCCTTGACCACGTACTCCTTGTCGCGCCGGTACAGCTCCTTGGCCTTGATGCAGTTGTTGAGGAACTGGATCAGCGGGGTGTTGGCGCTTTCGTAGAGGTTGTCGATGCCCAGCCAGTCCTCGACCTTCTCGATGCCTGGCTCGAGCACGCCGACGGTGCGCTTCTTCTCGTCGACCTCGTAGTCGACGTCCTTGCGCAGCCGCTGCGCGATCTTCGAGAACTCGGTGTACCAGCGGGTCGGCTGGTCGGCCGGGCCGGAGATGATGAGCGGCGTGCGGGCCTCGTCGATGAGGATGGAGTCGACCTCGTCGACGATGGCGAAGTTGTGGCCGCGCTGCACCTGGTCCTCGACCCGCTGTGCCATGTTGTCGCGCAGGTAGTCGAAGCCGAACTCGTTGTTGGTGCCGTAGGTGATGTCCGCGGCGTAGGCCTCGCGGCGCTGTGCCGGCGTCAGCCCGTTGAGGATGACGCCGACCTCCAGGCCGAGGAACCGGTGGATGCGCCCCATCCACTCGGCGTGATAGCGCGCCAGGTAGTCGTTGATGGTGATGACGTGAACGCCCTTGCCCGCGAGCGCGTTCAGGTACGACGGCAGCGTCGCGACGAGGGTCTTGCCCTCACCGGTGCCCATCTCGGCGATGTTGCCGAGGTGCATGGCGGCGCCACCCATGATCTGGACGTCGAAGTGCCGCTGACCGATGGTGCGCCGGGCCGCCTCCCGCACCGTCGCGAACGCCTCGGGCAGCAGGTCGTCGAGCGACTCGCCGTCGGCGAGCCGGGACCGGAACTCCGCCGTCATGCCCTGCAGGTCGGCATCGGACAGCGAGGTGTAGTCCTCCTCGATGCTGCTGACCTGCTTCGCGATCGCCTCGAGGCGCTTCAGGATCTTGCCTTCCCCGGCACGGAGGATCTTGTCGAGCAGAACAGGCACGCGGGTCAACTCCTACGTATCGGGCTTGGGCGGCAGGGGACGCGCCCGGTGCACCCCGTGTAGTACAGGGCTTCGACGACCCATGGTACGTCGGGTCACGGAAAAGATAACGACTCGACCTTAGGTCGTGGCGCCCGGCAAGATGCTGGGCGTGCAACCGTTCGAGCTCCGCGGCGACGGCGTCCTGCTGGCCACCCCGACGGCCGGCGACGTCGACCGGATCACCGAGATCTGCCAGGACCCGGAGATCCGCCGCTGGACGACGTTGCCCACGCCCTACCTGCACGAGCACGCCAAGACCTTCGTCGAGGACACGGTCTCGGCCGGCTGGGAGTCCGGTCACGGCCTCGTCTGGGCGGTGCGCGATCCGGAGGACCGCCGCGTCCTGGGCATGATCGGTCTGCGGTCTCGAGGCGAGGGCGCCGCCGAGGTCGGGTACTGGCTCGCGCCGGAGGCCCGCGGCCGGCACCTGATGTCCCGCGCGGTCCGATTGGTGGCCGAGTACGCCTTCGCCGACGTCGGGCCCGGGCTGACGCACCTGCACTGGCGGGCCTCCGTCGGCAACTGGGCGTCGCGCCGGGTCGCGTGGGCGTGCGGGTTCCGGGTCGAGGGCAGGGTGCGCGGCGGCATCGCCCGCCAGGGTGTCCGTGACGACACCTGGGTGGCCACGCTGGCCGCCGGTGACCGCATGCGGCCGGCCACGCCGTGGCTGGACGTCCCGACGGTGCGCGGCTCACGCGTGGTGTTGCGCCGGTTCGAGGACGCCGACGCCGACGCCGTCGTCGAGGCCTGCAACGACCCCGTCACCCAGCACTGGCTCGGTGGGCTGCCGTCGCCGTACACCCACGAGATCGCCCGTTCGTACATCCACGACCGCGAGGAGGAGGCGGCGGCCGGCCGCGGCGTGCATTGGGCCGCGGCGCTGCCGGACGGCGGGCCGGCCGTGGGATCGTTCTCGCTGATGGGACTGCCGTCGCACGACGGCGGTGCCGAGATCGGCTACTGGGTGCACCCGTCCGCGCGCGGCCGTGGAGTGGCCACCGAGGCGGTGCGGCTGATGACGCGGCACGCGTTCGCGCCGGCCTCGGACGGCGGCCTCGGGCTGCGTCGGCTCGTCGTCGCGCACGTGACCGGCAACGACGCCTCCCGCACGGTGATCGAGCGAGCCGGCTTCCGCCCGTACGGCGTGGAGCGGGCCGGCGACCGGATCCGTGGCGGCATCGTCGTCGACCTGCACTGGTACGACCTGCTGGTCGACGACCAGCAGCCCTGAACGGGAGCCGGGAGCGGCGACGGCGAACGGTGCGGCCGGCGCCACGTGGTCAGCCCGCCCGCCGCAGGGCATCCTCCAGCGGGGCGGCGATGTCGCCCCGGCCGGTGACCACCACGCCGGACAGCCCCAGCCAGCCGGCGAGCGCCACCAACTCGACGGCCAGCTCGTCGGGGGTGTCCGCCGGTGACCCAGGCTCGCCCCACGCCGACTGGACCAGCAGCGTGCCGGCCTTCCGGTCGGCCTTGAGGTCCACCCGAGCGACCAACTCCTCGCCGAGGAGGAACGGCAGCACGTAGTACCCATGGACGCGCTTGGCCGGCGGCACGTAGATCTCCAGCCGGTAGCGGAACCCGAACAGCGCTTCGGTGCGCGCCCGCTCCCAGATCAGCGAATCGAACGGACTGAGCAGCGCACGGGCCTCGACGCGGCGCGGCACCCGCGCATCGCGGTGCAGGTATGCCTGTCGCTTCCAGCCGTCGACGGTGATCGGCACCAGCTCGCCGTCCTCGACCAGCTCGGCGATGGCGGCCTTGCTGGGCTCCGGCCGCAGCCGGAAGTAGTCGCGCAGGCACTGCTCGGAGCCGACGCCGTGGGCTCGCGCCGCGATGCGGATGAGCTCGCGATGGGCCTCGGCCGGCGACGGGGTGGGCGCGTCGAGGACATCGCGGGGCAGCACCCGCTCCGGGACGTCGTAGAGCCGGGCGAACGCCCCGTTGCGGCCCGCCGACGTGACCCGGCCGGCCCAGAACAGGAACTCCAGCGCGGTCTTGACCTCCGACCAGTTCCAGCCCCAGTTGTCCTTGGCCCGCGGCGCGTCGTGCTCGATCTCGCCCGCCGTGACCGGGCCGAGCCGCTTGACCTCGTCGAACACCCACTCCACGAACTCCGGCTTGTCGCGCACGATGCGCCGCATGCCGCCCCACGCGGCTTCCTCGGCCCTGGCCATGCGGCCGCGCAGGTACGGCTGGAAGCGCACCGGCAGCACCGACGCCTCGTGTGCCCAGTACTCGAACAGCATGCGCGGTGCCTTGTTGAGCGCACGGTCGAGCTGCTCGCGCGGGTAGGGGCCGAGGCGGCTGAAGAACGGCAGGTAGTGCGAGCGGGACAGCACGTTCACCGAGTCGATCTGGACCACGCCGACCCGGTCGGTCACCCGGCGGATGGCCCGCCGGTCCGGCACCGGCGGCCGCGGATCGGCGAGGCCCTGCGCCGCGAGCGCCACCCGGCGGGCCGCGGCGGCGGACAGCTTGTCTCGACGTGGCATGGCCGCGAAGTTATCAGCGGGCACCGACAGGAACGGCTGATGGAGTACCGGCGCGACGCGCCGAGCCGGTGGCCGTCACGACCGGGCTGGTCGACACCGACGAGAGGCGGCGGCCGGCCCGCAGGCCAGCCGCCGCCCGGAGTCGTCGCCCGTGTCACACGTCCAGGTGGATGACTCCGTAGTCGTAGCCGCGCCGGCGATAGACCACGCTGGGCATCTTGTTCTCGGCGTCGACGAAGAGATAGAAGTCGTGCCCGACGAGCTCCATCTCGTACAGCGCCTGGTCGAGCGTCATCGGCTCGGCGCGGTGCGTCTTCTCCCGCACCACCATGGGACCGGACTCCTCGGTCGGGTAGTCCTCCGGCCGGTCGTCGACCTGGGTGCCGGCGCCGGCGGCCTGCGCGACCATGGCCGGCGACGCCTGCGCGGGGATGGGCGGCGCGGTGGCGAGCGGCGCGGTGGCGGCGGCCACGGAGATGGGGGTGCGGTTGCCGTGGTGCACCCGGCGGCGGTCGGCGGCCTTCCGCAGCCGGGCGTAGAGCCGGTCGGTGGCCAGGTCAAGGGCGGAGTAGCGGTCGGCGGCGGCAGCCTCGGCGCGGATCACCGGGCCCTTGGAGTGGAGGGTGAGCTCGACCCGCTCCGCCTGATCGGTCCGGCGCGAATTGGATTCGGCTGTGACCTCGACGTCCACCCGGATCACCTTGTGCGCGACCTTGTCGAGCTTCGCGAGCTTCTCGGTGACGTGATTCCGGAATCGCTCCGGCACCGACGTGTGACGGCCCTTGATGACGATATCCACTCGAAACCTCCCGGTCGTGGGGTCAAACGGTCGAGGGACACCCGCGCGCTCGCGAGACCGGGTTGTGCACCCGGCCTTCCTCCGTTCTTGCTCGGAGACTGACATGGGGTGCCATGCACAAACGTTAGCCGCTCGTTGCCTGCTGTACACCTGAATCTGCCGCATTTTCGTCGTCAGGCCACCGCCACCACCACCGCTCCACACGGCTGGATTCCCGCGCCGACCAGGGCACGAGTCGCCTCGCGCAGGGTGGCGCCGGTGGTCACGATGTCGTCGGCCAGCACGACGCACCGGCCGGACAGCAGACCGGCGGCACCGCGCCGGACGATGAGCGAGCCGCGGAGGTTGGCCTCGCGCTCCCGGCGGCCCAGGCCCGCCTGATCGGCGACCTTCCGCCGGTGCCGCAGCGCGCCCACCACCGTGCTCACCTGGCCGGAGCGGCGCAACGTGGCCGCGGCGCGGCGCGTTGTGCGCAGGACGGGGTCGTGCCCGCGCCGCCGGACCGCGGTGCGGCTCGACGGCACCGGCACCAGAACGACCGGCCGGCCGCTGTGATCGCAACCGGGGCCCGCGGCCAGGAGTTCCGTGACCGCCACGGCGAGTGCGTCACCGAGTGGCCGGGCCAGCGGCAGCCGGCCGTGTTCCTTGTGCGCGATGATCATCGACCGGACGGGGTCGGCATACGCCGCCGCACCGGCGAGCGGCAACTCCGGCCCCCGCTGCCCCGGACCGCCCGGGTCGGGCTCGTCCCAGAACCCCGGCCCACTGCCGGGCAGCGCACGCACCGTCGCGGGGCCCAGGAGGGCATCGCGGCAGGCGGGACAGAGGAGCCCGGGATGCTCAGCGCATCCGGCGCACGCGCTGCCGAGGGCGAGGTCGGCCGCCGCGTGCCCCAGCTCGGCCGCGGCGTGGCCCAGGCGCGCCACCGCCTGGCACAGCGCCGCGCGCTGCGTCGCCCCTGGCGCGGGCCGATCGACGGGGCCCGTCCGGCGTCCCCGGCGATGCCCGGCGGCTGCCTCACCCGTTCCGCTCATGCGGGTCATCATGCGCCGGGCCGCCGACAGCGCCGGGCCGCCTCCAGGCGTCTACTCGCCGGGCGCGGCAAGCATGCCTGGTGGAGCGGGCACACCCATGCCGAACGTGATCATTTCCGGACGGGTCAGCCGGGGTAGGCCGGGGCGCGGCCGGCGCCGATCTCGCTCCAGCTGTTCCCGGCGCGCTGGACGAACAGGACGCCGTCGGCGGTCTCGAGCACGGCCGGCAGCCCGGGCGCGGCGGTGACCCGGACCGCGTCGTCGACGGGGACACCGCGCGGTGTAGTCACCTGGCCGGACAGCCCGACAGTGCGCGGGAGGACGCCCTGCTCCGTACCGGACAGCACGATGACGCTGTCCGACGTGCTCCATGCCCCGCTCGACGTGGTCCAGGCGACGTCGACGGCCTCGCCGGCCGGGCCGATGGCGAGCAGCCCCTCGATCTTGACGGCGCCGCGGCTGTCGGCGTCACGGATGATGTCGCCGACGTAGGCGCGGCCGTCCACGATCATCGCGATGCGGACACCGTCGGGCGACACCGCGAGCCGTTCCACGTCGCGGCCGGCCAGTGCCGGTACCGCGATCTGCACCGGGTTCCCGTCGGCGCGCGCCGCGACCAGCCCGGGACCTTCGACGCCGTGGTCGACCGCCCAGAGCAGGCCGGTGCGGTCCCAGGCCGGTGACGTGAGATCGACTCCCTCCAGCACTGTCTGCAGGACCTCGCCGTCGCCGAAGGTGGCCACCTGCAGCAGGTGTCCGTCGCCGGTGATGACGGCGCCGCGGTTGCCCCCGATGTTCACGGCGACCTCACGCACGTTCGTCATGGAGCCCAGAGGCCCTGGCACCGGCGTCGGTTCCTCACCGCCCAGCGAGACCACGCCGGCCTCCCCGACCGCGTAGGCGGGGGTGTCCGGCCCGAGGACTGCGGGGTCGTACTGGCTCATGCTGGGGTCGCGTGGCGACAGCGCCTCGCCCTGGAACAGCGGAGCCCGCCCGGAGGTCACGGCCACCCGCTCGACGTCGGGCAGCATTCCCAGCGTCCACGTCAGCTGGGCGGCCATCAACTCGCGCATCTCCGGGTCGGCCACCGCGGCGGCCGGACCGAGCTCGACCGTGGCCACGCCACCCTCGACCGGGACGGCGTTCACCTCCAGCTCCGTGCCGTCCGGGAACGCGGTGCGTACCGCCGGGGCCAGCCAGTCCGTGGGCCCGGACAGCACCTTGCGCGCCAGGAGTGTCGCCGCGCTGGCCGTTCGCGGGATGTACACCGGGTCGGGCACGAGCACCTCGAAGCTGGGGTCGAAGAAATACACGTTGCGCGCCTCGTACTCGCGTTCGAAGCTGAACACGGCGATGACGATGCCGGGCTCGGGGTTGGCGATCCGCCACTCGCCGCCTTCCTGCACCAGCTGCAGGTTCAGCCGGCGCACCGTGCCCGGCTCCGCAGCGCGGTACGTGCCGTCCGCTCCTACTGTCGCGGCGACCGACATCTGCACGTCGACGCGGTCCTCGGCGATGGTCTCGAACGTGGGGGTGGCGCCCATGTACACGGTGACGCCCTCGGCCGGGTTCCAGGCCGCGGCGGCCTCGTCGGTCAGGAACTCCCGGGCCGTCTCGTAACCGGGCTCGTACGACGCCATCGCCTCGATGAAGCCGTTCACGATGCCGAGCGGGTTGGCGCCTGGTGCTGGCGGCGGCGCCTCGACCTGGATGAACCGTTGCTCCTCCGACGGCGGCTCGACCGACTCGCCGCCGATGACGGGCCCGGAGGTCGGGATCTCGCTGCACCCGGCTACGACGGCGGCGGCGAGCAGCACCGTGGCCAGGCCGATACCGCTACGCATGCCGCGGCACCTCCTCCGAGGGTTCCGTGTCCTGGCCTGCTGACGACGGCGCCGGCTCACCGCGTGCCGGGCCCGGCACCGGGGGTTCGCCCGGGTCGGAGGGAGTCACGCGGCCGCCGAGCCGCCGGTACGGCCCGCCGACACCGGGCGCGTCGACGGCGTCGTCGCCGACGTCGTCGGGCACCAGCGCCAGCGGCGACGAGCGGAGGTCGTCGCCGGCCACCCGCGGCAGCGTCAGGCGGAACTGCGAGCCCTCGCCCGGCTCACCCCACGCCTGGAGCCAGCCTCCGTGCAGCCGTGCGTCCTCGAGCGCGATGGACAGGCCGAGGCCGGTGCCGCCGGTGGTGCGGGCGCGGGCCGGGTCGGCACGCCAGAACCGGTGGAACACCAGGGACGACTCCCCCGGCTTCAGTCCGACGCCGTGGTCGCGGACGGCCACGGCGACGGCGTGGTCGTCGGCGGCGACCCGGATGCGCACTTCCCGGCCTTCGCCGTGTTCGACGGCGTTGACCACCAGGTTGCGCACGATGCGTTCGATGCGCCGGGAGTCGGCTTCGGCCATGACCGGCTCGGTCGGCACGTCGACCACGAGGTCACTGCCCTTCTGTACGGCCAGCGGGGTCGCGGCGTCGACGACCTTGTGCACGATGTCGCGCAGGTCGCCACGCTCGGCGTTGAGCGCCGCGGCGCCGGCGTCGAAGCGGCTGATCTCCAGCAGGTCGGTGAGCAGCGCCTCGAACCGGTCCAGCTGAGCCTGCAAGAGCTCGACGGAGCGTTCGACGACGGGGTCGAACTCGTCGCGGGACTCGTACAGCACATCGGCGGCCATCCGTACCGTGGTCAGCGGGGTACGCAGTTCGTGCGAGACGTCGGAGACGAACTGCTGCTGCATCCGCGACAACTCCTCCAGCTGGCCGATCTGGTGCTGCAGGCTGGCGGCCATCTGGTTGAAGCTCATGGCCAGCCGGGCGAGGTCGTCGCGGCCGCGTACCGCCATCCGTTCCGACAGCCGCCCGGCGGAGAACCGTTCGGCGATCCGGGCGGCCAGCCGTACCGGCGTCACCACTTGCCGCGCCACCAGCCAGGCGAGCGCACCCAGCAGCAGCACCAACAGCACGCCGGCCGTCGCGAGCGCGGTGAGAACCAGGTCGATGGTCTGCTGCTGCTCGGTGAGGGGGAACAGGTAGTAGAGCTCGTAATCCTCACCGGTCGGGTCGGTGATCTGGCCGCCCACCGCGAGGCCGGGCACGCTGCGCCCGTCGACGTAGTCGATGGCCGTGTAGGTGCGGAAGACCCGCGGCTCGTCGCTGACGCGCTCGCGCAGCGCCGCCGGGACGCTGTCTCGGGCGGCCCGGGAACGGTAGGTGGGTGCGCCTTCCGAGCCGAGCAGGACGATCTCGTACAACGGTTCGGTGGCCGCGGACGTGCTGCCGCCGGCGGCCAGCGTCTCGGCGATCTGCACGAGGGTCTGCCGCAACTCCGCCGGGGTCTGGTCGGCGGCGGCGTCCAGGCTGCGCTGGGCGCTGTCGATGCCCGCCGAGGCGTCGGCCACGGCCGCCTCGGCCTGGGCCCGCAGCAGGCCGTCGGTGATCTGCCTGGACAGGGTGATGCCCAGCAGGGACACCACGACCACCGACAACGTCAGTGTCGCGGTGATGACGCGTAGCTGGATGGAGCGCCGCCACGCTCCGCGCACCAGTTGCCACGGCCGCATCGACCACTGCGCCAGGCGCGGCAGCAGCCGGGTGAGGACGTCGGCACCGGCGGGTGCCGCGGCGCCGTCACGCACCGGGCGGGTCACCGGATCACCCAGGGCCGGCCTTGTACCCCACACCACGAACGGTCACGACGATCTCGGGACGCTCCGGGTCGTGCTCGATCTTGGAGCGCAGGCGCTGCACGTGCACGTTCACCAGCCGGGTGTCGGTGGCGTGGCGGTAGCCCCACACCTTCTCGAGCAACTCCTCACGGGTGAACACCTGCCACGGCCTGCGCGCCAGGCACGCCAGCAGATCGAACTCCAGAGGCGTCAGCGAGATGGGGGTGCCGTCACGCTTGACCGAGTGCCCGGCCACGTCGATGAGGACGTCGCCGACCTGCAGGGTCTCGGGCTTCGGGTCGTCGGTGCGGCGCAGCCTGGCCCGCACCCGGGCGACCAGTTCCTTGGGCTTGAACGGCTTGACGACGTAGTCGTCGGCGCCGGATTCCAGACCGACGACGATGTCGACGGTGTCACTCTTGGCGGTGAGCATGACAATGGGCACGCCTGACTCGGCGCGGATCTCCTTGCACACGTCGATGCCGTCGCGGCCGGGGAGCATCAGATCGAGCAACACGAGGTCGGGCTTGAACTCCCGGAACGCTGGCAGCACGTCGTCACCACGAGTGATGATCGCGTGCTCGTAGCCCTCCCCGCGCAGGACGATTCCGAGCATCTCGGCCAACGCGGTGTCGTCGTCGACGATGAGCACACGTCCTTTCATGTCCATATCGTGACACCGATGTGGCCCGAACGTCGAAAAACCGCCTGTGACCCGCCTGTCGTGCCCCCAAATGATCACGTCCACCATGGCTGTTCCCGCTCCACCAGGGATGTGGGCATGGTGGAGCGGGAGTAGTCCTCGGGCGTACCGGATCGCCGATGATCAACGGACGCGCCGGTCGCCTGGTCCGAACACCGTCGGGGGGACGTGACAGGATGTTCGTGCCTGTGCGAACAGCGCAGGCGTCGTGACCACCGATCGACCGGTGCACCGGCGTCGCCGACGCTCGTGCGACGAGTCAGCACGGGACCGCGCCGACGGCCGAAGCAGCCGCCCGACGTGCACGCGAAGGAGAGGACCGATGTCCGGGAACGCAGGGTCGCCGCCCCCGCCGGACGAGCGCCCTGCCGGCGACGACCAGCCGGACGACCACACCGCGGCCGGACCGCCGCCGGCCCCGCCCTACCCGGGCTGGTCACCGCAGCAGCCGGGCGGTTCACCGGCTGACGGCTGGCAGTCCGGCGGCTGGCAGGCGGGCGGTTGGCAGGCCGGCGGTTGGCAAGCCGGCGGCCCGCAGCAGCCGGACGGGCAGGACCCGGGCGGCCAGAGTCCCGCCGGCGCACCAGGCGGTGCGGGCCCGAATGCACCAGGCGGTACGGGCGCACCAGGCGGTACGGGTGGTCCCGGCGGCTGGCAGTCGCCCGGCGGGTGGCAGCAGCCCGCAGGCGGCACGCCCAGCTGGCGGATCCCCGATGCCAAGCCGGGCGTCATCCCGCTGCGCCCGCTCGGTGTCGGCGAGATCCTCGACGGCGCCGTCACCACCATCCGCCGCAACCTCGGCGCCATGCTGGGCCTGTCCGCGCTGGTCGCGGCGGCCACCCAGATCCTCTCCGCGGCCACCCTGGCCTGGGCGTTCGGCGACCAGATCACCGAACCCGACCTCGGCATCACCGACGAGTCCGAGGCTCTGGACACCCTGGCTCGCGGTATCCCGCTCACCGTGGCGAGTCTGCTCGTCACGCTGGTCGCGACGGTCTTCCTGACCGGTGTGCTGACGGTCGTGGTGGGGCGGGCGGTGCTGGGGCAGCAGTTGAGCATCGGGCAGGCCTGGAACGCGTCGAAGGGCCGCCTGCTGCGGCTGCTGGGCCTGACACTGCTCTACACGTTGATCTGGCTCAGCCCCACCATCCTGGTCATCGTGCTCGCGATCGCGCTGGCCGCGGTCGGTGGCGCGCCGGCGGCCATCCTCGCCGTGCTGGCCGGGCTCGCGGCCATCCCGCTGACGGTGTGGTTGTACGTGCGGTTCGCGCTGTCCATGCCGGCGTTGATGCTCGAGACGTCGGCGGCCGGCAACGGTGGGCCGCGGCCCATCGGGGTGCGTGAGTCGCTGCGCCGGTCCGCCGCGCTGGTGCGCACGTCGTGGTGGCGGGTGTTCGGCATCCTGCTGCTGATCACCATCGTGGTCTGGCTGATCAACCAGGTGGTGGCGGTGCCGTTCGGCCTCCCGGGCGTGCTCGGCGACGGTCCCGACGACACCACCAGCTGGTTCGTGCTCAACACCCTCGCCGGCATGATCGCGGCCACCATCACCGCGCCGTTCTCGGCGGCGGCCACCGCGCTGCTGTACATCGACCGGCGCATCCGTCGTGAGGGCCTCGACATCGAGCTGGCCCAGGCGGCCGGCGTCGAGCTGCCCGGCCGTGGTGGCGGACCGACGGCGCCGCCATCGCCGTGATCAAGGCGTCGGTTCCGGTCGACCTGGGTCGCGACGAGGCCCGTGACCTCGCCCGCGACGAACTGTCCAAGCCCTCGTACGACCGCGACGAGCCGCTGCTCTCCCGGGTACTGCGCTGGTTCGTGGAGCAGATCGAACGGCTTCTCGAGGCCGCCACGGGAGCGTTCTCCAGCCGGCTGGCGGTCGCCGCCATCGTGGCGGTCGTGGTGATGCTGGCGGTGGTCATCGTGCTGCGCACCGGTCCGCTGGCACGGCGGTCGGCTCGCCGGCTGGGCCCGGTCCTGCCCGATCGCCGCCGCACGGCCGCCGAGCATCGCGCCTCCGCCGATGCTGCCGCGGCCCGTTCCGACTGGAACACCGCGGTCGTCGAGCGGTATCGCGCCGTCGTCTCCGCGCTGGAGGAACGCGGCGTCCTCGACACCCGTTCCGGCCGCACCGCCGACGAAGCCGCCCGCGAGACCGGCGCGGCACTGGCCGGAGTCGCCGAGCCGATGCGCCGCGGCGCCTCACTGTTCGACGCGGTCCGCTACGGCGGCGCCGACGCGGTGGCCGCCGACGACGCCGCGCTGCGGTCGCTGGACGACGCCGTGGCCGCCGCCCGGCCGACGACCGGGGCGCCCACCGGGCCGACCCTGGCGGTGCCGTCGTGACGGCGACGACGACGGCGCCCCGCCCGGACGCCGCAACGCAGCCGGCCGAGTCGCGGCCGCTCGACCCGACCCGCTCGGAACACTGGCGCCGGTGGCGGCGCCCGCTCGCCGTCATCGCGCTGCTGCTGAGCACGGCCATCGTGCTCGGCATCGTGCAGAGCCGCGCCAGCCGCGGTTTCCTCGACCCGGACGGCGTCGACGCCAGCGGCGCCCGGGCGCTGGCCCAGCTGCTCGAGGACCAGGGCGTCCGCATCAGCCCGGTCCGCACCGCTACCGACGCCGTCGGCCTCGCCGGACCGGACGACACCCTGCTCGTCACCGTCCCCGACCTCCTGACACCGGAGCAGGTGGACCGCGTGGTCGACACCGGCGCCCGGCTGGTGCTGGTGGCCGCCCGGTCCAGCCTCACCGACTTCGCGCCGGGGCTCTCGCCAACCACCGTGGCCGGGGCCGCGGAGACGGACCCCGGCTGCGACCTGCCGGCCGCGGACCGGGCCGGATCGGCCCGGCTCGGCGACACCGGGTACACCGGCGACGTCAGCCGCACCGGCGGCGCACGCTGCTACCCCGTCGACGGCGACCCGACGCTCGTGGTGACGGCCACCGCCGGTGGCAGCGAGGCGGTCCTGCTCGGCTCCGCCGACCCACTCACCAACGAGCACCTCGACCAGGACGGCAACGCGGCGCTCGCGATGGGCCTGCTCGGCGCGGACGACCACCTGGTCTGGTACCGGCCGGTGCCCGAGACCTCCGACGAGTCCAGTGCGCCGTTCACCGACCAGTTGCCCGGGTGGGTCACGGCCGCCGCCTGGCAGCTCGCGGTCGCCGTGGCGCTGGCCGCGCTGTGGCGGGCCCGGCGGCTGGGCCGGCTGGTGCCGGAGCCGCTGCCCGTCGTCGTCCGGGCCAGCGAGACCACCGAGGGACGGGCCCGGCTCTACCGGCGCGGGCGGTCGCGGGAACACGCCGCGGCGCTGCTCCGGGCGGCGGCGATCCGGCGGCTGCGCGCCACCGCAGGCGGCACCGGTACCAGCTCCGGCTCCGGCGGCACGGCCCCCAGCGGCACGGCCCCCGGCGGCACGGCTTCCGGCGACGTCGCCGCGCTGGCCGCGGTACTCGCCGAACGCACCGGCCGGTCCGCGGACGACATCACCGCCCTGCTGGCCGGACCGGCTCCGGCCGACGACGCCGGCCTGGTCCGCCTGGCCGACGACCTCGACGCCCTCGAGCGGGCCGGTTTCGCCGGCCCCGCGACGTCCACGAGAAGGGATCCCCGTTCACCGTGACCGACGCGTCCATCACCGCACCGGCCGAACCGGCCCGCGAAGCCCTGACCAGCGTCCGGCAGGAGGTCGCGAAGGCGGTCGTCGGGCAGGACCCCGCCGTCACCGGCCTGGTCATCGCGTTGCTCTGCCGCGGCCACGTCCTGCTCGAAGGGGTGCCCGGGGTCGCCAAGACCCTCCTCGTCCGTGCCCTCGCGGCCGCCCTCGAGGTCGAGACGAAGCGGGTCCAGTTCACCCCGGATCTGATGCCCGGCGACATCACCGGCTCGCTCGTCTACGACGCGCGGACCGCGGAGTTCTCGTTCTCAGCCGGCCCGGTGTTCACCAACCTGCTGCTCGCCGACGAGATCAACCGCACTCCGCCGAAGACCCAGGCGGCGCTGCTGGAGGCGATGGAGGAGCGCCAGGTGTCCGTCGACGGTGAACCCCGTCCGCTGCCGGATCCGTTCCTCGTGGCGGCCACCCAGAACCCGATCGAGTACGAGGGCACGTATCCGCTGCCGGAGGCCCAGCTCGACCGGTTCCTGCTGAAGCTCACCGTCTCCGTCCCGGAGCGGGACGACGAGGTCGCGGTGCTGCGCCGGCACGCCGAGGGTTTCGACCCGCGCGACCTGGACGCCGCCGGTGTGCGCACCGTCGCCGGCCCGGCCGACCTGGTGGCGGCGCGCGATGCGGTCGCGGCCGTGCGGGTCGAGCCGGACGTCCTCGCGTACATCGTCGACATCTGCCGGGCCACCCGCACGTCGCCGTCGGTGCAGCTGGGTGTCTCCCCGCGTGGCGCGACGGCGCTGCTCAAGACCGCGCGGGCGTGGGCCTGGCTGTCCGGGCGCGACTTCGTCACTCCCGACGACGTCAAGGCGCTGGCCCGCCCGACCCTGCGGCACCGGCTGACGCTGCGCCCGGAGGCGGAGATGGAGGGTGTGGCGGCCGACTCCGTCCTCGACACCGTCCTGTCCACCGTCGCCGTGCCGCGCTAGGAGGCGTCGGGCGATGGTGGTCTCGGGCCGGGTGGCGCTGCTCGCGGCGCTGGGTGTGGTCGTCGTGGCGGTGGCCGCGCCGTCCGCCGGCGGCGTCGTGGTCGTCTCCGCCGTCGTGGTGGCGCTGGCACTCCTCGACGCCGCGCTCGCCGGCTCACCCCGGCAGCTGCGGCTCGAGCGACGCGGCGACGAGACCGTCCGGCTGGACGAGGCGGCCACCGTCGCCCTCGCCGTCGTGAACACCGGGCGGCGCCCGGTGCGGGGTGTCCTGCGCGACGCCTGGCCGCCGTCGGCCGGTGTGGTCGCGGGGTCCGACCGCTCCGCCGTCGACATCGGGCCCGGCGGCCGGCAGACCGTGCAGACCGTGCTGCGTCCCACCCGGCGCGGCGACCGCCGGTCCGACCGGGTGACGGTGCGCAGCTTCGGCCCGCTGGGACTGGCCGGGCGGCAGGGCTCGCACAGCTCGCCGTGGACGCTGCGGGTGCTGCCACCGTTCCGGGCCCGGCGACATCTACCGTCGCGGCTGAGCCGGCTGCGCGAGATCGACGGCCGTTCGGCGCTGCGGGTCCGCGGCCAGGGGACGGAGTTCGACTCCCTGCGCGAGTACGTCATCGGCGACGACACCCGCTCCATCGACTGGCGGGCGACGGCCCGGCGCGGCGACGTCGTCGTCCGGACCTGGCGGCCGGAGCGCGACCGGCACGTGCTGATCGTCCTCGACACCGGGCGGACCTCGGCCGGCCGGGTGGGCGACGAGCCACGCCTGGACGCCGCCATCGACACCGCGCTGCTGCTCGGCGCGCTGGCCGCCCGCGCCGGGGACCGCGTCGACCTGCTCGCCCACGACCGCAGGGTGCGCGCCGAGGTGGCGCGCCCAGCTCCGGGCGACGTGCTGCGCCGCATGGTCGACGCCGTCGCCACGCTGGAGCCGGAACTGTTGGAGACCGACTACCGGGCGCTGGCCGCGCAGGTCATGGCCCGGGCCGGCCGGCACGCCTTCGTCGTGATCGTCACCGGCCTGGACTCCAGCGCCGTCGAGCTCGGGCTGCTGCCGGTGATCGGGCAGCTCACCCGCCGACACACGGTGCTGGTGGCGTCGGTGGCCGACCCCCGGTTGGCCGCGCTGGCTCGCGGACGGGGCGACGCGGACGCCGTCTACACCGCGGCCGCCGCCGAGCACGACCGGCTGGCCCGGGCCCGGGTGGCCGAACTGCTGTCCCGCCGAGGCGCTCACGTCGTCGACGCCGCCCCCGCGGACCTGCCGCCCGCCGTCGCCGACCGCTACCTCGAGCTCAAGGCCACCGGCCGCCTCTGAATCGGCCCGCCCTTCCCGTTGATCTTGGACTAACCGCGGAATCTGTCGGACATTTCGGGTCGCGATTCCGCGGTTACTCCAAGATCAACCGGGGAGGACCGCGCGGGAACGGCCGGAGGCGGATCAGCCGGCGACGGGGAGCGTGTCGGCGCGCTCGCCGCGGTCGACGTCGCCGACCTCACCGGCCAGCACCGCCCGCCGTCCGTACACCCAGACGTAGGCGAGGAACAGCACCTCGGCGACGACCCCGATGGCGATGCGGCCCCAGGTCGGCAGCCCGGACGGGGTCACGAACGCTTCGATGACGCCGGACACCAGCAGCACCCCGGCCAGTCCGACCGCCATGCCGATGGTGGCCCGGCCGACCTCCGCAAGCGCCGTGGCCCGGCTGCGCGGCCCGGGGTCGATGACGGTCCAGCCCAGCCGGAGCCCGGCGCCGGCCGCGACGAACACCGCCGTCAGCTCCAGCAGCCCGTGCGGGGTGATGAGCCCGAAGAAGATGTCGAGGCGGCCGGCCGCGGCCATCAGCCCGGCCGACGCCGCCAGGTTGACGACGTTCATCCACAGCACGTACACGACCGGGATGCCGAGGAACACCCCCAGCGCCAGGCAGGCCGCCGCCACCCAGGAGTTGTTGACCCAGACCCGGGCCGCGAACGACCCCGCCGGATTCTCGGAGTAGTAGTCCTCGAAATCGTGCTCGACCAGCTGGCGGATCTGCTCCGGCGCGCCGATGGACGCCTGCACGCTCGGGTTGGCGGCCACCCACCACGAGATGGCCACCGACACCGCGACGAACGCCACCGCCACCGCGACCCACCATCGGCGGCTCAGGTACACCGCCGCCGGGAAGCTGACGGTGAGGAAGCGGGTGACGTCGCGCCAGCCCGGGTCGTGCGCGCCGGAGATGGCCGTCCGGGCCCGCGCCACCAGCGCCGACAGTCTCCCGACGACGGCCGGGTCGGGTGCCGCGGAACGCAGCGTGGACAGGTGCGTGGACGCGGCTCGGTACAGCGCGACCAGCTCGTCGGCCTCCGGACCGCTCAGCCGGCCGCGCCTTCGGGCCAGCTGTTCCAGCCGGTCCCATTCGGCGCGGTGCGCGGCGACGAACGCGTCGAGGTCCACGGCAGCCGAGCCTATCGACCCTCCCCTTGATCATCGGCGATCGGCCCCGTCATGGCGTGGTCGATCGCCGATGGTCATGGGGAGTGCGGCAGACTAGCCAGGATGAGCGACCTGGTCACCGGCGAGGCCGTCCCCTTGGAGCTGCGGCTGGCCAAGCTGCCGTCCCGAGCGCTCGCCCTCGTGCTGGACGGCATCCTGCTCGCCGCCGTCGGGCTCGGGCTGCTCCTGCTGTTCACCCAGGTCGTCCCGGACGTCGACGTCGCCCTGGCCAGCGCGATGCTGATCGCCGGCGCGGTGTTCGTGCTCGTCGTGATCCCGACCACCATCGAGACCCTGACCAGGGGCAAGTCAGTGGGTAAGGCCGCGTTCGGGCTGCGGGTGGTGCGCGACGACGGCGGGCCGATCCGGTTCCGGCATGCACTGGTCCGCGCCTTGGCCGGCGTCTTCGCCGACTTCCTCGTGACGCTCGGCGTCGGCGCCGTCGTGTGCTCGCTGCTGAATTCCCGGGACAAGCGGATCGGCGACCTGCTGGCCGGGACCGTCGTCGTCCGGGAACGCATCCCGGCGACGACGGCGCCCCCACCGGCCGTCGATCCGCGCCTGGCCGCCTGGGCGCCGACGCTGGAGCTGTCGCGGCTGCCGGACCAGCTGGCGATGGCTGCCCGCACCCTGCTCGCGCGGGCGCCGCAGCTCGCTCCGGAGGCACGCGACCGGCTCACCACGCAACTGGCGTCCGAGGTCGCATCCGTGGTCAGCCCTCCGCCGCCGCCAGGCACGCCGCCGTGGGCCTACCTGGCCGCGGTGCTGGCCGAGCGTCGCCGCCGGGACAGTCTCAGGTTCGCCCCGCGCGAAGGCGCCGGGGACGGGCACGTCGCCGCGGCCGCCCCCGAACCGCGGCCCGCGTCCCCGCATGGAGACGAACAGGCGGAGCGGCCCCGGCACGACCAGGGCTTCGCTCCGCCGTCCTGACCGTCGCCTCAGTAGCGGTAGTGCTCGCTCTTGTACGGCCCGTCGACCGGGATGCCGAGGTAGCCCGCCTGAGCCGGGGTCAGCTCGGTGAGTTTCACCCCGAGCGCGTCCAGGTGCAGCCGGGCCACCTTCTCGTCCAGATGCTTGGGCAGCGTGTACACGCCCAGCGGGTAGTCCTGGCTCTTCGTGAACAGCTCGATCTGGGCCAGGACCTGGTTGGTGAAGGAGTTCGACATCACGAACGACGGGTGCCCGGTCGCGTTGCCGAGGTTCAGCAGCCGGCCTTCCGACAGCACGATCACGGTGTGCCCGTCGGGGAACCGCCACTCGTGCACCTGGGGCTTGATCTCCGTGCGTGTCACACCCGGCACCGCGGCCAGACCGGCCATGTCGATCTCGTTGTCGAAGTGACCGATGTTGCCGATGATGGCCTGGTGCTTGGCCCGCGACAGGTGCTCCGCCGTGATGACGTCGCGGTTCCCGGTCGCGGTGATGACGATGTCGGCCCGCTCGATGACGTCGTCGAGTGTGGTGACCTCGTAGCCGTCCATGGCCGCCTGCAGCGCGCAGATCGGGTCGATCTCGGTCACCACGACGCGGGCGCCCTGACCGCGCAGCGACTCCGCGCACCCCTTGCCGACGTCGCCGTAGCCGCACACCACCGCGACCTTGCCGCCGATGAGCACATCGGTGGCCCGGTTGATGCCGTCGATCAGCGAGTGCCGGCACCCGTACTTGTTGTCGAACTTGCTCTTCGTGACCGAGTCGTTCACGTTGATCCCCGAGAACAACAACGCCCCGTCGCGCATCATCTCGTAGAGACGGTGCACCCCGGTCGTGGTCTCCTCGGTCACGCCCTTGATCTCCTGAGCCATCGCCGTCCAGCGGCCGGGGGCCTCGGCCAGCGACCGCTGCAGCACCCCCAGCACGACCCGCCACTCGTCGGGGTCGCCCTCCGCCGGCGCCGGGACAGCACCGGCCTTCTCGAACTCGACGCCCTTGTGGACCAGCAGCGTGGCGTCGCCGCCGTCGTCGAGAATCATGTTCGGGCCGCCAGAGCCAGAACCAGTGTCGGGCCACCGTAGAGCCTGCTCGGTGCACCACCAGTACTCCTCCAGCGTCTCGCCCTTCCAGGCGAACACCGGCACCCCCGCCGGCGCGTCCACCGTGCCGTCCGGGCCGACCGCGATCGCCGCGGCCGCGTGGTCCTGGGTGGAGAAGATGTTGCACGACGCCCACCGGACCTCGGCGCCGAGCGCCACGAGCGTCTCGATCAACACCGCGGTCTGCACGGTCATGTGCAGCGATCCGGTGATGCGGGCACCGGTCAGCGGCTTGCTCTCCCCGTACTCGGCGCGCATGGCCATCAGACCGGGCATCTCGTGTTCGGCCAGGCGGATCTCACGACGGCCGAACTCGGCCAGCGACAGGTCAGCGACCTTGAAGTCGACGGACATGGGACAGTTCCTCTCAGCGGATGACTGATGGGTCGGACGGCGGGCACGGCAGGACAGCGCCGAACGGTCCGACCCGGCGCGACCCATCTGAGTCCGCGGCATCACCTGCGCCGGTGTGGTCGCCGCCGAGTTTACTCCCCCGCCTCCCATGATCATCAAGAGTTGGCCCGGTGATGGCCGGGTCAACTCTTGATGATCATGGGGAAGGCGCGGAGCGTGCGGCCCGGTCGAGGTCGGGTTCGAGGTAGATGTGGGTGGCCTCCGGCACCGCCGCCCGGATGCGCGCCTCGGCGCCGTCGATGGCCGCGGCGATCTGTTCGCCCGTCTGGTCGCGACGCACCGCCAGCTTCGCCGCCACCAGCAACTCCTCCGGGCCGGTGTAGAGCGTGCGCAGGTGGATGACGCGCCCGATGTCGTCGCCGGCGATCGCCGCGGCGTGGATGGCCTTGACGTTCTCCGCCGCCGCGCCCTCGCCGATCAGCAGGCTGGACATCTCGATGGCCAGGATGACGGCGATGATCACCAGCAGCACCCCGATGGCCGCGGTACCGGCGACGTCCCAGTACGCGTTGTCCGTGATCAGGGCCATGCCCACGCCGATCAGAGCGAACACCAGGCCCAGCAGCGCACCGATGTCCTCGAGCAGGATCACCGGCAGCTCCGGCGACTTCGCCCGGCGTACGAACCGCACCCACGAGGCGCCCTGACGGACCCGGTTCGACTCGATGACCGCGGTACGCAGCGAGAACGTCTCCATGATGATGGCGGCGACCAGCACCGCGATGGGCACCCACCACCACCGGCTCTCCAGCAGCTCGTTCGGGTGACCGGCGTGCACCTCTTCGTACTTGTGGTACGCCTCGTACAGCGCGAACAGGCCACCGATGCTGAACAACACGATGGACACGATGAACGCGAACACGTACCGCACCCGGCCGTAGCCGAACGGGTGCTCCGGCGTCGCCTTGCGCTGCGCCCGGCGGCCGCCGACCAGCAGCAGCACCTGGTTGCCGGCGTCGGCGACGGAGTGCACCGCCTCGGCGAGCATCGAGGACGCCCCCGTCAGTGCGAACGCGATGAACTTGGTGATCGCGATGCCGGTGTTGGCCAGGAGCGCGGCGAGGACTGCCTTGGTACCACCTTCAGTGGCCATGGGTGCGAGTTCCTTCGTTGTTGCCGGAGGCGGGGAGGTCTATCGTGCCGTGTCGAGCGCGGTGGTGAGCGTGAACGCCACGCCGTCGCCGTGCAGTGTCGCACCGGCCTCGGTGGCCGGCACGAACGCCGCCTGGCCGCGTCGCAGGGTCACCTCGCCGCTCACGACGGCGTCCCCGCTGCTCACGACGGCGTTCCCGTCTACCACGAGCACCAGGCGCGGCCCCGGCACCGGCACCGCCGTCCCCGCCGTCAACGCAGCCCGCGACAGCAGGAGTTCGTCGACGCCGGGGACCGGGTAGACGTCCTCGGCACCGGCCGGCTTCGGCGTCACCATGACGGCGCCGCCGGGCTCGTAGCGCAGCAGGCGCTGCACCTCGACGACGTCGACGTGCTTGGGCGTCAGGCCGGCACGCAACGTGTTGTCGGAGCTGGCCTGCGGTTCGACGGCGACACCGGACAGGTAGGCGTGCGGCACCCCGGCCGGGACGAAGGCCGCCTCACCGGGCGCCAGCCGCACCAGCCGCATGAGCAGCGCCAACAGGAGGCCACGGTCGTGCGGGTACGCCTGGGCCAGTCGTGTCACCAGGCCGAATCGGGGGTCGTCGCGGTGGGCGGATGCTGCTGAGACGAGCGCGGAGACGATCTCGGCCGCCTGGTCGTCGCCGAGCGTCAGCCAGCGGCGAACCACCTGCTCCAGGCCGCCCGGGGTGCGCAGCACGGCCCCGGCCCCGGCGAGATCGGGGTGGTCACAGGTCTCCAGCGCCTCGGCCACGGCGAGCGGGTCGTCGAAGCCGAGGAGCGCCTCGAACTCGGTGAGGGCGACGACCATCTCCGGCTTGTGGTTGCGGTCGCGGTAGGAGCGGCGTGGGTCGTCCAGCGCGATGCCGGCGGCGTCCTCGGCGGCGTAGCCCTCAACGGCCTGCTCGATGGTGGGGTGCACCTGGATCGACAGCGGCTGCTCGACGGCGAGGATCTTCAGCAGGAACGGCAGCTTCGGGCCGAACCGCTCGACGACGGCGGAGCCGAGCGCGGCGGTGGGGTCGTCGGCCACGTAGCGGTCCAGGCTGCGCCCGTCGCCGACCACGGTCGAGGGCGAGCCGGCGTGAGCACCGACCCACAGCTCGGCCTCGGGCCGCCCGGTCGGCTGCCGCCCGAGCAGGTCGGGAATGACGGTGGGGGAACCCCAGGCGTACGAACGCACCGGGTTGTCCAGGAGCAGGGCCACGAGCGCCAAGCCTAGCCGCCCCGTTGTCGCCAGGGTCGTGACGTCGGCGCGAGGCCGCTGTCAGGCCGGGCGGCCGAGCCCGAGCGCGAGGTAGGCGGCGGCGTACCGGCCGGTGGCCAGCAGCGCCGCGAACCGGCCGATGTCGGGGCCTTCGATGGCTCGTACCTCCTGCACCCGCACCGAACCGCTGGCGGCGGCCTCGTCGAGGCGGGCCCGCTCGGCGACGACGGACGCGTTGTCGGCGCCGTC
Organism: Jiangella gansuensis DSM 44835; assembly: GCF_000515395.1. Taxonomy (NCBI): domain Bacteria; kingdom Bacillati; phylum Actinomycetota; class Actinomycetes; order Jiangellales; family Jiangellaceae; genus Jiangella; species Jiangella gansuensis. The sequence goes on along the minus strand of NZ_KI911782.1, from coordinate 3,108,128 downwards.
GTCGAGGATGACCAGCGCCGGACGGGTGGTGGTGGCCGGGCCGTCCTCGAACGGGTCGGCGAACAGGTCCGGCTCAGGGGCACCAGCCAGCAGCGGCACCAATTGGTCGGCGTCGCCGGCTACCGCGGGCCGGCCGCTGGCCGAGCGCAGCGCCTCGGCGACCCGCCGGGCCGCCCGCGCCGCCAGCACGGACCCACCCCACACGACCGGGATGTCGTCGGCCAAGGCCAGCGCCAGCTCCTTGGCCGGGTTGACGTCGGCGGGGGTGCCGGGACCGCACCGCTCGGCGACGTCGTCCAGGGCCGCCGCCACCGGCTCGGCCTCCACCTGGGGACCGAGACCCAGGGTGTGCAGCGCGTGCAGCACCGGAACGGCCAGCGCGGTGGCGTCGGCCGACCCGGCCGGGATGAAGACGGTGCCCCGGCTCGCGGCCGCCTGGTGCATCGGCGACCCCTCCGGCGCGGCCACCAGCAGGGCGCAGCCGCGGCGGCGGGCTTCCGCGACAGCGGAGATCTCGTCCTCGCCCGCACCGTTGGGGCACACCACGATGACCAGGTCGAGCGGGCCGGCCCAGCCAGGTAGCCCGTGATGCGGCCACGCCACGAACGGGACCGGGCAGATCGGCTCGAGAACCGCACGGAACAACCGGCCGTCGGGCCCGCCGGCGACGACGGCGCGCGGCCGGTCCCTGCCGCTGTCCAGCCCGCTCAGCACGTCGGCCGCGGCCGTCTCCGCCAGCCGCACCTGCGCACCCCAGCCGGCGATGGCCCGCAGCACCGGGTCGATGACACTCAGCGCCTTGGGGTCGTCAAGCGATCCGTCGAAGAACACGTGTGGTGGCTCCCTCTCATCAGTAGGGTGTGTCTCCGGCTCAGCGAGTGCGTGCCTGGTCGATCAGCAGTACCGGGACGTCGTCGCGCACCGGGTAGGCCAGCGCGCAGCCGGTGCAGGCCAGCTCGGAGGTGGCGTCGTCGGGCTCCAGCCGGCTGTGACACGCGGGGCAGGCGATGATCTGCAGCAGTGTCGCGTCGAGTTTCATGTGTCTCCTTCTCCGGGCTCCCTGACCACCCGCAGGACGTCGTCGCGCACCCGTTCCATGACGGCGTGGTCGGCGCCCTCGACGTTGAGCCGCAGCAGCGGCTCGGTGTTGGACGGGCGCAGGTTGAACCACCACATCGGCGTGCCTGTGTGCTCGACGGTGAGGCCGTCCAGCCGGTCGATGGTGATGTCCGGCGCCGTGCCGAACGTCTTCTCGACCCGGGCCGTCGCGGCGTCGGCGTCGCGAACGGTGCTGTTGATCTCGCCGGAGGCGGCGTACCGCTCGTACGGCGCCAGCAGCTGTGAGAGCGGCCGTCCCGCCGGGTCGGTGCCCAGCGCGGCCAGCGTGTGCAGGGCTGCCAGCATGCCGGAGTCGGCCCGCCAGAAGTCGCGGAAGTAGAAGTGCCCGGAGTGCTCGCCGCCGAACACCGCACCCGTCTCGGCCATGGTCTGTTTGATCAGCGAATGGCCGACGCGGGTGCGCACCGGGAGCCCGCCGTGCTCGGCGATGATCTCAGGCACCGCCTTCGAGGTGATGAGGTTGTGCACCACCGGGGCGCCGGGGTCGCGGGACAGCTCGCGCACCGCGATCAGCGCCGTGAGCGCCGACGGTGACACCAGCTCGCCGCGCTCGTCGACGACGAAGCAGCGGTCGGCGTCGCCGTCGAAGGCCAGCCCGAGGTCGGCGCGGCGTTCGCGGACCGCAGCCTGCAGGTCGACCAGGTTGGCCGGGTCGATCGGGTTGGCCTCGTGGTTGGGGAAGGTGCCGTCGAGCTCGAAGTAGAGCGGCACGACCGTGAGACCGTCGACGGCCAGGACCGCCGGAACGGTGTGCCCGGCCATGCCGTTGCCGGCGTCGACGACGACGGTGAGCGGCCGGCTCCCGCTGAGGTCGACCAGGCCGTGCAGGTAGGCCGCATAGCCGCCGAGGGTGTCGCGCCGCTCAACGGCGCCCCGGCCCGCCACTGGGGCCGGGGGGACGCCGTCGTCGATCAGCGCCTTGATCTCCAGCAGCCCGGTGTCGCGGCCGACCGGAGCGGCACCGGCGCGGCACAGCTTGATGCCGTTGTACGCGGCCGGATTGTGGCTGGCGGTGAACATCGCGCCCGGGAGGTCGAGCGCCCCGCTGGCGTAGTAGAGCTGATCGGTGCTGGTGAGGCCGGCGTCGACGACGTCCACCCCGGCCGCGGTGGCGCCGTCGGCGAACGCGGCGGCCAGGCCCGGCGAGGTGGGCCGCATGTCGTACCCGACCACCAGAGAGCCGGAGCCGCCGGCCAGTACCTGGGCGGCCGCCCAGCCGATGGCCCTCGCGGTGTCCTCGTCGAACTGGTCGGGGACCAGGCCACGGATGTCGTAGGCCTTGAGGACGGGGGCGAGGTCGCGCACGGGCCGACACTACCTCGCGCCGGACACGGCCGGGGCCACGACCGGAGCGTCCCCGGCCCGCACCACGCTCAGCCCTGCGCGGTGAGCCGGTAGCCGGCGCCGCGGACCGTCTCGATCACGCCGGGGCCGAGCTTGCGGCGCAGCGCGTTCACGTACACCGCCACCAGGTTGGTCGCCGATTCGTCCACCCGGTCCCACACCTGCGACAGCAGTTGCGCACGGCCGAACACCCGGCCCGGTTCGCGCCCCATCGTCTGCAGTAGAGCGAGCTCCCGGTCGGTCAGCTGGACCTGGCGGCCCGCAACCCAGGCGCGACGGGCCTTGACATCGAGCCGGATCCCGGCCACGTCCGCCGTCGCCGTGGCCGGCCGGCGCAGCCGCTGGACGACCCGGTCCGGCAGCTGGTCGAACCGCAACGGCTTGCCCAGCACGTCGTCGGCCCCGTGCCGCCGGCACAGTTCGCCGGTACGGTCCCATGGCCCGGCCAGCGCGATCACCGGCACCGAGTACCCGGCCGAGCGCAGCTGGCCCAGCAGACGCCACGCATCGTCGCCGGGTCCGCCGATGTCGACGAGGACCACGTCGAACAGCCCGACGGTGATGGGCGCGTACGCGGCCACGGGGTCGGTGTAGATCTGGGTGACATATCCCCGGCGGCCGAGACAGGCCCGGACGGGGACGGAGACGCGCTGGTCGCGCCCGACGATGAGGAGGCTGGCCATGGTGAGACGGCCGGCGTCAGGCGTCGGGGTCCGGCAGTGCGCGCAGGTGGCCCCGGCGGGTGCCGCCCTCGCCGACGGCCGGGGGCGGCGCGGGTTCCGGGCGGCGGCCGGCCTCCCGGACGGCGTCGGCGAGCGCGAGCAGGTCGTCGTTGCTCGGCCCCAGGGCGGCGGGGTCGGGAGCCAGCCGGATGACCTCCCAGCCGCGCGGCGCGACCAGCCGTTCGGAGTGCTCGGAGCACAGGTCGTAGCTGTGCGGTTCGGCGTAGGTGGCCAGCGGGCCCAGCACCGCGGTGGAGTCGGCGTACACGTAGGTCAGCGTCGCCACAGCAGTCCGCGGACATGCTGATCGGGAGCAGCGACGCATCGGACTCACAAGGGAAGGCTAGCGTCTAGGCGGTCACCACCGGGCACGGCACGCCAGATCCGGGCACGACCCGCCCGACAGGACTAGTCTGCCGAGGGTGAGCCGACGTGTGCCAGGCCCGGACGTGCCGTCCCGGGTCGACCTCCCCCGAGTGTGGCGCGACCGGCACGGGCGCGGCATGCGCGGTCCGCTGGCGCCCAGCGGGTCGCCGCTGGCCGTGTCGCGTGCACAGCGCTTCGACGACCTCGTCATCGCCGCCGTCGAGCGGCTCGACCAGCGCTGGCAGGAGCAGCTGGCCAAGGTGGAGTTCGCGGTCGAGGACGTCCCGTCGCTGGACGACTGGGACCGCACCTGGGTGCCTCTGGCCCGCGCCTTCGCCGGCAGCGGCGCGTTACCGGCCCGGGTGGTGGTGTTCCGCCGGCCCATCGAGACCCGCGCCCCCGAGTCGGGCAAGCTGCGCGCCCTGGTCGGCGACGTCGTCACCGAGCAGGTCGCCGAGCTGTTCGGTGTCGAGCCGGAGGAGATCGATCCCGCCTACGGCGGCCACGACCTCGGCTGACCACGCCCGGCCCGCCCGGTCCCTCCTCGAGCCCCGCCCCCGTCCCTGCTCGTGCCCCGCCCCCGTCCCTCCTCGAGCCCCTACCCGCGTTGATCTTGGAGCAACTGCGGAATCAATCGGGCATTTCACCCAGCAATTCCGCGGTTACTCCAAAATCAACGAGCGTGCAGGGAATAGAGCGCCATCCACAGGGCTCGCCGAGGCCCGCAGTCATCCACATTCCGGCGAACCCACCTTGAGGCCACCGGGCCGTCGCCCAATGGTGAACGGATGCACCTGCCGCGCCGCCGCAAGCCCGGGCGCCAACCCTGCCCCGCTGCCGACGGGTTGCGCGGAAATGCGTTCACCCGCACCGACGCGCATGCAGCAGGCGTCGGCGCGGATCAGCTACGCCGCATCGCTTACGTGCACGTCCATCGGCGGGTCTATGCCGACCGTGCGCTGACACTGGACGGCGAGCAGGAGGCCCGCGCGTGGATGCTCGCCCTACCGGACGACGCCGCGCTTTACGGCGCCACAGCGGCATGGTGGTACGAGCTCCCGGCGTCAAGGCCTCGGAACTTCCAGATCATCGTGCCGCCCGGCACGGTGCCCCGCCGCCGGCCAGGACTCGAACCCCATGAAGGGCTGGGGCCTGATGAGACGAGGATCTGGCGCGGACTGCGGGTCACGACGCCTGAACGCACCTGGCTCGACCTGTCCCTCACGCTCGACGACATCGAGCTCGTGGTCGTCGGCGATGCGATGGCCCGTCGGCGACTTACGAGCCCTGAACAACTCGTCGAAACGACCGAGCGCACCCGGCGGCGGCGCGGGATAGTACGGGCTCGGGCACTGGCGCGGCAGGTCCGAGCACGGGTCGACTCCCCGCAGGAGACTCGCCTACGCCTGGCCCTCGTCGCCGGCGGACTACCGTGTCCAGCGCCGAATGTGGATGTGTGCGATGAGCACGGTGGTTGGATCGGTCGGCCGGACCTGAGCTACCCCGACCTCAAGATCTCCATCCAGTACGAGGGCGACGTACATCGCACGAATCGCAGGCGATGGCAGGCCGACATCACCCGCGACGAGGTGCTGCGCGACCATGGCTGGGAGGTCATCCGCGTGACGGCCGAAGACCTGCGCCACCCGAGTCGCCTGTGCGCTCGCGTACGGCGGGCAATGGACAGGCAGCGCCAACGGCTCGCGGTGGCTTGAGCGCCAGGGCAGCCGGCCCACCCGCCGACCGCAACCGCTCCCCTCGGTTGATCTTGGAGTAACTGCGGAATCAATCGGGCATTTCGCCCAGCGATTCCGCAGTTACTCCAAGATCAACGGACCGGCGGGAGGAGATTGACGCGTCAGTCAGGTGTGACGGACTGTTCGGGCACCGACGGCAGCTCGCCCACGACCTCCGGCACGTTCACCTCGATGGTCGGCGACACCAGCGGCATCAGGTCGAGCAGCGCGCCGTCGTCGTCGGTCGCGGCGATCTGCCGGGCCGCCACCACCGTGTCCGGCGTCTCCGGCACCACCACGGCGGTGGCGTTGACGGCGTCGCCCTGCGGCGCCAGCTCCACCGGGATGGTCGCGCCGGCCGGGATCTCCAGCGGCTCCTCGGTGGCGACGGAGCCGTCGGCGGCCAGCGTCCGCACGGTCACCCGGGACGTCGCGTCGGACGCCGACGTGAGCAACAGCGTGCTGGTGAATCCGCCGGCGGCCCGGCTGAGCAGCACCGGGCTCGGGCCGGTCAGGGGCTCGGACGCCGCGGTGTAGGCGAGATCGGGCAGGCCGTCCTCGGCCGGCTGGACCACCCGCACCGACGCGGTGATCGGCTCGTCGCTGCGCAACCGGATGGCGGCGGGTTCGACGCCGGGATCGATGGGGATGTCGGCGACCGACCCGGCGGTGACGGTGAGCACGTCCTGGTCGACCGGGCTGAACGCACCCTCCGGGCCCAGGAACTGCATGGACACGATGGCATCGGTGTCGCCCGGCGCGACGATGCGCAGCGACCGCTCGCCCTGGCCCGGGACGCCGGGGATCACCAGCTCGTCGCCCGGCGCGACGGACGCCGGCACATAGGTCATGCCCTGCGGGGTGATCTCGGACATCTCCCGGACCTCCAGCGCCGCGGACACCCGGCCCTGGCTGGTGGCGACGTGCACACCGGTGGCCACCGAGCCCGGTGCCAGCGCGTCGAGCAGGAAGATCCGCTGGCCGCGCGCCGGGACGCCGACGTCCTGGGTGCCGGGCGCGTCGATCGGGCCGGCTTCGTCCCAGAGCTCGACGTCGACGACGGCGGGAACGTCGGTCGGGTTGGCCAGCACCAGCCGGCCGCGGCGGCCGACCTCGCCGGACGCGCCCACGAACCAGTGCTCGCGCCGCGGTGCCGTGCAGGCCGCGGTGCTGATGCCCCGGAGGTCGACCGACTGCATGACCAGCGACTGCTCCGCCGCCAGACCGGGCGCGAGCGCACCCTGGCCGGTCACGGCGAACGAGGTGCCGGCCGGGGTCTCGATCGGCGTGATGGACGGGACACCGCGGTCGGGCAGGGTGAGCAGCGGCTCTGCGGGCGCCGCCGGCTCTTCCTCGGCCTCCGGATCCGGCGGCAATGCCAGGCCCTGGACCGTGATGGGGGGCTGCGTGTCACCGGAGGTCTCCGGGACCGCGACGTCGGGCAGCGCCAGCACGGCGAGTTCCGCCGCCCCCTCGTCCTCGCCGCCGACGAACGGGCAGACAAGGGACGACCGGACCACCGGCTCGCTGACCTCCGGGTAGTCGGTGACCACGGATTCCGGCGGCCCGACGAGGGTGGCCCCGCCGATGGCCACGGCCACCCCGGCGCCCACCGCGAGCCCGGCCCAACGTGCGCTGATCATTCCTTGTCCCCTCGGCGACCGCCCTTGGACCGGCGGCCGGCGGTGCGCTTGCTGCTGTCGGCCTGCTTGCCGCTGTCGGCCTGCTTGGCGGTCTGGCCACGCGTGCCGGTCGTCTCGGCCCGCTTGCTGGCGGTCCGTTTGCTGCTGGTCCGTTTGCCGGCCGCGCGGCGCCCTCGGTAGCCGCCCTCGGCGGGCTCGGTGCCGGCGCCCTCATCGGCCGGCTGAGCCGCCGCCCGGCGGCCGCGGTAGGCGTCGCTGATGGACCCTCGCGGTGCGTCCCGCTCAGCTCCCGCACGGGCGAACGGGTCCCATTCGCCGACGGCGTGCCGCTCGCGCTCCCCCGCCGCCGGTTCGGCCCGCACCCGCAGCGGCGGCTCGGCGCGCAACTGCGGCTGAGGCTGCCGGGCGGGCTCGTCGGCCAGCGGATCAGGCTCCAGCAGCGGATCGCGCTCGCCCACCGGGGCGGCGGGTTCGCCCAGGGGCGCGGGTTCGGCGAGCCACGACGGCCCGACGGGTTCGCGCGCCGGCTCGGGCGCGACGGGCTCGGGTGCCGGCTCGGTGCGGGAGCCGGCTCGCCGTCCCGCCCGGGCGCCGACCGGTTCGGCTGGCACGGGCGCCAGCGGCAGCCGCGGCGAGGAGTCGTCCGGGTCGATGTCGGCGGCGTCGTCGACGGCGCCCCGGTCGCGGCGCATCCCCGGCAGCGCCAGGACGACGGCCACGACGACGGCACCCAGCTGGAACCACAGCCACACCGCCCGGCGGTTGCCCTCGTAGGTGACCGTCAGCTCGCCGGCCCCGGCCCCCAGTTCGAAGGCCTGCGCCCAGCCGGCGTAGGTGGTGGGCTCCAGCTCCTGGCCGTCCAGGGTGGCCTCCCACCCGTCGTCGGCCAGCTCCGACAGCACGACCAGGCGGCCCTCGGCGCCCTCCGGGACCGGACCCGCGGCGTCGACCTCGCCGCTGGGAATGGTGACGATCTCGGCGTTCTCGTCGGCCTGCGGCGCGACCTCGCCCTCGGCGAGCGGCTCGGCGATCCACACCCTGGCCACCGGCTGATCGACCTGCCACATCGCGGCGCCTTCCGGCGCGCTGCTGCGGACCAGGCCGGGCACGGTGTCGAGGGTGTCGGCCAGCTCGGGGTCGAACGGGCGCGGCAGGTACAGGTAGCGGACGGCGAACTCGGCCAGGCCCGCTCCGTCGGCGCCGCCGCGTCCGGACACGACGTCGGCGACGACCTCGTCGAGCGGCCCGTACTCCTCCGGCGGCGGGCTGGTCTCGGCGTCACCGAGCCGGGGCCCGGACTGGCGCAGCAGCGCGTAGGTGATGCGCCCGTCGTCCGCGCGGCTCAGGACCAGCGTGCGTACTCGCTCCGGCCGGGCCGCCTCGTCGGACACGTACGCGGGCAGGATCGCCGGCTCGCGCCGTTCCAGCGGGTCGCCGGCGCCGCGGACCAGCCACCAGCCGGCGCCGGCCAGCGGGGCCAGCACCGCTGCGGCGACGACGATGACCGCGACCGGCTGCCGCCAGCCGAAGCTGGCCCGGGACAGGCGCTCACGCGCGCCTTCACCGCCGATGGCCGCCGCGGCCAGCAGCCCGCCGGCCACCAGCACCGTCGCATAACCGGGCCACCCGGCGACCGGCGTCTCCAGCGTCGGTCCGCTGACCGCCAGCCGCGACAGCACGATTCCGGACACCAGCGCCACCCCAGCCACGGCCCAGGCAGTGCCGACGGCCAGGCGCCGGGCCGGCCGGAACAGCGCCACCCAACCGGCCAGCAGGACGCCGATACCCAGCCACATCGGAGCGCTTCCCGGGCCACCGGGGTTCTGCAGCAGCACCGACCAGGGGACGAGCTCCGGGTCGGAGAGGTCCGGGCCGGGCACGCCGGCCTCGGTCGCCAGCAACATCGGCCGGGTGAGCACGCTGCCGGTCCAGGGGATGAGCACGACCGGGGTGACCGCCAGCATCACGACCATGCGCAGCAGCGACCGGCGGTCACGGAAGATCGTGGCCAGGCCGACGCCGGCCAGCACCAGCGCGATGATCCAGGCCAGTGGCACGAACGCGGCGATGACCGCGAGCAGCAGGCCGGCGCTCCAGGCCGCGCGGCCCGGCCCCGAACGCCCGGGCGTGCCGAGCGTGCGCATGACCGCCAACGCCAGAAGCGGGGTCAGCACGGTGGCTACGGCAGTACCGAGCCGCCCGGCCGCGATGGCGCCGGTCAGCGCCGGGAGCAGCGCGTAGGTTCCGGCCACCCAGACCCGCAGCACGCGGCCTCGGACCAGCCGGCGGACCAGGAGGTACATGGTGAGCCCGGCCAGCGGGACGGACCCGATGAGCAACAGGTCGACGGCCACCGAGGCGTTGCGGACGATCGAGCCGAGCAGCGCGACCACGGCGAGGTATGGCGGACTCGCGGACGGACTGCCCAGGCCGCCGCCGTGCCACGACTCGGTGTAGATCTGCCAGAGGTCACCGGCCGCCGCCGGGGCCGGCAGCAGCGCGCCGCCGAACAGCCGGCCGGTGCCGATCAGCCCGCGCGCGGTGACCAGCGTCACGACGATGAGGGCGGTGACCAGCAGCACCGCGGGATGCAGCAGGAAGCGCAGGATGAAGGTGTCGTCGCCGGCGGGCGCCTCGTCATCGTCGTCGCCGCCGGAGCTCGCCGCCCGCCGGCCGCCGGACACGTCGTGGCCGGCTCCGGAGCCGGAGCCGGTGAGCACACTGAGGACGTTCTCGCCCGCGTGCCGCAGTTGCTGCCCCGGCGGTGGGAACAACGAGCGCAGCTGGCTCGCCGAGCGTTTGCGCGTGCGCTTGCGCCGGGCTCGCGCCCGGATCAGCACGTCCGGCCGGCCGACGACCGACAGCAGCGCCAGCAGTTCCTCGCCGGCCAGCGCCGGCTGCTTGCCGACCAGGAACGTCAGCGACCGGCCCAGCCCCATGACCAGCACCCGCAGCAACACCAGGAGCAGCGACCTGGCGGGGGTGTTGGCCAGCAGCACGTACAGCGCGTTGCGGCGGTCGGCCAGGTGCGGCCGGTCACGGGTGGCGCCCAGGCGGCGCCGGCCGTGTGCGGCGGCCTCGGCGTGGTAGACGACGGCCTCCGGGCAGACGACGACGGAGTGGCCGGCCTCGTTGGCCCGCCAGCCGAGATCGAGGTCGTCGCGGAAGATCGTGAGCTTCGGGTCGAACCCGCCGAGCTCGTCCCAGACGTCGCGGCGGATCAGCATGCCGGCGCTGCCGACCGCCAGCACGTTGCGCGTGATGTCGTGCTGGCCCTGGTCGTACTCGCGCTTGTCCAGGCCGGTGTGACGGCGACCGCCGCCGGTGACGGTCAAGCCGATCTCGAGCAGCTGGCGGCCTTCGCGCCAGTCGAGGACCTTCGGCCCGATGATGCCGGCATCGGGCCGGCGCACGGCGGCCTCGAGCAGCCGGGACAGCGCATCCGGCGCGGGAGCGCTGTCGTCGTGGAGCAGCCAGACCCATTTGGTGGTCTCGTCACGGCGCAGCATTCCGGCGTGACCGGCGCGGACCATCTCGTCGGCGGCCTGCACCCCGGCCGCCACGGCCGCGCCGAACCCCGCCGACCGCGGCATGGACACCACCGACGGCGCACCGAGCGCGGTGGTGAGGATCTGCTCGGTGTCGTCCTTGCTGCCGGTGTCGACGGCGACGATGCGCTCGGGCATGCGGCGCAGCGCCGCCAGGGACTCCAGGGTGCGGGGCAGCCAACGGCCGCCGTCGTGACCGACGAGGACGGCGGTGACGTCGTGAGTGAGCAGCTCCGTCGGGTCGACGGGAAGCGGCTCGGCGACGTCACCGGCGAAGGCGTCGAGTGCGGCGTCGGCTCCGATGCCCGGGTCGGAATAGACACTGGGCGTCGGGCTGCCGTTGTCGGTTGCGGTCACAGGGTCCGGTGCCATGCCTCGTCGTCGTTCCAGCGATTCTGTGTGTGACGCACGGACTCTGCCTCCGGACTCCGCGTCCGGTGGGGCGAGTCGGCCGGTGTCGACCGAGCGACTCGTGCGCCGACCGCCAACCTTACGCGCAGATGCTGAAAACGGCAGCGTTCACCGGCCCCGTGACCGCGGGGACAGGGCCTCAGACAGCCCGCTTCTTCAGCTTGCGGCGCTCCCGTTCGGACAGTCCGCCCCAGATACCGAAGCGCTCGTCGTGGAGCAGGGCGTACTCCAAGCACTCGGCTTGGACCTCGCACCCCAGGCACACCCGCTTGGCTTCTCGGGTGGACCCACCTTTCTCCGGGAAGAACGCCTCCGGATCGGTCTGGGCGCACAGCGCCCGCTCCTGCCAACTCAACTCTTCGGCGTCGCCAAAGAGCAGGTCCAGTTCCTCCCACTCAGTCATGGCTCGCCTCCTTCGACCTCGCCCGGCCTTGCGACCGGCCCCCGATGCGGCTCCGCGGTGGTCGATTCGCGAAACCACTGAACGACACGTACGAAATTACATGCATGCAATACGTGCTCGTCAAGCGGATCCGTGCTAAAGATCTTCGTTTGTTCTTCCTCGGCCGCTGCCGCGCACGCGGTTCGCGGCCTCGCTGCCGCGGTCCGGCGCTCATCGTGCGCACCGGCTCGACGCGGGAGCATAGGCCCCGGTCCGGGCCCCGCGCCAGCCGGTCATTCAGCCGATGCGCCGCTCCGGCCGGCCCACCGGCGCCGTCTCGGAGTCCGGCCTGCGCGCCGTCCGGCACCGCGTCACCGGGTACGGTCGAGCTGTGCTGAGGATCACCGCGCTGGCCGGTGGGATCGGTGGCTCGCGGTTCCTGCGCGGGCTGCTGCGCGCCGTCCCCGACGCCGAAGTCACCGTCATCGGGAACACCGCCGACGACATCACGCTGCACGGCCTGCACGTGAGTCCCGACCTCGACACCGTCATGTACACGCTGGGCGACGGCGTCGAAGAGTCCCAGGGCTGGGGGCGCCGTGACGACACCAACGTCGTAGCCGCCGAACTGGCCGCGTACGGCGCCGAGCCGCAGTGGTTCACCCTGGGCGACCGCGACCTCGCCACCCACCTGATCCGAACCCGGATGCTCGCCGCGGGATATCCGCTGTCCGCCGTCACCGAGGCGCTGTGCGACCGGTGGCGGCCCGGCGTGCAGCTGCTACCCATGACCGACGACCGGGTCGAGACGCACGTCGTCGTGGCCGAGTCCGGTTCGGAGGCGGCCGGCGGAGACACCGGCGGCGAGCGGGCCATCCACTTCCAGGAGTGGTGGGTCCGACTGCACGCCGAGGTACCGGCCAGGCGCATCGTGCTGGTCGGCATCGAGCAGGCCACACCGGCGCCGGGCGTCCTCGACGCGATCGCCGCCGCCGACGTCATCGTCCTGCCGCCGTCCAACCCGGTGGTGAGCATCGGCCCGATCCTGGCCGTCCCCGGGGTGCGCGACGCCGTGCGCGCCGCCGCCGCGCCCGTCGTCGGGGTGTCACCGATCATCGGCGGCGCGCCGGTACGCGGCATGGCCGACGCCGCCCTGACGGCCATCGGCGTGCCCACGTCGGCGGCCGCCGTCGCCGAACTGTTCGCCGACCTGCTCGACGGCTGGCTGGTCGACACGGTCGACGCAGCGGCCGTGCCGGCGGTCGAGTCCGTCGGGGTGCGCTGCCGCGCGGTGCCGTTGCTCATGACCGACGTCGACGCCGCGGCCGCGATGGCCCGTACGGCGCTCGACCTGGCCGAGGAGGCCCGGGCCCGGTGAGCGACCGGTTCGAGGTGTTCGGCCTGCCCGGCATCCCCGAGGTCCGCCCCGGCGATGACCTCGTCGAACTACTGGCGACGGCGGCGGGCTCCGGCCCCGCGGCGGCGGGCTCCGGCTCCGCGGCGCTCGCCGACGGCGACATCGTCGTCGTCACCAGCAAGATCGTCAGCAAGGCGGAGGGGCGCATCCGCGCCGGCACCGACCGCGACGACGCCATCGACGACGAGACCGTCCGCGTCGTCTCCGAGTGGACCACGCCGCGCGGGCGCACCCGTATCGCCGAGACCCGGCACGGTTTCGTCATGGCGGCGGCCGGGGTCGACGCGTCCAACGTCACACCGGGCAGCGTGGTGCTGCTGCCGGTGGACCCGGACGCCTCGGCGCGGCGGCTGCGCGACGGGCTGCGCGACCGGCTCGGGGTGCGGGTGGGCGTCGTCGTCACCGACACCGCCGGGCGGGTGTGGCGCAACGGGGTGACCGACTTCGCCGTCGGCTCGGCCGGCGTCCGCGCCGTCGACGACCTGCGGGGCAGCACCGACTCCTACGGCAACGACCTCGGCGTCACCGTGGTCGCCGTCGTCGACGAGCTGGCCGCGGCGTCCGAGCTGGTGCGGACGAAACTGTCCGGGGTCCCGGTCGCCGTGGTGCGTGGACTGTCCCATCTGCTGCTGGACCCGTCGGACGACGATCGCGGCGCCGGCGCCCTGGTGCGGCCGAGCGCCGAGGACCGGTTCCGGCTCGGCACCCCGGAAGCGATGCGGGAGGCCGTGCTGGCCCGCCGGACGGTCGCCGAGTTCACGCCCGAACCGGTCGACCCGGCGGCCGTTCGGCAGGCGGTCGCGGCGGCGCTGACGGCACCGCGGCCGGATCAGCCGGCAGCGAGTGACGCCGAGCCTGCCGTGAGCGGCGCTGAGCCGCCGGCTGACGGCCCGCCGTGGCGGTTCGCGCTGCTGGAGTCGGCCGCGGCGCGGCACCGGCTGACGGGGGCGCTGAACGGTTCTGAGCTGCTGCGCTCCGCGCCGTACGTCGTCGTTCCCTGCCTGCTCGACGGTTCCGACGCGCTGCTGGGTCTGGGCGCGACGGTGCAGAATCTGCTGATCGCGCTCGCAGCGGAGGGCCTGGCGTCGGTGTGGCTGCTCCCCGACCCGGCGCCGTCCGCCGCGGCGCTGGGTCTCCCGGCCGGCTGGACGCCGATGGGCGCGGTCGCGATCGGGCACGCCGCCGTCACTGCGCCGCTCATGCCGCCCGCCGCCGTCGACGACCTCACGGTCACGCTCTGACCCGGCTCGCCCTCGCCTCCGACCCCCGGCCTTCCCTGACCCCCTCCCCGTTGATCTTGGAGTTTCCGCGGAATCTATCGGAGGCGGATTCCATCGGTCGTAGCAACGCCTGGTGGAAGGTGTTGTCCGATGCCGAAGGTGTTCTCGTGTGAGGTGCGTGAGGAGTTCTTTGAGCTGTTGTGTGGCGGGTTGTCGGCGCAGGCGGCGGCGCGGGTGGTCGGCGTGTCGTCGTGGACTGGTGTGCTGTGGTGGCGAGCATCGGGGCTTGTGGACCTATCGATCCAGCCAGGCCGCCGCGGGGGACTGCCCGGCAGCGGGGCGGCAGCGGTTCCCGGTGTCACCGGCGGGCAGCAGCGGCCGCTGGCCCGGCAGCGTCGGGCGTTGAGCAGTCAGGACCGGGCGGTGATCGCGGCGCTGCTGCGTCAGGGACTGTCGTATGCCCAGATCGGCGCGGCGATCGGGCGGGACAAGTCGGTGATCTGTCGTGAGGTGCGGCGTAACCGGGGCGGCGACGGCTCCTACTACGCGTCGGTCGCGCATCGGGCCGCGCACGAGCGTCGCCGCCGGCCGAAACCGTTCAAGCTCGTCGAGAACCCGATGTTGTGCCGGGCGATCGAGGGGTGGATGGACGATGGCTGGTCGCCGGGACTGATCGCGACGGTCCTGCGGCGCGAGCGTCCCGGCGCCGATGCTGGGGCGAGGATGGCTCGTGTGAGCCACGAGACGATCTACCAGGCGTTGTATGTGCAGACCCGCGGGCAGCTGCGCCGGGACCTGCACCGGCAGCTGAGCCTGCAACGCGCCGCGCGTCGACCACGCACCGCCGGCAAGCGGGAAAGCAGCCCGTACCGGGAGGCGTTCACGATCCGCCAACGCCCGGCCGAGGTCGCCGACCGGGCCGTCCCGGGACACTGGGAGGGCGACCTGATCGTGGGCGCCGGCAACGCGTCGGCGGTCGGCACGCTGGTCGAGCGGACCACCCGCTTCACCATGCTGCTGCACCTGCCGCAGCGCCACGACGCGGCCAGCGTAGCCGCGGTGATGATCAACCAGATGCGCGGGTTGCCCGACCATCTGCGCAGGTCCCTGACCTGGGACCGCGGCACCGAGCTGGCCGACTATCAGCGCATCCAACTCGACCTGGACATGCCGGTCTACTTCTGCGACCCGCGTTCGCCCTGGCAGCGCGGCAGCAACGAGAACACCAACCGGCTGCTGCGATTCTGGCTCACCAAGGGCAGCGACCTGTCCACCCACACCGCCGCCGACCTCGACCGCATCGCCGCCACCCTCAACCAGCGGCCCCGCCCTACCCTCGACCTAAAGACCCCAGCCCAAGCGCTGGCCGAACTGCTCGCCAACCCGGCAGCAGCATGACCGTTGCTTCCACCGCTGGACGCCGCCGGACATTTCGCCTGCCTTTTCCGCGAAAACTCCAAGATCAACGGGACGGCAGGGGCTGGCGAGGGCGGGACGGCAGGAGCTGGGGTTGGCGGGGGCGTGCGCGGGCGGGCGGGGAGGTCGCCCAGGCGACCGCGGCGCCGGGGCTCAGATGGCGCGGTAGTCGCGGACCGGGGCGCGTGGGCCGCGCCGCGGCGGCATGGGCCCGGAGCGCAGCACCAGCACGCACGCGCGGTGGCGG
Source organism: Jiangella gansuensis DSM 44835 (assembly GCF_000515395.1). Classification (NCBI taxonomy): domain Bacteria; kingdom Bacillati; phylum Actinomycetota; class Actinomycetes; order Jiangellales; family Jiangellaceae; genus Jiangella; species Jiangella gansuensis. Next base: position 3,092,557 of record NZ_KI911782.1, on the reverse strand, counting down.
TGCCCGCGGTAGGGCTCGAGGAGTTCCAGCATGAGCTCGTCGCTGCCGCGGCGCTGCCCGGTCAGGGCGTACGTCACTGCGTGCGGGAGCCCGTAGTCGCCGACGGAGACCGCGTCGGGGTCGCCGAACACGCGTTGGCGCACTTCCGCCGAGGTCCAGGGGCCGATGCCAGGGATGGCGCGCAGCCGGCGGTCGGCGTCGGCGGTGGACATGCCGGTGGTCTCCTCCAGCCGCGCGGCGTGCCGGGCCGCGGTGACGATGGTGCGGGAGCGCTGCGGCCCGACCCCGGCGCGGTGCCACTCCCACGACGGGATGCGCGCCCACTCGGCCGCCGTCGGAACCACCCGCAGCCGGTTCGGCGCCGGGCCGGGCGCGGGCTCGCCGAAGCGCCGCAGCAGCCGCATCCAGCCACGGAATGCCTCGGTGCCGGTGACTTTCTGCTCGAGGATGGCGGGCACGAGCGCCTCCATGAGCAGCCCGGTGCGGCCGATCAGGGCGCCGGGATGGCGTCGGTGTGCCTCCCGCAGCACGGGGTGCTCAGGATCGAAGCCGGTGGGGTCGTCGTGCTCGCCGAGCCAGTCGGGCACGGCCTCCAGCGCGGCCGCGGCACCCGGCCCCCAGGCCGTGGCGGCCACCTCGGTGGCTCCGGCCCGGCTGCCGGCGACGACGCGCAGGCACACTGTCGCGGGCTCGCCGCCGGGCCGGCAGGTACGCCAGATGCGGGCGCCGTCGACCTGGAAGGCGGGGTCGTACGGCCCGCGCTGGTGGACGGCGAGCGTCGGCAGAACGTCGACCGGACGCCGCGGCCGCCACGTCCTGCTCATCACATCGCCAGTCAAGCACGCCGATCCGACAGCCTGCCCGTCCACCGCCGTAGGCTGCGACCCATGACCGACACCCCGGCAGGACTACTGCGCACCGAGGTGGGCCGTGACGGCTCGCGGCCGCTGGTCACCTTCTACGACGACGCCACCGGCGAGCGAGTGGAGCTCTCCACGATCACGTTCGACAACTGGGTGGCGAAGACCGCCGGCCTACTCACCGACGGGCTGGGCGTGGAGCCCGGCGACCGCGTGAGCCTGCTGCTGCCGGCCCACTGGCAGGCGCTGGCCTGGGCGTGCGCATGCTGGACCGTCGGCGCCTGCGTGGTTCTCGACGCCGATGACGACGCCGTCCAGGTGACGGTCGCGGGGCCGGACGCCCTGGACGTCGCGGCCGGCCGGCCGGGCGATGCGGTGGCCCTGGCGCTGCGCCCGCTCGGCGGTCGGTTCACCGAACCGCTGCCGGCCGGCGTGGTCGACTACGCCGTCGAGGTGCCCGGCTACCCGGACCGGTTCGCGCCGATCCTGCCGCCGGACCCTGCCGAGCCGGCCCTTGAGCACGCCGGGACCACGCAGACGCTCGCCGGCCTGGTGGACCGCGGCCGATTGCGCGCCGAACAGCTCGATGCGGGGCCCGGCAGCCGGCTCCTGGTGGGAACTGACGACCTCGGGACCGCCCTGCTGGACGCGCTCCTGGTGCCGCTGGCCGTCGGCGGGTCAGCGGTCCTGGTGCGCAACGAGAACCCGGACGGCCGGGCGGCCCGCTCCGCCGCCGAGCGGGTGACGGCCTCCACCACCTGACCCGTTCGATCACCATGGCCGTGCCGTTCTCGATCCGGGCGGGCAGGAGTGAGCGCCCCTCCGGGTGTGGCACCATCTGAAACCATGCCCGCACACGACGCGCGAGAAGTCGACGTCCTCGACGTCTCGGACCTGCGCTTCCCGGGCGGCACGTCGCACAGTGTCGCCGAGGAGATCACCGCGCAGGCTCGTGCCGGCTACTCCACCGGGCTGATCAGCCTGAACGGGCCCCTGGTGGCCAAGGTCACGCCGGTCAACCGGCTCATCCGGCGGGCGGTCGAGGCCGGCCGGGCGCGGTTGTTCGTCGGCCCGGCGCCGGTGCGCGCCAAGGTCGTCGTCGTCCGGCATCCGGCCGTGCTGCAGCACGCCGCCGACCAGCTGCCGCCCGTCGACGCCGACCACGTCGTCATCGTGGCCAACGCCGCGCCCTACGACATCGACGGCCACGAGCACTACCGCCCGGAGGCCGTCCACGACATCGCCCGGCACCGGTTCGGCCGCGAGCCGCTGTGGGCGCCCATCGGCCCGCTGGTGCGCGACTCCATCGCCGGGCGAGTGCCCGCCCACACGCTGACAGACTCCGACTGGGTCAACATCATCGACGTCGACGCGTGGGCCACGCAGCGGCCGGCCGGCACCCGGCCCGGTGACCGTCCCGTCGTCGGCCGGCACAGCCGCTCGTCGCCGCAGAAGTGGCCCGCCGACGCCGCCACCCTGCGTGCCGTCTACCCCGTCGACGGGTCCTGGACGGTGCGCGTGCTCGGCGGTGCCGGCCCGGCCGAGCACCTGCTGGGTGAGCTACCGGACAGCTGGGAGGTGCTCGAGTTCGGCGCGCTGCCGCCGCGGGACTTCCTCGCCTCGCTCGACTTCTTCGTCTACTTCCACAACCCGCGCTGGGTCGAGGCGTTCGGGCGCACCATCCTGGAAGCGCTCGCCACCGGGGTCCCGGCCGTGCTGCCGCCGCACTTCGAGCGGGTCTTCGGCGACGCCGCGGTGTACGCCGAGCCCGACCAGGTGCGGGGTGTCATCGACGCCCTGTATGCCGATCGGGCCGCCTACGACGCCCAGGTCGAGCGGGCCCGCGGTGCCGCCAGGTCCCGGTTCGGCCACGAGGCCCACGTGGAGCGGTTGCACCGGCTCATCGGGCCGCCGTCGGGGGCGCCCATCGGCACGACGGCACCGGCCGCGGCCGCCGCCGCGGCGAGCACCGCCGCGACGCCGCGGGCGCTGTTCGTCAGCAGCAACGGTGCCGGCATGGGACATCTGACCCGACTGCTGGCCTACGCGCAGCGGAGCGTGCCCGCCCTGGAGCCGCACTTCTTCTCGTTGTCGCAGGCCGCGCCCGTGGTGGGGAACTTCGGGCATCCCTACGAGTACCTGCCGTCGGCCACCGCCACCGGCCTGGAGCCGGCGCGCTGGCACAAGTACTTCGCCGCCCGGCTGTCCGCCACCATCGAGCGGATCCGGCCGTCGGTGGTGGTCTTCGACGGCACGTGGCCCTACGAGGGCATCACGCTGGTCCGTTCGGCCTTCCCGGAGGTGCGGTGGGTGTGGTCGCGGCGCGGCATGTGGCGCGCCGGCAAGAACCGGGAGCAGCTGGCCAAGGCGGCCTGGTTCGACGTGGTCATCGAGCCCGGTGAGCTGGCCGCTCCGGCCGACCACGGTGTCACCACGACCGCCACGGCGCACCGGGTCGGCCCGGTGACGGTGCTGGACCGCGACGACCTCGGCTCGAAGGCCGAATCCCGTGCGGCGCTGGGACTCGACCCGTCGGTTCCGCTGGCACTGGTGTCACTCGGCGCCGGCAACATCAACGACACCAGCGGCGACCTCGGCGCCGTCGTCGCCGCCCTGCGCGACCTCGGGGTCGAGGTGTGCGTGACGAAGCCGGAGATCGCCACCCAGCAGGGGCGGGTCGACGACGTCCACGTCGTGCGCGAGTTCCCGCTGTCGCGCCGGTACCACGCCTTCGACCTCGCCGTCAGCGCTACGGGTTACAACTCGTTCCACGAGCTGCTGCGTTTCGGCCTGCCGACGCTGTTCGTGCCGAACCATTCGACGGCGCTGGACGATCAGGAGGCCCGGGCGCACTACGCCGCCCAGCAGGGTTGGGCGCACTCGCTGGACGTCGTCACCGTCGACCAGGCCAAGCCGCTGCTGGCCGATCTCCTCGACCGCGGCGAGCAGATGGTGAAGCGGGTCGCCGACGCCGACCCGGGCAACGGCGCCGCCGAGGCGGCCCGGGTGCTGACCACGCTCGCCGAGAAGGGCTGACATGGCCGACCGACGCAGGCCCCGCCGGGTGATGCGCCACGTGCGCCGTCTCCCCGGCTACCGGTACGCCCGCCGCACGGTGGTGCCGCGGCTGCGTGGCAGCGTGACCGCCCGGGCTGTCGTGCACCGGTTGTTCGCGGTCGACTCCAAGCAGCACACCCCGATGGACGTCGCCCCGGGGACGCTGCTGGCCGGGGTCGGCGCCGAGCGTCTCCCCGTCGTGGTGGTGGTGATGATCGGCCGCTCGGCCGACCAGGTCCGCGCGGTGCTGGACGAGCTGGCCGAACTGCAGGTGCTGACCGCCGGGTTCCGGCCGGTGGTGGTCATGGACGCGCCCGCGCTGGCCGCCGCCCGCGGCTACGGGTACCCGGCCGAGCTGCTGATCGCCGAGGCTGACTGGACCGATCCGGCTCAGCCGTGGGACGAGTACGTGCGCGCCACCCTGGGCGCGATCTTCGTGACGTACCGCAGTACGGCGTCACTGGTGGTGGGCCCGGACGGGCTGGGGCGCACGGAACGGCAGCTGCTGGCGGCGCTAGCCCCGCACCGCTGACCGGCCGGCGGGACCCCGCTCAGCGCATCTGCAGGTCGATGCGCATGGCGCGGGCCGCGCCCTCGGAGACCTCGGGCTCGAGCTCGTCGATCTTCTCCTGGACGTCGTCGGCCAGGCCGTCCAGCGCGGTCTTGACCGGGCCGGCGTTGGGCGACAGGTAGTCGTCGTGGATCTGCCGGGCCTTGCTACCCGTCCAGGCCGGACCATCGCCGATGGCCTCGGTGGGAGCGTCCATGTTCGGCGTCTCGGAAACGGCGTTCTCGGTACGGGTCAGCAGCCCTTCCATCGCGGAGATGAACGGGTTGGGAACCATGCGAACGTCGTCGCTCATCACTACCTGCTTCCGGTCCGGTCACGAGCATGGTGAGGCTACCATGTCGCTTCCATACCGGGCCGACAGCGATGGTTAGGGTGACTGCGTGCGAACCAGGAAGATGGTCATAGGAACGGTCATCGCTCTCACCGTCGTCACCGGTTGCTCCTCCGACGACGAGAACGGGTTCGAGGTCGAACTACTGGCCGGTGGCGGCGATCAGTCCGACGGCTCCGGACCTGACGCGGCGCTGCCCTTCGCCATCACCCGGCTCACCTCCGACGGCGACGGCACCCTCTGGGGCGTCGCCGGTACCGATGTCATCGTCCAGGTCGGCGAGGACGGCGCCGTTCGCTCCGCGCAGCTCCAGCTGGCCGCAGGTGCGGTTCAGGAGATCGCCGCCGGCCCGGACGGTCGCGTGTACGTGCTCCCCGACCGGTCCGGCCAGGAGGGCGGCGACGCCGTCGTCTACGAGTACTCCGACGGGGAGCTCATGCCTGCCGCCGGCGTCCCCGCGCCCACGCCCGAGGCTCCCGGGCCGGTGACGCCCGACGGCGCCCCCGCGGCCGAGGCCGAACTGGGCTACGTCGGCGACATCGCCGTCGATTCCGAGGGCCGCCTGCTGTTCACCGAGCAGGCCGACCCAGCCGGCGCCGACGCCGGCTTCCTGCTGCGCCGCGTCGAGTCCGACGGCACCCTGGCCACCGTCGCCGGCCGCCCCAACCCCGACCACGATCGCAGCCTCACCGACGACGAAACCAGTGCGGCGTTCTTCCCCGACGGCACCGCCGCCGCCGACCTGACCCTGTTCAGCGAGTCGGCCATCGCCGCCGGCCCCGGCGAGCAGGTGGTGGTGCAGACTACGCAGAGCGTCTTCACCATCGACGGTGGCATCGCGACGACGGTGCTCGGTTCGGCCGCCGGAGGGTCCGCGCCGCCGGTCACCGAGGACGGTCCGTTCAATGGCACGGCCGACGCGCTGAGCATCGACTACCAGCCCAGCTTCCCGCAGCTCACATTGGCGGTCAACGACGACGGCGGCATCCTCGCCAGCACCGGAGCGCTCACCGGCTGGGACGAGGACGCCTACGGCTGGCGGGTTGAGGACGGCAGCGAGCACGCCCAGGCCGTCGCCGACGCCGCCGCGGACGACGACCAGACGGCACACCCGACGCTCTACCTCTCCGCCGACGGCCAGGCATCCGTCGCCGCCGCGTTCGGGGGCCCTGCCGCCTGGGCGGACGACGACACCATCGCCGTCGCCGCCACCGGCGAGGACGACCAGATCATCGTGCTGATCGACGTGCCCGACTGAGCTCGCGCCGGTGCGGCGGCGCGGCCGGTCAGAACCGCCCGTGGTGGTTCTCGCCCATGTAGACCTGCATGGCCGGGTTCTGTGCCCACTGGTTGAAGGCATGCAGCGAGTTGGGGTCGTCGGGGAAGTCCGGGTTGGGCTCCCCGCTGGGCAGGAACGGCGAGATCACGTTGCCGGAGGAGTCGGTGAAGTCGCCGCCGTAGAGCTCCTCGTAGAACGCCGGGTCGGAGTCCCAGGTCACGTCGCCGTCGTTGTACGGGTCGACGCTGCCGGCGTTGTACTCGGCGACCGCCGTCGCCACCCAGGTCTTGTGCTGGTTGGCGAAGTCGTAGCTGAGCTCGGGCGGGCCCTGACCGCCACCCGCGTTGACGATGGCCTGCGTGATCGTGTTCTTCATGGCGTCGATGAAGGCGTCCTTGCCCATGTCGATCAGCGCCTGGGGGTCCGGCGGGACCAAGCTGAAGCCGAAGTCGACGAGTGAGCCGATGAACGCCTCACGGGCCGCTTCGTCGTCGGCGATCTCCTGCAGGACGGTGTCCCACGACCCGCTGAACGCGGCTGCCATCTGCTGCGACACCAGGTCGTCCCAGAAGTGCTCGTTGCCGTTCTCGGACCCGGCGCTGCCGCTGATGTACTCGCCGTACCAGGTGTACATCATCTCGTGCAGCCGGGCCGCGCCGTCGGGGTTGCGCATGCCCTCGGTGATGAACGCCTGCCACGCCGAGGGGTCGACCTCGATGCCGTCCCGGTCCGGGTTGTCGCTGACGCCACCGGGCGCACCCATGCTGTAGACGAGGTCGTCCCAGTACTCCTCGGTGATGTTCACGAACGTGGTGCGGTAGGCGTCGAAGAACGGGAACGGCTCATCCAGCGTGCCGACCTTCTCGATCACGAAGGCGGCGTTCTGCTCGGCGAAGTTGACCTGGTCGTCGTTGTACAGCCCGAGCCGCTCGTACACGCCGCGGGCGTCGACCGTGGCGGCGTTCAAGAATTCGGCGAACGCGACCTGGTAGTCCTCTTCGCTGGTCACCGGGCCGATGACCTGCATCTGTTCCCAGACCTCGTCGCGGTGCTCGGCCATGTACTCCGCACTGGCGCGCGGGTTGCGGGCCAGGCCGGAGTACACCGCGGCCCAGTTCTCGACCTTGCCGACGGTCTCGTAGTCGCCGTGCAGCGCGGCCTCGGAGAACGCCACCAGGGAGCCGTGATCCCAGCTGCCGTGCTGGGTCAGCGCGCTGATGCGGTCGACGATCCTGATGCCGTCCGGATGCAGACCCATGTCCAGCAGCGCCTGGTTGATCTCGCTGATGAACTCCGCGTCGTAGTCGATGCGGAAGCTCGCCGTCGAGAAGACGTTGGCGACGGCCAGCTGTGGGGCCTCGTTCGCGTCGTCGCCGTACTCGTTGGCCTGGTTGTCCGCGTCCATGAGCAACAGCCCGCGCGACGCCGGGTCGAGATTGTTGACGAACGCCTCGGCGAAGTCGGGGTCATGGCCGTACTGCTCGAGCTGCTCGTAGACCTCCGGCGGGATCTCTCCCTCGCCGTTGTTGACCTGCTCGGCCAGCTCCCGGCCGGCGTTCTGGGCGTCCTCGACGGACTCGAAGTCGTCGTTGAGGATGTCGGTGCCCTGCACGCTGATCACGCCGTCGCCGGCCCACCCGTTGCTCTGCTGTTCGGCGAGCAGCTGGACGGCCAGGCTGTGCCGGCGCCGCATGTCGGGCATGATGTCCTCGAGGTCGGTCTTGGCCTCGAGCAGCTTGTTCAGGTTGCCCTTGTCGACCCCGAAATAGCCGAAGTCGGACTCCAGGCCGGAGATCCTGTCGGTCAGCCCGGTCAGCGTGGCGTCCAGGTCGTCGACGGCATCGCCAAGGGCGTCCACGTCGATGGAGGTGTACTCCCCGCCGCCTTCATCCGGATACATCTCGCTCCTTCGTCGTCACCAACAGCGGAGCCCGCACCACGGCTCAGCTCGCTCCACCCCGAGCGGGCCGTGGTCGTCGGTGTGCCCGATATGGCCGACGAGCCCCCAGCATGCAGGACTCTAGCGGAGGAATTGCCTACCGCATCACTATGGTCGCCCGTTCACGACCGGCCGGCGATCCGGCACGATGAACGCGGCGCGACCAGGTCCGGCGTAGTGCTCGGCCCGCGCTGGAGACACCGGGCCAACGCACTTGTGACTAACCGACTGACCTGTAGCTGACCTTCTGTCCCGCGTCAGGGAAGCAGCGAGGGCCCGGGCGGCGGAACGGGCTCGGGATAGCGGGTGTGCCTCGACGAAGGCCGGTCCGCGATGACGAACCAGTAGAGCGCCCACGCCAGGACCGCACCGATGAGAGGCCCGGCCAGCCAGGCCGCGATACCGTCCCACTCGCCGCTGACGACGGCAGGGCCGAAGCCACGCGCCGGGTTGAGCGCGCCACCGGTGACGGCGAGGAGCGCAGCGCTGCCAGCGATGACGGTACCGCCGATGGCGAACGGGTAGACGGACAGCGGCGACCGCTCGTCGACGGCGGTGCCGAAGACAACGAGCACGAGCAGCATGGTCACCAGCGCCTCCAAGGCGATGGCGCCGCCGACGTTCACGAGGCTTTCGTTGATCATGGGTGTGCCGGCGGCGACACTCTCCCGGTTCGTCGTCAGCATGACCGCGAGGGCGCCCAGCGCACCGCCGCCGAACTGGGCGACCCAGTACACCGCGGCTCCGAACGGATCGATCTTCTTCGCCAGGAACATGCCCAGCGTGATCGCAGGGTTGAAGTGCCCGCCGGACACGTGACCCAACGCCGCGACCATACCCATGACGACGAAGCCGTACGCGAGTATGGCCGGCGTCGCCTGCCCGACGACGCCCAGCGTCATCACGGTGACGAAGACAACTGCGAACGTGCCCACCGCCTCGGCAATCACGTTCCGGATCCAGTTGTCGGTCATCGAGAAGCTCCTCCTGCCATGAGTCCCACCACTATGCTCCCCGCGGCAGCGCCGCCAGGGGGGACTTTATCGCGGAAATCATGGCGACCGTGGCACAGGCACGAGAGCTGGAAGCACCGCGGCCCGGACCCACTCCAGTACCGGCGTTCTGGCGTGCGTCGACGATGCGGGATGGCATCATCGTGGGCTGCGGACGCAGGGGAAGACGCACGGAGGATGACATTGATGGCGACGGTGGCCGGGTCCGCTGTCCTGAGCTCGGCCCCGGCTGACACCGGGCAATCGCGGTTCCGTGCGGATATCGAGGGTTTGCGTGCGGTGGCGGTGGGGTTGGTGTTGGCGTATCACGCCGGGCTGCCGCTGGTGTCGGGCGGGTTCGTCGGGGTGGACGTGTTCTTCGTCATCTCCGGGTTCCTGATCACCGGGCTGATCCTGCGCGAGATCGAGACCACCGGCCGGTTGCGCCTGGCCCGCTTCTACGCCCGCCGCATCCGCCGCCTGCTCCCGGCCACCGCGGTGGTGCTGGGCGCCACCGCCGCACTCACAGTGGCGCTGCTGCCCCCGGTGCGGTGGGCGGCCACCGCCGGCGACATCGCCGCCTCGGCGACCTACCTGGTGAACTGGCGCCTGGCCGGGGACACGGTGGACTACCTGGCCGCCGACGCCCCACCCAGCCCGGTGCAGCACTTCTGGTCCCTGGCCGTGGAAGAACAGTTCTACCTGGCCTGGCCGCTGCTCATCATCGCCGTCATCTGGGCCCACCGCCGCCACACCACCCGCCGCGGCCGCGGCGGGTGCTCACCGCGCCGGGTGCTGCTGGCCGCCCTGGCCGCCATCACCGTCCCGTCGCTGGCCTGGTCCATCCACCTCAGCGCCACCGCACCCGGCCCGGCCTACTTCATCACCACCACCCGCGCCTGGGAACTGGGCATCGGCGCGGCCATCGCCCTGAGCGCCACCCGCCTGACCCGCCTACCCCACGCCGCGGCCACCGTCCTGGCCTGGACCGGGCTGGGCGCCATCGCCACCGCCGCCATCACCTACAACGCGACCACCACCTTCCCCGGCCACACCGCCCTGCTCCCAGTCCTGGGCACCGCCGCGGTCATCACCGCCGGGCTCACCACCACCCACACCACCCCCGGCCGGCTGCTGTCCACGACCCCGATGCGCTTCATCGGCGCGCTGTCCTACTCCCTCTACCTGTGGCACTGGCCCCTGCTCATCGCCGCCACCGCCGCCTTCGGCGAGCTCACCCCCGCCCAGGGCCTGGGCGTGGTCACCGCCAGCCTCGTCCCGGCCTGGCTCACCCACCGCCTGGTCGAGGCACCCATCCACCACGCCCGCGCCCTGGCCACCCACCCCGCCCGCGCGTTCGCCGTCGGCGCCACCGCCACCGCCATCGCCCTCACCGCCGCGTTCCTCACCACCCGCGCCATCCCCGACTACGACACCCCCACCCACGCCCCCGGCGCCGCCGCCCTCGGCCCCGACCCCGCCACCGACCCCGACGCCCGCCCCGTCGACCACGTCACCGCCATGACCCCCGACCCCGTCCACGTCCCCGACGACAACGCCGACGTGTACGCGGATGGCTGCCACCAGTCCCAGACGGACGCCGAGATCCTCATGTGCGCGTACGGCGATCTCGACTCCGACCGGGTGGTCGCGCTGGTCGGCGACTCCCACGCCGCGCAATGGCAACCCGCCCTCGAGGAGGTCGCCTCCCGCAACGGCTGGCGGCTCGAGACCTACACCAAATCAGCATGCGGGTTCTTCAGCGTCGACGTCATCAACGCCGACGGCGCTCCGTACACGTCGTGCACCGAGTGGAACGACGTCCTCCTCGACGAGCTCACCGGCCCGGACCGGCCCGACCTCGTCATCACCACTGGCAGTAACTCCTACCGGGTCGCCGAGGACGGCCACGAGCTCGGGGACGACGAGAGCAGCCAGCGCCTGGCCGCGGGCATGCGCGACAGCTGGCACGCCGTCCGCGACGCCGGCGTCGACCTCGCCGTCATCCGCAACACCCCCTGGCTCGGCAACGACCCCGCCGAATGCATCTCCGAAAACCCCGACCGGCTCACCACCTGCGCCGAACCCACCGACGACGCCCTGGACCGCTCCGGCGATACCCAGGTGCTCGCGGTCCAGGAGCTGGGCGGGATCGACCTCATCGACCTCAACGAGGCCATCTGCCCCACCGACACCTGCCCCGCCGTCATCGGCAACGTCGTCGTCTGGCGGGACTCACACCATCTGACGGCGACCTACGCGCGGACCCTCGCACCGCGGCTCGAGGAGTCGCTGGCGCCGTTCCTGTCCTGACCGTCCGTGGCGTCAGTGACACTGGCGTTGTGCCGACGGTCGAACTCGGCCAGCGCGGCGTCCAGGTCGCCCTCCGCGCCGAGTCGGTACCAGAACTCCGGGAAGCGATCCTTCGCGTCCTCGAGGTCGATCGTCATCGAGTACGGGACCGTCCGCAGGAACGCTTCGATGTTGGCGGTCACGGTGTCCACGTAGAACCGCGCGAGCTCGCCGCGCTCGCCGACCGGCCGTTCACGCCGGTGCGGGATCACGGCTTCGGAGAACGCCTTGATGATGTTCGCATTGTGCCCGTTGTCCCAGCGCCGCTCGAAGCTCTGCGCGACCAGGACGGGGTCGCGGCGAAGGTGGACGAAGAGCGCGTCCGCACCGAACCGCGCATGCAGGGGGCCGAGGAACCAGGAGAGCCGATTGTCCGCCTCGACGTGGTCGTCCGGATAGGCGAAGCGCCGCGTGCCGACCTCGCTCGCCAAGGTCTCGTGACCGGCGCTGAAGTTGTCGATGTGGGCACAGGCCTTGATGAACGTCACGGAACCACAGCGGCCCGTGCACAGCACGAATGCGCGCATCTCGCGTCTCCTCGAATCACGAACTCACAACCCGGCCGGCCTTGATGGCCCACACGGAGACGGTTCTTGCCTGTGCCGCCGCGCGAAAGGGTAGTCTCACGGCCACGCTGACGAAGGAAGGTTGGGCGAATTCGTGTTGGGCATGACAGGTCGGCAACTCGTCGTTAGTGTCGCCGCCGCGACACTCGGTGTCGCGACCGCGATCGCCGGGGTGGCGGGCCAGACCGATGTTGCGGTGGGGGCCATAGGACTCCTGCTCGCTGGCCTGCTCATCCTTGTCGTCGACGTCCGGCGCAGGCAGGGCGAGCTGGCCCGGCGGCTCAAGCGGACGGCTGAGCGACAGCTGCACGCCAACCGGCGTCTCGACCGGCTGCAGACGCTGCCGCGTCACGTCGAGGCCGCCACTCAGCGGTCGTTGGCAGCCCTGACGGACGAGTTCCAGGTCGCTGCCGGCCGCATCGAGGCCGCCGGGGAGGGAACGCTCAGCGGCATCGCCCAGGAGCGGCTGGCCGCGGCCGAGCGGCATCTTGAACTGACCGAGCGGGTCGACAAGGTGATCGCCGACATCCTGGGCGTCAGCAGTGGTGTCGCCAGCGTCCGCGACGGTGTCTCCGACACCACAGACAGCGTCGCCGACCTGCGCCGCGAGGTCATCGCCAGCCTCGACGAGGCTTCCAAGGCCAACAAGCGCCGGCAAGTGACGCTGCGTGAACACATCGACAAGCTGGGTTACGAGCCGGTGCGGCAAGTCCAGGCCCTGCTGCAGCTGCGGGACCGCGTCACCGCCCGCGCTCCCCTGCCTCCGACCGGAGGCTGGGCCATGGAGCCCACCGCGATCCTCCGGCTACTCCACCTCGTCGAGCAGAGCCGTCCGGCCCTCGTCGTGGAGTGCGGAAGCGGCGCATCGACGGTCTGGCTCGCGTACGCCCTGGAGTCCATCGGCCAAGGCCAGCTCGTGGCGTTGGAACACGACGAGCGCTACGCGGAGCAGACCCGGCGAGCACTGGACGAACACGGCCTGTCCCACGTGGCCGAGGTACGCACGGCGCCGCTGAGTGAGATCGACCTCGACGGGCAGACATTCACCTGGTACGACCCAGGCGCGGTGCAGGACCTCAAGGACATCGAGCTCCTCCTGGTCGACGGCCCGCCACGCGCGAGTGGTCCACGAGCGCGTTACCCAGCGGTGCCGCTGCTAGGACCGCGGCTGGCGCCAGGCGCCCGGGTCGTGCTCGACGACGTGGATCGTCCTGAGGAACAGGAGGCCGCTGAGGCCTGGCTCGCCGAGACCCCGGGCCTGGCCCGCGAGGCCAGCGGCACCGACCGTTCGGCTGTACTCGTCTACCGACCGGCGTGAAAGCGGCCGTCTTCGAACCGCCGGTCTGAGGCGCCCGACTCGACCCCGATGCCATGGTCGACCCCGGCCACCCACGCCTCGCCGAAGAGGTCGCGTGCACACGCGCGCAACGAGGAGTCTCCGGCTGCGCGGACCGCGCGAGTCAGGGCGCGAGTGGCCCACACCTCGACCGGGGCGTCCAAGCCCGTCACGCTGACGCTGACCAGGCCGTGCGTCCACGCCCGTAGACGAGTCACCAAGCCGCCGACCGCGGTCCGGCCGACCCGAGTACCGATCGGCACCACCATGGTCGCCGGGCTGGGAAATCCGGTGCTCGGTGCCTCGGGGACCAGCCGGACCCTCCCATCGGACTGCCAGTAGTCGGCATACAGATCGGCCTCGGGGTGGTCCGGCGGGCAAACCACACTGACCACCAGGTCGGTGAAATCGCCGGCGAGCAGGTCGTCGACGGTGTTCCGCACCGTGATGAACGTGGCCCTGGCCGGCGGAACGATGACATGCAGATAGGGAACGGCCCATTGCCGCCCATTGACCGGCGGCCGATACCGGTGGTTGGCGATGTGATTGGCGATCAGCGGAGCCCTACGGCGCGCGATCTCGTCACCCCTGATCGCGAAGGATCGCTGACCTTGGTGCAGGCTGTACGCCGCACGCTCGGGAATGATCACGCCGCCGGCTGTGAAACAGCGATATCCGAATTCGGTGTCGACGATCCCTCGGCGGGGAAAGTGGGCGAATCCGCCCATGGACTCGTAGAAGTCCCGGCGCGTGGAGACGCTCGCCCCTACCACCGCGCGCCACAGGTCCTCGCGGTCGGTCACGAGATCGTCGGTCTTCTCCAGCAACTGCTCGATCCAGGTGTGGGGCTCCTTGGGCCGGCCCTCGACGACAGCGGCCAACCGGTCGCCGTCCACGGCCGAACCCACCTGCTCCGCGGTGATGCCTTCGACGTCGACGAAATCGCGGAAGCCCAACACGACGGCGTCGTCGATGAGTTCGTGCCAACGCGCGTGCGCCTCGACATGATGGCGATCGGCGATGATGTCCGCATCGAGGAACAGCACGACATCGCCGCTGGCGCGGCGCGCACCCACGTCCCGGGCATGGCCGGAACCGTGGCCTCCGCCCTCCACCCGGACGATGCTCGTCGCCGCGGGCCTACGCTGCGGCAGGACCAGCGCGGGCTCGGACCGATCGTCGACGACGACGACCTCGATCAGCTCGCGCGGGTGACTCTGCGCGTCCAGAGCCGCCAGCGCGAGATCGAGCTCATGCTGGCAATTGTGCGCCGGGATGACCACGCTCACTGCGACCTGCGTCGTGGGCGGTTCACCGAGCGCGCGCGGTGAGAGGCTGCGCCAGTCGTTCCGCGCCGCGGCGGTTCGGCGAGCGGTCGTGATCATGAACAACTCCCTGAAGTTCGAAACCGATGGCAGACTCTAGCGACTGAGCTCAGGTAAGGTCGCCCCGACTCCGAAAGGGCGGAAAACGAGCCGTGGCTGCACTTGGATTACTCATCACAACCGATGACGAGCTTGTCAATCTTGCCTCTGGTCGCGAATGCGACACCGTCGTCGGTTTTTCCGAGTTGTTCGGCGGCGACGTCAAGAGCCATGTGGACGCCACGTGGACCCGGATCATGGTGGTGGCCGATTCGGTGGTCGCTCTGCGTGCCATGCTGCCGCAACTGGTGGCCATGGGCTGCGCGAGCAAGGTGTTCGACCTCGTCATCGGTGGCCTGCCGAAGACGGGCCTGGTCAGGCTCCCGAACGGCTCAGTCGGCATCCGGGCCGTCGTGAGCGCTCAGCAGCAGGTGGTCGAGCAGCCGATCCCTCACGTACGGCTCACCATGCGCTTCCGTGGGCTCCTCCGGCTCGCCGACGTCCTCGCCACGACGCTCGAGGGCGGCACGTCGACCTTCCGCCGTCCGACAGGTGGGTTGCGTCTGGGGATCGACAACGCGCTGCCGTGGGCCATGCCGTGGGCATGCGGAGACCCAGCGGCTGTTCGCATCGAAACCGGGGCCACACCCGTCGACGGCGACGTCCCGGACTCGATCGACGTGGTCCTGACCGACGCCGCCGGTCCCCCCGACGCCGTGCACCCTGCCGTGGTGCGAATCGGCGGCCACGAGCGGCGGCCGACGTGGCGCACGCTCGTCGACGCTCCGCGGGCCGTTCTGGAGAGCTTCGCCACCGAGGCCAGAGACGGGACCCTCGTCCCGCCGGTGGACACCCATGCGCTGCGCCCGGTCGGATTCCTGCCCACCGCAGGTGGCGGCGAGGCCCGGTTGCGCCGGGTCGGCCGGGGCGAGATCACCCGGTTCGTCCTTGCAGGCCCGGATGGCTGGTCCAGTTCGGTCTTCGACGACTGGTCAGGACTCAGTGAGCGCGTCGTCGACGAAGCCCGGCACCTGCGAGTCGTGCACGACGACGCACGGGCTCACAGTGGCCCCGTCGAGCAGGCCGCCTTCCTCGTCCAGGCCGCCGGCGCGGCGTTGCCGGTTGTCGTCGCGGACCTGAGCCGCACGGTTCGACACCTGGTCGGAGAACCGCTGGCCGTGGCCCTGACGTCGGGGGTGGATCTCAGGGACTCCGTGCGCCGCGAGGCCTACTGCATGACGCTCAGCCGCCTGGCCCTCCAGCGACATGGTGCGAGCAGGCGCTGGCGCGACATCGCCCGGTCGGTCGGCCGGCCGACTCGCGACGATCCCACGGTCTCCGTCGTGCTGCCGACCAAACGCCCCGACCTGCTGCCGCGCATCGTCGACCAAGTGGCCCGGCAGGACTGGCCGAATCTCGAACTGGTCCTCGGCCTACATGGGTTCACGCGCAGCCATCCCCGAGTGCACGAGTTCGAGGCCCGCTTCGACCGCCCACTGACTGTGGTGGAGATCCCCGCAGATCGCGTGCTCGGCGACATGCTCGACGACCTGTGCGCCAGGGCCGCGGGCACCATGATCGCGAAGATGGACGACGACGACTGGTACAGCGCGCACCACATCACGGACCTGGTCCACGCCGCCGAGTTTTCGCGTGCCGACCTCGTCGGCTCCGGTGCCGAGTTCCTTTACCTGGAGGCGCTCGACCTCACGATCCGCCGTCATCGAACCAGCGGCCACCGCTACGCCAACCGGGTCCCCGGCGCCACCTTGCTCATGACGACGCACGCCCTCGACGCGGTGGGCGGATGGCGACCCCTCCACCGGGGTGTCGACACCGCGCTCGCGCAAGCCGTCACCGACTCCGGCGGCACGATCTATCGCACCCACGGGCTGGGCATCGTCGTGTACCGCGCAGCGCAGGGCCACACCTGGGACCCGGGTGCGGAATACTTCCTCCGTGGCGATATCGACCAATGGCCCGGATTCGCCCCGCCTCCGGGGATCATCGGGGACCCGCCGGCTCGAGTCACGTTGCCGCTCAGTTGGTTCGATCACCCGCTTGCCGAGTGAGGAACTCGATCGCCTTCCGCAGGTGCTCGACGAACTGGTCGCGGGGCGGCGGCCCATGCCCCTCGCGGAGGTCCTCGAGGACGGCCACCCGGTCACCTGCCACCGAACGCCCGCCACGTCCGGTCACGCCGGCAGCGGCCGCCCACGGGATGAGGTGCTCACGAATGTGGAACGGGTCGCGCAGGTTCTGCACGTAGTAGACGTAGTTGCCGGTCACTTTGGAGTACTGCTCAACCATGTCGAGCCGGTCCGCGAACGTCGTCGTCACGGTCTCGACGTCGTGCCCGGGAAACGCCAGCGACAGGAAGGTCTTCACGTGGCCGCCGTAGTACCGCGCAACACTCGTCTGCGGCGCGAACGGCACGGCCATTGAACTTGGGATGAGCCGGGAAGCCGCGAGCGCCGCGAATCCGCCTCCAGACGTCCCCGTCATGACGATCCGCTTTGCCGACAGTTGCGCCGCGAGATGCTGGGCGAGCCGTGCGCAGTGCCTGCTGACGTCGGTGCCGGCAGTGCCCACGTACCAGCCGAGCGTGATGTCCGGCGCCAAGAGCAGGATCGGGTCGGCGACGTAGAGGATGGAAGCATCGAAGTCGGCCAGCGTCGACTGCCACTCGAAGCGCGGGTACTCGTACTTGCTCCGATCGGTGGCGCCATGAAAGATCACGACGAGGTTCTCGCTCTCGCGCGCCGACACCATCACGTCAAGCGCGAGTGGCCGCTCCTCGACGCCTGGCCCTGCGCCGCGCGGGTCGTTCGCCACCAGGTCGATACGGTGCCGGCTGAGACCGACACGCTGTGGGACGGCGACCTGCTCGACATCGTGGTGGCCGTGGATCGGCAGGCGATGGCGTTCGTCGTAGCCGGCGGCACCAGGTGGCTTCGAACCTACAGACCGATTCTGTGGCAGCGACGTCGCCGGAGCCGGTGAAGACACGGGCCGGGCGGTGTCGCCGTCGGAGCCTGCGCGCCCGTTGATCGGCCAGCGAAGAAGCTCCGGCCAGGCCGATTGGAGCAGGCCGCGATACACGTCACCACGAATCCGCGCGTCCAGCGGAACGCTCAACAGCTTCTGGTAGATCCTGCGTGAGTTGAGGACCGTGAAGGTGTCGTGCGCTATGTCGCTCTCGAGGTAGACCGCTGATAGCCAGACGCCGGACCGGTGTTCCCAGTAAAAGAGGTCGTAGGGGTCGTAACCGGCGAACTCGGCCAGCCCGGTCGCGTCGCGGTACGCCGCGAACTCCGCGGCGACACCCGGGTCGTCTGCGTTCTTTTTGCACAGGATGCCCGCCATCACCTCGGGGGTGAGGGGCGGGCGTTCGCGGCGTTGCGCACGGTAGTACGCCCGCCCGATCTCGAACAGGTTTGACCGCACGTGCAGCCGGTCCGTGGGTAGCTGAGTGAGGTATGCCGCGGCAAGGCTCCGATTGTGCACCCGCGTCGAGTTGCGGATCAGCACGCTCTTGAGCTGGCTGTCGATCGCGCCGTCGACGGCGACGATCCGATGGGCGAGCCCGAGGTCGGAGGTCAGTTCCCGCGCGGTCTTCAGGTCGCGGGCGTGGTCCGCGTTGTCGAGGTGCGCGCCAAACCGCAGACTGTAGGTGAAGTAGAGCATCGATTCGTGGACTGGACGAGTCAGCGCCAGGGTGGTCCGGCTGTCCAAACCCGCCGTCAGCGACGTCATCAGCGGCATCCGCCCGGCCAGATCCTGGAGCTGGCCTTGGAGCAGGTGGCGGAGTTGCTCCACCGCGTCCGGCACGGTGGACTCCGTCGGATCCGCTCGTGGGAAGACGCGACGGACCTGTCCGGACTCGAGGTGCAGCTCGGTGTTGGGGGTCAGCTGAACGACGCCGGAGTACGGAGTGGCCCGGCCGGGGAGGCAGTAGGCGCCGTGCGCCGGAAGCCAGCCGCCGGTGGCGAAGGCGCCGCGCTCCGCACCCACGGATTCGGCCGCGAGCGTGGCATGACTCGCGACCACCGGTTCGTGCGGCGCCGTCGTGTAGAAGACGCTGCGCATCCCGGTCGCGTCGGTCTGCAGGAACGTGTCACGACCGTCCCCGTCGATCACGACGAAGCGGCCGGCGAGGTTGTCGACAGCATCCTGCAACGCGCCACGCCCGTGACACCTCGCCACGAGCAGCGACCGTGCCAATGCCGACAGATCGGAGTGCAGTCTGTCGAGGTCGAGCGCTTCTCCGAGGACCGCCACCCACAGGTCGCCGGAGCGCGCTGTCGACAAGGCGCTGCGTGGATCGTACGCGAGCTGCCACGATCCCAGACGTAGCCGTCGCCAGTGGCCGACGGGCGCTGGAGGGCCCACCCGCGTGAGCGCGAATCCGCGCGCGTAGAGCAGGTGCGAATAATCCTCGGCGACCGGCACGGAATCGGCCGCGGCCGGCTCGTGATGCTCGATGTCCACCGCCAACGTCCGACCCCCTTGTCGACGCCCGGCAGCGGACGACGCGCAAGTGGTGTCGCGCGTCCTCGGGCGAGTCCACGTCTCTGCGCCTGCCTCCGCGCGATCCGGACGTCGACGCAAACGTCGTGAATGGTAGCAGCGGCCAGTCACGCGCACGGATTCGAAACCATCGCTCCTCTACACTGACGCCGTCTGAACGTACATAGACGCTATCGTCGCCGACGCGGGGTCCCGATCATCCAGATGCACAATCCGTCCGCCACTGCCGTG
The DNA here is from genome assembly GCF_000515395.1 of Jiangella gansuensis DSM 44835. NCBI lineage: Bacteria > Bacillati > Actinomycetota > Actinomycetes > Jiangellales > Jiangellaceae > Jiangella > Jiangella gansuensis. The sequence goes on along the minus strand of NZ_KI911782.1, from coordinate 3,073,149 downwards.
CCACCGGTCCCTCCGCCACCACCCCCGGCCGCGGACGGCGGGATCGCAGGCGAGCGTGCTACGTCGTCGCGATCAGCCGACGGTGGGCCGACGCAGGTGCGGCCGCGGTTCCGGGGCGACATCCAGGGGTTGCGAGCCATCGCAGTGCTGGCAGTCCTGGGATTCCACGCCGGCGTGCCGTTCATGACTGGCGGCTTCGTCGGCGTCGACGTGTTCTTCGTGATCTCCGGTTTCCTGATCACCGGCCTGCTCGACCGTGAGATCGGCCGCACCGGGCGGCTGCGCCTGGCCCAGTTCTGGGCTCGCCGTATCCGGCGGCTGCTTCCCGCGACGGCCGTCGTCCTAGCGGCGGTGGCCGCCCTGACCATCGCGGTCCTGCCGGTCACCCGATGGTCGTCGGTGGCGTGGGACGTCGCCACCAGCTCGCTCTACGTCGTGAACTGGCGCCTCGCGGACGAGTCGGTGAACTACCTGGCTTCGGACGACGCGCCGAGCCCGGTGCAGCATTTCTGGTCGCTGGCCGTCGAGGAGCAGTTCTACATCATCTGGCCGCTGCTCATCGTCGGCCTGCTCTGGCTGCAGCGGCGGTACAGCCTGCCCCTCACGCGGGTTCTACTGGGCGGCATCGCCGTCATCGGAGTGCCCTCGCTCCTGTGGTCGGCCTACCTGACTGAGACGAGCCCTGGACCGGCGTACTTCGTGTCGACGACGCGGCTGTGGGAACTGGCCATCGGTGGCGCGCTGGCCATCGTCGCTTACCGCCTCCCGCGGTTGCCGGCCGTGTGGGCGCAACTTCTCGGCGTCGCCGGCCTGGCCGCGATCGCCTACGCCGTCGTCGCGTTCGACGAGTCCACGGCATTCCCCGGGGTCGCGGCCCTGGTCCCTACTCTCGGGGCCGCCGCCGTCATCGCGGCTGGGACGACCGGTCGACGTAGCGTCACCGACCTCATCCTGGACACCGGCCCGATGCGTGACATCGGGACGCTTTCCTACTCGCTATACCTGTGGCACTGGCCGCTGCTCGTCGTCGCCGCCGTCATGTGGGGTGGCGACGACGGGACGCTCTCGGTGCCCATCGCGGTCACTGTGGTCGGATTCTCCGTGGTGCCGGCTTGGTTGACGTATCGCCTGGTCGAGGCGCCCATCCACCACGCGCGGCTGTTCGTGCGGCTGCCCGCGTGGTCGGTCGTCCTCGGCATCACCTGCACCGCGGTGGGCGTGGCAGCCGCCCTCGTCGTCTCGTCCGCGGTTCCGAAGCCGCCGGCGTACGCCGCCGACGAGGACGCACAAGGTGCCGCGATCCTCGGTGACGACCCGATGAACGACCCGGACGGCCAGCCCGCCGACGAGGTCGCGTTCATGGTTCCCGACGTGCTCGAGGCGCCCGAGGACATCGCTGGCCTCGGCGACGAGACGTGCATCAGCGCCATCGAGGGCACGGAGCTGGAGTCGTGCACGTACGGTCCCGACGATGCCGACCTCACGGTCGCCGTCGTCGGAGACTCGAAGATGCACCAGTGGCTCACCGCGTTCCAGCGAATCGCCGACGAGCGTGGCTGGCAGCTCGTCACGTTCCTCAAGAGCGGCTGCCCGCTGATCCGAGGCGAAATCGAGTTCGACAATGCGGCGAACAATGACTGCACGGCGTACAACGAGGCCAGGCTGGAACGCCTCCAGGACGACGACTCGATCGACTACGTCGTCACCTCCCAGGTCGCATCGCAGGTCTATCTCGGTGACGACGCCTCCCGTGACGAACAGGTCGACGCGATGGTCGACGACCTGCGGCGTACCTGGTCAGGACTCGAGGACGCCGGGCGGGACGTCATCGTGGTGGTCGACAATCCGAACCCGCCACTGGATGTCATGGAGTGCGTCGCTCGCCACACCGACGAGTTATCCGCATGCGCGTTCCCCCGCGACGACGCCCAACACCTGGGCGGGGCTCCGGCGCAGTTGGCCGCGCTCGAGAATACGGACGGCGTCGGCTCCGTCGACGTCCGGGACTTCATCTGCCCCGGTGACACCTGTCCGGCCGTCATCGGGAACGTCCTCGTGTATCGCCGTGGATCCCACCTCACCGCGACATACGTCTCCTCCATGACGCCTCGCCTCGATGACGCACTGACCGAGGCGATGCGTTGATTAGTCCGGTATGTACGATGCGGTGCGCTGCGATGTCACGTTGAGGTCGCTACGGTCAGGTCGTTACCGGGGATGGAGGAGGAACTGTCCATGACGAGCCTGACACGTGGCGTATCCGCGGAAGCCTTCGGGGCATTCGTCCTCGTCTTCGTGACTCTCACGGTCGTCACCATCGGTCCCGGCGTGATTCCCGCAGCCCTTGCCTACGGATTCGCCACCGCCGGACTCATCGCCGCGCTCGGACACGTCTCCGGCGGGCATTTCAACCCCGCCGTGACGCTGGCGATGCTCTGCGCCAAGCAGATCGACGTCCTGGCGGCTGCCGCCTATTGGATCGCTCAGTTCACCGGTGGCGCCGTCGGTGCCCTGGTCGTGATGATGGCGATCGACCGCGAGGTCGTGGCCGTCGGCACCCCAGGAGTCAACGACGAACTCACGAACGTGGGCGGGGCTGTCGCTGCTGAAGCAATCGCCACCTTCGCGCTGGTGCTAGTGATGTTCTGCACCGTAAGCGACCGCCGCTCACCGGTGTCCGTCTATCCGATGGCCGCCGGCCTCACGGTCACCGCGGGGTTCTTCGCCATCGCGCCACTCACCGGCGCCGCGCTCAACCCCGCACGAGGATTCAGCGCCGCCGTCGTCGGCGGCGAATGGGACGGCGTGGCCGCGTGGCTCGCCGGCCCCATCCTTGGTGGGCTGCTCGCGTGGCTGCTCTACCAGTTCGTCCTCGCGCCCGACAATGACTCCGACCGTAGACCGTCGTCCAGTACACCGTCCGGCCGAGAGCGAACCGGGCGCCAGTCCGGCGCCGGCGGCACGCCGTTGCCCCCGCCACCGGGCCCGCCCCTCCTTCCCTGACTGTTTGCCGCTGCAGGGTGAAGCCGCTGTACTCGCAGAGGTTCCGGGCAGCAGCGCAGTACCGGCGATATGCGCGAACACGCTCGCGCCCTGTCCCGGTGGTTGAGGGATCTGAGTTGCCATGGCGACCCGGAACCCTCAACCATCGGCGACCGCCCGCTGTGCATGCTGCGAGGGCGGCCTCGCGGCTTGGTCGGGGATGCCGGGGGCACATTGTGCTGAGGTAGTATCCGGCGGGAACGCGCGCCGCTGCCGGCGTGTCGTCAACCTCACTGGGGCTCGTCGTTGCCGGGGGCGGCGCGAGGATGACACATTGACGTGCAACCGTGGGGGTGTGCCTGGGCGTCATCCAGGTGAAGGCTGTGCAGTCGATCAAGCGGAGATGGCAGTGTCGGTGGGGAACGCGGTGGCCAGGACCCGGCGTCCGGCCGACGCCCCGCGCCCGGCCGACGCCCCGCGCCCGGCCGACGCCCCGCGCCCGGCTGACACCTCGCGACCGGCTGTCGTCTCCAGCCCGGCCATGACCCGACGGTGGGGCGGCTAGGGCTGATGCGTGTCCTCGTCCTGACCGTGGTGCATGACCCGGAGGATGCCCGCATCAGGCACCGTCAGATCGCCGCGCTGCGCGACGCCGGCCACCACGTGACGCTGGCTGCGCCGTTCACCGCGTACGGCCGGCCGCTCCCGGACGACCTCGACGCCATCGACATCCCGCGGTCGCAGGGGCGGCATCGGTTCGCCGCGTCCAGGGCGGCCCGGCAGTTGCTGAAGCGGCGCGGCCGCCACTTCGACGTCGTGCTCATGCACGATCCGGAACTGGTGCTGGCGACGGTCGGGCTGACCATCCCGGGGCTGGTCTGGGACGTGCACGAGGACACCGCCGCCGCGCTGCAGATGAAGCCGTGGTTGCCGAAGGTGGGCCGGCCGGCGGGCACCATGCTGATCCGGGCCATCGAGCGCAGCGCCGAGCGGCGGATGCCGCTGATCCTGGCCGAAGAGTCCTACGCCGCCCGCTTCCGCAAGCCGCACACCGTCGTTCGTAACAGTGTGGCCATTCCCGACGACATCAGCGTGCCGGTGACCGACCGGGTCATCTACCTGGGCCGGTTGACGGCGGCTCGGGGCGCGCTGGAGCTGCTCGAGCTGGGTCGCCGGCTGGCCCCGGATGTCGAGGTGCACTTGGTGGGCACGGCCGACGCCGACTGCCGGCGGGCCATCGAGGCCGCGCAGGCAACTGGGGCGGTGCGCTGGCACGGCTTCGTCCCCAACGACGAGGCCCTGGCCATGCTGCCGGGCGCGCTGGCCGGGCTGAGCCTGCTGCACGAGCAGCCCAACTACGCGCATTCGCGGCCCACCAAGATCGTGGAGTACATGGCGCACGGGCTACCGGTGGTCACCACCCCGAATCCGGCGTCCTCTGAGCTGGTCATGCGGCATCGCTGCGGCTCGGTGGTGCCGTTCGGCGACGTCGATGCGGCGGAGGCCGCGGTGCGCCGGCTGCGCGACGACCCGGCCGAGCACCGCCGGATGGCCGACGCCGGCCGGAAGGCGGTGGCCGCGCACTACAGCTGGGACGCTGACGCGGACCTGTTCGTTCACTCGCTGGAGCGGATGGCACACGCGACGTCGCCCTGAGGCCGACGGATAGAGTGCTGCTTCCGATCAACGAACGACGGAGATTCGATGCTACGGGCGGTACGTACGCTTCTCGGCTCGCGCTGGCCGGTCCTCGGCATGCTCGGCGCCGTGGTCGCCGCGGCGGTGGCCGTCTGGGCGCTGATCGACGACGGCGACGTCACCCAGGTGGCGACGGCGGCACTGCTGGGCCTGGCGCTGCTCGGCCTGGTGGTCGTCGGCACCAACGCCCGCGACGCCGCGCAACGCGCCCGCAAGCTCGATTCGAAGCTGACGAAGCTGGTGTCGGCCACCGACTCGGTCGCGGCGGCAATGAAGGCGCTCGAGGCCAGGCAGTCCGACCCCAGCGGCGGACCACTCGCGGCCGTCATCGGTGCCCAGCGCCTGGACGCCGCCGTCCGCCACGACGAGCTGCTGGCCCGCTACGACGAGCTGAGCAGCGAGCTGACCAGCACGCTCACCGAGGAGCAGCTGTCGGAGCTGTCCGCCCTGACCAACCTGTACACGATGCTCGACCCGGACGACGAGGTCCCGGTGTTCGGCGGCCACGCGGCCCGGCCGCAGACGGTGCTGCGGCTGGCGTCGCTGGTGCGGCGGCTGCCCGGCGACGGTCTCGTCGTCGAATGCGGCAGCGGCAGCTCGACGGTGTGGCTGGCGTTGGCGTGCCGGCGGGCCGGGCGGGGCCGCGTCGTCGCCCTGGAACACCACGAGCACTACGCCGAGCTGGCCCGTGCCGCGCTGGCCCGGCACGGGCTGGAGTCGGTGGCGGAGATCCGCTCGGCGCCGCTGGAGCCGGTCACGGTCGGCGGCGAGACCCACGACTGGTACAGCGGCAAGAGCTGGGCCGACCTCTCCGGCGTCGACCTGCTGTTCGTCGACGGCCCACCCGGGTCGGTCGGGCCGCGGTCGCGCTACCCCGCGTTCCCGCTGCTCGCACGGGCGCTGGCGGACGGCGCCGTTGTGGCGCTCGACGACGTCAACCGGGACGCCGAGGCCGACATCGCCGACGACTGGCTGGCGGAGGAGCCCGACGGTGTGACGCTCGCCGATGCGGGCGCGGTCGGCCGCACCCGCTTCTTCACCGCGCACCGGTCCTGACCCGAACCCGCGCCGAAAATGATCACGTCCGGCATGGGTGCTCTCGCTTCCCCAGGGATGCCTGCCTGGTGAAGCGGGAGAATGCCTGGGGTAGCCCGGCGCGTCCGCCCGCGAACGGCGCCGCTGAGAGCGCCCGACTTCGATAGCGCGAACCCACGCCGCAAGGGCGGAATCCGCCTGCAGGCACGGCCTCGGCTATCGAGGAAGCTGCCGGCTATCGCGGTCGGCGGCGGCAGGACAGCACGGCAGCCCCAGCCCCAGCCGGACAGCGGTGGAACCCCGCCCTGGACCCTCGTTACTCACGCCCAGGAAGCGGCGCGGCAGAGTCGTCGATGAGCATGCCCTGGCGGGTGAGGCCGACGACCGCGCGCCGGACGCCGAGGGACTCGCCGCTGAGCCAGTGCTCGCCGAACAGGCGGCGGGCCGTCTCGTCCAGCGACCCACCCGGGGCGACGTGCCGGCGGGACCGGTGCAACGCCCGGGTGGCCCAGAGCTCGACCGGCGGCCCCGCGTCGTCGCCGCTCGGCCCGACCGTCGAACGCACCAGCCCGACGCCTTCGTCAGCCGACGCCCGCAGCAGGGTCTCGACGGCGTCCCGGCCCACCGCCACACCGGCCGGCACGACCAGCGAGAACGGCGACGGGAACCCGGTACGCACCGGATCGGCGGCGAACCGCACCCGCGCGTCGGCGGCGAAGTAGTCCTGCACCCACGTGGGCAGCAGCGCCGACGGCGACACGGTCACCACCAGGTCGGTGAACCCGGACGCGAGGATGCTGTCGACGGTGAGCTGCACCTGCTCCGGCGCGGCCGATTCAGCGCCCGCGTCGACGATCGCGTGCACCCGCGGCACCATCCACATCCGCCCGACATCGGACGGCCGGAACAGCGGGATGGGCAGGTGGTTGGCCGCCAGCCCGGAGCGTTCGCGCTTGATCTCGTCGCCGCGGACGGTGAAGTTGCGGGCGCCCTGGTGGTAGCTGCGTGCTTCCGGTTCCGGGATGATCACGGCGCCGGCGGTGAAGATGCGGTAGCCGAACTCGGTGTCGACGATGCCGCGCAGCCCGAACGCGGAGAAGCCGCCGCTCTCGGCGTACAGGGTGCGCGGCGCGGACACGCTGGCGCCGACGACGGCGATGAACGTGTCCTCCGCGTACTGGGTGAGCTTGTCGGCGTCGCGGATGAAGTCCTCGAACCAGGTGTGCCGCTTCTGCTTGCGACCCTCGAGGAGCCGGTCGAAGTGGTCGAAGCGGGCCGCGGCCTGCACGTCCGCCGCGGTGATGTCGTCGAACTCGACGAACATCTTGCTGCCCAGGACGACGGCGTCGGCGACGGCGTGGTGCCAGCGGGCGTGCGCCTCGACGTGGGTGCGGGTGGCGACGATGTCGGCGTCGAGGAATAGCACAATGTCGCCGGTGGCGGCCTCGGCGCCGGCGTGCCGGGCGCGCCCGGAGCCGTGCCCGGCCCCGGGGGCGAGCCGCAGCACGCGGGCCCGCTCCGGGTGCACGGCGGGTAGCCGCAGCGGCTCGGCCGATGCGTCGTCGACGACGATGACGTCGAGCAGGTCGGCCGGGTAGGTCTGCTCGGCCAGCGCGGCCAGCGTGAGATCGAGTTCGGCCTGGCAGTCCTTGGCCGGCAGCACGACGGTGACGCTCAGCTGCGGCGTCCAGGTGCCGAGAGCCGGCGGCGTGACGGTGGTCCATTCCTGCCGAGGCACCGCTGCAGGCGTTCGGACCGTGGTCGACATCGTTCCTCCGGGGGGTGCCAGGTACTGTGTGGACCGCCGTTCTCACCCGACGATGCCAATCGGAGAACCTACCGGGCCTTGTGATGCCGACAAAAACTGACCTCCCACCAGCGCGAACAACCGAGCCGTCCGGCCTGTCCTGGGGCCGGTTGGCCGTGTTGGACCCGGCCAGCCTGCGGGCCGCCGCAGGAGTCCTGGCCACGACGGCGCTGCCGGTGGTGAACAGCGCACTGATCTCGCCCGCCGGGTTCGACCCGTTCGGCCAGGACGGTGCGCGGGTCCGTCGGCCGGTCGCCGAGCTGCGCACCACGTCGCAGCACAGCCTGCGCATCGTTCATGGGCGCACCCGCGTCGGCACCTGGGGCAGTGGCGGTGTCATCACGCCTGATCAGCTGGCGGCGCTGCGCGAGTACGCCGCGGTCGCGGTGCCGTTCGGCGCCGGCGCCGGGCCGGTCGAGCTCGCTGCGTTGCTACGTCAGCTGCTGGTCGCCGGGGTGCCCGTGCTCGCTCCGGATCTGCCGTTGTCGGTGCGCCGGCTGCTGGGCCGGGAGCTGGGCGACCTGGTGGCGGCGCTGACGCCGGCGGCCGTCGCCGACGTGGACCGGCGCGAGCACTGGTCGGTCGATGCCCGTCGGCTGGCGCTGCTCACCGCCACCGCTGCCGCCGGGGTGCCGTCGTCGCCGCCGGCGGTCACGGCCGTCGTCCGGGCAAGTGGCGGACAACCGCAGCGGCTCGGCGCACTGCTGCGCGATCTGCGGGCACAGACCTGGCCGCGGCTGACCGTCGTCCTGGCCGCTGCCGACGACGACCCCGTTCCGGCCAGGCTGCCCGCCGGTGTCGCCGTGGTCCGCGCCGCCTCCGGCGCCGACGCCGTCCGGCAGGTGCTGCTCGAGTGCGGCACCGAGCTGGCCACCGTCGTGACCCCGCGACTGTCGTACGGCCCGGAGCACATCCGCGACCTCGTGCTCGGCTACCGGTACGGCCAGCGACCCGTGTCTGGCGTGCTGGTGCGGCGGACCTACCTGGAGGCCTTGGATCTCACGGTGTGCGCTCCCGGTGAGCCGGCCGAGCGACCGGCCGACCGGCTGACAGCGGGGACGCTGCTGGCGGCGCCGTCGCAGCTCCTGGAGTTCACACCCGACGGCGACGACGTACGCGTCGGTGACGGCTACGCCGTCCACGACCGCAACGTGCACCGGACGGTCCGGCGCGGCGAGCCGGGCCTGGACGCGGCACTGCGCACCGGCGGCCGGCAGTTCACCGGCGAGACCGGCCGCATCAACTGGCTGGCCGCCGAGTCCCGCCGCGCGCCCGCCGACAGCGGACCAGCCCGATCACACCGGGTGGACCCTGCCTACCTCTCCTACTTCGCCCGCACGGACAAGGTCTAGAAGAGTCCTAGGGCAGGACGACCTGCCGATCGGCTTGGAGCTTGCGCACTGTCTCGACCAGTTCCTCGGCGCGCGCGTCGAAGGAGTGCTCGCGACGCACCAGTTCCGACAGCTTCTCCCGCGCGGCGGCCCGCTCCGGCGTCTCGGCCAGCTGGGTCGCGACGGCGGCGGCGAGCTCCTCGGGCGTGCTGAACGTCAGCACGACGTCGCCGAACACGTCGGTGAGGCCCGGGACCTCGTCGCTGACCACCCGGGCGCCACAGGCAGCCAGGTCGAACAGCCGGTTGGACATGAGGCCCTCGGTCTTCATGTCGTCCCAGTGGTCGTTGAGCACCACACCGGCGCCGGCGTAGAGGGCGGGCAGTTCCTCGTTGGGGACGTACTCACCCTGCCAGGACCCCTCCGGTAGCAGCCCGCGCCAGCGCACGCCGTAGACCGACGGGACGATGCCGGCTTCGAGTGCCGCCCCCACCGAGGCCCGCATGCCGCGGGCGTTGCCGACGAACAGCACGTCGTGGTGGCGGCGGGGGTCGCCGGGGACCGGCCGGAACCGGTATTTGTCGGTGCACTGCAGCAGCGGCTGCACGGGCGCGCCGAGGTCGGTGGACATCCGCCGGGCCAGGCTCGTGGATGCGGCGAAGACGGCGTCGTAGGCGGCCAGTTCACGCCGGGTGACCCGCTCGGGGTGACTGATCACCCAGGACAGGTTGATCTGCTGCGGGTTGACCGTGTAGACGCTGACCCCGCGCAGCACCAGCGCGACGTCGTCGAACCGTGAGGTCGGACGGTACCAGGCCCGCTTGGCGTCGATGACGGCCTCGTGGCCGAGCCGCTCCAGGGCCCGCTTGAGGCCGATGGCGAAGTGCCAGTCGCCCCAGTTGGTGCGGCGTTCGACGTTCGGCGCACCGATCTTGATGGCCCAGCGAAGCGGCCGCTGCGGGCGGTCGTGCACCACGATGGGGTCGAAGCCCCAGTGCGTGGACGCCTCGCCGTCGTAGCCGACGATGGCGTACCCACCGGCCCGCCAGACGGCGACGTCGTCCTGGCCGACGGTGTCCTTCCAGCGGCCGGTGAACAGCTCCTGGTTGTCGGTGGCCGTCGTCGTGGCCGAGGCGGTGGTGCGCCGCTGCGGAGTGGTCGAGAACGACACCATGCTGGCCGGCAGGTAGCGCAGCGCTCGGCCGGTCTGGCGGGCCAGCCGGAGGCTGAGGTCGGGGTTGTCGACGTCGTTGACGAACAGCGGGTCGAAGCCGCGAACTGCGGCGAAGTCGGCGGCGCGCACGGCCAGCACCGCCGGCGAGAGGCCGGCCGGCGACGACGGTCGCACCACCTCGGGCGCGTCACCGGGGAAGCGCCGGAACAGGCTGTGCGGGTGCGCGCCACGGGCGAACGCGACGCCCGCCGACCACACCGTCCCGTCGGGCAGCATCACCAGCGGCTGGGCGGCCGCGGCACCGTCGGACAGCGCCTCGGTCAGCGGCGCCAGCCAGCCGGGCTCGACCCAGGTGTCCGGCGTCATGAAGACGATGGTCTCGCCGGTGGCGTGCGCGGCGCCGATGGTCCGTGACAGCTCCGTGGACAGCCGCTGGGTCTGCCGCAGCACCCGGACGTTGGGGAACCGGATGGGGAGGAACTGCAGCCGCATCGCCTCGGCCTCGGTGGTCTTGGCGTCGACCACGACGACGTCGAGCTCCTGGTCGGTGACCTCGAACAGCCGTTCCACGGTGGCGGTGACCGTCTGCGCCTGGTCGCCGGCGTGGATGACGACCGAGACCGTGCCCGGCCGCCGCTCGGTCAGGCCGGCGTCGACGGCGTCCCAGTCGATGAGGTGCTTGGCCCGGATGACGAACCGATAGCCGAACAGCTCGTTGATGGTGATGCGGTCGGTGCGCTGCTCCCACGCGTCGTATCGGGTGGCGATGAACGGCGCCAGCTCGAAGTCGGTGACCTTCGACATCCGGATGAACAGGTCCCAGTCGACGTTGCGCCGCAGCTGTTCGTCGAAGGCGCCGACCTCGTCAAGCAGGGAGCGCTCATGCAAAACCACGATGCAGTCGATGAAGTTGCGCTCGACCAGGGCTTCGCGGTGGTACGGCAGTGACCGGTAGCCGCGCCGGCCGTTCTTCCTCTCCTCCAGCAGCTCCGACACCGCGTAGCCGAACCGCAGCGACCGAGTGCGCACGAAGGCGACCATGACCTCCAGGAAGTCCGGCACCCACGTGTTGTCGGAGTCGAGGTAGGCGACGTACTCGCCGCGGGCGTGGGCGAGGCCGGCGTTGCGGGCCGCGGACACCCCGCCGGCCTGCTCGCGGCGGACCAGCTCGATGCGCGGGTCGGCGAGCAACGGCTCGATCGCCTCGGCGGTGCCGTCGGTGCTGCCGTCGTCGACCACGATCAGCTGCCAGTTCCGGTACGTCTGACCGACGACGGAGTCGATGGCGGTCAGCACGCCCTGCCGGCGGTCCTTCGTCGGGATGACGACGGTGACCAGCGGCGGCTCTTCGCCGCGTTCGGCGTACTCGGCCAGCGTCCGGGCCTTGAACGTCTCGGCGGCGTCGTGGTCGAAGGTGTCGGCGGTCCGCGGCAGGTGCTCCCAGCCACGGGTGTCCAGCATGAGCCGGCGGGTGCGACGGGCGAAGTCGGCCAGCGGCGGGCCGTCGACCTGGCCGAACGCCTGCTGGTAGCCGTCGACGTCGAATGCGGCGCTCGGCGCGGCGCCGGCCTTCCAGCCGACCTCGAGGTAGTGGCCCAGCGGCCCGCCGCGGTGGTTGGCCGCATCCGGGTGCTGGTCGAGGTAGAAGGCCGGGTCGAACAGCGGGTGCGGCGACAGGCCGCGGCCGATGCCACGGTTCACGTAGTGGATGAACGGCGCGACGTCGAGCTTCTTCGGGCTCTTCGGATGATCGCGGTACCACTCGGTGACGAAGCACGGGTTCGGCGAGATGTCGGTGGAGCTGCCGACGGTGACGTAATGATCGACCGGGTCGACGCCGTCCGGGATGGGCTCGCCGAGCTGCTCGCGGTACCAGTCGGCATCGAACAGCCCGCTGGAGCGGATGGCGGTGGCGATGCGCCGGCGGCGGGCGACGTCGTCGACGTACGCCTGCGGCAGCACCTTCTTGACCAGACGACGGACCCTGCCGACGGGCAGTCTCATGCGAAGAACTCCTCGGGAACGATCATGACCCCACGTGCCCCAGGCCATCGGACCCAAGTGCATCGACCGCTGCTTACGCGTCCTCGGTATCTTAGTCGCTTCCGTGGGTAGGAGGTGCCGCTGTGCGGTGGTTGGTCGCCGGTGCGGCCGGAATGCTCGGACATGACCTCGTGACGCTGCTCGATGGGCGCGGTGCGGCGGTGACGGCGGCCGGGCGCGACCGGCTGGACATCACCGACGCCGCGGCCGTCGACGCCGCCGTGACCGGCCACGATGTCGTCGTCAACGCGGCCGCGTGGACCGACGTCGACGGTGCCGAATCCGCGGAGGCCGCCGCGCTCGCCGTCAACGGGACCGGGCCGGGACTGCTGGCCGCGGCCTGCGCCAGGCATGGCGCCCGGCTGGTGCACGTCTCCACCGACTATGTGTTCGACGGGCAGGCATCGCAGCCGTACGCCGAGGACGCCGAGACGGCGCCGCGCTCGGCCTACGGGCGCACCAAGCTCGCCGGCGAACACGCGGTCCTGACCGGTCTCCCCGACGCCGTCGTCGTCCGCACGGCCTGGCTCTACGGCCAGCACGGGGGCAACTTCGTGGCCACCATGGCCCGGCTCGCCGCGGCACGCGACCACGTCGACGTCGTCGACGACCAGCACGGCCAGCCGACCTGGTCGCACGACGTCGCGCAGCGGATCATCGAGCTGGTCGACGCCGAGGCCCCCGGCGGCATCTACCACGCCACCAACAGCGGGTCGACGACGTGGTTCGGCCTGGCCCGGGCGGTCTTCACGCACCTGGGGCTTGATCCGGAGCGGGTCCGCCCGACGACGACGGAGTCCTTCCCGCGCCCTGCGCCGCGCCCGGCGTACTCGGTGCTCGGCCACGACGGCTGGGCCCGCGCCGGCCTCGGCCCACTGCGCCCGTGGGAGGACGCGCTGGCAGAGGCCGCTCCGGTCGTCCTCGGCCGCGGCGCCGCCTGACGCTCGCGCCCGACCACTCGCGCGCTTGGTACGCCTCACGCGCCTTGGTGCGCGAGATCGCTCCACAGATGGGACGAATCGCCCCCTCGCAGCGGTGATATCGCGAGCCAAGGCGCAGATACCGGATGCCAAGTTGGGCGCGACAGCGGCCCTCAATAGCCGCACCCGCGTCTGCGGGCGGATTCGGTCCCTCCAGCGCGGACCGCGGTATCGACGTCGGGGCGCTGCGATCAAAGTCCGGCCAGCCCGGCCCCCGGCAGTGGCCGCAGCTGCCGGTGTTCACCGTGGCGGCGTTCGCGGTCGGCACACCGGCCACCCCAGGCTTCTCACGCTTCAGCAGGCAAGCATTCCTGCCGGGGCGTGAGCACCCATGCCGGACGTGATCATTTGGGGTCGGGGTTGGGGCGCAGGGACGCGTAGAACCCTTGGGCGGCCTGGTAGTCGGGCAGCAGGCCGGCGTCGCGTGCCTCGCTGAGGGTGGGTGCGTCGCGGTCCTTGTCCGACAGGATCGGGGTGATCGGCCGGCCGTCGCGATCCGCGGACGGCCAGTCGATGCCCAGCTCCGGGTCCAGTGGGTTGACGCCGTGCTCCCGGCCCGGCGCGTACGGCGCGGAGCACAGGTACATGACGGCCGAACCACCGGCCAGCGACATGAACGCGTGTCCCAGGCCTTCGGCCACGTACACAGCGCGCCGGTCGACGTCGTCGAGCAGTACCGACGCCGACCGCCCGAACGTCGGCGAGCCGACCCGGATGTCGACCAGGACGTCGAGCACCGCGCCGGACACGCAGGTGACGTACTTGGCCTGGCTGGGCGGGATGTCGGCGTAGTGCAGCCCGCGCAGCACCCCGGCGGCGGACACCGACAGGTTCGTCTGCACCACGTCCAGCCGGTGTCCCACGTGCGGTTCCAGGAGGTCGCCGCGGAAGGACTCCAGGAACACGCCGCGGTCGTCGCCGAACTGTCGGGGCGTGACGGCCCAGGCGCCCTCGATGCCGAGGGACTCGATGACCGGCCCGCTCACGCGCCGGCCCCGGCGTCGTCGCCGTCGAGGAGGCCGAGCAGGTACGTGCCGTAGCCGGACTTGGCCAGCTTCTCGCCGCGGGCCCGCAGCTTGTCGTCGTCGACGAAGCCCATGCGCCAGGCGACCTCCTCCGGGCAGCCGATCTTCTGGCCCTGCCGGGCCTCGATGACGCGGACGTACTCGCCGGCGGCCATGAGGTTGTCGAACGTGCCGGTGTCGAGCCACGCGGTGCCGCGCGGGAGGACCTCGACACTGAGCGTGCCCCGGTCCAGGTAGGTGCGGTTGACGTCGGTGATCTCCAGCTCGCCGCGGTCGGACGGGCGCAGCTCGCGGGCGATCTGGACGACGTCGCTGTCGTAGAAGTACAACCCGGGCACGGCGTAGTTGCTGCGCGGCTTGGCCGGCTTCTCCTCCAGGCTGACGGCCCGGCCGGAGTCGTCGAACTCGACCACGCCGTACGCACTGGGGTCGGCGACGTGGTGGGCGAAGACGAGCCCCCCGTCGATCTCGGTGTACTTGCGCAGCTGGGTGCCCAGGCCGGCGCCGTAGAAGATGTTGTCGCCCAGCACCAGTGCGACGGAGTCGGATCCGACGAAGTCCGCGCCGATGACGAACGCCTGGGCCAGTCCTTCGGGGCGTGGCTGCTGGGCGTACGAGATGGAGATGCCCAGCTCGGAGCCGTCGCCGAGAAGCGTGGTGAACTGTTCGGCGTCACGCGGGGTGGTGATGACGAGGATGTCGCGGATGCCGGCCAGCATCAGCGTCGTCAACGGGTAGTAGACCATCGGCTTGTCGTAGACCGGGAGCATCTGCTTGCTGACGGCGACGGTCAGCGGATGCAGCCTGGTGCCGGAGCCGCCCGCCAAGATGATTCCTCGCATGGGCGCTTACGATAGCCCGCATATGTGACGCTCTCCGGAGGGGACGAGATGCGGCTGTTGATCACGGGCGGAGCGGGCTTCATCGGCTCGAACTACGTCCGCCTGGCGCTGTCCGGCGCCTACCCGGAGCTGGCCGGCGCCGAGATCGTCGTCCTCGACAAACTCACGTACGCGGGCAACCCGGCCAACCTCGACCCGGTGGCCGACCATCCGCGGTTCACCTTCGTCAAGGGCGACATCCTGGACGCCGCCGTCGTCGACGAACTGATGGCCTCCTGCGACCAGGTCATCCACTTCGCCGCCGAGAGCCACGTCGACCGCTCCATCCAGGGAGCGGCGGCCTTCGTGCAGACCAACGTGGTGGGCACGCAGACACTGCTGGACGCGGCCCGGCGGGCCGGCGTCGAGCGGTTCGTGCACGTCTCCACGGACGAGGTCTACGGCTCCATCGAGTCCGGCTCGTGGACCGAGGACCACATCCTGGAGCCCAACTCGCCCTACAGCGCCAGCAAGGCCAGCAGCGACCTGGTGGCGCTGGCCTATCACCGCACGCACGGCGTCCCGGTGTCGGTCACCCGGTGCTCGAACAACTACGGGCCGTACCAGTACCCGGAGAAGGTCATCCCGCTGTTCGTCACCAACCTGCTGGACGGGCTCACGGTGCCGCTGTACGGCGACGGTCTCAACGTGCGCGACTGGCTGCACGTCGACGACCACTGCCAGGGCATCGAGCTGGTGCGCGCCGGCGGCCGCGCGGGCGAGGTCTACAACATCGGCGGCGGCCGCGAGCTGACCAACCGCGAGCTCACCGGGCTGCTGCTCGAGGCCTGCGGCGCCGGCTGGGACCGCGTCGAGCACGTCGAGGACCGGCTGGCGCACGACCGCCGCTACTCCGTCGACCACGGCAAGATCCGCGCCGAGCTGGGCTACGTGCCACAGCGGTCGTTCGAGGAGGGGCTGGCCGCCACGGTCGAGTGGTACCGCGAGCAGCGCGGATGGTGGGAGCCGCTCAAGAACCG
The DNA here is from genome assembly GCF_000515395.1 of Jiangella gansuensis DSM 44835. Taxonomy (NCBI): domain Bacteria; kingdom Bacillati; phylum Actinomycetota; class Actinomycetes; order Jiangellales; family Jiangellaceae; genus Jiangella; species Jiangella gansuensis. Next base: position 3,057,213 of record NZ_KI911782.1, on the reverse strand, counting down.
GTGACGTGCCGCCGGGCGGGCGGCTGAACCAGGATTGAGAACCGGGTCGGTTGGGCATACTGCCCCCGGTTTGCACCCTGGAGGGCGGGAGGACGTGCCGACGGTGAGACGCGCCGCGCTGATGATCCTGGCGGTGGCATTCGCGGCGACGTTCCTCGTCGGCTGGTCGTGGGGGCCGTCGAATCCGCAGGGCAAGGACGTCCGGCAGCCGGAGCCGAAGGTCGTCGACGTCGGCGACTACCGCGACGGCCGGTCCGACACCGAGGCCATCCAGGCCGCCATCGACGACGCCGGGCCCGACCGCACGGTCTCCTTCCCGCCCGGCGTGTACGAGCTGGACGACCCGGTCCGGCTGGCCTCCCACGTCGACTACGTCGCGGCGCCGGGCGGGCCGGTGGTGCTGCGCTCGGCCTCGCCCGACGGCGTCACCATCGCCCACGACGCGGACCGCCCGCTGCGTGACGTCACCATCGGCGGGCTGACGTTCGACAACGTCCGCTTCGAGTTGTCCGGCGACGACGAGTACCGGGCCATCGCCGACGTGACCCTGCGCGACTGCGTGTTCCGCAACGGCCGGCCCTCGCGGGACTGGAGCATCCCCTACGTCATGCTCGAACGCACCCACGGGGTCACCGTCGACGGCTGCCAGTTCCTGCGCGGGCCGGAGCATCCCGGACGGGGCGTCGTGGCGGACATGACGCGCCTCACCGTCGTCAAGGACTCCACGTTCGGCACCACCCCGGATCTCGAATCCGGGGTGCCGGACGGGTACTTCCGCACCGCGATCAACGTGTGGGGCCACGATCTCGACACCGGCACGGGCAACGACGAGGTCGTCGTCGACGGCAACGTGTGGCGTCGCACGCCCGGCATCGGGGCGCCGGAGGGCTGCCTGTTCTGCCAGGACCACGGCCTGTACGCGTGGGGCAGCCGGCGGCTGTCGGTGGTGGGCAACTATGCGGACGGGTGGGACGCCACCCCGCTGGGCGGCTCGCTGAAGCTGCGCAACCAGTACGACACGGTGGTCGTGGGCAACCGGCTGCGCTCGTCCGGCATCTACACCTACGTCTACGCCAGCGAGATCATGCCGGAGGTGTTCCAGCGCGTCTCGATCCGCGACAACGCGATCGACATGGGCGGCTCCACCGACTGCCGGCACTACTGCGGGGTGACGTACTGGCGCGCGGCTTCCGTCGGCGGGGCGCAGGGCACCCCGGAACGGGACGTGTTCATCGGCGGCAATTCGTTCGTCGACGGCGGCTTCATCAGTGTCTCGACGGCGTACGGCCCGGCGTTCTGCGTCCAGGGCAACAGCCGTGTCCCGCTCCTGGCCCACCTCGGTGAGGTCCGCACCACCGACTGCGGTGCCGTGCCGGCCTGGGAGGACCCGTTCGCCGGCGTTCACCGCGGCGACTTCGACGGCGACGGCGCGGAGGATTTCGTCCACCTGGTCCGCGAACAGGACGAGGACCCGTACTGGCGGGCGCACCTGAGCGCCGGCAACGGGGTACGGATCGAGCGCTGGCCGGCCGAGCTGCAGGACGCATCGCTGACCGCGCGGTTCGGCGTGCAGGTCGGCGACTTCGACGGCGACGGCCGCGACGACCTCGCCTACGCCGGCGCCTGTGACGACGGCACGCGATGCTGGCGGGTCAGCCTGGCCACCGGCGACGGGCTGGCTGAGCCGCGCGAGTGGGGCGCCGTCGGCACGCTGACGCGGGAGACGTCGGCGTACGGCGTCGCGGTCGGCGACTTCGACGGCGACGGCCACGACGACCTGCTCGCCCGCGGCTCCTGCGCCGACGACGACACCTGCTGGCGGCTGCTGGCCAGCGACGGCGCGTCGTTCCAGCCGCGGTCGTTCGGCGACGACGCCGTCTGGAGCGCGGACTCCGCCCGGTTCGGCCTGCACGTCGGCGACTACGACGGCGACGGCGCGGACGACGTCGCGTACCGCGGGGCCTGCGGCAACGACGCCACGCCATGCTTCCGCGTCCACCTGGGCGGCCCGGACGGGCTGACCGTGAGCAACTGGGGCGACCAGGCCTGGCCCGCCCCCGACGGCACCACCGCCCACTTCGGCCTCCGCGTCGCCGACGTGGACGGCGACGGCCACGACGACGTCAGCTACCTCGGCCGCTGCGGGGAGGGCGCGGACGTCGTGTGGCGCCACCACCTGAGCACCGGATCCGGTTTCGCCGTCCGCTGCTCCCCCTCCGCCGACTCCGTCAGCGGTCGAGGAGGACGGTGAGGACGCGGATCAACGCGTGCATGCGCCGCTGGCTGGCGGTCACGCTGCGCCGCTTGACCGCCCGGAAGTGGCGGTTGCGCCAGCCGCTCAGGAACAGCAGCAGCGCCGTCGCCAGCTGCCGCCGCCACGGCATCGCACCGGCGGCGGCCAATGCCGGGCGCAACGAGCCGGGCGCGTCCAGCGTCGCGGCCAGCCGGACCGGGTCGGGCGACGACATCAGCACCTTGACGATGTCGTGCGCGACGACGCGGTGGCCGGCGTCTTCCCAGTCGACCAGGGCGAGCCGGCCGTCGGCGAGGCGCAGGACGTTGCCGAGCCCGGGATCGCCGTGGCTGAGTCCGATGGTCAGCGGGCGTTCGTCGTTCAGCAGGTCGCGGACGCGGTGCCAGGTGGCCTGACGGTCGACTTCGGCGGGCCAGATGCCGTCCGGCGGGTCCTCGGCCAGACCCGCGAACGCGACGAGAGCACGGGCCCGCTGGTCGGGGTCCAGCCGGTCGTGCGAAGTGCCGAGCCGCTGCCACATCTGCGGCAGCAGCGCGATGAGCTCGCCCGCGGCGGCCTCGGCGTCGGCACGCACGACCGGTGCGCCGTCGAGAGCCTCTTCGACGACCCAGTCGGCGTTCTCACGCCGGTGGAGGCCGGTTTCCAGGATCCGCGGCACCACGAACGGGGTGCAGCCGGTGAGCGTCGTCTGTAGCCGGGTACCGGCGACCAGCGGTGTCGGCACGGCGGCGGCGGAGCGCTGGTGGACCACGAGCGACCGGGCCGCGCCGGCGGCCAGGTAGAAGGAGCGGAAGCGCAACTGTTCCGCGGTGCGCATGGCTCCGGCGACGACGACGTCGACGGCGGCCGCCGTGCGCACCGGCGGCTGGGAATCGGCCGCCACCAGCAGCGACGCACCCGTCGCCGGGTTCACGAAGACGCCGCTGCCGGGCAGGCCGGCGGTGGCGTCGAAGGTCGCGGCGACGGCCACCCGGTTGTCGTGGAGATAGTCGCGGCGACGGTAGCGGGCGACGCCCCGCGCGCGGGGCAGGCTGTCGCTGGCCCGTTCGATCGCGGCGGTCCACGCGAGCGACCGGACGGCGTCCGACGGGGGCGCGATCGGCGTCGCGGCAAGGGGCATCAGGCATGTTAACCAGTGTTTTCTGAGTGTTCACCACTACTGGGAGCCGATCTCGGTTAGAGAGTTCTCATGTTCGCCCCGGCCGGGTCGCGGATTTCGGCTGAGCGTCACCTGCTGTAACATCGTGCGGCCAGGTGTGGACATCGAGGTCGTGGGCGCGGCCTGAGGCACCGACGCGGCGGGACGCGCAGAGCGACCGCCCCGGGCGACAACATGACACCAATGGACGGGACGAAGCAGTGTCGACAGATGTTGCGGTGGTTGGGCTGGGTTATGTAGGGCTGCCGCTGGCACAAGAGGCCAGCAGGTCCGGTTTGGGAGTGCTGGGCTTCGACGTCAGCGCCCCGGTGGTGGACGGCCTGAACGCCGGCCGGTCGCACGTCGACGATCTCTCCGACGGCGATGTCGCGACCATGGTCGAGGCCGGGTTCCGCGCGACCGCGGACGAGAACGACCTCGACGGCGCCGACACCATCGTCATCTGCGTCCCCACGCCGCTGTCCGACGACGGTGGCCCGGACCTCACCGCCGTGAAGGCCGCGGTGGCCACGGTCGCGCGGCACGTGCGCGCCGGCACGCTGGTGATCCTGGAGTCCACCACCTACCCGGGCACCACCGACGAGGTCGTCCGGCCGATGCTGGAGGAGGCCTCCGGCCTCACCGCCGGCACCGACTTCCACCTCGCCTTCTCCCCCGAGCGCATCGACCCGGGCAACCCGAAGTTCGGCATGCGCAACACCCCCAAGGTGGTCGGCGGGCAGTCGCCCTCGTGCACCGAGCGCGCCGCGGCGTTCTACCGCCGCTTCGTCGACACCGTCGTCGAGGCCAAGGGCACGCGTGAGGCCGAGACCGCGAAGCTGCTGGAGAACACCTACCGGCACGTCAACATCGCGCTGGTCAACGAGATGGCGCGGTTCTGCCACGAGCTCGGCATCGACCTGTGGGACGTCATCCGGTTGGCCTCGACGAAGCCGTTCGGCTTCCAGGCCTTCTACCCCGGCCCCGGTGTCGGCGGCCACTGCATCCCGATCGACCCGAACTACCTGAGCCACAACGTGCGGGTGCGGCTGGGCTACCCGTTCCGCTTCGTCGAGCTGGCGCAGGAGATCAACGCCACCATGCCGGCGTACGTCACCCAGCGCATCCAGAACATCCTCAACACCGACGGCAAGGCCGTGAACGGCTCGACGATCCTGCTGCTCGGCGTCACCTACAAGCCCGACATCGCCGACCAGCGTGAGTCGCCGGCGGTGCCGCTGGCCAAGCGGCTGGTGTCGCTGGGCGCCAACGTCGTCTTCCACGACCCCAAGGTCCCGAACTGGAAGGTCGACGGCAGCACCCTGGAGAGCGTGCCGGACCTGGAGTCGGCGCTGGCCAGCGCCGACCTGACCGTCGTGCTGCAGCCGCACAGCGAGTACGACGGCAACCTGATCGCCAAGACGGCCGCCCGCGTGTTCGACACCCGCGGCATCACGCCGTTGGGCGACACCGTCGAGCACATGTGACCTGACGGCCATGTCCGCCCTCCGGCTCGGAGTCGACCGCGCCGACATCACCCCCGGCCGGCCGGTCCGGCTGGCCGGGTTCGCCTTCCGCGCCGGTCTGGATGCCGCGACGCGGACGGCGGCGCCGCTGCGGCTGCGCACCCTGGCCTTCGCCGCCGGCGACGAACGGGCCGTGTTCGTCGCGGCGGACGTGCTGTGGTGGGGTTTCGACCTCACCGACCGGGTGCATCGTGAGCTGGAGCGCCGCTACGGCCTGTCGCCGCGGTCGGTGCTCCTGCACGCCACCCACACGCATTCCGCGCCCCAGCCGTCCAGGGGCTTCGCGCCGTCCATCGGCGAGTTCGACCCGGTCTTCGCCGACCAGGTCGTCGAGACCGCCGTCGACGGTGTCGGGCGGGCGCTCGCGGCCGTGCGGCCGGTCCGGGTCGAGCGGTGCGCCGACCGGGCCGACCTCGCGGACGACCGCCGCGCCCGCCGCTCGCCGACGACGGTGCCGCGTTCATCGGTGGACCCCGAGGTCAGCGTGGTCCGGTTCGTCTGCGCCGACGACGCCGACGACACGGTCGCGCTGCTCGTGCACTACACCTGCCACCCGGTCGTGCACCGCGACAACGAGGTCTCCCCCGACTTCCCCGGCGCCGCGATGGACCTTCTCGAGCGCGAGCACCCCGGCACCGTCGCCGTGTTCGCCCAGGGGTGCTGCGGGGACATCGACCCCAAGCCCGGTGACTCCGACCAGGCCGCCGCCGAGCGGTTCGGCGGTGAGCTCGCCGCCGCCGTCGGCCGGGCGCTGCACGGTCTACGGGTCCCGGCCGGTCCGCCACGGCTTGCCACCAGCGCCCGGAAGGTGGACCTGCCGCTCTCCGGCCCGCCGCGACGATCCGACCTGACCCGCTGGTCCGCCGACGACGGCGTCCGCGGCGAGTGGGCGCGGCTGCTTCTCGCCGAGCCGCACCGGATCACCGACACCGCCGTGCTGCGGGTGTCGACGCTGCGGCTGACCGACGACCTCGGGCTGGCCGGGCTGTCCGGCGAGCCGGTCGGCGCGTACGGCCGGCGGGTGAAGGTGCTGTCCGGCGGGGCCGTGCTCCCCCTCGGTTACACCAACGGCATGACCGGCTACCTGGTCACCGCGCGGCAACTGGCCGAGGGCGGCTACGAGGCCGTGGAGGCGCCGCTGTACTTCGGCCTGCCGGGCCTGCTCGCGCCGGCGGCACAGGACGTGTTGTACGACGCGCTGGCCGGTGCCGTGCGGGAGCTACGGACCCCGTCTCAGATCAGCGGTTCTACTCGGACCGATGGGTGACGCTTGACGAGGGCACCATCGAGAGTGGCTAGCGTGAGGTGTCCGGCTTGAGCGAACGCCGCCAGGTAGTCATCGGTCCACAGCTTGTGGCTGTTGTCGACGCGGGCTGACATGGTCCGCCAGATGGGTTCGATGTGCCCAGGCTCGTCGGCCCAAGTCACGCGCTTGTCGGCCTGAAGGGCGTCGATGACCCCCCACGCGGCGCTACGGCTGACGACGTCGGCGCCGAGGACCGCTGGATTGGACAGAAGACGAAGCAGGCTCATCTGGGTGACGCGGCAGAGGACGAGTGGCTGCGATTGTCGATCGAACCACGCCTTGACGGCAGGATGATGGACATGCCTGGCCCAGACCGCGGCGAGCCAGACGCCGACGTCCAATAGGTACATTCAGCGTCCGTACCTTTCGGCGTCCTCCGCGGCGAGGGCGGTTTCGATGTCGGCGTTCGTCACGGCAACGCTCGGCCCGTCGGCGCTGCCGATGAGAGGGAGCGAAACGGTGCCACCGTCGAGCTGACCACCGGGGGTTCTGATCTCGCGGGAGAGCAAACGCGTGAACATGTCCTTGAGACTTTCCCCGCGCTCGGCTGCGCGCGCCTTGGCAGCACGGAGAAGGTCATCGGGTAGATCCACCGTTGTGCGCATAAAAGCATATTAACATACTGGTGCTCAGCGGGGCTGTCGTCGGCCATCGCCCGCCTGGACCCTCCCTGCCGGGCGGAGCGGCGCGTTAGGTTGTGCGGCATGACTGACGACGCCGAAGTCGTGTGGCGGCCCGACCCTGATCGAGTGGCCGCCAGCCGGATGACCGCCTTCCGCACCTGGCTGCGGACCGAACGCATCGTCGATGCCGCCGACTACGACGAGCTATGGCGCTGGTCGGTCGAGCGGCCCGGTGCGTTCTGGTCGGCGATAGCCCGCCACTTCGGGGTCAGCTTCCACGCCGAGCCGACCGAGGCGCTACCCGACGCCGTCATGCCCGGTGCCCGCTGGTTCCCCGGCGCCACCCTCAACTACGCCGAGCACGCGTTGCGGCCGGGCGAAGGCCGCGGCGAGGACGACGTCGCCGTGGTGTTCCGGCGCGAGGACGGCCGGCGCGAGGAGCTGTCGTACGGCGAGCTGCGCCGTCAGGTGGCCGCGGTCCGTTCGGGGCTCGCGGCCGTGGGCGTGGGCCGCGGCGACCGGGTCGCCGGGCTGGTGCCCAACGCGCCGCAGACGCTGGTGGCCTTCCTCGCCACGGCCAGCCTCGGCGCGGTCTGGTCGTCCTGCTCTCCCGACTTCGGCGTGCGTGCGGCCGCCGACCGGTTCGCGCAGATCGAGCCCACCGTGCTGGTGGCCTGCGACGGGTACGTCTACAACGGCCGCACCCACGACGTCCGCCCCACGGTCGAGGCGCTGCGGGCCCACCTGCCCACCCTGCGGGCCACGGTGGCCATCCCGTTTGCCGGCGCCGGCATCCCCGACGCGCTGGAGTGGGACGACCTGCTCACCCGTCATGACGGTGCCGCGCCCGCGTTCGAGCCGGTGCCGTTCGACCATCCACTGTGGGTGCTCTACTCCTCCGGCACCACCGGCCTGCCCAAGGGCATCGTGCACGGCCACGGCGGCATCGTCCTGGAGCACCTGAAGGCGCTGGCGCTGCACTTCGACGCCCGGCCGGGTGATCGGTTGTTCTGGTTCACCACCACCGGCTGGATGATGTGGAACTTCCTCGTCGGCGGGCTGCTCACCGGCTCCACCGTCGTCCTGTACGACGGCAGCCCGGCACATCCGTCACTGGACGCGCTGTGGCGGCTGGCCGAGGAGGAGCGGCTGACGGTGTTCGGCACGTCGGCGCCGTTCGTGCAGGCCTGCCTCAAGGACGGGCTGGAGCTCGACCCGTCGGCACTGGAGTCGCTGCGCGTGGTCGGGTCCACCGGCGCACCGCTGTCGGTCGACGGGTTCCGGTGGCTGGGCCGCAACCTTCCCCCGTCGACCCAGGTGGCCAGCTTCTCCGGCGGCACCGACCTGTGCACCGGGTTCGTCGGGCCGTCGCCGGACGTCCCGGTCTGGCTGGGCGAGCTGTCCCGTCCGGCACTCGGCGCGGCGGTGGCCGCCTACGACGAGTCGGGCCATCCCGTCGTCGGCGAGGTCGGCGAGCTGGTGCTGACCCGGCCGATGCCGTCCATGCCGGTCGCGTTCTGGAACGACCCCGACGGCTCACGGCTGCGCTCTGCGTACTTCGACGACTTCCCCGGCGTGTGGCGGCACGGAGACTGGATCACGATCACCACCCGCGGATCGGCGGTCATCCACGGGCGCAGTGACTCCACTCTCAACCGCGGCGGGGTGCGCATGGGCACCGCGGAGTTCTACCGGGTCGTCGAGGCCCATCCGGCCGTGCTCGATTCCCTGGTCATCGACACGTCCGGCGGCAGTGGCGGCAGCGGCGCCGGTGGCGCCGGTGGCGAGCTCCTGTGCTTTCTGGTGCTCGCCGACGGTGTCACGCTCGACGGGGTGGAGCCGGAGCTGCGGCGGGCTCTGCGCGGCGAGCTGTCACCGCGGCACGTGCCGGACCGCTTCGTCCTCGTCGCCGACGTCCCGCGCACTCTCACCGGCAAGAAGTGCGAAGTGCCGGTGAAGAAGATCCTCGCCGGCGCGGACCCGTCGACGGCGGTGAGCCGCGAAGCCCTGCGCAACCCGGCCGCGCTGGACCCGTTCGTCGACATCGCCGCCGCCCGCTGAGCGGCGTCACGTCCGGCTGGGGAACGGGAGCGGGTCGATGCTCTGGTCGTCCGCGGTCAGGTCGATGCCGAGCTCGCCCGCGAACACCATGTGAGTCTCGATGTCCACCTCGCCGTCCCGCTCGGTCACGTTGAACACGCGCGCACCACGCAGCCGGTTCCGCTCGGCGCCGCTCAGCCCGTAGGTGCCGAAGCCGGTGTTGCCCGAGTAGCCCAGCATCACCCCGTAGTAGTTGCCCACATAGGTGTTGACGTGGTCGTGCCCGCAGAAGACACCCTTGACGTCGCCGCGGTCGAGGATCGCCGAGAACATGCCGCTGTTGAACGGGCCGGGGCACTCGTCCTCGTTGCGCTCGCCCACGATGCCGTGCTTGGCGACGGCCCGCTCGTGGTCGGCGTCGGTGCGGCTGTCCACGCTGGCGAACCACATGAAGCGGTACTCCCAGAGCGGGATGTGGATGAACATCAGCGCCGGTACCTTCCGGCCGGCCCGCTTCTCCACCAGCTCGGACGTCTCGGTGTACCAGTGCACCTGATTCATGCGCAGCCAGTCCCAGGTCGGGTAGCCGGCGAAGTCCTGCCCGGCGATCGTCTCCGGTGCGTAGCGGCCGCTGTCGAGGAGGAACAGGTTGAACACCGGGCGCTGGCCGCGCGCACCCCGGATCAGCAGGTTCATGTTGCCGCTGCCAGTGACGCCGCGCGGGCTCGGCTGGTTCACGTTGAACCGGTAGGAGCGGTAGAAGGCGAGCATGTCCTCCTCGTCCATCCCGCTGTCCGGGGTGGAGTCCTCGTCGTGGTTGCCGTATGTGATGGCCCACGGGACCCCGCGCTGCTCCATCGGCTGGACGACGTTGTTCATCGCCTGCTTCATCTCCTCGGCGTTCTCACAACCCCCGGTGATGTTGTCGCCGTTGTGGATCACCAGGTCCGGCTGCTCGGTGTCGAGGACCTTCTCCATCAGCTCGATCGTGCGCCGGTCGATCCGCTCGTCGTCCTGCGTGTCGTTGAACTGGACGATCTTGAACGTTCCGTCGGCGCGGAAACGCAACGGACGATCGTCGTCATCGGCCGCGGCGGGCGCCGCACCTGCGACGATGCCAGTGGCGCCGAGGGCGAGCGCCGCCGTCCCCAGCCCGCCCATCCGGACGAAATCCCGCCGGCCCCAGTCGGCGTGCGGTGCGACGTTCTCCTGCTGTTCCTGCTCGGTCATCTCGCGTCCTCGTCTCGGCGGGAGCTACTGAGGTTCAGGGGGACGCTAGGGCTCCACGGGCACGAGCCGTCGTCGGAACGGTGTTCTGCGCATGAAGAGCAGTCGACCAGTCGTTCCGCTCGCCGTCGGAAGCCCGAACGGACGCCACTGAGCATGCGGGGCGATCCCGTCCCGCGCCGTCCTCGCGATCGTCGTCGGCGACGTCGTGATGCTGGTGCTGCCGGGGTAAGGCTGCGGACATGAACGAGACCTGGGACCTGGTCGTGGTCGGTGCCGGACCGGCGGGGACGGCGGCGGCGCTCGGCGCGCTGTCCGCGCGGCCCGGGCTGCGGGTGCTGCTGCTCGACCGCGCCGGCTTCCCGCGCGACAAGCCCTGCGGCGACGGCATCGCTCCGCACGTCCTCGACGTACTGGCGGGTGTGGGGCTGACCGGGTTGCTCGACGACTGGACGCCCGTGCACCGGCTCGAGCTCTCGTATCGCGAGTCGCGGGTGTCGCGGCCATTGCGCCGGCCCACCTGGGTCGTGCCGCGCACCGTCTTCGACCAGCGGCTGGTTGCCGCCGCCATCGGCCGCGGCGCCGTGTTGCGCGTGCACCGGGTGCGGCGCGTGCGGCCCTCCGGCGACGGCGTGCTCGTCGACGACGACGTCCTCGCGCCCGTGGTGATTGGGGCCGACGGCGCCAACTCCCTCGCGCGGGCGGCGGTGGGCCTGACGCCGTCGCGGCGCCGGGCGATCGCGTTGCGCGGCTACACGCCCACCGCCGCCGAACACCGCGGCCGGCAGGTCATCGTCTATGACGGCGACCGATCGCAGGCGTACGCGTGGGCCTTCGACCGCGGCGACGGCCTGGCCAACGTCGGGTACGGCGAGTTGTCCGCCGGCGGCACGTCGCGGGCCGAGCTGCTGGCACGGCTGGAAGCACTGCTGCCCGGCACCACGACCGCTGGAACCGGCTGGCGCGGACACCACCTACCGCTGTCATCGTGGCGGTGGGCCCAGCCCGACGGCCCGGTACTGCTGGCCGGGGACGCCGCCGGACTGGTCAACCCGATGACCGGCGAGGGCATCTACTACGCCGTCGCGACCGGCGTCCTGGCCGGCCGGGCCGCCGCGGATGCCGTCGCGACCGGCCGTCCGGAATCCGCGGGTGCGCGCTACCGAAGCGCCGTCCGAGCCCTCCTCGCCCGGCACCTGCGGCACACGGCCGCGACGGCGCGCCTGGCCGCCATCCCGACCGTGCTCACCGCCGGCATGCGCGCCGCCCGGCGGGATCAACAGATCTTCGACGACCTCGTGGAGATCGGTCTCGGCCAGGGCCTGCTGACCCGGCGGGTGGTTGCCGGACTGGCAGGACGGGGATCGGACTGAGAACGATCCGATCCCGTCGTGCACCCGCAGACTCCGTGCAGCCGTCCGGGGCAGCCCGGACTTCAGAACACTCGGTTGTAGCCGCCCCAGCCGGAGCCTATGGTTCGGGCTCTGCCGAAGCCGCCGGACCCGTCGCCGGGGTAGAGCACCAGCGTGCCGACCGTGCTGCGGGCGACGATGTCGGCGCGGCCGTCGCCGGTGGCGTCGCCGACGCCGGCGATCTGGTAGCCGTTCCAGCCGGTGCCGATGCGCCGCGGCGTGCCGAACGCGCCGGAGCCCGCGCCGGGGTACAGCCACAGGGTGCCGTCGGTGCGGCGAGCGACGAGGTCGCCGACGTTGTCGCCGTCCCAGTCACCCACACCGACCAGCGCGGTTGTGGCGCCCCAGCCGGTGCCGATCTGCCGCTGCTCGACGATGCGGCCCTGGGCGTTGCCGCGGGACAGCCACAGCGTGCCGTCGGACGTCCGCCGGGAGATGAGATCGGGATGCCCGTCGCGGTCCCAGTCGCCCGGCGCGGTGACCAGGCTCATGATGTTCCAGCCGGAGCCGATGCGCACGGCGCGGCCGAAGGTGCCGTTCCCGGCACCCGGCCAGAGCTTCAGGCTGCCGTCGCGAAGGCGCCCGATCATGTCGTCCCGCCGGTCGCCGTTCCAGTCGCCGGGCAGCGCGACGGACACGACGGCGTCCCAGCCGGTTCCGAGGGCTCGCATCCCGGTGACGTTGCCGCCGGCCAGGTCGGCGGCGATCAGCGAACCGTTGGACCGCGTGGCCATGAGGTCCACGCGGCCGTTGCGGTTGGTGTCGCGGCTCGGTGACAGGCTCATGGCCGTGATGGTCCCGGCCCGGATGGTGCCCAGCCGTGCGTACAGTGCGTCGCCGGGGCAGGCCGTGGCGGCGGCGTCACGGTGTCCGGCGATGGCCGGCCACCGTTCGCCGTCGTAGTTCACGGCGTACCGCGGGTCGACGCCGTGGATGCTGAACTTCCACGCGAACAGGTTCTCGTAGGCGCGCAGCATCGGCGCCGTCGGCGGGGTGTCGCTGTAGGTGCCCAGGGCGGAGGCCGCGAAGGCGTCGTCGTTGTAGCCGGCCGTGTGCGCCCCGGTGACCGCCCGGTTGATGCCGCCGTACCGGCCCTCCCAGATGCGACCGAAGCGGTCGATGACGAAGTTGTAGCCGATGTCGTTCCAGCCGCGGGACCGCACGTGGTAGACGTAGATCGACCGGATCATGTTCGGCACGTCCGCGGCCGCGTACTGGGTCGCGCTGACCGTGTGGTGCACGAATGCCCCGTTGACGTCGCCGAACGTCGGCGGGTCCGCGCGCATCGACTCGTCGGCACCCCATTGCGAGCGCCGGTAGATCGACGGCTGCGGTGTCGCCACCCGCACCCCGTGGGCCTGCGCCGGCTCCAGCGGCACCGCCTCGGCCTGTGGCTCCATCGGCGCGCCGCTCGGTTCCGCGGCCGGGTCGACGAGTTCGAGGCGCAGGTCACCGAGCTGCCGCGCACCCGGCCGCACGGTGGACTCCGCCCGCACCTGGACGCCGTCGGACTCCGGGACCAGCAGCGGATCGGTGCCGTTCCGTGCGCCAGCAGCCTCGGGCGACCCGGGATCGGGCTGGTGGTCGGAGTCGGCAGGCAGCTCGTACCACTGTGACCACTCGCCGTCGGTGCGCACCCGCACCCACGCCGTGACCGGCGCTGCGCCGGTCCAGGTGACGGCGGCCAGCTGGAACGGGCTGACGTCGTACTCGGGTGTGTAGACCACGGGGATGCCCCCCAGGCTGGGATCAGCGGCCTGCCCGTTCGGTGTGGGCGGCATGCTGCCCAGTCCCCCGACGTTGGCCATCGTGGGCAGCCGCACCGTCTGCAGTTCCTGCCGATGATCCGCCGGCGACGGCGTGACACTCGCTGCCTCGGCGTCCGGTCCTGTGGGCAGCGCGAGGCCCAGCGCGACGAGCGCGCCGGCCAGCACCGCGCGAAGCGTCGTCATCCCCGACCCCCGTGGTGATGCCAATTTTCCCAGTAGTAACAACAGTCTCACTGGTCACAATTGACACCGCAACCACAATGGGCCGAATGCTTGCGGATGAAACCGATCAGTCCTCGATGCCGAGGAACCCGCGGAGCACCCGAGCCGACTCGCGTCCGTCATGGAACCGCTGGACGTAGTCGACCCCGGCGGCCGCGGACTTGATGGCCTCGTCCCGCTCCGTCACGATGCGCTCGATGACGGTGCGGAGGTCGTCCGGCGTGGCCTCGACCAGCGGAAGGTCCGCGGGGATAGCACTGCGGACCTGGTCGGCGACATGGCCGACGGTCACCCGCCCGGCTGCCATCGCCTCGCACGCAGCCACCCCATACGAGCCCAGCAGCAGCTGGTCGATGACGATGTCGGAGTCCTGGATGATGGCCATCAGCTCACTGTGCGGAAGACCCTCGAGACGCCGGTACTCGACCAGCCCACGATCGTGCAGATCCTGCAGCACCGGGTCAACGAACGCCGAGCCCTTCAGCGCACTGCGCGACGGAGCGTGTACCACGATCGGACGCTCGCGCTCCAGGACGGGGCGGTCGGTGCGCAGCTCGTCGACGGCCACGACCACCGGCAGCCAGATGCCGTTCTCGACGAAGTCGAGCAGATCGGGTGTGGTGACGAACCGCGGGCCCTCGTAGTCGCGGATGGCGTTGTGCACGGTCTGGCAGGCACGCTGCAGCCTGCCGGTGAGCTCGTCGTACGGGTCGGCGAACGGCGAGTAGCGGTACCACTCGCGGTGCAGCTTCGGGTCGCGGATCTCCGAGCCGTGGAAGATGAGCCCGGTCGTGATGCCGGCCGGCTCGAAGGTGGGCAGGTCGCTGTTGAACAGCTGGCCGCGGGCCTGGCCGAGGAGCGGGCGGGCCGCCTCGAACAGGACGTGGGTGACGTTGCGCAGTACGTAGCTGGCGAAGTCGACCATCCACGCGGCGTCGGTGCGGAACTGGTCGGACGGAACCGCCCGGTGCGCCCGGAAGTTGAACTCGCCGGTGTCGGCCATGAGCGACTCGGCCCGGACCTGCGGCAGATACCGCTCGACGGCGGTGGCCCACTGCCAGGCCTGGCCGGCGCTGTTGGACGGGCCGATCAGCAGCCGCGGCTGCTCGGCCGTGGGTGCGACCCACTCCGTGCCCGCGCCGGCGGCCGGGATCTCCAGCGGCCGACCCAGCAGCTGGCCGTACAGCTCACGCAGCTTGTCGGCCTGGCCCTCCCAGGAGACCTCGCGGCGGAAGTCCGGATCCGTGACCCGCGCCAGGTAGGGAGCGGGGTCGTCGAGCACCGTGCGCACCTTGGCGGCGAGGTCGGCGGCGTCCTCGACCCGGAACACCTCGCCGATGCCGGTGGAGCCGACGAACTCGGTGAGGCTCGGCATGTCACTGACCACGACCGGGAGGCCGGCGAAGACGTACTCGAAGACCTTGTTCGGCAGCGCCATCTCGTGGCTGGGATAGCGCAGGATGGGGATGAGCCCGACGTCGGCGGAGCTCAGGAACGCCACGACCTCGTCCGGCTCCACCGGGTTCACATAGTGCACCCGCGCCTGCACGCCCAGCTCCGCGGCCAGGTCCTTCAGCTCGTTCACCGGTGCGATGGCGACATGCGGCACCGACACCACCGCGAGGTGGACGTCGGGGAGGTGCACCAGCGCCTGCACGGCGGTCTCGACCCCTCGGGCCCGGGTGACCCCGCCGCTGTAGACCATCAGCGGCACGTCGGGGCCCAGCCGCAGCCGGGACCGCAGGTCGATGACCTCGGTGTCGGCGGCGGCCATGACCGGGGTGTTGATGATGACCGACGGCTCGTGGTCGAGTCCGTGGCGGTCCTGCAGCTTGCGGGCGATGGCCGGGCTGACGGTGACGACGTGGTCGGCGTGGCCGATGTACTCGCGCTCGTGCCGGGCCCAGGCGGCGATGAACCGCGGGGTGCGGGGGCCGTAACGGGACAGGCCGGGGACGTACTCGTGGGCGTCGTAGACGACCTTGAGGTCGCGGCCGCGGAGCTTGGCCCGGCCGGCCGCACGGGCCGCCACGCCGACGACGTGCATGTCGTGCGCGTGCACGATGTCCGGCGCGAGCTGGTCGATGAGGTCGCCGAAGGCGACCTCGTAGTCGTAGGTCTCCGGATGCACGTGCCGCCAGCGAGCCGGCCACGACATCCGCGCCGCGGCGCCGTCCCAGGCCCGCCAGCCGGACTGGAACACGGAGTCGACGCGGCTGCCGACACCGGAGCGGACCCAGACCCCGCGGCGGGCGAGCTTCCACCGCGCGGCGCGCAGCCCGCGTCCCAGGGTCCCGGCCCGGTAGGCCAGCGGCGAGACCGCGCCGGACTTGCGAGCCGCGACGGCGAACCCGGAGTCGGCCTTGATGTCGTCGAGCCGGCCGCGGATCTCCAGCTTCCGGGCCTGCCGCGCCGCCCGGTCGCGATAGCCCAGCAGCGGCGGGCGCCAGGTGCGCCGGCGACGGCGGCCCCGGTTGCGCTCGTCGCGCAGCCGGAACGCCACCGGGATGCGCAGGATCAGCGCCTTGCCGAGCGGCTCGATCGAGCGCCGGCCGTCGGAGGCGGCCCCGATGACGGTGACGCGGGCGCCGGTCTCGGCGACAGCGAGAGCTTCCTTCTTGACGCGGCTGTCGTTCGACACGTCGTTGGCGACGAGCATCACCACGTGCACGTCGCCGTTGGGCTGCGGGAGTTGCTGGGTCACTCGGACGTCGCCGCCCGTCCGACCACGACGCGGGTGACGCCGTTCCAGCGCGCCGCGTCGGTGACATCGCGCCCGTCGACGAGCACCCGGACGCCGGGCAGGTCGTCGGAGCCGAGCTCGCCGTACTCGGGGTGATCGGCCTGGACGACCGCCGCGTCGGCCGGCTCACCCAGCGTGTAGGGCGTGAAGCCCAGCGCGGTGAGCTCGTCGTCGCTGTACATGGGGTCGTGCACCAGCACCTGGGCGCCCTTGTCGCGCAGCGCCTGCACGGCGGGGAAGACGCCGGAGAACGCCGTCTCCTTCACCTTCCCCCGGTAGGAGGCGCCGAGCACCACCACCCGGGCACCGGTGAGGTCGCCGTACGCGGCCTCGACCAGCCCGACGGTGTAGGCCGGCATGCCGGCGTTGGCCTCACGGGCGGCCCGCACGACGGTGGCGTCCGGGTCGGTCCACAGGTACAGCCTCGGGTAGACGGGGATGCAGTGGCCGCCGACCGCGATG
Source organism: Jiangella gansuensis DSM 44835 (assembly GCF_000515395.1). NCBI lineage: Bacteria > Bacillati > Actinomycetota > Actinomycetes > Jiangellales > Jiangellaceae > Jiangella > Jiangella gansuensis. The sequence continues at coordinate 3,040,491 of NZ_KI911782.1, read as the reverse complement.
CCGGGCCGGTGAATGTGGCTGTACGGCTGCGAGTTCGAGGCCTCGATGACCTGGTAGACGTCGATGCCGTGGGCGGCGGCGAACCGGCCGAACTGGTTGGCCAGGCCGATGTTCACGTCGCGGTAGGTGGTCTCGGCGAGCTTCGCCATCTCCGCGGCTTCGGCACTGCCGAGGTCCCATACGCCGTTGCCGCGCTCGAGGTCGGGCCGGTCGTCGAAGTCGAGCACCGCCTCGTAGAAGGCACGAGCCTGCTTGGCGCCGTCGGCGGACAGCCCGCCGATGAGCTTGGGGTACTTGCGCAGGTCGGCGAAGACCCGGCCGGTGAGCACCCGCTCCGGCGAGAACACGAGGTGGAAGTCGTCGCCCTCGGTGAGGCCGGAGATCTCTTCGATCAGCGGCTTCCACCGGGTGCGGGTGGTGCCCACCGGCAGCGTCGTCTCGTAGGACACGAGCGTGCCCGGTGTCAGGTGCGAGGCCAGCGTGCGGGTCGCGGACTCCATCCAGCCGAAGTCGGGCTGCCAGGTCTCGTCGTCGACGAACAGCGGCACCACGACGACGACTGCGTCGGCACCGGGGATGGCGTCGGCGTAGTCGGCCGTGGCGCGCAGCCGGCCGTCACCGACCACCTCGGCCAGCCGGGTGTCCAGCTCCGCCTCACCGGGGAACGGCTCACGGCCCTGGTTGACGAGGTCGACGATGGTCTGATTGACGTCGACACCGACGACCTCATGACCCTTGCCGGCGAACTGGACGGCGAGCGGGAGCCCGATCTTGCCGAGCGCGACGACGGCGATTCTCACTGCTGGACCTCGTGATGACGATGATGAGATGGGCGCCGTATAGGCTACCCCGCGTCGGCGCGTGCCCGCTCACGCTCCGGCTCTGACGACCGCAGACCAGCAACGAGGACGGCCGATCCACATGAAGGTGCTCAGCATCGTTGGAGCGCGCCCGCAGTTCGTGAAGCTCGCTCCCGTCGCCGAGGCGTTCGCCGGTTCCGCGTACGACCACGTGATCGTGCACACGGGGCAGCACTACGACACCAACATGTCCGACGTCTTCTTCGCCGACCTGAAGATCCCGGACCCCGACGTCCATCTGGGGGTTGGTTCCGGCAGCCACGGGGTACAGACCGGGTCGATGCTCTCCGTCCTGGACGCGGTCCTCGACGAGCACCGGCCGGACTGGGTGCTCGTCTACGGCGACACGAACTCCACCCTGGCAGGTGCCCTGTCCGCGGTGAAGATGCACCTGCCGGTGGCGCACCTGGAGGCGGGGCTGCGCTCGTTCAACCGGGCGATGCCGGAGGAGCACAACCGGGTTCTCACCGATCACGCCGCCGACCTGCTGCTGGCACCGACGCAGGTGGCCATGGACCACCTGCGCACCGAGGGCCTCGCGGCCCGGTCGGTGCTGGTCGGCGACGTCATGACCGACGTGTGCTTCCGGGTCCGCGACGCGGTCCGCGACACCCCGCCGGCGTTGCCGGCCGGGCTCGAGCCCGGCGGCTACGTCGTCTCCACCATCCACCGGGCGGAGAACACGGACCGGCCGGACCGGTTGCGCGCGATCATCAATGGGCTTGCGGCACTGCCGACCAAGGTGTTGCTGCTGGCGCACCCCCGTCTCGTCGCCCGCTGCCACGAGTTCGGCATCGAGCTGGCCCGCCCGGGCAGCTCCCTGCACACCGCCGAGCCGCTGCCCTACCCGGGCATGGTGGCCGCGGTGCTGCACTCGGCCGGCGTCGTCACCGACTCCGGCGGCCTGCAGAAGGAGGCCTATCTGCTGGGCCGCCCGTGCACCACCCTGCGCGGCGAGACCGAGTGGGTGGAAACGCTTGACGACGGCTGGAACGTGCTGGCCGACGACCTCACCGAGCTGACAGACCTGGCCGCGCGCCCCGCGCCGACGGCCGCTCAGCGCCCCGTCTACGGCGACGGCAAGGCCGCCCACGCCGTCGTGTCGGAGCTGGCTGCCGCACGCTCTCGGTGAGGCGCCTGTGACAGCGCCCGTCACCGCCTCCTCGACGCCGTCGCCGACAACCCCGGAACGCGGGGCCGCCACCGGTCACGGCGGGTTCCAGCCGGAGATCCAGGGCCTGCGCGCCGTCGCGGTGCTGCTGGTGGTGGTGTTCCATCTGTGGCCGGACCAGTTGACCGGCGGTTTCGTCGGCGTCGACGTCTTCTTCGTCATCTCCGGATACCTCATCACCGCGCACATCGTCCGCGAGGTCGAGCGCACCGGCACCATCTCGCTGCGCCGCTTCTGGGCCCGCCGCATCCGCCGGCTGCTGCCGGCGTCGCTGCTGGTCCTCGCCGTGAGCGCGGTGGCGACGGTGCTGTTCCTGCCGGCGACGGTGTGGAGCGACACCGCCCGCCAACTCGCCGCCAGCGCGCTGTACGTCCAGAACTGGGCGCTGGCCGGCGACGCCGTCGACTACATGGCGCAGGACAACGTGCCCACGGTGGCCCAGCACTACTGGTCGCTGTCGGTGGAGGAGCAGTTCTACGTCCTGTGGCCGCTGCTGGTGCTCGCCCTCGTGCTGGCGACCCGGCGGTTCGCGTTGGTGTCCCGGTTCGGTACCCGGGCAGTCCTGGCCACGGGCATCGGCGTGCTGGGCGCGACGTCGCTGGCGTGGTCCGTGGTGGCGACGGCACGAGAGCCGTCCAGCGCGTACTTCATCACCCCGACCCGGGTCTGGGAGTTCGCCGCCGGGGCGCTGCTCGGGCTGGGACTGGTCGGCACGGTGCACCGGCGGTCCGTGCACGTGCTGCTCGGCGGCGCCGGGCTGACCGCGGTCGTCGCCGCCGGTGCGCTGTTCGACGGCGACACCCTGTTCCCCAGCTGGGTGGCGCTGCTGCCGGTACTGGGTACGGCGGCGGTCATCGCGGCCGGCAACTCGGCGACGCCACTGACACCGGGGTGGCTGTTGTCGCGGCAGCCCATGACGTTCGTCGGCGACATCTCGTACTCGGTGTACCTGTGGCACTGGCCGCTCATCGTCTGCTTGCCGCACGTCACCGGCACCGGCCTGCGTACCGGCGACAAGCTCGGCATCTTTGCCGCGACGCTCGTGCTGGCCTGGCTGAGCAAGGTCTACGTCGAGGACCCGATGCGACGCCAGAGCACGCTGTCGGCGATGCCTTGGCGCAGCTTCGCCTTCGCCGCCGCCGGCATGGCGATCGTGGTCGCCGGCACCGTCGGCATCACCACCGAGCTGGACCGGCGTGCCGAAGCCGCGGCCGCGGCCGCCGACCACCTGCGCGCGGGCGACGTCTTCGCCGCCGCCGGCACCGGGTGCGTCGGGCCGGCCGCTCTGGACGGCGAATGCGGCTCCCCCGTCGGCGAAGGCGAGCTGGTGGTGCCGCCGGAGGTCGTGGTCGAGCAGAACCAGGCCGCGACCTACCCCGGCTGCCAGCAGGGCATCGACGACACCGAGGTCAAGACCTGCACCATCGGCTCCGAGTCGGACACCCCCCAACAGGTGGTCGCGCTGGTCGGCGACTCACACACCACGCACTGGTTCGCCGCCTTCGACGCACTCGGCGAGGAACGCGACTGGCAGGTCGTCACCTACACGAAGGCGTCGTGCCCGGTCACCGAGGCCCGTCGGCTGCTGCCCGACGAAGAGACCGACGACGCCTCCGCGAGTTGCCTGGAGTGGGGCCGCGAGGTCCGGGAGCAGATCGCCGCCGACGAGCGCATCTCCGCGGTGTTCGTGTCCGCATACAGCAGCGCCTACGAGTTCAGCGACGGCGAGAAGCCGCTCGAGGACCCCGCCCGGGACGGATTCGCGGTGGCCTGGGAGTCCTGGGCTGGCGCGGACAAGGAGGTCTACGTCATCCGCGACGTGCCGCCGGCGAAGGAGGACAGCAGCATTCCGAACTGTCTGGCCGCGAACCCGGAGCCCACGGCGTGCGCGACGCCGGCCGAGGCGCTGCCGGAGGACCCGCAGACCGACGCCGTGCGCGAGCTGGACGACCCGAAGGTGCACCTCATCGACCTGACCGACCGGTTCTGCGACCAGGACTGGTGCTATCCCGTGGTGGGCGACGTGATCGTCTATCGCGACACGAGCCACCTCACCGACGAGTATTCCCGTGCCCTCGCGCCGTACATCGCCGAGCAGGTCGACAGGGCCGAGTCGGCCGGCCACTGAGGCCTCAGCGGCCGGCGGCGCTACGGCCGCGGGCCAGGTCGCGAGCCTGTAGCGCGACCTCCAGCACCGGCCGCGGCAACGCCTTGGCCACCCGGCGACGGCGCCGCCGGTATCGCGACCGCGGCGGTACCAGAACCGGCGCCGGGCGGGGCACCTGCACCAACGCGCGCACCTCGGCGTTGAACTCGTCGAACAGGTCCTCGGCCGTGGCCAGCACGACGACGTTACGCAGCGCGGCGTCGTCCCGGCCGGTGCCGGCGCCGCAGCGCACCCGGGCGAACGCGTCCTCGATGCTCACCCGGTCGACCAGGTCGAGCAGCGGGCCGGGCGGGCGGGCCACGATCGCGCCCAGGACGTCGGTACCGTCGCCGTCCCAGATCCGCGGGATCGCCGCCGGCGCCAGCCCAGCCGTGTTCGGGACGAACGGCACGCCGGACCACTCCGGAACCAGCGAGTCGATCAGCCCGGTGTGAATCGCCCGTACCCGCTTCTGCGTCAGCGACATCGCGAACGCCGCCCGGACGAACTCGGCCGTCAGCAGCGGCGTCACCTGGTTGACGTGGAAGCCGGCTGTGCTCCACACGCGCATCCGTTCGGCCAGGTACGCCAGGTGGACGGTGCCGACGGGGTCGAGCCCGAGCCGGCCGGCCCGGTCGACCACCTCTTCGACCGCGACGGCCAGTCGGCGGCGGGTGTCGTGGGTCTGCCACTCCGGCCGCACCTCCGCGGCCAGCACCTGGGTCAGGACAGCACGCAGCGCCGTGCCGTCGACGAGGCCGGCCTCGTCCGGCCAGGCCGGCGGGATCCAGCGGGCGGTCGCGATCTCGCCCATCGCTCCCCCGACCACCGGCGCACCAAGGGCAGCCGGCCATGCCGTACCGACGGCCGGGCGGAGCAGGTAGCTGCTGCCGTAGCCGAAGTCGTAGCGCCGCAGCAGCTGGCGCGCCCGCTCGGCCAGGCTGTCCACGCCGACGCGGGCCTTCGTGACGGGAGCGACGATGTCGTGGTGCAGCTGGACGCCGTGGGCGTCACGTGCCAGAGCGACGAGCTGCCGCGCGGTCTCGGTCTCGGCGGGGTTGTCGTCGCGGGTGAACAACCTCGGGCGCAGGCCGCCCGCCACCAGCACGGCAGCCACCAGGCGGGAGTCCTTGCCACCGGACAGCCCGAGGCGGACGTCGCCGTGCCAGAGAGCCGCCAGGCCGCTGCCGGCCCGGCGCAGACCGGACGCCGTCGACGTCAGTGACTCGGCCATCGGCGGCCGCACACCGGTGAGTAGGTCGTCGATGCGGTCACCGTGCGCCCGGTCGGTGTGCCAGGTGCCGTCGTCGAGCCGCCGACCGGTGCGGACAGCGCCGGCGGGGAGGCGCTGCACGCCTCGCACCGGGGTGCTGGAGCCGCTGAAGATGCCGCCGCCCAGGAAGCGGGCCCAGCCGTCCTCGTCCGGCACCAGCCGGTCACCGAGCACGTAGGGCGGCATCACCGGACTGCTGGAGAACGTCATCAGGCCCTGGGAGGTGTACTCGAACAGCCGGGCCATACCCAGCCAGTCCTGCCGTAGGGCGAACCGGCCCGCCGCCCGGTCCAGCGCGAACAGCCCGAACGGCGGGACGACGTCGGTGCCAGGGCCGGCGTCCCCGCGCAGTGCCGCCCGGCCCAGCGCGGCCGGACCGGCGGCGACGGCATCCGGTCCGAGCCCGACCGGAGGCGCCGTGGAGACGGCGGTCAGCTCGTCGTCGTCCGCGACCAGCTCCCACCGCCAGCCGCCCGCGGCCGGGGCAGCAGCGAACAGCCCCCAGCCCGGGCCGTGGTGCAGCACCCGAGTCCACTGCGGGTTCGTGCGGGTGGCGGCGAACCGCTCGATGCGAGTCAGGAACAGCTCGGAATGCTCCGGCAGCGGGCGGCGCACCGCAAACCAACAGAAGACGAGCATCCGCCCCTCCAACACGCCGTTGTGTTCGATGTCACAGGTGAACACCCGCGAGAGGGCGACCTGGTTGCATGGCTCGGGCCGCGCGAGCAGGGACCACACCGAAATCAGCGGGAATCAACCCCCAACGCCGACTCGACCAGGCCGCACCAGGCATCGACGCGGGAGCCGTCGCCATTGTCATCGGATTCCTAAGTCGGCCTTAGGGAGTTCTCATCCGGCGCCGGAATCGTGATGCGCGCTCTGGGAACGACCATTTCTCCTGGGAGGCACAAAGATGCGCGAGATTGCCACGTCGGTCGAGATCAAGGCGCCGCCCGAGGTCGTGTGGGATGTCCTGACGGACTTCGCTGGCTACGCGCAGTGGAACCCGTTCATCCGCGAAGCCGCCGGGCAAGCTCGTGCTGGGGAACGTCTCATGCTGCGGATGTACCCCGCAGGCGGTGGCAGACCGATCACGTTCCGCCCGACGGTGCGCGTCGCAGCGAAAGGAATGGAACTGCGATGGGTGGGCCGGCTCTTCGTGCCAGGGGTGTTCGACGGAGAGCACCGCTTTGTCATGGCGTTTCACGACGGCGTGACACGGGTGCAGCAGGCTGAGACGTTCTCGGGGTTGCTGGTGCCCTTCCTCGGCAAGACGATCGACAGCACCCTCGAAAGCTTCCGGCTGCTGGACGAAGCGCTCAAGACGAGGGCGGAAGCCAGCTCGCCGGCGTGAGTGCGCAGCACCGTGCGGGCTCCGGGACGGAGGTGTCGCACTGAGCGGTGGCTCGGGCGCGTGGCATGTAGGACTGCCGCAAGTGAGGGAGACGTTCGATCGGAGGCGCCGATGCCGCCGCCCAAGGCGACCTCGTTGCATGGCTCGGGCGGCGCGAGCAGGGACCACACCGGAATCAGCGGGAATCCAACCCCAACGCCGACTCGACCAGGCCGCACCAGGCGTCGACGCCGGCGACGCTGGGGTGGACGCCGTCGTCGAGCAGAGTCGTCTCGTCGCTCGCCACCACCGCCTGCCAGTCGACCAGCACCAGCTGGGGATGGCGGCCGGCCTGCCAGTGAAGCTGGTCGTTGATCCAGTCCGAGTTCTGGCGGTCGGCGTCGCGCACGTCCGCCGGCATACCCCAGCGGTCGACGTGGACGGTCAGCCAGTACACGGGCTTCCCGGCCGCCGCGGCCACCACCCGCTCGACCTGGCGCCACCAGTCGGCAGGATCGAAGATGTCGTTCGCACCTGCGACCACGACGATGCCGCGGCCGGGGATCAGCTCCGGGTGGGCGACGATCCAGTCCGCGGCCGGAGCGGTGGGCCGGCTGTTCCAGGTGTTGACGGCGGTGGCGAGGCCGTGCTGAGCGCCGAAGCGGGCAGCGCACTCGCGAGCGGTCGCACCGGCGATCGAGTCGCCCACCATGAGCACGCCGTCGGACGCCGCGACCGTCCGGAACTGCTCCGGCGTGCTGAGCTCGCGGCCCTTCCCCTCCCACGGCCCGAGCCGGCCGGACCCGTACGGTGCGGTCTCGGGGTCGGTGACCGTCGCCCGGCCGAGTGGCGGACCGTCGGCGCTTCCTGCCTTCCCCGGGGGTGGCGCGGGTGCCGCCGGCGCCGCGACGGGAACCCCCGGCCGGGCAGCCACGGCCGACAGCTCCTCGTCGTCGGGAGCGCAACCGGCCGCGACGACGAGCACGGCGAACAGGAACGCCGGCCAAGCGGCTCTGACCATGGTGAACTCCGGACGCTCGATGGGACGGCTGCGCGGGCAGCCGCGAGAGCGCTCAGGGCTCAGCAGGTGTCAGGTCTCCGGGCGTGACCGCTGTACTCAAAGACGCAGCGGACCCGGATCCGGTTGCATTGCCGCAAATCACGCACCCGCCCGACCGCCGAAGCCGCGGCGGGCGGGCGGGCGCGCGGTGACGATTCAGCGACCGTCGACGTCCACGGCGATGGTGCGACCCTCACGGGCCGACGCCAGCACGGCCTCGGCCACGGCCACCGTCGCCAGCCCCTGGCGCATGGTGACCACCTCGGTGTCCTTGCCCAGTACGGCGTCGCGGAAGACCTCGTGCTCGGTGCGCAGCGGCTCCGGCTTGGAGATGGCGTACCGCACGACGTCACCCTCGCTGACACCACGGAACTGGGCCAGGTCGCTCCACGCCGTCGGGATCGAGCCATTGGCGTGGAAGGTGAGGTCGGCGTGCAGGGTGTCGGCGATGTACGCGCCCCGGTCGCCGGTGACGATGGTGACCCGCTCCTTCATCGGCGACAGCCAGTTCACCAGGTGGCTGGTGACGGTGCCGTCGGCCAGCTGGCCGGTGACCGCGACCAGGTCCTCGTGCTCGCGGCCGCTCTTGTACGCGGTGCGGGCGGACACCGACGCGTACGGTGAGCCGACCACCCAGGCGGTCAGGTCGATGTCGTGCGTGCCGAGGTCCTTCACCACGCCGACATCGGCGATACGGGCCGGGAACGGGCCCTGCCGACGGGTGATGATCTGGTAGATCTCGCCCAGCTCGCCCGCGGCCAGCCTCGAGCGCAGGCTCTGCAGCGCGGGGTTGAACCGCTCGATGTGCCCGACGGCGCCGACCAGGCCGGCCTGCTCGAACGCCTCGGTCAGCTTGGCCGATCCGACGGCGTCCTTGGCCAGCGGCTTCTCGATCAGCGCGTGGACGCCGGCCGCGGCCAGCGCCAGGCCCAGTTCCTCGTGGTAGGCCGTGGGCGTGGCGACGACGCAGTAGTCGATGCCCAGCGCGATCAGCGACTCGATGTCCGGCAGGACGCCCAGTCCGCCGGCGACACCGTGCGGGTCGCCGGCCGGGTCGGCCACGCCCACGAGGTCGACACCGTCGAGGGAACGCAGCACCCGGGCGTGGTGGCGGCCCATCATGCCGAGGCCAATGAGGCCGGCTCGCAGGTTCGTCATCAGGCGCCCGCCTTCGCCAGGGTGTTGACGGCCGTCACGATCCGCTCGAGGTCCGCCGCGCTCAGCGACGGATGCACCGGCAGCGAGATGACCTCGGCGGCCGCCTTCTCCGTCTCGGGCAGGTCCGCGTCGCGACCGAACGACGGCAGCCGGTGGTTGGGGATCGGGTAGTAGACGCCGCAGCCGACGCCGTGCTCCTCGCGCAGCGCCGTGACGAAACCGTCGCGGTCGGCGGCCACCCGGATCGTGTACTGGTGGTAGACGTGCGTGGCGTGCTCGGACACCGGCGGCACCACGACGCCGTCGAGGTTCGCGTCGAGGAACGCGGCGTTCTCCTGCCGCTGCTTCGTCCAGCCGCCCACCTTGGTCAGCTGCACCCGCCCGATGGCGGCGTGGATGTCCGTCATCCGGTTGTTCAGCCCGACCAGCTCGTTCTCGTACTGACGCTGCATGCCCTGGTTACGCAGCAGCCGCAGCCGCCGCTCGATCTCGGGATCGCCGGTGCTGACCATGCCGCCCTCGCCGGACGTCATGTTCTTGGTCGGGTAGAGGCTGAACATGGCGAACGTGCCGAACGAGCCGACCGGCGCGCCCTTCCAGGTGGCCGCGTGCGCCTGAGCGGCGTCCTCGAACAGCTTCAGGCCGCGCCGCTGCGCGAGCTCGCCCAGTGCCGTCATGTCGGCCGGGTGACCGTAGAGGTGCACCGGCATGATGCCGACCGTGCGCTCGGTGATGGCGGCTTCGACGGCGGCCGGGTCCACGCAGAAGTACCGGGGCTCGATGTCGGCGAAGACCGGCGTCGCACCGGTCAGAGCGACGGAGTTCGCGGTGGCGGCGAACGTGAACGACGGGACGATGACCTCGTCGCCCGGGCCGACGCCGGCCGCCAGCAGGCCCAGGTGCAGCCCGGACGTGCCGGAGTTGACCGCCACACAGGCGCGGCCGCCGACCAGGGCCTCACTGAACTCGGTCTCGAACGCCGCGACCTCGGGGCCCTGCGCCACCATGCCGCTGCGCAGCACGCGATCGACCGCCGCGCGTTCCTCGTCGCCGATGATCGGCTTCGCGGCCGGGATCGGGCTGGTGCTCATGAGTTGTCCTCCGTGCTCCGAACGGTCTCCCGCAGGTGCCCGTCCTCTTCGACGTACTGCTCACCGGTGCGCGGACAGCGCCACCGGCCCTCGCCGGCATCCTCCAGCGGGACTCCGGCGCGTCCCACCCAGGCGACCCGCCGGGCCGGAACCCCCACGACCAGCGCGAAGTCCGGAACGTCCCGGGTGACGACCGCTCCGGCGGCTACGGTAGCCCATCGACCCACGGTGACCGGCGCCACACACACAGCGCGCGCTCCGACGGAGCATCCTTCGCGCAGCACCACCCCGACGGCGTCCCAGTCGGCGGCGCTCTTGGCCGAGCCGTCGGGGTTGATCGCGCGCGGGAAGGTGTCGTTGGTCAGCACCGCGGCCGGGCCGACGAACACGCCGTCCTCGAGCACGGCCGGCTCGTACACGAGGGCGTAGTTCTGGATCTTGCAGTTGTCGCCGGCGCGGACACCGGTGCCGATGTAGGCGCCGCGTCCGACGACGCAACCGCGACCGAGCGCGGCCTTCTCACGGACCTGGGCCAGATGCCAGACCGACGACCCGTCGCCGATCTCGGCGCTGGCGTCGACGTCGGCCGACTCGGCGATACGGGGGGCCAAACCAACTCTCCTCGGTTGCGTTGTTTCGACGATGCACGATTGTTACACCCTTGCGCCCGCCGGCCACCCTCGGCCGCGTAGTCAGCCCGCCGGGAACAGCCAGCCTGCCAGCGCGGCGGCCGCGCGCGAGCCGTCGTGCACCTCGCGGACGAAGCCCGGCCCGGCGGCGGCGAGTTCACGGGCGGCGTCGCGGTCCGTGACGATTCCGGCCACGACGTCCGCGAGCGTGTCGGGTCCGGCCTCGGCCACCGGCAGGTCCAGGCCGGTCGTGGCTCGCACCCGCGCGCGCACGTCGTCGCCGACGTAGGACACCACCACCCGGCCGGCCGCCATCGCCTCGCACGCGCCGACGCCGTACAGGCCCATGACGAGCTGGTCGACGACGATGTCCGCCTCGGCCAGGGCGGCCGGCATGCGGTCGTTGGGCACGCCCTCCAGCCGCCGGTACTCGATCAGCCCGGTACCTGCCAGCCGGTGCAGCGCCGTCTCGATCGCCTCGGTCCCCTTGAGCCTCGGGTTGGACGGCGCGTGCATGACCAGCGGCCGCGAGCGCTCCAGCACCGGCTCCGAGGTGGCCCAGCGCTCGACGTCGACGACGACCGGCAACCAGGTGGCTCCGGGCAGGTACGTGAGCAGGTCGGGGGTGGAGACGTACACCGGCCCGTCGAACCCGGCGACGACGGCGGCGGCCTGCCGCGCCTGAGTCTCCAGCCGCCGGGTGAGGTCGTCCTGGACGTGGAACGGCGACCAGCGTTCGCGGGCCGCGTGCGCGCTGGGCAGTCGGACGTCCGAGCCGTGGAAGGCCAGCCCGGCCGACACTCCGGCACGCTCCAGCACCCGCAGGTCGCCACGGGCGTCCCGGCCGTTGCGACCCCCGAACACCGGCCGCAGCGACTCCACCAGGACATGCGTGTACCCATTCAGGACGTACCGCTGCTGGGCCCGCTGCCACCGCGGATGCGCGTAGACCGGGAGCGGGGCACCGTAGTCGTCGGCGAAGCCGTAACTGTTGCGGCGTACGGCGAAGCAGGTGGCGCCGGCACCAGCCTGCTCGGCGCTGCGGGCCCAGGCCCAGCCCTGCCCGGCGGAGTTGGTCGGCCCGACGAGCAACCGCACCGGCGTCCGCGGCACCGGCGGAAAGGCCGGCGCCGGCCCGACCGGCCGCAGCCACCGCAGCCGCCGCTTCGCCGCCGCCAGCGCACCGACCACGGGCGCGGGCAGCCGATGTCGCGCGACCTGTCCCACCGAGCTCACCTGCATCTGCCGAACCCTCCGCGGCGGTCTGCGCCACCGCGCTGATCTGTCGTAACCTGTGCGGGACATGATGACCCACGACACCTCCCAGCAGCCCGCTACGGGCCGCGCGGGCCAACCCCACCTCCTCTACGTGGCCTGGGGGTTCCCGCCGTGTCGCGGTGGGGGAGTCTACCGTGCACTCGCCACCGCCAACCGCTTCGCCGAGCAGGGCTGGCGCGTCACCGTGCTCACCGCCGAACGCGACACCTTCATCCGCTTCACCGGCGCCGACCCGACGCTGGAAGAGCGCGTCGACCCGCGGGTCCAGGTGGTCCGGGTGCCGTTCGACTGGCCCATCCACGAAGCCAACCTGCGCAACTGGTCCCGCTTCCGCGCCACCCGCCCCAAGGCGTGGGCGAAGCTGCGCTCCCGTCGCGATCAGCTGCCGTTCCCCGAGGTCGGCTACGGCCCGTGGCGCGGCACCATCGAGGCCGCCGCCGAGCGCATCCACGCCGCCGACCCGGTCGACCTCGTCGTCGCCACCGCCAATCCGCACGTCGCGTTCACGGCCGCGTGGAAGCTGCACCGCAAGCACCGCGTGCCCTACGTCATGGACTACCGCGACGCCTGGCTGCTCGACGTGTTCAGCGGCGAGCGCCTGCACGACGAGAGCAGCCGCGCCGCGAAGTGGGAGCGCAAGCTGGTCGAGTCCGCCCACGAGGTGTGGTTCGTCAACGACCCCATCCGCGACTGGCATCGCGACCTCTACCCCGCGCACGCGGGCAAGATGCACACCGTCGCCAACGGTTTCGACCCCGAGCTGGCACCGGCCATGCACGACCGCGGCCCGGTCGGCGATCGCCCGCTGGTCTTCGGCTACATCGGCACGGTCTCGCCGAAGGTGCCGCTCAAGGAGTTCGTCGACGGCTGGCAGCTCGCCCGCTCCGGCTCCACCGAGCTCGACGGCGCCGAGGCGCACATTCACGGCTACCTGGGCTACTACGCCCAACCGCGCGCGGACATGCTGGCCACCATCAACACCGCCGCCGCCGACGGCGTCAGCTACCAGGGCCCGGTCGGCAAGACCGAGATCGGCAAGGTCTACGACGGCCTCGACGTCCAGCTGCTCATCCTCGGCGCCGGGCGCTACGTCACCAGCGGCAAGGTCTTCGAGTACCTCGCCACCGGGCTGCCGGTGGTGTCGGTCCACGACCCCATCAACGCCGCCTCCGACGTGCTGCGCGGGCACCCGCTGTGGTTCCCGGTCGCCGACCTGGAGCCGGAGTCCGTCGCCCGGGCGCTCACCGACGCCGCACACGCCGCCCGCACCGCCGACGAGCAGACCCGGCGCCAGGCCCGCGAGTTCGGCGCCCGGTTCCGCCGCGACCTGCAGCTCGACCCGCGCATCGCCGCCCTGCGGTCGGCCGTGACGCCGGCCGGCACCCCGGCCCCGGAGGTCACCGCACCGTGAACGTCGTCCTGCTCGCCACCGGCCGGCTGCCGCGCTCCTACTTCACCACCGTCCGGGCCGACCTCGGCGACGACCCGGACCTCGAGCTCGACGTCATCGCGTGGGCTCCGCCGCGCGAGCCGCTCGGCGACACCGTCCGCCAGTTCGTGCTGCTCGGCCCGGGCCGGATGCCGGTCGCACCGCCCCCCGAGGCCGCCCCGGCCGCCCCGGCCGCGGCCGCCCCGGCGGCCGAACCGGCGACTGCCCCGGTAGCTCCCGCGGCTCCCGCGGCTCCTGCCCGGAAGCCGCCGGCTCGTCCGCCGTACTCGCCGCGGCGGATCGCGGGTGGGTTGAAGCGCCGGGCCGGCGCCGTCAAGCGCAAGCTGAAGAAGTCGCCGGTGGTGGCGAGGGTCAAGAAGCTGCGCACCGACGAGATCTCCCGCGAGTACTGGTCCCGGCTCCGTTCCCGCGAGGACGCCCTGGCCGTGGTGCGCGCCGCCGACATCGTCATCGCGCTGGACTCCCGGTCGGTCCGGGCCGGCTGGTACCTCGCCCGCCGTCCCGAGGTCCCCACCGTGGTGCTGGGAGTGCAGGCCGCCATCCGCGAGCGCGCCGTCGCCGCCGACCGTCGCTGACCACCTGGTCAACGAGGCATGGCACGCCCGTAACGATCAGCCGACCTACAGGGCCGCTACGGCCTGGGTATGTCGCCTGATCGTTCTCGGTCCACATGCTGGAGGCGATCAGGTGCGCGATGGCCGCGTCCGGTGGTTCCGACGTCACCTGATCGTCGGGTCGCTGGCGACGAGGTGCCACATCGAAGATCAGGTGAAGTACGCGCGGCGACGACGTCCGGGCAGTGCGCGCCGGCGCTTCTGTACGTCACGGCACATGGCGTGAAGTCAGGTCTTGATCAGGCCCGCCACGGCGTCGGCCAGTTCGTCGTACGGCGTGTGCTCGGACAGCTTGCGCTCGGACCACCGGCGCGCGGCCTTGCGGTACGTCTCCAGCTCGTCCGGGTCATGCGCCCACCGGCGCAGGACGTCCGCCGCCTGCGCCGGGCCGTCGATGAGCAGCCCGCCGCCGGACTCCTCCACGACGGCCGTCTGCCGCGGCAGCCGGGTCGACAGCACCGGCAGGCCGCTGGCGAGGTACTCGTAAAGCTTGGTCGGCATGGCCTCACGGAATGCCGGGGTCTCGTGCAGGAACACCAACCCGGCCCAGGCGCCGCGGGCGATCTGCCAGGCCTGCTCGGGTGGCTGCCGGCCGTGCATCCGGACCCGGCCGGCCACGTCGGGCCGCCGGACGCGCTCCTCCAGCGCCTGCTGGTCGGCAGCCGCGACCGGCCCGACCAGGTCGAGCGTCCAGTCCGGCGCCAGGGCGACGGTCTCGACCATGTCGAACAGCCCGCGGCTGGAGCGCAGGTCACCGATGTAGACGGCGCGCGGCTGTGACTCCGGCGCTCCGGGCGACAGCAGCGCCATGTCGGGGAGGTTCTCGACGACGATCCGCCTGCGTGCTGTCCGGGGCGGGATGTGGCCGTCGGCGACGACGGTCAGGTCGGCCCCCGCGGCCAGGGAGGTGCTCATGCGCACCACCACGCGGGCGCCGAGCCCGAGCAGACCGCTGGCCCAGGACCGGTCGGACAGCAGCCGGGCGTAGTCCTCGTGCACGTCAACGACGACCTTGCGGCGGCGCACCACGCCTGCGGCCCGGGCCATCGGGATGACATCGGGGTCGATGGTGACAAGGACGTGCGCGCCCACCCGCCACGGCAGGACGGCGGCGCGGACGGCCCGGGCGGCCATTCCGCCGCGGGGCACGCTGCGGACGCGGGCATCGCGCGGTCCGGCCGCGGCGTCGCCCAGGCCGGCGATCTCGACGCTCAGCCCGCGGCGGAGCAGCGCCGCGGTGATCTTGTGCAGCCGGGCGTCGGCGACATCATGTCCCGACGAGATGATGGCGACGTCAGCTCGCGCCTGCCCCACAGGTCACAGGTCCTCGAGGCTGAAGGCGTCCTCGCCGACCTTCAGGAACTTGTTGTACGCGGCGACGACCTCGTTGGGGGTGCCGCGCATCATGAGCTGACCCTTGTGCAGCCACAGCGCGTCGTTGCAGAGGTCGCGGACGCTGCTGAGCGCGTGGCTGACCAGGAACATGGTGCGCGCGTTGGTCACCAGCTCCTTCATCTTGCCCGCGGCCTTCTGCTTGAACTTCGCGTCGCCCGCGGACAGCGCCTCGTCGACCAGCAGGATGTCCGGTTCCATGTGCACGGCGACGGAGAAGGCCAGCCGCTGGAACATGCCGGAGGAGTACGTGCGCATCGGCATGTCGATGAACTCACCGAGCTCGGCGAACTCGGCGATCTCCTCGTAGCGCTCCTGGATCTCCTTGCGGGTCAGCCCGCTGGCCAGCCCGCCGAGGACGACGTTCTCGCGGCCGGACAGCGCGGCGTTGAAGCCGACGCCGAGCGACAGCAGCGTGCTGACCCGGCCGTTGACCTGGATGCGGCCCTCGGTGGGCGGCAGGATGCCGGCGATCATCCGCATCAGCGTCGACTTGCCGGCGCCGTTGGCGCCGATGATGCCGATGGCGTTGCCGTGTGGAACATCGAAGGAGACGTTCTGGACGGCCTGGACCTCCTTGACCGCGCGCTCGCCGCGGCCGAAGCGCACCAGCGCAGTCTTCAGCGTCGGCACGCGTTCGAACGTCGTCCGGTAGGTCAGGGAGACGTTCTCCACCTGGACGGCGTTGGCAGGCCCGGTCGTGGTCACGGCGCTCATTTCAGAGACGGACGACAAACTCGCGCTCCCTCGACATGAAGAACAAGCTGCCGATGACGGCGGCGGCCAACGACCACGCCGCACCGGCGATCCAGAGGGACAGTTCCGGGATCTCCCCCCGGACCAGCAGGTCGGTCCAGCCGCCCAGCAGCGAATAGAGCGGGTTGAAGATCATGAGCGATTCGAACTGCTCGGGTGCGTCTTCGGGGAACCACAGGACCGGCGACAGGTACAGCCACATCCGTACGAAGTACGGCAGGAAGCTGGCGGTGTCGCGGAAGTACACCTGCAGGGTGGCGAAGATCATGGCCATGCCGGCCCCGAACACCGTGAGCAGGATCAAGAACGCCGGGGCCAGCAGCATCTGCCACGACACCGGCTGACCGAAGGCCAGGTGGATCGGGATGTAGACGATCATCGTCGGCAGGAACCGGAAGAACGCCGTGCGCACCGCCGACAGCGGCAGCAGCAGCCGGGGGAACGACATGTTCAGCAGCAGCTTGCCGCCGGCGACGACGCTGGAAGCTCCGGTCTGCATGGCCCCGGAGAAGTAGTAGAACGCGAACAGCCCGGCGCACAGGTGCACGAAACGGGCCGCGGGATCCTCGACACTGCCACCACGCAGGATGGTGACCAGCACGTAGTACACACAGGCCAGCAGCAGCGGGTTGAGCACGAGCCAGATCTGGCCGAAGAACGTGTTGGTGTTCGCGGCCCGGATGTTGGCGCGGGACATCTCCGCGGCGAACTGCCTGCGCTGCCACAGGGTGCGGATGTACGTGCCCAGCCGGGGCAGGCCCGCCCGGTGCGGCTCGTACACATGCACCGACGAGGTGAAGTCCTCGTCGACACGAGTGGCGTTCATCGAAGGGTTGCCTTTCTACCGCGGCCAGGTGCTGGATCGTCGGGATCCGCACCGGATCGGGTCAAGGGTAGACGACATGGTGCCGAAATCCCGCACCCACTGGCTCGACGTGACAGTGTCACCACGCTCACGCTGCCTCGAGGTCGGCGTACGTCTCGGCGAGCACCCGCGCGTCCTGCTCCCAGGCCAGCGCGGGCCGCGCACTGCGCACGGCTTCTACGTGATCAGCATAATCCGCCGCGACCGCGCTGACCGCTGTGGCCAGCGACGACGCGTTTCCGGGCTGGTAGAGGCGGCCGATGCCGTAGCGGAGCACGACCGAATGCAGCTCCGGCAGGTTGGCGGCCACCACCGGCACACCCGCGCGGACGGCGTGAAAGAGCTTGTTCGGCAGGGCCAGCCGGTGGTTCAGGCAGGTGTCGGTGAGGGTGACCACCGCCACGCCGAGCTCCTGGTAGAGCCGGTCGACCTCGACCAGTGACATCGGCGGCAGCACCTCGACGCCGCTCGGGTCGAAGCGGTAGCCCGGGTCCGCCGGGCCGGCCAGGACCGTGCGCAGTGGTTTCAGCTGAGCGGCGGCGCCCACGACGGCCTCGAGGTCACGTCCGGGGCCGATCCGCCCGGCGTAGGCGAGGCCGGCGGGCCGGTCCGGCAGTTGCGGCACGTCCCGGTCGCCCAGGGGGAACGTGTTGCGAACCACGCGCACGTCCGGCAGCCGGCGACCGCGCAGCCGCTGCGCGATGCCCTCGCTGACGGTCAGCACCGAGGCGGCGCGGGCCGCCAGCTGCGCCTCGTGCCGGCGGCCACGCAGCCGGGACACCGGCGTCGGGCGGCCCGGGAGCCCCCGGTCGAACCACAGCTCGTGGCTGTCGTAGACGAGCCCGGCGGACCACTGGTCGGCCAACTGCACACCGAGCTCGAGGGTGTTGTAGTCGTGGGCGTGCACGACGTCGAAGGCGGGCCGGTCGGCCAGCAGTTTCGCGGCGGCCTGCCGCCAGTGCCGCTCGGTGCGGTCGCGGTGCTCGGGTAGCAGCAGCCAGCGTCCGGTGCGCCGGACCGCTGCCCGCGGTCCCGCCGCCGACGACGCGGCCAGGCCGGCGGGTGCGCCTGGCGGGCGCATGCCGCGGGACCGGCTCACCGACTCCACCGTGACACCCGGGCCGGCGTCGAAACCGGCCGGCACGTCGCGGCCCACGATGTGCACCTCGTGCCCGGCTTCGACCAGCGTGGCCGCCTCACGAAGCACGCGCGAGTCGCCGGCCACCGGGGACTGCACGAGCATCAGGATCTTCACGTCGCCGGGCCCTCCGCCTGGGCCGGGGGCCGCACGTCGTCGTCGGTGGTATCGGGGGCTCGGCGGGACCGGGCAGCGTCACGCGACCCCGCGATGAAGCCGGCTCCCCAGGTCAGGTGCATGGTGGCCAGCACCGCCGGGAGTCGCAACCGGGCCCCGGCAGGGAGGCCGCGCCCGGCCAGCAGCGCCGCCCCCGTCACCCCGCTGGCGTACCCGGCCGGCGCCAGCCAGCCCAGCAGCAGCCAGCCGGGGGCGCCGACGAGCGCGGCCACGCCGGCCACCGTCCCGGCGGCGACCGCGACCGTCACCGCGGGCGCGGCCAGGTACCGCACGCTCGCGGTGTCGGTATAGCGGCGGACGACCTCGCGCCGCCACTGCCCGGTCTTGAAGAACTGCTTGGCCAGCGCACGAAGGTGCGGCCGCGGCCGGTAGCTGACGGTCAGCTCGGGGGTGAACCACACCGTGTGGCCGGCGGCACGGATGCGGTAGTTGAGCTCCCAGTCCTGGGCCCGGCGGAAGTGCTCGTCGAACCCACCCAGCTGGTCCAGCACCTCGCGACGGAAGACACCCAGGTAGACGGTGTCGGCGGGGCCGGCCTCGCCGCCGACGTGGAACCGGCCGCCGCCCAGCCCGAACGGCGACGTGTAGGCCCACGCGACGGCGCGCTCGAAATCGGTCTGGCCCTCGGCGTGCATGATGCCGCCGACGTTGGCCGCGCCGGTCTTCTCCAGCGTCTCGACCGCGGTGCGGATGTAGGAGTCGGACAGCACGCCGTGCCCGTCGACCCGCACGACGATGCCGTGCCGGGCCACACCGAGGGCAGCGTTCAGACCGGCCGGGGTACGGCCGGCGGGGTTGGCGACCAGCCGCACCCGTGGATCGGCGGCGGCGAGCTCGCGCGCGATCTCATCGGTGCCGTCGCGCGACGGGCCGAGCGCGAGCACCAGCTCGAGCTCGCCCGGATACTCCTGCGCCAGCACGCCCGCGACGGCCTCGGCGAGGTGGCGCTCCTCGTCGAGCACGGGCATGATGACGGAAACGGCAGGCCAGGCGCGGTCGCCCGCGGGTGGCGTTCGGGTGGGATCGGCGGCGTTCATGTCGGCGAGCACCTTACCCGCTCCACCGATCTCACTCGTACGAGCAGACCGAGGACATCTCGACGGGACCGGACGTCTCCTCCTCGGACGCCTCGCCGTCGCGGGAAGCCTCCTCGTCGTCGCTGGATGTCTCCTCGTCGCTGGAAGCCTCTTCGTCGTCGCTCGGCGCTTCGGTCGGCTCCGAAGGTTCCGACGACTCCGACGTCTCCGGCGACCCGGTCGGTTCGCTGGACGCCGTGGCGACGTCGCCGGACAGGATCGCGTCGGTCTGCTCCTGGATGAGCCCGATGTCGGGGTCGGCCGGGGCGATCAGCGGCGGCACGAACTGCAGCGACGTCATCTCCTGGTCCTTGGCCTTCAGTGCCAGGTCGATGAGGTTGGCGAGGTCCTGTTGGGGGATGTCGGTGGTCACGACGGACTTCGACGCCTCGGTGAGGTCGACGAAGTTCCGCAGGACGGTCTGCGGGTCGGCTTCGTTGACCAGGGCGCCGATGACGCAGCGCTGCCGGGCCATCCGGGCGTAGTCGGACGAGCCTTCGCGGGAGCGGGCGTACCAGAGCGCGTGGTAGCCGTCGAGCTCCTGCAGCCCGGGTTCGAGGACGCGGCCCTTGTCACCGATCGGCAGCTCCTCGTTGACCCGGATGGTGACGCCGCCGATGGCGTCGACCAGGTCGCGGAAGCCCTGCAGGTCGACCGCGGCGTAGTAGTGGACCGGCACGCCGAGGGTGCCTTCGACGGCCTGCTTGACGGCGGTCGGCCCAGGGCCGGAGGGCCCTTCGAACAGTTCCGGGTTCTCTTCGCCGAACGTCCAGGTGGCGTTGAGCATGTAGTCGGACTCGTCGCCGTCGCCTGCGAAGCCGCGCGGGAACTCGTCGTCGGCCGGTGTGCCGTCGGGGAAGCGGGCGTTCTCCAGGTTGCGCGGCAGGCTGATCATGGCCGGCTGGCCGGTGCGGACGTCGACGGAGACCAGGTGGATGCTGTCCGGCCGCACGCCTACGCGGCCGTCGCCGGCGTCGATACCGAGCAGCAGGATGTTGAGCCGGCCGTCGCTGGCCGCGGCTACCTCGCCGGAGGGGAACATCTGCACGACGGCGTCATGCGCGGCGGTGGCGTACCGGGCGGCGACGACGAACGGCGTCGACACCATCGCGGCCAGCGCCAGCGTCGCGCCGATCATGATGAGCCGGTGTTT
Organism: Jiangella gansuensis DSM 44835; assembly: GCF_000515395.1. NCBI lineage: Bacteria > Bacillati > Actinomycetota > Actinomycetes > Jiangellales > Jiangellaceae > Jiangella > Jiangella gansuensis. The sequence goes on along the minus strand of NZ_KI911782.1, from coordinate 3,019,871 downwards.
CTGGTTCAGGCCCGGCGGGTGACCGAGCCGCCAGGCGTCGATGATGATGAGCACCCAGACCAGCGCGATGCCGAACGCGAACACCTTGAACGTGGAGAGCAGCCACGGGCGAACCGCCAGGGCGGCGAGGTCCTGCAGCGGCACCAGCCAGAGCACCAGCAGCGTGGTGGCCATCAGCCCGGCGAAGACGCCGAGCACGATCTTGCCGGTCTTGCGGTGCCCGGCGATGAGCTGTGCGCTGCCCGGTGCGACGACCGACAACGCCATCAGGGTCACGGAGCGGCGGAACCGTGTCGCCTCGGCCTGCTGCGCTCGAAGCGCGGCGATGGCCTGCCGGCGGGCTCGCTCCCGCCGAGGATCAGGCGGTCGTGCCGCAGTACCCATGCACATCCCCCAACATGCAACCTCGCGGCGGGGCCCCGTCGCTTCCCCGCTGCGCCAGTATCACCACGAGTGGCACCGATATCGTCGGCGGCGCGCCGAGCCCAGAGGTCTCCTCCGTCACATCTGTCACAGAAGCACTCAGGTGTCACACTATCGGTGACACGGGGCCTCACGATGGGTCGGTGTCCGCAGTCACACCTGCGGGCCGGCCTCCTCGCGCGAGCGCAGGATCGCCTCGCGGCGGGCCAGCCGGTGCGTCCGGCGGATCTGCGCCTCGGCGAACCGGCGACGGTCCTCCGTGGTCTCCGGGATGACCGGCGGCACCTCGCGGGGCTTGCCGTCCGCATCCAGCGCGACGAAGACGAGGTAGGCCGTGGCGACCGGCGTGGCCGGCCGGACCTCGTCCCACGGCTCGGCGACCACCCGCACGCCCACCTCCATCGACGTCCGGCCGGTCCAGTTGACCTTGCCGTGGGCATGCACGAGGTTGCCGACGTGTACCGGCTCCAGGAACGTCATCTCGTCCATGGAGGCCGTGACGGCCGGGCCGCCGGAATGCCGCTGCGCGACCGCACCGGCGACGTCGTCCACCAGCTTCATGATCACGCCGCCGTGGACGGTGCCGAGCAGGTTGGTGTCGAGCGCGGTCATGATGCGCGACAGGCTCGTCTGAGCCGCCGACGCTGGCCTGCCTTCAGGGTTCACGCCGCCAGCGTAGGCCAGCCGGCCGGGCTCCATCGAGTGGCTTGACCACCCCGAACGCCCTGGGTACGGTTCACTGCGTGACGCACGGCCAGATGATGATGCGAATGCTGCACCCCCTGTGCGGCGGTTCGCTGCTGGCCTAGTTCCATCACGTCAGCATCGAGGGCTCCCGCATCCGGGGGCCCTTTTTTCGTTGCCCGATTTCTCCGCCCGACGTCCGGGCCCGGCATCAGCACGAGGGGAAGCATGTACCCACCGATCACGTATCTCAGCGACTGTACGGACACCAACGCACAGGCCCGGCTGAGCATGCGCATGGCCGCGCTCTTCGGCCGGTCACCGGTACTGCTCCCGCTGGACGGCCCGGCGCCGGAACAGTCGGCCGGGCTCACCTTGCTCGACATGCTGCTGGCCACCCGCCACTTCGGCGAGGACGGATTCCCGACGGTCACCCTGGTGAACGTCGCGCCACGTGACGGCACGTGGGAGAACGGAGCCCCGTTCTGCTGGTTCCGGCACGGACCGCACACCGTGTTCAGCACCTACAGCCCGACACTGCTGTCCATGGTGCGCACTCACCTCGGCGTCACCCGAGTCGAGGTGACCGACGCCCGGACGGTGCTGGGCGCCGCCGGGTCCTGGGCGCGTATCGCCCCGCCCGAGGCGGACGCCGTCGCCTCCACCCAGTTCCGCAGCCTGTGGTACCTGCCACTGCTGGCGAAGTGGGTGCTGGACGAACGGCCGGTACCGGCGACGACCACGGACGTGCCGGCCGCACCCGGGACGGGGCGGGTCCGGGTGGGGCTGATCGACAACTTCGGCAACTGCAAACTGACCGCCACCGGGGACACCCTCGGCTTCGTCCCGGGCGAACGGCTCGCGGTGGCGTTCTCCCGCGACGGTGCGGACCTCGGCAGCCACAAGCTGCACTGTTACGGCCGGCTCTCCGAGGTTCCCGCGGGCGAGGCGGGCCTGGTGATCGGCAGCTCCGGCACCGGCTTCGTCGAGCTGGTGGTCGGGTGTGGCTCCGCGGCCCGCCGGTTCGGCCTCACCGAGGGCACCGACGTCGACGTCATCTGAACCACTTCTGGAGGCTTATCCACGCTACCGACGCGGTTTTAGGGTGGATAAGCCTCCAGAAGTGGGAGGACGACCGTTACTGCCGGCGCGGCCTCGCAGGTATGGTCGAGCCGTGATGCGACCCAACGGCGAATCCGGCACGCCGCCCGAGCAGGGCGGCGCTGCGAGAGGTACCGAGGTCAAGGTCACCACCTACCGGGCGGGAAACGTTCCAGGCGTCTCGTACCAGGGCGGCGTGGCGCACTCCCCTCGGGATGAGGAGCCTGCCCCCGAACCGGTGGCGCCCGCTCCCCCGCCGCGCGGCGGCACCAGCGTCATGCCCGCAGCCGCGCCCGCCGGTCCGGGCGAGCCGCCGCGGACTCCGCCGGCACGGCAGCGGCGGCCCGAACCGGAGCCGCCGGCCCGGCCGAAGAAGCGCAAGTCCGGGTTCGGCCGCTTCCTCCGCTGGCTACTGGCCATTCTCCTGGTCATCGCCATCGCACTGGGCGTCCTGGTCTGGTGGGTGTGGTCGCGCATCGACAAGGTCGACGCCGTTCCCGACGACCACGGCTCCGCCCGCTCCGACGGCCGCGTCTTCCTGTTGGTCGGCTCCGACAGCCGCGAAGACCTCACCGAGGAGGAACAGAGCGAGCTGGGCACCGGCAGCGTCGAGGGCCAGCGCACCGACACCATCATGCTGCTGCACGTGCCCGGCGGCGGCGCGCGTAATGCACTGGTCAGCATCCCGCGTGACTCCGTCGTCGACATCCCCGGCCACGGCGAGAACCGCATCAACGCCGCGTTCGCGTTCGGTGGCGCTCCGCTGCTGGTCGAGACCATCGAGGCGAACACGGGCGTCGCGATCGACGACTACGTGCAGATCGGCTTCGGCGGCTTCGCCGGCATCGTCGACGCACTCGGCGGCGTCGAGATGTGCCTGGACGAGGCCATCCAGGACGAGAAAGCGCACATCGACCTGCCGGCCGGCTGCCAGGAGCTGGGCGGCGCCGACGCCCTCGGCTACGCCCGCGCCCGCTACTTCGACCCCACCGCGGACATCGGCCGGGTCGAGCGGCAGCGCGAGCTCATCTCCGCCATCGCGGACAAGGCCACCTCCGCCGGCACCATCCTCAACCCCATCGAACTGACCCGCACGGCGCTGGCCGGCGGCGACGCCCTGGTGCTGGACGAGGACACCGGTCCGCTGGACATGTTCGCCTTCGTGCGCGGCATCGGTGCGGTGTCCGGCGACTCCGGCGACACCCTCACCGTCCCCCTTGGCAATGTCGGCAACACGGTGACCTGGGACGACGAGCTGTCCGGCCAGTTGTGGGCAGCGCTACAGGACGGAACGGACGTTCCTCGCGAAGTGCTCGGCGAGGAGTGAACCCGGACGAACGGTAGGCTGCGGCCCTTCCTTCCCCGGGGGGCACGCATGCTGTTCGGCGATTTCCTCGCGTCTCAGGCGACGCGGACGAACGACCTCACCTGGGCCGGGGCGACGGTTCCGGCCCACCCGGCGCTGTCCGGGCTGCGGGTCGCGGACGGCGCTCGCACGAGCGTCCGGACGGTTCAGGTATGCGTCGACGACGGCCCAGGCGCGCTGACCTGGATGGACGACCTGGCCGAGGGCGAGCGCGCGGTGCTGCTCCTCGACGCCCTCCCGGTCGAGCCGGCCGTCCGGCGGCTGGCGGCCGCACTGGCCGGGCGCGGGTGTGAACTGCTGCACGCCGTGTACATCGACGACGCGGCCGGCATCGGGGTGGTCGCCGGGCTGTCGGTGCAGCGCACGCCGCCACACCTGGACCGCGCTGACCTCGCGGAGACGAACCTGCGGGCAGTCACCGCCGACGGGGCCGAGCCCGACTGGGCGCGAGCCCGGGCGGCGTTCACGACGGTCGCCACCGGCTACGAAGAAGCACTCGCCGCGGCGCGTGAGGCCACTGCCGAACTGCGGGCGGCGGCGGACCGGGGCGATGCTCGCGTCGGGCCGGGACCCGACCTCCAGGAGGTCGGCGGGCTCGGCGGGCGGCTGCGCCGCGCGTGGCGGACGTGGGGAACGAGCCGCCCGCTGCCGTCGCCGACGGTGGCGGGGGCGGCAGCGATGGTGGTGTCGTCGTCGGCGGCGGGACCGGCTACGGGCGTGCGCGCGGTGACCGCACCGCGGCGCCGCCCTCGGGTCGCAGCGGTGGCACCCGCTCGGCCCACCCGGCGGCTGGAGTTCCGGGCGCCGATGCCGATCCCGCCGGGTGGTACCCGCTCACGGCCGCTGCCGTTGCACGTCGACGTGCCGGGTGGCTTCCGGGCGGCACGCACGTTGAAGCGGGCGGGCGTCGGCGGCTACGAGTCGACGACGACGGCGTGGTTCCTGGCACTGTGCGACACCGCCGGACCGGGTGCGGTGTGGGACGTCGGAGCGGGCATCGGCACGTTCGCGCTGCTGGCGCGGGCCTACACCGAGCGCGAGGTGGTCGGTTTCGAGCCGGCGCCGGAGGTCGCGGCCTGGGCGGACCACCTGGCCGACCTCAATGGCCTCGGGTACGCGCTCGAACGGCTGGCGGCCGGCGAATCGGCGGGCACCGCCACCTTCGGCGGCACCGTGCGGCCGTTCGAGGTCCTGGTGGAGCCGCTGGACCGCTACTCGCGCCGCACCGGATCGACCCCGGCGATCATCCGAATCGCCGGCCTGGCCGGCGTGCGCGAGGTGCTGCGCGGCGCGATGCGGACGGTGACCGAGCACCGGCCGTGGATCATCGGCGCGGAGCCCTGCGGCGAGCTGACCGGGCTGGGCTACCGGTGCTTGCCCCTGCGGGGTTCGGAGCCACTGACCTCGACCGCCCCCGCTGCGGGCTCGGTCGTGCTGGCGCCCGGCGAGCTCGCCGACGACGCCGCTGCGGCTGCCCGGGCCTGGGGGACGGCGCTGGAGCTGACCCCGCCGCCGGCCCGTTGAGCGTTTGCTGTTGCGCTAGGGGGTGTCAGGGGCGGCCGAGCCCGCGATACGTCCAACCGGCCGCGCGCCAGGCGTCGGCGTCGAGGCAGTTGCGCCCGTCGATGACCACCGGGGTCTCGACCACGTCGGCCAACGAGACCGGGTCGAGGGCGCGGAACTCCGGCCACTCGGTCAGGTGCAGCACGACATGCGCGCCGCGGCACGCGTCGAGGGCGGACTCGGCGTACGGGAGCGTCGGGAAGATCTTGCGCGCGTTCGGGATGGCCTTGGGGTCGTAGACGGAGACCCGGGCGCCCTGCAGGTACAGCTGGCCGGCGACGTTCAGTGCGGGCGAGTCGCGGACGTCGTCGGAGTGGGGTTTGAACGCCGCGCCGAGCACCGCGACGCGCTTGTTGGCGATGTTGCCGCCGACCAGCTCGCGGGTGAGGTCGACGACGCGCTGCCGGCGCCGCAGGTTGATGGCGTCGACCTCGGCCAGGAACGCCAGCGCATGCGACGCGCCGAGTTCGCCGGCGCGGGCCATGAACGCGCGGATGTCCTTGGGCAGGCAGCCGCCGCCGAAGCCGATGCCGGCGTTGAGGAACTTGCGCCCGATGCGGGCGTCGTGGCCGAGGGCATCGGCGAGCTTCGTGACGTCGGCGTCGGCGACCTCGGCGATCTCGGCCATCGCGTTAATGAAGGAGATCTTCGTGGCCAGGAACGCGTTGGCCGACACCTTGACCAGCTCGGCGGTGGGCAGGTCGCTGACCACGACCGGCGTGCCGGCGGCGATGGTGCGGGAGTAGACCTCGCGCAGCGTGGCCTCGGCTTCGGCCGACGTGACGCCGAAGACCAGCCGGTCCGGGTGCAGGGTGTCCTGGACGGCGAAGCCCTCGCGCAGGAACTCGGGGTTCCAGGCCAGCTCGGCGTCGGCACCGGCGGGCGCGGTCTTCAGCAGCCGGTCGGCCAGCGCCGCCGCCGTGCCCACCGGGACGGTCGACTTGCCGACGACGAGGCACGGCTTGGTCAGGTACGGCGCCAGCGCGTCGACCGCGCCCTCGACATACGACATGTCGGCGGCGAGGCCGTCGCGGCGCTGCGGGGTGCCGACGCAGACGAAGTGCACGTCGGCGTCGGCCGCGGCCGCGAAATCGGTGGTGAAGCTGACGTTGCCGGCCGCGACGTGGGTGGCCAGCAGCTCGTCCAGACCGGGCTCGTAGAACGGGGCTTCACCTCGCGACAGCGCCGCGACCTTGTCCGCGTCGACGTCGATGCCGACCACCGAGTAGCCGAGCTCGGCCATGCCGACGGCATGGACCGCGCCCAGGTAGCCGGTGCCGATGACGGAAATGCGCATAGCCACGACCCCTCGTTCCCCCCAAAGCAGTTCACCGAGTTGCGACGAGGGTACCTCCGGCCCCTGACAAGCACTTGCCAGCCGTACCCTACTGGCGAGTAGCATCGGGACATGGATGCCGACTTCGACCTGTACCGGCTCTCCGAGGAGCACGAGGCCATCCGTGCCGCGGTGCGCGACATCTGCACCGACAAGGTGGCGCCGCACGCTGCCGAGGTCGACGAAACCGCGCAGTTCCCGCAAGCGTCGTACGACGCCCTGCGCTCGGCCGACTTCCACGCGCCGCACATCCCGTCCGAGTACGGCGGAGCCGGCGCGGACGCGCTCGCCACCTGCATCGTGATCGAGGAGGTGGCCCGCGCCTGCGCGTCCACCTCCCTCATTCCGGCGGTGAACAAGCTCGGCACCATGCCGCTGCTGCTGGCGGCGTCGGACGACGTCAAAGCCCGGTACCTGCCGCCGGTCGCGGCCGGCGACGCCATGTTCTCCTACGGCCTGTCCGAGCGGGAGGCCGGCTCCGACACCGCGTCCATGCAGACCCGCGCGGTTCGCGACGGCGACGGGTGGGTGCTGTCCGGGCAGAAGTCGTGGATCACCAACGCCGGCGTCTCGAAGTACTACACCGTCATGGCGGTCACCGACCCCGCCACGGGATCCCGGGGCATCAGCGCCTTTGTCGTCGAGGACTCCGACGACGGCTTCTCGTACGGAGCGCTGGAGCGCAAGCTCGGCATCAAGGGGTCACCCACCCGGGAGTTGCTGTTCGACAAGTGCTGGATCCCGGAGAATCGGCTGGTCGGCGACCTCGGGCAGGGCCTGAAGATCGCGCTGCGCACCCTTGACCACACCCGAGTGACCATCGGCGCCCAGGCCGTGGGCATCGCCGCCGGCGCGGTGGCGGCAGCGACGGCCTACGTCCAGGAACGGCAGCAGTTCGGCCGCCCCGTCGCCGACTTCCAGGGCGTGCAGTTCATGCTCGCCGACATGGCCATGAAGGTCGAAGCCGCCCGGCAGATGGTCTACCGCGCGGCGGCGGCATCGGAACGTCAGGAAGCCTCGCTCGGCTTCCTCGGCGCCGCCGCGAAGTGCTTCGCCTCCGACGTCGCCATGGAGGTGACGACGGACGCGGTGCAGCTCTTCGGCGGTTACGGCTACACCCGCGACTACCCCGTCGAGCGCATGATGCGCGACGCGAAGATCACCCAGATCTACGAAGGCACCAACCAGATCCAGCGCATGGTCATGGCAAGACAGCTGCTCAAAGGGGTGGTGAGCTTCTAGTCCGAGGGCGCGCATAGGGCCGGTTTTCATGATCGGGCCGTCTCTGGGCCGTCACTTTCAGATCCGAACACGGCGTCGACGGCCTGTCGGGCCCGCTCGTGGCTCGACGGCACGAGATGTGTGTACGTCCGCAACGTGAAGCCGGCATCGGCGTGCCCCAGGTACTCGGCCACCTCCTTGATCGACACTCCGCGGGAGAGCAACGTCGAGGCGTAGAAGTGCCTGAGTCCGTGCATGCCGTCCGTCCGCCGACGGTAGGTCAGGCCCGCCGCCTTGAACGCGTTCTGCCACACCACCTTCGTGAACAGGTCACCGGAGTACAGCCGACCGTTCTCGCCGGTCACCATCAGCCGGGCCGCCACCTGTTCCCCGTCGGGAACGCGCCACGGCAACTTCACCTCGACCGGCGGGAACTGCTCGCCGTACTCGTCCAGAACGTCCAGCAGCCCGCCCGACACCGGGACCGTCCGGGTCTTGCCACCCTTCGGGAGCGCGAACATCTGGACCCCGTTGACCGTCTTGAGCTGCCGCTGGATCACCGCCACCTGCGCTGCACGGTCGATGTCGTCCGGTGAGATGGCCAGGATCTCGCCCTGCCGCAGGCCGAGCCCGGACCCGAGCGGCACCACGACGCCGAACCGCTCCCCCAGGCCGGCGCGCACGGCATGGACCCTCTTCTCCGTCCACACCACGACCCGCGGGCTCGTCCCCACCGGTCGCCGCACCGTCTTGGCCTTGCACGGGTTGTCCCGGATCAGCCGGTCGTCGACCGCCGCATCGAGCACCGCCGACACCAGCGTGAACAACGCCACCTGATAGTTCGACGCACACCTGCGCTCGTCCAGCTCCCCCAGCCAGTCACGCACCATCGACGGCGTGATCCGGCCCACCCGCACATCGCCGAAGGACGGATAGATCCGGCTCGTCAGACGGCTGCGCAACACCTCACGCGTACCGGGGTCCGGTGACTGCCCTTTCAGCCAGTTCTCGGCCTGTTGCCGAAAGGTGACGACCGACGCCGCCGGGTCGATGTAGCGACCCTCGCGCTTGTCCGCCTCCACGCCGATGAGGAAGTCCTCGGCCTGCCGCTTCTGCCGGTCCGGGAACGACTTCGACCGCTCCTTGTTGTCCGGCGACAGGTAGCGCACCTTGTACCGCATACCGATGCCGTGCCGCTCGGTCTTCTCCAGCACCGGACGACCGGACGGCGTGAACACCGGCTGACCCGTCTCCGGGTCGACCTTCTGCCGGTACCAGCGGTCCTGGATGTGGCCCATCAGTCCGCCTCAGTCCTCGGCGTCCAGCCACAGGCGCAGCTTCGCCGGGTCGTACCGCAGATGCCGGCCGACCTTCCGAGCGGGCGGGCCTTGCCGACGCCATCGCCATTGGTAGAGCGTCTTCACCGGTACGCCCAGGAAGTTGGACACGTCGTCCACCGTCCAGAGCCGATCCGTGGTGTTCATGCGGGCTGTTCCTTCCGTGTCACGCCGCCGGGGCAGCGGCAGGTTGTGCGGTTGCCGAAAGATCCAGCACCGCAGGTCCGGCGCGGGTCTTGGCGTGTTCGTATTGGGTTCGCCAGCGTTGTTTCTGGGCTAGGGCGTGGGCGATGAGGCGGGCGTAGGTGGGTCCGTCGACGTCGCCGGGGTGGGTGACGGTCCAGACGAACCGCGGCTGCCCGTCGGGGCGGGTGGCGGTTGCCGAAAGCTCGTCGTGGTCGTCCATCTCGATCCCGGCTTCGGCGAGGACGGCACGGACGACGGCGGCACGGTCGGCGCGATGCTGGTCGAGGGTCTTGCCGGTCCAGCGTCGGGAGACGAGGACGCGGCGGCCGCCGAGCCCGAGGTGGACACGGTCGTGCGCCTTCGACCCGCACCGGCCGGGCTCCATGCCGCCCTTCGCGTCCTTGGGCTGGACGCCGTAGCGCAGCCAGTTCGCGCAGGTGGGCGAGCAAGGCAGCCACCGGACCTCCTCGGCCAGGCGGTCGATGTGCGCGCGCCTCGCGGCCGAGACGGGCACCTCGCCGTCGCCGTCGCCGTCGTCGTCGTGGAGCGGGTCCGTGATCGACTTGGTCAGGTACTTGGTGAGGTAGCCGATGACCCGGTCGGCGAGCGGCGTGCCGGCGATGACGCCCTGGATGTCGACCTGGTTCCCGGCCCGGATCACGTGAGCCGGCATCGCGGTCGGGTCGTCGTCGATGGCGTCCAGTGCGTCATCCCAGGACGGCAGGACAGCGCCGGTGTGTGGGTCGGCGTAGGCCTGGGCCAGGTCGTCCCACAACGGGTACTCGTCGGGGTCGGTGTAGACGGGCTCGTCGAGCTGCGGCCACCACACCTGGTGATAGGTCGCGGCCACCACCTGGCGCAGTAGCTTGCGCGGGATGGCTCCGCGGATGGCGGCGTGCAGGTGCGGGGCGAGGCGGCGTTGGGGTTCGACGGTGGCGAAGTACTGCACCGAGTAGCCGGTCGCTCGGCGCAGGTTCTGCCAGAACCGGTCCACCAGCTTCGGGAAGTGCATCGCATCCAGCGCCGCGCGCCGGTAGTCATAGCTGGCCGGGTCGACCGGGACACCCTCGCCGGTCACCCGGCCATACGAGGGCAGGGTGAGGGTGACGAACATCGACGGCCGATAGGTCTTGCCGTCCGGGGCTTCGAACACCCGGCCCGTGGTGCGGTCCGACACAGCGAGCCGGGGCAGGTCCGGGGCGTCCTGGCGCCGCCTGGTCGACCTCACCCGCCGGCCGTTGTCCTCGTCGTGCTCGTCACCGTCGCCCTGCCTGCCGTCCTCGTCGTCCTCGTCGGCCTGGTCGTCGGGCTCGGGTTTGGGTGGGTCCTCGGTGAGGTGCCAGCCCTCGCGGCACTGCTGAATCCGGAGCCGCCGGGCGGTGTCGGCGCAGGAGGGGCACACCTTGGCACGGGTGGCCCCGCACCGGATCACCACCGTCCTCGTCGCGCCGATAAGGGTGTCGGTGACGCGTTGCAGGATCGGCCGCACACACACGCCCTGTTTGGCGGCGATCTCCCGCAGGGTCGCGTCATCCGGAACGGCGGCGGACAGTGCGGTGACGGTCACGACGCCACTCCCGCGGCACCCGCACTCTCAGCCCCCGCCGCCGTCTTGTCGTTCCCGTCGTCGATGGTGGGTGCGCCGATGGCGGCGAGCTCGCGCCGCAGACCGGCGCTGCGGGTGGCGATGGCCTCGGCGGTGCGCTCGTCGACGAGCGGGAACCGGACCCGTTCCAGACGACCGGTGTCGGTGGCGACCACGGCGACACCACGCAGCGCTTCGGGGATGTCGACCGGGGACACGTCCGCGTCCTTGATGACCGGACCGAGGATCGCCTCCGCCGATTCCCGGGACATGACCCGCCACGCCGTCCGAACACTGGCGTTGTCGCGGATGCTGGTGGGGATCGCATCCGAGGTCGGCTTCTGCGTCAACAGGCGGGTGATGATGCCGGCGGAACGGCCCTTCTTCACCAACGCCGACAACCGCGCGGTGATCCGCTGCGCCAGGAGCTTGGTGTCGGGGTCCATGCCTTTGGTGTCGGTGAACGTCTGCACCTCATCCACCACCACGAACACGACCGGATGTGCCGGGTCGGCGGGCAGGTTCCAGAAGTTCGCATCCCCACGGGTGGTCTTCTGGTTCTTCAGCCGGGTGCGCATGAGGCCGTGCACTTGCTCTACGACGGCCAGGACGGCCTCGAGGTCCTCATCCTCCGCGCAGTAGGCCGCAGCGCGGGGTGCGATCCAGGACCAGTCCTCCCCACCCTTGCCGTCGATGACGACGTACTGCACGGCAGGGTTCTGGACCAGCCCACACGCCAACGACGTTTCGCCCGCGGTCTTCCCACTACCAGGGACACCGCCGCCGACCTCGGCCGCGATGTTCGCGTAGTTCCGGGTCCGCCACTGGCCGTCCTCACCGACCGCGAACGGGACCGCCCGCAGATCCGTCACCGGCGGGACGTCGTCGAGAATCACCGGCTCAGCCAGCACGTCGCGCACGACCAGGACCAGATCGACCAGACCGGGAGCAGGCGACGACACCCGCACGTCGGGGACACCGAACGCGTGCGCGAGGTCGACGGCCCGGCGGGCGTAGTCGGCCGGGACCTGACCGGTCAAAATCCGCACCCGCAGCACATCCCCCACCGCACTGACCATGACGCGCTGCAGCTGTGGCGCGACACTCCCGCCGGGAACCGTCTCGTGCAGCCCGCACGCCTGGCTGATGTCATGCCAGCGAGGACCGTAGACGTGACGCAGCCGATACCGGGCCGCGAGCCGATCCGTGAACCACCGATGCGACACCGGATGCAGCGACCGCCAGGTCAACGACACCAGCGGCGGCACGACCACGAGCGCGATCAGGCCGGGGAGGCCGTAGGCAGAGAAGGTGAACAGGCCGATTGTGGCGATGGCGATGGGGGTTTTGAACCGCCACAGCAGACGCAGCATCCACCACCCCGTCAGCACCGACGCCGCACCCGTCACGACGGAGCGGGGCAGCATCAGCACCGCCTTGATGAACCGGATAGCGCTCGCGAACACGGGCGTCACCACCCGCCCTGTTCAGCCAGGGTCGCGGCCACCGCGGCGCGAGCCTTCGCTTCGAACCGTTCGGTCCGGGTGGTGACCCAGCAGTCCGGGCACAGAGTCCCGGCACCATGCAGCACCATCCCGGAACCGTTCAGATGCGACGCGCACCGGTTGCAATGCCGCGTGTGCAGTCGTCGACGGGTTCTCACAGGTACTCACCTCTCAGCGCGGTCAACCGGGCATGCCGGGACCGATCAACGTCATGACAAGAAGGACAGGTCGCCTCGCCGGTGCCAGCGTGAAACCACACCTCCACCGCATCCACCGGGCAGCCACACGACGAGCAGGCCGTCAGCGCAGACACGACAGATCACCGCCCCCGCTCACCTGGTCGGGCAGGCAGTCAGGGCAGCGGGCATTCCCCGGCACGTCTGCCGTGTCGAAGACGAACCAGGCACCCGCGTTGTCGACGTCGACGGTCGTCGAGTCGCAGCCGTCGCAGGACAGGCGCGGGCGGCTCACCGGGAACCACGACCGTTGGTCGTCCGCCGGCGGGGCGGTTTCACCACGTCCATACAGGCCCGGCACGGCCGATCCGGTGTCGTGGAGCGGACACGGTCGCAGACGGGGCAGTGGAACGCGTAGGCGTCTTCGGTGGTGTCATGCGGGAGCAGCCCGAACAGGACCGGTTCGCCGTTCACGACCGGTCACCACACCGAGCCGTCTGCGCGGTGTCCGCCGCGGTGGAACGCTCAGCGTCGATATCGACGATCGCGGTCGCGACGCGGGCCGCGGACAGCACCAGGACGACGATCACGGCCAGTAGAGCGACGGGGAGTCGCCAGAACATAGGCTTGGGCACACCAATCCCCTCCCTCGTGGGGGTGTGGTTGGGGCCACCGGGGACGGGGACGGTTTCCTAGGCCTTGCACCCGTCCCCGGTGGGGTCTCATCGCGAGACGACAACACCACCGCGGGCAGTCGCCGTCGTTGCCGTCGTCGTGAGTGGTGAGCGGCGCGGGGCACGCCCCTCGAACGCCACACCGAGCCGGGTCAGCGACCGTCCGAACGACGACGCCACCGCCGGAGCCACCACGAGCCGAACCGGTCGCCCGTCACGCCCGGTCGTCGTCAGGACCACCACCGCGCCGTTCCCCGTCGCCTCGGCGGTCGACGTGACCACGACGCCGCGGGCAGACAGGCTGTCGCCGTAAAACCGGCACGGGCCTTCATGGCCGGTCGTTTGGTCCTCGCACCAGGCCTCATGTTCGACCGTCGTCGTCATGTCGACGCACCTACCGGTACGGGGTCGGTGGTGGGGATAGCGTCGCGCCAGTGATGCGCCAGCGCCTCCCCCGCCGCATCCACCAACCGCCGAGACAGCCCGTCCGGGTCGCTGGCCAGGACGGAGCGGGTCAGTGATGCCGCCAGCTCCGCGGCCTGCTCGACGGTGAGATGCATCTGCAACGACGGGTATGCGCCGTGGGCACCGTTGATGATCACGACCTCGTGGGCGGATGACCAGGACGCCGACACCGCCACCGGCACACTCACGCTCAGATAGGCCTCACGCTCGGTCGGCATCGTCAACCGGCCTTCTGCTCGCCCTGCTTGGCCTCGCCCTGGCCACGACCAGCCGAGGCGGGCGGGCGTGGGGCACCGTTCGGGGCCTTCACCCCGGTGGCGCGGTACTCGTAGCCCAGGTACTTGAACTCGCCCTGACCCATCACCTTCGGCGACGCCGTCACGCCCACCAGTTCGATCGGGCGCATCCCGGGCAGCACCTCGTCCGGCAACGGCGCAGGCTGTACCTCCGCGGTGAAGATGACCTCGAAGCTGGCCCGTTTGGCCTTCGCCTCGTCCGGGTCCGTCACGGTGGCCTTCCACTGCCGCAGCCCGGACACCTCGTCCACCCGCTGCCGCTGCTCCTTGCCCCGCGCCCGGTCCTCCTGCGACTGGTACTCCAGATCCGGCTCGATCTCACCCACCATCACCAGACCACGCGGGAACGCCTCACCGAACTCCACCGGAAACCGGTGACCCTTGATCAACGCCATGACTGGCCTCCTTCATGTGACGCCGAGGACGTTCCTCAGCGCGTCATGATCAGAAGACTACCCGCACTATTAGTACGGGTCAATACTCAAAGTGCGGAATCGTCACTCAGAGTGTCATGCCTACCTGCCTTGCCAGATCACCGACCTCGGTCGCTCGTCCGCCTTCCGTGCGTAGGAGGTCGCTCAGCAGGGCGTGGACGGTGGGGTGACCGACGACCAGCTCCGGTGCGATGTCATAGGCCTCACGGATCGCCGCTACGGCGGCGGCAGCGTCGCGGCGTTGAGCATGGGCGCGCGCCAGCTCGACCTGATAGCGCGAGCGCCGCTCCGGAGACAGGTCAGCCGGGTCGAAGTCAGACGCGATCCGCAATGCACGGCCAGCGTCGCCGAGTTCGACTGCAACGGTGACCTGATGAAGCGTGACGTTCGTAGGACCGAACTCGGTGCCGTAGTCGTTGCGATCAGCGCCGAGGCTCCGTGCGAGTCGCTCCGCCTCAGCGAGATGGGCGTAGGCCTGGTCGGCGTTGTTGCGCCGAGCCTCCGTAATGGCCATCTGCAAGACCAGCGAGCCCGACAATGAGATGCCTGCAGGGTCCCGAGCGTCGACCCGAACCGAAAGCGCGTCGACAGCTGTCGACGCAGTCTGAATGACCTGGTCATAGAGCCGTGCGCTCTGGAAGACGAGGGCCAGCCGGAACGCCCCTTCGGCCATCAGCAGTGCGTCACCGGAGCGTTCCGCTGCGGCGATGGCCCGGTCCGCAGACACCCAGGCACCGGACGGCTCGCCGAGCTTGGACAACACCGCCGCACAGGCGTGATAAGTCCTGGCCAATGCGGTGTAGATCGCCGTCTGTACCTCACCGTCCGACGCACGAGCCGCGAACTCCAGCTCGGGCAGCAGTCGCATCATGAGGTCGCTGACGCGCTCGTACTCCGCCGCATGAACCAGCGCCCATGCCTGATCGACGGACCCCGTCAGCTCCTGCAGATTGGCCGAAGAGCGGTCAGCAAGCACCGCCGCGAGCGCATTGCTCGAACTCAGCGCCAAGGTCAGATCAACGGCAGGCGCCGGCCGCTCGTGCACAGCTGCGACGACCGGCCTGTCCGGCGCAAGCTCCGCAAGCGGGACCTCCAGCACTTCAGCGACGCGCTCCAGCACCGACATGCGGTCGATCTTCCGCACGCCACGTTCCACCTGCGAGAGCCACGTCTCCGAGCGGTCCAGCAGCCGAGCCAGCTCCCGCTGCGACAGACCCCGACGCTTGCGAGCCTGCGCGACCCGCCGCCCTAACGCCTGCGCCTCGTCCGTCACCCTCTGGCCCCGTCGGGCAGGCCCTTAGCCGGGCCCTCGGTCAGGAACTCGACCCGTGTCGATGCCAGGTACTGGCCACGCTCGGCCAGGAACGTCTTCACGTGCGGCTGCTCCTCGTGGGCCTCGAACGCCGCACGGTCTGCGTACACCTCGTAGAACACCCGGGCGAGCGGCTCACCCTCGATGCCGTGTGTCGCGTACACCAGCGTCCCTGGCTCCGACTCCCTGATGCCGGGAGCCGTGCGGAGAACCAGCGCATCGAACGCCGCCGCAGCTTCCTCGTCACGCAGATCGAACCGAACCACCAGAGCGAACACAACGACTCCCCTCACCGAGGCGCACAAGAAGTACCAGGTCGCACCAAAGGTAGCAGCTAGGTGACCAACTCTAGCCTCGGCATGAAGGGCTAACGCGGATCTCAACGCGGCCCTGTCTCTCCACGCCGCCAATAGTCCTACCCACCTGAGACACTCACCAGCCAGCCCGGCCGACGACAGTCGCACGCACGATCCACCAGGCAACGGCCGGGACCAGTCCTGGAGCGAGGGGGCCGTAATGGCAGGTGCAGAATTCGTCCGAGCAGATTTGCACGTGCACACCTTCCCCGACGGCCCAGGCGACCCTGACGACATCGGCGACTACATCCAGGCCGCTCTAGCACGGGGCGTCGGAATTCTTGCCATCACAGATCACAATACGACGAAGAATGTAGCGGCAGCAATCCGTGAAGCCGACGGAACGGGATTACTGGTACTCCCGGGTATCGAAATTACCACTCACCAGGGACACCTTCTCGCACTCTTCGGACCCGGCAGCCTAGGTGTTCTTGAGGATTTTGCGAGACCAAGCAACCTAAGTCTCGAACCCGATCCTCTCGACGCCAGCGTGCGATCGAGCCGCTCCATTCTTCATCTCGTCAACGAGATCAGCGAACGCGGCGGGCTAGCCATACCCGCGCACATCGATCTCGCCGGTGGGATCGTCGAGCGCATGACGCGCACCGAGCTTACCCAACTGCTCGCGCATCCCGGACTCTCGGCACTGGAGTACTCGAAGACAGAATCTCTGTCCTGGTTCACCGACGCGGACACGGACGCAGACAGGCTCGCGGCGTGGAATGCTCGGAAAGCTAATACAAAACTCGCTGATCGTGGTCTCGCAAGAATAATGTCATCCGACGCGCATACGGTCGCGCAACTGGGCGTCGACAAGAGTCGGCGGACGATATCGCGACTGCGCGTGGACGAACCAAACTTCGCTGCCGTGGTCAACGCAATTGTGCACAATCCGAAGGCTCGGTGCAAGGTCGAGGCCGAACTCCCGCCAACTTATCCTCGCGTACTGGCCGCAAGATTTGAAGGAGGATTCCTCGACGGGGTAACCGTAGCGCTCTCAAACAATCTGAATTGCTTCATAGGAGGTCGAGGATCAGGCAAGTCCACCGCGCTCCTTGCGATTCGCGCAGCTCTCGGCGCTCAATTAGGACCGGACGAAAACCCAAATGATGCGAGCCGAATGCCCGAACGCACCACCGTGACGTTCGTTGATCGAATTGGCAACGAGAGAACCGCGGTTCGCGTGCGCGGCGAGGACCCATTTGACGAAGCGACGGGAGCACCAGTCTCCCTTATGCTTGCCGACCTCGCTCAGGACGAATCTGGTCGTCTAGTTCGCAACTACCACCAAAATCCGCGAGAGATCCTCACATTTCTCGACAAATTCTGCGAGCTTCAAGGACATCACGAGAAGGAGGCCGAACTTCTCGATCTCCTTAAGGAGAATGCGACCAACGTCAGCGAGACCTCAACAAGCGTCGAGCAGGTCCGCGCGTTAGAAGTCGAGCTGAGCCAGCTCGAAGCTAGCCTCGAAGCTGCGCGGAGCGGGAAGATCGAGGCGCTAGTCAAGTATGCCAACATACTCGCAACAGAGAGCCCTCTAATCGAGACGCTCGATTCGCAGATCAAGGCGCACTACTCGAACACCGCAGCAATAAGCAGGATCGACCTAGACAAGCTCGCAACCACGTACGGCGTGGATCTAACTGAGCGACCCGCAAGCGACTTTATAGAGGGCGAAGGAAGACTTCGCCAAGAGTTGAACAAGTTCGCTAACGACCTAAAGCAAGCGACCAAGATCTACAACGCCGCGGCTCAATCTGCCGCCAAACCATCTCTCGACCTACTTGCGCTGTGGCGGAAGCAGCACAGTGAGTGGAAAGCAACTCATGACCAACGCCGGCAAGAACTGGAACAGCAAGGCTTGAAGATCCAGGTGGGCGAGCTTGACCGGATTGCATCGCGGATGGGGACTGTCCGAACCGAACTGGCCAAACTTCGCGAGCGCCAAAAACTTCATCAGGCTCGAAGAAGAGAAAGGAGCAAGCTACTGCAACAACTCATTAGCGAGCGCGACCGCGTTCACCAGCGGCGGCAAGCCACCCTTAAACGAGTGGTCGAAATCGCCAACAACCTAGCTGTCGGCCTTACTATCGAAATTACCTTCGAGCGTAATGGCGTGCGCGATGAATGGGCCCGATGGCTTAGCACGAATTTTGGATTCCGCGCGCCTCGCGTGAATCGCCTCGCGGAGGCAATCACCCCTCAAGACTTCGCTGAGCTGCTCCTTACAAAGGGAAAGCTTGGTCCGCTCTTGATAGAGGCCGATGGGGATCGCTTCTTCGATGGCAATGCCATCGACCGCGTCGAGGCGATATTCACTTGGGCGACAATCTTCCAGCTCCAGTACATGCTATTGGAGGACCGCCCACGCATCCGAGTGCGACAGCGCAATTCTGCAGATGCGCAGGAGTTCGACCACCTCTCTGCCGGACAGCAGCGCTCCATACTGTTAAGCCTCATGCTCTGTGCAGATCGTCTTGAGCCGCTGATTCTCGACCAGCCCGAAGACCACCTGGACGCGGGGTACATCGCGTCTGCGATTGTCAGGCACCTGGAGCACGCAAAGGAGCGCCGTCAGGTGATCCTAGCCACCCATAGCCCAAACCTAACGGTGCTAGGGGAGGCTGAGCTAGTGCTGCCCATGTATGCATCTGGGCAGCACGGTAGCCCGAAGGATTCGGGCGCAGTCGATAGCCCGCGAACCCGTCCTCACGTCTGCGATCTCCTTGAGGGCGGCGACGACGCCTATCGAAGACGAGGCGAGCGATACGGATACCAGGTGAGCACAGTCGAGTAGTTCAGCACAGCGAAGCCGAAGCCGAACAGATTGCCGGTTAGACCTCTTTAGGATCAAGCGGCGCGCTGCGCGCGCCGTGCCCGCCCGGCCTCCGGGCCGGGCGTGCGGCCTGGCGGCCGTTCCGGGCCTCGTCGGCCGGCGGGCTTACGCCTGTTGCGCCAACGTCAGCCCGTCACGGCTTACACGGTCACGCGGGGCGGCGTCGTTCTCATAGCGGCCATTCTTTTGGCCTTCACTCCACGCATCAAGGGCGCCTTCGGCGTCACTGCGTGATCGCTGCGCGACCCTTGACCCGCTCCGCTCCGGCCAACGACCGGCAGCTATGAGGACGACGCCTCAGCATGCTCGGACTCGTTGTCCAGGTCCTGATTCACTGGCGGGGTCGATGGAGCTGTGATGAACCGCTCAAGATCGATTTCCGCGTCTTCCGAGGCGGCGAGTGGCGATTGAATCATGTCCATAGTGAACGGCGGATACCCTAGACGGCCCACGACAGACTGAGCCGTCTCGCGTGCATACGGGTGGAGTGTCGTTGCACCGTACCCCAATGCGAAACTATTCAAGTCGCGATCGTCGAAGCGCTCGGCATTCGACTGGTTCCACGTGCCGACCATCTCGAACCTCACCGTCCAGGCTAAGAGATCGTCCTCAACTGTGTTCGCCTGAATTCGATAGAGCGAGTAGATGTTAATCGTCTCTTCGTCGGCTTGTTCGCCACGCAGACTGAGGTCGGTCGTCACTGAGAATGGACCAGGAAGCACGGGGTGATGGGCCTGACATTCGAACGAGGTGGCGTGAATATCATAGATCGTCTCGACTGCGGCCAGCACACGTGCGGCACGTTCACGCAGTTCGGAGACGCTCGTCGTCACGACTCAATGCCCCCTTCACCAGGCGCATCGGAATCCCAGCACTGTTGGTGTAGTGAGACTCGCCACCAGGCCAGTCCAGCTTACGTGGACGGAGATGAACTGCGTTTGCTCCAGCAGCTCGGTCAACGAGCCGGCCTTCGATGCCGAAATCCATCGCGTGTAGCATGCGCGCAAGATTTCTAAGGGAGAGGTTTCTTCGACCACTCAGACGCTGACTTACTTCTGAAGGCGTAACTTGAATCTTCGCCGCGAGTTCAGCGCGACTAATTCCACGCCGCTCCATGGCCTCGCAGATCAGCTCTGTGGCAGCAAGTACGACCCGCTCCTCCGCAAGCAGGCGTTCGGACTCCGGCGTGCTACGGAACCAATCGCTCATGGGGTCCACTCCTCAAATATCTTCCTGGCCTTCTCAACCTCATTGGGCACCCGACGATCCTTGGGCTTCTGGCATCCATGGGTAGCGATCCATGTCTTACCCACTTGAACCACGTACAGCCGCCAGCCCGGGCCACAGTGCGCCTTGATCTCGTAGACCATGGGCTCGCCCTTGACCTCAAGGCGCCGATACTGATCTGGGTTGCGCAGGTACCCAACCGATGTCAGTTGCTCGAACCTGGCCTTGAACTGCGTCTGCGCCTGGCTGTCTAGCCCAGCAAGGAAGTCTTCCGCAGGGCACTCACCTGAGGCCACACGCACACCGATGATCACCCCCCTCGGACCACTGGCTAGCTCTACGTGCTCGACAACGCTGTCCCCCTCATCTTTAGACATAACTTAACTCCACGCAAGGGCTAGCCCAGAATCGGGTATGTGGATCGTGGCTCGCCCGCTGTCGGGCCTGCTAGCAGTCGGATCGGATCGACGTAGTTGCACCGGGAGACCCCCCTGTCCGATGGTGCCAGCAGTCTAGGAGCTGAATGGATCATCCGACAGACGTGATCAACCTGGGTCGAACCAGGCAAGCTCGCAGCCAGTCCACGAATCCTGCAGAGCTACGATGCGATCAGCCCAGGTGAGGCCCTTGGTACGCACGACATGGGTCATGCCAGAAGGCGTGCGATTGAGGATTCGACACCGGCAGAGGCATCGAGGACGTAGCGCTGTGGCACTAGTCTTCGTCGCGGATCTCGGCGAGCACGTCAGCCGCCGGCCGGTCCCGCTCGACTGCGGGCAGGGTGGACCACCACGCCCGCCACTCCGCACGTTCCCGCTCAGGGTCGGCAGGCGTCACGGTGACCACAATGGCCGGATCGCTGAACGCCGGAACCGTCATACCCCCACGGTAACGGACACTCATTCGCACGCCTCCTAGCTGCACATTCACACTCAACGACTACGTGTTGCGGATCCCGGCCTTGTCGATGGACGCCCGGTGCAAACGTTCCAGGTCGCTGAACGCCTGCTGCGCCTCGACCAGCCGCCCGGACACCTCCCCGAGCCGCGCCAGCTGGTCGACGACCTCACCGAGCGCACCAGACGCTTGGCCCGCGGCGGCTGCGGCGTCCTCGGCCAGGAGCTGACGGCCAGCTTGACTGGACAGCTGCCCCCGGAAGCCGTGGATGCGCTCCCCCAGCCGCTCGGTCAACGCGTCCAGCCGGTCGCGGATCTCGTCGTCGGTCGCGTCGGGCAGGTAGTTCTTGCGCACGTCAGCCAGGATCTTCCTCGACCAACCCGCCCGCTGCGCCTCGTCCGCGATCGCCCGCAGGCTCTCGGCCAGCTCACGCGCCTCCAGCGGCGTCAGGGTGAACTTGCAGAACATGTTCGAGTCGGTGGGCTTCACCTGCACGTCGATGATCGGACCTTCGGTATCCAGGTACGCCGCCATCTCCCCGACCTCGGGATGAACGAACGGCGCACGGGTGATCTCTTCACGCTTCTCAGGGGTCGGTACGGTAACCATCGGGTCTTCCTCCAGGCTCGATCTGGTGGTGGATCAAGTCCCCGCCCGGGTGTTCCAGCACCCGGCGGGGGCGTCTGTAGATGAGGCAGATCCCAGCCACAGGAGGGCCGCGAGCCGAGCGCTGGACGACCAAGATCGGGCCGTCTGTGGGCCGTGGGACGTCGGAAACGGCCATGATCCAACGAGAGCTGTAGAGAAGGTTCTTGCAGGTCAGCGACACTTTCGCCCAGGTCAGCGCCACCAGGCAAAACGCCGCTGAGAAACCACCCAGATCAACGCGGTCGCGGCGAGGCCGGGGGCCACCATCGGCAGCAGCACCCGCAGCATCGTCTGACGTAGCGTCGCGCCGTCCATGGAGGCGGCTTCCAGCACCTCGGCCGGGATCTCCTGAAGGAACGAGCGCATCATCCACACGGCGATCGGCAGGTTCATCGCGGTGTAGAGGACGATCAGCGTCCAGACGTTGTCGAGTGCGCCGACGCGGCCCGCGATGACGTAGATCGGCACGATGACCGCGACGACCGGCAGCATCTTGGTGGAGATGAAGAAGAACAGCACGTCCTGGGTCTTCTTCACCGGCCGGATGGACAGCGCGTACGCCGCCGGTACGGCCAGACACAGCACCAGCAGCGTGGACACCGCGGTGGCGAACAGCGAGTTGAGGAAGTACGGCCAGGCGCCGGCGTCGAACAGGGCCCGGAACTGCTCCAGGGTGGGGGTGAAGATCAGGCTGGGCGGGTCGGTGTAGGCGTCTGCCTCGCGTTTGAAGGCGGTGATCACCATCCAGAGCACCGGGAGGAAGAAGACCATCCCGATGACCCAGGTCAGGGCGGTGAGCAGGCTGGCGGATCGGCGGCGCGGGCCGGTGACGGCGCCGGCGGTGGCGGTGGCCATCAGTCCTCCTGGGCGAACGAGCGGAACAGGAGTCGCAGGGCGAGCGTCGCGACGATGATGGTGCCGATGACGACGACGACGCCCATGGCGGCGGCTTGGCCGACGTCGAAGCCGAGGAACGCCCGCTGGTAGATGTAGAAGGGCAGGTTCGCGCTGGCGGTGCCCGGCCCGCCCTGGGTCATGATGTAGATCTGGTCGAACGTGTTGACCACGTAGATGGCGCCCAGCAGCACGCCGAGCTCGATATAGCGGCGCAGGTGCGGCAGCGTGATGGAGCGGAACGTGCGGGCCGCGCCAGCACCGTCGACCTGGGCGGCCTCGAGTACGTCGCGGCCCTGGCTCTGCAACCCGGCCAGCACCAGCAGCGTCATGAACGGCGTCCACTGCCACACCAGCGCGGTGATCACCGAGACCAGCGGCGCGGAGCTGGTCCAGTCGTAGTCGCCGCCGCCGAACGGTGTGAGCACGAAGTTGACCAGCCCGAACAGCGGGTCGAACATCATGGTTCCCCAGATCAGCGCGCTGGCCACCGGCATGATCAGGAACGGTGTGATGATGAGGGTCCGCACGACGGACCGCCCGATGAAGCGCCGGTCCAGCAGTAGCGCCAGCCCGATGCCCAGCAGCATCGCGACGATGACGCAGCCGGCGGTGATGACGATGGTGTTCAGGGCCGCCTGCCGGAACACCCGGTCGGCGAAGACGTCGGCGTAGTTGGACAGGCCGACGAACCGCTCCGACCCGGGCCGCACCAGGTTCCACGAGTTCAGCGAGTACCAGAGCGTGACGAGGAACGGGATCTGGGTCACGAGGATCGCGAAGATCAGCGCGGGCAGCAGGGGCGCCCGCCGCCGCCAGCCTTCCAGCCGGGCGGAGCGGACGGGCCCGCGCGGCGGATCGGCCGGCCGCGGCGGGACGGCGGCGGTGGTGGCGACGTCAGTGCTCATGAGCCGGCCTCCTCCTGGTAGGACTCGCCCACTGTCTCCGCGTACCGCTGTGCCTGGTCGAGCGCCTCGGCGACGCTGATCTGGCCGGCGATGGCGGCGGAGATCTGCTGGCCGACGCGAGTACCGAGGTCCTGGAACTCGGGGATGGCGAGGAACTGGATGCCGTCGTAGGGGACAGGCCGGGCCATGGTGTGGTCCTGATCGGCAACTTCCATGGACGACAGGGTCGGCTCGGCGAACGCGGCGGCGACCTCGGCGTATTCGGGGATCTCGTAGGTGGAGTGCCGGCTGCCCGGTGGTACGCGCTCCCAGCCGAGTTCGTCGGCGACGAGGTGCGGGTACTGCTTGTCGGTCATCCAGGCGATGAAGTCCCATGCCTCGTCGGGATGCTCGGACGACGACGGAATGCCGAGCGACCAGGTGTAGAGCCAGCCGCTGGCGTCGGTCTCGACGACGGGTGCCGGTGCATAGCCGTTCAGGCCGGCGGTGACGGAGTCCTCGGCGCTCTCGACCACGTTGACCATGGACGTCGCGTCGTACCACATGGCCGCCTGGCCCTGGCCGTATCGCGTGGCGCAGTCGGCGAACCCGCTGGTGGCGGCGCCGGCCTGGCCGTGGTCGCGAACCAGGTCGACGTAGAACTGGACGGCCTCGCGGACCTCGGGGGAGTCGAGCTGGGCGTTCCAGTCCTCGTCGAACCAGCGACCGCCGAACGTGTTGATGACGGTGTTCAGCGGCGCCAGGTTCTCGCCCCAGCCGGCCAGTCCGCGCAGGCAGATGCCGTTCATGCCGGGGTTGGCGGCCTCGACGGCGGCGGCCAGCTCGCGGACCTCCGGCCAGGTCGGCCGCTCCGGCATGGTGAGTCCGGCCGCGTCGAACAGGTCCTGCCGGTACACGAGGAACGACGACTCGCCGTAGAACGGGACGGAGTGCATGTCGCCCTGGTAGGACAGCGACTCGCGCACCGGCGCGATGAAATCGTCGGTGTCGTAGCCGTCGGTGGCATCGGCGTAGGGCTGCAGGTTCACCAACCAGCCGTTCTCGGCCCACATCGCGGTCTCGTAGTTGCTGACCATGACGACGTCGAACTCGCCGCCGCCGGTGGCGACGGACGCGGTGATCTTCGCGCGGGACTCGTTCTCCGGCAGGGAGACGAAGTCGACGTTGACGTCGGGATGCGCGTCGGTGAAGTCGTCGGCCAGCGCTATCGCGTCGATCATCTGCGGGTTGGCGACGACGGCGACGATGATGGTGGTGCCGCCCTCGGAGCCGGACGTCAGCGCTCCGGCGCCGGCGCAACCGGAGGCCAGGGCGACGGTTCCGGCGACGGCCGCGAGCAGCAGCCGCCGCCTCACCGGGCACCGCCTGCGCCGGGCACCACCTGCGCCTTGACGGTCTTGCCGCTGCGCACCAGGTCGAGGGCGTGCTCGAAGTCCTCCAGGCCCACGGTGTGCGACACCAGCGGCTCCGTGCGGACCTGACCGGACGCGACCAGCTCGAGCGCCTCGCCGAAGCTGTGCAGCACGGCCATGGAGCCGACGACGGTGATCTCGTCGTTGTAGATGCGGAACGGTGACAGCGCGACTCGAGCGTCTTCGCCGGCGACGCCGAAGATCTGTAGCCGGCCGCCGCGGTCCAGTGCGTCGAACGCGGCTTCGATGGCCGCCGGCGCGCCGGTGACGTCGACGGCGGCGTCGAAGGCGCGGCGGGGCAGCTCGTCGACCGACGTGGCGACCTCGGCCGCGCCCAGGTCCTCGGCGAGCGGGAGCTTGCTCTCGGCGAGGTCGACGACGCTGACCCGGGCGCCGCCCGCGGCCAGCAGTTGCGTCAAGATCAGGCCCATCGTGCCGGCGCCGACCACGAGGACGCGTTCACCGGCCTCGACGCCGAGGCGCCGCACCCCGTGCACGGCGCACGACACCGGTTCGACCAGGGCGCCCTGCGCGAAGCTCAGGTGGTCCGGCAGCAGGTAGCAGGTGCTGGCCGGGACGGCGACGTACTCGGCGAAGGCGCCGTCGACGGTGTCGCCGGTGGCGCCCCAGTTCTCGCAGAGGTTGCCGCGGCCGCGGCGGCACTGACGGCAGTGGCCGCAGAACAGCGACGGGTCGACGGCGACGCGGTCACCCACGGCGACCCCGGTGGTGACGTCCGGCCCCACCTCGGCGACCGTGCCGGCGAACTCGTGGCCGGGGATGAGCGGGTAGGGGCTCGGCGGGAACTCGCCGGCGGCGATGTGCAGGTCGGTGCCGCAGATGCCGCAGGCGCCGACCTGGACGACCACCTGGCCCGGCCCGGGTTCGGGCGTCGGCACGTCGCGGACGGTGATGGCACCGGGCTGGTCGATGACGGCTGCTCGCATGAACCCTCCAAGAATCCGCTCATATGAGCGAAATAAGCGCTCACATGTGTACACTACTTGTATCGCGAGCTCACAGACGTGGTCAAGGGGGTTGTCATGGCACGACGGGGCCGGCCCGCCGGCGACGCGCCGCGGTTCGGGCCGTCCGAGCTGGTGCTGGCCGGTGCGGTGGCGCGGCGGCACTATCTGGACGGCAACTCGAAGGTCGAGATCGCCGAGGAGTTCGGCATCTCCCGGTTCCAGGTGGCCCGCATCCTCACCGAGGCGCGCGACCGCGGCTGGGTGAAGGTCGAGATCACGCTGCCCGGTCACATCGACGGCGAGCTGTCCCTGCGGCTGCGCGACGCGCTCGGCATCACGGACGCCGTCGTCGTCGAGGCGCCGGCGCAGCCGGAGTCGGCCAGCCGGGACGAGATCGCCGGGGTGGTGGCCGGGCTGCTGGGGGAGCGGGTCCGCGAGGGGCAGGTGCTCGGGCTCACCTGGAGCCGCACCATCGAGGCGATGGCCGGCCGGCTGGAGCGGCTGGTGCCGTGCACCGTGGTCCAGCTGGCCGGCTCGATCGCCGTCGACGGCGCCTCGTCCGGCACCGTCGAGGTGGTGCGGTCGGTCGCGGCGGTGGCCGGCGGCACCGCGCTGCCCGTGTACGCGCCGCTGGTGGTCGAGGACGCGGCGACGGCGGCGGCGCTGCGCCGGCAGCCGGAAATCGCCAGGGCGCTGGATCGCTCGGAATCCCTGGACGTCGCCGTGGTGTCGGTGGGCGGCTGGGGCGAGGGCCTGTCGACGGTGTGGGACGCGGTGACCGCGGCCGAACGAGAGGACGCGCTGGCCCGCGGCGCCGTCGGCGAGTCCAGCGGCAGACTGTTCGACGCGGCCGGACGCGACGTCACCGGCGGCTTCGACGACCGGGTCGTCGGCGTCCGGCTGGACCGGCTGCGGGCCACGCCGGAGGTCATCGTCACCGCCTACGGGGTGCGCCGGGCCGAGGCGGCGCTGGCCGCCGTCCGCGGCGGTTTCGTCACCACCCTGGTCGTCGACGCCGCGCTGGCGCGCCGGCTGCTGGATCTCGCCGGAACGTCATCGTCGTGACTCCCGCCGTTCGCCCGGAAGGTCTACCGTGGCCCGGATCGGTCACCACGGGAGGACCCTCATGCGCATCTCGTTCCGCGCCGTCGCGGTGACGGCGGCCCTGGCCACGACCGCGGCGGTGGTGCCCGCCCAGGCGACGCCGCAGGCGGCGAAGGCCGGCGCGGCCACCGTCCGCGTCGCCACCTACAACCTGAGCCTCAACCGCGCCGCCGAAGGCCAGTTGGAGAGGGACCTGTCCACCGGCGACGACGCCCAGGCCCGTGCCGTGGCCGAGGTGATCCAGCGGACCCGGCCGGACATCGTCCTGCTCAACGAGTTCGACTACGTGCCCGGCGGGGTGGCCGCCGACCTGTTCCGGGACAACTACCTCGAGGTCGGCCAGGGGGGCGCCGACCCCGTCGAGTACCCGTACGCCTACGTCGCACCGTCCAACACCGGCGTCCCGAGCGGCTTCGACCTGAACAATGACGGCACCGTGGGCGGCGGTGACGACGCCTTCGGCTTCGGGCTGTTCCCCGGCCAGTACGGCATGGCGGTGCTGTCGCGATACCCGATCCTGGAGGACGACGTCCGCACGTTCCAGCACTTCCTCTGGAAGGACATGCCGGGCGCGCTGCTGCCGCCGGGCTGGTTCTCGCCGGAGGAGCTGGAGGTCGTCCGGCTGTCCAGCAAGTCGCACTGGGACGTCCCGGTGCAGGTGGGCCGCCGGGTCGTGCACGTGCTGGCCTCCCACCCGACGCCCCCGACGTTCGACGGTCCGGAGGACCGCAACGGCCGGCGCAACCACGACGAGATCCGGTTCTGGGCCGACTACGTGGCGCCCGGCCGGGCGTCGTACATCTACGACGACGACGGCGTACGCGGCGGCCTGAAGCCCGGGTCGGCGTTCGTGATCCTGGGCGACCAGAACAGCGACCCGGTCGACGGAGACTCCGTCCCCGGCGCGATCCAGCAGCTGCTGGAGCACCCGCGCGTCGTCGACCCGCTGCCGGCGTCCGAGGGCGCGGTCGAGGCGGCCGAGCTGCAGGGTGGCGCCAACGCCGCACACGGCGGCGACCCCGCGTACGACACCGCCGACTTCGCCGACACCGCGCCGGGCAACCTGCGCGCCGACTACGTCCTGCCGTCGCGGCAGCTGCGGCCGGTGGATGCTGGGGTGTTCTGGCCGGTGCGCTCGGACCCGCTGTCCCGGCTGACCGGCGAGTTCCCGTTCCCCACCAGTGACCACCGGCTGGTCTGGGTGGACGTGCGCGTCCCCGCCGGAGGCTGACGGACCAGCGCGGCCGGCCGCACCCGGGTGGTACCGCGGAGCTATGCCCACCTGCGGCGGCGCGGAATTGTCAGGCTGTTGTCAGGGTGCTGTGGCTGTTGCGGAGCTCGCCGGCGCGACACAGTTGTGCTCGCGGGGGGAGGAGTGCCGGACGGACCAGCTGGGTGGACTTGGGAGATGCCGGCGCCGCACGACCTTGGCCGGCTGCGCGTCTAGCGGGGGGCAAGACCGCAGCCGGCCGGGGCAAGCTCCATCAACCCCGGCAGCATTACCACGGGGTGTCGAGGGTGCTGAGGGTATCGGGTGGGTACCCGTCGGCCACCGCGTGCAGAGGCGTGGCCTGACCAGCGCCCCAGGCCTGCGAGAACGCCCGGTCGCCCAGGGCGGCGGCGACCGCGCTCAGGGTCTCCTCCGTGTCGCCGCGCTCACACAGCGGCACCGGAGCGCCGATGGTCTCGCGAACCGCGGCCGCCGCCCCCAGCAGGAAGGCCGCGTACGCGGCGTTGTCGTGCTGGTGCGCCACGGCCGCCAGGCCTTCCAGCACGCTGGCCGCCCGCCACTTGTCCCCGAGCTGCTGATGCTCGGCCAGGCTCTCGTCGAGCAGGTGGATGGCCCGTTCGAGTCGACCCTGGCGGCGCGCCACCACGCCGAGCAGGTGCAACGACCAGCCGACGCCTTCGCGATAGCCCAGACGCTGCGCGCGCCCCAGGCTCTGGTGCAGCAACTGCTCGGCCGTGGCCAGGTCGCCGGTGTACAGGGCGACGACGCCCAGGCTGATCTGCGACCAGGTGATGCCCTCGCCGTCGCCGGCCCGCTGGAAGTACGTCAGCGCGGCTCCGGCGTGCTCGCGGGCCCGGCCGAGGTCCATGCGCAGCCAGGAGACGAACCCGAGGTGGTGACGTGCCCAGGCCACTCCGGCCGCGTCCACCTGCCGTTCATAGAGCTGGAGGCTCTGCGAGTGCAGGTCGTACGCTTGGTCGTAGCGGGCCTGTTCGCGGGCGATACCGCCCAGGTGGCGCAGCGTGAGCGCGGCGCCGGAGTCGTCACCGGCCTCCTGGTACAGCGTCAGCGCCCGCTCGAGGCGGTGTGTCGCGGCCTCGTACTCGCACTGCAAGAAGGCCAGGTAGCCGGCGCCACGCTGGGCACCGGCCAGCGCCGCCCGCGACACCACGTCCGGATGGTCGTTGCCGATGGCCAGCGCGGACTCCAGCCAGTCGCGCCCCTCGGTGTAGTGGCCGCGCAGGTAGAAATAGCGCCACAGCGCCGAAGCCAGCCGCATCGAGTCGTCCGCGTGGGCGCGACCGATGGCCCGGCCCAGCGCGACCCTGAGGTTGTCGAGCTCGACGTCGAGGCGGGCCAGTACATCCGGTTGCGCCGCCCCGCCCAGGCCCCTCTCGGCGTCCTCGGCCAGAGCCACGAAATGGTCGAGGTGGCGCTGCTCGACCACCGCGCGCCGGCCGCTGTCGTCGAGCCGCCGCACGGCGTACTGGCGGATCACCGAGAACATCGAGTATCGCGCCTCGGCGGCGTCGCGTTCGACCAGGATGAGCGACTTGTCGATGAGCCGCCCGGTCAGGTCGAGCACCTTCTCCTGTGCCGTCGCGCCGCTGTGGGGGTGGCAGACAGCGACGGCGGCGGCGAGCGTCCAGCCGCCGGAGAAGGTGGAGACGTCCTCGAAGAACGCCTGCTCGTCCCGGCTGAGCAGGTCGTAGCTCCAGTCCAGCGCGGCGTCGATGGTCTGCTGCCGCTGCGGCGCGGTCCGGCTGCCGGAGGAGAGAATGCGCGACGACGTGTCCAGCTCGTTCGCGATCTGCTCGATGGTCAGCACGTTCACCCGCGCCGCGGCGAGCTCGATGGCCAGCGGGATGCCCTGCACGCTGCGGCAGACACGGCTGACGTGCACCAGGCGGTCGTCACGCGGGTGGACCCCGTGGGCGGCGGCCCGGGCCAGGAACATGCGGACGGCGTCGGCCTCGCGGATCTCGTCCAGCGCGGCCTGCGACGGCGGCACCTGCAGCGGCTGCACCTGGCGGACCACCTCGCCGGGCACCCGCAGCAACTCCCGGCTGGTGGCGACGATGGTCAACCGCGGACAGCGCTGCAGCAGCACCGTACAGAGTGAGGCGCAGGTCTCCACCGCGTGTTCACAGTTGTCCAGCACCAGCATCATCTGCCGGCCACCGATGTGCGCGGCGAGCACGTCGAGCTCGGCGGCGTCGGAGGCCGGCCGTAACCCGATGGCGGCGGCGACCGCGTCGGTGACCTCGGGACCGTCGGGGCTGGCCTCCAACGACACCCAGCACACGCCGCCTTCGAAATGCCGCCGGACCGCGGCGGCGACCGCGACGGCCAGGCGGGTCTTACCGACCCCACCGGACCCGGTGAGGGTGACCAGCCGGACGCCGTCGTGATGGAGCAGTGCGGCCGTCTCGGTCAGCTCGGTGGTGCGGCCGATCAGCCGGTCCGCCGGCAGCGGCGGACCCTGGACCTGCGGCGGATAGACCGACGGCGAGCGGCGCAGCGACTCGATGAACTCCGCCAGGTGTGTGTCGCCGAGATTGAGCGCGGTGGCCAGCATTCGCACCGTCAGCGGACGCGGGGCCCGACGCCGGCCGCGCTCCAGGGCGGCGACGGCGTCAGCGCTGAGGCCGGCTTTCTCCGCGAGCTCCTCCTGCGACAGACCGGCAGCCTGCCGGTGCCGCCGCAACAAAGCAGCGAAGTCGTCGACCTCGTTCCTGCCCGACACGCCCGATGAACCTCCGAGGTACCTCGGTGACAGCGTGAAATGCTACCGGGTCGATCTTGGACACCGCCGGTCTCTTCGAGCAGGGTTTCATGCGATCTGACATGGGGGAAGACCCCCCGGGTGCATCGCCGGCGTCGCGTCAGGCTCGCCAGACCTCCGCGACGGCGACGAAGGCGCTCGACGACGGCCGCTCGGGGGTCCCGCCGCGGACGATGTCACCGGGCAGCCGCCGGCCCCGCACGCTGATAGTCGCGGTCGCGCTCGGGCCTGTCACCAGGCTGAGACTGTGGACTCGGCCACCGAGGTCGAACCCGTCGGTGGCGAACGCGCGCCGGTCGAGCACGTCGCGGATGCGCACCTCGACGTCGCCGGCACGGGCCCGCGTACCGTGCACGAGATCGTTCTCGACGCGGACGTAGTGCCGCTCGACCCTCGGTTGCGGCCACGGCAACCCATCGGCCTCCGGGAAGAACCGGGTGAAGTCGCGTTCGAGCCAGCGGCCGAGCTCGGGGCGGTCGGTCAGTAGCCGGACTTGGCCGTCGTGCCAGAGCACGATGGCCTTGCCGGTGCCGTGTGTGGACCAGTCGACCACCCAGACCGACGCATAGGCCGCCACGGTGTCGCCGTCGAACAGTTGGACGCCGGGGTTCTCGCCGACCAGGACGACTCTGCGCAGAGCCGGGTCGGTGGCGGCCGCCGACGTCGCGGGAGACGCAGTCGCGATGCTCGGCAGCGCTGCGGTGGCCAGGCCGCCGGCCAGGATCCCGGTGCCGGTCAGCGCGAACCGCCGCCGGTCGATGAGGTTCTCTGTCATGGCGCCAGTCGACGACCCAAGTGCCGGCTGGCGCCATGGATTCGAGTAGGTTCGAACAGTCCGCGGCGCTGGGCGAGGAGTGACCGATGACGGTGCGCATCCCGATGACGGCCGAGACGCTGGGCCGGTCGCGGTTCGGCATCTCGCCGTGCGCGGAAGTGCTCGGGAGTCTGCGGGCGCTGCGCCGGCCCAGCCCGAACGCGCCACAGCTGGCGCGCTGGTCGGCGCGGGCGGGGCGGTCGGTGCCGGACGGACCGCTGGAGCTGCTGAGCGGGCTCGTCTCGGGTCCCAGCGGAATCCCGGCCTACGTGCCCGATCTGCTGACGCCCCCACCCACCGCGGCGGCGATGGCGGTCGAGGACGAGGCGGCGGTCATCGCGGCGACCCCGGCGGATCTGATCGACTACCAGCTCGACATCGCTTTCCGTGGCCGGCCCATCCCGCCGGAGGTCGCCGCGAGCGCCGGCGGGCCGGAACGGCTCGACGCCACCCGCAGGCCGATGCCCGACGCCGTCGCCACCGCGCTGCGAGGCGGGCCACGACGGTTCGCTGAACGCGTCGCCGAGGCCGTGCACGTGTACTTCGACCAGGTGATCGCACCGGACTGGCCACGGGTCCTGGACGTGCTGACCGCCGAGGTGGCATACCGCGGCGACCGGATGGCCCAGTACGGAGCCCTGGCACTGCTCGACGACATCCACCCCGACCTACGCTGGGAAGCGGGCAGCGTTCTGCTGCGCAAGCCGTTCGACGTGCTGGTCGACTGGGCCCACGACGGCTTGCTGCTGATTCCCAGTGCCGGAGCCGGCGACGCGGTCTGGCTCAACGCCGAGCGCCCCACCACGCCGTCGGTCATCTATCCCGCCCGCGGCCTGCATCAGCTGTGGGCGGCCGCACGGCCGGGCGCCCACCCCGACGACCTCGGCGAGCTGCTCGGGCACACCCGGGCCGGGCTTCTCGCGGCGCTGGACCGCCCGCGCACCACCGCCGAACTGAGCCGCGACCTGGCGCTCACCCCGTCGACTGTGTCCTACCACCTGGGCATCCTCCACCGCACCGGGCTGGTGACGCGGCGACGCACCGGCCGCCGCGTCGCCTACGCGCGAAGCGACCTGGCCGCCGCGATGCTCGGCGAGTGACCCGGCGGCCTGTCAGTCGGCGACGCCGTGGCGGGCGATGACGTCGCGGTACCAGCGCGCGGAGTCCTTCCAGGTGCGCTCGAGGCTGTCGTAGTCGACCCGGATGAGGCCGAACCGGCGGTCGTAGCCGAAGGACCACTCGAAGTTGTCCATGAGCGACCAGGCGAAGTAGCCGCGCACGTCGGCCCCGGCGTCGATGGCGGAACCGACGGCCGCGATGTGCCGGCGCAGGTAGTCGATGCGCAGCGGGTCGTGGACGGAGCCGTCGTCGGCGACGGTGTCGGGGAACGCGGCCCCGTTCTCGGTGATCATGAGTGGCTGGCCGGGGTACTCGCGGTGCAGCCGCAGCAGCAGCTCAGTCATGCCGCTCGGGTCGATGTTCCAGCCCATCGCCGTGTACGGGCCCTCGGGCCGGAGGAACTCGACGTCGTCCGCGCCCACCCAGGGGGAGCCGTGGGCGTCGTCGTGGCCGTCGTCCTCCGAACGCGGCCGGGAACCGGCCCAGCGGCGCACCAGAGCGGTGGAGTAGTAGTTGACCCCCAGCACGTCGAGGGGGACCCGGGCGGCCGCGGTGTCGCCGTCGCGGACGAACGACCAGTCGGAGACGTGCGCGGTGTCGGCCAGCAGGTCGTCGGGATAGGCGCCGTCGAGCACCGGTCCGAGGAACGCCCGGTTGCCAACCGCGTCGATGCGACGGACGGCGTCGCGGTCGGCCTCGCTGTCCGGGTCGGCCGGCCGCACGACGTGCAGGTTCAGCGTCAGTGACAGCTGCCCGGACGGCGCGGCCCGGCGGATCGCCTGTCCGGCCAGGCCGTGACCGAGGTTGAGGTGGTGGACGGCGGCCAGCGCGGCCGCCGGCTCGACGCGGCCGGGAGCATGCGCGCCCGAGGCGTAGCCCAGGTAGGCGCTGCACCACGGCTCGTTCAGCGTGGTCCAGGTGTGCACCCGGTCGCCGAGTGCGGCCGCCACGAGCTCGGCATACTCGGCGAACCGGTAGGCGGTGTCTCGGGCCGGCCAACCGCCGGCGTCCTCGAGGTCCTGCGGCAGGTCCCAGTGGTAGAGCGTGGCCACCGGTTGGATGCCGCGCTCCAGCAGCCCGTCGACCAACCGCGAGTAGAAGTCCAGGCCCTCGCGGTTGACCGGGCCGCGGCCGCCGGGCTGCACCCGCGGCCACGCCACGGAGAACCGGTACGCCTGCAGGCCGAGCTCCGCGACGTGCCCGAGGTCCTCCCGCCAGCGGTGGTAATGGTCGCAGGCCACGTCGCCGGTGTCGCCGTTCAGCGTCTTGCCCGGTGTGTGCGAGAACGTGTCCCAGATGGACGGCCCGCGGCCGCCCTCCTTGGCCGCACCCTCGATCTGGTACGAGGCCGTCGCCGACCCCCACACGAAGCCGTCGGGGAAACGGCGGCCGTTGTCGGTGCTCATGTCGTTCGCTCCTCGAGGGGTCACGGCCAGGCGCGGTGGTGCGCTGGCGCCGTCCGGCGCATCCGACCGTACCGTTATCAGGTCAGGTCCAGGTCTGGTCGACGGCCTCCTGCCCGGTCCGTGCCTCCGCAACGACCGCCAGCTCGGGGTCCGTGATCAGGAGCGCGCGTAGTCCCGCGCGAACGAGGTCCTGGTCGTCGGCGACGACGATGTCGATCACTCGGTCTCCCGGAGTGGTAGGACCGCTCGAACCGCGAAACCACGGTCCTCGGGCCCGGCTGCCAGCGTGCCGCCCATCAGGGTGGCGCGCTCACGGTCGCCCATCGACCCTCACGAGGCCCAGCCTATGGGCCACGGGCGTGGCGGGGAGTCGTCTCGAGGCGACTCGGGACGTCGTCGCGAGAGGTACTGACCGACCGCGCGATGACGGCTGCGGCGGCGGCGGGAACCGGCCTACCGTATGGATCATGACGGATCACAGTCGGCCAGAGCACCAGCAGGCGACGGCGTCGCGGCGCTCGCTCGGCCTGCCGCTGGTCGCCGTTGTCGCGCTGGCGTTGCTCGCCGCTCCGCGGGTGGTGCTGCACGACCTCGACATCATCGAGGAGGGGACGCCGCTCAACGCTGTTTTCGTCTTCCTCCCTCCGCTGGTGTGGATCGCGGTGGTGCTCGTCAAGCGGGTGCCGAACCCGTTCCTGACGATCCTGGCCGTGGGCGCCTGTTACGGCATCGTGCTCGCGCTCGGCCACCAGCTGCTCTGGGACGCCAACTACGGTGACGACCCGCCGCAGCTGGGCGGGAACCTCGCGGATCTCGATCCGGCGGTGGAGGCGGTGATCATCAGGGGCTTCGCGGTGGTCTCCAGCGTGTTCACGGGGGTGATCGTCGGCGCGATCACCGGCCTGATCGCATGGGGCCTGGCCGCGGTCACCGGCCGCAGGCGCTGACTGCGACAGTAGGATGCCCTGATCAGCGCAGTCGGCCGGGGGCAGGGTTGGAACGTCGCATCAGAGCATCCCGGGACGTCGTGATCGCAGCCGTCGTCGGCGTCTTCGTCGTGCTCACCACCGTCGTCGGGTGGACCGGCACACTCACACTGCACAACGTGGTGCCGCTGGGCTGGCTGCTCATGATCGTCGCCTGCGCGGCGCTGACGTTCCGGCGCCGGTTCCCGGTCACGGTCGGCGTCGTGACGCTGGTCGCCTCGGCCGTTTACTACCCGGTCATCGACACCGACGGGCCCATCCTGATCACGACGCTGATCGCGCTCTACACGCTCGCGTCGCAGGGGTTGCTGGCCGCCGCCATCGCGATCGGCGGGCTGGCGGTGGCGGGCTCGGTGGTGGGCGAAGGCTGGCAGGATGAGGGGCCGCTCGGCGACGCGGGTGTGTTCCTGCTGGTCAGCTGGATCGTAGCCGCCGTCGCACTCGGATCGGTCGCGCGCAGCTCCCGGCTTGGGCGCGACGAGGCACTGCGCAACCGCGCCACCGAGGAGCGGCTGCGCATCGCCCGGGAACTGCACGACGTCCTGGGGCACAACATCTCGATGATCAACGTGCAGGCCGGCGCGGCCTTGCACGGCTTGGAGCGTGACCCCGGCCCGGCCACGTCGGACCGGGCGGCCGAAGCACTCGCGTCCATCAAGGACACCAGCCGGGAGGCGCTGCGGGAGCTGCGGGCCACCCTCGGCGTGCTGCGGCAGGTCGACGACACCGCACCGACGGCACCCGCACCCAGCCTGAGTCGTCTGGACCCGCTGGTCGAGCGGACCCGCGGCACCGGCCTGGAGGTCGAGCTGCGGGTCGACGGCGACCCGGTACCGCTGGACGCGGCCGTCGACGCCGCGGCGTTCCGAATCGTCCAGGAGGCGCTCACGAACGTCACCCGCCACGCCCGGGCCGGGCAGGTCGTCGTCCGGATCGGCTACGGGCACGATGATGTGACCGTGGAGGTGCGCGACGACGGGCGCGGCGGGCCGGTGGGCACCGGCAGCGGCATCGACGGCATGCGCGCCCGAGCGGAGGCGCTGGGCGGCACGCTCACGGCGGGGCAGGCAGCCGGTGGCGGCTTCCACGTGACCGCCCACCTCCCGTACCGCGAGGTGGTCCGGTGATTCGTGTCCTGCTGGCCGACGACCAGCGCCTGGTGCGTGCCGGCTTCGGATCCATCCTCGACGGCGAGCCGGACATCGAGGTGGTCGGCGAGGCCGCCGACGGCGCCGAGGCGCTCGCCCTGGTGCGCGAGTTGCGGCCGGACGTCGTGCTCATGGACGTGCGGATGCCGGACGTGGACGGGTTGGAGGCGACCCGGCGCATCGTCGCCGACCCCCGGCTGGCCGCCGTCCGGGTGGTCATCCTCACCACGTTCGACCTCGACGACTACGTGTACGGCGCGCTGCGCGCCGGCGCCAGCGGCTTCCTGGTCAAGGACACCGAGCCGATGGAGCTCATCCACGCCGTGCGGGTCGTGGCCCGCGGCGACGCGCTCATCGCGCCGTCGGTGACTCGCCGACTCATCGCCGAGATCGCCGGCCGGGTGGCGAAGCCCGTACCGAGCCCGCGACTGAACGCCCTGACCGAGCGGGAACGCGAGGTGCTGGTCCTCGTCGCCGCCGGGCTGTCCAACGACGAGATCGCCGACCGCCTGGTACTCAGCCCGGCCACCGCGAAGACCCACGTCAGCCGCATCATGACCAAGCTCGACGTACGCGACCGGGCCCAACTGGTGGTGCTGGCCTACGAGGCGGGACTGGTCACGCCGGGCTGGCTGGGCTAGAGCCCGCCGGTGGCGCAACTCCCGGTGTAGGGGATCACCCCTGGGGCGCAACCAGCGGAGTACGGCAGGTGTCCTCTCCGGCCCGACGACGACGGCCGGATCGGACGGCGACTCTGTGGGGGACAGTGCCCGAACCGTGCTCCTGGAGGTCTCCGCCGTGTCCACGCAGATGCCCGCCCCGCCCCCGGCCACCGGCCGGCTGGAGCGGCTGGCCGGCTGGTCGCAACGCCACCACTGGCTCGCCATCGTGGTGTGGGTGGGCGTGCTCGTCGCCATCACGGCGGCGTCGCAGGTGGTCGGCAACGACTACCACGACGAGCATGCGCTACCCGGCACCGAGTCGCAGCGGCTCTCCGACACGCTGGAGGAGAGCGCGCCGGCGCGTGCCGGCGACTCCATCCAGGTGGTGTTGCACGACAACGCCGGACTGGACACCGGCGCCCACCGCGAGCGGGTCGCGTCGATGCTCGACGAGCTCGCGACGCTGCCGCACGTCGCCGCCGTCACCGGGCCGTTCGACGCGCCGGGCGCGGTCTCGCCCGACGGCACCATCGCCTACGCCACCGTCGCCCTGGACGGCAGCAGCACCGACGTCCCGGCCGACGACGTCCGCGAGATCATCGACACCGCTCAGGCGGCCGCCGGCGACGGCCTGGAGGTCGCGCTGGGCGGCGACGCCGTGCGCGCCGCGGAGGAGCCCGCGGGCGGCGCGGCCGAGGGCGCGGGCATGCTGGCCGCGCTGGTGATCCTGGTCTTCATGTTCGGCTCGTTCCTGGCCGCGACACTGCCGCTGATCACCGCGGTCTTCGCGGTGGGCAGCACGCTGGGCGTCATCGCGCTGCTGTCGAACGTGGTGACCGTGGCGACCTACACGCCGCCGCTGATGATGCTGGTCGGCATCGGTGTGGGCATCGACTATGCGCTGCTGGTGTTCGCCCGCTACCGCTCGGAGCTCCTGAACGGCGCGGACCGGCAGGCCGCGGCGCGCACCGCGCTGGACACCGCCGGCCGGTCGGTCATCTTCGCCGGGTGCACCGTCATCATCGCGCTGCTCGGGCTCTTCGCACTGGGCCTGGGGTCGCTGCAGGGCGTGGCACTGGCCGTCGCGCTCACCGTCCTGGTGACCATGGTCGCGTCGCTGACACTGCTGCTGTCCCTGCTCACGGTGTTCGGTGCCCGCATCGAGAAGCGGATCGTCAAGCACGCCGAGCGGTCCACAGGAGAGCCGGGCGCCCGCTGGCGGCGGCTCGCCGACGGTGTCCGGCGCCGGCCGCTGCCCGCGCTGGTGGGCGCCGTCGCGATCCTGCTGACGCTGTCCGCGCCGGCGCTGGGGATGCGGTTGGGCTTCGCCGACGCCGGCAACGAGTCGGAGGAGTCAACCAGCCGGCAGGCCTACGACCTACTGGCGGAGGGCTTCGGTCCCGGCTTCAACGGCCCGCTGATCGTGCTGGCCGAGGGTGCCGGCGACGGCGGCGCGGAGCTGGCCGGCGCCCTGGAGACCACTGACGGCGTCGCCGGCATCGTCCCGCCGCAGCCGATCGAAGGCACCGACCTGACACTGGTGCTCGCGTTCCCGGAGTCCGCGCCGCAGGACGAGGCGACCAGCGACCTGGTGAACCGGCTGCGCGACGACGTCCTGCCGGAGCTTGCCGCGTCGACGGACGCGACGTACCTGGTGGGCGGGTCCACGGCTGCCGCGGAAGACTTCGCCGACGCCGTCGCCGACCGGCTGCCGCTGTTCGTCGCCGTGGTCGTCGGGCTGTCCGCGCTCCTGCTGATGGCGGTGTTCCGGTCCGTGTGGGTGCCGGTGAAGGCGGCCGTGCTCAACCTGCTCAGCATCGGCGCGTCGCTGGGTGTGGTGACGCTGGTGTTCGGGGAGGGCATGTTCGGCGTGCCGGCCGGGCCGGTCGAGGCGTTCGTCCCGGTGCTGATCTTCGCGATCGTGTTCGGGTTGTCCATGGACTACGAGGTCTTCCTGGTCTCCCGGATGCACGAGGAATGGCGCCGCACCGGCGACGCCGTCCGGGCCGTCCGCGAAGGGCTGGCCACCACCGGCGGTGTCATCACCGCCGCCGCGGCGATCATGGTCGTGGTGTTCGGGGCGTTCCTGCTCAGCCCGGACCGGATGCTGCAGCAGTTCGGGCTCGGCCTCGCGGTCGCGGTGTTCCTCGACGCCGTCGTCATCCGTTGCCTGATCGTGCCGGCGGTCATGAGCCTGCTGGGGGAGCGGGCGTGGTGGCTGCCGCGCTGGCTGGACCGGGTGTTGCCGCGGTTCGCCCTGGAGCGGGCGGCCGTCGCCGAGGTGCCCGCGACGGCCGGCGGCCGCCGGGAACACTGACCCATGGACGTGCTGGACCTGGCGCGCCTGCAGTTCGCGTTGACCGCGGGCGCCCACTTCCTCTTCGTCGCGCTGACGCTGGGCCTGGCCACGGTCGTCGCCGTGCTGCAGACCCGTGCCGCGCTGGGCCGCAGCACCTTCCACGCCCGGATGACCCGGTTCTGGGGCCAGCTCTACGTCATCAACTACGCGATGGGCATCGTCACCGGGCTGGTCATGGAGTTCCAGCTCGGGCTGAGCTGGAGCGGGCTCACGCACGCCGCCGGTGGCGTGTTCGGTGCGGCGTTGGCGATGGAGACGCTGGTGGCGTTCTTCGTCGAGTCGACGTTCCTCGGGCTGTGGATCTTCGGCTGGGACCGGCTGAACCGGTGGGCGCACTTGGCCACCATTTGGGTGGTGACGCTGACGGCGTACGTTTCGGCGTACTGGGTGCTCGTGGCGAACGGGTTCATGCAGAACCCTGTCGGAGCCGAGGTCGACGGCGACGGCGGCGGCGTGCGGCTCACCGACGCCGCGGCCGTGCTCGCCAACCCCAGCGCGATCCAGGCCTTCTGGCACGTGCTGGCCGGGGCCCTGGTGACCGCCGGGTTCTTCCTGGCCGGAGTGAGCGCCTGGCACCTGCTGCGCCGCACCCGGGAGGCGGAGTTCTTCGGCCGGTCGCTGCGGATGGCGTGTTCACCGCGACGCCGGCGCTGTTCGCGTCCGCCGTGACAGGCGGCACTCAGTTGCAGCTGATCCAGGAGATCCAGCCGCACAAGTGGGACGAGTTCAGCGGCGGCGCCGGTCTGGCCCGGGTGGGCGCGTTGCTCATGCTCATGGCGTTCGCCGCGATGTTCTTCTTCTCCGGCCTCAACGTGCTGCTGGCGCTGTCGCGGCGGGTCGTCGTCACGGCCCGCCTGTGGCACGTCGCGCTGATCGTGGCGATCCCGCTGCCGTATGTCGCGATGATCTCCGGCCGGGTGTTCCGGGAGGTCGGCCGGCAGCCGTGGGTCATCGACGGGGTGCTGCGGACGGAGGACGCGGTGTCGGACCTGTCCGCGACGGCGATCCGGTTCTCGTTCGCCACGTTCGTGTCCGTGTTCGCGGTGCTCATCGCGGTCAACACCTGGCTGCTGGCCCGGCAGGCCCGGCGCGGCCCCGACGCCGTGGCGTTGGGCGCCCTGGGTTCCGGGGTCGGCGCCCCGACTGTGGCGGCGCCGGTACTGGTGGGGGAGGGACGCTGATGGAGACGCTCGCCGCGGTGCTGCTGGGGTTCTTCGCCGTCGGCTACTTCGTGCTCGGCGGCGCCGACATCGGTGTCGGCATGCTGCTGCCGTACCTGGGGCGGGACGGGCGGGAACGGCGGCTGGTCGTCGCGACCGTCGCGCCGTTCTTCCTCGCCCACGAGGTGTGGCTGGTGGCGACGGCGGGCCTGCTGGTCGGCGCGTTCCCCGGCCTGGAGGCGGAGCTGTTCGGCGGCCTCTTCCCGCTGATCGTCGTCGTGGTGACCGGGTGGGTGGTGCGCGACATGGGGCTGTGGTCGCGCGGCCGTGCCGGCAACCGGGTCTGGCCGGCCATCTGCGACGGCGCGGTCACGCTGGGCAGCTGGGCGGTGGCCGCCGGATGGGGCTGGATCATGGCCGGCCTGCTGTCCGGTGTCACCGACGCCGTCGCCACCGGCGCCGCAGCCGCGATGCTCGCCGCGGCCGTCGTCGTGATGTTCGCCCTGCACGGGCTGGCGTTCGCGAGCCTGCGGCTCACCGAACCGCTGCGGTCGCGAGCCCGGCCGATGGCCGGCCCGGCCGGCGACCGGGCGACGTTCGCGCTGACAGGCACCGCCATGACGGCGCTCGTCCTGGCCGCCGGGGTCCGGCTGGCGCCGACCGCGAGCGCGGCCGACGGCACCACGCTCGCGCTGCTGGTGCCGGCGGTCTGCGCGCTCCTGCCGCTGCTGCTGATCGGCCAGGTCGTGACCTGGCGCGTGTTCGGCCGCCGCGTCACCGGGCCGTCGTACCTGTAGCGCCGGTCTCAGGCCGCGACCAGCTGGTCCTCGGTGACGGCGAGGTCGACGGTGCCCTCCCGCACGCCCTCGACCTGGTCCGCAGCTGCATAGACGTCGCGGGCGAACGCGCGGTCGACGCGCAGGTAGCCGAGCCGGACCAGCCGCGCCGCTGCGCCATCGGGGAGCTCCGGGCCGGACCAGACCGCTCGCGCCACGCCGGTGACGAGGTCGTCCGGGGGCTCC
The DNA here is from genome assembly GCF_000515395.1 of Jiangella gansuensis DSM 44835. NCBI lineage: Bacteria > Bacillati > Actinomycetota > Actinomycetes > Jiangellales > Jiangellaceae > Jiangella > Jiangella gansuensis. The sequence continues at coordinate 2,978,262 of NZ_KI911782.1, read as the reverse complement.
AGCTGCTGGCCCTGCCCGGTGGCGGATTCGGCGTCACCCATCTTGACCTCGGCGACGGTGCCGAGCTCGCTACCGGCGGAGTCGACTACCGTCATGCCTTCGCGCACGTCGCGCAGCGGCCCGGGTCCTTCAGTCCACGTGGTCTCCGACATGATCGATCCGTACCCGTGGCCAGCCGCCGTTAACGCGGCCGGCGCTCGTCGCACGATCATCCGTCGCGGCGGACCTCGGCGTGGAAGCAGCCGAACTCGACCGCGCGGATGTGGACGACCTCCACGGCAGGATCGGCGAACAGGTCGTCCAGAGCCGCCTCGGCCACCAGCGGTGCGGCGCCCGGCGCCGGATCGACCAGGCGGCCGCCGATGATGTGCCCGCGCTTGTCGTACCCGCGGAACACCCGCCGCGCGGAGGCCACCGCGGACGGGAAACCGTCGCCGTCGGGTCCGGCACACGGCGACGCGTGCAGGAAGACCGGACCGATCTCGTCGTACGCGCCAGGCGCGGCACCGTGCGCGGCCGCCCACCGGCGAAGCGGCGCATAGGACACCAGCACGATCGACTCACCCGGTGTGCTGCGGCGCAGGCAACAGCGCAACGGTGCGCCGCCGTCGTCGTCGACGAACGGTGCCCGGGTCTCGCCGGCGTCGTCACGGATGCGAAGGGCGGCGGCGACGTCGGCCGGGATGCAGCGGTAGCGGTATGTGGTCATGCCCCCAGCGTGCCCGCGACGGCCCGGCGGAGCTGGCGGAAAACGGACGCGGCGCCCGAGCAGCACCGCCCCTACGATGGCCGGATGCCCGAACCCGCGTACCCGATCGCCACCGACCGCCTCGACCTCCGGCCGTTCGCTGAGGACGACCTCGACGCGCTGTACGAGCTGCACTCCCACCCCGACGTCGCACGCTTCATGTACTGGGAGCCGTGGTCGCGGGGCCGGGCGCTGGAAGGGCTCGGCAAGCGGATGCAGACCCGCACCCTGGCCCGTGAGGGTGACGGCCTCATCCTGGCCGTCGTCCGCCGCGACACCGGAGCCGTCACCGGCGAGGTTCTGCTGGAGTGGGCCAGTGCGGAGCACCGGCGCGGTGAGATCGGCTTCGCGTTCCACCCTGACCACCACGGCAACGGCTTCGCGCACGAGGCCGCGGTCGAGATGCTGCGGCTGGGGTTCGAGACGTTCGGGCTGCGGCGCATCATCGGCCGCTGCGACGCCGCCAACGCAGCGTCGGCCGGGCTGATGGAGCGGCTGGGGATGCGGCGCGAGGCGCACCTGGTCGACAACGAGTTCGTCAAGGGCGTGTGGGCCAGCGAATACGACTACGCGATGCTCGCCTCGGAGTGGTCCGCCCGCGCCGCCCCGAAATGATCACGTGGACCATGGGCGTTCCCGCTCCACCGGGCAAGCATTCCTGGTGAGGCGAACACACCCATGGTCCACGTGATCATTTCCGGGCCGGTCCTCAGACCAGGCCGGCGTCGTGGACCAACAGCGCGATCTGCACCCGGTTGTTCAGGCCGAGCTTGGTCAGCACCCGCGAGACGTGCGCCTTCACGGTTGCGACGCTCATGTACAGCTCGGCGCTGATCTCGGCGTTGGACTTCCCGTGCGCGATCGCGACGGCCACCTCGCGCTCCCGCTCGGACAGCTCCGCCAGCTGCTCGGCCGCCCGCCGCAGCCGGGCGCCGTCGTCGCCGTCCGCCACGTGCGCGATGAGCTGACGGGTGACCGACGGCGACAGGATCGGCTCGCCGGCCGCGGCGCGCCGGACCGCGGCGACGATGTCCGCCGGCGGGGTGTCCTTGAGCAGGAACCCGGTGGCGCCGGCGCGCAGGGCCCGCAGGACGTGGTCGTCGGTGTCGAACGTGGTCAGGATGACGATCTCCGGCGGGTCGGCGCGGCGGCGCAGCGCCTCGGTGGCGGCCAGCCCGTCGACCTTGGGCATCCGGATGTCCATCAGCACCACGTCCGGCCTCGTCGACTCCACCAGGGCCGGCACGTCCGCCCCGTCGGCGGCCTCGCCCACGATGCGCAGCTCGGGCACTCCGGCCAGCATCATGGACAGTCCGGCCCGCACCAGGGCGTCGTCGTCGACGATGAGTACGTTCACGACCTCCGTCATGCCGGCCACGGTAGCCAGGCACGGACCCGGAAGTCGCCGTCGGGCGTGATCCCGTGGTCCAGGGTGCCGCCGGCCAGCTCCACCCGCTCGGCCAGTCCGATGAGCCCGGTGCCGGTACCGGGGATCTCCGACCGGCCGGACGAGCCGACCGGCATCCGGTTGCGGATCTCGACCCCCAGGGCGTCGCCGGGCCCTCCGGTGAGGGTCACGCAGACGCCGGTGCCGCGGGCGTGCTTGCGCACGTTCGTCAGGGCCTCCTGCACGACGCGGTAAGCGCATCGGGCCACCGCGGGCGGCGGCTCGGCGCCGTCGCCGGTGAGCTCGTCGACGACGCTGACCCGCATTCCGGCCTGCCGGGACTCCTCGACCAGGGCCGGCAGCTGCGCCAGGGTGGGCTGCGGCCGGTCCGGGTCGTCGTCGGACGACGGCGCCCGCAGCACGCCGATGATCTCGCGCAGGTCCTGCAGCGCCTGGTGCGCGCTGGCCCGGATGACCGAGGCCGCGTTCGCGATGTCTGTGCCGGGCGCGTCCGGGCGGTACTCCAGCGCGCCGGCGTGCACGCTCAACAGCGAGATGCGGTGCGCCAGGACGTCGTGCATCTCGCGGGCGATGCGTTCGCGCTCCAGATGCCGGGCCCGGTCGACCCGCAGCGCCGCCTCCGACTCGGCCTGGTACGCCCGCTCCCGCAGCGACAGCACCAGCTGCCGGCGGGCCCGCACGAACATGCCCCACAACGTGACGGCGCCCACCAGCAGGACGGTGAAGGCGATCGTGCCGCGGTACGAGAGCTCCGGGTCGGGGTAGATCTCGTAGAAGAGCGCGGCGGAGGCGAGCTGCAGCAGCGCGACGGCGATGGCCACCACATACCGGCGATGCACCGCGACCGTGAACAGCAGGATCACCGACGCGCCGGCGCTGGACGCGACCGCAGAGGCCAGCACCGCGCCGGCGACGGCCAGCTGCACCGGCCAGCGCCGGCGCCACCACAGGGTCAGGCAGAACGCCGCTCCGACGACGAGGTCGGCCAGCTGCACGATCTCGGGCGGGTCGGTCGTCATCGCCGCGTCGAACGTCATGAGCCCGATGACGACGGCGAGCACGAAGCACACGGAGTCGACCACCCAGTCGCGGACCGAGCGGCGGGCCCGGCCATGACGCGTGTCGCTGGGGTCGGGGTCGGCGAGCAGCATGCCCGGCAGCAGCGACGGCAGCTCCGGCCGGCTGGGCGCCGGCCGGGCCGAGTCCGCGGGCACTGGCGTCGTCATGGAACACCACGCTACGAGCCGATCGACCTGGGCGGGTAGCGACCTTGGTCGATCGGCGCCTCGACCTTGGTCGCACGACGGCAGCCCGCCGGCCGACGCGGACCGGCTGCTCGGAGCGGCACTGTGGGTGCCATGATCACTGTCGAGCACCTCACGAAGCGCTACGGAGGCTTCACCGCCGTCGACGACGTGTCGTTCGGCTGCGAGCCGGGCACCGTCACCGGCTTCCTGGGGCCGAACGGGGCCGGGAAGTCCACCACCATGCGGATGATCTGCGGACTGACCCCGCCGACCTCCGGCGCCACCACCGTCAACGGAGTCGCGTTCCGTGACCTGCCCAACCCGGGCCGGCACATCGGCGTACTGCTGGACGCCTCGGCGCAGCATGCGGGCCGTACCGGCCGCGAGGTCCTGAGCCTGTCCGCGCAGCTGCTCGGTGTCGGGCAGAAGCGCGTGACGGCGATGCTGGAGCTGGTGGGCCTGGCCGGCGCGCCGGAGAAGCGGCGGGTCGGCAACTACTCGCTGGGCATGCGGCAGCGGCTCGGCCTCGCCCACGCCCTGCTCGGCGACCCGAGTGTGCTCATGCTCGACGAACCGGCGAACGGCCTGGACCCCGAGGGCATCTTCTGGATGCGCGGGGTGCTGCGCGACTTCGCCGACCGGGGCGGCACCGTGATGCTCTCCTCGCATCTGCTGCGCGAGGTGGAGGCCGTTGCCGACCACCTCGTCGTCATCGGCAACGGGAAGATCGTCGCCGACGGGGGCAAGGACGACCTGCTGCGGGCCGGCGGTCTGTACGTGCGCGGCCTGGAGCCGGACGCCCTGGAGAAGGTGCTCGTCGACGCCGGGCTGTCCGCCCAGCCGACCCGCGACGGCGGCTTCGCCGTGGCCGCCGACGCCGAGACCGTGGGCCGGGCGGCCGCGTCAGCGGGCATCGTCCTGCTCGAACTGCGCGCCGCCGACTCCGGTGGCCTCGAGGAGATGTTCCTGCGCCTCACGTCGAACGACACCCGGAAGGATGCCGCCTGATGTCCGCCCTCACGACCGTTCCCGCCGCCGGTACGCACCGGCCCGTCCGCACCGCCCGGCCGTCGCTGCCCCGGCTCACCCTCGTCGAGCTGCGCAAGGCCATCAACACGCGCGCCGGATTCTGGCTGATGGCCGTCATCGCGCTGGTCGCGCTCGCCATGGTGGTGGTGCAGATCTTCACCGGCGACGCCGCCGACCGGAACTTCGCCGACTTCTTCGGCGGCGCCCAGCTGGGCATCGGGTTGCTGCTCCCCGTCGTCGGCATCCTGGCGGTCACCGGCGAGTGGTCGCAGCGCACCACCTTGACGACGTTCGCGCTGGAGCCGCGGCGCGAGCGGATCGTCACCGCCAAGCTGGCCGCGAGCGCCGTGCTGGCCGCGGCCGCCGTCGCCGCCAGCCTCGTGTGGGCGGCGTTGGCGAACCTGCTCGCTCCGGTCATCACCGATGCGTCGGCGAGCTGGGAGTTCGGGTTCGAGGGCCTCGGCCGGGTGCTGCTGTTCCAGGTGGTCAACGTCCTGGTCGGCTCGGCGTTCGGCCTCGCTCTTCTGAGCACGCCGCTGGCCATCGTGCTCTACTTCGTCCTGCCCACGGCGTGGACGATCCTCGGGAGCCTCATCTCCGCCCTGAAGACCCCGGCGGAATGGCTGGACCTGTCCACGACCACTACGGTGCTCCTGGACGGTGAGCTGACCGGCGAGGCGTGGGGCCAGCTGGGCACGTCGCTCGCCCTGTGGCTGGCCCTGCCGCTGGTCCTGGGGACGATGCGCGTGCTGAGGTCGGAGGTGAAGTGAGCGTGGTTCCGGTGAACGGGCCGGCCGGAGACGAGACCGTCGTCGGCCGCCCGCTCTGGGAAGCGGTACTCGTCTGGGTGGGGTTCCCCGTCGCCGGCAGCCTGCTCGGACTGGCACTGCGGCCGGTGGCGGAATGGATCCTGGACGTCGACTGGGTCCCGGACTTCGGCCCGGCGCGGGTGGTGGCGGAACTGCCGCAACCCCAGGGCACCGTCATCGCGGTGGCGGCCGGCGTCGTGCTGGGGATCGTCCTGGCACTGACCGCAGAGGGGGAAGCCCTGCGGGTGGGCGTCGACCGTGGCCGGGTGACCCTGACCCGCGACGGCACCACCCGCACCGTCGACCGGGCCGACGTGCGCACGGTCTTCGTGGACGGCAAGTCCCTGGTGCTGCTCGGCCGCGGCGGCGAGGAGCTGGCCCGGGAGGCGTCAGACCTGCCCGCGGGCCGGCTGGAGGCGGCGTTCACCACGCACGGATATCCGTGGAGCGCCACCGACCCGCACCGCGACGCGTACCGCCGGTGGGTGCCGGAGACGCCGGACCTTCCGGCCGGCGCCGACGCCGTGCTCAAGGCGCGGCAGCGGGCGTTGGAGAAGGGCGAGAAGGAGGACGCCGCCGAGCTGCGGGACGAGCTGGGCCGGATGGGTGTCGTCGTCCGGGACGAGGAGAAGAGGCAGTACTGGCGGCATGCCAGGATAGGCGGATGACCGACGCCTCGACGCCCGCCGCAGGTTCGCCCGACGCCGAGGTCGTCGACCTCTGCCGCGACCTGCTGCGCATCGACACCTCGAACTTCGGCGACGACAGTGGCCCGGGGGAGCGGAAGGCGGCGGAGTACGTCGCCGAGAAGCTCACCGACGTCGGCCTGGAGACCACCGTCTTCGAGGCCGCGCCGGGGCGCACCACCGTCGTCACCCGCATCGAGGGCGCCGACCCGGCTCGCACCGATGCGCTGCTGCTGCACGGTCACCTCGACGTGGTGCCGGCCGACGCGGCGGACTGGAGCCATGACCCGTTCTCGGGCGAGCTCGCCGACGACTGCCTCTGGGGCCGCGGCGCGGTCGACATGAAGGACATGGACGCGATGATCCTGTCCGTCGTGCGCGACCGGCTGCGCACCGGGCGGCGGCCGGCTCGCCCCGTGGTGCTGGCGTTCCTGGCCGACGAGGAAGCCGGCGGGGTGCTGGGGGCCCACTGGGCGGTCGACCACCGGCCAGAGCTGTTCGACGGCGTCACTGAGGCCATCAGCGAGGTCGGCGGCTTCAGCGTCACCGTCCGCGACGACCACCGGCTCTACCTCGTCGAGACCGCGCAGAAGGGCATCGACTGGATGCGCCTGACGGTCGAGGGCCGGGCCGGACACGGATCGATGGTCAGTACCGCCAACGCCGTCACCGAACTGGCCGAGGCGGTCGCCCGGCTGGGCCGCTACGAGTGGCCGACCCGCCTCACACCCACGGTGCGGGCGTTCCTGGAGGAGGCCAGCCAGGCGTTCGGCCTGGAGTTCGACCCCGACGACCCGGAGGCCCTGCTGGGCGCGCTGGGCGACGCCGGGCGCATCGTCCGGGCCACCCTGCGCAACACCACCAACCCGACCATCCTGCGGGCCGGGTACAAGCACAACGTCATTCCCGGCAAGGCCGAGGCGTATGTTGACGGGCGCTTCCTGCCCGGGTACGAAGAGGAGTTCCAGGAGACCCTCGACTCCATCCTGGGACCGCGAGTCAAGCGCGAGTCGGTGGTCCGTGACATCGCGGTCGAGACGTCGTTCGACGGCGCCCTCGTCGAGGCCATGGGCGAGGCGCTGCGTGCGGAGGACCCGGGCGCCCAGACCGTCCCGTACTGCCTGTCCGGTGGCACCGACGCGAAGTCGTTCAGCCTGCTGGGCATCCGCAACTTCGGATTCGCGCCGCTGCGGCTGCCACCGGACCTGGAGTTCGCCGGCATGTTCCACGGCGTCGACGAGCGCGTACCGGTCGACGGGCTCCGGTTCGGCGCCCGCGTCCTGGACCGCCTGCTCGACCTCGCCTGACCCGGCTGCCGACCCGCGCACCGGCGCGCGGCAGCCTCAGAGCGTCGGCCGCACCCGCAGGATCTTGCGTCGCAGCACCACCTTGCGGGTGCCGTCGGGGTTGAGGCGCAGGCGTGCGAGTTCCCAGTGGCCGTGTTCCGCGTGCTCGGTGAGCAGCCGGCGGGCAGCACCGCGCGAGGTGGTGCGGGGTAGGAACAGGTGCCGGTACTCGTACTCGGTGGCCTGCGCGAACCGGGAGCTGCGACTCGTCGCCACCGACCATTCCATTCACGTATCTTGCCATGGCCACAGCGGGTACGGTCGTGCACTGTGACCACGCCGCCGCACGACATCGAGCGCCTGCAGTCCGCGCTCGACGAACTCACCGACGCCCTGGAAGCCCACCTGCAGGCCTGTCTGGCCCGCACCGGCGAGACCGATCCGGCGGTCATCTCCGCCTACAGCGCGCTGCGCAACGCCGCCGATCGGTACGACAACCTGCTCTACGACGTGACCGACGAGGTCACCCCCTGGGAGTTCCCGGAGGACCCCGCCGACCCGGAGTTCGAGGCCGACGACGCCGCCCCGGCCCAGGTCGGCGTGCTGGTCCGCCGCGACTACGAGATCGACGACACCGACTCCCTGCTCGGGGCCGGCCGCGAGGCGTACAGCGAGCTGTACCCGCGCGACCCGGCGGAGTCGGCCGTCGCCGACGTGTCGCATCCGGGCCGGGCGCTCTACCAGATGCTGCACGCCTACGGGGTGGACGGCCTGGACGAGCGGGCCGAGGACTCCGGGCTGCGGCCGCGCGGTGGCACGGTGTGGGTGCAGGCGCTGGCACCCGGCGACGACGAGACGCTGACGACCGAACCGTTCGCCGTCGCCGACGAGGAGCTGCTCGTGTACCGCGTCGACGAGGTCATCCACACCGACGACGACCTCGGGTGATCACCGAGGCGGGGTGACCGAGCGGTTCTCCGGGTAGCCGATCGGGACCGCGGACACCTCGTCCAGGGCCGCGCGGATCTCCGGCGGCAGGTCGAGGTCGTCGGTGCCGAGCACGTCGCGCAGCTGGGCGGCGGTACGGGCGCCCACGATGGCCGAGGTCACCCCGGGCCGGTCGCGCACCCACGCCAGGGCCACCTCCAGCGGCAGCGCGTCGAGCCCGTCGGCTGCGGTGCAGACCGCGTCCACGATCTTCGCCGAGGCGCCGTCCAGGTAGCGGTCGACGAACGGTGCCAGATGGGCGGTGGCCGCGCGCGAGTCCGCCGGCGTGCCGCTGCGGTACTTGCCGGTCAGCACGCCCCGCCCGAGCGGCGACCACGCCAGCACGCCGAGCCCCAGCCGCTGCGCCGCAGGCAAGACCTCACGCTCGATGCCGCGTTGCACCAGCGAGTACTCGACCTGGGTGGACACCAGCGGGGCCTGGGCGCCCGCGACCGCCCGCTGGTGCACCGCCGCCGCGGCGGTCTGCCAGCCGGCGTAGTTGGAGACTCCGACGTAGCGGGCCCGGCCGGACGTGACGGCGTACTCCAGCGCCCCGAGGGTCTCCTCCAGCGGGACGGCGTTGCTCCAGTCGTGCACCTGCCAGAGGTCGACGTAGTCGAGGTCGAGCCGGTCGAGGGAGTCGTCGAGCTGATCGAGCAGCGCCTTGCGCGAGACGTCCACGACCTGCTGCGACGAGGATCGAGAGATGCCCGCCTTGGTCGCGATGACGAGGTCCGCGCGCGGCACCGCCGTGTCCAGCAGCGTGCCGATGAGGCGCTCGCTCTCGCCGTCGCCGTACCCCGCCGCGGTGTCCAGCAAGGTGCCACCGGCAGCGGCGAACGCCGTGAGCTGCTCCCGTGCGTCGTGCTGGTCGGTGTCGCGTCCCCACGTCATGGTGCCGAGGCCCAGCCGCGAGACCGACAGCCCGCTTCCCCCGAGTCGTCGCTGTTCCACGCCGCGAGGCTACCCGGTGGGGACACGGACGCGGGGTGCGGATCGCCGGACGGGTAGAGTCCGCGGCAGCGACGAACGGTGTTCGGGAGGTGACGAATGCGGCTGGGGCTCAACCTCGGCTACTGGGGCGGCGGCGACAACGCCGACAACCTGGCATTGGCCAGGGAAGCCGACCGGCTGGGCTACAGCGTCGTCTGGGCGGCGGAAGCCTACGGATCAGACGCGCCCACGGTGCTCGCCTGGGTGGCCGCGCAGACCGAGCGCATCGACGTCGGCAGCGCCGTCATGCAGATCCCGGCCCGCACGCCCGCCGCCACTGCCATGACCGCCGCCACCCTGGACACCCTGTCCGGCGGGCGGTTCCGGCTCGGGCTCGGCGTCTCCGGCCCGCAGGTCTCCGAAGGCTGGCACGGTGTCCGGTTCGACCGGCCGCTGGCCCGCACCCGCGAATACGTCGACATCGTCCGGCTGGCGCTCTCGCGGCAGCGCCTGGCCTACGACGGCGACCACTGGCAGCTGCCGCTGCCCGACGGCCCCGGCAAGTCGCTGCAGCTGACCGTGCACCCGGCGCGGCCGTCCATCCCGCTGTACCTGGCCTCGATCGGCCCGCGCAACCTCGAACTGACAGGTGAGCTGGCCGACGGCTGGCTGGGTGTGTTCTACGCACCCGAGCATGCCGCCGACTCGCTGGAGTTGATCCGCGCCGGCCGCGAGAAGACCGGCGCCACGCTGGACGGCTTCGACGTCGTCCCCACCGTGCCGGTCGCGGTCGGCGACGACCTCGACGCCTGTGCCGCGCCCATCCGCGCCTATTCCGCGCTGTACCTCGGCGGCATGGGCAGCCGGCAGCAGAACTTCTACAACGCACTCGCCGTCCGGATGGGGTTCGGCGCCGCCGCCCGCGCCGTCCAGGACCTCTTCCTGGACCGAAAGCACCGCGAGGCCGCGGCGGCCGTTCCGCTGGAGTTCGTCGACCGGACCGCGCTGATCGGGCCGCCGGAGCGGATCCGCGACCGGCTGCACGCCTACGCCGAATCCGGCGTGACGACGCTGTCCGTCGCAGCCCACGCGGGCGATCTCGATCAGCGGATGGCCACGCTGCGAACCGTCGCCGAGGCGTTGGACGCGGCCGGACTGGCGTCCTGAGCGGGCAACAGAGGAGTCGAACGGTCAGATGGAGTGGTTTCAGGCTGCCGTCCTGGGCATCTTGCAGGGCCTGACTGAGTTCCTGCCGATCTCGTCCAGCGCGCATCTGCGCATCTACCCCGAGCTGTTCGGCTGGGACGACCCCGGCGCCGCCTTCACCGCCGTCACACAGATCGGCACCGAGGCAGCGGTCATCCTGTACTTCGCCCGTGACATCGGCCGGATCGTCAGCGCCTGGTTCCGGTCGCTCTTCACGCGGTCGTCGGTCGCGTCCGGTGCGTCGGCGTCCAGTGCGCTGGCCTCGTCGGGATCGGGGTCCGCATCGGGGCCGGTGCGCGGGCGCCGGCGCCGGAAGCAGAACTACGACCCGCAGGACGCCCGCATGGGCTGGTTCGTCATCATCGGCACCATCCCCATCGGCGCGCTCGGCTACCTCCTGCAGGACATCATCCGCGACGACTTCCGCTCGCTGTGGATCATCGCCACCACGCTCGTGGTACTCGGCATCATCCTCGGCGTCGCCGACCGCGTCGGCCGCAAGGAACGCCCCGTCGCCGCGCTCACGTACAAGGACGCCGTCCTCATCGGGTTCGCGCAGGCGATGGCGCTGGTCCCCGGCGTCTCGCGGTCGGGAGCATCCATCAGCATGGGCCTGTTCCTCGGCCTCGACCGCGCGGCGGCGGCCCGGTTCGCGTTCCTCCTGGCCATTCCCGCCGTCCTCGGGTCGGGCATCTTCGAATGGCCGGGCGCCATGGCGGAGGGGTCCGTCATCGGTGTCGGGCCGACGATCCTCGCGACGGTGATCGCCTTCCTGGTCGGCCTCGGTGTCATCGCCTGGCTGATGTCGTGGCTGGAGAAGCGGTCCTTCGCGCCGTTCATCGTCTACCGCATCGCGCTGGGGCTGTTCACCTTCGCGATGCTGGCGACCGGAACCTGGAGCGCGTGACCGACCAGAATCACCGATATGTGAGACGTGAATCTCACATCATGAACGTCGCCTGGGCGGCTGGGCGATCCTCCGGGAAGAATGGCGCCATGTTCGCGCCCACGTTGACCCGTCGCCGTCCCGTCGAGTCCATGTGCGCACCCAGCCGCCTGTGTCGCTGACCTGGCCGGCCTCTCCACAGCTCCCGCGCGTCGCCGCGTACGCGCGGGCCGAGTCCTGAGCACGGCGCAGCCCGGAGCACGCCGCCGCGCGTCCGTCACACCCACCCTGCCGAGGAGCAGCATGAGCGACCAGTGGTCCTTCGAGACCCGCCAGATCCACGCCGGCCAGACCCCGGACAGCGCCACCGGTGCCCGGGCGTTGCCGATCTACCAGACCACGTCCTACGCCTTCCGCGACACGCAACATGCCGCGGACCTGTTCAGCCTGGCCGAGCCGGGCAACATCTACACACGGATCATGAACCCGACACAGGACGTCGTCGAGCAGCGGCTGGCCAGCCTCGAGGGTGGTGTCGGCGCCCTGCTGGTCTCGTCCGGCCAGAGTGCCACCACCGCGGCTCTGCTCAACGTCGCCGAAGCCGGCGACCACATCGTGGCGTCGGCCAGCCTGTACGGCGGCACGGACAGCCTGTTGCGGCACAGCTTTCCGAAGATGGGTGTCTCGGTGAGCTTCGTCGAGCATCCGGACGACCCGCAGACGTGGCGTGCCGCCGTCACGGACCGGACCAAGGCGTTCTTCGGCGAGACGATCGGTAACCCGAAGGGCGACGTCCTCGACATCGAGTCCGTGGCCGCCGTCGCGCACGAGGTGGGCGTGCCGCTGATCGTCGACAACACCATCGCAACCCCCTATCTGCTCAGGCCGCTGGCCTTCGGCGCGGACGTCGTCGTGCACTCGGCGACCAAGTACATCGGCGGGCACGGCACCGCGATCGCCGGCGTCGTCGTCGACGGCGGCAGCTTCGACTACGCCGCGCACGGCGACCGGTTCCCCGGGTTCACCACCCCGGACCCCAGCTACCACGGCCTGGTGTACGCCGATGCTCTGGGCCCGGCGGCCTACATCGCCAAAGCCCGCGTGCAGTTCCTCCGCAACCTCGGTACGGCCATCTCGCCGTTCAACGCGTTCCTGCTCGCCCAGGGGCTGGAGACGCTGAGCCTGCGGCTCGAGCGCCATGTACAGAACGCGCAGGCGGTGGCCGAGTGGCTCACAGGCCGCGACGAGGTCGCCTCGGTCAACTACCCCGGCCTGGCGTCCAGTCCGTGGTATGCCACCGCCCAGAAGTATCTGCCGAATGGCGCCGGCGCGGTGTTGACGTTCGAACTGCCCGGCGGGATCGAAGCCGGTCGCACGTTCATCGACTCGCTGGAGCTGTTCAGCCACGTGGCGAACATCGGCGACGTGCGCAGCCTCGCCATCCACCCGGCGAGCACCACGCACTCGCAGCTTTCACCGCAGGAGCAGCTCAGTGCCGGCGTCACGGCAGGGCAGGTCCGGCTGGCCGTCGGACTGGAGGGGATCGGGGACATCCTCGCGGACCTGGAGGCGGGCCTGCGGGCGGTCAAGGGCTGAGGTGACTGAGCAAGCAGTCGGGGACCCGGCGGCCAGCGGTGCCTGGGACGAGGGCGACCCACTCGGCAACAGGAGGTTCGCCGACGCGGGTGACCTCCGGCTGGAGTCCGGGACGACGCTGCCCGGTGTCCGGGTCGCCTACGAGACCTGGGGGACCCTCGCACCGGACGCGTCGAACGCCGTCCTCGTCCTGCACGCACTCACCGGCGACAGCCATGTGGCCGGCCCCGCCGGTCCCGGCCACCCCACACCCGGATGGTGGGACGAACTGGTAGGCCCCGGCCGGGCCATCGACACCGATCGGTACTTCGTCGTCGCCCCGAACGTCCTCGGCGGCTGCCAGGGAACCACCGGGCCGTCGTCGCGGGCGCCGGACGGGCGGCGGTGGGCCGGCCGCTTCCCGCGGATCACCGTGCGCGACCAGGTGGCCGCCGAAGCCCTGCTGGCCGATGTGCTGAGGGTGGACACCTGGGCCGCGGTCGTCGGCGGGTCGATGGGCGGGATGCGGGCGCTGGAGTGGGCGGTGACCCACCCGGACCGCGTCAGCGGGCTGCTGCTCGCCGCCACCTGCGCCGCGGCATCGGCCGAGCAGATCGGCCTGTGCTCGGCCCAGGCACACGCGGTACGGGCCGACGCCAGGTTTCGCGGCGGCGACTACTACGACGCCGGCCCCGGTGGCGGACCGTCCGCAGGGCTGGGCGTCGCCCGCCGCATCGCCCACCTGAGCTACCGCAGCGAGCCGGAGCTCCAGGCCAGGTTCGGCCGCCTGCCCCAGGACGGCGAGGACCCCGCCGCGGGCGGGCGGTTCGCCGTCGAGTCCTACCTGGACCACCAGGCCGCCAAGCTGGTGCGTCGGTTCGACGCCAACTCCTACATCGTGCTCAGCGAGGCGATGAACACCCACGATGTGGGCCGTGGCCGCGGCGGCATCCCGGCGGCGCTGGCCCGGGTCAGCGCGGAGACCGTCGTCGTCGGGATCGACTCCGACCGGCTGTACCCGCTGTGGCAGCAGCAGGAACTGGCCACGGCCATCCCCCGCAGCGGCGAGGTGCGGGTGGTGAATTCACCTTACGGCCACGACGGCTTCCTGATCGAGACCGCGGCGGTGGCCAAGCAGCTCGCCGAACTGCTACGCGACTGACCGGCCTGGCCGCTGGAACGACGGCGTCAGCTGCCCGGCAGCGGCGCGTTCGACACCCACGGCCACGGGTCGGTGTGCTGCCCGTCCAGGCGCACCTCGAAGTGCAGGTGCGGCCCGGTCGAGTAGCCCGTCGACCCGATGTTCCCGATGTACTGGCCCTTCTCGACCCGCTGGCCCGGCTGGACCATGAGGTCGGTCTGGTGCGCGTACATCGTGGTGAGCCGCTGGCCGTTCACCATGCCGTGGTCGACGATCACCATGTTGCCGTAGGCGTTGTTCCAGCGCGCCTCGACGACGGTGCCGGCGTCGGCGGCGTAGATGCGCCCGTCGCCGCGGCCGAAGTCCAGACCGGTGTGCATCTTCACGTAACCCAGGATCGGGTGCAGCCGCTGGCCGTACTCCGACGTCGTCGGGCCGGTGGCCGGGCGGACGAACGTGCCGGTGCCGTAGCCGGGTCCGTAGTCGACGGCCGTCAGCATCTCGCCGACCGCGGTGGACTGCTGCAACATCTCCATGTGCCGCTGGTAGTCCTCGAGCTTGGCCTGCTCGGCGGCCTGCAACGCCGCGTTGACCAGCGTGGTGGTGTCGTCGAGCACCTGCTGTGCGGCCAGCGCTGCCTGCTCGGCGGCCTCGCGGGCGGCCAGCGACTCACTGGCGGCGTCGGCGCTTCGCTCCCGCTGCCGGCGCTGTGCCTCCAGCCGGGCGTGGGCGTTGCTCAGCTCGGCCTGGTCGACGGCCATCTGCTCGAGCGCGGCACTGCCGGTACGCAGCATCGCCCGCATGCCCATGTAGCGCGAGGCCAGCTCGTCCGGCGTCTCGGCCGCCAGCACCACACCCAGAGCGCTGAGGTTGTTGCCCTGGTAGGCCTGCCGGGCCAGCGCACCCAAGGAGTTGCGGGTGGACTCGGTGCGGGCACTGAGCTCGTCGATCTGCCGCTGGGTGCGGGCGACGGCTTCGGCGGCGATGGCCAGCTGCTGGCGCGCCTGCACGTCGGTGGCGCGGGCGTCGTCGGCGGCCGCGGACGCTTCGGCGAACGACGCGCGGGCGGTGTCGAGATCGCCCATCACCTGGGAGAGCAGCCGCTGCGCCTCGGCGACGGCCACCGTCTGGGCGCCCTGGAGCGCCTGCTCGTAGGCCTCGTTCGGGTCGGCCGGTGGTGCGGGCGGTTCCTCGTCGGTGTTCGGCGGCCTGGGCGGCTGCGGCGGGTCGGGCGGGGCCGGCGTGCCGGCGGGCGGTGTCGCGGGTGGTGTGGTGGGTAGCGGCGTCGTCGGGGGTGTCGTCGGCTGTTCGGTCTCAGCCGGCGGCTGGGTGGTGGCCGTCGGCGGCTGCGTGGTGACCGTCGGGGTTGGGGAGTCCGGGTCCGGAGTGGGCTCGGCCCGGGCCGGCGTGATGGCCAGGGCCAGGGCGAAGCTCGTCGCGGCCGCCACCGCGACCCTCCGCTGACGTTCGAGGCACCGCATACCGCGTCGTGTCTCCCTCCGCCCGGCCCGCGCCGCCGGTTCGGCCGTACGGCCCACCGGCGACAACGTTCGTCCCAGACATACCTAGCCCAGATTGACGCCCATTGCGACCCCCTTGGCCCACCTCAATGTACGCCGAGGTAACCGCCAACTGGAACAAATCGCCCAGATGTTCGGGTGCTGCCGACGCCTCGTAGGCTTCGGACATGCCAACAGTCGTCCTCGTACGGCACGGCCGGACCGCCGCGAACGCGGCCGGCGTGCTGGCAGGCCGGACCCCCGGAGTCGCCCTCGACGAGAACGGCCGGGCCGCGGTCGTCCGGCTCGCGGAGCGGTTGCGGGCGGCGCGGCCCGCGGCCGTCGTCAGCAGCCCGCTCGAACGCTGTGCCGAGACCGCCCGCGGCATCGCCGCCGGCCGCGACGTCGTCATCGACGACCGCCTCACCGAGTGCGACTACGGCAGCTGGACCGGGCGGCCGCTGGCCGAGCTGCGCGAGGAACGGCTCTGGAAGGTCGTGCAGGACCACCCCTCCGGCGTGGTCTTCCCAGGCGGCGAGTCGCTGCGCGCCGTGCAGGAACGGGCCGTGGCGGCGGTACGCGACCACGACACCCGGCTGGCCGCCACGGACGGCGGCGCCGGGGCGGTGTGGCTGGCGGTGTCCCACGCCGACGTCATCAAAGCCGTCGTCGCCGACGCGCTGGGCATGCACCTGGACCATTTCCAGCGCATCGTGATCGACCCCTGCTCGGTCACCGTCGTCTCCTACACCGAGCACCGCCCGTTCGTGCTGCGCCTCAACGACGTCAGCGGCGACCTGGGCTTCCTGGCCCCGCCTGCCCGGCAGGAGCAGCGCAGCGTGCCCGCCGGCGACGCCGTCGTCGGCGGTGGCGCGGGCACGTGAGCCGGGCGGCTGAGCAGCCCGGCCGCGCCGCGCTGACAGGTGATCAACGCGCGCCGCGTGGCCCGAGATAGGCTGCAGCCGTGGTCGCGCAGGTGTACCGATTCGATTCGCCCGACCGGTTCGTCGCCGGCACCGTCGGGCGCCCCGGCGAGCGTTCCTTCTTCCTCCAGGCACGCGACGCCACCCAGCTGATCAGCGTTCTGCTCGAGAAGGAGCAGGTGTCGGTGCTCGCCGAGCGGGTCGACGCCATGCTCGACGAGATCCTTCGCCGGGCCGGCGGGCTCACGTCCGTGCCGGCGGTCGCGCCACCGGACACCGAGGACCTCGACCCGCTGGAGCAGCCCATCGTCGAGGAGTTCCGGGTCGGCGCCATGACGCTGTCCTGGGACACCGACGCCGAACGGGTCGTCGTCGCCGCCTACGCCGTCACCGACGACGAGAGCGAGCCGCCGGACGACCCCGACGAATCCGACCGCGACGTCATGGTGGTGCGGCTGTCCGGGCAGGAGGCGCGGGCGTTCGCCAAACGCGCCCAGGCCGTCGTCGCGGCCGGGCGGCCGCCGTGCCCGCTGTGCAGCCTGCCGCTCGACCCGGCCGGTCACGTCTGCCCACGCCAGAACGGCTACCGGCGGCGGGACTGACCCCGCGTGGACCTGCTGAGCCTGCTGCGCGACGGTGAGCTGACGGTCGAAGGGCGGTTGGTCGTCGCGTCCAACCTCACCCTCGTCGGGCAGGTTAGCCACGGCGAGCAGACGGTGCGCTGCGTCTACAAGCCGATCCGGGGCGAACAGCCGCTCTGGGACTTCCCCGACGGCACCCTGGCCGCCCGCGAGGTCGCCGCGTACGAGCTGTCCCGGGCCGCCGGGTGGCACGTCGTGCCGCCGACGGTGTTCCGGCCCGACGGCCCATTCGGACCGGGCATGTGCCAGGCGTGGATGGAACAGCCGTCCGCGCCGGCCCCGTCGTGGGTGGACGTCGTCGCGCCCGGTGCCGCGGGGGAGGGCTGGCTGCCCATCCTGCACGCGGTCGACGGGGACGGCGACCCGGTGGTGCTCGTCCATGCCGATGACCCCGGCCTGCGGCGGCTGGCGCTGTTCGACGCCGTCGTGAACAACGCCGACCGCAAAGGCGGGCATGTCCTGGCCGCCGACCCCGCCGTCGCCTCGGGGCTGGCCGCGATCGTGGGCGTCGACCACGGCGTCTGCTTCAACGTCGAGCCCAAGCTGCGCACCGTCCTGTGGGGCTGGGCGGGCGAACCCATCACCGCCGGCGAACGGGCCGAGCTGGAATCGGTGCGGACGCTGCTCGACGGCCCGCTGGGTGCCACCCTGGGCGGTCTGCTGGACGACGACGAGGTGGCCGCGACCGCCCAGCGGGTCGACGTCCTGCTGGCCCGGGGAGCCCTGCCCAGTCCCGAGGGGCGGATGCCGGTTCCCTGGCCCGTGTTCTGACCACCTAGGCTCTTCAATCATGCGAGTCTGGTCTGCCCCCGACCTGCCGGCCCTGCCCGGGACCGGGCTGCCCGTGCGGTTGTACGACACGGCGACGGCCTCCCCGCGGACCGTGGAACCCGGCCCCACGGCGTCCATGTACGTCTGCGGCATCACCCCGTACGACGCCACGCACCTCGGGCACGCGGCCACGTACCTCGCGTTCGACCTGCTCAACCGGGCCTGGCGCGACGCCGGCCACGGCGTCGCCTACGTGCAGAACGTCACCGACATCGACGACCCCCTGCTGGAACGGGCCACCGAGACCGGGGAGAACTGGCGGGCACTCGCCGACCGCGAGACCGAGCTGTTCACCGAGGACATGGCCTGGCTGCGCGTGCTGCCGCCGGATCGGTACATCGGCGCCGTCGAGGCGATCCCGCTCATCGTCTCCCTGATCCAGCGCATGGAGTCGTCGGTCTACGACGTCGACGGCGACCTCTACTTCTCGGTGCGCTCCGACCCAGCGTTCGGTTCCGTGGCGGGGCTGTCGGAGCGGCAGATGCACGAGCTGTTCGCCGAGCGCGGGGGCGACCCGGACCGGCCGGGCAAGAAGGACCCCCTCGACCCGGTGGTCTGGCAGCGGGCCCGGCCCGGCGAGCCGTCGTGGGACAGCCCGTTCGGCGCCGGCCGCCCCGGCTGGCACGTCGAGTGCACCGCCATCGCCATGGAGCACCTCGGTGTGCCGTTCGACGTCCAGGGCGGCGGCAACGACCTCGCATTCCCGCACCACGAGATGTCCGCGTCGCACGCACACGTCGTCGCCGGCTCCTTCGCGACGGCATACGTCCACGCCGGCATGGTCGGTTTCGACGGCGAGAAGATGTCCAAGTCGCTGGGCAACCTGGTGTTCGTGTCGAAGCTGCGCCACGAGGGCGTGGAACCCGCCGCGGTCCGGCTGGCCCTGCTGGCGACGCACTACCGAGCCGACCGGGAATGGTCGCAGGACGTGCTGACCACGGCGCAGCAGCGGATGGAGCGGTGGCGTGCCGCCGCGGCCGCACCGGCCGGCGCCGACGCGTCGAGGCTGCTGGCGGCGGTGCGGGAGCGGCTGGCCGACGACCTCGACAGCCCGGGCGCCCTCGCCGCCGTCGACGAGTGGGCCGCGACCCCGGGTGCCGACCCCGACGCCCCTGGTCTCGCCACCCGCGTCATCGACACCCTCCTCGGCATCTCCCTGGCGAAATGATCACGTTCGGCATGGGTGCTCCCGCCTCACCATGAATGCTTGCCTGGTGAGGCGAACACACGCCTAGGGGGAGGTGCCCAGCGCCCTCACGCGGCGCGTCGCCCCAGGCGCCCGAAGGCGCGACGCAGACGGGCCCGGACGACGTCGTCGCGATACAGATCAGCCCAGACGACCCGGGCGAAGCGGTACCCCTGATCGCGGATGCGGTCCTCGCGCACCTTCTCCCGCCACACGGCGTCGGCGGCGTCCTCGCCAGGCCCCGGCAGCCTGCCGTACTTCACGCGTCCGTCGAACTCCACCACCGTGCGCTGCTCCTCGAACAGGAAGTCCACCCGATCCTGGGGTTGCCCGGGAACGGCCACGGGGACCTGGAGCCGCGGCCGCGGCAGGCCCACCCGCTCGAACTGGACCCGGGCCCGCGACTCGCCGACCGACTCGGACAACCCGTCCGCGAACTCCACCACCCGGCCCGCCGCCCGTGCGCCGGCCCAGTCACGCATCCCGTCGAGGGTACGGAGCAGGAGGCCGCGATCATGGTCCAGCTGGGCCAGGGCACTGTCGGCGACGACGATCGCGGCTTCGAACCCGACCGTGCGAGCGATGTCGAGCGCGGTGCGGTGCGGGGCGGTGACGACGACATCGTGGACGACGGTGACGAGGTCACTGTCGGTGAGGGGGCCGGCATGGTGGACGACGCCGGCCTCGCGCCGGGGCGAATGCAGGTCGGCACGGGTGACGTGGACGAGCGACAGATCAGCATTCCACACCCGGAGCCCGCACATCACGGCCGCCGAGACGTGACTCGGCACCGCCGGCTGGTCGAGCTGCATCATGACGGCCCGCACGAGCGTCTTGTGGCGCTCGAACGCGTCGAGCGTCTCCCAGACCCGGGTCTCGGCGTAGGCGCCGCGCCTGATCGGGACGAGCTCGCCGCGCTGACGGAGGCGGTAGAGCTCGTTGTCGGAGTAGCCGGCTCGGAGGAGCTGCCGTCGCAGTACGACGTTGCCCTGGCTGGCGGCGAGGCCGCGGAGGTGTTCGTCCATGGGCACCGAACGTCCCTGGAAACCGTCGCGGACGGAACCCCGATACGGCGATCTGTGGACTGCCGGGCGGATCCGTGAGCCCTGTGGACAGCGCCGCCCGAGGCCACCCTCAGGCGAACTCCCGCTCCACCGGGCAAGCATTCATGGTGGAGCGGGAGTACCCATGGTGCACGTGATCATTTCCAGGCCGGGACGAGTGGTTAGGGTCAGTTGTCCCGGCGGCGCAGGTAGCGCTCGAACTCGCGGGCGATGTGCTCGCCGGAGGCTTCGGGGAGGTCGACGGTGTCGCGGGCCTCTTCGAGCCGGCGGACGTACTCGGCGACGTCGGAGTCCTCCTCGGCGAGTTCGTCGACGCCGTGCTGCCACGCTTCGGTCTGCTCGACCAGATCACCCAGGGGCACCGGGAGCCGCAGGACGTCCTCGACGCGCTGCATGAGCACGAGTGTCGCCTTGGGGCAGGGGGACTGGGCGACGTAGTGGGGAACGGCGGCCCAGAGGGAGATGGAGTCGAGCCCGGCTTTGGTGGCGGCGTCCTGGAAGACGCCGACGATGCCGGTGGGTCCCTCGTACTTGGAGGTCTCCAGCCCGAGCCGCTCGGCCTGCTCGGGGTCGCTGGCCGAGGCGGTGACCGGGACCGGACGGGTGTGCGGGACGTCGGCGAGCAGCGCGCCGAGCGTGATGACCTGCTCGACGCCGAGGTCGGCCGCGGTGGCGAGCAGCTCGGCGCAGAACCCGCGCCAGCGCATGTTGGGCTCGATGCCGCGCAGCAGGATGATGTCGCGGTCGGCGTCCTCGAGCGTGACCACGGACAGGCGCGTGGTGGGCCACTGGAGGCTGCGGGTCCCGGTTTCGTCGACGCTGACCTGCGGCCGGTTGACCTGGAAGTCGTAGTACTGGTCGGGGTCGAGTGCCGCCACCGGGGTGGCTTCCCATTCGCGTTCGAGGTGCTCGATACCGGCGGTGGCGGCCTCGCCGGCGTCGTTCCAGCCCTCGAACGCCGCGATCAGGACAGGATCGCGCAGC
The DNA here is from genome assembly GCF_000515395.1 of Jiangella gansuensis DSM 44835. Lineage (NCBI taxonomy): Bacteria > Bacillati > Actinomycetota > Actinomycetes > Jiangellales > Jiangellaceae > Jiangella > Jiangella gansuensis. The sequence continues at coordinate 2,957,193 of NZ_KI911782.1, read as the reverse complement.
TGCGGCGTACCGTCGAGCTCCATCACGCTTCGTCTCCCTGCTGAGCGATCGTCAGTTCAGACTCCCTCGTCCTTGGGCCAACACTACGGCTCTCGGCGCTGCTTGGCTCGCCCACTCGTCTCGAATCGAGAGACGAATCGTCCGTATCGCGGACGTTTCCTTGTGAGCTGTGATGATGGCCGTACTCTGGCGTGATGCGGGGGAGCTTGCGCGAGGCCCTGAAGCGGCGCGTCGTGGTGGCCGACGGTGCCATGGGCACCATGCTCCAGGCCGCGGACCTCACCCTGGACGACTTCGAGGGGCTCGAGGGCTGCAACGAGATCCTCAACGTGACACGCCCGGACGTGGTCCGCTCCGTCCACGACGCCTACTTCGCGGTTGGCGTCGACTGCGTGGAGACGAACACGTTCGGGGCGAACCACGCCAATCTTGCTGAGTACGACATCGCCGACCGCATCCACGAACTCGCCGAAGCCGGCGCCCGGCTGGCCCGCGAGGTCGCCGACGGGTGGTCCACCGCCGACCGGCCGCGCTGGGTGCTGGGCAGCGTGGGGCCCGGCACGAAGCTGCCGTCGCTGGGCCACGTCGACTTCACGACCCTGCGCGATGCCTACCGCGCCCAGGTGGACGGGCTGCTGGCCGGCGGCGCCGACGCCGTGCTCGTCGAGACCGCACAGGACCTGCTCCAGGCCAAGGCCGCCGTCATCGGCGCCCGCCGAGCCATGAAGGCCGCGGGCGTCGACGTCCCGCTGATCGTCAACGTGACGGTGGAGACCACCGGCACCATGCTGCTGGGTTCCGAGATCGGCGCCGCGCTGACCGCGCTCGAACCGCTCGGCCTCGACCACATCGGGCTCAACTGCGCCACCGGCCCGGCCGAGATGAGCGAGCACCTGCGGCACCTGGCGCGCTACGCGACTACCGGCCTGGCCTGCATGCCGAACGCCGGACTGCCGGAGCTGACCTCCGACGGCGCGCACTACCCGCTGACGCCGCGGCAGCTGGCGGACGCGCACGACCTGTTCACCGCCGAGTACGGGTTGTCGCTGGTCGGCGGGTGCTGTGGCACCACGCCGGAGCACCTGCGGCAGGTGGTGGAGCGGGTCGGCGGCCGCGAGGTCGCGCCGCGCAGCCCGCAGGTCGAGGCCGGCGCGGCCAGCCTGTACCAGCACGTCCCGTTCCGGCAGGACACCTCGTACCTGGCCATCGGCGAGCGCACCAACGCCAACGGCTCGAAGGCGTTCCGCGAAGCCATGCTCGAAGGCCGCCTCGACGACTGTGTCGAGATCGCCCGCTCACAGACCCGCGACGGCTCACACCTGCTGGACCTGTGTGTCGACTACGTGGGCCGCGACGGCGCGGCCGACATGCGTGAGCTGGCCGCCCGGCTGGCGACCGCGAGCACCCTTCCGCTCGTGCTCGACTCCACGGAGCCGGCGGTCATCGAGGCCGGCCTGCAATGCCTGGGTGGGCGCAGCGTCGTCAACTCCGTGAACTACGAGGACGGCGACGGCCCGAACTCCCGCATCCGCAAGATCATGCCGGTCGTCAAGGAGCACGGTGCCGCCGTCATCGCGCTCACCATCGACGAGGAAGGCCAGGCGCGCACCGCCGAGTGGAAGGTCCGGGTGGCCGAGCGGCTCATCGGCCAGCTGACCGGTGAGTGGGGGATGCGGGTCGAGGACATCATCGTCGACTGCCTGACGTTCCCCATCGCCACCGGACAGGAGGAGACGCGCCGCGACGGCATCGAGACCATCGAGGCGATCCGCGAGATCAAGCGCCGCCACCCCGGCGTCCAGACGACGCTGGGCGTCTCGAACGTCTCGTTCGGCCTGAATCCGGCCGCCCGGACGGTGCTGAACTCGGTGTTCCTGCACGAGTGCGTGGCCGCCGGCCTGGACTCCGCGATCGTGCACTCCGCCCGGATCCTGCCGATCTCGAGGATCCCGCAGGAGCATTACGAGGTGGCCCTCGACCTGGTCTACGACCGGCGCCGCCCGGCCGACGGCGACGAGCCCGGTTACGACCCGCTGACCCGGTTCCTCGAGCTGTTCGAGGGCGTGACGGCGACGACGGAGGACCGCGCGGCCGCCCTGGCGGGGCTGCCGCTGTTCGAGCGGCTGGAGCGGCGCATCGTCGACGGCGAGCGCAAGGGTCTGGAGGCGGACCTAGATCAAGCTCTGACGCAGAAGCCCGCTCTGGCGATCGTGAACGACACCCTGCTGAGCGGCATGCGCACCGTCGGCGAGCTGTTCGGCTCGGGCCAGATGCAGCTGCCGTTCGTGCTGCAGAGCGCGGAGGTCATGAAGGCCGCCGTCGCCCACCTCGAACCGCACATGGAGAAGCTGGACGACGGCAGCGACGCGTCGAAGGGCACGATCGTGCTCGCCACGGTCAAGGGTGACGTCCACGACATCGGCAAGAATCTCGTCGACATCATCCTGTCGAACAACGGCTACGACGTGGTCAACCTCGGCATCAAGCAACCGATCAACGCGATCCTCGACGCCGCCGAGGAACACCGTGCCGACGTCATCGGCATGTCCGGGCTGCTGGTGAAGAGCACCGTGGTCATGAGGGAGAACCTGGAGGAGATGAACCAGCGCGGGGTGTCGGCGCGCTGGCCGGTCATCCTCGGCGGCGCCGCGCTGACCCGCGCCTTCGTCGAGGACGACCTCGCCGAGATCTACCAGGGCGAGGTCCGGTACGCGCGCGACGCGTTCGAAGGGCTGCGGCTCATGGACGCGGTCGCCAGTGTGCGCACCGACCCGGGCAAGGACCTGGCCGAGGCGCTGCCGGCACTGCGCAAGCGGCGCGTCGCACGCGGCACGGCACGCGAGCGCACAGCCGACGACGACGCCGCCGACGTGCGCTCCGATGTCGCCGCCGACAACCCCGTGCCGGTACCGCCGTTCTGGGGCACCCGCGTGGTGCGGGGCCTGCGCCTGGCCGACTACGCGGCGTACCTGGACGAGCGGGCGACGTTCCTCGGCCAGTGGGGGCTGAAGGGCAGCCGCGGCGGCCCGTCGTACGAGGACCTGGTCGAGACCGAGGGGCGGCCGCGGCTGCGCATGTGGCTGGACCGCCTGCACACCGAGGGCATCCTCGAGGCGGCCGTCGTGTACGGGTACTTCCCGGCCGTGTCCGAGGGCCGGGACCTCGTCATCCTGGATCCGGACGATCAGCGCAAGGAACTGGAGCGCTTCACGTTCCCGCGGCAGCGCCGCGACCGCCGGCTGTGCCTGTCCGACTTCTTCCGGTCCCGTGCGTCCGGCGACGTCGACGTCGTCGCATTCCAGCTGGTGACCATGGGCTCCGGAGTGGCCGAGGCGACGGGGAAGCTGTTCGAGAGCAACTCCTACCGCGACTACCTGGAGCTGCACGGACTGTCGGTGCAGCTCACCGAGGCACTGGCGGAGTACTGGCACGCGCGCGTCCGCGACGAGCTCGGGTTCGGCGCCGAGGACGACCCCGCGCTCGGCGGCATCCTCAAGCAGGAATACCGCGGGTCGCGGTACTCCTTCGGCTACCCGGCCTGCCCCGAGCTGGCCGACCGGGTCAAGCTGGTGCGGCTGCTGCGCCCGGAGCGGATCGGCGTGAACCTGTCCGAGGAGCTGCAGCTGCACCCCGAGCAGTCCACGGACGCGCTGGTCGTGCATCACCCCGAGGCGAAGTACTTCAACGCGACGTAGCGGGCGCCTACTCCTGCTCGGCGAGGGCGAACTGGACGGCTCCGTCGGGGTCGACCGCGGCGTCTAGCGCCTTGTCGTCGAGCATCTGCGCGGCCTGGGAGTCGAGGAACAGCCGGGCACCGCCCTGGTCGACGACCTGGTCGCCGTCCTCGGGACCGGGGGACAGGTTGAGATTGAGCCCGCCGTCGACGGCGGCGGCGATGCGCATGCCGGTGCCTTCCGGCATGTCCTGCTGCCCGGCGATGTTGCGGATGACGGCGGCGGCGTTCTCGGTGAGGGTGAGCATGGTGACCTCCGACGGAGCGCACCGTCAGGTCGGCGCTCCGCATCGGTTGTATGGATGTCGGCATCGCGCCGTGGATGCCGTGGTCATGGGCCGACTGGCGACCGTTCGCGTCATCCACGCTTCCCGCTGACGACGGATCCGTCAAGTCCTTCCGCGGGATGGACCGCCCACGGCTCCGGCGGCCGCGCATGGGACGATGCCGTATGTGACGTCGCATCTACCCGCTGCCGTCCTGTGGGACATGGACGGCACCATCATCGACACCGAACCACTGTGGATGGGCGCCGAGGAGGCGCTCGTGAACCGGCACGGCGGCACCTGGACCGAGGCCGACAGCCTGGCGCTCGTCGGCAGCGACCTCTTGGAGGCCGCTGCCTACATCCGTGACAAGGGCGACATCCCGATGACGCCACCGCAGATCGTGGACCACATGATCGGCGAGGTGTTGCGTGGTCTCGCCGACGGGGTGACGTGGCAGCCCGGCGCCGCGGAGCTGCTGGCCGAGCTACGTACGCTGGGCGTGCCGTCGGCACTGGTGACCATGTCGTACCGGGTGCTCGCGGACGCGGTGGTGGCGTTGCTGCCGTCCGGCACGTTCCAGGTGGTCGTCGTCGGTGACGAGGTCACCAACGGCAAGCCGCACCCGGAGCCGTACGAGACCGCAGCCAGGCGGCTCGGCGTCGACCCCGCCGACTGCGTGGTGGTCGAGGATTCGCCGCGGGGTGCGGCGTCCGGGCTGGCGGCCGGCGCCCGGGTGGTGTCCATACCGAACGCGGTTGCCGCGGAGCCGGAGCCGGGCATGATCGTCATCGACACGCTCGCCGGAGTCCGGGCAGCGGATCTGCTGGCGATGTTCGATGACTCGCGGTTGGATCGCGTGTGATGTGACAGGTGCAATTTCGCATGTTTCACTCTAAAAGACTGTTGCGAAATCGCGATGTCATCATGACTCAGCGGTGACTGTCGTCCGCGTGTAAGGAAGTACTGTCACAGCCCAGCCGGTCGGATGACCGCCCGGCAGTCGAGCTGTGTGAGGTGTGACATGCGTGGCATGAGCCTGAACCGCAGGCTGGCCGCGGGAGCCCTGGCCGGTGCACTGGCTGTAGGGCTCACGGCGTGTGGCGGCGATGACGACGGCGGCGGCTCCGCTTCCGACGGTGGCGGCACCCTCGTCTTCGCCGGATCGGCCGATCCGGTGATCCTGGACGGTGCCCTGGTCAGCGACGGCGAGTCCACCCGGGTGATCAACCAGATCTTCGAGGGTCTGGTGCGCAGCGAGGAGGGCGGCACCGAGATCGAACCCGCGCTGGCGGAGTCATGGGAGGCCAGCCCGGACGGCCTGCAATGGACGTTCACCCTGCGGCAGGACGTGACCTTCCACGACGGCGAGCCGTTCGACGCCGAGGCGGTCTGCTTCAACTTCGAGCGCTGGTACAACTTCGCCGGCGTGCTGCAGAGCCCGGCGGTCTCCTATTACTGGGGCACCGTGATGGGCGGGTTCGCCGCCAACGAGGACCCCAACCTGGGCGAGAGCCTCTACACCGGGTGCGAGGCCACCGACGAGCACACGGCCGTCATCAGCCTGTCGCGGCCCTCGTCGGCGTTCCTGTCCGCGCTGGCCATGCCGGCGTTCACCATCGCCAGCCCGGCGGCGCTGCAGGAGTTCCAGGCCGACGCCGTCAGCGGCACCGGCGAGTCGCCGTCGTTCGAAGGGACCTTCGGCTACGAGCACCCCATCGGCACCGGCCCGTTCCAGTTCGAGTCCTGGCAGCGCGGGAGTGAGGTGCGCCTGTCCCGGTACGAGGACTACTGGGACGAGCCGGCGAACGTCGACGAGCTCATCTTCACCGTCATCCCGGACGGTCCGGCGCGCCGGCAGGCGCTGGAGAGCGGCGAGATCGACGGCTACGACCTGGTCGACCCGGCCGACGTCGACCTGCTGGAGTCCAGCGGGTTCCAGATCCTGCGGCGGCCGGCGTTCAACGTGGCCTACATCGGGTTCCAGCAGAACTACCCGCCGTTCGACAACCTCCAGATCCGGCAGGCCATCGCGCACGCGATCGACTTCGACAACCTGATCCGCAGCAACTATCCCGAAGGCGCGGTCAAGGCGACGCAGTTCATGCCGCCGGAGCTGTTCGGCTGGGCCGATGACGTCACGACCTACGACTACGACCCGGACCTCGCCCGGCAGCTGATCGCCCAGTCCGGCGTCACCGACCTGACGCTGCCGTTCTGGTACCCGACCGACGTCTCGCGGCCGTACATGCCGAACGCCCAGGCCAACTGGGAGCTCATGGCGGCGGACCTGGAGGCCGTCGGCTTCACCATCGAGCCGCACACCGCGCCGTGGAACCCGGACTACCTCGACGCCACCCAGACCGGCGGGACGCCCATGTTCCTGCTCGGATGGAACGGCGACTTCGGTGACCCGGACAACTTCGTCGGCACCTTCTTCCAGACGGTCAACCCGCAGTTCGGCAGCTTCAACAACCCGGAGATCTTCGCCAAGCTCGACGAGGCCGAGCAGGAGACCGACCCGGATCGCCGCACCGAGCTCTACCAGGAAGCCAACCGCTTGATCATGGACTTCCTGCCGGGCATCCCGTACGTGCACAGCGAACCGGCCATCGCCTTCCGCGAAGGCGTCGACGGGTTCGTGCCCGACCCGTTGTCGAACGAGAGCTTCGCCACGGTGACAGTCGACTGAGGATCTCGAGTCATGCCACTGACACCAACGCTCACCTGGATTGACGCGTAGATGCTCAAGTTCGTCGTACGGCGGCTGCTGCTGCTCGTCCCGATCCTCTTCGGGCTGTCGGTGCTGCTGTTCGTGTGGTTGCGCGCGCTCCCGGGAGGGCCCGCCCAGGCCCTCCTGGGGGAGCGCGCCACCGCCGAGTCCGTCGCCCGCATCGAGCGGCTGTACGGCCTTGACCAACCCTGGTACGTCCAGTACTGGAAGTTCATCTCCCAGGCCGTGCAGTTGGACTTCGGCAACAGCGCCCGGACCAATCGGCCGGTCACCGAGGAGATGGTGCGGACGTTCCCGGCGACCCTGGAGCTGTCGCTCGCCGCGCTGATCTTCGCGATCGGCATCGGCATCCCGCTGGGGTACTTCGCGGCGCGGCGCTACGGCACCTGGCTGGACAACCTCTCGGTGTCCGGCTCGCTGCTGGGGGTCGCGGTGCCGGTGTTCTTCCTCGCCTACATCCTCAAGTACGTGTTCTCGGTGCGGCTGGGCTGGTTCCCGACCCAGGGGCGGCAGGACCCGCGCCTGGACACGGAGCATCCCACCGGGTTGTACGTGCTGGACGGGATACTCACGGGCGATCTCGAGGCCAGTTGGGACGCGATAGTGCACCTGGTGCTGCCGGCCATCGCGCTGGGATCGATCCCGCTGGCCATCATCGTGCGTATCACCCGGGCCAGCGTGCTGGACGTGGCCCACGAGGACTACGTGCGCACGGCCGAGGCCAAGGGCCTGATGGAGCGCACCATCACCCGCCGGCACGTGCTGCGCAACGCCCTGCTGCCGGTGGTGACCGTCATCGGCCTGCAGGCCGGCTTGCTGTTCTCCGGCGCCATCTTGACCGAGACGGTGTTCGCGTTCGACGGTGTCGGGCGGTTCATCTACGACGCCATCAGCACGCGCGACTACGCGGTGCTGCAGGGCTTCATCCTGGTGATCGCCGCCATGTACGTCATGGTGAACCTCCTCGTCGACATCTCCTACGGGCTGATCGACCCGAGAGTGAGGGTGAGGTGACCCCATGAGGCCGGAGCAGCCGAGCCGACGAGTGAGCGGAGTGGTTGGCCGAGGAACGAGGTCCGCCCGCGGAGCCGAACGAGGAGGCGAGCGCGACCAATGAGCTTGTCCGAGATCGAGTCGGCGACCGAGTCCGAACAGGTCGAGCAGAGCGCCGGCAACCTGCGGCGCGAGGCGTGGCGGCGGCTGCGGCGTGACCCGGTGGCCATCGTCGGGTTCTGCCTGATCGCCTTCTTCGTGCTGGTGGCGATCCTGGCGCCGTTGTTGGCGCCCTACGCGCCGGACGCCCGGCCCGGCTCCGGGCAGATCACCCCGACCAACATCCCGGGCCCGTCCGCGGAGCACTGGTTCGGGCTGGACGCGTCCGGTCGCGACGAGCTGAGCCGGGTCATCTACGGTGCCCGGCAATCGCTGCTGGTGGGCGTGGTCGCGATGCTGCTGGGCATGATCGGCGGGTTGAGCCTGGGCGTGCTGGCCGGGGCGTTCGGCCGGTGGGTCGACTCCCTGGTCATGCGGATCGTCGACGTCATGCTGTCCATCCCGGGGCTGCTGATGGCGATCGCCATCGCCGCGCTGCTGGGTGCCAGCCTCACCTCGGTCATGATCGCCATCGCGATCGTGAACGTGCCGGTGTTCGCCCGGCTGTTGCGCGGGCAGATGTTGTCCCAGCGCCAGAGCGACTACGTGCTGGCCGCGGAGTCGCTCGGGGTGCGGCGGCGGTCCATCGTGTTCGGGCACATCCTGCCGAACTCGATCTCGCCGGTGATCGTCCAGGCGACGCTGACACTGGCGACGGCCATCATCGAGGCGGCCGCGCTGTCGTTCCTGGGCCTGGGCAGCGCCGATCCGCGGGTCCCGGAGTGGGGCCGGATGCTCGCCGACACCCAGCGGTACCTGGCCTCCGCGCCGCACCTGGCTCTGTTCCCCGGCATCGCCATCGTCATCGCCGCGCTCGGGTTCACCATGCTCGGCGAGCGGCTGCGCGAGGCCATCGACCCCAAGTACCGGCGGTGAGCGTGATCATCTCCGAAGCCCGCGGCCCGCTCCTGGACGTCCGTGACCTGTCCGTCGCGTTCACCCGCAAGGGCAGCCCGGACGTGCGCGCCGTCGACGGTGTCACGTTCACCGTCAGCCCCGGCGAGACCGTCGGCCTGGTGGGGGAGTCCGGCAGCGGCAAGAGCGTCACCTCGCTTGCGGTCATGGGCCTGCTGCCGCGCCGCAGTGTCCGGGTCGGCGGGCAGGTGCTGTTCGACACCGAGGACCTGCTGACCCTGCCGCGTGACCGGATGCGCGACATCCGGGGCCGCGACATCGCGATGGTGTTCCAGGACCCGATGTCGTCGCTCAACCCGGTGGTGCCGATCGGGATCCAGGTCACCGAGGTGCTGGAACGGCATCAGGACCTCAAGGGTGACGCGGCCCGGAAGGCCGCCGAAGGGCTGCTGGAACGCGTCGGCATCCCGGACCCGAACCGCCGGCTCAAGGAGTACCCGCACCAGCTGTCCGGTGGCATGCGCCAGCGCGCTCTCATCGCGATGGCGCTGGCCTGCCAGCCGCGGCTGCTCATCGCCGACGAACCGACGACGGCGCTCGACGTCACCATCCAGGCGCAGATCATCGAGCTGCTCAAGGAGCTGGTGCAGGACACCGGTGCGGCGCTGGTGATGATCACGCACGACCTCGGCGTCGTGGCCGGCCTGTGCGACACCGTCCACGTCATGTACTCCGGCCGGGTGGTGGAATCGGCCGGCCGGCGGGACCTGTTCGGCGCGCCCCGGCACCCGTACACCGGCGGCCTGCTGGCGTCGGTGCCGCGGCTGGACGCGCCCCGCGGCGCGCCGCTGCACCCGATCCCCGGCTCGCCGACGGACGTGCTGGCCTGGCCGGACGGGTGCGCGTTCGCGCCGCGCTGCCCGAACCGTATCGACGCGTGCACGGACGGCCCGCCGCCGCTGGAGTCGATCGGCGGCCGGTCGCTGCGCTGCCTGAACCCGTTGACCGAGCCCGAGGAGGTGCCGGCATGACCAGCGACGCCGGGAGCGCGGCCGAACCGGAGCCGGCCGACGTGCTGTTGTCGCTGCGCGGGCTCGAGGTGCATTTCCCGATCAGATCCGGCGTCCTGTTCGAACGGCAGGTGGGCGCGGTGAAGGCGGTCGACGGTGTCGACCTCGACATCCCTCGCGGCGCCACCGTCGGGCTGGTGGGGGAGTCCGGCTGCGGGAAGTCCACGCTCGGCCGGGCGATCCTGCGGCTGGTGCAGCCCACGGCCGGCACGGTGACCTTCGACGGTACCGACCTCGCCGCACTGGAGGGCGAGGAGCTGCGCCGGATGCGCCGGCAGATGCAGATGGTCTTCCAGGACCCGATGGCCAGCCTCGACCCGCGACAGAACGTGCAGTCGGTGCTCACCGAACCGCTACGGGCTCACGACATCGGCGGCGATCACCAGGCCCGGGTGCGCGAGCTGCTCGGCCTGGTGGGGCTGCCGGCGTCGGCCGCGTCGCGGTATCCGCACGAGTTCTCCGGCGGGCAGCGCCAGCGCATCGGCATCGCCCGGGCCATCGCGTTGGAACCGCAGCTGATCGTCGCCGACGAGCCGGTCTCGGCGCTGGACGTGTCCATCCAGGCGCAGGTGGTGAACCTGCTGGAGGAGCTGCAGGACCGGCTCGGCCTGACCTACCTGGTCATCGCCCACGACCTCGCGGTGGTCCGGCACATCGCCGACATCGTCGCCGTCATGTACCTGGGCACTCTGGTCGAGCAGGCGCCGTCGGACGACCTGTACGCCCGGCCGCTGCACCCGTACACCAAGGCGCTGATGTCCGCGGTGCCGATCCCGGACCCCGCCGTCGAGGACGCCCGGGAGCGGATCCTGCTCAGCGGCGACCTGCCGTCGCCCGCGGACCCGCCGGCCGGGTGCCGGTTCCACACCCGCTGCCCGTTCCGCCAGCCCACCCGGTGCGACGACGAGCGGCCGGCCCTGCGGCACGTGGCCGGGCATCCGCAGGCGCATCGAGTGGCGTGTCACTGGGCCGAGGAGATCGAGGCCGGGCGGATCCAGCCGTCGGCCTCCGCCGTCGTCGACCCGACCCGCCCCTCCCATGATCATCAAGGGTTGTCCCGGTCATAGCCGTACCAACTCCTGATGATCATGGGAGGGGTCGGTTACTCCGTCGTGATCGCCCGCAGCACGTCGAGCTTCGCCGCCCGGCGCGCCGGCCAGACCGCGGCCAGCACCCCGATCACGGCGGCCAGCAGGACGAACACCACCAGCTGGCCGCCCGGGATCGACAGCACCTCGAGGCCGTCGTCGGCGATGGCCTGCTGCAGAGACACCCCGAACAGCAGGCCGAGGGCCACGCCGAGCACCGCACCCAGGACGGCGATCGCGATGGACTCCAGCCGGATGGTGCGGCGCAACTGCCGCCGGCTCAGGCCCACGGCGCGCAGCAGCCCGACCTCGCGGGTACGCTCCATGACCGACAGCGCCAGCGTGTTGACGATACCGAGCACGGCGATGAGTACCGCCAGCCCCAGCAGCGCATACACCAGGAACAGCAGCTGGTTGACCTGGTCGCGGGACTGCTGCTTGTACTCCTCCTGGTCCTGCACGGTGACCGTGGGCAGGTCCGCTGTGGCCTCGTCCAGGCCGGCGTGCAGGGTGGTGAGGTCCGCGCCCTCGTCGGCGACGACGTAGAGCATCGAGTCGACGGCCGGTACCGCGCCGTCCTCGAGCGTCTGCTGGCTGACGATGACGCCCCCGGACAGCAGCGGCGACTGCGCGTAGACACCGACCAGCTCGATCTCCTCGTCCGACCCGGGCAGCGTCAGCCGGACGGTGTCGCCGACGGAGAGCCCTTCCGACTCGGCCTGGTCCTCGCCGATGAGGAATCCGCCGTCGCCGAGGTCGTCGGAGCCCTCGACGATCTCGATGTCCGCCGCGCGGCTGTACGCCGCCGGGTCGAAGGCCTGCAGGTACGTCTGGTCGCCGTCGACGAGCCCCGGTGCGGCCCGGACGGAGACGACCTCGTCGACGCCGTCGACCTGGCTGACCGTCTGCGCCACCGCCGGCGAGAACGGCTGGCCCACCGCGTTGGACACGACGAACTCGGCCCGGACGCCGTCGTCGAGGGCACGGTCGACGGTGGCGTTGGCCGACGCACCCACGATGGAGATGGCCGTCACCAGCGCCATGCCGATCATCAGCGCGGACGAGGTGGCCGCGGTACGGCGCGGATTGCGCAGCGCGTTCTCGCGGGCCAGCCGGCCGACGGTGCCGAACGCGGACGGGTACCAGCCGGCCAGGACCTTGAGCAGCGGCGGCGCCAGCACCGGCGCAAGCAGCGCCACCCCGATGAAGACCCCGAGGATGCCGACGCCGACCAGCAGGGCGGCGTCGTTCACGCTGGTCAGCAGGCCGACCGCCATGGCGCCGCCGCCGAGCAGCACGAGCGCACCGCCCAGCCAGCCGGACCGGCGCCGCGACGACTCCGGCAGGACGACGTCGTCGCGCATCGCGGCCACCGGCGGCACCTTGGACGCGCGCCGGGCCGGCACGTACGCCGCCACCATGGTGACCACGATGCCGACGACGTAGGACACGATGATGGTGCGTGGCGCCACCACCAGGCCGCCGCCGAGCTCCAGCCCGAACGCCCCGAATACGGTCTTGAGCAGCTGCGCCACTCCCAGCCCCAGCAGCAGGCCGAGGGTGGAACCCACCACGCCGACGACGGCCGCTTCCAGCATCACCGACCTGGTCACCTGTTGCCGCCCGGCGCCGAGCGCCCGGTACAGCGCCATTTCCTGCGAGCGTTGCGCCACCAGGATCGAGAACGTGTTCAGGATCAGGAAGATCCCGACGAACAGCGCGATCGCGGCGAACACCAGGAGGAACGTGTTGAAGAACCCGAGGCCCTCCTCGATCGCGGACGCGGTCTCGTCGTCGACCTCGGCACCGGTGAGCGCCTCCAGGCCGGACGGCAGGGCCGCGCGGACCTCGTCGCGGACCTCCTCGGGCGTGCTGCCCTCGGCCGCGGTGACGGAGATGCGCGAGAAGCCGTCCTCGCCGCCGAGGAACAGCTCCTGGGCGGTGCGCGTGTCGAACACCGACAGGCTGGCGCCGGCCAGGCTGCCGGACTCGCCGAACCGCACGACGCCGACGAGTTCGGCGCTGACCCGCGGCTCGTCGCCGGTGCTGACGAACTGCACCTCGTCGCCGAGCTGATAGCCGGAGTCCTCGAACGTGCGGTCGTCGAGCGCCACCTCGCCGGGGCCGTCCGGCACCTCGCCGTCGACCAGCTCCAGCACCTGGCTGCCGTCGGCCGCGGGACCGTCGTGCCAGTTCACGGCGACGCCGGGGGCGCCCTGGGTGGTCATGAGCTCGCCCTCGGAGTCGAGCACGAACATGCTCTGGCTCTCGATCTCGCCGTCGGCGCGATCGACCCCGGGCAGCTCGGCGACGTCGTCCACCACCTCGGCCGGGATGGTCGTGGTGGTGCCGGCGTTGAAGCCGGCGAAGAAGTCCGCGTCGCCGGGCAGGTCGGGCCGGACGACGACGTCGGAGGACAGGCCGCCGAAGATGTCGTCGAAGGTCCTGTCGATCGTGTCGGTGAAGACGTAGGAACCCGCGACGAACGCCACGCCGAGCACGATGGCGAACGCGCTCATGGCCAGCCGCAGCTTCCGCGCGGCCAGGTTCTTCAGGGTGGCGCGGATCATGCCTGCCCCACCGCGTCGAAGCCCTTCATCCGCTCGAGAACCTTCTCGGCGGTGGGGTCGGCCATCTCGTCGACGATGAGCCCGTCGCCGAGGAACAGCACCCGGTCGGAGTACGCGGCGGCGTTCGGGTCGTGCGTCACCATGACGATGGTCTGCCCGAACTCGCGCACCGAGCGGCGCAGGAACGACAGCACCTCGGTGCCGGAGCGGGAGTCGAGGTTGCCGGTGGGCTCGTCGGCGAAGATGATGTCGGGCTTGCTGACCAGGGCCCGGGCGCACGCCACCCGCTGTTGCTGCCCACCGGAGAGCTGATTGGGCTTGTGGGTGAGCCGGTCGCCGAGCCCGACGGTGGCGATGACGGTGTCGAACCACTCCTTGTCGAGGTCGCGGCCGGCGATGTCGAGCGGCAGTGTGATGTTCTCCCGCGCCGTCAGCGTCGGCACCAGGTTGAACGCCTGGAAGATGAAGCCGACGCTGTCACGGCGCAGCTTCGTCAGCTCCTTGTCGTTGAGCTTGCTCAGTTCGGTGTCGCCGATGTACACCTCGCCCGACGTCGCCGAGTCCAGGGCCGCCATGCAGTGCATGAGCGTGGACTTGCCGGACCCGGACGGGCCCATGATGGCGGTGAACTGGCCGGCGGCGAACTCCACCGACACGCCGCCGAGCGCGGCGACCTCGGTGTCGCCCGTCCCGTAGATCTTGGTCAGGTCCGCGGCGCGGGCCGCCGTGCGCGGCGAGCTGGGATCCGTCGTCACCGGTGCGCTCCTCGTCAGCTGGTCGTTCTATCGTGTTCCACGCTAGGACTCCGACCCGGCGAGATGATCGGCGAACGGCACGGTCTGCCCGCTCCGTCGTGGGGACGACCCGGGAGCGGGGGTCGTCCGCGAGGAGTACGACGAGACTCGGCGCCACGCCCGTCCGGGCGGCGGACGGGTCAGATGGCGCCGGGCTGGACCAGGCCGCTCTCGTAGGCGAACACGGCCGCCTGAACCCGGTCGCGCAGCCCCAGCTTCGTGAGCACGTTGCCCACGTGCGTCTTCACCGTGGTCTCGGACACCACGAGCTCGGCGGCGATCTCGGCGTTGGAGTAGCCGCGGGCCACCAGCGTCAGCACCTCACGCTCGCGGTCGGTGAGGTGCTTCAGGTTGGCCGGGGTGGGGGAGTCGGCGGCCGGGAAACGGGTCGCGAACATGTCGAGCAGCCGGCGGGTGATGCTCGGCGCCACCACGGCGTCGCCCCGCGACACCGTCCGGATGGCCGTCACCAGATCCTCGGCCGGCACGTCCTTGAGCAGGAACCCGCTGGCACCGGCCCGCAGCGCCTCGACGACGTATTCGTCCAGATCGAACGTGGTGAGCACCAGCACCCGCGGCGCGGCGGCGCGCTCGGCGCCCGTGATCAGCCGGGTGGCCTGCACGCCGTCCATGCGCGGCATCCGGATGTCCATGAGCACCACGTCGGGCTGCAGCGCCCGGGTGTCGGCCACCGCGGCCTCACCGTCACCGGACTCACCCACGACGGCGATGTCGGCCTCCGCCTCGAGGATCATGCGGAACCCGGTGCGCAGCAGCGGCTGGTCGTCGACCAGGAGCACCCGGATGGGCTGGGCCGTCATCGTCACACCGTTCCGTTCTGTTCGGTCATGTTCCGCGACGCGTTCGCCGCGCGGGCGGCCTCGTCGTAGGGGATCTTCGCCCGCACCTCGAAACCCCCGCCGCGGCGCGGGCCGACCGCGAGGGTTCCACCATAGAGGGCGACTCGTTCGCGCATACCGAGCAGGCCGTGACCCGGCCGGCCGCCCTCCAGCGCCGCCGCGACACCGTGGCCGTCGTCGCAGACCTGGAGGTGCAGCTCGGTCGGCAGGTACCGGACGTGGACGGTGGCGGCCGACGGGCCGGCGTGCTTGATGGTGTTGGTGAGCGCCTCCTGGATGACCCGGAACGCCGTCAGCTCCACGCCGACCGGGACCGCGCCCGGCTCGCCGTCGACCTCGACCCGCACCGGCAGACCGGCCGAACGCATGTGCTCGGCCAGCTCGTCCAGGTCCGCCAGACCGGGCTGCGGGGTCAACGTGGCCAGCTGCGGGACGTCGCGGCCGTCGCCGTCCGGGGTGCGCAGGACGCCGACGACGCGGCGCATCTCGGCCAGCGCGGCCCGGCCCGTCTCCTCGATGGAGCGCAGCGCGTCGGCGCTGCGCTCGACATCGCGGTGCAGCGACCGGCGCGCGCCGGCGGCCTGCACCGTCATCACCGACACGTGATGGGCGACGACATCGTGCAGCTCGCGGGCGATCCGCGAGCGCTCCTCGGCGATGGCGGCCCGCACCTCCACGTCGTTGGCCCGTTCCAGCCGCCGGGCGCGGTCCTCCAGTTCGGCGGTGTACAGGCGCCGGTTGCGCACCGCCCGGCCGACCCCCCAGGCGCCGACGATCAGCAACACGCTGATGAAGATGCTGGCGGCGCTGTCCATGGACTGTTCGGGATGGCGGGCGCTGCTGGCCGCCGTGTATGCCATGGACGCGGCCACGTTGACGGCCAGGACCGCCAGTGACGGCAGCAGGGCAGCGTAGTTGGCGGCGCTGTAGACCGCGATCAGCATCACCATCGCCGCGGTGGGCATCGCGTAGTCGACGGCGACGAAGCTGAACAGTCCGGCCGCGACGACCAGGCCGACCGGGACCGGCCAGCGCCGCCGCACGATCAACGGCGCCGTGATGGCCAGCACGACGACCACACCGAGCGCGTCGCCGTCCTGGAAATCGATGCCGTTGGGGTCGGTGTAGACGAACAGCGCGATGACCGCGGAGACGGCGAGCACCACGGTCAGGCTGGCATCCAGCAGCCACGGGTGGATCCGCGGGAACAGTCGGGAACGCGCCGTCACGCGATCAACGGTAGGCCGCCCGGCCGGTGCCGCGGCTCGTCCGTGACGGCGAGGTGTGGCCTCCACCGGCAGGATGACACGCCCGGGCTCGGAGCCCACCAGGCCGGCGAAGCCGCTAGGCGTCGACCGGTGACGTGCGCGGCGACGGCGCCTCGTCGTCAGCGTCGGCCACGACGGTGGACGGCAACGGCGGCGGGGTGCCGCCGTAGGCCGGGCAGAGCGCCTGGTGGCTGCACCAGTCGCACAGCCGGCTGGGGCTGGGCCGCCAGTCGCCGCTCTCGGTGGCCCGCTGGATGGCCTGCCACAGCGCAGCCAGCTTGCGTTCGGTGGCGCGCAGGTCGGCCTCGTCCGGTTCGTAGCGCAGGATCTCGCCACTGCCCAGATAGACCAGCTGCAGCAGCCGCGGCACCCGGCCGTGCAGCCGCCACAGCACCAGGGCGTAGAAGCGCATCTGGAACATGGCCCGCTGCTCGAACCCGGCACGCGGCGCCTTGCCGGTCTTGTAGTCCACGACGCGGAGGTCACCGGTCTGGACGGCGCGGTCGAGCCGGTCGACGTAGCCGCGAAGCCGCAGCCCGGACTCGAGTGTCGTCTCGACGTACAACTCCCGCTCGGCCGGTTCGAGATGCCGTGGATCCTCCAGGGCGAAATACCGCTGCACCAGCTCTTCGGCGCTGGTGAGCCACGTGGCCAGTGCCGAGCCGTCGCCGTCGTCGGTGAACAGGTCGGCCACCGCGGGCTCGAGTTCCAGCAGCTCGTCCCAGGCCGGCCGCACCATGGTGCGGGCGCGCTCGGGAGTGCGCTCGGCGGCGGGCAGGTCGAACAGCCGCTCCAGGACGCTGTGGACGACGGTGCCACGGGTGGCGTCGGGACTGGGTGGTTCGGGCAACCGGTCGATGGTGCGGAAGCGGTACAGCAACGGGCAGGTCATGAAGTCGGAAGCCCGCGACGGCGACAGGCTCAGCGCCCGTTCTTCGGCGTCGGTGCCGTCCGCCCGCGCAGCGGCGCCGGGGGTCTCCTCGGCGGCGGTGCGGATGCGGATGGTCATGTTCGCGAGCGTAGAACACACCACCGACAGAGTGGCCGGCACACGCCGTAGCCTTGTGCTGTGGCGACTCGTGACGGGCGGAAGCTGAGCCTCGGGCGGATGGCGGGCATACCCGTGCACGTCAGCCCGACGTGGTTCATCGTGGCTGCGGTGATCACCTACTGGGGCGAGCCGCTGGTCACCGACTATCTGCCCGGTCTCGGCAACGGCGCCTACGTCGTGGCCGGGGCGTTCGCCGTCCTGCTGTACGTGTCGGTGCTGCTGCACGAGTTCGGCCACGCCCTCACCGCGCGCGCGTTCGGCCTTCCGGTGCGCGGCATCACGCTGCACTTCCTCGGCGGCTACACCGAGATCGAGCGCGAGTCGCCGACACCCGGCCGCGACATCGTCGTGTCCGCGGCCGGTCCCGCGCTGTCGCTGGTGCTGGGCGGGCTGGGGCTGCTCGGCACCCAGGTCGTCGACGACGACGTGCTTCGGTTCCTGGTCTGGGAGCTCGCCCTCGCCAACCTCGTCGTCGGCGTGTTCAACCTCCTCCCGGCGCTGCCGCTGGACGGCGGGCACATGCTGCGGGCCACGGTGTGGCGGCTGAGCGGCGACGAGAACCGGGGCACCGTCGTGGCTGCCCGGGCCGGGCAGGTCCTCGCGGCCCTCGTGCTGGTGACGCCGTTCGTGCTCAGCGGCGGTCAGCCGACCCTGTTCGGCATGGTGTGGGCCGGGCTGGTGGCCGCGCTGATGTGGACCGGCGCCACCCAGGCGCTGGCGGTAGGGCGGATGCGCGCCCGGCTGCCCCGGCTCGACACCCGGACGCTGGCGCGGCGGGCCGCGCCGGTCGCCCCGGACCTCCCCGTGTCCGAGGCGCTCAAGCAGGCCGACCTCGCCGGGGTCACGTCCCTCGTGGTGGTCGACAGCGCGGGCCGTCCCACCGGCCTGGTCAGCGAGGCCGCGGTGACCGCCATCCCGGAGCAGCGCCGGCCGTGGGTCACCATCGCCCAGTCGGCGCGCTCCTTGGAGAAGGGCATGGTGCTGGCGCTGGACGTCACAGGCGACGCGCTGTTGCGCGCCATCCGGGAGACACCCGCGTCGGAGTACCTGGTGGTGGACGAGCACGGCCGCGTGTACGGCGTGCTCGCCACCGCCGACGTCGACGCGGCGCTGGCCGCCCGCTGACCCGCCCGTCTCGCCTGCCCGCCCGGCCCCGCCGGCCCGTCCTACTCGGTTGATCTTGGAGCAATGGCGGAATCGCCGCCCGATTCGTCCGGTAGATTCCGCGAGAACTCCAAGATCAACGGGTGGGTGAATGGGAGCGGGCGGGGCCGGGACCTCCCGCCGCGAAGCGGAACCCGCCGCGCCGATAGCCTGCACCGCATGTCCGCGACCGAATCGTCCCGCCGCACCGGCCCGTTCCGGGTCGGCGACCAGGTGCAACTGACCGACCCCAAAGGCCGCCACCACACCATCACGCTGGCCGACGGCAAGGAGTTCCACACCCACAAGGGCTCTTTCCGTCACGACGCGCTGATCGGTGAGCCGGAGGGTTCTGTCGTGGTGTCCACCGGCGGGACGGCGTACCTGGCGCTGCGGCCCTTGCTGGCGGACTACGTGCTGTCCATGCCGCGTGGCGCGGCGGTGGTCTATCCGAAGGACGCCGGGCAGATCGTGGCCATGGCCGACGTCTTCCCGGGCGCCCGGGTGGTCGAGGCCGGCGTCGGGTCCGGCGCGTTGACCATGTCGCTGCTGCGGGCCATCGGCCCGGACGGCACCCTGCACTCCTACGAGCGGCGCGCCGAGTTCGCGAAGATCGCCGCCGCGAACGTCGAACGGTTCTTCGGCGGTGAGCACCCGGCCTGGCGGCTCACCGTCGGCGACCTCGTCGAGAGCCTCGACGACACCGAGGTCGACCGGATGATCCTCGACATGCTGGCCCCGTGGGAGTGTGTCGACGCGGCCGCGCGCGTGCTGGTGCCCGGCGGGGTGCTGTGCTGCTACGTCGCCACCACCACTCAGCTGTCCAAGACGGTCGAGACGATCCGGGAGAGCCAGCGGTTCACCGAGCCGGCCTCGTGGGAGACCATGCTTCGCACCTGGCACGTCGAGGGCCTGGCCGTGCGGCCGGACCACCGCATGATCGGGCACACCGGCTTCCTCGTGTCGGCGCGCCGGATGGCGCCCGGCGTCACCCCGCCGGCGCGTCGCAGGCGCCCCGCGCCGGGCAACACGGAACCCGCCGAGTAGCGCGGCTGAGCGTGAGCCGGCGCCTCGGCGCAGGTCGGACGGGGGTGGAACCCGTGGTGCCGGTCGCGAGTTGGGGTAGAGACAATCACCGCCGGATGACACCGAACGTCAACATCTGGTCACTACCTGATCTCCTGCGTGGCGTTCGGGCGCCGCGACTGTAGGGTCTGGCTATAGACGACCCCCTTACGAGGAGGTGCGAGATGGCTTCGTACGACGATGGCTTCGACCACGGCCGTCGGGGCTCCGGGCGGGAGCCGTCCGACATGGCTGGGGAGGTGGCGTTCCTCGAGGCCCGCCTGGCATCGGTGAACGCCCAGAACGAGCGGCTGGCGGCCACTCTCCGCGAGGCGCGCGACCAGATCGTCGCGCTGAAGGAGGAGATCGACCGGCTGGCGCAGCCGCCGTCCGGGTTCGGCACCTTCCTGGTGCGACACGACGACGGCACCGTCGACGTGTTCACCGGCGGCCGCAAGCTGCGCGTGGCCGTCAGCCCCGAGGTCGACCTCGACGAGCTGCGGCCCGGTCAGGAGGTCATGCTCAACGAGGCTCTCAACGTCGTGCGCGCCCTCGAGTACGAACGCATCGGCGAGGTCGTCATGCTCAAGGAGCTGCTGGCCGACGGCGATCGCGCCCTGGTCATCGGGCACACCGACGAGGAGCGGGTGGTGCGCATCGCCTCCCCGCTTCAGGACTCCGGCTTGCGCGTCGGTGACTCGCTGCTGCTGGAGCCGCGCGCCGGTTTCGTCTACGAGCGCATCCCGAAGTCCGAGGTCGAGGAGCTCATCCTCGAAGAGGTCCCGGACATCGACTACACTGACATCGGCGGCCTGACGCGGCAGATCGACCAGATCCGCGACGCGGTCGAGCTTCCGTTCCTGCACGCGGAGCTGTTCCGCGAGCACGAACTGCGCCCGCCGAAGGGCGTCCTGCTCTACGGCCCGCCCGGATGCGGCAAGACGCTGATCGCCAAGGCGGTCGCGAACTCCCTGGCCAAGCAGATCGCGAAGCTCAAGGGGATGTCCGAGCACAAGTCGTACTTCCTCAACATCAAGGGCCCGGAGCTGCTCAACAAGTACGTCGGCGAGACCGAACGGCACATCCGGCTGGTCTTCCAGCGGGCTCGTGAGAAGGCCAGCGAGGGCACGCCGGTCATCGTGTTCTTCGACGAGATGGACTCGCTGTTCCGCACCCGCGGGTCCGGCGTGTCGTCCGACGTCGAGAACACCATCGTCCCGCAGTTGCTGAGCGAGATCGACGGCGTCGAGAGCCTCGAGAACGTCATCGTCATCGGCGCGTCCAACCGCGAGGACATGATCGACCCGGCCATCCTGCGGCCCGGTCGCCTGGACGTGAAGATCAAGATCGAGCGACCGGACGCCGAGGCTGCTCGCGACATCTTCAGCAAGTACCTCACGACCACCCTGCCGCTGCACCCCGACGACCTCGCCGAGCACGGCGGCGACTCGGCGGCGACGACGGCGGCCATGATCCAGCGGGCGGTCGAGAAGATGTACTCCGAGACCGAGGAGAACCGGTTCCTCGAGGTCACCTACGCCAACGGTGACAAAGAGGTCCTGTACTTCCGCGACTTCAACTCCGGCGCGATGATCCAGAACATCGTCGACCGGGCGAAGAAGATGGCGATCAAGGACCTCCTCGACACCGGCTCGAAGGGCCTGCGGGTGCAGCACCTGCTCACCGCGTGCTTCGACGAGTTCAAGGAGAACGAGGACCTGCCCAACACCACCAACCCCGACGACTGGGCGCGCATCTCCGGCAAGAAGGGCGAGCGGATCGTCTACATCCGCACGCTCATCTCCGGCAAGCAGGGCAGCGAGGCCGGCCGGTCCATCGACACCGTGGCCAACACCGGCCAGTACCTGTAAGGGGCCCGTCCGCGGTGAGAGGCGCCGTCCTGCTCGACGCATGGCGGCGCCTTCGCCGTTGCTGGCCCGCCCTGGTCGCCCTGGCCGCGGCCGGTCTGGTGGTGCGTGAGTTCACCCTCGACGCGGCGGTCTGGGCCGGCCGGCACTCGGCGGTACTCGGGCTGCTGGTCCTGGCCCTCGTGCCGCTGAGCGCGATGCTCGTGACCGTCGCGATGCTGCTGGTCATGCGGCCGTCCACGGTGCCGGCCGGGCGGCGCGTGCGCACGGTGTTCGCCGTGCTCGGCAGCATGATCGTGCCGTTCCTCGTCGTCTACGAGCACTACGGCACGCTCGAACAGGACCAACGGCAGTACTACAACGAGTCCGCCCACGACACCGTCGCCCTGATGGGCAGCGGTCTCGAGGTGGGTTCCCGCATCCCGCAGGCGGCGTCCGCCGTCGTCCTCGGCACCGCGCTCGGCGCGCTGGCGGTGCGCTGGCTGGCCGGCCGGCTGGCCCGCCGCCGTGAGCACACGTCGCTGCGCCGGGGCATGCTGCAGGCGCTCGGCGGTTACTGCGACGTGGTGTGGATCGTGCTGAGTGTCTTCGTGATCGCGCTGGCCACGTCCATCGGCCGGGAGTGGCTCGGCACGCGCGTGGTGACCGAACGGATCAACACCTGGCGGGAGGGGCTGACCGAGCGGTTTCAGGCACTGGCCACTCTGTCGGAGATCGCCGGCCCGGCCGGAGAGGTGCTGGCGGCGGGCTTGTTCGTGGGCATCGTGGTGCCGATCTCGTGGCTGGCCTTCGGCGCGGTTGTGTACGGCACCCAGCCGGCGGCGGCCGTGTCCGTGTCCGGTGACGGCGCGTCCCGGGCATCACGGCTGGTCGGACGGGTGTCGGCGCGGGTGGGCGAGCGCACGGTGGAACGCGCCTGGCGGGCGAGCCTCGACTCCGAGCGGCGGTTCGGACCGCTCATCGGTGGCGTGGCCATGATCTGGCGGTCCGGGTGGAACTCGGCGCTGCTGTTCTGCCTGGCCTATGTCGCGGTGGGGCAGGTCGGGTACGTCATCTGGGGCGCCGCGCGGCTGGTCGTCGGTCCCGCGCCCATCATCGACTGGCTCGCCGTGGCCCGGCCGCTGGACATGGTGACGACCATCGTCGTCCAGATACTCTCGGCGGCCCTACTGGCCGCGGCGGCCGACGCGCTGGTGGGGCGGCTCCCGGTGACCTCGACGGTGGCGGCGGAACCGGCCGCGGGCGGCGCTCCCGCCGAGATCCGCTCCGCCGGTCAGCCGGCGGGCAGCAGCCAGTAGTCCGGCAGGGTGCTGAGCGACCGCACCCGTACCGCGTGCGGCTCACTGTCGTCCGGCAGCATGAAGTAGACGACGCCGCCCGGCTCGTCGCCGCCGCAGGCGAGGCCGAAGGTCTCGTCGTCGAACGACGGCAGGTAGTGGCCGCGGCTGCCGTATCGGAGACCCTCGGTGTCCTGCAGCGTCACGTCGCAGGACAGCGACTCGTCCGCGGGCGTGCCCTCGACCTCGGCCCGCCAGACGGTGTGCCCGGCCGGGATCGGGTCGTCGGGATCGGGTGCCTCGGCCGGGCCGAAGCTCGCCAGCCGCAACCCGACGCCGTCGACGGTGGTCCAGCCGTCGGCGCCGGGGGAGTGGGCGACGTGTTCGCCGTTGGGCCACCACTGCTCGCGCGCGGATTCCGACGCCGGCCAGGTCAGCGCGCCGAGGGCCAGCACCATGGCCGGCAACGCCAGCCGGTTGCGCCGCCACCAGCCGCCGCTCATGCGTCCTCCGTCGCCAGCTCGCGACCACGTGGGACCAGGGGCTCCGGACTAGGCGCTTCGACGGTCAGCGGCACCTCGGCCGCCGCCCGCGGTACGGCGCGGCGCGGCGCGTCCGGGCTGATCACCGGGACGACCTCACCGGCGACGTCGTCGGGCACTTCGAAGACCACCTCGCCGCGCTCGGTGATCAGCGGATCGAACGCGCTGCCCACCATCGGGTTGGACGAGCGGTCGGTCTGCCGGAACTCCCGGCCGGCCGTGTCGCGCAACGCCATCTCCGCGATGGTGGCCGGTTCGGTGAGGGCGGCGGCGGACACGTCGACGGCGATCCACGTGCCCGCGGACTCCAGCTCGTCGAGGCCGTCGGACAGCACGGTCGCGGAGCGGACGCCGTGCACCGTCACCCGGACCGGCTCGATGTCGAGCACCGTGCCGACCGCGCCGGTGCGGACGAACGGCGCGTTCACCGGCCAGCGGGACTCGGCCTCGGAAGCCAGGGCGCCCGCCGCCACGGCGACCAGCGTCATAGCGGCCAGGCCGGTCCTGGAGGGCCGGCGCCGCCGGGCGTGCCGCGCCATCAGTCCTCCTCGGCCAGTTCGTCGCCGACGGCATCGTCGCGGGGCACGACGGTAGTGGCCGCGACGCCGTCGACCCGCCACACCTGGCTGGAGTCGATGGTGCTGTCGTCCAGCCGCAGCCGGACGTAGTCGAGTGGGAGATCGTCGTCGGCCAGCGCGTCGCCGGCGAGGACGTCCCCGGGCAGCGGCCACAGCAGCAGGACCTGACTCGGCAGGCCGGGCTGCAGGTCCGGACCCCGGCGCAGGTCGGGCAGGAGGACAACCTGTTCCGGATCGTCCACCCCCAGGCCGTCGGGCAGCGCGAGCGCGTCGTCCGGGAACTTCGTGGTCAGGTCGGTTGCGGCGGTGACCTCGGCCGCGAGCACCAGCCAGGCTTCGGCGCCGTCGATGCCCTCCAGCGCCCGGGTGGCGATGTCGTCGCGGACGGTCCACGCATGGGCCGCGAGCTCGGCCGGGCCGGCGTCGACGGGGTCGCCCGCGGCGGCCGTCTCGCGCGGCGGGGGAGCGGCGGCACCGAAACCCCCGGTCACGGCGACGGCGCCGGCACCCGCGGCGACCACCGTCCCCGCGGCGATGGCCCAGCGCAACGACGTCCTCATCGCGGGCGATCATACGAGATCACGCCACGCGACCGCCGACAATCGGTCAGCCGGTCACGCCGGCTGGGTGGGATTGGCGAGCACCTCGAGCATCGTGTCCAGGAAGGCGGGCGAGAGATCTGCCTCACCGGGTGTCGCGTGCGCGAGCTGTGCAAGCCCGAGATAGCTGGTGTAGGCGAGCTGGGCCCGGCGCGCCGCCTCGTCCGGTGAGAACCCCAGCTCGGCGAACTGTTCGGCGAGGTAGCCGAGGCGTCGGCGGGTGACCCGGGCCAGCACCGGGGCGACGAGCGGATGGCGGGCGGTCGGCTGCAGCGCCAACTCCGCGCGCGCACCCTGGTCGTTGCGGCTCTCCACCGCCCCGACGATCAGGGCGCGCAGGCGGGGCAGGCCCGCGGGCAGGACGTCGATCTCGGCGATGACCTCTTCGGTGTCGACGCGCTCCCACAGCTCCAGCGCCGCCGTGATCAGCGCGTCCCGGCCGGTGAAATGCCAGTAGAAGCTGCCCTTTGTCGCGCCGAGACGGACCGCGATCGGCTCGACGGCGACGGCGGCGAGTCCGCCGTCGGCCAGCGCCTCGAACGCCGCGACCGTCCAGTCGGCGGCGGAAAGACGTTGTCTCGACGGCACAGCCATACGGTACCGTATGGTTACGCCATACGGTGGCGTATGGAAGGGGATCGCATGAGAATCCGCAACGTCCACGAGAGAGTCGTCGACGCCGGCGCGGAGGACATCGCGCCGCTGTTGGCCACGATGGGCCAGCCCGACGACGTGCTCTACCCCCCGCTGTGGGAGCCGATGCGGCTCGATGGGCCGCTCGCGGTCGGTGCGAGCGGCACCCACGGCACGATCAGCGCCTACGAGCCCGGTCGGCTGGTCGAGTTCACGTTCCCTGACGGGCTCGGCATCACCGGCACGCACACCTTCACCGTGACAACGCTCGGTCCGGGGCGCTCGGCTGTCCGGCACGAGGTCGATGCGGACGCCGGGCCGGCGGCGTGGCTCGCCTGGAAGACCCTGATCGAGCCGTCCCACGACGCCGTCCTCGAGCAGGTGCTGGACCGCCTGCAGGCCGCCGTGGATGCGCCGCCCGCGCGCCCGACCGCCTTGTCCGCTTACGCACGACTGCTGCGCTGGTTCGAGCGGCCGAGAGCCCGCGCAGTCGAGCAGCCGCAGGCCGGCCTGATCGTCGGCGCACTGCCGCGAGTCGACGACTCCGACGTGTTCGTGATCGAGCGCCGCCGCGAGACTCCGGCCGACCCGGACCTCTGGGCGCAGGCGATCTTCACCGACCTGCCGCCGTGGGGCGGCGCGCTGATGGGGATACGCGAGCGCCTCGTCGGACTCGTCGGAATCGACCGGGGGAGTCCGGACACCTTCGCCGTCATCGAGCGGGGCGAGGACGAGGTGCTGCTCGGGGCCGACGCCGGTCATCTGGACTTCCGCACCGCGGTGCGGTGCGAGCCGACACGGATCGTACTGAGCGGTGCCGTGCAGCTGCACGATCGACGCGGACGGGCCTACTATGCGCTGATCCGCCACCTCCACCCGTTGATCGTGCGCGCGATGTTCAACCGAGCCGCCTACCGGCTGGCACGCAAGGGCGTCCCAGCACCTGCCGTCCACGTGGCCGCGTAGCCGAGCGATCGGGACGGGAGGATAGGTTCGGGTTCCGTGACTTCCGAACGCGCCATCGGGTGGGGCATCGTCGCCACCGGATCCATCGCCCACTCCGTCACCGGTGACCTGCGCCTGCTGGAGAACAGCCGGCTCGCGGCCGTCAGCTCCCGGCTGCACTTCCGGGCCGAGGAGTTCGCCCGCCAGTACGGTGTCGAGCGCGCCTACGACGACGTCCGCGCCCTGGTCGAAGACCCGGCCGTCGACGTCGTCTACGTCGCCACGCCACACGCCCAGCACCCACCGGTGGTCGAACTCGCCCTCGAAGCAGGCAAGGCCGTGCTGTGTGAGAAGGCGTTCAGTACGTCCCTGGCCGAGACCACCCGCCTGGTGGAGTTGGCCCGCGACCGGGGGGTGTTCTGCATGGAGGCCATGTGGACGCGGTTCAATCCGCTCATCGTCCAGCTGCGGCAGCTGGTCGCCGACGGCGTCATCGGCGACGTCCGGTCCGTCTCCGCCGACCTCGGGTTCGTCGCGCCGCACGACCGGTCGCATCGGCTGTGGGACCCGGCACAGGGCGGCGGCGTGCTGCTCGACGTCGGCATCTACCCGGTGGCGTTCGCGCAGATGCTGCTGGGCGCGCCGCAGGATGTCACGGTGAGCGGTTCGCTGAACGAGCAGGGCATCGACGCCGAGGCGGGCATGCTGCTGCGCTGGACCGGCGGTGCGCGGGCGCACCTGGAGGCATCCCTCGTGTCACCGGTACCCGGCTCGGCGCTGGTCCTGGGCACGACCGGCCGGCTGGAGGTGCCGCCGCGGTTCCACCACCCGTCGCTCCTGCGGCACGTGAACACGCCCGGCCGCGGGGTCGAGGAGGTCCGGGAGATCGAACTGGAGGCCGAGGGCCGCGGTTACGTCCCGATGCTGCGCGCCGTGGCCCAGGCCGTCCGCGAGGGCCGCACCGAGTGTCCGGAGATGCCGTTGTCCGACACCGTCGAGATCGCCGCCATCCTCGACGAGGCGCTGGGCCTGCTGGGCGTGGAGTACCCGGAACCGGCACCCCTTGGCGCGCTGGGCGCCGCTCAGCGATCCAGGTAGGCGACCGCCCGCAGCGCGGCGACGTCGTCGGCGGCGGAACGCAGCAGGCGCAGGATCCGCGTCTCATCGACCACGGCGCACCCTTTCGGCGAACTCGCGGTGCGCCCGGGTCAGTCGGGGCAGTTCATCGGCATAGATCTTGCGCGTGGTGGCGGTCCAGCGCACGCGCGCCGGCGGGTCGTCGTCGAAGAGGACGATGCCCTCCATTGCGGCCCGTCCGGCCAGCTCCAGTGGGGCGTGGTTGAGGACGAGAAGATCGACCCGCGGTGGCAACAGGATCTCGAACTGCTGAGGGGGGTTCGCAGGCCACCAGGCGGCGACGTCGAGATCGGACTCGGGCCGGTGGTCGCCGCGCGCTCGACTGCCGTGGACCAGGGCGAAGCTCGCACCACGGGCGCGTAGCGCCGCGATCGTCGTGGCGACACGGTCGTCGAGCTCGGTCATGGCCCTGCCTCGCAGAGAGATCGTCCAGGCAAGTGTATAGACGTCGCCGCGTGGGTGTGGGGCGGTCGCTGCCGTAGGCTCGATGCATGAGTGCCCGGCGCATCATGGGAATCGAGACCGAGTACGGCATCTCGGTGCCGAGCAACCCCGCGGCCAACTCCATGTTGGCGTCCTCGCAGGTGGTGAACGGCTACGCCGCTCAGCGTGCGCACGCCCGGCGGGCCCGCTGGGACTTCGAGGAGGAAAACCCGCTGCGCGACGCCCGGGGCTTCGAACTCTCCCGGGGTGGCGCCGACGCCAGCCAGCTCACCGACGAGGAGATCGGGCTGGCCAACCTCATCCTCACCAACGGTGCACGGCTCTACGTCGACCACGCGCACCCGGAATACTCCTCTCCCGAGGTCACCTCGCCGCGCGACGCCGTCGTGTGGGACAAGGCCGGCGAGTCCATCATGGGGGTGGCGGCCAGCTGGGCCGGCCGGCTTCCCGGTGCGCAGCCCATCCAGCTGTACAAGAACAACATCGACAACAAGGGCGCCTCGTACGGCTGCCACGAGAACTACCTGATGAACCGCGCGACGCCGTTCGCCGACATCGTGCGCCACCTCATCCCGTTCTTCGTGTCGCGTCAGGTGGTCTGCGGCGCCGGCCGGGTCGGCATCGGCCAGGACGGCAGCACCGACGGCTTCCAGATCTCGCAGCGCGCCGACTACTTCGAGGTCGAGGTGGGGCTGGAGACCACGCTGAAGCGCCCCATCATCAACACGCGCGACGAACCGCACGCCGACCCCGAGCGGTACCGGCGGCTGCACGTCATCATCGGCGACGCCAACCTGTCCGAGATCTCCACGTACCTGAAGCTCGGCACCACGGCCCTGGTGCTCGCCATGATCGAGGAGGGCTTCCTCGCCGGCGACCTCACGGTGTCCCGGCCCGTCGGCGCGCTGCACGACGTCTCCCACGACCCGTCCCTGCGGCACCTGGTCGAGCTGGCCGACGGCCGCCGCATCACCGCCGTCCAGCTGCAGACCGAGTACGCCGAACAGGCCCGCAAGTTCGTCGAGGACCGCTACGGCGCCGACGTCGACCCCGTCACCGCCGACGTCCTCGGGCGCTGGGAGGCCACGCTCACCGCTCTGGCCACCGACCCGATGTCGCTGTCGGACCAGCTCGACTGGGTGGCCAAGCTGGCATTGCTGGAGTCCTACCGCGACCGCGACGGCATGGACTGGTCGCACCCGAAGCTGCACCTGATCGACCTGCAGTACGCCGACATCCGGCCCGAGCGGGGGCTGTACCGGCGGCTGGTCGCCAAGGGCCGGATGCGCCGGCTCGTCACCGACCAGGACATCGACGACGCCGTGCACCAGCCGCCCGAGGACACCCGCGCGTACTTCCGCGGCCGCTGCCTGGACAAGTACGCCGACTCGATTGCGGCGGCGTCCTGGGACTCCGTGATCTTCGACCTGCCCGGCCGCGAGGCGCTGCAGCGGGTGCCCACCCTGGACCCCTCCCGCGGCACGCGCGCACACGTCGGTGACCTGCTCGACGCCTGTGACACCGCTGTCGAGCTGGTGAGCGCGCTGACCAAGCGCTGACGGCGGCCCCGCGCCCGGCTCCACGCCCGCCGGGTTGGAAATGATCACGTGGCGTTGGGGTGCTCACGCCTCACCACCCATGCATGCCTGGTGAGGCGTGAGTTCGCCTGGTGGCCCGCCGGCCGCGGGCGCTTCGCTGTCGGCGTAACCCGCGATCTCACTCGACCGGAGACGGCCCGGGGGCGGCATGATGTCACCACTCCTGGATAGGGTCGGGACTAGGCGACCGAGGTGGAGGTTGGCGATGGCGCGTGAGACAACCGGCGGCCACAAGCAGCCGCGGAAGAACGAGGACGTCGAGGATACCGAGACGGCCGAAACGAGCGAAGAGCTCAAGGAGCGGCAGGACAAGCTCGATGACGACGTCGACTCCATCCTCGACGAGATCGACGAGGTGCTGGAGGAGAACGCCGAGGACTTCGTCCGGTCGTTCGTGCAGAAGGGTGGAGAGTAAGTGGACGTGTCCCGCATCGGCAGCCTGCCGGCGGCGTTCCTGACCCCGGGGACGTCGTCGTTCACGGAGTTCCTCCGGCAGCACTCACCCGAGTTGCTCCCTGGGAACCGGATACCGGCCGGCGCCGACGCGGGCGGCCTGGCCCCGCACGGCACCACCATCGTGGCCACGACGTTCTCCGGCGGCGTGGTGATGTCCGGTGACCGGCGGGCCACCAGCGGCAACCTCATCGCCCAGCGCGACATCGAGAAGGTGTTCCAGGCCGACGAGTTCTCGGCGGTGGGCATCGCCGGCAGCGCGGGCATCGCGACCGAGATCGTGCGGCTGTTCCAGCTGGAGCTGGAGCACTACGAGAAGATCGAGGGCACGGTGCTGTCCCTAGAGGGCAAGGCGAACCGGCTGTCGCACATGATCCGTGGCAACCTCGGCCTGGCCATGCAGGGCTTCGTCGTGGTTCCGCTGTTCGCCGGCTACGACCACGGCAGCGGCGAGGGCCGCATTTTCTCCTACGACGCCACCGGCGGGCGGTACGAGGAGCACCAGTTCTACTCCGTGGGCTCCGGCTCCATCTTCGCCCGCGGCGCGCTGAAGAAGCTGTACCGCGACGACCTCACCGTCGACGAGGCCATCACGGTCACCGTCCAGGCGCTGTACGACGCCGCCGACGACGACTCCGCGACCGGCGGTCCGGACCTCCAGCGGCGCATCTACCCGATCGTGGCGGTCGTCGACGGCGACGGCTTCCGCAAGCGTGACGAGGCCGCGGTCGCGGAGATCGTCGAAGCGGTCGTCGAGGCCCGCAACACCCGCCCCGACGGCCCCGTCGCCCCGTTGCGATGACCGGTCAGACCACCCAGAGCCGCTGAGTAACACGTCCGTCGAGAGGACCATCGGTGTCGATGCAGTTCGGTTACGTTTCGCCCGAGCAGATCATGAAGGACCGGGCCGACTATGCCCGCAAGGGCATCGCTCGCGGCCGGTCCGTCATCGTCATCCAGTACGCGGGCGGAATCCTGTTCGCGGCCGAGAGCCCGTCGCCGTCGCTGCACAAGATCAGCGAGATCTACGACCGCATCGCGTTCGCCGCCGTCGGCAAGTACAACGAGTTCGAGAATCTCCGCCAGGCCGGGGTTCGGCTGGCCGACCTGCGGGGGTATTCGTTCGACCGGGTCGACGTGTCCGGCCGGGCGCTGGCCAACGTCTACGCCCAGACGCTGGGCACCATCTTCACGCAGGACCCGAAGCCGTACGAGGTCGAGCTCGTGGTGGCCGAGGTGGGGCTGACCTTGGGCGACGACCAGATCTACCGCATCACCTACGACGGCTCGGTGGCCGCCGACAGCGGCTTCTCGGTCATGGGCGGGGCGGCGGAGCAGGTCGGGCGGTACGTCAGCGAACACTTCAGCGAGGGCGCATCGCTGGAGGGTTCGCTGCGCCTGGCCGTCGACGCGCTCGGCCGAGACACCGACGAGCCGCGGCAGTTGGCCACGTCGTCCCTCGAGGTCGCCGTCCTCGACCGGGACCGGCCGCGGCGCACGTTCCGGCGTATCCCGCGAGCGATGCTCGATTCGTTGCTGAACCGAGGTGATTCCGAGCCTGGACCGGAGCCCGGCTCAGAGCAGTCGGGCGACTAAGGTCGACATCATGGACCGCCGCATCTTCGGGCTCGAGAACGAGTACGGCGTCACGTGCACGTTCCGCGGACAGCGGCGCCTGTCGCCGGACGAGGTGGCGCGCTACCTGTTCCGGCGGGTGGTCACCTGGGGCCGCAGCAGCAACGTGTTCCTCTCCAACGGCGCCCGGCTGTACCTCGACGTGGGCAGCCACCCCGAGTACGCGACGCCCGAGTGCGACTCCATCACCGACCTGGTCACGCACGACAAGGCCGGTGAGCGGGTGCTCGAGGGCCTGCTCGTCGACGCGGAGAAGCGGCTGGCCGAAGAGGGCATCGCCGGCGACGTCTACCTGTTCAAGAACAACACCGACTCCGCCGGCAATTCTTACGGTTGCCACGAGAACTACCTGGTCGGCCGGCACGGTGAGTTCTCCCGGCTGGCCGACGTGCTCATTCCCTTCCTGGTCACGCGGCAGATCATCTGCGGGGCCGGCAAGGTGCTGCAGACCCCGCGGGGCGCGGTGTTCGCCGTCAGTCAGCGGGCCGAGCACATCTGGGAGGGCGTGTCCAGCGCCACCACCCGCAGCCGCCCCATCATCAACACCCGTGACGAGCCGCACGCCGACGCCGAGCGGTACCGGCGGCTGCACGTCATCGTCGGCGACTCCAACATGAACGAGTGCACCACGCTGCTCAAGGTGGGCGCCACCGACCTCGTCCTGCGCATGATCGAGTCCGGCGTCGGGCTGCGCGACATGACCCTGGAGAACCCGATCCGGGCCATCCGCGAGATCAGCCACGACCTCACCGGCCGGCGCAAGGTCCGCCTGGCCGGCGGGCGTGAGGCATCCGCGCTGGAGATCCAGGAGGAGTACTTCACCAAGGCGCGCGATTTCGTCGAACGGCGCGAGATCGCCACCCCCGCCATCCGCCGGGTCCTGGAGCTGTGGGAACGCACCATCAAGGCCATCGACTCCGCCGACCTCGCGCTGGTCGAAGGCGAGATCGACTGGGTCACGAAGTACCGGCTGATCGAGCGGTACCGGGCCAAGCACAACATGACCCTGACGCACCCCCGGGTGGCGCAGCTCGACCTCGCCTACCACGACATCCACCGCGGCCGCGGCCTCTACTACCTGCTCGAGAAGCGCGGGCAGGTTCAGCGGGTCGCCCGCGATGTCGAGATCTTCGAAGCGAAGTCGGTGCCGCCGCAGACCACCCGGGCGAAGCTGCGCGGTGAGTTCATCAAGCGCGCCCAGGAACGGCGCCGCGACTTCACCGTCGACTGGGTGCACCTGAAGCTGAACGACCAGGCCCAGCGGACTGTCCTCTGCAAGGACCCGTTCCGCTCCGTCGACGAGCGGGTGGCCAGGCTGATCGAGGGCATGTAGGCGTAAGCTGCGTGCCGCGACCCGTTCAGGTAGTTCTCAGGTGCTGCGTTTAGGGTTGCCCTTTCCAACCGAACACCTCCAGCCCGCGAAGAGATGAAGGACTTGTTCACCGTGCGCACTAGAAAGGCACTGGCCGCGCTGATCGTGGCGTCCGCCGTGGCGCTGACGGCCTGCGGCTCCGACGAGGGCGACGGCGGTGGCGACTCCACCGACGGTCCCGTCACCACTTCCGACCTGGGCATCGAGGTCGCCGGCGAGGCTGGCGAGAAGCCCACGCTGACCATCCCGGACGAGGACCCGCCGTCGGACCTGCAGGTTCAGGTGCTCTCCGAGGGCGACGGCGAAGAGGTCGGCGAGAACGACGTCGTCGTGGCGAACTACCTGGGGCAGACCTGGGAGCCGCGCGCCGCCGAGGCGCCGGCTCCGGAGGACCCCGCCGCCACCGACCCGGCTGAGGACCCGGCGGCGACCGAGGGTTCGGCCGGCGGGGCGACCGACCCGAGCGCCACCGAGGACCCGAGCGCCACCGAGGACCCGAGCGAGGCACCGGCCGACGCCGAGCCGTACGTGTTCGACAACTCCTACGACCGCGGCCAGGCCGCGGGCTTCTCGCTCAACCAGGTCATCCCGGGTTGGAAGGACGGCCTGACCGGCCAGCCCATCGGCTCCCGGGTGTTGCTGTCCATTCCGCCGGACCAGGGTTACGGCGCGCAGGAGGGTCACGACCTCCAGAACGACACGCTCGTCTTCGTCGTCGACATCATCGACTCGATCGACCCGACGGCCAGCGCGTCCGGTGAGGCTGTCGCCGACCTGCCCGAGGGCATGCCGGCCGTCACGGACGGCGAAGAGGGCGCCGCGCCCACCCTCGACTTCGCGGGAGCCACGCCGCCCGAGGCGTCCGACACCACCGTCGTCGTCACCGGTGACGGCCCGGAGCTGGGCGCGAACCTCGTCGTCAACATGGTGCAGGCGTCCTACCCGGACGGTGCGGACGTCATCAGCACCTGGGACGAGGGTCAGGCGCCCATCGTGCTCGCACCGGAGCAGCTGGCCGGCATCCCGGGTCTCGCCGAGGCGCTGACCGGGCAGACCGTGGGCACGCGCGTCGTCAGCCGCATCTCGGCCACCGACAACCCCAGCCCGGACGGCGGCGAGGGCACACCGCTCGTGCTGGTCATCGACATCATCGGATCGTTCTGATGGAGCGGCCGGAGATCGACTTCATCGGCGGCGACGCCCCGACCACGCTCCAGATCAGCGACCTCACCGTCGGCGACGGGGCCGAGGCGACCCCGGGTGCCACCGTCCTGGTGCACTACGTCGGCGTGGAGTTCGAGTCGGGCGAGGAGTTCGACGCGTCGTGGAACCGCGGCGCGCCGATCGAGTTCCCGCTGCGCGGTCTCATCCAGGGCTGGCAGGACGGCATCCCGGGCATGCGCGTGGGCGGCCGCCGGCAGCTCGTGGTCCCGCCGGAGCAGGCCTACGGCCCGGCCGGTGGCGGTCACCGCCTCTCCGGCAAGACGCTGGTCTTCGTGATCGACCTCCTGGCGGTCCGCTGACGCACTGCCCGGCTCCGCGTGTCGAGCCGGAAAATGATCACGTTGACCATGGGTACCCCCGCCTCACCAGGCAAGCATCCCTGGTGAGGCGGGAGGACCCATGGTCAACGTGATCATTTGCGTCGGGGGCGGGCCCGGGGGCGGGGCCGCCCGCCGCGGCGTCAGCCGTCGTGGCGGAGCAGGCCTCCGGCATGGCGGCCGGCAGCGGCCGCGGCGAGGAAGTACGCGGCGTCCTCGTCCAGACCGCGGCCCATGGTCGACAGCCGCACCGGCACCTGGGCGAGCGCGTCGGCCAGGCCGTCCACCGGAACCGTGATGACGTTGTGCCGCGACCTGAGGCGGGCGGCCTGGTCGCGCACCTTCTCGCCGAACTCGCCGGGCAGGTCGGGCACCACGACGTCGGCCGGCGCCAGCGCGACCTTGCCGTACGCGGTCAGGCTGTGGTGCGACACGCCGTGGTGACGGGCCCGCGGGTCGGCCGAGCTGACCCGCAGCGACGCGACCGGCCGGCCGCCCAGCACGACGGCGGCGTTGACGGCCTCGCCGCAGGCGACGCCGGAGAAGCCCCACCGGGTCCCGGTACCGAGGTTGCCGGGCCCCTGCGCCACGACGGCGATGTCCGCGCCCAGGACGTGCCGGGCGGCCAGCAGGCCCGTGTGCAGGGTGACGGCCTCCAGGTCGCCGCCGAAGGCCTGCCCGACGGTGACGGTGCCGGTGAGCCACCCGGCCTCGCGCAGCGCCGCGGCCGAGCGGCTGAACCATGCCGGGAGCGCGCCGCCGTCGGTCATGACGTAGGCCACCCGCACCGACGCCGGGTACTCCGCTTCCGTGGTCAGCCCGGCGAGGATCGCCGGCAGTGCCGAGTGCAGGTCGGCGGCGACGACGGGCATGCCTTCGAGGTCGTCGGCGTCGCGCAGCAGCTCGTGCCAGTCCGAGTCCTGTTCGTCCACGCCCAGGACGGTGGCCTGCAGAGGCGTGTAGCGGGCCTTCACCAGGTGGCCGGGGCCGGGCGGGGGGTCGGGCGGCAACCGGTTGGGGATGGCGACGACGTGCGCGTAGCCGCCGGTGCCGAGCCCCATCGCGAGTGCCGTGGTGTTCAGCACGACGATGTCGCCCGGCTGCGGCCGGCCCACCAGGTCCACGTACGCCAGCGCGCGCACGACCTCACCGTCGACATTCACCCGCAGCTCCATGGCTCCGGGCCAGGAGCCGTCTACTGTTTTGACTACACCGTTTCGCCAGCGGATCACGCGCAGAGACTAGCCACCGGATACTCTCGCGCTGGCATCGGGATTGGGGGTAGGGCGTGTCGCAGGCGGCCAAGAGCGAACGGCTGATGAACCTGGTCATCTGTTTGCTCGTTGCGCGGGGGTATGTGCCGAAAAGTCGTATTCGAGAGGTCGTCGGCGGCTACGGCGACCAGACCGACGAGGCCTTCGAGCGGATGTTCGAGCGTGACAAGGAGGAACTGCGCGAGGTCGGCATCCCGATCGAGACCGGTTCGTTCGATCCGGTCGGCGACGAGGAGCCCGGCTACCGCATCCAGCGGCACGAGTTCGAGCTGCCCGAGATCCGGCTCGAGCCGGACGAGGCCGCCGTCGTCGGCCTGGCCGCCCGGGTCTGGCAGCACACGTATCTGTCCGAGGCATCCAGCACCGCCGTGCTGAAGTTGCAGGCGGTCGGGGTCGAGGCCGACACCCGGTCGCTGGGCGCCGTCGAGCCACGGGTCGGGGGAGAGGAGCCGGCGTTCTGGCCGCTCTGGGAGGCGGTGCGTGACCGCCGGCCGGTGGCCTTCCTGCACCGCAAGAGTTCGACGGCGCAGCCGCTGCTGCGGCACGTGCAGCCGTGGAGCGTGTTGTCGTGGCATGGCCGGTGGTACGTGGTCGGTTTCGACACCGACCGGGGCGCGGCGCGGATGTTCCGGATGTCGCGCATCGTCGACGAGGTCCGCCCGGACGGTCCGGCCGGCAGCTACGACGTCCCCGCACCGGAGACGGTCCGCGAGGCGGCCGCCTCGCTGGCTCCGCCCGAGCGCTCGCCGGTGCTGACCGCGAAGATCCGGGTCCGGTTCGGCAGCGGGCACGGGCTGCGGCGGCGCGCTACGTTCGTCTCGTCGGACCTGAGTACCGGATGGGACGAGGTGAACGTGCCCTACACGAGCAACCAGGCGCTGGCCGAAGAGCTGGTCAGTCATGGCGCCGACGTCGTGGCGCTGGAGCCGACCGAGCTGCGCGATGCCGTCGTCGAGCGGTTGCGCGCCATCGTGGCGGTGCCGGCGTGAGCACCACGAACAAAGCCGCAGACGGCGCTGCCGGCCGCCGCCGCACCGGGACGCGCAAGGCGAAGGCGTCCACCGGCCGGGCGCCGGCCCGGCGCGCGGACAGCGCCCAGGCCCAGGTGACGCGCCTGCTGTCGATGCTGCCGTACCTGCGTTCGCACCCCAGCGCCCGGGTGTCGGAGGTGGCGGCGTTGTTCGGTGTGAGCGAACGCCAGGTCATCCGCGACCTGCAGGTGCTGTGGTTCTCCGGCCTGCCCGGCCTGCAGATGGGCGACTACATCGAGGTCGACATGGAGGCCGTCGAGGGCGAAGGGATCATCAGCGTCTCCAACGCCGACTACCTCGCCCGCCCGTTGCGGCTGCACGCCGACGAGGCGGTGGCGCTGATCGTGGCACTGCGCACGCTCGCGGCGGTGCCGGGGTCCTTCGAGCGCGGGGCCGTCGAGCGGGCCATCGCCAAGCTCGAGGACGCCGCCGGCGAGGCCGCCCAGCGTGCTGCGTCCGTGCAGGTCCAGGTGGACGCCGACGCCGTCGCCGACGTCGCCGCTACGGTGCGTACCGCGCTGGACGGCAAGAACCGGCTGCACCTGTCGTACTGGGTGCCGGCGCGCGACGAAGCCACCGAGCGCGACGTCGACCCGATGCGGCTGGTGGTGGTCGACGGGCGGCTCTACCTCGAGGGTTGGTGCCACCGCGCGGAGTCGGTGCGGCTGTTCCGGCTGGACCGGGTGCTGGACGTCAAGATGCTCGACGTGGCGGCCGAGGTTCCGAGCCAGGCCCGTCCGCGCGACCTCGACGCCGGGCTCTTCCAGCCGTCGCCGAGTGACGAATTGGTGACGATCGAGCTGACCCCGGCTGGCCGCTGGGTGGCCGACTACTACCCGCACGAGAGCGCCGAGGAGCTCCCCGGCGACGGTCTGCGGTTGCGGCTGCGGGCGCGTGACCGCGAGTGGGTGCGGCGCCTCGCGCTGCGGCTGGGCGAGACCGGCCGGGTCGTAGAACCCGCTGACCTGGGCGCCGAGGTCACCGCGGAGGCCCGGGCTGCCCTCAGCGCCTACGACGTGCAGTAGGGTCGGCATTCATGTCGACCCTCGCCGCATGGCTGTTCGTG
Organism: Jiangella gansuensis DSM 44835; assembly: GCF_000515395.1. NCBI lineage: Bacteria > Bacillati > Actinomycetota > Actinomycetes > Jiangellales > Jiangellaceae > Jiangella > Jiangella gansuensis. The sequence goes on along the minus strand of NZ_KI911782.1, from coordinate 2,919,551 downwards.
CTCCTCGGGGTGGCCCTGCTGGGCGCCATCGCGTGGGTCGTGCGCGCCGTCGTGGTGCTGGTCCGCAAGCTCGGCCGGTTGAACGACGAGTTCCAGGAACTCCACGGTGACCTTGACTCCGCCATAGGATCGAGGGTGGAGTATGACCCGAACGCACGCCCGGAGGGGCATCTCGGGCATGCGGAGCGCATCGTGCCTAACGGGTACCATCGACGGGACGTCCCCCGTCAGGAAGAGGTCGACCATGGGTAGCATCGGCACCTGGCAGCTGGTCATCGTCTTGGCCATCGTGCTCCTGCTCTTCGGCGCCAAGCGGCTGCCGGAAGCGGCCCGTGGGCTGGGGCGCTCGCTGAAGATCTTCAAGACCGAGACGCAGGGCCTCATCAACAACGACGACAAGGCCGACGACGTCACCGGCGAGACCCCGCAGCAGCAGCCGGCCCAGCCGCAGCCCCAGCGTGCGGTGGAGCCGCCGGCCACGCCGCAGGAGCCGGCTCAGCCGGTGAACGACCAGACGCGTCGCGACGCCTGATCCCGGTAACACACCCGACGACGTGGCGACGGTGATTGGCCGGCGGGGCAAGGGCTCGAAGCCCGAACCGGACCCCGAAGGCCGTATGACACTGACCGAGCACCTGCGCGAGCTTCGTTCGCGGGTGCTCAAGTCAGCCCTGGCCGTGGTGGCTTTCGGCATCGTCGGGTTCATCTTCCGCGACTGGATCTTCGACTTCCTCATCGGGCCGTTCGAGGACGCGCGGGCGCAGACCGGCATGGACGCCGATCTGAACTTCCGCGAGATGATGGACCCGCTGGTGGTGCCGCTGCGCATCGCCATGCTGACCGGCTTGGTTTTCGGCGCACCGGTCTGGATCTACCAGCTGTGGGCGTTCATCACGCCGGCCCTGTACCGCAACGAGAAGCGCTGGGCGCTGGCCGTGGTGGGTGCGGCGGTGCCGATGTTCGGTCTCGGCGTGCTGCTGGCCATGTGGCTGATGCCGCGGGCGATGGTCTTCATGCAGAACTTCGCCCCGGACAACGTCAGCATGATCGTCGACTTCGGCAGCTATCTGAGCTTCGCCATCCGGCTCGTGCTCGTCTTCGGCGTCGGCTTCCTGCTGCCCATCTTCGTGGTGCTGCTCAATGCGGTCGGCGTGCTGCGGCACGAGACGCTGAGTACGGCGCGGCGCTGGGTCATCGTCGGCATCTTCGCCTTCGGCGCCATCGCCACGCCCACCGGCGACCCGCTGTCGCTGCTGGTGCTGGCCACACCGATGTGGTTGCTGTTCGAGGCGGCGGTGCTGATCTGCCGGGTCATGGACCGGCGCCGCGACCGCACCACCGGCGCCGTGCTGGCCGACGACGAAGCCACTCCGGACGACGAACTGCGCCGGCTGGGACGCGTCGACGACGACCTGTGACCCATGGGCGAGGAGATCGCGCTCCTGGTCAACCCGGCGGCCGGTCGGGGGCGCGGCGCGCGGGCGGGCCGGCGGGCGGCCGGCCGGCTGACTGATGCCGGGCTGACGGTCCGGGAGCTGGCCGGGCGCGACGTGCGTGAGGCCGCCGACCTCGCCCGCGAGAGCGTTCAGGACGGTGTCCGGGCGCTGGTGGTGGTCGGCGGCGACGGCATGGTCCACCTGGGCCTGCAGGCGGTCGCCGGTACCACCACCCCGCTCGGCGTCATCCCGGCCGGTACCGGCAACGACTTCGCCCGCGGGCTCGGCATACCGCTGAACGACCCGCGGGCCGCCGTGGCCGTCGTCGCCGGCGGTCGGCACCGCGACGTCGACCTCGGCCGCTCCGAGGGCCAGTGGTTCGCCGGCGTGGTGGCCACCGGCTTCGACGCGAAGGTCAACGACCGCGTGAACCGGATGCGCTGGCCGCGCGGGCCGCGCCGCTACGACATCGCCACTTTCGCCGAGCTGGGCGTGTTCCGGCCCATTCCGTACCACCTGGAGCTGGACGGCGAGGTCACCGACGTCGAGGCGATGCTCGTCGCCGTCGGGAACCTGCCGTCCTACGGCGGCGGACTGCGCATGACTCCGGGGGCCGAACTCGACAACGGCCTGTTCGACGTGGTCATCGTCGCGCCGGTCAGCAGGTTGACGCTGGTACGAGCGTTCCGCCGGGTCCGGCGGGGCACCTACACCGGCTACCCGTTCGTGTCGGTGCGCCGGGCGCGGCGGGTCAAGCTCGACGCGCCCGGCATCACGGCCTACGTCGACGGCGAACGGCTCGGCCCGTTGCCGCGGACCTTCGACCTCGTCCCGCGCGCCCTGCGCGTGTTCGCGCCGCTACGGCCGCGCTAACCCTGCTTCACCTGGCCCGGCGAGGCTCCGATGCTCGTGATGAGCGTGCACTCGCAGCTGGTGAGGCAGCACGACGTGCAGCAACAGTCCCACGTCCAGATGCCGGCGCGGGCGGCAAGGGCCTCGTCCTGGAAGTCCTCGGCAGCCATGCCGTAGGCGAAGTTCTCCGGCACCCCGCGCTCGATCAGCAGGCGCGACATGGCCTCGCCGTTCGCCAGGGCCCGCTTCTGCAGATCCGGGTCGAGAGCGAACTCCTTGCGCAACATCCGGACCTTCTCCAGCGAGATGCGGTAGGCGCCGATCTGCCGTTCCACCGTGTCCATGACGCGGGCGGCGATCTCGAGATCATCCTCACCCGGTCCTCTCTTCCGCATGTTGGGCATGGTCCGTTCTCCCTTCGCGTGGGCGGCCGTTGGAGATCCCCAACGGCTCGGTCACCGGCCGGGACGCGGCCGGCGAGAGCAGGTGCGCCGAGTGGGGCATGGCGAGGCGGAGGAACCCGGCACCGATGCCGGCCCGCCCGACCATCAGGTCGGGGGCGACCACGTCCCGATACTCCGTGGGCCAGTCGCCGTCACCGCGGCGGCAAGCGGCGAGGTTGTCGCCGAGTTCCCAGGCCTGCCGAAGCCAGCGGTCGTCGCCGGTGCCCTGCCAGAGATCGACCAGAGCCTCGGTGTTGCCGGCCAGGCCGTGACACTGCGAGGTGCCGCACCAGACGGAGCCGGCGACGACGGTCCGCCCGGCACGCTCGGCTGCGTCGACGAGCGCGGCCTCGCCGGTCACCTCGAAGGCCCGGACGAGGAAGCGGAGGATGCCGGGGGCGCCATGGCACCAGTAGACCGCCCGGGGGGACCCCGGGTCGCCCGACGCGGACCAGGTCAGGCCGGTGCCGTCGGGCAGGCAAGGGACGGCCTGGTCGACGAGCCAGGCCGCGACGTCAGCGCACAGGCGGTGGGCGGCGGCGTCGTCGGCCGCGGCGGCGTACTCGGCAATCGCGTAACCGATGCCGGCGGTGCCGTGGGACATGCCCAGGTACGCCTGGCCGCTGAGCCCGTCGTGGCCCGGCGGGATCGGCCAGCGGAAGCCGGGACCGTCGCAGGTGCGGGCCAGGTCCTCGACGAGCGCGCCCGCCCGCGCCAGCATGGACTCGTCTCCTAGTGCCCGGTGCATGGCGAGGAGGTACAGGACGGTGCCGGCCGCGCCGGTCATCAGGTCGGGGGAATGCGCCGGCATCGCGTGCACGCGGTCGGCGACGGCTCGGGCGCGGCGGGCCCAGCCGTCGTCGCCGGTCAGCCCGGCCAGCGCGAGGTAGAGCAGACCCGGCCCGCACTCACCGAAGTACAGACCCGGCATCGGGACCTGGCGCGCGTAGCCGGGCGGCGCCTCCCACAGCCAGCGGCCGGTGCCGAGCGCGGCCTCCAGGTAGTCGCCGTCGCGGGTGGCCGCTGCCATGGCGGCGAGGAAGAGCGCCGGGCCCGCGGATCCCGCATAGAGGTCTCTGCCGGCCTGGCCGCTCTGGATGGGATGCTGGGACGTCCAGAAGACATGGCGGCCGCGGCGCACAGCCGAGCGCAGGAGGATGTCGCCGACTTCGCGGGCGAGTTCGAGCCGGCGTGGTGCCGAGGACGACGACAACGACGGCCGGCGGCGCAGCGTGGCCGACCGGCCGCGGGCACGAGTCCGATGCACCGCGTGGCGGATCTCCTCGACCGAACCGGGGCGGCCGGCAGGGTCCGGGTCCAGGCAGCGCGCGACCGTCGTGAAGTACGCGTTGCCCGGGTCGCGCGCGAGCTCGTAGAGCGCCGCGCGGCGGCTGTCAGGTAGCGCCGACGCGTCGACCAGCAGCGCTGCGGACAACAGGGTTGCTCCGACGGCGTAGACGTCGTCGGAGAATCCGCGGCCCAGCGCCGGATCGCCCTGCTGCGGAGACGTGTAGCCGGGCGTGCCGATGCCGGGGACCGGCTCGGAGGTCGGCGGGCCGGTCAGCTCGACGTCCACGACCCGGAACCCCCGGTCGGTCACGATGAGGTTCGCCGGCTTGACGTCACCGAGGACCATCCCGGCGGCGTGGATCGCGCCGACGGCGTCGCACAGTTGAGTCGCCCAGCCGCGCAGGACGGAGATCGGCGGCCGGGTCAGCTGTTCGGCCAGCGCGGTCAGGAGTGAGGCGAAGGTCGGCCCTTCGACCAGCCGGTATACGAGGAACGACAGGTCGGGCTCGTCCCAAGCATCGACCAGAGCCGGGGTGACGCCCGTGCCGGCCAGGGTCCGCAGCAGCTCCGCCTCGTGCCGCAGGCGGGACCGGGCGTCGGCGCCGTCGGCGGCCTCCATGACGAACGCGTGGGCCTGTTTCACCACCAGCAGATCGTCGCCGTCGCCGTCGATCCGGAATCCCAGCCAGGTGGACCCCTTCGGGCTGGCGTGCAGCCGCTGCGCGAGCATGTACCGGCCACCCGCCGGCCGAGGTCCGGGCGCCGGTGCCTCACGCTCGTCGGGCTCCCAGCCGTCGCCGGCCCGCCGCGCCGTGGTGATGCGGCCGGTCGGGAGCTGCAGCCAGTGCTCGGTGAACGCGCCGTAGCGGACGTGGACGAGGCTGCCCGCCGTCACGGGGACGTCGCCGGCGATCCGGGGGCCGCCCAGGCCGGTGGTGGCTTCGTGCAGCGCCCAGGCGAGCCGGCGCGCGTCCGGGGAGCTCGGTGGATAGACGGTGAGGAACTTGCCGATCTGAGCGGCCCCTGCGCGTCCGCTGGAAAGCCAGGCCAAGTGCTGCATGGTGGCAGCGTGCTTGAACGGGTAACGGGCCCGGGCCAGGATCGGGAGCACTCGGTCGAGCAGGTCGGCCGCCGCCCCGAGGCCAGCCGAGATGTGGATCTTGAGGCCGACCTCGGCGTCGTACAGCCCCGAGGGGCGGTACACCGTCCACGCTCCGCCGTCGCCGCCTCCGCCGACCTGCCAGCCGGCGAACAGGCCCGTCGCACCGGCGCGCGCCGCCGCGACCTGGATGCCGTCGTGGTCGTTCATCGCGAAGCGGCGATCGACCGCAGCTTGGCCAGTTGGGCGTCGAGCATCATCCGCTCGTTGCCGTGGAGCGGAACCCGCAGGGTCGCGGCGTCCTCGAACGGCCAACGCCGCGCCGAACCAGCCGCCACCGCGGTGAGTGCGTCGGCCAGGCTGGCCGCCCGCTGTGGCGCGCCACGTGACAGTTCGACCCGCGCGACGTGCGACGCGAGGTAGATGCGCCGGGGCGTCAGGTAGTCGTGGTCGTACCCTCCGGCCAGGACGGCGCACGCCGCCAGCGCCGAGTGCAGCCGTTCGATGGCCCGGCGGTGCAGGCCCTCGGTCCAGTCGGCGAGCGCCCACGCGGGGTCGGAGGTGACGCGGCAGACCAGGATGAGCTCCGTCGACATCGGATGGAACCGCTCGAGCGCGCTCAGGATGACCCGGGCGCGCTGCTGCCGCCCTTGCTTCGCCTCCCAGGCGGCGTGCTGGTGTTGGTCGGCGAGCGTTCGAACGAGCAGGAAGTCCTTGTACGGGTGCCGACGGGCCAGCACTCGGCACTGTGCGTTGAGGTAGTCACGGAGGATCGTCTCCTCCAGCTGGTCCATCACGTGATCAGCGTGCGTCCAGCCGGCTCGCTCGTCGATGCCGGCCGATGATGTGCCCCTGGTGTGCACCATGCCCCCCATGGCCAGTGATGGTCGGTGCCAGTACCGACAGCCGACCGAGAACGGCGACGACCGCCCGGCTGCGCGTCATGGTCGTACAGCTCCTGCGGAGGAGGCGGACGCACGGTCTGGACGTGTCCGCCAGCGGCTACTGCGGGCGGGACACGAAAACTCTGAAACCCCCCAAACGCGGTGCAGATCCACGCGTCACCTCCAAACGTGCTCCCGGGTGATGGGGTTGTCAATACCTCCCAATGGATCTTTTGGCGGCCGATCGCCGCACGCTACGCGGGGCAGGGATCGGTGTGCGCCCCGCGGGCCCGCGCGGGTCTGTCGCACCGGGTGGCGGGCCGGGATAGCGTAAGGACCATGAGTTCGCCGGCGGAGCGGTACGCGGCAGCACACGACCGGCGGCGCGACCCGTCGCCGCATCTGCGGCACTTCCAGGGTGATTACGGTTTCGAGTTCGACGACTTCCAGGTCCGCGCCTGCCGCAGCGTCGAGGCCGGCCGGGGTGTTCTGGTGGCCGCGCCGACGGGGGCGGGCAAGACGCTGGTCGGCGAGTTCGCCGTGCACCTGGCACTCGAACAGGGCCGCAAGTGCTTCTACACGACACCCATCAAGGCGCTGTCGAACCAGAAGTACCACGACCTCGTCGCCCGCCACGGCGAATCCCGGGTCGGCCTGCTGACCGGTGACAACACCGTCAACGGCGAGGCTCCGGTGGTCGTCATGACCACCGAGGTGCTGCGCAACATGCTCTATGCCGGCTCGTCGACGCTGACCGGGCTGAGCTATGTGGTCATGGACGAGGTGCACTACCTGGCCGACCGGTTCCGCGGCGCGGTCTGGGAAGAAGTGATCATCAACCTGCCTGAGTCGGTGAGTGTGATCTCGCTGTCCGCCACCGTCTCCAACGCCGAGGAGTTCGGCGACTGGCTCACCACGGTCCGTGGCGACACCGACGTCGTCGTCGAGGAGAAGCGGCCGGTGCCGCTGTGGCAGCACGCCATGGTGGGCTCCAGGCTCTACGACCTGTTCGCGCAGGCGGACGGCTCCACGGACCCTGCGCGGCGCGGAGACTCCCATCGGGTGGTGAATCCGCAGCTCGCGCGGGTGGGCCGCGACGACTTCCGCGCGCCACGAACCGGCGACCGGCGGCCCGGCCGTGGGGGCCGCCCGCCGCGTCGGCCACGGGGCACCTACACACCCGGCCGGGTCGAGGTCATCGAGAAGCTGGACGCGGCGAGCCTGCTGCCGGCCATCGTCTTCGTGTTCAGCCGCGCCGGCTGCGAGGCGGCGGTGCAGCAGTGCCTGAGCGCCGGCGTACGGTTGACCCAGCCGGCCGAGCGCGAGCAGATCCGGGAGGTCGTCGAGGAACGCTGCGCCGGCATCCCGGAGGAGGACCTGCACGTCCTGGGCTACCACGAGTGGTCCGACGGGCTGGAGCGCGGTATCGCGGCCCACCATGCCGGCATGTTGCCCACGTTCAAGGAAGTGGTCGAGGAACTGTTCGTGCGCGGGCTGGTCCGGGTGGTCTTCGCGACCGAGACGCTGGCACTGGGCATCAACATGCCGGCGCGTTCCGTCGTCCTGGAGCGCTTGGTCAAGTGGAACGGCGAGACCCACGCCGAGGTCACGCCGGGCGAGTACACCCAGCTCACCGGGCGGGCGGGCCGGCGCGGCATCGACATCGAGGGTCACGCGGTGGTGCTCTGGCAGCCGGGCTTCGACCCCACGTCGGTGGCTGGGCTGGCATCCACCCGGACGTTCCCGCTGCGCTCGTCGTTCCGGCCGTCGTACAACATGGCCGTCAACCTCGTCGACCGGGTCGGCCGGGCCTCGGCTCGCGAGATCCTGGAGTCGTCGTTCGCCCAGTTCCAGGCCGACCGCGCCGTGGTCGGCCTGGCACGCCAGCTGCGCCGCAGCGAGGAGGCCCTCGACGGCTACAGCGAGGCCATGACCTGCGACAAGGGCGACTTCTCCGAGTATGCGGCGCTGCGGCAAGCCATCCGGGACCGCGAGAACGCGCTGGCCCGCGAGGGTACCGCGCTGCGGCGGGCGGCAGCGGCCGCGGCGCTGGAGAAGCTGCGGCCGGGCGACGTCATCCGGGTCCCGTCGGGCAAGTTCGCCGGACTGGCCGTCGTGCTCGACCCCGGGACACCGCGTACCGGGCCGGTCGGTTCGGACGGACCGCGCCCGACGGTGCTCACGGAGGGCCGGCAGGTGCGCCGGCTCTCACTGGTCGATTTCCAGACGGCGGTGGAGCCGCTGACGAGGCTGCGGATTCCGCGGTCGTTCAACCCGAAGGTGCCCGCGGCGCGCCGCGACCTGGCCGCCACCCTGCGGGCGAAGGCCCCCGACGACGGCGGCCGGCGGGGCCGTCCGCACGGCCGACGCGGTCGTTCCGGCGCGGCCGACGACGCCGAACTGGCCCGCCTGCGCCGTGAGCTGCGGGCTCACCCGTGCCACCAGTGCCCGGACCGCGAGGAGCATGCCCGCTGGGCCGAGCGCTGGTTCCGGCTGCGGCGCGAGGCCGACCAGCTGCAGCGACGAGTCGAGTCGCGCACCAACACGGTGGCCCGGCAGTTCGACCGGGTCTGCCGGGTCCTGGACGACCTGGACTACCTCGACGGCGACGACGTCACCCCCTCGGGGCGGCGGCTGGCCCGCCTGTACGGCGAGCTGGACCTGCTGGCCGCGGAGTGTCTGCGCACCGGCCAGTGGGACGGTCTCGACCCGGCTGAACTGGCCGCCTGCGTGGCGGCGCTGACCTACGAGTCCCGCCAGCCTGACGACGCCGTGCCGCCTCGGTTGCCGCCCGGCCGGGTCCGCGACGTGCTCGCGGACATGGTGCGGCTGTGGGGCGAGTTGGACCACCTGGAGTCGACCCACCGGCTGGACTTCCTGCGCGAGCCCGATCTCGGCTTCAGCTACGCCGCCTGGCGCTGGGCCAGCGGGCATCGGCTGGACGTGGTGCTGCGCGAGGCCGACCTCGCCGCCGGCGACTTCGTCCGCGCCATCCGGCAGCTGCTCGACCTGCTGGACCAGGTCGCCGACGCCGCCGCTGGGTCGCCGCTGCGCGAGACCGCCCGGCTGGCCGCCGGTGCGCTGCGCCGCGGCGTCGTCGCCTACGCCACGCTGTCCTGACCCGGAAATGATCACGTCCGGCATGGGTGCTCCCGCTCCACGAGGAATGCTTGCTCGGTGAAGCGGGAGAACACCTGGGCTGACCCCGCCACACCCGCCGCGCCGCCCGCGCCGGCATTTCGCCAACAGCAGATGCGCGGTGACCGTCGCGGCTGGATCGTGCGAGGCTGACCCGATGCGACTTCTGGTGTTGGGCGGGTCGGCGTTCGCCGGACGGGCCGTGGTGGACGCGGCGGTCGAGCGGGGCTGGGACGTGACGACGTTCAACCGCGGCCGCACCGGCAACGCGCGTGAGGGTGTCGAGATGGTCCTGGGCGACCGGCTCGACCCGGACAGTCTCGCGCCGCTGCGGCAACGCGACTGGGACGCCGTCGTCGACACGTGGACCGGCATGCCGCGCGCCGTCCGCGACAGCGCCGCGGCCCTGGCCGACCGCGCCGGCCACTACACCTACGTGTCCAGCCGTTCGGTCTACCAGCCGCCGGTTCCGCACGGGGCCGACGAGTCCGCGCCCACGCTGGCCTCGTCGCCGGACGCCGAAGACGGCGACTACGGGCAGATGAAGGCCGGTGGCGAGCTGGCTGCACAGGCGGCTTTCGGCGACCGCGCGCTGATCGCTCGGGCGGGCCTTGTCCTCGGGCCGCACGAGAACGTCGGCCGGCTGCCGTGGTGGCTGACCCGGGCAGCCCGCGGTGGGCCAATGCTGGCGCCTGGCCCGGCGGACCTGCCGCTGCAGTACATCGATGCGCGGGACCTGGCGATCTGGATCCTCGACTGTGCGGCGCGGGGGATCGGCGGTGTCTACAACGCCGTCAGCCGGCCCGGTCACACGACGATGAGCGGGCTGCTCGACGCCGTCGTCGATGCCACCGGCGGGGTGGCGTCGCTGCGCTGGGTCGACCCCGAACCGATCCTGGCCGCTGGTGTCGAGCCCTGGATGGACCTGCCCGTCTGGATCCCGCCGGGCCACCCGTACACCGAGTTCGGCCTGCACACCGGCGACGTGTCCCGCGCCGCCGCCGCCGGGCTGCGGGCACGGCCGGTCGAGGAGACAGTCGCCGACACGTGGGCCTGGCTGCGCGCCATCGGCGGATCAGCGCCCCAGCGACCCGACCGGCCACCGCTCGGCCTGGACCCGCGGGTCGAAGCGGCCATCCTCGACGCGGCCGGCTGACCCGCCTGCGTACCGCGCCCGGCATGGGCCGCTCCGGCCGCTACGTCTGCGGGCCGAGCATGGGTCGTCGCCGTCAGGAGGATGCCCGACGGCGTCAGGCGTCGGCCGGCGCCGGGTTGAAGGCGTTGAGAACCCGGTTCAGCGACGAGTCCAGGCCCCACCGGGTGCCGAGCTCGACCAGCTTCTCCGGCTCGGCGGGCGTCGCCGGCAGGGTGTCGTCGTAGTCCGGAATCGGCACGTCGCCGCGGACCCGCACGACGTCCGGCGCGACCGCCAGATAGTCGCGAGCGTCGTTGATCTTGCGACGGAGCGTGGGGGAGAGGTCGGCGCCGGGATCGTCGACGGCGGCCAGCAGGCCCTCGATGCTGCCGAACCGGGTGATGAGCGTGCCGGCAGTCTTGTCACCGACCCCGGACACGCCGGGCAGGCCGTCGCTGGGGTCGCCGCGCAGGGTCGCGAAGTCCGCGTAGGACCGGCCCGGAATGCCGTACTTGGCGGCGACGACCGACTCGTCGACCACCTCGTGCCGGCCGACGCCGCGCGCGGTGTAGAGGATGCGCACGTCGCGGGAGTCGTCGACCAGCTGGAACAGGTCGCGGTCGCCGGTGACGACGTCGACGGGGCCCGGGTCGCGCCCGGCAAGGGTGCCGATGACGTCGTCGGCCTCGAACCCCGGCACGCCGATGTGGGCGATGCCGAGCGCCGACAACACCTCGAGGATGACCGGGATCTGCGCCTCGAGCGCCGCCGGCACCTCCTCGATGTTCCTGGCCGCATTGGCCAGGCGGTGCGCCTTGTACGACGGCAGCAGCGCCACCCGGAACGCGGGCCGCCAGTCCGCATCGAGGCACGCCACCAGCCGGGCGGGCTGGCGGTCGGTGGTGAGCCGGGCGATGAAGTCCAGCAGGCCACGCACCGCGTTGACCGGCGTGCCGTCGGGCGCCGTGATGGAGTCGGGGACACCGAAGAATGCACGGAAGTACAGCGACGCGGTGTCGAGCAGAAGCAGCTTCCCACGAGGGCTAGGCATGCCCGCAGCTTAGCCGTGACCACCGACACGGAAGCCCCGGCGCGGAGTCGCAAGAGCGTCCCTGCGGGCGTTGGTCGGCGCGCGGGTCCACGACGAGGACGCCGGCCGGGTGCCGTCCGCCGAAATTCCGTCGACACGACGGGTTCGTCGCTGCCAGGGTCCTCGCATGGGAGATCTTGGTCCGACCGAACTCCGGCTGATGCAGGGCCTGGCCCAGCGGGTGACCGCGCTGCGGCCGGAACTGCTGAAGGGCGACGCCACCGTCGGTGAGCTGGCCTGGGTGTGGGCCAAGGACTACGACGCGCTCAACCAGTTCTGGCGGCACCGGTTCTGGTTCGTCGACGGCCGGCTGGCCGGTTGGGGGTGGGTGCATCTGCCCCACCGGGTCCAGCCCAGCGATGGGAAGGTCCGTGAGGCCGACGTGCCGGCTCCGGTGCTACCCAGGGGTTTCCGGTTTGTGTCGGCCGCGGACGTCTCGGTGGCTGACGTCGTCACAGCGCATCGGAACGCCTGGTATCCGTCCGGCCTCACCGAAGCGGCGTTCGAACGGGTCCGGCGCACCTGGCCGTACCGGGCCGACCTGCATGTGCTGATCGAGGCGGCGGACGGCACACTCGCCGCGACAGCGAGCGTCTGGTTGGACGACGCGACGCGAACCGCTGAATTCGAGCCCGTCGGAACCCACCGGGACTTCCGGCGACGAGGGCTGGGCACCGCGTTGCAGCTGCACGGTATGCAGCTGGCCAGGGCGGCCGGCGCGAACCGGATGCTGGTCGCCTGTCTTGGCGCGCCGGCGCATCCGGCTGCCCGGAACATGTACTACGGCGTCGGCTTTCGCGAGCTGACCCGGGACGTGCCGCTGATCAAGGTCGCGGCCTGACGCCCGCACCGGGCGCTAGCCGGTGGGGCCGCTGACCAGGACTCCGGTGGCGTACATGCGGTGCGACGAGCCGAACCTCGGCCAGCAGGTGGTCAGCGTGATGCGTCGCTCGGTCGGTTCGGTGTCACGGGGTTCGCCGGGCACCGGGTCGACCACCCAGACGTCGCTGATGTTGATGCGGTTGCCGTCGCTGTCGCCGTCCGGAGCGTCGTCGAGCTCGTAGACGTAGACGCCGTCGGCCATCTCGATCTCGATCGTGTCGCCGACGCGCAGCTGCGGGAAGTCGGCGAACGGTTCGAGGTGACCGGAGCGGTGCGCGGCGATGCCGACGTTGCCCAGCTCGCCGGGGTTGGCGGTGTTCGGGTAATGACCGGGCCCACGTTTGAGGTCGTCGACCTGGACACCCTGGACGACCGTGAACTGCCAGTCGTCGCCGAACCGCGGGATGCGCAGGATGCCGTAGGCGTCGCCGTCGGCCAACTCGGACGGGTCAGGTGCGGGTTGCTCCGGCGCGAGCTGGCTCCACTGCTGGTCCAGCTCGTTCTCGAGGTCGTCCTGCGCCTGAGCGGTCTGCAGGCCGGTGCCCCAGAGGATGTAGACGACGAACAGCAGGACGAGTGCGCCGGCGGTCAGCATGAGCTCGCCGAGCGCCCCGACCGCGACGGCGGCCGCACTACGACGGGGTGCGCTGCGGCCGCGCCTCTGCGCGTGTCGTGGCATAGTCCCGACCCTAATAGGGGCGGCGGCCGTTTTCGTACGCTCCACGAGTAGCTGGCGCGGCGGTTGCTCGGCCGGACCGCTTAGAGTCGGCGGCATGCTGATCGCAGAGGACCTCCTGCTGCTGTTCTACGACGACGAGTCGGGCAAGCCGTCGATCGACGCCACGAAGCTCGACAACGCCCTGGCGGGTGCCGTGCTCCTGGAACTGGCCATGATGGGCAAGGTCGGCATCGCCGGACCGGGGGAGCAGGTGAAGGAGGGCCGCCTGGTCGTGCTCGACCCGGCACCTGCCGGCGACGACGTGCTCGACCACGCGCAGGCCGAGCTCGCTGACGACGAGGGCAAGAAGCCGAAGAACCTGCTCGGTGGCTTGCGCAAGGGTCTGCGCCAGCAGCTGTTGCAGCGGCTGGCCGACCGCGGCCTGGTGCGCCAGGAGGAGGGGAAGATCCTGGGGCTGTTCCCCACCACCCGCTGGCCGGCCGACGACGCGGAACACGAGGCGGGTGTGCGGGACCGCCTCCACGTGGTACTCGCGGCCGGTGCGGAACCCGACCAGCGGACCGCGGCGCTGGTGTCGCTGCTCCTGGCGGTGGACGCGGTCGCCACGGTGGTGCCCACGGACGACCGGCGCACGACGAAGCAGCGCGCCAAGCAGATCGCCGAGGGCGAGTGGGCCGGCGCCGCGGTGCGGAAGGCGGTTCAGGAGGTCAACGCGGCCGTGACGACGGCGATCGTGGTCGCGGCCAGCACCAGCGCTGCCGCCGCCGGCTGACCGACCGGCCGGGCCGACGGGCCCACCGCGCCGGCGGTCAGGCGTTGTCGTCGTCGGCGTCGTCCGGCTTCTCGGCGAGCAACGCGTACAGATCGCGAGTGGCGCCGCGCAGGATCTGCTGCGCCCGCGCGACCTGCTCGGCTGTCCCGGCCCGCAGTACCTGCATACCGGCCATGCCGAGCTGAGCGAATGTCTCGCGCAGGTCGTGGATGGACGCGGTGTGCGCACCTTCGAACGGGGTCCACACCTGGTCGAGCTCGGCTCGGTGGTCGGTGACGTAGGCGGCGCCGGCGTCGGTGAGGTGCACGACCCGGCGGCCGTCCTGCTCCTCGAACCGGACCAGGCCCTCGTCATCCAGCAGTTGCAGGACGGGGTAGATGGAGCCGGCGCTGGGCTTCCAGAGGCCGCCGCTGCGCTCGCTGATGTCCTGGATCAGCTGGTAGCCGTGCTTGGGGCCGTCGGCGAGCAGCACCAGGACGGCGGAGCGGACGTCGCCGCGGCGGCGTCGGGGTCCACGACGTGACCCTCGGCCGCCCTTCGGACCGCGGAGCCCGAAGGCCTCCGGGTCGAACCCGGGGGGCCCTCCAGGACCGCCGGAACCGCCGGGGCCGAATCCACCGGGCCCGAAACCACCAGGGTCGAACGGAGGGCGGCGGCTGTGGCCACGCCCCCGCCCGCGGCCGCTGCCGCGACCGGGGCCACGGCGCTCGCCGCGATCGTGCTCGTCGCCCATACCCGCCAGCCAGGCGGCGCGGCGGCCGCCGAAGTCGTCGAATGCCCCGAAGGGCAGTGCTTGTGCAGTCATCATCGTGTCCTTTCTCTCGATACGTTGACGACATGATGACGATATATCGGCAACGTACCGAACGCAAGTCGCTAGAGTGCGGTGCGTGACCCGTGCGTTCGATCACCGCCTCGACCGTGCCCGTTCGACCGCCGGCGCGGCCGGCCTCGATGCTCTGCTCATCACGCCTGGTGCCGCGCTGCGGTATCTCATCGGGTACGACGCCATCCCGCTGGAACGGCTGACCTGCCTCGTGCTCCCGGTCGTGGGTCCGGCGACGCTCGTGGTGCCGGAACTCGAGGCGCCCGCCGCGGTGGCGAGCGGCGTCGGCGACCTGCGGGTGAGACTGCTGCCGTGGGCTGAGACGGACGACCCGGTCGCGCTGGTGGCCGGGCTCGTCCCGCACGCACGCCGGGTCGGACTGGACGACCAGATGTGGGCGGAGAAGGTGCTGAGGCTGCGGGCGGCCATGCCCGATGCTGAGCAGCGGCCGGCGGGTGCCGTGCTGGCGACGTTGCGGATGCGCAAGGCGCCGGACGAGATCGACGCGCTGCGTGAGGCGGGCGCGGCCATCGACCGGGTGCACGCCCGGATGGGCGAGTGGCTGCGGCCGGGCCGCACCGAGGCCGAGGTCGGCCGCGACATCGCGGAGGCGATCGTCGCCGAAGGGCACGCCCGGGTCGATTTCGTGATCGTCGCTGCCGGGCCGAACAGCGCGAGCCCGCACCACGAGACCAGCGACCGGGTCATCGAGATGGGGGAGCCGGTGGTCGTCGACATCGGCGGCACCACGCCGGCCGGGTACTGCTCCGACTCCACCCGCACCTACGCCGCCGGGGAACCACCGGCCGAATTCGTCGCGGCCCATGACGCGCTGGTGCGGGCGCAGGAGGCCGCCGTCCGGCACGTCATGCCCGGCGTGAGCGCCGGATCGGTGGACCTGGCCGCGCGCGACGTCCTGCACGCCGCCGGGCTGGGCGAGCACTTCATCCACCGCACCGGGCACGGTATCGGGCTGGAGACGCACGAGGAGCCGTACATCGTCGGCGGCAACGCCATGCTGCTCGAGGCGGGGATGGCATTCTCCGTCGAGCCCGGCTTCTACCTGCCTGGGCGGTACGGCGCCCGGCTCGAGGACATCGTCGTGGTGACGGACACCGGCGCCGAGCGGCTCAACAACCGACCGCGGGACCTCCTGGTCCTGTGATCAACAGGGAGCCGCACCCCCGGAAGGGGGCGAGCGCCCTGTTGATCACCGGGTGCCGGCCGGCGGCGAGGGTCAGGGTGCGGGCGGGATGTTGTGGTTGAAGCGGAAGACGTTGCTCGGGTCGTAGGTCCGCTTCACCTCGCGCAGCCGCTGGTAGGCCGCCGGGGAGAACGCGGCCTGGACGGTCTCGGGCGTGCTGCGGGCCGGCATGAAGTTCACGAGCCTGCCCGGCCGGGTGTGCGGCTCCAGCGCGCCGAACCCGTCGGCGAGCCGCTGCCGGACCACGGCCAGCTGCTCCGGCGTCGGTGCGAGGGCGTTGGCGGCGGCGACGTAGCGGGCGTCGCGGTGGGACACCGCGCTGGGCTGCTCGGGATCCTTCGCGGCCGCGCCGCCCAGGTGCCGGATCTCCACCCCGGGAACGGGGGAGCCGGGCGCTGTCAGCTCGAGCAGCGTGTCGACGGCGGCCGGTGACAGCTCGTCGAGCAGGGCGCTGTCCCCGGTAGACGGCATCGGATCGGTGGGCTCCATGCCCGACAGCGCCGCCTCCAGGTAGGTGGCTGTGCGGAACCCGTCCATCAGCGGAGTGCCGAGCGCGGAGCGCAGCGCGTCGAGCTCGGCGCCGTCCCCGCCGGCGATGGTGGCGCGCACCATGACGACATGCTGGCCGCGCATCGGCTCCGGGACCGACGGCAGCGGCGGCACGGACATGACCATGGCGGCGGAGGTGACGTCGTCGGAGACCGAGCCGGTCCAGTCCGCCCAGGTGGCCAGGACCTCCGCGGCCCGGTCGCCGGGGTAGACGGCCATGCCGGTCTGCACCAATGGCACGTGGTACAGCCGCACCTGCAGCCGGGTGACCACGCCGAAGTTGCCGCTGCCGCCCTTGAGCGCCCACAGCAGCTCGGGGTTCTCCGTCTCGCTGGCGTGGACCAGCGTGCCGTCGGCCGTGACGACGTCGGCGGCCAGCACGCTGTCGGCGGCGAATCCGTACCGTCGCAGCAGCAGGCCCAGCCCGCCGCCGAGGGTGTAGCCGACCGCGCCGACCGTCGGGGCGGTGCCGGACAGCCCCGCCAGCTCGTGCGGCGCGGCAGCCTCGAGGACCGCCCGCCAGCGCGCGCCGGCGTCGATGCTCGCGACCTGGGCGTCGGCGTCGACGGCGACCCCGGTGAGCCGCGACACGTTGAGCACGACGCCGTCGTCACACGGGTGCACCGCGCCGTGCCCGGACGACTGCACCGCCAGCGGCAGCCCCCGTTCCGTCGCGAGCCGCACCGTGGCCTGGACGTCGGCGACCGAGCCGGCCAGCACCACCAGCGCCGGCCGCTGGTCGATGAGCAGGTTCCACGGCCTCCGGACGTCCTCGTAGCCGTCGTCGCCGGGCGCGAAGGCCTGGCCGGCCAGGGTGGCTCGGAATCCGTCGAAGTGGTTCATGGTGTGTCTCCATCCCGTCCTGAGTTCGATCGCCCGGGCCCAGTCTGCCGAGAGGCACCGACAACGTCCGGCGATCGAGGGTCTGCACCATGGAGACGAATCCCGGCGGCCCGGTGTGACAGCCGACGACTCACCCGGCCAGCGCTTCGATCGCCCGGTCGACGTCGTCGGTGGTGGTGTAGAGGTGGAACGACGCGCGCAGCCGGCCGTCCCGCACGGCGGCCCGGATCCCCGCGGCGGCCAGGCGCGCCGCTGCGTCGGGGACGTCGACGGAGACGATGGCGGAGTCGCCCGGCGGCAGGCCGAGCCCGGCGCGGAACCGGTTGGCCAGGCCGACGTCCCACGCGTTGACCGTCGCCACACCGACGTCGGCCAGGAGTTCCAGTGCCGGCGCGGTGCCGACCCAGCTGAACCAGGCGGGGGAGAGGTCGAGCCGGCGGGCGTCCTCGGCCAGTCGCAGCGGCGGTCCGTAGTAGGAGGTGTGCGGGTCGTCGCCGGCCCACCAGCCGGACTGCGACGGGACGATGCGCTCCCGCAGTTCCGGCGTCGTCGCGAGGAACGCCGTGCCGCGAGGGCTGAGCAGCCACTTGTACGCACCCACCACGACGGCGTCGAACGCCGCGGCGTCGACGGGCAGCCAGCCGCACGCCTGGGTGGCGTCGACGACCGTGATGGCGCCGGCCGCTCTGGCGGCGGCCGCCACCGAGGACGCGTCGGCGACGTCGCCGGTGGCCGACTGCACCAGGCTGAACGCGACGACCTCCGTGGACCGGTCGACGGCGGCGGCCAGCTCCCGCGCCGGGACGGTGCGGACGGTGACGCCGCGGTGCTGCTGCGCCAGCCACGGGAACAGGTTGGAGGTGAACTCCTCCGCCGGTGCGAGCACGGTGGCGTCGGCCGGAACCGAGGCCGCGATCTGCCCGACCAGCTGCGACACCTGTGCGCCGGTGGACACGTCGGATTCCGCGGCGCCGACGAGCCGGGCGAACGCGGCCCGCGCGCGAGCCGTGGACTCGCCCCAGCCTTCCCACGAGACGCGACCGTGGCGCCACTCGTCGAGCGCGGCCTGCAGGGCGTCCCACGCCGGGGTCGGTGGCAGGCCGTAGCTGGCGGTGTTGAGCCAGCCGGGGTCGGGACGGAAGAGAGTGCGCGCGGTGTCGATGTCCACCCCGCCATCGTGCCAGGATCGCTCCAGCGCGCCGGAACGGCGTCCGACCAGGCACGCCGCTAGAGTGCACCCGTGGAGGACATCGACCGGAAGATCGTCGCGCTGCTGATGCAGGACGGCCGGATGAGCTACACCGACCTGGGCAAGGCCACCGGCCTGTCCACGTCCGCCGTTCACCAGCGGGTCCGGCGGCTCGAGGAGCGCGGCGTCATCCGCGGCTACTCCGCCGTCGTCGACCACGAGGCCGTCGGGTTCCCGCTGACGGCGTTCATCTCCATCAAGCCGATCGATCCCAGCCAGCCGGACGACTCACCGGACCGGCTGTCCGGCATCCCGGAGATCGAGGCATGCTACTCCGTCGCCGGTGAGGAGAACTACATCCTCAAGGTGCGGGTGGCGCGGCCGCTGGACCTGGAGGACCTACTGGCTCGCATCCGTTCGTCGGCGAACGTCTCCACCCGCACCACCATCGTGCTGTCGACGGCGTACGAGAACCGTCCGATGACCGGCTGAGGCCGGCCCGGGCTCGTGTGCTGAGGGTCAGGCGGCCGGGCGGCGCCGGGCCGGCAGCAGGTTGCGTACCGCGAGCAGCAGGTAGCCGACCGTGGCCAGGCCAACCACCAGAGCGATGAGTTGCATGACGGGCGAGCCGGTGGCAGCCAGGCCGCCGCTGACCCCGCCGCCGCCGACGGCGCCGCCGCCGGTGAACGAGTTGCCGTTGTACATGGTGTGTGATTCCCCCCGTTGGAGTGCTTCGTTCAGGACCGAGCCGGCGTCAGTGGCGGTTGGTCGGTCGTGACGTGGTGCCAGGTCGCCTGACGGCGCTGGACCACGTCGATGACTGATCGGATGAGCACGGCCTGGAGAACCAGGTCGTAGAACCATTCGATCACCAACGTCGCCGAGAGCAGCCGCGCACCGCGCCCGCGGTGCCAGACGGTGACCACCCGTTCGGCGACGAAGATCAGGCCCAGCGCGGCCCAGAACGGCTGTAGGCCAAACTGACCGGTCGCGACCAGGTACACGGTGAAGACGAGATAGAGCCACATCGCGACGACGCCGAGCGTCATTCCCGCCTGCTGCAGCGCGTACGGGCGCGTCACCCGGTTCAGACCGTAGGCACGCAGGTTCTCCAGGGCGCCGCGCTGCCAGCGCATCCGCTGCCGCCACAGGTCGGGCCAGGTCGGCATGACCTCGGTGACGACGATGCATTCCCGCGGCGACACGCAGCGCAGCCCCATCGATTTGATCGCCAGGGTGATCTCGTTGTCCTCGGTGAGGGCGCCGGTGTCGTACACCTGACCCCGCCGCAGCTGGAGCCGGCGCAGCACGTCCACCCGGTGCAGGGTGGCGGTCCCGGTCAGCACCATGGCCTCGCCGGCGCGGCGGGCGATCTGGCGCTGGTACCGGGCGTACTCGTTGCGCTGGAGTTCGCCGAGCAGACCCGCGCCGGGCTCGCCGAGGAAGATCCCGCCGACCGCGCCGATACCGTCGTCGCCACGCAGAGTGTCGACGGCGACCTGCAGGAACGCCGGGGCGAGCGTGGAGTCGGCGTCCATGACCAGGACCAGGTCACGCGGCCGCAGCCGGGGTAGCACCTCGGCCAGCACCTGGTTCAGTGCGCCGGCCTTCTTGTGCGTGTTGCCGGCGGTTTCGACGACCTCGACCCGGCGCCGGGTGCGCGCGACCGCGACGGTGCCGTCGACGCAGTTGTCGGCGACGACGATGACATGGTCGGGCCGGCGGGTCTGAGCCCGGAGCGAATCGAGCGCCGCGGCGATGCGACGTTCCTCGTTGTGTGCCGGAATGACGACGGTGACCCGGATGTCCGGCACGTCGAATCCGCGCAGGCTGCTGCGCATGACAGTTTTCCCCGATTTCCCCCCGAGCGCGACCGGGCAGGGACCCGGGCCGGCTCAATTCCCCGTGATCGCCATTCATGACGATGGCGTTGACTCGATGCTGAAGGTAACTCGCTACACGCGGCGACGCATGGCGAAACGGCGTGATCTGCATCACGTAATGCGCCAAAGTCACTGTTCAGAAGGCTGCGTCTACGGAGTGCGACGCAAATCGTCACCTGAAGTGAAGCGTCACCGTGAGTGACGGGAATGGTCGCACAACAATGCGATCCCGCAACGGTGCCTCGTGCATTGGCGCGTCAGCCGAAACGGGGTCAGCTGAATGCGGCGCGGCCGGTCAGAGCCTGACCGATGACGAGTTGGTGCACTTCGCTGGTGCCTTCGTAGGTGAGCACCGATTCGAGATTGTTGGCGTGCCGGAGCACGGGGTATTCCAGCGTGATGCCGTTGGCGCCCAGAATGGTGCGGCACTCGCGGGCGATGGCCAGCGCCTCGCGGACGTTGTTGAGCTTGCCGATGCTGATCTGCGCCGGTTCGAGCGTGCCGGCGTCCTTGAGACGACCGAGGTGCAGCGCCAGCAGGAACCCCTTCTGCAGCTCCAGCGCCATGTCGGCGAGCTTGGCCTGGGTGAGCTGGAACGAGGCGAGCGGCCGGTCGAAAACGTCACGGGTCGAGGCGTAGTCCAGCGCCGCGTGCAGACAGTCGCGAGCAGCACCGAGCGCACCGAAGACGATGCCGAACCGCGCCTCGTTCAGGCACGACAGCGGGCCGCGAAGGCCGCTCACCTCCGGCAGGACGGCGTCGGCCGGCAGCCGGACGCCGTCGAGGACCAGCTCGCTGGTGACCGACGCCCGCAGCGACAGTTTCTTGCCGATCTTCGGTGCGGAGAACCCGGGCGTGCCGGCGGGCACCAGGAAGCCGCGCACCGCGCCGTCGTCGGAGGTCCGTGCCCACACGACGGCGACGTCGGCGATGGTGCCGTTGGTGATCCACATCTTGGTGCCGTCGAGCACCCACTCGTCGCCGTCACGGCGGGCCCGGGTGCGCATGCCGGCCGGGTTGGAGCCGAAGTCGGGCTCGGTCAGGCCGAAGCACCCGATCAGCTCGCCGGCGGCCATACCGGGGAGCCAGCGCTGCTTCTGCTCCTCCGAGCCGAATTTCCAGATGGCGAACATCGCCAGCGACCCCTGCACCGACACGAGCGAGCGGATGCCGGAGTCGCCGGCCTCCAGCTCCATGCAGGCCAGGCCGTATGAGACGGCGTTGGTGCCGGCGCAGCCGTACCCGGTCAGGTGCATGCCGAGCAGACCGAGCTTGCCGGCGTCGAAAGCCAGCGAGCGCGCGGTCGCCTCGTCCAGGCCGTCCTCGTACCAGTCGGCGACGCCTGGACGGACGCGGTCGTCGACGAACTGTCGCACGGCGTCGCGAAGGTCGCGTTCCTCCTCGCTGAGCAGGTGCTCGACACTCAGCAGCTCCAGAGGCGATGCCATGGTCACTCCTTCTCGGCCAGCTCCACGGCCGCCTTCTCGATGTCGTGCTCACCGAGCAGGACCTGGCCTGCCGCGGTACCCAGTGGGACGAAGCTGTCATGGCTGGCGACCCGCGCGATACGGCCGGTGTAGCCGGCCTCGACCAGCGCGGTCACCACACCTTCGCCGACCCCGCCGGAATGGCGGGTCTCGTCGGCCACCAGCACCCGGCCGGTGAGCGCGGCCTCGCGGACGATGTCCTCGACCGGCAACGGGGCCAGCCAGCGCAGGTCGAGCACCCGGGCGCTGATGGCACGCTCGGCCAGCCGGCGGGCCACCCGCAGGCTCATCGGCACGCCGTTGCCGAAGGTGACGATGGTGATGTCGGCACTGTCATTGTCAAACCCGGACCCGGCGGTAAGGCGCGAGCCCTCTCCATGGACGCGGGCCCGGCCGATGGGCACATGCTCGCCGGCATCGGCCGCGAGCCACCCGCCGTCGCCGTCGGTATGCAGGTCGCGGGTGTGGTAGAGCGCGATGGGCTCCAGGAAGGCCGAGACCGTCCCGTCGACGGCAGCGGCGGCCAGGCACGTGCGCAGCATCGCCGCGGCGTCGTCGCCGCGCGACGGGCACGCGACCACCAGGCCGGGGATGTCGCGCAGCACCGCCACGCCGTTGTCGTTGTGGAAGTGTCCGCCGAAGCCGCGCTGATAGGCCAGCCCGGCGATGCGCACCACCAGCGGGTTGCGGTACTGCCCGGTGGAGAAGAACGACAGCGACGCCGCCTCGCCCCGCAGCTGGTCCTCGGCGTTGTGCAGGTAGGCCAGGTACTGGACCTCCGGAACAGGCAGCAGGCCGGCCAGGCCGGCGCCGAGCCCGAGACCGAGGATCGACTGCTCGTCCAGCAGAGTGTCGAACACCCGTGCCGGCCCGAACCGCCGCGCCAGCCCCCGGGTCACTCCGTACACACCGCCCTTGCGCCCGACGTCCTCGCCGAACACGACGACGCGGCGGTCGCGCTCCAGCGCGGCGCCCAGGGTGGCGTTGACGGACTCGGCGAGCGTGGCCTGGACGGCGGCGCGGCCATCGTCGTAGAGCTGCCCGGCGGCCCGGGTAACGGCATCCGGCGTGCGCGGCGCCAGCGGGGCGACGATCTCGGCGGCCGAGCGGAGCGTCCGGGCGCCCTGCAGGGAGGAGGCGACGGCGTCGACCTCGGCCCGCAGTTGGTGGTACCGGCCCACGAGCTCGGCCGGCGTGGCGGCGTCGGCGGCGACCAGTGCTCGGGCGGTGCCGAGTATGGGGTCGCGGGCGTGGTCGGCGGCGATGTCGGTGTGTGTGCGGTAGCTGATCTCCGCATCGCTGCCGGCGTGCCCGAGGTAGCGGACCGTGGACAGGTGCAGGAAGACCGGCCGTCGCCGCTCGCGGACGAGGCCGACGGCCTCCTGGGCCGCGTTGAGTGCCCCGGCGGTGTCGGAGCCGTCGGCCGTCACATAGGTCAGGCCGGGCCGTGAGCCGTACGCCGATGCCACCCAGCCGGCCGGGGTGGGCACCGAGATGCCAAGACCGTTGTCCTCGCAGACGAACAGGACCGGTACGGGCAGACCGCGGTAGGCGGTGTTCAACGCGGTGTTGACCGCCCCGGCCGCGGTGGAGTGGTTGGCCGAGGCGTCACCGAAGGAGCAGACGACGACGGCGTCGGCCGGCCAGCCAGGGTCCACGCCGAGCCGGTGAGCCCGGTGCAGCGCCACCGCCAGACCGACCGCCCGCGGCAGGTGGGAAGCGATGGTGGAGGTCTGCGGGATGATCGAGAGCCGGGCATTGCCGAACACCTTGTGCCGGCCGCCGGCGATCGGCTCGTCCGCGGCGCCCATGAGGCTCTGCAGGACATCGCGTACCGGTGTGGAGCCGTCCACCTGGGCCGCCCGGGCGACGTAGAACCCGCCGGAACGGTAGTGCAGCAGCGCTGGGTCGGTCGGGCGCAGCGCCGCCGCGACGACGGCGTTGCTCTCGTGTCCGGCCGACCCGATCGTGTAGAAGCCGCGCCCCGCCGCCTGCAGCTCCCGCGCGACGACGTCCAGGTGCCGGCTGGTCACCTGGGCGTCGAAGATGCCGCGCAGCAGCCCAGCCGAAGCCACGCCGGAGCCCGCCGCCGGCAGCGCCTCGATGCCCGTGAGCAGGGCATGCTCGAGCGCCGCCGCGGAACCTGGCTGTGCGGGCATGGCCGTGCTCAGTCGCCGAGCTCGAACCCGGTGTCGGGCTCCAGGTCGGCCACGTCCATCTGTGCCTTCTGCAGCTTGCCTGAGTAGTCCCAGTTGACCGACTGCCAGCGGGTGAATTGGTCGAGCACCCAGATGCCGGACTGGCGCGACCCGTTGCCGGACTTGCCGTTGCCACCGAACGGCAGGTGTGCCTCGGCGCCCGACGTGGAGTTGTTGATGCTGACCATGCCGGCACCGATGCCACGCCGGAACGCGAACGCGTCGGCCGGGTCGGTGGTGTAGATGGAACTCGACAGCCCGTAGCCGGGGGCGTTGGCCAGCTCGATCGCCTCGTCGAGCGTGGAGTACGTGGTGACGCCGACGATCGGGCCGAACGTCTCCTGGTCGAACAGCTCGTCGCCGGGCCGCACGCCGTCGACCACCACCGGGTGGTAGTACAGACCGTCGGCGGGGTCACCGACGAAACCAGGGCGAGGGTTGCCGGCGGTGATGCGGCCGGTCGGGCCGGTGACGGTGTGCTGCGGCTGCACCCAGCCGAGGAACTTCTCGTACCGCTCGGCGAACTTCGCGTCCAGCAGCGGCCCCATCAGCACGTCCTGTGCAGGGTCGCCGACGGCGGCGGCGTCCACCGCCGCGGTGAACCGGCGCAGGAACTCGTCGTGCAGAGACTCGTGGACGATGACCGTGCCCAGCGAGGTGCAGCGCTGGCCCGCGGTGCCGAAGCCGGAGAACAGCGCACCCTCCACCGCCAGGTCCAGGTCGGCGCTCGGCGTGATGACCAGCGGGTTCTTGCCGCCCAGCTCGAGGCAGGCGGTCTGCAGGTGCCGGCCGGTGAGCGCGCCGATCTCGCGGCCGACCTCCGACGAGCCGGTGAAACCGACCTTGTCGATGTAGCCCAGCTGCAGCGACTGCTCGAGACCCTCGTAGGTGGCGGCACCGTCGGCGTGCACGATGTTGAAGACACCGTCGGGCAGGCCACCGCCGTGCACGAACAGCTCGTGGAAGGCCTGCGAGACGACGGCGGAGTACTCGGCCGGCTTCCACACGATGGTGTTGCCGGCCAGCAGCGCCGGCACGATGTACCACGACGGCACCGCGACCGGGAAGTTGCCGGCCGTGATGACCGCGACCGTGCCGACCGGGTTGCGGAACGTGAACAGCTGCTTGTCCGGCATCTCGCTGGGGACGGTCTGGCCGTAGAGCCGCCGGCCCTCACCGAGGAAGAAGTCGCAGGTGTCGACGATTTCGCGGACCTCGCCGAGCGCCTCGGCATAGGGCTTGCCGATCTCTCTGACGACGAGTTTCGCCAATCTCTCAGCGTTCTGCTCGACCACGCGGCCGATGTGCGCGATGGCTCGGCCACGCACCGGAGCCGGGACGTCGGCCCACGCCTGCTGGGCGTTCTTGGCGACCACCGCGGCGGACACGAAGACACGGGCGGGCGCCAGCCGCACCTCGCCGACCACCTCGTCGAGGTGGGCCGGGTTGAGCGACTGAATGGTCGGCTGTGCTTCGTCGGAGACGGCGACGCCGTCGACGACCGAGCTGACGATGCGGGTCACGGTGGTTCTGCTCCTCGTGCGGCTGACGACGGTGGACGTTCAGGCGGCGCTCTGGCGGGCGACGGCCCGGCCGAACGCCGTGACGGCCAGGTCGATCTCATCATCGGTCACCGACAGGGCAGGACGGAAGCGGATCGCCCGCTCGCCGCTCGGCAGCGCGATGACCCCTTCGGTCTCGCGCAGGTCGGCGATGACGGCGTCGCGAGTGGCGCCGTCGGGCAGGTCGGCGGCGACCATGAGGCCGCGCCCGCGTACGTTGCCGACCATGCCGGTGTCGGCGGCGACAGTGCGCAGCCCGGCGACGAACCGCTCGCCCTTGGCACCCGCGGCCTCGATCAGCCCGTCCTTCTCGATGATCTCCAGCAGCCGGCGGGAACGGACCATGTCGGTGAGCCCGCCGCCCCAGGTGGAGTTGATGCGGCCGGACACTGCGAACACGTTGTCGGCGACCTCGCCGATGCGTCCGCCGGCCATGATGCCGCCGACCTGAACCTTCTTCGAGAAGGCGACGATGTCGGGGGAGAGGCCGAGCTGCTGGTAGGCCCACGCGGTGCCGGTGGTGCCGGTGCCGGTCTGCACCTCGTCGACGATGAACAGCGCATCGTGCTGGTGCGCCAGCTGCTGCATCGCCTGCAGGAACTCCGGGCGCATGTGGTTGTCGCCGCCCTCGCCCTGGATCGGCTCGCAGATGAACGCGGCGATGTCGTGCTGGTGCTGCTCGAACGCCCGGCGGGCCTGGTCGAGCGCGCGCTCTTCCGCAGCGATGACCTCGTCGAGGTGGTCGGCCAGCGGGAACCGGATGGCCGGCACGTCGATGCGCGGCCAGTCGAACTGCGGGTAGCGCGCCGTCTTGTTCGGCTCGGTGTTGGTGAGCGACATGGTGTAGCCGCTGCGGCCGTGGAAGGCCTTCGTCAGGTGCATGACCCTGGTGCCGAGACGGGGGTCGCGGCCGTTGGCCTCGTTGTGGCGGCTCTTCCAGTCGAAGGCGGCCTTGAGCGCGTTCTCGACCGCCAGCGCGCCGCCCTCGACGAAGAACAGGTGCGGCAGCTTCGGGTCGCCGAGCACCCGGGCGAACGTCTCGGTGAACTCGGCCAGGTGCACCGAGTAGACGTCGGAGTTGGCCGGCTTGTTGGCCGCGACGCGGGCGAGCAGGTCCATGAACGCGGGGTCGTCGACCACTCCGGGCGGGTTGCACCCCAGCGGCGCGGAGGCGAAGAACGTGTACATGTCCAGGTAGCGGCGCCCGTCCCGGGCGTCGACCAGCCAGCTGCCCTGGCTCGCGTCGGTGTCGAGGACGAGCTTGAAACCGTCGGTGAGCAGGTGCTGGCCGAGGACGGCGTGGACCTGATCGGCGGGGATGGTCAGCTGTTCTGCCACGTCGGTGAACCTCCTCGAACCATGCGCGAAAGGGAAGACGTCCCTCGTAAGGCGCTTCCCGTCATAACTCTTGCGCCATCGTGCCACAGATTCAAGAAAGTGTGCGGCGCCCTCGCGTGGTGTTCGTCGTCGTGGGGCGACGCCGGGTTGCCGCCGTGTAGGCATGTATGTATCTTTCGTCTTCAAGTATGTACCTATCGACTACAGGTATGGACAGGAGGCGTCCGGCGATGGATCGACTTCGCGTGGGCCTGGTGGGTGTCGGAGTGCAAGGTCGGCTCCACGCGCAGACCATGGCTCGGCTGGCCCAGGTGGACCTGCGAGCGGTCGCGGACCTCGACGAGGCGAACCGCGGCTGGGCCGCCTCGGCGCTGGGCGTGGAGACGACCAGCTCGATGGACGAGTTCCTCGACGAGGTCGACGCCGTAAGCATCTGCATGCCCGACCACCTGCACGAGGAGGTGACCGTCCGGGCACTCCGCGCCGGCAAGCGGGTGCTGCTGGAGAAGCCCATGTCGACGTCGACGGCGAGCTGTGACCGGATCATCGGCGAACTCACCGACCCGGACGCCCTGATGATCGGGCACATCCTGAGGTTCGACCCGCGGGTGATCCGAGCGCGCGAGATCGTGCAGGGCGGCGAGTTGGGCGAGATCTGGCACGTCAAGGTGTGGCGCTGCACCTCGCAACTGGTGGGCGCGGGCATCTGGGACCGCACGTCGGTCGCCTGGTTCCTCGGCGTCCACGACATCGACCTGGTGCGGTTCGTCACCGGCCTGGAGGCCGAGGTGGTAAGCGCCGACGGGCGTCGCGTGCTCTCGCCGAACCACGACGTCGTCCACGCGACGCTGCGGCTGGGCAACGGCGCCCTGCTGAGCATGGAGAACAACTGGACCCTCCCGCACGGCCGCCCGTCGCGCGCCGACGCCGGGCTGCGGGTGGTCGGCCAGCGCGGCATCATCGAGCTGAACCTGGGCCATGCCGACCTGCTCCATGTGGAACGCGACGGCGGCGCGGTCTTCCGCGACACCTACTTCTGGCCCAGCGCCAGCGGCGACGGCGCGTTCAACCTGCGCACCGAGCTGGCCGCGTTCGCCGACGCCGCCCTGTCCGGCGGTCCCTCGCCGGTGCCGGGTTCCGACGGTCGCGCGGCCGTCGCCGTCATCGAGGACATCGAGGCCCGCCTCGCGGCCCAGGCGGACTGACCTCGATGACGCCGTTCATCCTGCGCCGCGCGGGTCAGGCCGCGATCGTGCTGTTCGGAGCGGCCACCATCGTGTTCTTCGCGATGCGGCTGGTGCCGGGCGACCCGGCGACCGTACTGCTCGGGCCCGACGCGGGTGACGACGCCGTCGCTCAGCTGCGGGAGCGGCTCGGCCTGGACCAGCCGCTGCTGGTCCAGTACGGCGTGTTCCTGCAGCGGGCGCTGACGCTGGACTTCGGCGAGTCGGTGCGGCTGGCGGACTCCGCTGCTGCCCTGGTCTTCGGCCATTTCGGGGCGACGGCGCTGCTCGCCGGGTGCGCCCTGCTGATCGCCCTGGTGATCGGCTTCCCGCTCGGTGCTTGGGCGGCCAGCCGCCCGGACGGCGTCGTCGACCGGGTCGTCTCGACCGTGTCGATGACGACGCAGTCGCTGCCGACGTTCTGGGTCGGCATCATGCTGGTGCTGATCTTCTCGCGGATCCTGCACCTGCTGCCCAGCTTCGGGGCCGGCTCGCCCCAGGCGATCGTGATGCCCGCGGTGACGCTGGCGCTGCCGCTGGTCAGCGTGATCGTGCGGCTGGTGCGGACAGGCCTGCTCGAGGTGCTCAGCGAGGACTACATCGTCACCGCCCGGGCGAAAGGCCTGCCCGAGCGCCAGGTGCTGCGCGCCCATGCGGTGCGCAACATGCTCATCCCCGTCAGCACGGTGGTGGCGCTGGAGTTCGGCGGACTGCTGGGCGGCGCCGTCATCGTGGAGACCGTCTTCGCCTGGCCGGGCATCGGCCGGCTCATGACCGACGCGATCGCCGCGCGCGACTACGCCGTCGTCCAGGCCTGCGTGCTCACCGTCGCATTCGTCTTCGTCACGATCAACTTCCTCGTCGACCTGCTCTATGGCGTGCTCGACCCGAGGATTCGCCGAGCCGGAGGGACGGTGCGATGACCACGCTGACCACGCCACTCACCGCGGCGCCGGTACGCCGGCGCGGCCGGCTGCGGATCGTCCTGCCGGCCGTCGTCGTGGGCATCTATCTGCTGGCCGCCGTCGTGGGGCCGGTGATCACCGGCTACGACCCGACCGCCACGAGTGTCCCGGACCGGTTGCTGCCGCCCGGCGCGACCCTGTCCAACGGTGACGTCGCGCTCCTGGGCACCGACCAGGTCGGCCGCGACCTGCTGGGCCAGATCATGCAGGGCGCCCGGGTGTCGATGGTGGTCGGCGTGCTCACCCTGTTGCTCGCCGGGGTCGTCGGCTCGCTGGCCGGGCTGGTCGCGGGCTACCGGGGCGGCATCGTGGACACCGTCGTCATGCGGCTGGCCGACATCCAGCTGGCGTTCCCGTCCATCCTGCTCGCCGTCTTCGTCGCCGCCGTGCTCGGGCCGAGTGTGCCGAACGTCGTCCTCAGCCTCTCCATCACCAACTGGCCGGTGTTCGCCCGGGTCGCACGTGCCCAGGCCATGGCCGTCCGCGACCGCGACTTCGCCAACGCCACCCGCACCCTCGGTGCCACCGCCCGCTACGTCGTGCGCCATTGCGTGGCGCCCGCGGTCCTCAGCCCGGTGCTCGTCATCGCCACCGTCCAGTTCGGCCTCGTCGTGGTGGCCGAGGCGTCGCTGAGCTTCCTCGGCCTCGGGGTTCCCGTCGGAACGCCGAGCTGGGGGACGACCATCGCGAACGGCCGCGAGTTCCTCGACACCGCGTGGTGGATCTCCGCCATGCCCGGCATCGCGCTGGTGGTCCTCGTGGTCTGCGCGGGGACGCTGGGCGACGCGTTGCGCGACCGGCTCGACCCGTATCGCACCACCCGCTGACCTCCCGTACCGCACCGTCTGCGAAAGGACTACCCATGCACCGTCGAATCGCCGGGCTGGCCGGGCTCGCGGCCGCCGCCGTCGTGCTGGCCGCCTGCTCGTCGCTGGAGGAGGAGCAGAGCGGGGGCGACGCGGCCGCGGTGTTGCGGGTCGCCAACCCGACACCGGTCACCTCGCTGGACCCGCTGGGTGCGAACTCCGCGGACCTGCCGACGCTCACCGTCACCCAGCATGTCTTCGACACCCTCGTCGTTCGCGAGGGCACCGACCTGGTGCCGTCACTGGCCACCGAATGGACGAACCCGGACGACCTGACCTGGCAGTTCACGCTGCGCGACGACGTCGTCTTCGCCGACGGTACGCCGCTGACCAGCGCGGACGTCAAGGCGTCGCTCGACGCGCTGATCGCGGCGGCCGGGCCGCTGGCCGGCACGTGGTCGGCGGTGGCCTCGGTCGAGACGCCGGACGACACCACCTTGGTGATCACGACGTCGACCCCGCTCGGCACGCTGCTGAGCAACCTCGCGATCATGCCGGTGGTGCCGAGCGAGAAGGTCACCGACCAGGAGTTCTACCGTGCGCCGTACGGGTCCGGCCCGTACTCGGTGACGCAGTTCACTCCGGGCGAGGCCGTGGTGCTGGAGCGAAACCCCGAGTACTGGGGGGACGCGCCGGCCGTCGAGGAGATCTCCTTCCAGTACATCCCGGAGGTCTCCAGCCGGATCACCGCGCTGGAGAACGACGAGATCGACTTCACCTGGAGCCTGCCGTCGGACCAGCTCGGCCGGTTCGACGGCAACGAGGAGTTCAGCGTCACGACGTTCCCGACTTACGCCAACTACTACATCTGGTTCAACAGCTCGCGCGAGCCGCTCACCGACCCGCGCGTGCGGCAGGCGCTCTGGCACGCCGTCGACCTGGAGGCCATCCACGCCGCGCTGTTCGACGGCGTCGGCGAGATCGCGACCGGTCCGATGCCCGACGACGTCTTCGGTGCTGCCGACAACACCCCGTACGCCTACGACCCGGACCGCGCCCGGCAGCTGTTGGCCGAGGCCGGCTATCCGGACGGGTTCAGCACCGAGATGATGTGGAGCACCGGATGCTGCGCGAACGGCGAGGCGTTCGCGCAGGCGCTGATCAGCGACTGGGCCAAGGTCGGCATCACCGTCCAGCCGGCCCCGCTGGAGCGGGCCACCTGGCTCGAACGACTGCTCGCACTGGACTGGGACAGCACGATGTCCACCGGCAGCACGCTCACCGGTGACGCCGACTTCACGCTGGCCCGGCTCTACCTGTCCAGCGCCGAGCGCACCGGGTACGCCAACCCCGAGCTGGACACGTTGCTCATCGAGGCCCGCGAGGAGCTGGACCAGGACCGCCGTGCCGAGCTCTACGCGCAGGCCGGCGCCATCATCTGGAACGACGCGGTCGGGATCTTCCCGCTGGACCTCTACGGGAACAGCGTCGCCAGCTCCGCGGTCCAAGGGTTCGAGCCGACACCGAACGACATGCCCGACTTCGTCGGCGTCTCCCTGGACTGAGGCGGGTCGTGGACATGATCGACCAGACCGGCGAGACCAGAACGGAGCCGCTGCTCAGCGTCACCGACCTCGCCGTCAGCTTCACCGGCGACGGCGCCTGGTACCGGGCCGTCGACGGCGTGTCGTTCACGGTGTCACCCGGCGAGACACTGGCGATCCTCGGCGAATCGGGCTCGGGCAAGTCGGTCACCATGCGTGCGGTCATGGGGCTCCTGCCGGCCCGGGCCAGCCGGCGCGACCAGGGAACGGTCCGGTTCGGCGGCCACGAGCTGCCGGCCCGGCCCGGACCACGCACGCGCGAGCTGTGCGGCCGGGAGATGTCGATGGTGTTCCAGGACTCGCTGTCCGCCCTCAACCCGGTGATGACCGTCGGGCGGCAGGTCGCCGAGCTGTTCCGGGTGCGTGCCGGCATGTCCAGGCGGGCCGCCCACGACGCTGCCGTCGAGGTCCTGGAGCGGGTCGGCATCCCCGACGCCGGGCGGCGGTACCGCTCCTATCCGCACGAGTTCTCCGGCGGCATGCGCCAGCGGGTCGTCATCGCGATGGCGCTGGCGCTGGGCCCCCGGCTGCTCATCGCGGACGAGCCGACCACCGCGCTGGACGTCACCGTCCAGGCGCAGATCATGGAGCTGATCGCTCAGCTGCGCGACGAGACCGGCATGGCCGTGGTCCTGATCAGCCACGATCTCGGCGTCGTGGCCGACCTCGCCCGCCGCGTGCTGGTCATGTACGCCGGCCGCGTCGTCGAGAGCGGCCCGCTCCGCGAGGTCTACGAGCGGCCCGCGCACCCCTATACCGTCGGGCTGATGGCGAGTCTGCCTGACGCGGTCACGCCGGGGGAGAAACTGCGCACGATCGGTGGTGCTCCGGCCTCACCAGGCGCGTTACCGCCCGGCTGTGCATTCCATCCGCGCTGCCCGCTCGCCACCGAGCGGTGCCGGGTCGAGGTGCCCGCGCTCCGGCCGGTCGGCGACGGACGCGCGGCGGCCTGTCACTACGCGGAGGCGGTGCTCGATGCGGACTGAGACAGCCACCGCGCCGCTGTTGGACGTGCGCGGCCTGCGGGTGAGCTTCCCAGCACGGGGTGCGCGCGGCTGGAGCCGGTCCACCCGGATCCACGCCGTCGACGGAGTCGACCTGCGGCTGGACGCGGGGCGGACCCTTGGCGTCGTCGGCGAGTCCGGCTGCGGCAAGTCGACACTGGCCAGGTCGCTGGTGGGGCTGGGACCGGTCAGCGACGGCGTCGTGACGTTCGCCGGCGAGCGCATCGACCAGGCGACGCCCGATCGCCGGCGCCGCCTGGCGCTCGACCTGCAGATGGTCTACCAGGACCCGTACTCGTCGCTGAACCCGCGCAAGCGGGTGGGATACCTCGTGAGCGAGGCCTGGCGCATCCATCCCGGCATCGTGCCGCGGCCGGACTGGGCCGCCCGGGTCGACGAGCTGCTGTCGCTGGTGGGACTCCCGCCCGACGTCGCCGGCCGGTTCCCGCACCAGCTCTCCGGCGGCCAGCGGCAGCGGGTGGGCATCGCGCGGGCGATCGCCGTGAACCCGCGGCTGATCGTCTGCGACGAGCCGGTCAGCGCGCTGGACGTGTCGGTGCAGGCACAGATTCTCAACGTCTTCGCCGACCTGCGCGAACGGCTCGACCTCGCGTACGTGTTCATCGCACACGACCTCGCCGTGGTCCGCCACATCAGCGACGACATCGCGGTCATGTACCTCGGCCGGATCGTGGAGTCCGGACCGGCCCGGACCGTGTACGAGCAGCCGGCCCACCCGTACACCGCCGCGCTGCTGTCGGCGGCGCCCGATCCGATGCCGTGGCGG
The DNA here is from genome assembly GCF_000515395.1 of Jiangella gansuensis DSM 44835. Taxonomy (NCBI): domain Bacteria; kingdom Bacillati; phylum Actinomycetota; class Actinomycetes; order Jiangellales; family Jiangellaceae; genus Jiangella; species Jiangella gansuensis. The sequence continues at coordinate 2,886,383 of NZ_KI911782.1, read as the reverse complement.
AATCCGCGCGGGGAGCGGATCGTGCTGCGCGGCGAGGTGCCGTCGCCGGCGAACCCGCCCAGCGGCTGCCGGTTCCGCACTCGCTGCCCGCTGGCCCGGCCGGTCTGCGGGGAGCTCGAGCCGCCGCAGCGGCAGGTGGCCGGCCGGACGGTCGCGTGCCACTTCGCCGAGGAGAGCCTCGGCGCTCGTGCGGCCGTACCCGGGAGCGGCACATGATCACCGCTGCCCCGCTGATCGCGGTGGATCTGGGACAGGGCGCCACCCGGTCGCGGTGGCGGACCGCCGGCACCCGCACCGGCGCGGCTGTGCCGGACCGCGTCGCCGGCGTCGGCGGGTTCTGGGCCGGCGCACCGGTCGACACCGTCGCGGCCGCGGTCGGTGCCGTCGCCCGGCCAGGCGACGGCCCGGTCCGGATCGGCGTCGGGATGACGGGACTGCACGGCGGCCCGGCACCGATCCACGACCTGGGACGCGGCCTCGCCGGTCTCGGGTTCTCCGGCACCGTGGCGGCCGCCGACGACGCGGTCACCGGCTACCTGGGCGCCGTCGGCGACCGGCCGGGCGTCGCGGTGATCGCCGGCACGGGCGTCGTCGTCACCGCGGTCGGCGCCGACGGCCAGGTGGCCCGGGTGGACGGCTGGGGACACGCCCTGGGTGACCGCGGCTCGGGGTACTGGATCGGCCGGGCCGCGATCCGCGCCGGGGTGGAGCAGCTCGACCGGGGCATTGGCGGCCCGCTGGCCGACGCCGTGCTGGAGCGATGGGGGCCGGCGGACGAGCTGGCCCGGCGCTGGCGTACGGCCGCACCGGGCCCGGCCGAGGTCGCGGCGTTCGCCGAGGCCGCCGCAACGGTCGCGGTCGCCGGCGACCCGGACGCACGCCAGGTGTGGACCCGGGCCGGCCGGCTCCTGGCGGAGTCGGCGTTGATGGCGCTGGAACGCACCCACGACCCGGCCCGGCCCGTGACGGTGGCCCTGACCGGCGGGCTGGCGGCGGCCGCAGCCCTGCTCGAGCCGAGTTTCCGGGAACGGATCGGCGCCGCCGCAAGCGGGGCCCGCGTGGTGGTCGCGCCGCCGAACGCACCGCTCGACGGCGCAGCGCTGATAGCGGCCGGCGAGCTGGAGCTGCCGGGGTTGGAGGAGTTGGTCGCGCGGACCCACATCGAAGGAGAGCTGGTCCAGTGAACGTGTTCGAACAGATCCGGGGCCGACTCGTCGTGTCCTGCCAGGCCGGCGACGACAGTCCGTTCGCGGATGCGGGCATGATGAGGGCCATGGCGCAGGCGGCAGTTCTGGGCGGTGCCGCAGCCCTGCGGGTGAAGGACGTCGCGCACGTGCGAGCCGTGCGCGACCTCGGCGTGCCCGTCATCGGGCTGGTCAAGCGGCAGGTTCCCGGCAGCGACGTGTACATCACGCCGGCCGCCGAGGACGCCCGGCGGCTGGCCGACGCCGGCGCGGACATCATCGCCGCCGACGGCACCGACCGGCCCCGGCCCGGCGCTGACACCGTCGCCGACCTGGTCGTAGCCACTCACGCGGCCGGGGCGGCCTTCCTGGCCGACGTGGACGGCGTCCCCGCGGCCAGGCACGCCGTCGCCGCCGGCGCCGACGCCGTCAGCACCACGTTGGCCGGGTACACCGCGCCGCGCACGTCCGACGACCCCGACCTCGCCGCCGTCGGCCGGATCAGCGGCGTGCTCGAGGTCCCGGTGCTCGCCGAGGGGCGCTACACCACGCCCGAGCACGTCCGGGCCGCCTTCGCGGCCGGGGCGTGGTCGGTCGTCGTGGGCACCGCGATCTCCGACCCGGTGCGCATCACCCAGCGGTTCACCGCAGCCAGTCTCGTCGACGACGCGGGAGAGAAGTGAGTACGAAAGCGAACAGGGTCCACACCGAACTGTCCACCCGGATCGCGTCCATGGCGGCGCACGAGATGTTGCCGAGGGAGGTGGACCTCGCCGAGGAGCTCGGCGTCAGCCGCTCCACCCTGCGGCAGGTACTGCGCGCGCTGGCCGACTCCGGACTCATCTACAGCGTGCGCGGCAGCGGGACGTTCGTGTCACCCACCCGCATCGCCAAGGACACCACGCTGTCCGGGTTCAGCGAGGACATGCGAGCGCGCGGACTCGAGCCGGGAAGCCAGCTGCTCGACGCCGAGCCGCTGGCGGTGGACGGCACCGTCGCGACCGACCTGGCGGTACCCGACGGCACGCTGGCGTACCGGCTGGACCGGCTTCGGCTGGCCGACAGCAAGCCGATGTGCCTCGAGGAGGTCATCCTGCTGGCCGACCCGTTCCCGGGTCTGTTGACGCACGACATCTCCGCCGGCCTGTACGAGCTGCTGAAGGCCGCCTACGGCGTCGAGGTGACCATGGCGCAGCAGTGGATCTCCGCGTCCGTGGCCGCCGAGAGCCAGGCGTCGCTGCTGGAGGTGGACCCGGGCGCGCCCCTGCTGGAGGTCCGGCGAGTCGGCTACGACGGGCGTGGCAGGGCGATCGAGCGCGCGGTCTCGCACTACCGCGCGGACCGCTACGAGTTCGTCCTCACCGCCCGGCGTGGCGACCATGGCTGAGGGCTGGCGTGCGGACGTCCTGGTGGTCGGCGGGGGGATGGGCGGGGTCGCGGCGGTCCAGGCCGCCTGCGCGGCCGGCGCCGACGTCGTCCTGACGGAGGAGTACCCCTGGCTGGGCGGCCAGCTCACCTCCCAGGGCGTGCCACCGGACGAACATCCCTGGATCGAGACCCACGGTTCGACGGCGTCGTACCGGGCCCTGCGCCGGCTCATCCGCTCCCTCTACCGCGCCACGTACCCGCTGTCGGAGTCCGCGAGCGGCGACCGCAGGCTCAACCCCGGACGGGCGTGGGTCAGCGAGCTGAGCGTGGAACCACGGGTTGCCGCGCTGGCCATCGAGGCCGTCCTGCAGCCCTGGATCGCCGCCGGCCGGCTGCGAGTGCTGCGTCGCGCGGTGCCGGTCTCGGTGGCCACCGACGGCGACGTGATCACCGGGGTGAGCCTGCGCGACCACACCGGTCGCACCGTGGACGTCGAGCCGAGATACGTGCTCGACGCGACCGAGGCCGGCGACGTCCTGGCGCTCGGCGACGTCGAGCACCGGACCGGCTCGGAATCGCGGGACGAGACCGGCGAACCGCACGCCGGGCCGACGCCGCGCCCGCTGAACATGCAGGCCGTCACGCACTGCTTCGCGGTCGACCACGTCGACGGCGACCACGTCATCGACCGCCCGCCGGGTTACGACCGGTGGCGGGACCTCCGGCCCGAGGGCTGGCCCGGGCCGATGTTCGGCTGGACGTACCCCAGCCCGCGCACCGGTGAACCAGTGACGGCGCGGTTCGCGCCGAACGCGCCGGCGGCCGCCGTGGGCATGGAAGAGGGCGTCCGGGCGCCGGAACTGTGGAGCTACCGCAGGGTCCTCGCCCGCGAGACGGTGCGCGACGACGTCGCCGCGAGCGACGTGACCATCGTGAACTGGCCGATGAACGACTACCTCGCCGGGCCGGTCCTCGGTGTGCCCGACGCCGCGGAGCACCGGGCCGGCGCCCGGGAAATGAGCCGGTGCCTCCTCTATTGGCTGCAGACCGAGGCACCGCGTCCGGACGGCGGCACCGGCTGGCCGGGCCTGCGGTTGCGCCCGGACGTGATGGGCACCGACGACGGGTTGGCCCAGGCGCCGTACATCCGGGAGAGCCGGCGCATCGTGGCCGTCACGACCCCCGTGGAGCAGGATCTCTCGGTGACCGTGCGGGCCGGTTCGCCGGCTGTCCGGTACCCCGACACGGTCGGCACCGGCGCCTACCGGATCGACCTGCATCCGACGGTCGGCGGCGACGGGTACCTCGACATCGCCGCGCTGCCCTTCACGATTCCGCTGGGCGCCCTGCTGCCGGTGCGGGTCCGGAACCTGGTGGCCGCCGCGAAGACGATCGGCAGCACGCACATCACCAACGGCTGCTACCGGGTGCATCCGGCGGAGTGGTCCATCGGTGAGGCGGCCGGCACCCTGGCGGCGTACGCGCTGGAGTCCGGGGTTCCGCCGCACGGCATCCATGGCAGCGCTGACCACGTCGCCCGGCTACAGGCGCGTCTGGTCGCCGGTGGTGCCGACCTGGAATGGCAGGGCGACGAGCGGCTGCCCGGCTGACGGCGGTCCGCCGGGCTCGGGCTCGTGCGCGCCGGTCACTCCGGAGCCGCCACCCGGACGCCGTCGGGATCCGCGTCCGGAGCTGCGAACGCCAGCAGCTCCCGCCCTTCGGCGACGACGGCGTCGCGCTCGGCGGTGCTGAACGCCCGGAACGGGGTGACCGTGAGCCCATCGTCGGACAGCCGCCACCAGCCGGCGACCTCTCCGTCGACGAGCAGGGCGTGCGGCACCACGCCGTTGCGGCGGTTCATCCGCTTGCGGGTGACGTCGTCGACGAGGCGGGTGCGGTCGGCATGGGAGCGCAGCACGTTGTCGTAGTCGGGCAGGAACCGGACCGGCGCTGGTGTGTCGGCCGGAGGACGAGGCGCGTCGGGCAGGTCGAACAGTTCGCGGCCCGACTCGTCGCGGAAGACCCGCAACCCCGGTCGCAGCTCGTCGACCACGTCACGCAGCCTGGTCAGCCCGGACCAGGTCTGCACGTCGAGCACCGACGCGGGCCCGAAGGCACCGAGGTAGCGCAGGACGAACCGTGCCGGATCCGGCGCGGTTTCGACCGGCCGGCCCAGCCAGGATTCCACCGTCGCCAGCCGCGTCTGCCCGCTGCGGCCCCAGACGCCACGGGGCGGGACCTGCACCAGCGCCAGCAGGTTGCGCGCCGCGTACGCCAGATGCGACGCCCCGACGTCCGGCCACCGGGCCGCGAGCAGCCGGCCCAGTTCGGCCACGGTGCGCGGCGACTCGTCCAGGATCGTGCGCGCGGCCGCGCGGACCGCGTCGAGGTCCACGCCCGCCAGCGCCTTGGCGTGCTCGGTGTTGACCTGCAGGTCGGCGAGGTAGAGCGGCTGGATCCACGGCCGGATGCCCAACGCGTCGGCGGCGGAGTGCAGGTGGATGGTGCCTCGCTGGGTGGCGATCCGGACCACGGCACGCTCCAGCAGCAGTGCGGCGAGGTCCTGCGCGGCGAACCCGCGCAGCCGGGACCAGAGCTGGTAGTACGGCGAGAAGGGCTGCTGCGCCTGGAGCCCGGCCAGGTGCTCGACGGTGTCGAGCACCGGCCGGTCGGCGCGGTCCAGGAGCAGCTGCCGCGCGAGCGTCGCACGGTTCAGTTCGCGCCGGGTGAGGACGTCGGGCATGGGTCAAGCCTCTCGCGGAGCACCGACAACGACGGCGGCGAGTGTCACCGCAACCCGCGGAAGAACTCACGCACATCCGCCACGAGCACGTCCGGGACCTGATGGGCGGAGTAGTGACCGCCGCTGTCGTACGTGTTCCACTGCACGATGTTGGCGTGGTCACGTTCGGCGAACCGCCGGATGGAGATGAAGTCGTCCTTGAACCCGGCCAGGCCGAGCGGCACCGTCGTCGGCTCCGACGGCGGCACGCCCCGCGCGTCGTCGTAGTAGAACCGCGCCGACGACCCGGCGGTGTTGGTCAACCAGTAGATGCTGACGTTGGTGAGGATGAAGTCGTCGCTGACGGCGTCCGCGCCGAACAGCTGGGCGCTCCAGGCGAGCTGGCCGGCGGGAGAGTCGGCCAGGGCGTGCGCCAGCGTCTGCGGCTGGCTCGCCTGCAGCTGGTTGAAGGCGCCGAGCTTCTCCCAGAACCACTGCAGCCGCTGCATCCCGGCCTGCTCGTCGTCGCTGAGCCCCTCCAGTTCGGCCGGGTCGCCGGACGGGAAGGAGAACACCTGGGTGACGTGCACGCCGGCGACCCGCCCGGGGTCGAGCCGGCCGACCTCCGGCGAGATCAGCGAGCCGCCGTCGTTGCCGTGCAGGCCGTAGCGCTCGTAGCCCAGGCGCCGCATGAGCTCCACCCAGGCGCGGGCGATCCGGGCCCGGTCCCAGCCGGCCGACCCGGTGGGGCCGGAGAACCCGAACCCCGGAAGCGACGGGATGACCAGATGGAACGCGGTCGACGGGTCACCGCCGTGAGCCCGCGGATCGGTCAGCGGTTCGATGACGTCCAGGAACTCGGCGATCGACCCCGGCCAGCCGTGCGTGAGCAGCAGCGGGAAGGCGTCCGGCTCGGGGGAGCGGACGTGCAGGAAGTGCACCTGCTGGCCGTCGATCTCGGTCGTGAACTGGGGGTAGCGGTTGAACCTGGCCTCCCAGGCCCGCCAGTCGTACTCGTCGCGCCAGCGCTCGACCAGGCGCCGCACGAAACCGACCGGGACGCCGTGGTCCCAACCGTTGCCTGGTGCCTCGGTGGCGAACCGGGTGCGCTCCAGCCGGGCCTGCAGGTCGTCGAGGTCGGCCTGCGGAACGTCGATGGTGAACGGGGTGATCTGCGGTGTGGTGTCCATGGCGAGGACGGTACGGACCAACGCGGAAGACTTCGTTCCGCGTTGGATGGCAGACTCCGAGGAATGTTGGAAACCTCGGCGCGGCTGCTGCGCCTGCTGTCCTTGTTACAGGTCCGCCGGTCGTGGACCGGGCCGGAGCTGGCCGAGCGGCTCGCCGTCAGCACCCGGACCGTCCGCAACGACGTGGACAAGCTGCGCTCCCTCGGCTATCCGGTCGACGCGGCACCCGGCGTCACCGGGGGCTACCGGCTCGGCGCCGGCGCCGAGCTGCCGCCGTTGCTTCTCGACGACGACGAGGCGGTCGCCGTCGCGCTGGGGCTGCGCGGAGCCGCCGCGGGAGCCGTCGAGGGCATCGAGGAGACGTCGGTGCGGGCGCTGGCGAAGCTGGAACAGGTCCTGCCCTCGCGGCTGCGCCGGCGGGTCCAGGCGCTGGAGGGCGCCACCGTCACCGTCCCGTACGACGTGCCGGCGCCGGCGGTGGACGCCGCGCTGCTGGCAACGCTGTCCATGGCCTGCCGCGACCGGGAGCGGATCCGGTTCGGCTACCGGTCACACGCCGAGGACATCAGCCGGCGGACGGCGGAGCCGCTGCGGCTGGTCCGCTGGGGACGGCGCTGGTACCTCGTCGCCTGGGACCTCGACCGCGCCGACTGGCGGACCTTCCGGGTGGACCGGATCGCCGACTGCCTGCCGGTGGGAGCCCGGTTCCCACCGCGGGAGCCGCCGGCGGACGATGTCGCGGCGTACGTGTCCAGCCGGGTGTCCGCGGCGTCGTGGCGCTACCACGCGCGGGTGCGGCTGCACGCGCCGGCGGAGCGGATGGCAGCGCATATCCCCGTGGCCGCCGGCACCGTCGTGCCCGACGGCGCCGGGGCCTGCGTCCTGGAGACCGGAGCCGATTCGCTGGACACGCTCGCCGTGCGGCTGGGCTCCACCGGGGTCGACTTCGAGGTGCTCTCGCCGCCGGAACTGGTGGACCACGTCGCGCGGCTGGCCGGCCGGTACGCGCGCGCCGTCGCCGGCTCGAGCCCCCATCCCGGTTGATCTTGGAGTAACCGCGGAATCAATCGGACAAAAGCCGCCGGGATTCCGCGCAAACTCCAAGATCAACGCGGAGCGAGCGGGTGGGCCACCGGCGTCCTGAGGGGCGTCATGGAGAATCGGCGGGTGACGACCACTCTCTACCGCCACGGCCGCATCTACAGCCCCGCCGACCCGTTCGCCACCGCGATGCTGGTCGTCGACGACACCGTCGCATGGGTGGGGGCCGACGGCGCGGCCGAGATGCACGCGGACTCCGCCTCACAGGTCGTCGACCTGGAGGACGCGCTGGTCGCCCCGGCGTTCGTCGACGCCCACGTGCACCTCACCGAGACCGGCCTGGCCCGCGACGGGCTCGATCTGGCCGGCGTCGGCAGCCTGACGAAGCTGCTGGACCTGGTCGCCAGGCGGGCCGGCGAGCGGCCCGGCGAGGCCGTCCTCGGCTTCGGCTGGGAGGAGGACGGCTGGCCGGAGGGCCGTGCTCCGTCGCCGGCGGAACTGGACCGCGCCACCGGCGGCGCGGTGGTCTACCTGGCCCGTCGCGACGTCCACACCGCCGCGGTGTCCCCGGCGCTGCTCGCCGCCGACCCGTCCATCGAGGGCGCCGACGGGTACGACGACGGCCTGGTGCGCCGCGACGCCCACCATCGCGCCCGCCGGGCCGCCCGCGCCGCCGTGTCCGGCAGCCGGCTCGCGGCGCTGCGGACCGAGGCGCTGCGGCACGCCGCGTCGCTCGGCGTCGGCGCCGTGCACGAGATGGGGTCGCCCCAGATCAGCGACCCGACCGACTTCGCGGCCGTGCTGTCGCTGGGCGCCGATCCGGCGCTGCCGGACGTGACGGGGTACTGGGGCGCGCTCGGCGCGGCCGAGGCACAGGCGCTCGGCGCGACCGGCGCGGCCGGCGACCTGAACCTCGATGGCTCGATCGGCTCCCGCAGCGCCCGGCTGAGCTCTCCCTACGCCGACGCTCCGGACGAGCACGGCCGACTCTACCTGGACGTCGAGACCGCGACGGAGCACGTGGTCGCGTGCACGCGGGCGGGCATCCAAGCGGGGTTCCACTGCATCGGCGACGAGGCGGTGCGGGTGGCGGTCCAGGCGCTGTCGGCCGCGGCCGCGCAGTGCGGGCTGGCCGCCGTCGTCGGGTCCCGACACCGGCTGGAGCACGTGGAGATGGTGGACGAGCAGATCATCGGCGAGCTGTCCCGGCTCGGCGTCGTCGCCAGCGTGCAGCCCGCCTTCGACGCGCTGTGGGGCGGTGAGGACGGCATGTACGTCGAGCGGCTCGGGCCGGAGCGAGGCGTGTCCCTGAACCCGTTCGCCGGTCTCGCCCGGGCCGGGGTCCTGCTGGCGTTCGGATCCGACTCGCCGGTCACGCCGCTGGCCGGCTGGGAGACCGTCCGCGCCGCGGCCCAGCACCGTGTGCCGTCGCAGCGGTTGAGCGCGCGAGCGGCGTTCTCCGCGGCGACCCGGGGCGGCTGGCGGGCGGCCCGCGTCGAGGACGCCGGGGTGCTGGCGCCGGGCATGCGCGCGTCGTTCGCGATCTGGGAGGTGCCCGGAGAACTGGTGGTCCAGGCGCCGGACGAGCGGATCGCAGCGTGGTCGACCGACCCTCGCGCCGGTGTCCCCGGGCTTCCCGACCTGTCGCCCGGCGCGCCGCTGCCGCGCTGCCTGCGTACCGTCGTGCGTGGCCGGACGGTGTTCTCCGTCTAGCGGATCTCCGCGATCATCGTGGGTTGACCCGGACAGAACGGGGTAAACCCTGGCTGATCATGGAGAAGTGCTGGTGGGCGCCGGTCAACCGGCTGGATTCTCCGTAGGCTGGGAGCATCGTGACGACACCCCCGGAACTGGGGAGGATCAATGAAGATCGACAACGAGTTCACGGTAGGGGCACCGGTCGGCCAGGCCTGGACGGTCTTGACCGACCTCGAGGGCATCGCTCCGTGCCTGCCCGGCGCACAGCTCACCGGCGTGGACGGCGATGTGCACTCGGGCCGGATCAAGGTGAAGGTCGGCCCGATCGTCGCCGAGTACGCCGGCACCGCGCGTTTCGTGCACCGGGACGAGGACCAGCACCGGGCGATCATCCGGGCCACCGGGCGCGATGCCCGCGGCGCGGGGGCGGCGTCCGCGGAGATCGTCGCCCAGCTCCGTGAAGGCGGCGCCGGAACGGTGGTGAGCGTCGATACCGACCTGCGCATCAGCGGCCGGATCGCGCAGCTCGGACGCGGCATGATCTCGGAGGTCTCCACGAAGCTGCTGGCTCAGTTCGTGGAGTGCCTGGAGGCGAAGCTGAACACGCCGGTCGGGGCGGCGGCCGCCACGGGCTCGCTGGCCGGCGGGACATCGGCAGCCGCAGCGGCTGCGGGAGCGGCGACCCTGGCCTCCGGCGTGGCGGTCGAGGAGCCGCAGCGCGATCCGGCCTCACCCGGGCGACCGTCGCCCGAACCGGAGCCGGAGGAGCCACACCCCGATCCGGCCTCACCCGGGCGACCGTCGCCCGAACCGGAGCCGGAGGAGCCACACCCCGATCCGGCCTCACCCGGGCGACCGTCGCCCGAACCGGAGCCGGAGGAGCCACACCCCGATCCGGCCTCACCCGGGCCGCCGAGTGCGGAGGCGGCCACGCCGGCCGCAGCGGCCCCGGCCGCGGCGGCCCCGGCCGCGGCCGCCCCGGCGGCGGCTGCGTTCGGACGGCCGGAGACGCGTCCGGCCGACCCGACGACGCCCGACGGGGAAGCTCTCGATCTCATGAGCGTCGCCGGCGGATCGATCGCCAAGCGGCTCGTTCCGCTCGTTCTGGTGATCGTCGTCGTGATCGCCCTGATCGTCTACCTGGTGGTGCGGTGACGGCCCCGGCACGCGGGGCGCGTTTTGTCCGAGTCCAGGGTGCGACACGCCGTGAAGAATCAACGTTTCTTGATCGATTTTTCGCCGTCCGTACCCTCCTGACCTGCGACTGAATGGTGTTTGCGCAGGTCGACCAGGAGCTTGACACCATGGGGACCGGTGCAGCAAAGTCACGACAGTCCACCAGCGGACGAAACCGCTCGGGTCGACGGCCTGGGCGGGCGTTGCGAGAGGGGTCGAGGGGCGGTCTCGAGCATCATCCGAGACCGGGCATCCTTCGAGAGCCAGGCCCTCGCTCGCATGACCCGCCTGTGCGTCATCCGCTGCGGCACGGGGTGAGACGAGGTCGGGCCCGGCCCGCCCAGTAGACAACGGTCCGCGAGCCGCATCCAGCGGCGCCCGCGGCCCGGTCCGAAGGGTGGGGCCGGGCTGCGTCCTTTGTCACAATGCTGGGCTTCGCACCACCCCGGGGCACTCTGTCCCTGGGACGCACGTTGTACCGTCACGCGATCGGCACCACACTGGGTCAGGTGGGATCGCACCACCAGCGGGCGGTCACGAAGCGAGCGGGACGGCGGACGGAGCACCACACGTGAGTCACCTTTGGCGTTACGCGGGATCCGCGCTGCTGGGCGCTTCGCTGATCGCCGCGTTCCCGCCGTACGACGTCTGGTTCGTCGCCATCCTGGTGGCGGCGGCGTTCGCACTGCTGGTGCGTGGGCAGTCGATGAAGCGCTCGGCGCTGATGGGCTACCTGTTCGGTGCCGCGTTCTTCCTGCCGCTGCTGGACTGGACCGGTCTCGAGGTCGGTCCGGTGCCGTGGCTCCTCCTGGCGCTGTTCGAGGCGCTGTTCTTCATCCCGCTGGCGATGGGCGTGAACCTGGTGCAGCGGGTGCCCGGCTGGCCGGTGTGGACCGCTGCGGTCTGGGTGGCCGACGAAGCCATCCGCGGCCGCATCCCGTACGGCGGGTTCACCTGGGGCAAGCTGGCGTTCTCACAGGCCGAAGGGCCCATGCTGGGGCTGGCCTCGCTGGCCGGCTCGCCCGGGCTGTCGTTCGCGGTCGCGCTGGCCGGTGGCCTGCTGGCGTGGGTCGTCGTCGAGCGCCGGGTGTGGCTGCGGGTCGCGGCCGGTGCCGTGGCGGTGGGCATCGTGGTGGCGCCCCTGCTCATCCAGCCCACGCCCGCCGACGGCGACACCATGACCGTCGCGATCGTGCAGGGCAACGTGCCCGCGGAGGGCCTGGACTACAACGCTGAGAAGCGGCAGATCACCAGCAACCACGTCGAGGCGACCGAGCGGCTGGCCGCCGACATCGAAGCCGGCCGGGTCGAGCGTCCCGACGTCGTGCTGTGGCCGGAGAACTCCTCCGACATCAGCCCGTACCACGACGCCGCCACCTACCGGGCCATCGACGGCGCCGTGCGCGCCGTCGGCGTGCCCGTCCTCATCAGCGCCATCGTCCCCACCGAGGACGAGCGCAACGTCCGCAACACCTCGATCCTCTGGGACCCCGAGACCGGCCCTGGCGACACCTACGTCAAGCGCCACCCGATGCCGTTCGGCGAGTACATCCCGTTCCGCGGCATCGCCGAGCGCATCACCGACGCGGTCAACCAGCAGCCCCGCGACCACCTGCCGGGCGACTCCGTCGGCACCTTCCAGGTCGGCGACGCCGTCATCGGCAACGTCATCTGCTTCGAGGTCGCCTTCGACGGGGTGGTGCGCGACGCCGTCCGCGAAGGCGGCCAGTTCCTGTCCGTTCAGACCAACAACGCCACCTTCGGCCGCACCGAGATGACCGAGCAACAGCTGGCCCAGTCGCAGGTCCGGGCGTTCGAACACGGCCGCACGGTCCTCGTCTCGGCGCTGGCCGGCGTCAGCGCCGTCGTGGCACCGGACGGTGAGGTGCTCGACCGGGCCGAGCTGTTCACGCAGGACGTCCTCGTGACCGAGGTCCCGCTGTCCAACGGCACCACGCTCGCCACCACGGTCGGCGCCTGGCCGGAGTGGGCGCTGACGGCCATGGGCCTGGGCGTCGTGGCGTTCGTCGTCATCGGCGCCCGGCGGGCACGGCGGCGCGACGACGGCGACCGCTCGGACGAACCCCAGCCCGCGGTGGAGGCGAGCGTCTCGTGACCTCGGTGCTGGTAGTCATCCCGACCTACAACGAGGCACTCACGATCGGCAAGGCGATCGAGCGCACCCGCGGCGCCGTCCCCGACGCCCACGTACTGGTGGTCGACGACGCCTCCCCGGACGGCACCGGCGCCATCGCCGACGAGATCGCCGAGCTCGACGAGCACGTCCACGTGCTTCACCGCGCCGGCAAGCAGGGTCTCGGAGCGGCGTACGTCGCCGGCTTCGGCTGGGGTCTGGGGCGCGGTTACGACGTCCTGGTCGAGATGGACGCCGACGGATCCCACCAGCCGGAGGAGCTGCCCCGGCTGCTGCACGCCGTCGAACATGCCGACCTGGTGCTGGGCTCGCGGTACGTGCCCGGAGGCCGGGTGGTCAACTGGCCGCGCCGCCGCGAGGCGCTGTCGCGGGCCGGCAACACCTACACCCGGCTGGCGCTGGGCACACAGCTGCGCGACGCGACCGGCGGATACCGGGCGTTCCGCGCCGACGCGCTGCGCCAGCTCGACCTCGACACCGTCGCGTCGCAGGGGTACTGCTTCCAGGTCGATCTCGCCTGGCGGGCGGTGCATCGCGGACTACGGGTCATCGAGGTTCCCATCACGTTCGTCGAACGGGAACAGGGAGAATCGAAGATGGACGGCACGATCGTGCGCGAAGCGTTCGTGCGGATCACCCAGTGGGGTGCCGCACACCGCGCCCGGCAACTGCGTGAGCTCGTAAACGGGGCCCGGCGATGAGACGCTTCCTGCCCTTCGCCTTCGGCATCGTCGAGATCGTCGCGCTGGTCATGGTGGCCGGCTGGATCGGCCTGGGCTGGGCGCTGCTGCTCCTGCTGGGCACCAGCGTGCTGGGCTTCGCGCTGCTGCGGATCGAAGGCCTCCGTGCCTGGACCTCGCTGCGGGCCGCGGCCGCCGAGGGCCGTTTCGACGGCGACGAGGCCGCGGCCGAGCAGTCGACCCGCATGGCCGATGCCGGCGTCCGGGTCCTGTCCGGCGTGCTGCTGGTGGTGCCCGGCTTCGTCACCGACCTGGTGGGCCTGGTGTTGCTCATCCCGCCGATCCGGCACAGCATGGGCCGGCGGCTGTCCGCGGCGGCCTTCCGCACGTTCCCCGGCCGGCGGCCGGGCGGCGGCCCAGCCGCGTTCGGTGGTTCCGGGACGTACGGCTACGGCCAGCCGGGCCAGCCGGGGACGGGTCGCTCCGACGGCGTCCAGCACGGCGTCGTCATCGAGGGCGAGGTCGTCGAGCCCGATACCGGTCGGGATCCTCGCGAGTCCCGCTGACAGTTCACCCGCCGCCGGGCGCCCCGCCGGCTTCCGGGCATCTCTGGTCGAGGCACCGGTCGACCAGGCGTCCTCCCGCTGCACCAGGCAAGCATGGGTGGTGCAGCGGGAGCACCCCAACGGGACGTGATCATTTGGGGCGGCGGCGGGCAAACGTACGACCGCACCCGGTCCAGGACGGACCGGGTGCGGTCGAGTTGTTCCGCGGACGGGTTGCGCGTCAGGCGGTCTTCTTGCGGCCGCGGGACCGCTCCGCCAGGTGCGCGGCACCCGGGATGAGGCCGGACCGCAGCAGTTCCAGCCGCTCGTCGAGCAGCGCCTCGAGGTCCTCGAGGGACCGGCGCTCGAGCAGCATGTCCCAGTGGGTACGGGCGGGCTTGACCGGCGCCTCGTCGGGCCGGTCGGTGGCGACACGCAGCGACTCTGCGCCGCAGCGGGGGCAGTCCCACAGCGCCGGGATCTCGGCTTCGGTGGAGAACGTCACGTCGAAGCGGTGACCGGAAGTGCAGCTGTAAGCGACCGTCTGGCGCTCGGCGAACTCGACGCCGCGCTCGTCCTCGTAGCTCGTGGCGCCTAGGCGCGAGCCGCGCAGGGTAGAACGCTCGGACATGTGTGAAACCCTTCCGGGGCGGTGGCCCCTGGGACGAGACGTCGGCTTACCTCGCCGTCGTGCCGGGTTCGTGCCGCAACACAACGACATGATGACAACGAACGGCCGGAGAGTAATGTTCCGCGTTCCTTGTGATAATGCAATCTGGGCGACGTGATGTTGCTCACCGGCGCCCGAGCACCGACGGCGGCACCTCGTTCCCGGCCGCGACGATCCCGGCCCGGATGTTCACCCGCGACAGCACCGCCAGGCCGGCCACGAAGAACACCAGCAGTACCAGGATCGACCATCGGTACGACCCCGTCAGCTGGAACGCCAGACCGAACGCGAGTGTTCCGAACCAGCTCGTGCCGCGCTCGGCCGCCTGGTACAGGCTGAAGTACTCCGCCTCCTTGCCGCGGGGGATGAGCAGGCTGAACAGCGACCGCGACAGCGCCTGGCTGCCACCCATCACGAAGCCGATACCGACGGCGAGCAGCAGGAACGGCAGCCACTCGTTCTCCGGCAGCGAGAAGCCGGCCGCGACCACGAGGGTCCACATCACGAGGCTCACCATGACGACGTTCTTGGCGCCGAACCGCTGGGCCAGCCGTCCCAGCACCAGCGCCCCGCCGAACGCGACGAACTGCACGATCAGGATGGCGACGATGAGGACGTCCTCGCCGAGTCCGAGTTCGCGGTTGCCGTAGATGGACGACGCGGAGATGACCGTCTGGACGCCGTCGTTGTACAGCATGTACGCGATCAGGAACAGCAGCGTCTGCGGGTAGCCCCGGGCGTGGCGCAGGGTCTCGCGCAGCTGGCCGACGGCCTGCCGGACCGGACTGCCGCCGACCCGCTCCACGCCTGTCGGTGGCCGGTCGCGCAGACCGCGGAAGGGCACGATGGTCCAGAAGGCCCACCACAACCCGGCCGACAGCAGGCTGATCCGGACGGTGTCCGAGCGGCTGAGGCCGAACGGTTCCAGGGTCACCAGCGCCAGGTTCAGCGCCAGTAGCAGGCCGCCGCCGAGGTAACCCAGCGCCCAGCCGCGGCTGGAGACCCGATCGCGGTCCTCCTCGTGCGCGATCTGCACCAGGATGGCGTCGTACACCACCATGGAACAGCCCAGGCAGACGGCGGCCACCACGAGCAGGAACGCCCCGAGCCCCCAGTTCGACCCGGCGACGAACACCATCGACGACGCGGCCGCGGCCCCGGTCCAGGCGAAGCCGGCCATCATGTGCCGCTTGCGGGACGTGCGGTCGGCGATGGCGCCCACGATGGGCAGCAGGATCGCGGACAGGATGGTCGCGAACGTGACCGTGTAGGCGGCCAGCGACCCGGCCGCCACGGGGATGCCCAGCACTGACAGCACGCCGCGGCAGGGATCGTCGGTGGTGCCGGCCTCACCGCAGGCGGCGGTCTCGGCGACCACCGTCAGGTACGGCCCGAACAACACCGTCGCGGTGGTGGTGACGAAGGCGGAGTTCGCCCAGTCGTAGAAATACCACGCACGGTGTTCCCGGCCCCGTGCGACGGGGTCGGTCAGCGGCCCGGGCGGGGCGAGGACGGCGGTCACGGGCGGACGCTACCGGGTGAGGGGCGCACGTGACCAGACGACACGAGGTGGGAGACTGTCGGCTGCCGCCGAGGGGGCGCGGCGATGAACGCGAGACGACGAGAGGACGACGGTGGCTGTACGCGAGATCCGGTTGTACGGGGACCCGGTGCTGCGCACGGTAGCGGATCGTGTCGAGGAGTTCGGCGAGGTCAGCCATGCCTTGGCGGAGGACCTGCTGGACACGCTCGACCTGCCCGGCCGCGCGGGGGTGGCGGCGCCTCAGATCGGCGTACCGCTGCGGGCGTTCTCGTACGGCCTGGAGGGCCAGCGGGGCGTCGTGTTCAATCCGGTGTTGGTGGCGACCGAGGGCGACCAGGACGGCGAGGAGGGCTGCCTGTCGGTCCCCGGCCTCTGGTACCCGACGCACCGGGCCGGCTACGCGGCGGTGGAGGGGCAGAACGCCGACGGCGAGACGGTACGGGTGGAGGGTGAGGGTGAACTTGCCCGCTGCCTGCAACACGAGGTCGACCACCTGGACGGCATCGTCTACATCCACCGGCTCGAGCCGTCGACCCGGCGTGGGGCCATGCGGGCCATTCGCCGCAGCGCCTGGTTCACGTCCTGACGGTGGCCGGTCGCGGGGCCGGTGCCGTCGCCGGTCAGGGTGATGCGGCGGAGTGCCACTGACCGCGCGACTCCAGCACCGTCCGCAGCAGGTCGGCGCGGTCGGTGATGATGCCGTCGACGCCCAGGTCGAGCAGCCGGCGCATCTGCGCCGGCTCGTTCACGGTCCACACGTGCACCTGCCGGCCGGCCGAGTGCGCCGCCCGTACCGTCGCGGCCGTCACCACCTGGACGCCGCGGAACGCGGCTGGAACCTGCAGGCAGTCGACACCGCGCAACAGCGTGCGCGCTAAGCCGCCCAGGCCGGGCGTGGTGGCGGCGGTCCGGAACGCCGCCACCAGCTGGATGCCCGCGGACGTGGCCACCGGCGCCGCGACCCGGCGCAGCACCGCCCGGCGGCGGGCGTCGGAGAACGACGCGACACAGACGCGGTGGTGCGCGGCGGTGCGGTCGATGGCCCGGGCCAGCGGCCCGACCGCGCCGGCGGACTTGACGTCGATGTTCACCCGCAGCGTCGGCCAGGCGCCCAGCAGGTCCTCCAGAGCCGGCACCGGCTCGACTCCGCCGATCAGCGCCTGCCGTACCCGCGACCATGGCAGAGTCGCCACCGCGCCGGTGTGGTCGGTGACCCGGTCCAGGGTGTCGTCGTGCAAGGCGACGGCGACACCGTCGGCGGTCGCGTGCACGTCGGTCTCGACATAGGAGTACCCGAGCTCGACCGCCGCGGCGAAGGCGGCCATGCTGTTCTCCAGGCCGTCGAGCGAGAATCCGCGGTGGGCGAGCGCGAGAGGGCCGGGATGGTCGAAATACGGGTGCAGGCTGGGCACCAGGTCAGGCTACGGGCGCCGGGAGGTGTGCGGTGACGCAGGATGGGCAGCTGCGCGAGTTGATGCTGCGCTGGCAGGCCGGTTGGGTGACGGCCCGGGACTACCGCTCGGTGCCCGACGGCGACACCGTCACCGTCCGGATCGGGCTTCCGGACCGGGTGGTCGAGACGATCGCGCTGTCCTCGTCGCCGGAGCTGTACGCCGAGCTGGCTGCCCGGGTCGCCGGCCCGGCACGGTGGCTCACCGCCCCGACGACCGACCGGGAACGCGCCGCGGCGGCCGCCACGGCCGCCGGGTTCAGCGTGCACGCCCCTGAGTGGCTGATGTCGCGTGCGCTCGCCGACCACCCGGCGCCCGCTCCG
This sequence comes from Jiangella gansuensis DSM 44835, assembly GCF_000515395.1. Classification (NCBI taxonomy): domain Bacteria; kingdom Bacillati; phylum Actinomycetota; class Actinomycetes; order Jiangellales; family Jiangellaceae; genus Jiangella; species Jiangella gansuensis. Next base: position 2,868,637 of record NZ_KI911782.1, on the reverse strand, counting down.
CCGGCCGGGTACGAGGTCCTGCTCAGCGGCCGATCGCCGGTTCTGGTCGCCGAGGTGGTCACCGCAGACGGCGCCGCCGACGGGCTGGCGGCCAAGGGACACCTGGCTCTGAGCGGGGACGACGAGGGCGACGCCGTCGCCGACCGCATCTTCACGCTCCCGCGGCACCGGCGGCAGGGCCTCGGCAGCGTCGTCATGGGAGCGCTGGTCGCGGCCGCGGCGGGGAGGGGCGCGCGCACCGGCCTGCTGGTGGCGTCGGCCGACGGCCGCCGGCTCTACGAACGTCTGGGCTGGCGGGTCGAGACGGAGATGCTGGTCGCGCACTGGACGGGCGATTGAGCCTCCGCCGGGGCGCCGGAGCCACCGGCCGACCCGTTAGAGTGATGCCCGTCGCGACTGGCGCAACCGGCCCGCATGATCGGGGCCAGGGGTGGAACCGACCACCGGGGAGCGGACGGCCGAGGCACCGCGCGCCTGGGTGCCCGGGCACAGACGGACACATCGAGAGGATGTGGCTCTCGCCATGACCACCACCAACCCCCGCGCCGCGCTGCACGCCGCCGACCCCGAGCTCGCCGGCCTCGTCGACGCCGAGGAGCGGCGCCAGCGTGAGACGCTCAAGCTGATCCCGTCCGAGAACTACGTGTCCGCCGCGGTGCTCGAGGCCTCCGGCACCGTTCTCACCAACAAGTACTCCGAGGGCTACCCGGGCCGGCGCTACTACGAGGGCCAGCAGGTCATCGACCAGATCGAGACGCTGGCGGTGGAGCGGGCGAAGGCGCTGTTCGGTGTCGAGCACGCGAACGTCCAGCCGTACTCCGGCTCGCCGGCCAACCTGGCCGCCTACCTGGCCACGGTCAGCCCTGGCGACACCGTCATGGGCATGTCGCTGCCGATGGGCGGCCACCTGACGCACGGCTGGAAGGTGTCGGCCACCGGCACCTGGTTCCGGCCGGTCCAGTACGAGGTGCGCCGCGACACCGGCCGCATCGACCTGGACCAGGTGCGCGAGCTTGCGCTGGCCGAGCGGCCCAAGCTGATCTTCTGCGGTGGGACGGCCATTCCGCGCACCATCGACTTCCCCGGTTTCGCCGCGATCGCGCAGGAGGTCGGCGCGGTTCTGGTGGCCGACATCGCGCACATCGCGGGCCTGGTCGCCGGTGGATCGCACCCCAGCCCCGCCGGGCACGCCGACATCATCACCACCACCACTCACAAGACGCTGCGCGGCCCGCGCGGCGCGATGATCCTCACCACCGAGGAGTACGCCAAGCCGATCGACAAGGCGGTGTTCCCGGGCCTGCAGGGGGGCCCGCACAACCACACCACCGCCGGCATCGCGGTGGCGCTGGGCGAGGCCGCCCAGCCGGCGTTCAAGGACTACGCCCACCAGGTGGTGGCCAACGCCGTCACGCTCGCCGACGAGCTGCTGGCCCGTGGCTTCGACCTGGTCTCCGGCGGCACCGACAACCACCTGATCCTCATCGACCTGACATCGAAGGGGGTGGCCGGCAAGCCGGCCGCCAAGGCGCTGGACCGCGCCGGCCTGGAGGCCAACTACAACACCGTGCCGTTCGACCCCCGCAAGCCGTTCGACCCGTCCGGCCTGCGCATCGGCACGCCCGCGCTCACCAGCCGGGGCATGGGGGAGACCGAGATGCGTGAGGTCGGCCGCTGGCTCGACGAGGTCGTCACGGCCGCCGCCGGTGACGAGGACGCGCTCGAGGCGGCCATCAACCGGGTCCGCGGCGAGGTCACCGAACTGACCGGCCGGTTCCCGACTCCCGGCCTCGACTGACCCTCCTACCCGAAATGATCACGTTCGGCATGGGTGTTCCCGCCGCACCATGGATGCTTGCCCGGTGCGGCGGGAGTTCGCCTGCCGTTGGCCGCCTGGCCGCGTGCGAGGGTTGCCCGGCTGGAGGGTTGCCCCTTGGAGGCGCGCGTGCCGCCGAGGCACGGATACGGGCCGCGGCGGACCGATCGTGCGGCTCGCGCCTTGGTATGCGATATCGCTTCCGAGCCGGGACAAACTGGACTCTCGAGTGGTGGGTTCGCGTGCCAAGGCGCCGATATCGCGTGCCAGGGTGCGCTGCGCGGTTCAGCTCGAGCGACTCCTTCCCAGGGCATGGGACGGCGCCTGCGGGACGTCCGCGGCCAGTCGGTCACCCCGCCCACATGTGTCGTCGCCGGGTCACGTAGTGGGCCTTCAGGTCACGTCACTCGCCTCGGACGCCGTACCGGACGGTGAAAACGCCAGAGTCCGGCCCCGTGGCGAGTGACGTGACCCGAAACGCTGCACAGTAGGCGCGGCAACCTGGTCTGTGAGCCACCACCGGAAACGACGATGTGAAGCTCGCCGAGTGTGCGACGAGGCAGGCAGTCGGCTCCCCGGACGTGACGCCCGCGGATGCGTCAGAAGAGCCCAAAATGATCACGTTCGGTATGGCTGCTACCGCTTCGCCGGGGATGCTTGCCTGGTGAGCCGGTAGCACCCGGCTCGGCGTCGTCGACAAAAATCCTCGGCGATCATGAGGGAATTCTCACCGACGGCCCCTGGGTTCTGTCCGCCGTTACCGCCAGGCTGTTCTCCTCATGACAGGGGGACGGCCCATGCGAGGGGTACGGACGCTCGTGCGCCGGCGTGCGACGATGGACGTCGCGCTGGCGGCACTGGCCACGATCGAGCGGGACGTCGGGCAGCTACCGGCGGCACGGCGGCGCACCCTCACCGTCCGCGGCTGGGAGGCCACCGCCGACGACGACGGCACCGGCGCGCTGGCCGCCCGGCTGCCGGTGGACGAGCGGCAGCTGAACGGGCAACCGCTGGCCCCGGGCAGGCAGGTGAGCGTCGAGACGGCCGCGACGCTGGTCCGGCTGGCGAAGCTGAGTACCCGCGGACACCTGCGCGGCCGAGCGTTCTACCTGGACCGCGAGCCGGCGCTGACGGTGAAGTTCGCCGTCGGCAGTGCCACCGATCTGGCCCGGATCGAGCAGGAGCTCGCCGCGCGCCGCGCGGTCGCGAGGTGCGCGCATCTGCCGGCGCCGGCGATCGTCCGGGCGCAGGTCCGCTCCGGTGTCGCCTACCTCGCCGAGGCGGTGGTGTTCGGCGGCCACGCTCATCGAGCCGCGCAGAAGCAGGAGCTCGCGCACGTCCTCGTGTCGCGGCTGCTGCGGGCCGCCCGTGAGCTCGGCGTCACTGACGAGCCGTTCGAGACGCACCGCGCACGATCGACCGGCTGCGCGGCCTAGCCGCGGCGTCCGGGGACATCTCGGCCGAGCGGGCGGAGCGGCTGCTCGCCCAGGCGGCGCGGCTCCTGGCCGACGGTGCGACGGTGCCGGTCGGCTGGTGTCACGGCGACCTCGGGTTCTCGAACGTCATCGTCGGCGACGCCGGCACGCCGACGCTCGTGGACTGGGAGCACGCGGCCCGGCTCCCACTGGCCGGCGACCTGGCGAAGGTGGCCGTCATGTCGCCGGACCAGGACGCCGTCGTGCGGCAGATCTCGGCCGAGGCCGGCCTGGACGACGTGGGGGAGCGGGCCGGGCGGCGGTCGGTGGCCGATCAGCTGGCGCTGGTGGTGCTGCGCGAGCTGTCCTGGTGGGAACGGCGGCGGGCGACGGCGGCGGCGTCGGGTCGGCTGGCGCCGTTCGAGCGCGGCGTGCGGCGGCGGCTCGCGCTGCTGGACCGGCTCTTCCCTTCCCCATGACAGAGAGATCATCAAGACTTGGCCCGGTCATGGCCGGGCCAAGTCTTGATGATCACGGGGAAGGGGCGGCGAACAGGGCGGCGTGCAGGTCGGTGGCCGACGCTTCGTCCTGCTCCGTCACAGCGGCCAGCCAGGCAGCTCCGGCCGCGCCGTCGGTCGCCGCGCTCACCGGAGCTCCCGGCCAGCGCTCGGCCAGGCCGTCACGGACGAGCGCGGCCAGCGGCGTGTCAGCCGTCAGTAGCGACCCGGTCAGCACGATCGGTGTGGTGTCGCCGGGCTCGCGGACGTCCTCGGCGCCGGCGAGCAGGAGATGCGCGGCGTCGCGCAGGATCCGGTCCGCTTCCGGGTCGGTACCGGCGTGCCCGGTCACCAGCGGGGCCAGCGCGGACAGCGCGACCGGCGGCTGCGCGTGCACGGCCAGGATGAGATCGCCGACGGCGCCCCGTCCGACCGCCGTGACCTTGTTGTCGCCGAGCAGTTCCCGGATGACGGCGGCGCCGAGCGGACCGGGCGCGCGGTGCCGGTCCAGGGTGCGCAGCGTCGAGCGCACCGCCTCCCGGCCGAGCCAGAACCCGGACCCCAGGTCGCCGAGTAGCCAGCCGTGCGCGTCGTGCAGGCGCACCAGACGGCGGTGCTCCGCCTGGGCCGCCAGCGCACCGGTGCCGGAGAGCACGAGTGTCCCGGACGGTGCCGGCGTTCCGGCCACGAACGCCACCAGTGCGTCCGCGACCACGGTGTACGGGCAGCTCAGGCCGGCGCGCCGCCACCGTTCCGCGAACGCCTCGGCCACCGCGGGGACGGCGAGGTTACGGTCGCCGGCGGCTCCGACGACGGCGTTGCCCACGGCCGCCGGGTCGACGTCCGCCAGCGCCTCGTCCAGCGCCGCGGACACCGCGTCGAGCGCGCGGTCCAGCGCGTGCGACGTCAGATTGGCGCCCGCCGACCGTCCCGCGCCCAGTCGGCGCCCGGACTCGTCGATGACGAGGGCGCGCGTGGACGTCCCCCCGATATCGAGGCCCAGGGCGAGGCGTCCCTCGGTGTTGGTCATGCCCGTCCTCTCTCTGACCGGCGCTGTGTCCGGGATGACCGGATTGGCGTTCGGTCTCGTGCTGGCTGCGGAAACATCACGCTTGGACAAACTCCCGGCAAACCCTTGACATCCGGCTGAGGGTAGAAAGAATTCTCACCACCGCACGCCGAGGGTTGCCAGACGAAAATTCACTACCACGATGAGCCAGGAGGTCGCGTGGCGGAAGGGACACTATCGAGTGACCCGGTGGCCGATGCCGGGCCACCCGGTGATTCGGTGCTGATGCGCATCCGCGCGCTGCTGCCCGAGCTGCCCGCCGCGCTGCAGCGGGTGGGTGAGCAGGTGCTGTCCGCGCCCGCCGTCGTCGCGCGTGCGACCATCCTCGAGACGGCCGAGCGCAGCGGAACCTCCGCTGCCACCGTCACCCGGTTCTGCCGCGCCCTCGACCTGCCCGGCTACGCCGACCTGCGGCTGGCGATGGCGGAGGAGACCGGCCGATCGTCCGCCGTCGCCGGCTGGGAGGTCGACATCGGCCGCGAGATCCTGCCGACGGACTCCCTGCAGGAGATGCTGGACCTCATCACGACGGCGGACCTTCGCGCCATCCAGGAGACCGCCGCCCAGCTCGACCTCACCGAGGTCGAGAAGGCGGCCGACGCCATCGCCGGGGCCGGCCGGGTCGAGGTGTACGGAATCGGCGGAAGCGCCCTGGTGGCGGGGGAGATGCAGCTGTGCCTGCACCGTATCGGCGTCCCCACCTGGTCGTGGAGCGACGTGCACGTCGGACTCACCAGCGCCGCGCTCCTCGGCCCGAACGATGTCGCCATCGCGGTCTCGCACTCCGGCGCCACCTACGAGACGGTCGAGATGCTGTCGGCCGCCGGTAGCCGGGGCGCCACCACTGTCGCGCTCACCAGCTTCCCCAACTCCGCACTGGCCGAGGTCGCCGACATCGTGCTCACCACCGCCATCCACGAGACGACGTTCCGTCCCGACGCGCTGGCGGCGCGGCACCCGCAGCTCATCGTCCTCGACCTCATCTACGTCGCCGTGGCGCAGCGCCGGTACGAAACCACCGGAATCGCGCTCAACCTGACCGCCCAGGCCGTCAGCTCGCACCGGGCACCCAACCCGGACGGCCGCCCATCGAAGAAGGAGCAGCGGTGACCGATGTCAGTGCGGCCTCGTACCTCGCTCACATCACCGAGATCGTGGATCGGGTGGCCAGCACCCAAGCCGACGGCGTCCAGCGGGCCGCCGACATCGTCGCCCAGGCAGTCCTGGCCGGCGGCGTCGTGCAGGCCTTCGGGACCGGGCACTCCCAGGCCACCGCCATGGAGATCGCCGGCCGGGCCGGCGGGCTGATCCCGACCAACCGGATTGCGCTGTTCGACCTGGTCACCTACGGCGGTGAGGACCCGGAGTCGCTCATCGACCCGACGACGGAGCGCGACCCATCGCTGGCGCAGCGGCTCTATGACAACACGCCGATCGAGCCGTCCGACGTGTTCGTCATCGCGTCGAACTCCGGCATCAACGGCAGCATCGTCGGCATGGCGCAGGTGGCGAAGAAGAACGGCCACCCCGTCGTCGCCATCACGTCGCTGGAGCACAGCGCTCAGGTGGAGTCCCGGCACCCCTCGGGCCAGAAGCTCACCGACCTGGCCGACGTGGTCCTCGACAACGGCGGGCCGTTCGGCGACGCCGTCCTGCCGCTGCCCGGCGGCGGCTCGGTGTGCGCCGTCTCGTCCATCACGGCGGCACTGCTCGCGCAACTGCTCACGGCAGAGGTGGTGCGCCGGCTCATCGACGCCGGCGAGACCCCGCCTGTCTATCTCTCGGCGAACGTGCCCGGGGGAGACGCCCACAACGACGGCCTGCTGCATCGGTACGCGGGCCGGATCCGGCGAGGGGGCTGAGGGGCTACTCGGTCGCACGACCCGACTTCCAGCCGCCAGCACCTGACGGCACACTCAGTACGAAGGGGTTCCGCATGTCCAGCAGCATCGAACGCTCCATCCCGGCGGGCAGCAACCGCCGGACCTTCCTGCAGCGGGTTGCCCTCACCGGCGTGGCGCTCGGTCCCGGCGGCGCCTTCCTCGCCTCGTGCGCGACCGGCGGCGGGGACGACGACGATGACGAGGCCGAGGAAGCCCCGTCGGCCGACGTCAGTGAGGACAATCCGCTCGGCGTCCCCGAGGACCAGCCGTTGGAGATCTACATCTTCGACGGCGGCTTCGGCGACGAGTACGCCACCGAGATCCACCAGCCGATCTTCAGCGAGCGGTGGCCGAACATCCAGATCGACCACCACGCCGCCGTCGACATCGCCGGCGAGCTGCAGGCCCGCTTCGTCGCCGGTGACCCGCCGGACTTCATCAACAACTCCGGCGACGGCCAGATGGACCCCGGCCAGCTCATCTCCGACGGTCTGCTCTACGACCTCAGCGAGCTGTTCGACGCGCCCAGCTGGGACGACCCGAACGTCACGGTGCGCGACACGCTGCTGCCGGGCGCCATCGAGGCCGGCACCCGCAACGGCACTCCCTACGTCCTCAACTACGCCTTCACCGTCTTCGGGCTTTGGTACAACAAGACGCTCATGGACGAGAACGGCTGGCCGGTGCCGACCACCTGGCAGGAGATGATGGACGTCTGCGCCGACATCGCCGCCACCGGCATCGCCCCGTGGGTCTACCAGGGTGTGACGGCGCCGCGGTACATGAACTGGCCGCTGCTGTCCATGGCCGCCAAGCTGGCGGGTCCCGAGGTCCTCGTCGCCATCGACAACCTCGAGCCGGGCGCCTGGGGCCACGAGGCCGTCAGGGAGTCCGCCGCCGCCATCCTGTCGCTGCGGGAGAACAACTACTTCCTCCCCGGCGTGGAGGGCATGGAGTTCCGCGACGCCCAGGGCCAGTGGGCCCGCGGCGCGGCCGTGTTCTGCCCGTCCGGCTCGTGGATCGAGAACGAGGAAGCCGACGCGATCGCCGAGAACCCGACCTTCGAGCTCGCGGTGATGCCCGACCCGCTGCTGTCGCCGGACTCCGTCATGCCGCTGGAGACCATCCGCGCCACTGCCGGCGAGCCCTACATCGTCCCAGCCGACGCGGCCAACCCGCGCGCGGCCATGGAGTACATGCGGGCAATGCTCTCGCTCGAGGGTGCCCGGGGCTTCAGCGAGATGGTCACCAGCCTCACCTCCGTGGCCGGCGCGGCCGAGGGAGTCACCATCGAGGCTCCCGGGCTGGCCTCCGCGCAGGCGGCCCTGCAGGCCGCCGGCGACAACGTCATCAACTGGTTCTACCCGAGCTGGTACGGCGAGATGGAGAACCCGGGCATCGACCAGGCGACCGGAGCGCTCCTGCGGGCCGAGATCACCGTCGATGAGTGGGTGGAGCGCTGCGAGGGCGTTGCCACCGAGGTCCGCGAGGACGACTCCATCGACAAGCAGACCCGCGAGAGCTGAGGACCGGCGCACATGCGGCACGGCAAGTATCCCTTCATCCTGGCCTTCCTGCTGCCACCGGTCGGGATCTACGCGATCTACATGCTGTCGCCGTACATCCAGGCCCTCTACATCTCGATGACCGACTGGAGCGGACTGTCGGCCAGCCAGACGTTCATCGGGTTCGACAACTACGTGGAGATGTGGCACGACGACCAACTACGAACCGCGTTGCGCAACAACGCGATCCTGGTGCTCGTCGTGCCCATCCTCACCCTCATGCTGGGGTTGTTCTTCGCCTCGATGCTCAACGTCGGTGGTCGCCGCCGAGGGGCGGCGGTCACCGGCGTGCGCGGGTCGTCGATCTACCAGGTGGTCTACTTCTTCCCACTGGTGGTGTCGGCGCCCATCATCGGCATCGTCTTCAGTTACGTGTTCGCGCCGGAGAACGCCGGCGGCATCCTCAACCGGATGCTCGGCGCGGTCGGACTGGACTCACTGCAACGGTTGTGGCTGGCCGAGCAGAGCATGCTCATCTGGATCGTCGTCGTCGTGATGACGTGGTCGTTCGTCGGCTTCTACGTGGTGCTCTTCTCCGCGGCGATGCAGTCGATCCCCAAGGACATCTACGAGGCGGCGCTGCTGGACGGCGCGAACCGGTTCACCACGTTCCGGAAGGTCACCGTGCCCCTGGTGTGGGACACCGTCCAGGTGGGCTGGGTGTACATGGCCATCCAGGCGATGGACGCCTTCGCCACCGTGCACATCATGCTCGGCATCAACGGCGGCGTGGAAGGCGCCGGTGACGTGCTCGGCGTGATGATGTACCGAGAGGCGTTCGCCAGCAACGACTTCGGCTACGCCGCCGCGATCGGTGTCCTGATGCTGGTGCTGACGATGGCGGTCGCGATGCTGTTCATGCGCGGTCTGAAGCGCGAAAGGGTGGAGCTGGCGTGATGACGACGACACAGATCGAACCGGCGGGGCCGTCGTCGGACGTACACGTCGACGAGAACCGGCACCAGCCGGGTGTCGGCGCGGGCGAGCGGGCCGTCTCCTTCCTCAACGGCGGCTTCCTCCTGCTGTGGGGCATGATCACGACGCTGCCGCTGCTGTGGGCGATCGTGTCGTCGTTCAAGACCAACGGCGAGTTCCGCACCGATCCGATGGGCCTGCCCGGCGGCCTGGAATGGGACAACTTCGCTCGCGCCTGGAACGCGGCGAACATCGGCCAGTACTTCCTCAACAGCGTCATCGTCGTGTCCATGTCGCTGACCATGACCATGCTGTTCGGTGCCATGGGCGCGTACGTACTGGCCAGGTACGACTTCCCGGGGAACCGGTTCATCTACTACCTGTTCCTCGGCGGCCTGGTGCTGCCGGTGTTCCTGGCGCTGGTGCCGATGTTCTTCGTGGTGCGCAACCTCGGCTCGCTGCCCGTCATCGGGCAGTTCCTCGGACTCAACAGCTACTTCAGCCTGGCGCTGGTGTACGTGGCGTTCTCACTGCCATTCACGGTGTTCTTCCTGACGGCGTTCTTCCGGACGCTGCCGAGCTCCGTGGCCGAGGCCGGCATCGTGGACGGCTGCTCCCACTTCACACTGTTCTTCCGGGTCATGCTGCCGATGGCCCGGCCCGGCATGATCAGCCTCGGGTTGTTCAACTTCCTCGGCCACTGGAACCAGTACGTCCTCCCGCTGGTGATCATGCAGGACGGTGACAAACGCGTGCTGGCGCAGGGCCTGGGAACCCTGGCGGCGAACACCGGGTTCCGGGCCGACTACACCGCGCTGTTCGCGGGCCTGGTGATCGCCCTGCTGCCGGTGCTCATCGTCTACATCCTGTTCCAGAAGCAGGTCCAGGCCGGCCTGACCGCGGGCGTCCTGAAGTAGCCGCCCGGACGGCACACGCCTACCGTCCACCCGCCCGGAAATGATCACGTTCGCCATGGGTGTTCCCGCTTCACCACGAATGCTTGCCCGGTGAAGTGGGAACATGCCTGCGGCGGTCTGCCCGACGGACTTGACCTCAACAATGGTTGAGGTATGAAGCTGGGCTCATGACGCCAACGGAGACAACCACCGACCATCCGCCGCGGGCGGGTGCGAAGGAGTGGATCGCGCTCGCCGTGCTGAGCCTGCCGGCGATGCTCGTGATGATGGACCTGACGGTACTGCACCTGGCCGTGCCCCACCTCAGCGCCGAGCTGGCGCCGACCAGCTCGCAGCTGTTGTGGATCACCGACATCTACGGCTTCCTGATCGCCGGCTTCCTGATCACCATGGGCTCGCTCGGCGACCGCATCGGCCGGCGCCGGCTACTGCTGGCGGGCGCGGCCGCCTTCGGTGTGGCGTCGGTGCTCGCCGCGTATGCCACCAGTGCCGAGATGCTCATCGCGGCTCGAGCGCTGATGGGCATCGCCGGCGCGACGCTGATGCCGTCGACGCTCTCGCTGATCCGCAACATGTTCCACGACGACCGACAGCGAACCACCGCGATCTCGCTCTGGATGATGAGCTTCATGGTCGGCGGCTCGGTCGGGCCGCTGGTCGGGGGCGCCCTGCTGGAAGTCTTCTGGTGGGGTTCGGTGTTCCTCGTCGGAGTGCCGGTCATGCTGCTCCTGCTCGTCGTGGGCCCGCTCCTGCTGCCGGAGTACCGCGACCCGCGTTCGGGCCGCCTCGACCTGGCCAGCGCGCTGCTGCTGCTCGCAGCGGTGCTCCCGGTCATCTACGGCATCAAGAAGCTGGCCTCGGACGGCTTCGGCTGGCTGCTGATCGCCTCGGTGGTGATCGGTGCCGTGTTCGCGGTGCTGTTCGTACGGCGGCAGCGATCGTTGGACGACCCGTTGATCGACATGGAGCTGTTCCGGAACCGGGCGTTCGGCGCGACCCTCGGCATCATGACGGCGGCCACGTTCGCGATGATGGGCCTCAACCTGTTCGTCATGCAGTACCTGCAGCTGGTGCACGGGTTGTCGCCGTTCCGGGCCGGACTGTGGGTGCTGCCGATGACGGGAGCGATGATGGTCGGGATGGTGCTGGTCCCGGTCCTGGTGACGCGGATCCGTCCGGGCTACCTCATCGCTGCCGGCATGGCAGTGAGCGCCGCCGGGATCGCCGTCATCACCCAGGTCGGCGGGTCGGGCGGGTTCGACCTGCTGATCACCGGGACCTGCATCATGGCCGTGGGCTTCACCCCGGCCGCCGCGCTGGGCACCGACCTCGTCATCAGCGCGGCCCCGCCGGAGCGCGCCGGCGCGGCCTCGGCGGTGTCGGAGACCAGCAACGAGTTCGGTGGTGCCCTCGGGCTCGCGATCCTCGGGAGTGTCGGTACCGCCGTCTACCGTGCTGCCATGGACACCGACCTGCCCACCCAGCTCGCACCCGAGGCCGCCGGCGTCGCCCGCGACACGCTCGCCGGTGCGGTGGCCGTGGCGGGCGAGCTGCCGGCCGGCGCCGGCGCCACGCTGATCCAGCTGGCTCGCGCGGCCTTCACCGACGGGCTTCAGGCCACTGCCGCGGTCAGCGCCATCATCGCACTGGCCGGGGCAGTGCTCGCCGCGGTACTGCTGCGGCGGGTGCGGGCGGGGGAGGATGTCGAGCCGAACAGCGACGACACCGCGGCCGGCCAGGTCACACCGAACGTCGTCGCCACCTAGGAGGATCAGCACCGATGAGCATGGAAGTCACCGCGTGGAACGCGCTGTACAACGCGATGCACGCGCAGGAGGACAAACGGCCGTTCTCCCGGGCCACGCTGCGGCGAGTCCTGGCTTTCGCGCAGCCGCACCGCACCTTCCTCGTGCTGTTCGTGTCCCTCAGCATCGTCACGGCGGTCCTCGCGGTGGCCACTCCGGTGCTCGCCGGGCAGGTCGTCGACGGCATCATCCAAGGCGAGGCCCAGTCCACCGTCATCGGCCTGGCCGTGGTCATCGGGGTCATCGCGCTGGCTGAGGCCGGCGTGGGGCTGGTGCAGCGATGGTTGTCGGCCAGCATCGGCGAAGGGCTCATCCTCGACCTGCGCCAATCGGTCTTCGACCATGTCCAGAAGATGCCGGTGGCGTTCTTCACCCGTACCCGTACCGGCGCCCTGGTCAGCCGGCTCAACAACGACGTCATCGGGGCGCAGCGTGCGTTCAGCGACCTGCTGTCCGGAGTGGTCAGCAACGTCGTGATGCTGGTCCTGGCGCTGGCTGTCATGCTGAACATCTCGTGGCAGATCACCCTGCTGGCCCTGGCTTTGCTGCCGGTGTTCGTGCTGCCGGCGCGCCACATGGGACGGCGGCTGGCTCGGCTCGAGCGGGAGGCGGCCAACCACAACGCCGTCATGAGCACTCAGATGACCGAGCGGTTCTCCGCACCGGGTGCCACCCTGGTCAAGCTGTTCAGCCAGCCGGCGCGGGAGTCCGCCGAGTTCAGTGTCCGGGCCCGCCGGGTTCGCGACATCGGCCTGCGCACCGCCATGGTGCAGTGGGTGTTCGTCACCGCGCTCACCCTGGTCGGTGCGCTGGCGCTGGCCCTGGTGTACGGGTTGGGTGGCTTCTACGCGCTGCGCGGCGAGCTCGACGCCGGTGCCGTCGTCTCCATGGCACTGCTGCTGACGCGCCTCTACGCGCCACTCACCGCACTGGCCAGCGCCCGCGTCGAGGTCATGAGTGCGCTGGTCAGTTTCGCCCGCGTGTTCGAGGTGCTCGACCTCGAACCGCTGATCCGGGAGAAGCCGGACGCCCGGCCGGTGCCCGACGGCCCGGTGTCGGTGGAGTTCGACGACGTCCACTTCAGCTATCCGGCGGCCGACAAGGTCTCGCTGGCGTCGCTGGAGGAGGTCGCGATGCTCGACGTCCGCGGCGGCGAGGAAGTGCTGCACGGCGTGTCGTTCGCCGTCGCTCCCGGTCAGATGGTGGCTCTGGTCGGCTCGTCCGGCGCGGGCAAGTCGACGATCGCCCAGCTCCTGCCCCGGCTGTACGACGTCGACGCGGGCACCGTCCGGCTGTCCGGGGTCGACGTGCGTGACCTCTCCATGGCCTCGGTGAAACACACGCTGGGCATGGTCACACAGGACGGTCATCTGTTCCACGAGTCCATCCGCGCCAACCTCCTGCTGGCGCGGCCCGGCGCCACTGACGACGAGCTTTGGGACGCGCTACGCCGGGCTCGCCTGGCGGACCTGATCGGCGAGCTGCCCGACGGACTGGACACCGTGGTGGGGGAGCGCGGCTACCGGCTGTCCGGGGGCGAGCGTCAGCGGCTCACCATCGCCCGGCTGCTCCTGGCCAGGCCGCGCGTCGTCATCCTCGACGAGGCCACCGCGCATTTGGACTCCACCTCGGAGGCCGCGGTGCAGGAGGCGCTGGCCGAGGCGCTGGAGGGGCGCACGGCGGTGGTCATCGCGCACCGGCTGTCCACCATCCGCGCCGCGGACCTCATCCTCGTCATCGAGGACGGCCGGGTGGTCGAGCGCGGCACCCACGCCGAGCTGCTGGCCGCCGGGGGCCGCTATCAGGAGCTCTACCGCACCCAGTTCGACCAGCCGGACACCGCCGCCGGCGACGACCCCGCGCCGACGGCGGTCCCAGCGTGAGGCTCGAACTCAGTGCCGGGGGAGCGCACGAAGATCTTCGGCGAGCCCGTTGAGCCGGTCCCGCCAGCCGGCCAGTGCGGCGTCCGCGTCGCTCACACGAGAGGCCGGGCCGGTCTCGGTGAGCACCAGCCGCGCGCCGTGACCGGTGCCTTCCCGCAGTTCCCAGCGCACCCGGCCGTCGCCGGCGGTGGCGTACTCGAGCAGGTACGGCGATTCGGACTCGACCACCTGTCCGGCGTCGTCGCGCGCTGCTTCAACCATGGGCCATACGGCCTCGGCCGGGCGGGTCAGCTGACGCTCGAACCGCACCAGCCACCCCCGCTCACCGATATCGGCGACGCCGGCGTCCAGGCCGAACTGAACGACGTAGTGATCATGCAGTTCCGCCGAGGGTTCACCGTGGGCCACTGGGACGCCGTCGGCGAGCTGCTCGAGCGCGGCGAGACACATGACCCACCCGGAGCAGAAGCTGCCCGCGCCGTAACGATCGGAGAAGGTGTGCTCGAAGATCATCAGGCAGCCGTCGCCGTCATCGCGCAGGTCGAAGCGGAGCAGCTCGCCGGACCAGGTGAACGCCAGGACGCGGCCGTCGTCGACCTCGGTGACATGGCCGTCGGGGCTGGCTCCCTTCCCGTCGCCCCAGTCGAAGCCGACCTCGCTGCCCACCTGGAGGTCCAGGTGTACCGCGGCCGGGAACCACTGCTTCAGTTGCTCCGGGTCGGTGATGGCCCGCCAGACCCGGCTCCTCGGATGGCGGAAGCGGCGCTCGATACGCAGCACGCTGCGGTCGCCGTCGGTGCGCAAGGTCTCGGTCATCGATGCTCCAGGTACTCGGCTTCCAGGTCTGCGCCGTCGCTGCGGCGCGCGGTCACGCGTCGTCGTCCATCGTGTCGAGGTGCCGCTCGAGGGCGTCGAAACGGTCGGCCCACATCCACCGGTACGGGGTGAGCCACTCGTCGAGCTCGACCAGCGGTTCGGCGCGCAGCTCGTACCACCGCCGCTGTCCATCGCGGCGCACGGTGACCAGCCCGGCCTCGCGCAGCACCCGCAGGTGCTTGGAGGTGCCGGGCTGGGAGAGGCCCAGAGCCTCGGTCAGCTCGCCGACCAGCCGGGGGCGCTCCAGCAGCAGATCCAGGATGCGCCGCCGGGCCGGCTCCGCGAGCACGCTGAACGGTTCGGCCATGCGACAAAGAATAGCCACACAGATATATAACCGCAAGAGCATCTAATGCGTCGACGGCGACCACGCCGGTCGGCGCGGCACGGTCACCGTCGACGGGGGAGTGGTCAGCGGAGCTGACCGCGGATCGCGCCGCCCGGGAACGGGGCGTTGTGCACGTTGACGTAGTAGTCGCTCGGGTTCGCGACGATGGCCGCGAGCTCGCTGAACGTCAGCGTCTCGGTGGTGTTCTGATCGTCAGGCACGGCCGTGATGCAGCCATGGCTCGTGCGGTCCGGAGTTTCGAGGCCGACGACGATTCCGCCCGGCTCGCCGACCGGGGCGGCGTGGATGTGCGCCGCGGTCGCCTCGTCGATCCGGGTGGCGACGAGTGCGTAACAGAGGGTGTCGCCCTTGACGACGGCGGCGAAGGCTCCTCGGCCATTCGGGTCACCCGGCCCGGGCGCCTCCTGAGCGCCGGTGAGCACGGTGTGCAGGGTGGTCACCGGAGCATGGCTCGACGTGGCCGGAACGGCCCCGAGGACGAGCGCGGACGAAGCGATCACCACGGGGATCGCCGAGCGGGTCAGCCACCTGCGCATGATGTCTCCTTCAAGCCGAGCGACGGGCAACCCGGTCGGACCACCCATCCGTATACGGGCGAGACCGCCGCACGGATTGACCGGTTCGGTCCAACTCCGTGACGAGACTCGTCCGTTCGGCCAGGGCCGCCCACTGACCGAACGGACCAAATTTGTCCCCAACAGCCACCTCAGCGGCCGCGACCAGGCGAAACGCCACCATCGGGGCGTCGTTCGCGTTGCGGTCCGACCACCATGGGTGGATGATCGTCGACACAGGCTTTGGGCGAGCTGATCGGGATGTCGGCGTCCGTTGCAGGGGCGTCGCGACGAACACTCACGGAGGATGACGATGCTGCGCCGGGACACGGAGTACGTGTTGACCTGGAACGCACAGAACCACAGCTGGTTGGTCCGGCCGATCGAGCGCGACGGCAACCAGATCGTCCAGATCGGCGGCGGCACCCAGATGGGTGATCCGGCTTGGGCCGTGGGCTCCTACGGCGGAGTGTGGGAAGACTAAGAGCCGTCCCACGTCCGCGCGGCGTCTCTGTACGCACACGCCGGAGGCGCGAACGTCAGTGGAAGCGGCTCGAAGGACTCGGCCGACAGCGCGACCGGACACGTTGCCTCGTCAACGGAGGGCATCGTCGCCGCCTTCGCAGCGTCGGCCGGGTCGACCTGCAGGCCCGAATCTGTCACGAAATTCAGTCCGTCTTCCAGCTCGGTCCCCATGTCCTCGACGGGAGGGCGTGGTCCGTAGCGTCGACATAGCCGGGTGTGGTCACCGCGACCTTGACGACGCCTGCTCCTGCCTGGCCGATCTCCGACCAGGGGAGCTGGCTGCCGATCACGGCGAATTCGACACCGTGATCGCCGAAAAGGGCGGGACCGAGCTCGTCCGGAAGGTGATCCCGCGAGGGATCCAGATGCTCGGCCGCGGTGTCGAGGAGCAACGTCTCAGTGCTGGGGAAGACTCCGAAGGTCTGGGCCACCTCCGGCTCCGCAGGTGCGGAGGTGCCTGCATCTCCGGCTGCAGTGATTTCGCTGCCGGGATCGCTGGGCAGGGCGAACACCACACCGCCGGCGACAAGCGCGGTGGTTGCCACACCGCCGAGCAGCCCCGCGGCCCGACGGCGGCGCAGGTGGCGCTGACCTCGCCGTAGGTCGTCAGCGACGGTCGACGTCATCGGTGGTTCGCCGGCGAACTCCATCCGGTCGAAGAGTTCTCGCAGTTGAGTGTCGTGGGCCATCTTGATCACCTCTCCGTGGTCGCATCCGCGGGGGACAGGGCGTAGCGCAGGGCGGCCCTCATCGGTGTCTTCAGGGGAGGGTCCGCCCTGCTCCGGCTCGTCGATGCCCTGGAGTCCAGGCTGTTCCCTCCGCCACGGCCGACGGCGCTCGTCAAGATGGCCGCGCACGATGATGCGCCGGACGTAAGCGTCCTCGGCGCCGGCGGTGTGGATCCGCGGCCAGGCGGTATACAGCTTGATCAGTGCCGACTGGACGAGGTCTTCGGCAGTGTGCCAGTCGCCGCACACCAGGTAGGCGATCCGCCGCAGGTACGCGCGGCGGGCGCTGACATAGACGGTGAACTCGTCGGCCCTCCTGTGACTCTCGCTCACGCTGCTCGCTCCTGGCGGGTTGCTCTCACTACCTGGACGGATCACAGTGGTCGCCGCGTTGTCACGTTGCCATGCATTCCTCGGACCTGCGACTGGCGTGGGGCGGCCGGATCGGGTGACGATGGCGGGATGCTGATCACCGATGGGGACCTCGCCGCCCGGTACGACGCCGTCGTGGTGGGTGGTGGGCACAACGGCCTGACCGCCGCGGCCTATCTGGGCAGGGCCGGGCGGACGGTGCTGGTTCTGGAACGCCTCGGCCAGGTCGGGGGAGCGGCGGTGTCGGCGCGTCCGTTCCCCGGAGTCGACGCGCGGTTGTCGCGGTACTCGTACCTGGTGTCGCTGCTGCCGCGGCAGATCGTCGAGGAGCTGCGGCTCCCGATCGAGCTGCGGCGGCGTCGGTACTCGTCGTACACGCCGGTCGGTGCGGACGGCCTGCTGGTCGACACCGGTGACGACGCCCGTACGCGCTCGTCCTTCGCGAGCGTCACCGGCAGCACGGGTGACCACGACGCGTGGCAGCGGTTTTACGCCCGTACGGCCCGACTGGCCCGGCGACTGTTCCCGACGCTCACGGCGCCGCTTGTGTCGCGGGAGCGGATGCGCGCCGTCGTCGACGACGACCAGGCGTGGCGCGAGTTGATCGAGGAGCCCGCCGGCCGGGCGGTGCGGTCGTGGTTCGCCGACGACGTCGTGCGGGGTGTGGTGCTCACTGACGCCCTGATCGGGACGTTCGCCGACGTCGACGACGCATCGCTGCGGCAGAACCGGTGCTTGCTCTACCACGTCATCGGCAACGGCACCGGTGACTGGGACGTCCCGGTGGGCGGCATGGGCGCGGTCAGCGGGGCATTGCGTGACGCCGCCCTGGGCGCCGGCGCGACACTGGTCACGAACGCGGAGGTCACCGCCGTCGATCCGGCCGGCGAGGTGACGTTCGTCGACGACGGCGGACGCGAGCGGCGGGTGGGCGCGGGGCATGTGCTGGCCGGGTGTGCGCCGGCGACGCTCGACCGGCTGCTGGACGCCGCGGCGGCGTCGCCGTCGGGCCCGCAAGCGGCGGAGCCGGAAGGCGCCCAGCTCAAGATCAACATGCTGCTGACGCGACTGCCGCGGCTGCGCACCGACGTCGACCCGGCCGCGGCGTTCAGCGGGACCTTCCACGTCAACGAGTCGCTGAGCCAGCTCCAGACGGCGCACGCGCAGGCAGCGGCCGGCACGCTGCCGGAGCTGCCGCCGTGCGAGATCTACTGCCATTCGCTGACCGACCCGTCCATCCTTGGTCCCGACCTGCGCGAGACCGGCGCGCACACGATCACACTCTTCGGGTTGCACATGCCGGCCCGGCTGTTCCGTGGGCACAACGACGACGCCCGCGATGCCGCCGTCAAGGCCACCCTCGCGTCCTTGAACTCGGTCCTCGCCGAGCCGATCGAGGACTGCCTGGCCAGGGACGCCGACGGCGGCGTGTGCCTCGAGACGCGGACCCCGGTCGACCTCGAGAGCAGCGTCGGCCTGCCGGGCGGTCACATCTTCCACCACGACCTGGCCTGGCCGTTCGCCGAGACCGCGGACGAGGTCGGACGGTGGGGTGTCGAGACCGCGCACGAGCGCGTCGTGATCTGCGGGGCCGGCGCGCGCCGTGGCGGGGGAGTCAGCGGCATCCCCGGCCGGGCCGCGGCGATGGCGATCCTCGAACGCGCCTGATCCCCCGCTGGTCGGCCTCGTGCGCGCCCGCTCGCGGTCTTCCGGTGGCCCGGCACCCGGGGCTAGGCTGACGAGCGGGGATGGGGGCAGCTATCCGCTCGCGCCGTTGTTGTACGCGGTCAGCACGCTGCACTGCATGACGGTGTCGCTGGCTCACGACGGCGCCGGGCTCGGCACCGCCTGGGCGAGCAGACCGCGCGCCGCATGCTCGCCGACGCGGGCTCCAGCGGTGTGGACGTGCTCGAGGTGCCGGACGACCCGCTCGACTCGTTCTATCTGGTGTACCGGGGCGCCGGCTGACCCGTCACGCCTGGTGCTGCTCGGCGCGGCGCACAGCGTCGCGGTAGATCGGGCCGTCGCGCACCGGCAGCGCGCTCACGATGCCGCGCAACCCGGCCACCGCCAGCGATGCCGCCAGGTCGGTGGTGGGCAACCCGGGGAGCCGGTACATCCGCCGGGCCCAGCGGGGGAGCAGGGCGAACGCCGTCGTCGCGACGCCCAGCCAGGCCGGCCGGCCGATCGGGACGACCAGACGGTTCGGCATGGGCGGCAGGGTCAGGAACCGGGCGACATCGCGGGCCTCGTCGGTGAGGGCAAGCCGTGGCCGCACGTCGCGGAAGAACGCGTCGACGTCGGCGGCGCTGGCCGGCACCGTCGCCGGGTCCAGCCCGACCAGTTCCGCGGCCCGCACCTGCTCGGCGTAGTACCGGTCGACGTCGTCGTCGTTGAGACCCAGCCGGGCCCGCCGGGCGGTCGACGCGAACGACTCCACCTCGGCGACGTGCACCCACCGCAGCAGGTCGGGATCGTCCACCCTGAACTCAGCGCCCGTGACGGGATCGTGGCCGCGCAGCCGGGCATGGATGCCGCGGACCCGGCGGCCGGCCCGCTCGGCCTGCTCAGTGGTGCCGTAGACGACGGTGCCGACGTACTCGGCGGTGCGCATGAGCCGGGCCCAGCAGTCGCGGCGGATGTCGGAATTCTGAACGACGCCGGCGACGGCGCGCGGATGCAGGGCCTGCAGGTAGAGCGCCCGGACGCCGGCCAACCAGAGCACCGGTTCGCGGTGGACCCGCCAGCTGACGCTGTCGGGCCCGAACAGTCCGAGATCGCCGGCGGTCCGGTTCTCCCTGGGCTGCGCGGCCGTCGTCGTCATCGTCGCGTCACCGCCGGAACTCCGCTCGCCAGCGCAGGTACGGCGGCACCCCCGCGTGCTCCTCGACGGCGACGGCGGCGAGCCCGCCGGCGCCGAACGCCTCCACCTCCGCGCGGGTGAGCGGCCACGGCGGCCCGTCGGCGGGCTGAGTGGCTCTGGTGGTTTCGGTGGTTTCGGTGCGGGCGGTGGCGATGATGAGTAACGTGCCGCCGGGCGCGACGAACCCGGCGACGGCTTCGGTGGCCGGGGGATGCAACGGTACCGGCAGCGACTGGACCGTCATGATCTCCACGACGAGGTCGAATGCCTGACGCCACGCGGCCGGCGGATCGAGCAGGTCAGCGGCGACGTAGTGCACGGCGGTACCGGGGAAGCGGCGCTGCGCCGCGGTGACGGCGCTAGGGGAGACGTCGAAGGCGGTGGTGTCCCACCCGCGTCTGGCGAGCAGCTCGGCGTCGAAACCCGGCTCGCTGCCGACCACGAGCGCCGTCGCGCCGGGTGCGGGAATGTCGCGGTCGGCGAGCCACTCCACGAGCAGCGGATGCGACGAGCCGCGATGCCATGGCACGACGGCGGCGCCGGCGTCGGCCGCCGCGTAGAGCCGCTCGAACCAGCCGGTGGGGTCGTCCCCGGCCAGCGATTCCGCCGCCATACGGCGGACGGCCACATCTGGATCCGGTGCGTCGGTCATCACCGTCAACGGTAGTCCGGCGCTGCGCTCCGGGCGATGGTGCGCACGTGCGGGATTTCGCGTGGTGCGGCCACGACCGCGTCCCGCAGCAGCGCGAACAGCCGTTCCCGCCGGCCCGCGGAGGGCACCGCGAGCGCGATGCCCTCCTCGAAGGCGAGCAGATCATCGGTTTCGAGATCCGCCCGGACCGCACCGGTCCGGCGGGCCCGGTACAGCAACAGCATCGCCATATCGTCGACGTCGGCGCGCCACTGGCCGTACGGCCGGGGATCCCCGCCGGCCTCGTCCGGGCCGGCCAGCGCCGGGTGGGCGGCCACGTGCTCGGCGAAGGCGCGCAGCCACGCCATCAGAGCCTCGGCCGGCGCGTCTTGGTCGATCAGCAACTCGGCGTACTCGCGCAGCGCCGTGACGTGATCGGCGGTGACTGCGAGCAGGAGGTCCCGCCGGGTGGGGAAGTGGCGGTAGAGGGTGGCGTTGCCGACGCCGGCCCGGCGTGCGATCTCGTCCAGGGGTACGTCCGCCCCCTTCTCAGCGATCAGCTGCTCGGCGGCCGCGAGCAGCGCGTCGCGATTGCGCCGTCCGTCCGCCCGCATCGCACAACGCTCCTTTCGGGGACCTCCACGGATGATCCGGGGATATCCTCGCTTGTCGCCTCGGAACCGGCCAAAAGCGCTGGTTGGCATCGATGTCATCGCCTGATTGGCATCGATGCCAACGCGGCGGCGCGGCATCGTCGAACGCTGGGCAGCTCCGGTGTGACGTGGCACGATGGAGCAGGTGACCAGCAGTCCTAGCGAGGAACAGCGGCTGCGTGACCTGGCCCGGTTGCGCCGCGTTCGCGACCGGATCGACCGGGAGTACGCGCAGCCACTGGCGGTCGAGGCGCTCGCTCGCGGTGTGAACATGTCGGCCGGGCATCTGAGCCGGCAGTTCCGGCTCGAGTACGGCGAGTCGCCGTACTCGTATCTGATGACGCGGCGCATCGAACGTGCGATGGCGCTGCTGCGCCGGGGAGATCTCAGCGTCACCGAGGTGTGTTTCGAGGTCGGCTGTTCGTCGCTGGGCACGTTCAGCACGCGCTTCACCGAACTGGTCGGTGTGCCGCCGAGCGTCTATCGGGAGCACGGCGCCGAGGCGACGGCGGGCATGCTGCCGTGCATCGCCAGGCGGATCACCCGACCGATCAGGAATCGAGAAGCCACCGTCGACGAGCCGCAACTAGCGTGACGGGCATGGACATCCTCATTCACGCCAGTTTCCTGCCGCACACTGACCCGGACGCCTCGTTGGCGTTCTACCGCGACGTCCTCGGTTTCGAGGTCCGCAACGACGTGGGCTACGAGGGCATGCGCTGGATCACCGTCGGCCCGCGCAATCAGCCGGACACGTGCATCGTGCTGAACCCGCCGGCGGCCACCCCGAACCTCACGGACGACGAGCGTCGCACCCTCATGGAGCTGATCGCCAAGGGCAGCTACTTCGGCGTCAACCTCTCGACGCCCGACGTCGACGCGACCTTCGCGAAGCTGGAGGCCAGCGGCGCTGAGGTCGTCCAGGAGCCGATCGACCAACCGTACGGTGCGCGCGACTGCGCCTTCCGCGATCCCGCCGGCAACGAGGTCCGCATCCAGCAGCTGCGCTGAGGCCTCCCACGCCGGCGCCGCGGGTTCTCTCCAGCGGGGACCAGGGGAGCCGCAGACCTCCTTCTCCAGCGGCGAGCGGCAGCCGATGACGGCCCGTAGATGGCGGTTTTGTTAGGCTGCTGACCCATTCGGTCACCGCATGCCCGCTCAGTGGACGCGTCGGACTCGCGGTGACGCGGCCGGGGCGAGTGCCGACGGTGTTCGAGTTCGCGGCGTGTGTCGTGTCGCGCGCTGCCATCCCGGCTCGCCCTCGAAATGCGCGATGTGCTCCTCGAACCGGCGAGTCTCACATCGTTACGGGGTCGCACGACGGTGTGCGGCGCGGCTGCACGTTACGAGAAGGGATGCCCTTGCGGACCATACGGACTCGACAGAAGATCGCTGCAGCTGCGACGGCGCTGGGCCTCGGCCTGACGCTCGCCGCGTGCGGAAGCGACGACGGAGACGGCGAAGGGGGCGCTGCCTCCGGCGGTGATCAGTCCGGCGGCGGTGGGACCATCACCATCGGCATCATCTCCTCGTGGACCGACTACCTATCGATGGGTTACCTGTGGAAGGACGTCTTCGAGGACGAGGGCTACACGGTCGAGATCAGGGAGCTGGCGGACAACGGGCCGCTCTACACCGCTATCGCGGACGGCGACATCGACCTCATGCCGTCGGCGTGGCCGGAGGTCACTCACGCCCAGTACATGGACCAGTACGGTGACGACATCGAGGACCTCGGCACCTACTACGACGGGGCAACACTCACGTTCGCCGTTCCGGAGTACACCGACATCGACTCGATCGAGGATCTGACCGGCAACGCCGCCCAGTTCGGCGGCCGCATCGTCGGCATCGAGCCGGGTGCCGGGCTCACCGAGGTCACCCAGAACTCCGTCATGCCCGAGTACGGACTCGATGGCGACTACGAGCTCGTCACGTCCTCGACTCCGGCGATGCTGGCTGAGCTGGACAACGCCATCCAGGCGCAGGAGGACATCGTGGTCACCCTGTGGCGGCCCTTCTGGGCGAACAACGCGTTCCCGATCAAAGACCTGGAAGACCCGCAGGGCGCGCTCGGCGAACCGGAAAGCCTGCATGCGCTGAGCAGCAAGGACTTCAAGGCGGAGTTCGCCGACCTCGCCGAGATGGTCAGCAACGCCCAGCTCGACGACGAACAGTACGGCTCGCTCGAGAACCTCGTGGTGAACGAGTACGGCGAGGGCCAGGAGGCCGAGGCCGTCGCCGATTGGCTGGAGCAGAACCCGGACTGGGTCGAATCCCTGCGAGGCTGACGCCACTTCGCGTTGATCTCGGAGTAGGGCCGCCGGCTGAGGGCACAATTGCCAGGACATGGCCGGCCTACTCCGAGATCAACGGCCCAGGTGCACATCCGACCTCGGACCGGTGCTCGCACGCTGTCCGAAGCGCGGCGGTTGTGTCACGCGATCCAGGCGGGGGACACCGGCTCTCCGGGCCCGTCCGGTGAGATCGGGGTGGCCGATCCGCTGGCCAGGCCGGTGACGACGAACACGGCGCCGGAATCGGTGCCGACCTGGCGCGGGATTCCGGCGGGGAGGACCACGGTGTCACCGGACGTCAGGTCGATGCTCTCAGCGTCGACGGCGATGGTCGCCGTACCGTCGAGCAGGTGCCACGCCTGCTCGACGTCGAAGGTGTGCTGGGGGCCGCGCTGGCCGGGGCGCATGGTGACGCGCCACAGGCTCAGCGTCTTGGTGCCGCCCTGCGTGGGTGAGGCGAGGGTGATCATGGAGGCGTTCGGCGTCTCGGTGAGGCGGGCACCCGAGAGAGCGATTCTGGCGGCGGTCATATCGGTTCCCTGGAATAGACAACGTGGTTGTCTAGCACCGTAAGGCCCGGATGCGATATCGTCAACCAGGTTGACGATTGCGGAGGTGCGCTGGTGAGCGAGCCTGGATGGCGCGTTGTCCTGCTCCTGGCCGGTGCGTTCCGTGACGGCGTCGACGCGCTCCACGGCGAGCTCGCCGCGCAGGGTCATCCCGAAGCTCGGCCGCTGCACGGATTCGTGCTCCAGGCGATCGGTCCCGACGGGTGCACGATCAACGAGCTCGGTCAGCGTCTCGGCGTCTCGAAGCAGGCGGCAGCCAAGACCACGGCCGGCCTGGAGAGGGCTGGGTACGTCGCACGGGACTCGGTGCCGGGGGATCGACGTGCGGTACTGCTGCGTCGCACGTCCCGCGCCGAGGATTTGCTGGCGGCCAGCGCTGCCGTCTTCGACCACGTCATGGACCGCTGGCGGCGCCAGCTCGGCGTTGCCCGCTTCGACACGATGGTCGAGGCACTCGCCGACGTGGCCGGCGAAGGGACGGTCGGCGATCTTCCTGGCTGGCTCACCCAGTGGTCCTGGACGAAAGATGAACGCCAGTAGGCATTGCCTGTGTAGGTCGGGCCAGAGGCTTGCGCCGCCACGCGAACCGCCATGTAGTTGGCACGATGCGCCAGATCAGTGGCCAGTCATCGTCTCATCACCAGGTCGCCGATAATGCACATTATGTCAACTAGTCACGATCCAGGGCCGGGAGGGGTCTGACGCCCCTCCCTCAGCCGCGGATCGCGTCCCACTCGATGGCCTCGATGCGGTCCATGTGGTCTTCGCCCCACTCCCCGAGAGGCGCCAGCGCGGCGTTGAGCGACCGGCCGAACTCGGTGAGCGAGTACTCGACCCTCGGCGGCACTTCGTGGTACGACTCCCGGTGCACCAGGCCAGCCGTCTCCAGTTCCCGAAGCTGCAGAATCAGCATCCGCTCGCTGATGCCGGCGACCGCCCGGCGTAGTTGGCCGAACCGCAGCGGCCCGTCGGCCAGCATGAACAGGATCAGGCCCTTCCACTTGCCGCCCATCACCGCGACGGCGGCGTCGAGGCCGCAGGTGAAGGTGCGTTCGGCCATCTGACCTCCTGACATACACATCTGTGGGTACCGAACAGAAGTGTAGGTACTTGTAGAACTGCATGTAAACGGCTCAGGATGGCGGTGTCCCGATCACCACCACGACAGGAGTCCCCATGACCGCGCAAGGCCGCCCGCCGGTGACCGTCGTCGGCCTCGGCTCGATGGGCGCCGCGCTGGCCCAGGCGTTCCTCGATGCCGGCCATCCCACCACCGTCTGGAACCGCACCGCGGCCAAGGCCGCGTCTCTGGTCGAACGCGGAGCCACGCTCGCCGCCTCCGTCGACGACGCGGTGCGCGCCGGCCCGCTGGTGGTCACGTGCCTCACCGGTTACGACGACACCCGACAGGCCCTGGAGCCGGCGACGGCGTCCCTGTCCGGCAGGGTGTTGGTGCCGCTGAACAGCGGCGTTCCGGCCAGCGCGCGCGATTTCGCCGTCTGGGCCGCCGGTCATGGCGCGCGTGTGCTCGACGGGGCGGTAAAGAACGTGCCGGCCGCGGTCGGCGCCGCGGACACGCTGATCTATTACGGCGGCGACCGGTCGGCATTCGACGAACACTCAGACACGCTCCGGGTGCTCGGTGGGCGCACCGAGTTCCTGGGCGACGAACCGGATCTCGCGGTGTTCTACGAGTCGGCGGTCGGTGCCACTCTCCTGCCGGCGCTGGTGGGCTTCTTCCAGGGTGCCGCCGCGGCCCAGGCACGCGGACTGCCGGTGAGTGCGCTCGTGCCGTACAGCGTCGCGTGGCTGGAGATGATCGGATCGGTGCTGCCGACGTTCGCCGAGGAGATCGACAGCGGCGACTACTCCGCGGCGGCGTCGTCGGTGAACCTGTTCCTCGCCGGCATCGCCTGGGATGAGGAGTTCGGCCGCGAGGCGGGCGTGGACACGGCCTGGCAGGCGCCGTTGCACGACCTGATCCGCCGGGCGGCCGCGGCCGGTCATGGGGAGCACAGCGTCGCCGCACTGGTGGAAGTGCTGCGCCGCCCCGAGTGATGCGACTCCCCCGGCGGATGCGCGCTCACCGCTGCGCGCTCACCGCTGCGCGCTCATCGCTCGACCAGCGCGAACCGGCGGATCTCCGCGGCCAGCTCGGCCGGTTGCTCCAGTGGGATCGCGTGCCCCGCATCGAGCCACAGCTGAGTCACGCCGGGATGCGCGGCTCGGAACCGGCTCGCCGCGGCGTCGGTGGCTGCGTGCACCTGCGCGCCCCACGGCACTGGGTCGGCCCGGCCCGGCAGGACCTGGAGCACCGGGGCGGTGAGCTGCTCGTAGACGGCGTCGAGGTCGCGCTCGCGGCGGCGCAGCTCCTGCGTGAGCTGCCACAACTGGTCGGTTGTGAGGTGGTGGCCGTGGCCGGCCCGGGCTGCCAGCCACCCCGCGAGCCGCACCAGTGGGCGGCGCAGCTCGACATCGAACGTGGCGCGGTCGTCAAGGGCCGCCGGCAGCTTCACCGGCAGTCCGCCGTCGACGGTGACGACGCCCGCGCAGGGTCGGCGGACGGCCGCTTCGACCGCCACCGTCGCGCCGAGCGAATGTCCGACGAGCACCGGTTCGCGCAGCCCGAGCGCGTCGTGGACCGCGACGAGATCCGTGACCAGCGCGGAGATGGTGTACTCCCCCGTCGCCGATTCGGATGACCGGCGTGGCCTCGGTGGTCGTAGGCGACCACTCGGCACTCTTCTGCCAGTCGCGACGCGACCAGGTCCCAGGAGCGCTGGGTCGTCCCGAGGCCGTGCACGAGGACGACGGCCGGGCGGGCCGAGTCGTCGCCGCCGGGGGTGGAACTGTCGCGGACCGCGAGCCGGACCCCGTCGTGATTCACCGTGCGCCGTGTCCGTCTCATGGGTGTCAACGTATGTTGACGCCTGGCCCGTGTCAACCATGATTGACGGAGTGCTCCCTCCAGGCCTACTCCCGCTTCACCAGGCAAGCATTCCTGGTGAAGCGGGAGCACCCATGCTGCACGTGATCATTTGGGGCGGGCGGGTCATGGATGTTGCGTCAGGACTGCTGCTCCTCGCTGCGGTCCTGCGACCAGAGCGTGTGGAAGACACCGTCGCGGTCGACCCGCCGGTAGGTGTGCGCGCCGAAGAAGTCGCGCTGGCCCTGCGTCAGCGCCGCCGGCAACCGCTCGGCACGCAGGGCGTCGTAGTACGACAGCGCGGTGGCGAACCCCGGTACCGGGATGCCGAGCCGTGCCGCCGTCGCCACAACCGTGCGCCAGGCCTCCTGAGCGGCGCCGATCTCCGCGGCGAACTGCTCGTCGGCCAGCAGGCTGGGCAGGGCGCGGTCCTTGGCGTACGCGGCGGTGATGCGGTCGAGGAAGGCCGCGCGGATGATGCAGCCGCCCCGCCAGATACCGGCGATGGCGCCGAGGTCGAGCTCCCAGCCGTATTCCGCGCCGGCTGCCTGCATCTGGTGGAAACCCTGCGTGTACGAGACGACCTTCGAGGCGTAGAGAGCCTGCTCGACCTGGCCGGCGAATCGCTCGGCGTCGTCGGGCGCCAGCGTGGCCGGCGCCGGGCCGGCGAGGTCGCGGCCCACGGCGCGAAGCTCCGCGTGGCCGGACAGCGACCGGGCGAACACGGCCTCGGCGATGCCGTTCACCGGCACGCCGAGATCCAGCGCGAGCTGCACGGTCCAGCGCCCGGTGCCCTTCTGCTCCGCTTGGTCGGCGACGATGTCGACGAACGGCCGGCCGGTGGCGGCGTCGACGTGTGCCAGCACCTCGGCGGTGATCTCGATGAGGTAGGAGTCGAGGCGGCCGGAGTTCCAGCCCTTGAATATCCTGGCGATGTCGGCTGGTTGGTAGCCCGCGGCCCGCCGCAGCAGGTCGTACGCCTCGGCGATCAGCTGCATGTCGGCGTACTCGATGCCGTTGTGCACCATCTTGACGAAGTGGCCGGCCCCGTCGGCGCCCACGTGCGTGCAGCACGGTGTGCCGTCCGCGGCCTTGGCGGCGATGATCTCCAGCATCGGGCCGAGCGACTCGTACGACTCCGCCGAGCCGCCGGGCATGATGCTGGGTCCCAGCAGTGCGCCTTCCTCTCCCCCGGAGATGCCGGTGCCGACGAAGTGCAGGCCGCTTTCGCGCAGCGCCGCCTCACGGCGGCGAGTGTCGGCGAAGTGGGCGTTGCCGCCGTCGATGACGACGTCGCCGGGCTCCAGCAGCGGCACGAACTCCTCGATGACGGCGTCGGTCGGTGCACCCGCCTTGACCATGATGACCAGCCGGCGCGGGCGCTCCAGCGCGGCCACGAACTCCTCGGCGGACTCCGCCGGCACGAACGTGCCCTCGTGGCCGAACTGCTCGACGAGATCACGAGTGCGGCTGGCGGTGCGGTTGTGAACCGCGACCGCGAAGCCGTTGCGGGCGAAGTTGCGGGCCAGGTTGCGGCCCATCACCGCGAGCCCGGTCACGCCGATCTGAGCCGTACCAGCCATCTGCCGCTCCTGTCGCGAATCTGGAGATGAAGTGCCGGCGCCTGCCGACACCTCAGTATCGTCCCCTCCCCTGCGCTGCCGGCCGGCGCCCACCCCGTCCGGATCACACGCAGTCAGCTCTGGTGCGTCCGACGCTCGAGGTAGGCGCCGATGCCGTCCAGCACGATCTCCAGACCGAATGCGAAGTCGTCGCCCAGCCACGGGTCGGGGTCGGCGTAGCCGTCGAAGCTGTCCCGGGCGACGATGCGGGCCAGGACGGGGTGCTGCTCAGCGGTCACGAACGTGGTGAGCATCCGCCCGTAAGCGGCGTCCCACTCCCCCTCCGGCGCTCCGGTGCGGTTCTCCACGCCGGACATGGTGAACGCCAGTTGCGCGTGTCCGCGGACGTAACCGCTGAGCATCACCAGGATGCCGAGCATCTCCGGCCCGCTGAGGCCGGTGTCGTCCAGCGCCTGCAGCAGGTATTCCATGCGGCGGATCTGGGCAGGTCCCATCGGCGGGGCGTTCAGTGGCACGTCGAGCGCCCACGGCCGGCGACGGTACGTGTCGGCGATCGCCAGCGCGTGCCAGCGCAGCCGCTCGCGCCAGCCGGTGAGCTGCGGCGGTGGCGCCTCCGGCTCGCTCGCGGCTTCGACCATGAGCTCCAGCAGGTCGGTCTTGCTGGGGACGTACCTGTAGAGCGACATGGTGGTGACGCCGAGGTTGTCGGCGATGCGGCGCATGGATACCGCCGCCAGCCCCTCGGCGTCGGCGATCTCGATGCCGGTGCTGACGATGCGCTCCACGCTCAGGCCGGGTTTCGGGCCCCGGGTCGCCTGCGGCTGGGCACCCCAGAGCAGGTCGAGGGTCCGGTTCGGATCGGCCCGCTGGTTCTCCGTCGGCATCTACTCCCCTAGGTCGCCCGGCTTGACGCTCATCCTAGAACTGTGTACAACGTATATCGACGTATACACCATAAACACTTTCGACTGGAGGCTGTCGTGACGTCCACTGATCCAGCCATCGTCGCCGCTGGGCTGCGCAAGCGGTATGGCGATGCCTACGCCCTCGACGGCTTCGACCTCGAGGTGCCACGCGGGGTGGTCCACGGCCTGCTCGGCCCGAACGGCGCCGGCAAGACCACGGCCGTACGCATCCTCGCCACGTTGCTCAGGTTCGACTCCGGAACCGCTCGGGTTGCCGGCCACGACGTCGTGCGCGAGGCGGCCGAGGTGCGCGGCCGTATCGGCCTCACCGGCCAGTACGCCGCCGTCGACGAGACCCTGTCCGGTCGGCAGAACCTGGTGATGTTCGGCCGCCTCTACCACCTCGGGGTCCGTGGCGCCCAGCGGCGGGCGGACGAGTTGCTGGAGCAGTTCGCGCTCACCGAGGCCGCCGACCGCTCCGCCCGTACGTACTCCGGCGGCATGCGGCGCCGACTCGACCTGGCCGCCAGTCTTGTGCTCGCCCCGGAGGTGCTGTTCCTCGACGAGCCCACCACCGGGCTGGACCCACGCAGCCGCAATGACGTGTGGGACGCCGTGCGGGCACTGGTCGCCGGCGGAACCACCGTGCTGCTGACCACGCAGTACCTGGAGGAGGCCGACCAGCTGGCCGGCCGCATCTCCGTCATCGACACCGGCCGGGTGGTGGCCGAGGGCTCTCCCGACCAGCTCAAGGCGCAGATCGGTGGCGATCGCATCGAGGTCGTGGTCCGCGACGCCACGCAGTTGCCCGCCGCGGCCGCCGTCGTCGGCCGGGTCGCGGGCGCTCGCCCGGAGATCGACACCGACATCCGCCGGGTCAGCGCCCCCGTCAGCGACCGGATGGCCGCGCTCGGCGCCGTCATCGGTGAACTGCAGCGCGAGAGCATCGACGCCGAGGACGTCGGCCTGCGCCGGCCCACCCTGGACGAGGCGTTCCTCCAGCTCACCGGCCACCCGGCCGCACCGACCACCGAGGAGAGTGCCGCATGAGCGCCACCCTGACCGACCGCCCGGCGGTGCCGGCGTCCGCGAGCGCCCGCTCCCCGCTCCCCCGGCTGCGCTGGGCCGTGGCCGACGGCTGGGTGATGACCCGCCGCTACATGGCGCACGTCGTCCGGGCGCCGGAAGAGGTCATCATCTACTTCACGCTCCCGATCATGATGGTGCTCGTCTTCGGGTACGTCTTCGGCAGCGGCATGGCCGTCCCGGACGGCGGCAGCTACCGCGAGTTCCTGCTTCCGGGCGTGTTCGTCATGACCATGGTCTACGGGCTCGGTGCCACCGCGACGGCCGTGGCCTTCGATGTCGACCGCGGCGTCATCGACCGGTTCCGCTCCATGCCGGTGGCCCGCTCCGCGCTCGTCGTCGGCCGTAGCGCCGCCGATGTGATGCGGGCGGTGCTCGAGATGACGACGCTGATCGTCTGCGGGCTGCTGGTCGGCTGGCAGTGGCGCGAAGGAGTCCCTGGAGCCGTCGCGGCGATCTCGCTCATCCTGCTGCTGAGGTTCGCCATCACCTGGATCGGCATCTACCTGGGCCTGATCGTGAAGAACGCCGACATGGTAGGGGTCATCGTCTTCCCGGCCGCCTTCCCGCTCACCGCGCTGTCCAACGTGTTCGTCGCACCGGACCTGATGCCGGCCTGGATGGCTGCCGTCGCGCAGTGGAACCCGCTGTCGTCGACGGTGGCCGCCGCGCGCGACCTGTTCGGCAATCCCGGTCTGGGCAGCGACTCGTGGATCGCCCAGAACGCGACCCTGATGGCCGTGGTCTGGCCGCTGGTGATCCTGGCCGTCTTCGTGCCGTTGTCGGTGCGGCGCTACCAGCGGCTCAGCCGGTGAGGCTGCCGGGCAGGTCGGTGTGCCTGACGCTGCCTTGGCTGCCCTGACCCGTCCACGTTCTGCCGCCTGGATGAGTTCGGCCTCGTCAACGGCGCACCCGATAGCGCAGGTGAAGCACCCGGTTGCCCTGAATCACCACGTCAGGATCCTCCAGCAGGTGCTGCGCGTGGACCGACCCGAAGTAGCGCTTGCCCGACCCGAACACCACGGGTACGACGTCCATGCGCACCTCGTCGATCAGGCCTGCGGCAAGCACCTGGCCACCGACGTCGCCAGCGGCGACCTCGACGATGCGGTCACCCGCGAGCTCCTGCGCCTTGGCCACGGCTGCCTCGACGCCGTCGACGAAGTGAAACGGCGCCTCGGTGTCCCAGCCCTCAGGCTCCGGCCGGTGCGTCACGACGACCACGTGGTCGACCCCGCCCGGAGGCTTCCCGTCCCAGCCGTCCGTCAGGTCGAAGACGTGGCGGCCGACCACGGTCGCCCCGATCTGGTCCCAGTACGGCCGGGTGTAGTCGTAGGACGTCTGCGACACCTTCAACTCGCCGCTCTCGTCCAACGGCACGTCACCGCTGGACAACCAGTCGAACAGCGGTCCGGGCTGGTCATTCTCGTCCGCGACGAAGCCGTCCACCGACACCGAGCTGTACATGACTACTTTGCCCATGGGGCGCTCCTCTGCTTTGGGATACCCCCATATTGGCGTGTCGTGGGCTGTCGCTCTTGTAAGAAATCAATCGGCCGGCAGCGGCCAGCTGTCCAGCACGTGACCGGGATGCTCGCGCAGGAACTGCCGCCGGACTTCGACGTACCGGGTCGGCGTGAGCCCGGTGAACGCCCGGAACTCGTGGCCGAAGTGGGCCTGGTCGAAGTAGCCTGCGCCACCGGCGAGGTCGCCCCAGTCGATCGGTTCGGCGGGGTTGATCGAGAACACGGTGGCGGCGAAGCGGTAGGTGCGGGCCAGCCGCTTCGGCGTGACGCCGATGAGCTCCTTGAACCGCTGTGCCAGGTGAGTGCTGCTGACACCGGCTGCCACCTTCAGGTCGCCGATTGCCACCGCCCCGCTGGTCGCCGCGATGACGCTGCTCGTATGGCGGACCAGTCCCAGGCCGGCGGTCTCGCACAGCCGTTACATCAGCTCCTCCTCGAGCAGCGTCAGCATCTCGAGCGGTCCGTCTGCAGTGGCCAGCCGGTCTCGCAGCTCAGCAATGCCGCGCCGGCCCCAAACCTGCTCTACCGTCACCGGCCGGTCACACAGCTCGGCCGCGGGCATCGGCAGGAACGGCGCCAGCCCCCACGGCTTGAAGTGCACGCCGACGGACCGGGTCCGGAGTGGGTAACCGAACTCCAACGCGCGGGTGGGCGTGGTGACCACGCAGCCGTCGGCGTACTCGGCCGGCTCGATGTCGGTCCCGGCGCGGATGCGGAACGGCGCCCCGAGGTTGACGATGAGCAACGCCCCCGGCATCGGCGGCAGCGTCAGCCGGGCGTACGGCGACGCACCTTCCAGGTAGTAAAGGTCGTCGATCAGCCCGTCCAACGGCGGTCGCGGCACTCTGGACACGTACTCCACGCCCACAGCATCGCCGACGCCCCGCCGATCCCGGAAGAGCGAACCGGAGTCCAGGCGGAGAGCCCGTTTGTAGGCCTCGCACTCGATGGTGGCCCCGGTCGAAGAGCCTGATTCTCCAGTCCGGGTGTGACACGCGGGGCAGGGGACTACCAGAGTCGGAATGCTCCCGGTTAGTCTGCAATCCCCTGACCTGCCCGGAGCTGCCCACATGACAGGACGCCACGCATCGGCGCGGACGACGACGCCGTCTCCCTGGCTGCGCCGGCTGGGCCTGTCCGTGGCGGCCGTCGCGGTCATCGCGGCCGCCGGCCTGGGCGCGGTGTCCGTCCTCGACTCCGGCGGCGGTGAGTGTTCCGGCACTCTGCCCGTGGCCGTCGCGGCCGACGCCACCATCGCGCCGGTGCTCACCGAGCTCGCCGACCGCTACCAGGAGGGTCAGCCCGCTGTCGGCGACCGGTGCGTGCAGGTTGACGTGACCGCGACCTCCGCCGCTGAGGCTGCGGCCACCATCGGCACGCCGGACGCGCCGCAGTTGTGGGTGCCGAAGAGCCTCGACTACGGACCCGCGGTCGACCTGGAGCAGGTCAATCAGCTGGCCAGCGTCGCCGTCTCCCCGCTGGTGGTGATCATGCCGCGACCTGCGGCGCAGGCCGCCGGTGGTGACGAGTCGGTCGTCCCCTGGTCGGCGGTGGTCCAGGGCGACGCGGTGGCGGTCCTGCCCGACCCGGCCGCCAACGACGAGGGCATGGCCAGCCTGCTGGCCGTCCGGGCCGCGCTCGGCGAGACGCTGGAGCAGTCCGAGCTCGTGTCATTGATGACCGAGGTGTCCCGCGCCGCGGTGCCCACTGTCGAGGACGCGTACGCCACCGCGGCCGGCGAGACACCGGTCGCGTTCACGGCCACCGAGCAGTCCGTGGTCGCCTTCAACCGCACTCGCCCGGAGGTGCCGGTCAACGCGCTCTATCCGGCCGAGGGCACGCTCGCCTTCGACTTCCCGGCGCTGGCCGTGCAGGGTGCCGACGACGACGATGCCCGCTCGGCCGCGGCGGACTTCGTCACCTTCCTCGGCTCGGTCGACTCCCAGGAGAGCATCCGCGACGCCGGGTTCCGCAGCCCCGACGGCACCGCCGACGACGACGCCGGAGTGGTCGACGGCACCCGCCCGGCCATGCCGGACCTGCTGCCCGACCCCGATCCGGCCGTGGTCGCCGAGCTCACCCGGCAGTGGGCGGCACTGTCGCTGGACATGCGCATGCTCGCTGTCATCGATGTCTCCGGCTCCATGAACGAGCAGGTCGAGGACGGTGCCACCCGCATCGAGCTGACGCGCGACGCCGCCCTGGAAGCGCTCTCCCTGTTCCCGCCCGCGTCGTCCGTCGGGCTGTGGGCGTTCTCGATCCTGCAGGACCCGCCCAGCGACCACATCGAGCTGGTCGAGATCGGCCCGATGGACGAGGAGGTCGACGGCGGCACCCGGCAGGAGGCGCTGGTCGCGGCACTGGAGTCGCTGCCGTCGCGAGCCGAGGGCGGCACCGGGCTCTACGACACCGTCCTCGCCGCGTTCCAGGAGGTCCGCAGCAGTTACCAGGCCGGCAGCGTCAACTCGGTGGTGCTGCTGACCGACGGACGCAACGAGGACGATCCGGACGGCATCGACCTGGAGACCTTGCTCAACACGCTGACCGCGCAGTTCGACCCCGCGAACCCGGTGCCGGTCATCACCATCGGGATGGGACCCGAGGCCGACATGGAGGCTCTGGAACAGATCTCCGCCGCCACCGGCACCCAGGCCTACCAGGCCGAGGACCCGCGTGACATCCAGAGCGTGTTCGTGCAGGCCATGATCGAACGGCAGTGCCGGCCGAACTGCTGACGACACGCTGCGCATGGGCGCGCCTGTCCGATTTCGGGACCCGTTCATATGATCATGGGTCGGTGAGCGCGGGCAGGAGGTCGCCATGAACAACCTGTCGTGGCCCGCGACCATCCTGCTGGGCATCATGCTGGGCCTGGTGGCGGTGGCTGCCGAGCGCACGGCCGACGAAGAACGTCGCGGATCGATCGCGGACGGCGCGACCGCGGCACCGTCGGAACCCGGCGCCACGGGCGACGCCGATGACGGCCGCTCCGGCGGTGACGCCGGCGACGAGGGCGCCGAGGGCGGCGACGGTGGCTCCGGCGGTGAGACCAGCCCGGACACAGGTGGCGCGTCGGTCGACTACGCCGTCACCCTGACGTTCGACGACGGCCCGCACCCGGTGTACACGCCACAGGTGCTGGACCTGTTGGAGCAGCACGACGCGACCGCGGTGTTCTGCGTGGTCGGTCAGCGGGTCCGTGAGCACCCGGAGGTGCTGAGGCAGGTGGTCGATGCCGGGCATGCGTTGTGCAACCACACCGACACGCACGACGACGAGCTCGCCGACCGCGACCGGGACAAGATCGAGCGGCAGATCGCCGAGGCCGACGAGGCGATCGAGGCCGCGCTCGGCGGCGAGGCGGACGTACCGTACTTCCGCCAGCCCAACACCGCGGTGCAGCCGGAGGTGGAGCCGGTGCTCGACGACCTCGGGCTGCGGCCGCTGGACTGGACGGTCGACCCCCGTGACTGGTCGCGACCCGGGACGACGTCTATCGTTCAGGACGTGCTCGGTCAGATCCGTCCCGGTGCGGTCATCCTGCTGCACGACGGCGGCGGCGACCGCTCCCAGACCGTCGCGGCGCTCGAGCAGATCCTCGCGGGGCTCGACGCCGCCGGCTATCGCACCGTCCTGCCGGGAGACTCATGATCCGACCGCTGGCCGTCATCGACATCGACGGCGTGCTCGCCGACGTCGGCCACCGCCTTCACCACCTGCAGGGCCGGCCGAAGAACTGGGCCGGCTTCTTCGCCGGCATGGGTGACGATGCGCCGTATCCCGAGGGTTTCGCACTGGTCCGGAAGGTGGCCGAGGATCACGACATCCTCTACCTCAGCGGCCGGCCGGAGCGCACGCGCACCGTCACCCAGGAATGGCTGTCCGAGCACCGCGCACCGGCCGGCCGGGTACTGCTGCGGCCCGACGACGACCGCCGTCCGGCCCGGCTGTTCAAGGTCGGTGTACTGAAGCGGCTGTCGGCGCAGCGCCCGGTGGCGGTCCTCGTCGACGACGATCCCGCCGTATGCGCGGCCGCGCGGGCCGCGGGGTTCGCCGTTTACGAGGCGGAGTGGAGCCGGCCCGACCCCACGCTGTTCGCCGCCCAGGAGGCCGACGGCCGCACCTGATCAGGTCGCGAGGAACACCGCGGCGAGGGCGCCCACCAGCATCGGCGGGCCGAACGGCAGGGCGGTGCGCCGTCCCCGGCCGGCGGCCAGCAGCACCATGCCGATGACGCCGCCCACGAGGAAGCCGAGGAACACTCCCAGCACGACCGTGTACCAGCCGACCCAGCCCAGCAACAGCCCGAGCACCGCGGCCAGTTTGACGTCGCCGAGACCCAGGTCGGCGGGCCGGAGCAGCGCCAGCAGCAGGTAGAACACCAGGCACGCGGCGGCGCCCGCCCAAGCCCGGCCGTACGCGCCCCAGTCCTGCGTCGCCGCGGCGGCGACGGTCAGTAGCGCGGCGGCGGCGGCGAGCGAGGTGTAGGTGAGCCAGTCGGGAAGCAGGTGCTCGCGCAGGTCGACGTAGGCCATCGCGACGCCCAGCGCGCCGACGACGAGGTACGCCGGCAGATCCGCCCGGGAGTCGTCCCGCGCCACCGCCAGCAGCGCCCACACCAGCGCGGTCGCCGCGGCCAGCCACCACGCCAGCCGGGGCGCCGCGGCGAGCTCTCGGTACGGCGTCGGGGGCGGCGAGTCGCCGGGCGGTGCGCGGTCCGGGATGCGGGCGATAGCGGTGGGCAGCAGGGCGCCGACGACCAGCCCGGCGGCGGCCACGGCGAGCACGAGCGTCACGCGCGGGTGCCGATCGCCGCCAGCGCCGCCTCGCGCAGCACCGAGACCGGCACGTCGGAACCGGTCATCAGCCGCACCTGGCCCAGCGCCTGGTGCACCAGGAGGTCCAGGCCGCTGGCCACCGCTCCCCCGGCCGCGAGCCACGCGGCGGCGAGCGGGGTGGGCCACGGGTCGTACACGACGTCGAACAGCACCCGGCGGGCGTCGGCGCCTGCCGCTGTGAGCTCACCGGCCAGCACGTCCACCGCACCGGCGGGCGCGGTCGAGACGACCAAGCCGGCCGCCGCGCAGACCGGGAGCACGGCCCACGGCGCCGCCTCGGCCGGGTGACCCAGGGCCGCGGCTACCGCCAGCGCCGCTCCGGCACGCGTCGCGGACCGAGCGTGCACGTGCACCGGGCCGCTGCCGCGGAACGCGAGCGCGGCGAGCACACTGGCCGCCGTCGCGCCGCCACCCCACAGGCAGACCGGCGTGGCCGTGCCGGCGCCGGCTTCGCCGAGCGTCGCCA
This sequence comes from Jiangella gansuensis DSM 44835, assembly GCF_000515395.1. Classification (NCBI taxonomy): domain Bacteria; kingdom Bacillati; phylum Actinomycetota; class Actinomycetes; order Jiangellales; family Jiangellaceae; genus Jiangella; species Jiangella gansuensis. The sequence goes on along the minus strand of NZ_KI911782.1, from coordinate 2,831,125 downwards.
CGACGCCCGGCACGTCCGTGTTGTCGGCCGCCCAGCCGTCGCCGTTCCCGTCGTCCAGCCGTACCAGCGTGTTGGCCGCACCCACGGTCCGGGCGACATCGGACGCCGTCGCCGAGAGTTCGAGGGCCACCCGCTTGAGGGGCATGGTCAGGGACAGGCCGCGCCAGCTCGGGTCCAGCGAGCCGAGGAACGCCGCCAGCCCGGCCTCGTCGACCTCGTGTGCGGAGTACTCCCAGCCCAGCCCGAGGTGTTGGTACGCGGCGCGGTGGATGACCGGCGAAAGTGAATGGGCGATGGGCGACCCGAGGACGCCGCAGTGCCGGTTCAGCACCTGTCGCTCTCCCGGCAGTAGGCGCGCAGCAGCTCCTCGTTGGCGGCGTGGTCCGCCGCGGTGACCGCGAACGCCGTCTCGCCGGTCTCCAGGTTGACCGCGACGAAGTAGCAGTTGCCCTCGTTCGCCGGGTTGAGCGCCGCCGTGAGGGCGTCGTCGCCCGGTGACGCGATCGGCCCCGGCGGCAGCCCGCTCACGCGATAGGTGTTGTACGGCGAGTCGACCTGCCGCATCTCCGGCGACGTGTAGACGCTGGAGTAGTCGTCGACGGCGTAGTGGACGGTGGAGTCCATCTGCAGCCGCTGTTCCGGCACCCCGTTGGCCTGGCAGGCGCCGGAGAGCCGGTTGTAGATGACCTCGGCAACCCGCGGCATGTCCTCGGGTCGGCTGACCTCGCGCTGCACGATGCTGGCGACGGTGACCACCTCGAGAGGTGTCCGGTTCAGCGCCGCCGCGCCGTCGAGCAGACCGAGCTGCTGCGCAGTCCGGTCGAACCGGTCGAGCATGGCCGCGACCAGGGACTCCGGCGTGGTGTCGCCGCCGAGGTCGTACGTGGCCGGGTAGAGGAAGCCTTCCGGGTCGCCCTCGGCGTACTCCGGCAGCGCGGCGGCGTCGATGGCCGCCTGCAGTTCCTCTTCGGTGAACCCGGACTCCTCGGCCAGCCGGGTGACGGTCTGGCGCACCCGGTAACCCTCCGGCAGCGAGACCCGCTGCCCGCCCTCGCCGCTGATCAGGGCCTCGACGGCGTCGGAGGCACGCATCTCGCGGGCCAGGACGTAGTTGCCGGGCTGGATGGAGGTGGCCTGCGGGTTGCCGTCCGCGGCTTCGATGAACGCGTCCTGGCTCGCGACGACCCCTGCCTCGAACAGGGTGGCACCCATGGACCGGATGCTGGCGCCTTCCTCGATGGTGACCGACACTTCGCCGCTGCCGGGGCCCGGATAGTCCTCGGCGTCCCCGAAGACGCCGTTGATGCTGTTGAGCAGGGCGCTTCCGCCGTAGTAGATGCCACCGATCAGGCCGCCCACGACGACGAGAGAGAGGAAGACCGCGACGAACGAGCCGAACCGGCTTCGCCGGCGCCGGCGGCGCCGATGCCGTCGGGGGCGCACGATCTCCTCCGACGTGTCGAGGTCAGTCATCGGTCACCGTCAGCACCTCTCCAGGCGGCTCGCCACTGCTTCGTTCGGCGTCGAGCGCGTCTTGCAGGATCACCATCGCCGCGGCCTGGTCGATGGCCGGGCGCGCCGCCCGGGACGAGACACCGCTGGCTCGCATTCCCCGCGTCGCGACGGCGGTGGTCAAGCGCTCATCGACCAGCCGTACCGGGCATGGTGCCACATACCGAGCCAAATCCGCACCAAACGCCCGCACGTGCCGGGCCGCGGCATGTTCCTTCCCATCGAGACTACGCGGCAAACCCACGACCAGTTCGATAGGACTGCGCTCAGCCACCAACTCGGCGAGTCGCCGCAGGTCACCGGGGCCGCGCCGAACGGTCTCCACCGGTGTGGCGATCAGCCCGCCGGGGTCACACGAAGCGACCCCGATGCGGACGGATCCGACATCAACCCCCAGTCTGACGCCGCGGCGCACCGTCACGAACCGCGAGTGACGGTCTCGCCGATGGCGTGCTCGACCGCGGTCAGTGCGTCGCCGATCTTCGACGCGTCGGTGCCGCCGCCTTGCGCGACGTCGTCCTTGCCGCCACCGCCGCCGCCCAGCGTCTGCGCCGCCACCCTGACCAGCGCGCCGGCCTTCACGCCCCACTCGCGGCCCGGCTCGTTGACGGCGATGACGACGCTGGGCCGGCCGGTGTCGCCGGCGCCCGACGCCGCGACGACCGCGGGCTTCTCGTTGCCCAGCCGGCCACGCACGTCCAGCGCAAGCGAGCGCAGGTCGTCGGCGGCGGTACCCGCGGGCGCCTCGTAACCGACGAACGCCACGCCATACACGTCACGGGCGGACGCCGCCAGCTCGCCCGCCCGTGCGCCGAGCGCGGAGGCGCGGACCTTGGACAGTTCCTTCTCCGCGTCGCGCACCTGCGCCACGAGCCGCTCGATGCGCTCGGGCAACTGGTCGGGCTGGACCTTGAGAAGGTCCGCCAGCCGGCTGACCAGCGCCCGCTCCGTGGCGAGGTACCGGAAGCCCTCGATGCCGACGAACGCCTCGACCCGGCGGCTACCGGCACCGACCGAGCTCTCCCCCGTCAGCGTGACGAGCCCGACCTGCGACGAGTGGCCCACATGCGTGCCACCGCACAGCTCACGCGACCAGGAGCCGGCCATCTCGACGACCCGCACCTCCTCGTCGTAGGTCTCGCCGAACAGCGCCAGCGCTCCGAGCTCGCGGGCCCGCTCCAGCGGCATGTACGTGGCGCTGACGGGGTGGTCGCGGCGGATCGCCAGGTTGGCGACCTCCTCGACCTCGCTGCGGGTGGCCGCGCCGAGCGCCTGCCCCCAGGCGAAGTCGAGGCGCAGGTAGCCGGGCTTGTTGTAGGAACCGCTCTGCAGGGCCTGCGGGCCGAGCACCTGGCGCAGTGCCGCGTGCACGATGTGGGTGCCCGAGTGCGCCTGGCAGGCGCCGATGCGCCACTCGCGGTCGACCTTGGCCGCGACCTCCTGGCCGCTGATGACCTCGCCCTTGAGCACGCGGACCTTGTGCACGACGAGGCCCTTGACCGGGCGCTGGACGTCGAGGACCTCCAGCTCGAAGCCGTCGCCGGTGATGACGCCGGCGTCGCTGTCCTGACCACCGGACTCGGCGTAGAACGGAGTGCGGTCGAGGACCACCTCGACGGTCTCGCCCTCGCTGGCGCCGGGCACCGAGACGCCGTCGAGCAACAGCCCGCGCACGCGGCTGTCGGTCTCGAGCCCCTCGTACCCGGTGAACGGAGTGGGTCCGGCTTCGCGCAGCTCCCGGTAGGCGCCGGTGTCTGCATGTCCCGTCTTCTTCGCCTTCGCATCGGCCTTCGCCCGTTCCCGCTGCTCGGTCATGAGCCGGCGGAACCCGGCCTCGTCGACGGACAGGCCCTGCTCGGCCGCCATCTCCAGGGTGAGGTCGATCGGGAAGCCGTAGGTGTCGTGCAGCTTGAACGCGGTGTCGCCGGGTAGCGCGGTCAGGGCCTTCGACTTGGTCTCGTCCGCGGCGAGGTCGAAGATCTGGGTGCCGGTCTGCAGCGTCCGGCGGAACGCGTCCTCCTCGCCGTAGGCGACCGAGGAGATGCGCGCGAAGTCGGACTCCAGGTCCGGGTAGGCCGCCTTCATGCAGTCCTTGCTGACCGGCAGCAGCTCCGGCAGGGTGCGATCCTGGACGCCGAGCAGCCGCATCGCCCGGACGCTGCGCCGCAGCAGCCGGCGCAGCACATAGCCGCGGCCCTCGTTGGACGGCGTGACACCGTCGCCGATGAGCATGAGGGAGCTGCGGATGTGGTCGGCGACCACCCGCAGCCGCACGTCGTCGCCGTGGTCGGCTCCGTACCGGGTGCCGGCCAGCTCCGCCGCCTTCTGCAGGGTCGGGAAGACCTGGTCGATCTCGTACAGGTTCTCCACGCCCTGCAGCAGGTACGCGACCCGCTCCAGGCCCATGCCGGTGTCGATGTTCTTGCTGGGCAGCTCACCGACGACGACGAAGTCGTCCTTCGCCTTCACGTCGGTGATCTGCTCCTGCATGAAGACGAGGTTCCAGATCTCCAGGAACCTGTCCTCGTCGACGACGGGGCCGCCGTCCGGGCCGTACTGCGGGCCCCTGTCGATGTAGATCTCGCTGCACGGGCCGCCGGGGCCGGGCTGGCCGGTGTGCCAGTAGTTGTCCAGCAACCCGCGGCGCTGGATGCGCTCGTCCGGCAGGCCGGCGACCTTCTTCCACAGCGCCGCGGCTTCGTCGTCGTCATGGAAGACGGTGACCCAGACCGAGCCCGGGTCGAAGCCGAAACCGCCGTCGGAGATCGAACCGGTGACCAGCTCCCAGGCGTGCGCGATGGCGCCTTCCTTGAAGTAGTCGCCGAACGAGAAGTTGCCGTTCATCTGGAAGAACGTGCCGTGCCGAGTGGTCTTGCCGACCTCCTCGATGTCCTGCGTGCGGATGCATTTCTGCACGCTGGTGGCGCGCTGCCACGGCGGCGTCTGCTGCCCGGTCAGGTACGGGATGAACGGCACCATGCCGGCGACGGTGAACAGCAGCGACGGGTCCGGGGAGATCAGGGAGGCGCTGGGGACGACCGTGTGACCGTTCTTCTCGAAGTGGTCGAGGAACCGGCGCCGGATCTCGGCGGTCTCCATGATCAGTACGTGCCTCTCGGATTGGTGCGGATGAGATCGTCGACGGCGTCAAGATCTGGATGGCCCGGCTTTCCGGTTGCGCCGGTGCCGTCGGGTGCGATGCCCAGGGCGTAGCGCAGTTCGGCGTCGCGCTCGGTCATGCCGGCGCGGACCTCGTCGGCGAAGTCGCGGATGGCCGCGGTGAGTTCGCGGACCCCGCCGGCGACGCGGTCCGCCGCGCCCTCCGGGGTGAGGCTGTCCGCCGCCTGCGTGATCTTGCGGACCACCAGGACACCCGCGGTGGCCCCCAGAGCCACCCAGAACAGCCGCTTCATGCCCCGCCCCCCCGCCGGAAGCGCCGGCCGCGCCCCCCGCCGTCGCGGCGCGCGGCCAGCGCCCGCCGCACCCCGTAGGTGAACGCGGCCGTACGCACCAGCGGGCCGCCCAGTGTGGCGGCGAACAGCGACGACATGGCCGCGACGTTGGTGGTGACGGTCTGCGCGTTCGACGTGATGGCGTCGATCCGCTGCAACTGCGCGTTCGTGGAGGCCAGCAGCTCGTTGGTCTCGTCGACGGTGGTGGAGGTCTTCGCGACGTGCTCGGAGCGGATGTCCTGGACGACGCGGGTGAACTCGTCCACCGTCCGGCCCAGCTTCAGGATCGGCACGGCGAGTAAACCGACCAGCGCCACGAAGGCGACGGCGGCCAGCAACCCTGCGATCTCGCCTACGGACATGGGTGGAGCAGCCTCTCTACGGGAGCGGTGGTCTCAAGCGTCTGACCCTACCGCGCCGGGCGCGGCGTGGGTGCCTCGATTATCGCTCCCGCGGGCGGCCGCCGCGCAGTACCGCGACCGCCTGGGCGGCCCGGGCAGCCTTGGTCTGCGGCGTCCGCGCCTTGAGCACGGGCAACAGCACGGCGTAGCGGGCTGACCGGCCCAGCGCCTCGAAGGCTGCCGCGGCGTCCGGGTCGGCTGCCAGCTCCAGCGGCACGGTCGCCTCGCGCTGCGGGGCGTAGGCGGCGTCCCAGCGTCCGTCGGCGCGGGCCGCCTCGACCTGGGCCAGCCCCGACGGGCGCATCCGCCCGGCCTCGGTCAGCGCCGCGACCATCTCGACGTTGACCTTGGACCAGGCGCTGCCGGCCCGGCGCGGCGAGTACCGCTGCAGGTAGTGGTGTTCGTCCAGCCCGCGGCGCACGCTGTCGATCCAGCCGAAGCACAATGCGGCCTCCAACGCCTCGCGGATGGTCAGCGACGGCTGCGGCGCGCCCTTCTTGGCGATCCGGACGAAGACCCCGCCGCTGGTCGCATGGTGCTCGTCCAGCCACCGCTCCCAGCCGGCGGCGTCGTCGAACACCAGGACCTCGGGGTCGGCCGGGGCGCTCACGCGCCGGCTCCGTCGGTCCCGTCGGTCCCGTCGGTCCCGTCGGTTCCGTCCGCCAACGCCTTCCAGTGCGGGTTGTACATGAGACCCAGGACGTTGCCGAACGGGTCGACGACCGACGCGTTCGCGAAGCCGTGGGTGCGGTCGACGCGCGGCTGGTGCACGGTGGCGCCGTGCTCCAGAAGGCGCTCCAGTGTGCCGTCCAGGTCGTCGACATGCCAGTTCATGACCGCGCCGCCGGGGCGCCCGGGCCCGGTGGGCTCGCCGGCCGGAGCCCAGGCCCGGTTGATGATCCCGAACTCGTCCTGGTGGTCGCCGATGCGCCACTCGTAGTAGCCGACCCGGCCCGACGTGGGGTCGACGGCCTCGAAGTACGGCTCCGTGCCGAGCACCTCGGTGTACCACCGCCGCGCGGCGCCCATGTCGTCGGCATAGAAGTTCAGGGTGCAGAAGCCGCGCAGCTGGATGGTCATCGTTCCGGTCCTTCCTGGGTGTTTGTGCTGATGGGAACGACGCTACTGGCCGTTGTGGAACGTCCGGTTCCGCAATTGCTGGCAGACTCACGAGGATGTTGGACACCTCGGTGCGGCTGCTGAAGCTGCTGTCACTACTGCAGGTCAGGCGGGAGTGGTCGGGCGCGGACCTGGCCTCGCGGCTGGAGGTCACGACGCGCACCGTCCGCAACGACATCGAGCGGCTGCGAATCATGGGCTACGAGGTCGAGTCGACCACCGGGCCGGCCGGCGGTTACCGGCTGGGCGCTGGATCGGCGTTGCCGCCGCTGCTGCTGGACGACGACGAAGCCGTCGCCGTCGTCCTCGGGTTGCGGGCGGCGGCGGCCGGGTCCGTCACGGGCATCGAGGAGACGTCGCTGCGGGCGCTGGCCAAGCTGGAGCGGACGTTGCCGTCGCGGCTGCGGCACCGGCTCGACGCGCTGCGGTCGGCGACGGCGTCCGCGGCGGGCGTCGGCGCCAGGGTCGACGCAGCGACGCTGACCGAGATCGCGGCGGCAGCGCACCGGCACGAGCGGCTGCGGTTCGACTACGTCGGCCACGAGGGCGCGTCGTCGGTGCGCACGGTGGAGCCGCACCAGCTCGTCTACACCGGCCGGCGGTGGTACCTGCTCGCGTGGGATGTGGGCCGCGGCGACTGGCGCACCTTCCGCGCGGACCGGATCCGCCCCCGGATCCCCACCGGGCCGCGCTTCGAACCCCGGCAGCCACCCGGCGGGGACGCCGTCGCGCACGTGCTGCGGGGCGTCGGCTCGCAGGCATATCGCCACCAGGCCCGGGTCCGGCTGGACGCACCGGTCGAGGTGGTCACCGACAAGATCACCGCGATGGGCGGGCTGGTCACCGTCCTCGACGACGGCAGCTGTCTCCTGCAGACCGGCGGCGACTCCTGGCACGACCTCGCCGGCTACCTGGGCAGCCTGGGCGTCGGATTCGAGGTGCTCGACCCGCCGGAGCTGCGCACCCACCTGCGGGAGCTCTCCGAGCGCTACGCCGCGGCGTCGGCCCCTCCCCAGGGCGAGCGGACCGGCTGATCGCTCGGAGGCATCGGTCCAGCCGGGCGGCCGGTGGCCGCGAACCGTGCGGGGCCGAAAGCCGCGATGACGACCCGGACCCGGCGGCGATGGCCCGGCTCTCGATCGGCTCCGGAGGTTGTCGGAGGGGCGGGATAGGATAGTTCGTATGTTCGAGAACGCTTCGTGGAGTGCTGGGTCCGGGGTCGCACGCGGCCCTCGCTCTGGCGCGTGGGTCACTTACGGCCACGGGGATCTTCCCGACGACACGACGGCCGCCGGCCTCGTCGACGGTACCGGCTACCGCGATGTCGCCGGCTCAACCGACTGCCTCTCCGACGGCACTGGCTTGGCCGACGGCACCGGTCTCACAGATGCGCCCGGCCTCCCCGACAGCGCTGGCTCAACCGACACCGCAGACACCTCCGACGCGCCCGGCGTCTCCGACGGCACGGGCGCCTCTGACGATGCCGAGCGGGTGGACGTTGCCGATGTGCCGGTCGGTGCGCAGCTGGCCGCCGTGCTGGCGGGGCTCGACGCCGCGACGGCCGACGGTTACGACCTGGTCGAGGCGGCCGCGGGTTGGGCCAGGCTCGCTGCCTGGGTCGCTGCCCGCCAGGCTGTCGTGCTCACCGCCCTGGCCGCCCGGCCGGAGCTGCGGCCGGCCGACACCGGCTACCGGTCGGTGAACCCGGTCACGAACACCGCGGTGGAGGTGGCCGGCCGCACCCAGCTCACGTCCCGCCAGGCCGAGAACCTCGTCGGGCACGCCGTTCAGCTCGCCCAGGACTTCCCGGCCACGCTGCGTTCGCTGGAAGCCGGTGCCATTGACGAACGGCGTGCCAAGGTGATCACCGCCGAACTCGGTGGCCAGGATGCCGGGGTCCGCCGCCGCGTCGAGGCCGCCGTCCTTCCCGCCGCGGCATCCATCGACTCAGTGGCGCTGCGGCGGCGGATCCGGCAGCTTCTCCTCGAGCTGGCTCCGCTGCAGACGGAGCAGCGCTGCCAGCAGGCGCGGGAGCGGCGTGACGTCACCATGACCCCCGCTGAGGACGGGATGGCGTACGTGGACGCCTACCTCCCCGCCGAGGACGCCGTGGCGGTGACGTCGGTGCTGAGCGCCGCCGCCCAGACACTGAAGCGACAGGACGCGGCGGCCGGGCAGGAACCGCGAACCGCCGGGCAGCGGCGCGCCGACGCCCTGGCCGCACTGGCCTGGGCCGCCCTGAGTACCCAGCAGATCGGCGGTGACCCGGCTCCCGTCGCCCACCGGCCCGGCTGCACCTGCACCTGCACCTTCGGCAGCCTTCCCGCCGACGTCCACGTTTGCGGCGACGACCACACGGGCCGTCCTCGCCGGACGGACGGCGGCCACGTCACGCCGGCCGATCACGATGGACCGTCCGCTCCCCAGGATCCCGTGCGGATTCCGCTCTCGTCGGCACAGGGTCGGCCGGTCGCGGTGAACGTCACCTTCGCGTTCCGGTCACTTGTGGGGCTGGACGACCAGCCCGGTTATCTCGAGGGATACGGTCCCATCCCGGCCGCGGTCGCCCGGCACCTCGCCGCCGCGGGAGTCTGGCAGTGGGTCGGCACCGATCCGGCTACCGGGCGGGTGCTCGACCACGGAACCACAAGGTACCGGCCGCCACAGGCGCTCATCGACCACGTCGTCCTCCGCGACCGCACCTGCCGCGCTCCGGGCTGTCACCGTCCGGCCGTCGGCTGCGACATCGACCACCGCAGCCCGTACAGACGGGGCGGCCCAACCAGCGCATGCAACTGCCACGCCTTGTGCCGGCTACACCACCTGCTCAAACACGACGGCGGCTGGCGCGTTCACAGGCACGTCAGCGGCGCGACCGTGTGGACGAGCCCCACCGGCCACGCCTACGTCAAGCCACCCGAACAGGTCGGCCCCATCCCCGAGCCATCACCCGATCCGCAGCAGGCCGACGATCCACCACCCTTCTGACCACGGGAGCCCGGCGCCGGAGTCGGCAGGCAGGCCCAGCCCGGCGCGCCGTATCCGGCCGCACGGGCCGGTACGCCGCCCGGCCTCGGTGATGGCGATCGAGCCGCTGAAGCCGGCGCGAACGTGATGTGAACGAGACCGCGTCGACCCCCGCGCGGGCAGTACCCTGGCTGGCCGTGACGCGCATCGGGGTCGTGGGAACCGAGAACAGCCATGTCGATCACTTCGTACGCTTCCTGAACGTCGAACACCGGCACGGGGCGGCCCGGGTGGTGGCTCTGGCCGGCGGCGATACAGAGCGCAATCGGGCGCTGGCGACGGTCGGCGGGATCGACACGGTCGTGGAGTCCGCCGGTGATCTCACCGGGCTGGCCGACGCGGTCATCGTCTCCAGCCGCGACGGCCGCACCCACCGGGCCGACGCGGTGCCGTTGCTGGAGGCGGGCATCCCCGTGCTGGTGGACAAGCCGCTCGCGGCCTCGGCCACCGACGCGGAGGCGATCGTGGCGGCCGCCCGGCGCGGTGGCGTGCCGCTGGTGTCCGCGTCGGCGCTGCGGTTCGTGCCGGAGATGGCGGCACTGACGGCGGCGCCCGATCGCATCGGCCCGCTCACCTCGGTACAGGTCACCGGGCCGGCCGATCCCGCCAGCCCGTACGCCGGCCTGTACTTCTACGGCGTTCACCATGCCGAAGCCGCCCTGCAGGTCATCGGCGAACCAGGCGCGGCAGGCGCGCCAGGCGCGGCAGACCCGCCAGGCCCGGTACACGTCCAGCGGGCGGGAATCGCCGTCGTCGCCACGACCACGGTCGCCGACGTACACGTCGTCCTCACCTTCGTGCCGGCGGCCGAGTCGGAGGCTGTGCCGTTCCACGTCACCGTCGTGGGCACCCGCGGGATCGAGACGTATCCGCTGACACTCGGCCCGGACTACAACGCCCCGGTGCTCGACCGGTTCCTGCGGGCGGTCGAGGACGGGGTCTCACCCGTGGCCGACAACGCCTTGCTCGCGCCGATCGTGCTGCTCGATGCCATCACCGCCCGGCTCGACGGGTGAGGCGCGCTCACTCCCCGCGGACGATCTGCCGCAGCCGCGTGTAGCGCTCGGCGTAGTCACGTTCCGCGCCGCGGGTGCCCGGCTCGTAGTACTGCTTGTCCTGGACGGAGTCGGGTGCGTACTGCTGGCGGACCACGCCACGCGGGTCGTCGTGGGCGTAGGCGTACGTGGTGCCGTGACCGAGCTTCTTCGACCCCGAGTAGTGCGCGTCGCGCAGGTGTGGCGGCACCGCGCCGGACAGCCCCGCCCGCACATCGGCGACGGCCGCGCCGATGGCCCGCACCACGCTGTTCGACTTCGGGGCCAGGGCCAGCGCGATCACCACCTGCGCCAGCGTGATCTGCGCCTCCGGCCAGCCGATCAGCTGCACCGCCTGCGCGCCCGCCACGGCGGTCTGCAGCGCCGTCGGGTCGGCCATGCCGATGTCCTCGCTGGCCAGGATGACCAGCCGGCGCGCCAGGAACCGCGGGTCCTCCCCCGCCTCGGCCATCCGGGCCAGGTAGTGCAGCCCGGCATCGACGTCGCTGCCCCGGATGGATTTGATCATCGCGCTGGTGACGTCGTAGTGCTGGTCACCGTCGCGGTCGTAGCGGACCGCGGCCCGGTCGACCGCCCGCTCGGCCACCTCCAGCGTGATGGTGCCGTCCTCGGCGCCACCGGCCGCGGCTTCCAGGTACGTCAGCGCCCGGCGGGCATCGCCACCGGCCAGCCGCAGCAGGTGGTCGTGGGCGTCGTCGTCGATGGTGACCGCACCGCCCAGTCCGCGTTCCTCGGTGAGCGCGCGGCGCATCACCTCGCGGATGGCGTCGTCGTCCAACGGTTCGAGCGTCAGCAGCAGCGACCGCGACAGCAACGGGTTGATCAGCGCGAAGTGCGGGTTCTCGGTGGTGGCCGCCACCAGCGACACCCAGCGGTTCTCGACCCCCGGCAGCAGGGCGTCCTGCTGCGTCTTGGAGAAGCGGTGCACCTCGTCGACGAACAGCACCGTCCCGGTGCCGGAACGCACCAGCTCGCGGCGGGCGCCGTCGATGACCGAACGCACGTCCTTCACCCCGGCGGTGACCGCCGACAGTTCCACGAACCGCCGCTTGGTGGCCCGGCTGACCACATAGGCCAGCGTGGTCTTGCCGGTGCCCGGCGGCCCCCACAGCACCAGCGACATCGGCTGGTCCTGCTCGACCAGCCGGCGCAGCGGAGTGCCGGCGCCGAGCAACTGCTGCTGCCCGACGATCTCGTCGAGGGTGCGCGGACGCATCCGTACCGCCAGCGGCTTGCCCGCGACGTCGTCGTCCGCACCGGACAACGAGCCGGCCGGCACTACCGGCGCCGCGCCGCCGAAGAGACCCTCCTGCTCCATGCGAGCGACCCTACGCGTTCACCGTGACAACACGGTCACCGGCGCACCTGGTCGCGGCACTGCCGCACGACGCGGACGACCTCGTCCCGCTCGGCGTCCTCGAGTTCAGCGGGACGGTAGGGGTCGATGGCGAACTCCTCGGGCACCGCACCTTCGTCGACCGCCAGCCACAGCATCCGCTGCACGTATCCGTCGTACGGTGGCCGGAAGGTCACCCGGGCCAGCTCGTCCACGACGGCCGACACCTCCAGGAAGCGCGCGGCGGCATCCCGGGCCGACGTGTGCACGGCCGATGCGAACGTCTCGACCGCCGCCGCGGACACCTGCGCCGCGGCAGCCGCGAGCCCCACCAAGGCCCCCTCGGCACCCCACATGAGCGACGGGCCGAACATGCGGTCCTCGCCGGTGAGCACCAGCCGGCCGCGGGCGCGGGCGGCGGCGATGCCCTCTTGGCAGGCGACGGCGTCGAACAGCCGGGCGGGCTTGAACGCCGCCACGCCGGGGTGGTCCAGCAGCCGGTCCAGCAGCGCCGGGGTGAAGGGCTGCGAATACAGGTCGAACGCGATCAGTGGCAGGTCGCTGGCCTCCCACAGCTGGTCGTAGTGCGCGACGACGGCGTCGGCGTCGAGGTCGATGGGCGGGGATACGAGCAGCGTGTCGGCGCCAGCGGCCGCGGCGGCGCCGGCCCACTCCAGGTCGGCGTCGGGGCCGTCGACACTGCCGCCGACGCCCGCCACCACCGGCACCCCGATCGCGGCCGCCCGGCGGACGAGCTCCGCTTTGGTGGAGACGTCCAACCGGGCGCCGCGGCCGGTGTGCGCTCCGATCGCGAGCGCGCTCGCGCCGGAGCCGACGAGGTGCCGGAAATATGCCTCGCAGACGTCCGGATCGGTGCGCCCGTCGGGCCGCATCGGGGTGGCGGCTGCGGCCACCAGCGACCACCGCAGCCGCCCGGTCAGCTCCGTCACGTCTCGAGAGTTCGCCACCGATGCAGCGTATCCAGACGGCGGTCGTGGTTCGTCAGGACATCCGGCACTGCCCCATGACCGGGCCGTCGACGTCGTTGGGCTGCTCGATGACAGGGGCCGGGTCGTTGCCGTGGCACGCCAGCGGTCCGGTGACGGTGTTGCCGGCGAAGCGGGTGCCGCCGGTGTTGTCGCGCAGTCCGACCGGGCCGTCGATCGTGGAGTCAGTGATCGACACCTCGCCGACGCTGCCGGTCACCGACAGCGGGCCGGTCACGGTCACGCCGTCGAGACTCACCCCGCCGGCGCCGACCGAGCGCAGCGGGCCGGTCACGGCGGAGTCCGACGCCACCAGCACCGCACCTGGGCTCACCTGCACCGGACCGGACACCGTGGCGCCGTCCAGGCAGGTCGTGCCGGCCTCGACGGTCAGCGGGCCGGCATGCGGACCCGTCACCGTCACATCGCACACCGGTTCCGGCCGCAGGGCGAAGTTCCACCGGTACAGTGCCGCGCCGCGCGCGTAGTACAGGTCGCCGTCGCCGTCCTGGGCCAGCGACCCGACGCCCGACGACGCCAGCTCGGTGACCGCCCAGGTCCGCGGGTCAACCCGCCAGAGGCTGCCGGAACTGGTCACGTAGAGGTGGCCGTCCTCGTGGAAGAGCAGGTGGCGGTCGTGCCCGTACATGTTGGTGCGGCGCGGGAAGAGTTGCTCGGCGCGGGTGACGGTGCTCGTCGCCGGGTCGTAGGTGAACAGGGTGCCGTCCGAGACGCCCCACAGCAGGCCGTCGGCGTCGAAGGTCAGGCCGTTGACGGCCTTCCCGCCGGGCACCGGCACCAGCCGCTCCAGCACGTCGCCGGTGTCCGGGTCGGCCACGAACAGCTCGGCCTCGGTGGCGACCGGGTCGATGCCGTAGCCGCCGTTCACCGAGGTGCCGCCGTACAGCAGCCCGTCCCGCTCGGCCAGTGACACGACGCTCTGGTCCGGCACCACATCGCGATGCGTCACGACCTCACCGGTGGCCGGGTCCCACAGGCTGAGCGCTCCGCCCAGCCGACCCGACTTCGGCACACTACCGACCGCCATCCTGTCGCCGACCTGGACGAACGCCTGCGGGCGGTCCTGCTCGTCGTCGATGACGGCCGCCGGGCCGGGGTTGGTGCCCATGCTCCACGGCCGGGTGGTGTCGAAGTCCAGCAGTCCGGCGTTCGGGTACCGGCCATAGACCAAGTGGTCGCCGTAGCTTCCGAAGCCCTCGATCTGGCCGGCACCGGCCAGCAGCGTGGTGGTCTCGTTGGTGGGATCGAACCGGGCCATCCCCGGCGGGGACAGGAAGGCACCGACGTAGACGGCACCGTCCGGGCCGCTGCCGAGCGCGGTGATGGGGTTCGGCGCGCCTTCGAGGTCGGCCTCGCCGATGTAGGCGGACTTCTTCGTCTCGGGGTTCCAGACGTAGATGCGCCCGTAGTAGTACGTCATGGACAGCGACAGGCCCGGGAAGTCCGGGTCGTCCATGTCGATCCACGCCCAGGTGCCGGGGAAGGCGTTCGGACCCCAACCGACCCGCGCGTAGGTGTGGGTGTCCAGGTCGTAGGCGACGACACCCTGCGAGGCGATGCGGAAATAGACGTACTTGCCGGCCGGATCCGGTGGTGAGATGGCGCGGCCGGAGATGCCCGGCACGATGTTCACGAACTCGCCGGTCACGGTGTCGTAGACCAGCAGGTCGTTGGACGGCTGGACCCGCAGCAGCAGGTAGTCGCGGGCCAGCGTCATGTCGTAGACGACCTCGTGGGTCTCGTACTGGGCCGGCAGCGCCACCTGGTGGAACTCGCCGGTGGCGCGGTCGAAGCGGGTCAGCCGGGCCCGCGGCTGAGTGCCCACCCAGACGCTGTCCTCGTCCACCGCCAGCGATCGGGCGTACGTCTCCCCCGGCACGGCCTGGCCGTGGTTCGTGAACTCGCCGGTGGCGGGATCGTAGGAGAACAGTTCGCCGCCGGGGTAGGTGCCGCCGTAGACGATGCCGTCCGGTGCGGCGGCCAGTCGCCAGATGCCTTCGCCGGCGTATGGGACTCCGAGCGCGGTGACGGCGTCGTCACCGGGCGTCCAGGAGTACATGTCCCCCTCGGTCATGCCGAAGTAGACGGTGCCGTCGACGGTGTTGAAGGTGCTGGCCCAGCTGTTGGCGCCCGACGGGAGCCGCTCGCCGAAGACCACCTCGCCGCTGCGGATGTCAGTGACCTGGAACATCCCCGGCATCTCGTTGTTGCCGGCCGTCACCCAGTACGCCTGCGGCCTGCCCTCGGCGTCGACGCCCTGCGACTGGTCCTGCGACAGCACCCGGCTGGCGATGGGATACCCCAGCGACTCCTCCGCGCCCCGCACCGGCGCCTGGGCCGGTGTCTGGGCCGCCGCAGGCGGCACTATCGTCAGGAACGACGCGACCACCGCCAGCGCCACGGCGAGTGGCGTTCGGTTCCGGTTCATCCGGCCTCCTCATGCATCAGGATCGTCAACGACAGAGTTTCGGTCCCGCCCGTTTCATGCGTCATCCTGGCAGGCGGGCCCAGATGTCGGCAAGACCCCGACGTGTCCTGAGCTGATTCGTGATTACGGCCTTGCCCGATATCGTGAGGATCGCTACCCTCCGGAGCACCGCCCCGTCCCCCACCGGAGGTCACGGCATGAGAACACTCCTGTCCGGTTCGGCCGTCGCCGTCCTCGCGGTCGTCGCGACCGCGGGTGCCGCCGCCGCACCGGCCGCCGAGCCCGCCGAATCCGCTGGGCCCGCGTCTGCCGCGGACGGCACCCTCTCCGGAGACGTCACCTCGCTCGGCACGCCGCTGCAGGACGTCCTGCTCATCGGCGGCACCGTCGCACCCGGACCCGGCGGCGAACCGGCGGCCCTCTGGAGCGCGTCATCCGGCGTGCCCGCGCACCTCAACGCCGTCGATCCGGCCACCGGCACGGCGATCGGCCGGTTCGACCTCCCCGGCGCCGGCGGCTCGTGGGCCGTCGACGCAGGCCCGGACGGCGAGGTCTACGTCGGCACGTACGGCGACGCCGGCCTGTATCGATGGACCGCGGCGAACGGGGTGGAGGCGCTGGGCAACCCCGTCGCCGGCGAGACCTTCGTCTGGGACGTCTCGGTGGCTCCCGACGGCCGGGTATACGGCGGCACGTCACCGGGCGGCAAGCTCTTCGGTTTCGACCCGGCCACCGGCGCCTTCCGCGACTACGGGCGGCTGTCTGACACCCACAGCTATGTGCGCAGTGTCGCCGTGCACGGTGACTCGGTCTTCGCCGGCACCGAGAACCCCGGTGCCGTCTTCCAGGTCGACCGGGCGACCGGCGCCACCGTCGCGCTGCCGCCGCCGGACGGCATCGACCTCAGCACGGCCTGGGCGTACGACGTCGACGTCGTGGGCGACCACCTGTACGTCCGCTTCGGCAGCGCGTCGCCGAGCCCCCTGTTCGTCTGGGACATCACCGCCGGCACCTGGGTCGACCGGATCGATGCCGCTCACGGTCTGGAGCCCTCCCCGGCCGACGACGAAGGCCGCGTCCACCTGATCGCCGGCGGCGAGCTGGTGCGCTACGACCCGCGCGACGGCAGCGTCGCCGCCACCGGCATGCCCGTCACGGGCCGGGTCGCGAACACCCGGGGCATCGGCTGGGCCGAGCTCGGCCTGCCGGACTATCCCGGGCGCAGCATCGTCGGGCTGCTCTGGCGCGGCCTGATGTTCCGGTACAACCCCGCCACCGGCGCCCACTCGTTCGTCCAGACCACGATCGAGGGCGAACCCATCGACATCACCGCGCTGTCCGAGGGTCCCGACGGGCGGATTTACGCCGGCGGATTCCTCAACGGCGGCTTCGCCGCGATCGACCCGGACACCGGCGAGCGCGAGGAGTTCCACACCTTCTCGCAGAGCGAGGCGATGACCCAGCACGCCGGCAGGCTGTACATCGGCGCCTACCCGGAGGCGCGCGTCTACGCCTACGACCCCGCCCTGCCGTGGCACAGCCCGGAGTACTCGCCGTCGCCCGATCCCGGCGTCGCCGACAATCCGCGGCGACTCTTCGACTTCGCGGCCGACCGGCAGATCCGTCCCCGCGCGCTGGCATCGGCCGGCAACCACCTGGCCGTGGGCACCATGCCGGACCTGGGTGAGCTGGGTGGGGTGTTCGCGCTGTACGACGCCGGCACCGGCGAGCTGGTGCACGCCGAACGGAACCTCGTGACGGACGAGAGCATCGTCGCGCTCACCTACCGCGACGGCGTCGTCTACGGCTCCACCAGCATCTACGGCGGCCAGAGCGCCACCCCGCCGACCCAGCCGGAGGCGACCGTCTTCGCCTGGTCGGTGGCCGACCGGGAACTGCTGTGGGAGCTTCCGGCCGCGCCCGGCAAGCCCAGCATCGGCGCGCTCACGTTCGACGCGGACGGCCGCCTGTGGGGCATCTCCGGCGATCAGCTGTTCGCCATCGACGTCGCGACGGCACAGGTCGTGGAACGCGTGAGCCTGGGCTCGTCCACCAGCAGCTCCGGCGATCTCGTGTTCAACCCCGTCGACGGGCACCTCTACGCCACCCCCGGGAACCGCCGCCTGGTCGGGATCGACCCGGCCACGCTGGCCAGCACCATCCTGCACACCGGCACGGTGTCCCACCTGGCGGCGCACTCGAGCGGCGACGTCTACCTCTCCTCCGGACACGAGCTGTTGCGCTACACCCCGCGCTGCACGACGACCGTCACCGGCACCCATCGCGGCGCCCTGGTGGCCGGCTCCGGCACCCTGTGCCTCACCGACGCGCGGGTGCTCGGGTCGGTGACCGTCGGCGCCGGCGCCGGACTGCGGGTCAGCGGCGGCTCCGTCACCGGGTCGATCACCGTGCGGGGCGCCTCGCCGGTGGAGATCGTCGGCACGACCATCAGGGGTTCGGTGACCATCGACGACAGCCCGGCGCCGGCGCCGGTCGTGTCCGGAACGACCATCACCGGGTCGCTGTCGTGCTCCGGCAATGCCGAACCGCCCACCGACGACGGTGTCGCGAACGAGGTCCGCGGCTCGCGCACCGGCCAGTGTGCGACGCTGTGATCGCGCGCATCCGGGCGCGATGATCCGCGGAAGGGAACTGGCATGAACGTACTGGTGATCGGCGGCTCCGGCATGGTGGGCAGCCACACCGTCCCGCACCTGGCCGGCAGCCACAGGGTGCGGGTCCTCGACCGGCGGCCGGTCTCCGCGGACGGCGTCGAATGGCTCGAGGGCGATGCCCGTTCCGCCGACGACGTCGCCCGTGGGGTGGACGGCGTCGACGGCGTCGTGCACATGGCCGCGGTCGTGCCGCGCGCCGAGCAGTACGACCCGGCCACCGTTCACGCCGCCTACGAGGTCAACGTCGCATCCTTGCACCTGGCGATGTCGCTGGCGGCGGCCGCGGGCGTCCGCGCGTTCGTGCACATCAGCACCATGTCGGTGTTCCGGCGCTACGGCACCGACGTCATCGATCCGCTGGCCGCCACCCCGGACGCCGTGCAGCCGTACGGGCTGACCAAGCGGCTGGGCGAGCAGGTGGTGCGCGCGCTGGCCCCCGAGTTGGGCATCACCGCCTGTTCGCTGCGGCTGATCTACCCCACCCCGGACGCCGACTGGCCACTGTGGCGCGCGCCCGAAGGGACGCCTCCGCGGCCCATGACCATGCGCGACGGCCGCACCCCCATCGCGACCCTGGCCACCAGCGACCTGGCCGGCGCGATCGATTGCGCGCTGGCCTACACCGGGCCGTACCGCGCCTTCACCGCCACCGCGGACGTCGCCGGCACCTCCGTCGTCCCCGACGACACCCAGCACGTTCTCGGCTGGAAGCCGGCCCGCGTCCTGGCCCCCGAATGATCACGTCCACCATGGGTGTTCCCGCCGTACCAGGAATGCTTGCCTGTTGCCGCGGGAACACGCCCGGGCGAGGCGGGGGCGTCCGACCGCGTCAGACGGCGCCGGACGGCCTTAGACCTTCCGCCAGCCGGGCGTCCACACGCCCTCCTCGACGGTGTAGTCGCCGAACAGCGCCGGCGCTTCCTTGACCATGATGTCGCCGACCTTGCCGAGCAGCAGGCGGATCTCCTCCTCCGCGCCCGGTGCGGTGCGGTTCTCGATGACGTGCCGCAGCGTGCGCACGTTCGCCGTCCACACCAAACCGGTGGCCACGCCTTCCGGGGCGAAGCGGCGCATGAAGGAGGTCTTCGCCTTCTTCTCGCTGAACTTCACGCCCTCCTCGTCCAGCCCGAAGTGCTCGGCCATCCAGAGCTGGAACTGCTCCATCTGATCCAGCAGCGCGGTGGCGCGCTTCATCAGCTCGTCGTCCTCGCGGGCCCACTCGGGGAACCAGAACGGGAGGTCGTCGAGACGGACGAAGCGCAGCGACTCCTGCGAGACGGCGACGCCGGCGCGGTGCCGGACGAGCTCGTGGGTGGCGACGCGGCTGACGTTGTGGAGCACGAACGAGAAGTTGACGTGCTCGAGGACGGAGCCGTGGGCGCTGGACAGGATGTTCTGCAGGTAC
Organism: Jiangella gansuensis DSM 44835; assembly: GCF_000515395.1. Classification (NCBI taxonomy): domain Bacteria; kingdom Bacillati; phylum Actinomycetota; class Actinomycetes; order Jiangellales; family Jiangellaceae; genus Jiangella; species Jiangella gansuensis. The sequence goes on along the minus strand of NZ_KI911782.1, from coordinate 2,811,708 downwards.
TGCGTCTGGTCGCTGCGGATGCGGCTGACGTTCGGGTTCAGCCCCGGCTCCCACGACCGGTAGCAGATGCGCCCGGCGAACTCGGCTAGGTTCTGCGCGTCGTCGAGCTCGCCGCGGTCGACCCGTTCCAGCCAGTTCTCGCCGCCCACGTCGGCGAGGTAGCGGGCGACCTCGTCGTAGTCGAAATCGGGACGGGCGATGAGGTGGACTTCGGGTTCGACGGTGCGCACGGCGGCCTCCTGGTTGGTCGTCGTCCAGTCTGCCAGGGTGCGTGTGGCGCGGCGGCCCCGACACCCTCAGGCGAGTTCCCGCTTCAGCAGGCAAGCATTCCTGGTGCGGCGGGAACACCCATGGTGGACGTGATCATTTCGGGGGCGGCAGGCGGAAGACGTCCACGGCGTTGCGCCACATGACGAGCTCCTCCTCGGCGGGGGTGAGTTCCGCCGCCTGTACCGCGGCGAGCGTGACCGACGGGTCGATCAGGGTGGCGTCGCTGCCGAACATCAGCCGGTGCGCGCCGATGCGGTCCAGCACCCAGCGCACCCGGCCGGCGGCGGGGGTGGACCAGCACGGCTCGAACCACAATCGGTCGGTCCGCTCGGCCGCCTCGGGGACCAGCGGCCAGGCCGGCCCGCCGAGATGTGCTGCCACTACCCGGGCGCCCTCCACCGCGGCCACGACGTCGGCCAGGCCGACGACCTCCTCGCCCCACGTGTGCACCAGCGCGGGCAGGTCGTGTGTGGCCAGCAGCTCCAGCGCCGCGGCCATGCCCGGTGCGCCACCGGGTGTGCCGGCGTAGTGGGTGTGGATCTTCGCGCCGACGAACAACCCCGTCGGCAGCAGCTCGGCCAGCTGCCGCGCGGCGAGGTCGAGATCACGCGGGTCGACGACGAACAGCCCGCGTAGCCGCGGCTGTGCGCGCAGCACCGGGATCAAGGCCTCGTTGCCGCTCGACGGGTCGTAGACGACCGCCTCGACGGCCGACACGAGCTGCACGTCGATGCCATAGGTGTCCATGACGCGCAGGTTCTCGGCGGCGTCACCGACATCGCTGGAGAAGAACCACGGGCCCCAGTGGCCGTGCACGTCGACGATCACGATGCCCCCTCCAGCAGCCGGCGTAGGTTCTGCCCCGTCACCAGGTCCAGTTCGGACGGGGACAGCCGCGCGGTGTCCAGCCGGGCCAGCACGGCGCCGGCCTCGAACCAGCCGGGCCGGCTGCCGAACACCAGCCGTTCGGCACCCACCGAGCCGGCCACGAGCTCCCAGCCGTCCGGGTTGCCGAGCAGCCGGGTGGAGGCGTGGAAGCCGGGCTCCTCGCGGGCCAGCAGGATGAAGTCGCCCAGGTGGTAGAAGTGGGCGTCCAGGAAGACGACCCGCGCACCGAGACCGCGCAGCGCGGGCCCGACCAGCCGGAGGTCGCCCTCGGCGAGCACCAGTAGCCCGTGCGCCACCGCCGCCGCGACGACGGCGCGCAGGCCCGGCACCGTCGGCGGCACCTCCTGGCGCGCCGGTGCCAGCCGGATCGCCCGCACCCCGGCGGCGGCCGCCCGTTCCACTTCGGCCAGCGCGGTCAACGGGTCGCGCAGGTCCACGCCGGCGGCCGGCCACCATCCGTGGTCCGCAGCGGCCGCGGCCGCCTCGTCGTTGCCGCTCGGTGCGTCGAACAGCAACGCCCGCAGCGAGCCGGCCACACCGCCGGAGATGCGGGTGCCGGCCAGCGTGGCGGCCAGCTCGCCGGCGGTGACCCGGACGGCGGTGCGGATGTCGCGGCCGATGAGCAGGTCGCAGTCGAGGAGCTCACCGTTCACGGCGCCACCGCCGCGTGGACCTTCGCGATCGCCGCGGCGATGTCGTCGACGTCGGCCGCGGTGTAGTTCTCGTTCCAAGGCACCACCACGAGGCGACGGTAGACCAGGTCCTCCGCCACCGGGCACAACCCGTCCGGGTAGCCGGCCCGGTCGCGCAGCGGGTAGCCGGAGGTGCCGTACGTGCGCGCCTCACGCAACACCGGCTCGGCGTACAGCGGGCGGGCGAGGTAGCCGCCGACGGCCGGGACGCCCTCGGCGCTCAGCGCGGCGGCGTACCGGGCCAGCCCGGCCTCGTCGAGGCCCTCGACCAGCAGTGGGTAGTACCAGTAGACGTGGTCGCCGATGTCAGCCGGCAGGCCGAGCCCGGTCAGCCCGGCCAGCCGCTTCGTCGCCTCGGCCGCGGTGACCCGCCGGCGCTCCACCACACCGGGCAGCTTGCGCAGCTGCTCGCGAGCCACCGCCGCGACCAGCTCGGTCATCCGGTAGTTCAGCGCGAAGGAGAGGTACGCGCGCTCGCCGGTCTCGCGGGGCCAACCCTTGTCGGCGAACCGGCGCATCCGGGCGGCCAGCTCCGGGTCGGCGGTGGTGACCAGGCCGCCGTCGCCGGTGGTGACGTGCTTGTACTGCTGCAGGCTGAAGCAGCCCAGCTGTCCGACGGTGCCGACAAGCGGTCCGTCGGGCTCCCCCGGGCGCACCGGGGCCAGGTACGCCTGGGCGCAGTCCTCGATCAGGGTGATGCCGGCGCGGTCGGTGATCGCCCGCAGCCGCTCCACCGCGGCCGGTTTGCCGAACAGGTGGACGGCGATGACGGCGCGGGTGCGCGGCCCGATGAGCGCGGCCACCGACGACGGGTCGATGTTGCCGGTGGCGGGGTCGACGTCGGCGAACACCGGGACGGCGTTCTGCGCGATCACCGGGGCGACGGTGCCCATGTCGGAGATGGGCGGGAGGATGATCTCGTCACCCGGGTCGGGGTCGACGGCGGCGACGGCCAGGTGCAGGGCGGCGGTGCCGCTGCTGCACGCGACGGCATGAGGCGAACCCACGAGTTGGGCGAACTGCGTCGTGAGGGCCGGCACCTCGCTCCCCCACACGCCGGAGAGCATGCCGCTGCGCAGCACCCGCACAGCGGCGGCTTCCTCTTCCGGGCCGAAGGTCCGCCCGGCGGGGTCGGTGGCCGACGGCAGCGGCCTGTCGGCGGGCCGGATCGGGTTGCCGCCGTCGATCGCGAGGACGTCCACGGTTGGTGTCAGCTCCTTTTCGGGTACGTACATCGTATCGGCCCCGCCCGAAATGGTGGACGGCTGGTTAAAGTGGTCGCATGGACACCTCGATCGGCGTCGTCGGCCCGCATGACCTGGTCGACAGCGTCGCGGCCGTGTGCGAGGAGCAGGCCGGCGTACGCGTGCACCGGTTCGACTACGACCACGAGACCCAGGCGCCCGGCCTGGTCACCACTCATGCATCCGGCGTCGACGCCTGGCTGTTCACCGGCATCGTCCCGTACACCATCGCGCACGAGGCGCTGACCCGCCCGGCGACGTTCGTCGACTACAGCGGTTCGACCCTGCTGCAGGCACTGGTGCGGCTGCTGCGCGACGGCTCCGACGTGACGGCGCTGTCGGTCGACACCCTCGACACCGCGCAGGTCCACGACACCCTGACCGATGCGGGCGTCCCGACCGGCGGCGTGCGCACCATGCCCTACCGGCCCGGTGCCACGGCGGCCGACTTCGTCGCGTTCCACCGCCGTCATGTCGCCCGCCACCCCGGGGCCGTCGCCGTCACCTGCCTGGCGTCGGTGCACGACGAGCTCGCCGGCGAGCTGCCGGCGTTCCGGCTGGCGCCGTCGCCGCAGTCTGTGCGTGGTGCGCTGCGCCAGCTGCTGCTGACCGCCACCAGCCAGATCCAGGAGGACTCCCAGGTGGCGCTGGGGCTGGTCGAACTCAGCCCGGCCACGGCGAACGACCATGCCGACCTAGCCCGCGAGGTCGGCATGCTCGGCGGTTCGCTGTCCCGGTATTCCGACACCATGTCCCTCATCGTCACCACCCGCGGGCCACTGCACGACGCGTCGCACGGATTCACCGCGCTGCCGCTGCTGCACCGGCTGAGCCCCCGGCACGACGTCGTCCGCATCGGCTTCGGTCTCGGGCACAGCGGAGCCGAGGCCGAGCGGCTGGCCCGCCGCGCGCTGGCCCGCGCGCGCAACCACGGCGACGTCGCCGCGGTGGTGTCCTCGCGCAACGACGTCGACATCCTGCTGGAGGCCGTGGCGCCGGCCGAGGCTCCGGTGTCCGAGCAGAGCCGGGCCGTCGTCGCCAGCCGGGTGGGACTGTCGGTGGCCACCCTCGACCGCCTGCGCGAGATCACCGCGGCCAGCGGCGACCGCCCGCTCACCACCCGCGACATCGCCGACGGGCTCGGGGTCCAGCTGCGCACCGCGCGGCGGATGCTGCAGCGCCTCGAGCTGGCCGGCTGCGCCGAACGGTCCGGCAGCCTCGAGTCCGGGACCATCGGCCGGCCGCTGACGCTGTACCGGGTCACCCTCTAGGCGTTGAGCCACCGGTCCAGTCGCTCGGCGATGAAGTCGTCGTCGCGCAGCTGCGGGTAGGCCGCCCACACCCGGTCGATCTCGGCCAGCTGACCCGGCGACAGCACCTCGTCCTCCTCCAGGCACCAGACGCCGGCCAGCAGTCCCTGCCGGCGCAGCACCTCGTGGATGCCGGGCACGCAGCCACGGAATGCGTTGGCGGCGTCGAAGATGGCCGCGTTGGCATCGGTGAGCACCGGGTTGAGCTCCAGCAGCCGGCGCAGCGCGGCGTCGTCGCCCGCCCTGGCCCGCTCCGCCGCGGCCAGCGTCTCGACCGCCCCGCGCACCCAGACCGCCCACTGGCCGAGGAGGCCGCCGACCAGCGTCAGCTCCTGGCCGTCGACCCGGTACGTGGTGACGAGATCGGTGACGATGTGATCGTCGTTGCCGGTGTAGAGGGCCATGTCGCCGGCCCGGCCCGAAGCGGCCACGCCGTGCACCACCTCGAGGGTGGCGTAGCGGTCGAACGGCGCCACCTTGATGCCGACGACGGACGGCAACTCGGCCAGCCGCCGCCAGAACGTCCGGCCGAGCACCCGGCCGCCGACCGCCGGCTGCAGGTAGAACCCGATGACCGGAAGCACCTCGCCGACGGCCCGGGCCCGCTCGATCAGCTCGTCCTCGCTGGCGCTGCCGACGCCGTAGGGCGTGAGCAGCGCGAGGTCGTATCCCAGCCCGGCGGCGAGCTCCGCCTCGGCGACGGCCTGCTCGGCCGGGCCGACCAGGCCCGCGACCATGACCGGACGCTGCTGCGGGTACTCGTCGGCGACGCCCGCGGCCAGTTCGAGCACCGGGGCCAGCAGCCCTCGACCGGGTTCGTGCACCGCGAACTGGGTGGTGTGCACCGCGACCGCCAGGCCGGTGGCGCCGGCCTCGATGTAGTAGCGGGCCAGCGCCCGCTGTCGACGCTCGTCGAGCTTGCGGTCGTCGTCGAGGGCGAGCGGGTGGGCGGGGACGACGCCCCCGGCCCGGAACCGCTCCAGGGCGGAGATGGTCATCAGAACTTCCCGTTGCGCTGCTGGAACTTGGTCGGCTTGCCGAGGGTCGGCAGCCCCTTGCGGACCCACTGCGCGGTGGCCTCGACGAGCTCGGGCACCGTCACGTCCGGATAGCCGAAGAGGCCGTGGCACCGCGCGGCGTTGGACAGCAGCGACGTCGCTGCCTCCGCTCCGGTGAAGGTGACCGGCTCGCCGAGGGCCGCGGCCAGGTCGGTGGCGACCTGCCGGATCGACAACGTTTCGGGACCGGTCAGGTTGAGCGCGAAGGGCGGTGTGGAGGCGTGCAGGAGGGCGCGCAACGTCACCTCGTTGGTGTAGCCCTGCCAGACGACGTTCGCGTGGCCCGTGGTCAGGTCGACCGGCTCCCCCGCGGCGATGGTCTGGGCGAGGTCGACGAGCACTCCGTAGCGCATCTCGACGGCGTAGTTGAGCCGGATGATGGCCATCGGCGTGCCGTCGCGCTCGGACGCCGCCTGCAGGATGCGCTCGCGGCCGAGGCACGACATGGCGTACTCCCCCACCGGGCCGGGCGGGGTGTCCTCGGTGGCACCCCCGGTGCCGACGGAGGCCAGCGGGTACACGTTGCCGGTGGACAGCGCGCTGAACCGGGAGCCCGCGTAGCGCCGCGCCACCCGGCCGGGCAGGTAGACGTTGGTCTCCCACGTGCCTGCCTCGTGACCGTCGGTGCCGAACTTCGCCCCGACGAGGTACACGACGTTGGCGGCGTCGGGCAGTGCGGCCAGCGCGTCGTCGTCGCCGACGTCGGCGGCCACCACGTCCGCGCCGGTGGCCTGCATGGCCTCGAACGATCCGGGGGCGGTGAACCGCGACACCGCGGTCACCCTGGCGTTGGTACCGGCCTCCGCGACCGCTCGGACGGCCAGCCGCACCAGGCTCACCCCGAGCTTGCCACTCGCGCCGAGGACGACGATATCGCCGTCCAGGCGACGCAGGTCCTCGACCAGCCCCGGCCGCGGCCGCGACAACCGCTCGTCCAGCTCCTCGATGCTGTGCACCCGGCATCCTTTCTCGCAACAGTTACGGTCCAGACCGTATTTTGTCGCGAGCTCCGATGTCAAGATGTGCCGTTCCATCCCTTGATCATGTTCCCTCGGGGGTCCGTACGCGCCCGCGAGGGAACATGATCAAGGGATGGGGCAGGTCTGCCCGCACGGCCGGGGCCGGCCGGCCCAGCCCCGGTCCCGCAGCACCTTGGCCTGTTCCACGGCCACCTGGCACGGCTGGCCGAAGACTTCGGCATGCCCGTAGCGCAGCGTCCACGCGCCGCCGACCGTACCGGCGTTGTCGCGGCGCCGGTCCCGGAACCGGCCATCGCCCTCGTGGCCGAGCCGGCCGTCCAGCTCCACTCTGGTGTCGAAGCGTTCGTAGTCGACGTCGATCCAGACGACCCGGGCGCCGGCGCGACGGCGCTGCCGGACACCCTTCGGCAACCCATGTGCACGCTCCACGGCTCGCAGGTGGTGGAGCTCCAGCGGCGAATGGGCGCCGTCGGCGACGTCCGCCAGCATCGACTCGACCAAGGACCGCCAGCGGATCTTCTTGCGCGCCATCAGCGAGGCCGCCAGGCGCGCCGGTGTCGTCAGGCGCTTCTGCACCGCCATGGTGACGTACGACTCGACGCTACGGGCCCGTCGTGCGGTGTCCACGAGGTCCAGGACGGTGTCGTCGAGCCTGGTGCGCGGCGGGTTCGCGGCCGGGTGCCGGGACAGCTGCAGCCGATGGGCGTAATGCACCACGACGCCGTCCAGGCAGCCGCGGACGCGCCGGCTGACCGGAGCGGTCACGTGGATCCGATCGTCGACCCGCCCGGTGAGACCATCGAGCTCGGCCGCCGTGGCGTGGCTGGCGACCGCTGCCGGATGGACGGCGAGGATCGCCGCCCAGATCTGCGCGTCGCGGTCGAGCGGGCCGCTGAAGGTCGCGAAGACGCCGCGGAACGGCCGCTGCCAGCGCCCTCGCGTCACCCGCCGCCGAGCCGACCGTCCGTCGAACCCGAGGGTGCGGAGCTGGACGATGCTGATGAGCCCCGACTGGCGCTCGAGCAACCCGACCGCGGCTGGCGTGCGCAGCTTCGACGGTAGATCCATGACCGCGATCGTCCGTCCCGGCGCCACTGTGTGCGAGTGGGGTCAGCCGATCTGTGGACAACTTCGCGCTGTCCCCATGATCATGTCCTCTAACGGGCCGCATGTGCCCGCGAGGGAACATGATCACGGGACAGTCATTCCGCGGCCAGGCCGCCCCCGAAGACGATGGCGAATCCCACGGCGAAACCCGCGGCTGAATGGTCGAAGATCAGGGCCAACACCAGGCCCAGACCGAACGCGATCATGAACCGTTTACCCAGCTTCTGACCCATCGCCACTCCTGCCAGTGTGGTGGGACAACGCTTGCGACCATGATCAGTCACGGCCCCCGGTCAAGCGCAACCGAAAGTCTCACATTGAGGGACGCCGGCCGTGGCTTTGTCGCGTGTGTGCCGGAATGCGGGTCTGCCGCCGCGCGTCAGCGCAGCCAAGCGCGTCGATCGCCGAACACCCGCCGCACCGCCGCCACGACGTCCGCCGCGCCGTCCGGGCCGGCCATCAGGTACGGCTGGCGCACCCAGAACACCTCCCGTGCGGCCGCCTCGGTGCCCGGCGCCGCGAGCGCCCGCACCTGGCCGCGCAGCGACGCCATGCCGCCCAGCGGCGGATAGCCGGCGTCCAGCGCCACGCCCTCGGCCTCCATGGCGGCCAGCACCCACTCGCGGTCCGGAGCGCCCTCACCTGTCGCCCGCCGCTCCCCCGTGCCCGCCCGCAGCATGAGCAGATGCCGCGAGTTCGCCGTCGTGCCGGGCGGGTCGGGCACCACCCGCACCGGACCGTCCCAGGCGTCGAGGCCGAGCTGGACGTCCTGGGCGAACGCCTCCCGCGCGGCCACCTCTTCGCCGAGCCGGTCCAGCCACGGCAGCAGCAGGGCCGCCTGCAGCTCCGTCATCCGGAGGTTCCAGCCGATGTCGGCGTGGTGGTACCAGGCGCCGACGCGAGTCCGGCCGACGTTGCAGGCCGACCACGCGCGCTCGGCCAGGCCGGCGTCGTCGGTGACGATCAGGCCGCCTTCACCGGCGGTCATGGCCTTGCTGGACTGGAAGCTGAAGGTGCCGGCGGTGCCGAGGCCGCCGACCGGCCGGCCCCGGTACGCGGCGCCGTGTGCCTGGGCACTGTCCTCGATGACGGCGAGGTCGCGCCCGGCCGCCAGCGCGACCAGCTCGTCCATCGGCGCCGGGCTGCCGGCCAGGTGCACCGCCATGACCGCCCGGGTGCGCGCGCTCAGTGCGGGGCGCACCGTCTCGGCGGTCAGATGCAGGTGATCGCCGTCGACGTCGGCCACCACCGGCACCGCGCCGAGCAGCAGGACCGACGTGGCACAGGCGACGAAGGTGTATGCCGGGATGACCACCTCGTCGCCGGGCCGAACCCCGGCCGCGCGCAGTGCCACGAACAGCGCCAGGGTCCCGTTGGTCAGCACGATGCCGTGGCGGGCGCCGTGCTGCTGGGCGAACCGCTCGGCCAGCTGGTCGCACAGCGGCCCGGCGGTGGCACCCCAGCGGCCGCTCTCGACCACGTCGGCCAGCAGCGCCTGCTGCTCGGGCGAGGCCGCAGGCGGCCAGGCCGGCCAGGCCGCGCTACGGGTGGGCTCGCCGCCGTCGACGGCCAGTGTGGTCATCTCGCGTCGCTCCTGGGTGCGTCATGATGCAGCGGTGTCACGAGCCGCGGCCCGAGCAACCGCGCCATCGTCCCACCGAGCACCTGAGCGCGGTCGGTGTCGGTGAGCCGGGCGAAGCGCACCTTGCCCAGGCCCGTCCGCGGGTCGAGGAAGCAGGCGTCGGTACCGAACACCACGCGATCCGCGCCCGCCAGCGCCACCATGCGTTCGAGCCAGCGGGTCGTCAGCCGGGAGCCGCAGATTTCCAGGTACAGGTTCGCCCTGGCCGCGGCGAGCCGGGCGGCCCGGTCGAACCCGTCCGGCCACAGGCCCGCGTGACCGAGCAGGACCGGAACCTCCGGGTGCCGGTCGGCCAGGGCGGCCAACTGCGCGGGGTCGGCGCGCGGCGAGCCGCTCTGCCCGTGCACGAGCACCGGGACCCCTGCCTCGGCGGCCAGCTCGAGCACGGGGTCGTAACGGGGGTCGTCGGCGGCGCAGCCGTGCGTGTCCGGGTGCAGCTTGAAGCCCCAGACGCCGGGCCGGGACAGCTGCTCGCGCAGCGTCGCCGGCGCGTCCGGGCGGTGCGGGTCGCCGACCAGCCAGACCCCGATCCGGCCGGGGTATCGCTCCGCCAGGCCAAGCGCCAGCTCGTTGCCGGCCAGGACGTCGCGGCCGACCGCCACCAGATGCGAGACACCGACGATGTCGATCCCGATGGCCTCGTTGGTGGCGACCAGCCAGTCCGGGTCCGGCTGCGGGACGAAGAAGTCGGCCCAGCTGCCGACGTGCCCGTGCGCGTCCACGACGGGGTTCATGCGGGACCTCCTCGGGCCCACTTCTGGAGACTTGTCCACCTTTCAGGGGGCCTCGTAGCGTAGACAAGCCTCCAGAAGTCGTGTGGGACGGGACCGCTCATGACCGCGTCCCGGCGCGCAGCAGGTCGAAGGAGCCCGCGGCGATCAGTTCGACGTCGGCGGTGGGCAGGCGCAGGTGCTCGAGCTGGAACCGCGGCCCGGCGTCGTCCCAGACCGGTGCCCCGGTGCCGAAGACCAGCCGGTGCGCGCCGGCGTGTCCGGCCAGCCACTCCACCGCACCGGCGGCTACCAGCGTGCCCGTCTCGACGTGCACGCCTGCGTGGGTGTCCATGAGTTCGGTCAGTTCGCGCAGGCAGCGATAGCCCGGCGACAGCACCAGGATCCGCAGGCCCGGCACCGCGGCGGCGAGGGCACCCACCCGGTCCAGGCCGCACTCGCCGGCGTCCAGCGCCACCGGGATGCCGGCGGCGGCGAGCTCCCGCCACCAGCGCAGCGCCACCGGCCCGGTGAGGGCGTAGCGGTGTCGCACCGGGCAGGTGCGCACCATCGCCGGCGCCGACTCGACGACGTCGCCGGGGCCGGCCGGCCAGCCGGCACCGGGCACCGCCGGCAGCACCACCGGGACGACGGTGAGCCGTTCCGGCACCGGGCCCGCCAGGCCCTCGTGCTCGTACGTCGGGTCACCGTACAGCCCGGCGCTCGGGGTGACGGCCGCGCCGTCGATCCCGAGATGGTCCAGCTCGGCGACCAGGCCATCGGCGTCGGCCGACGGCACCAGGTCACCCGGGACCGGCCCGAGCACCCGGTGGGCGTCGAACACCCGCATCGCAGCGATCAGCCCTTCAACCCCGACGTGGCGATGCTGTTCACCAGGTAGCGCTGCAGGACCCCGAAGATGATCAAACACGGGACCACGCTGATGGCGGCCGACGCCATGATCCGCGCCCTGGCCACCGACTCGGCGTTCAGCGTGGACAGCCCGACCGTCAGTGTCCGCATCTCGTCGGTCTGCGCGATGACCAGCGGCCACAGGAAGTCATTCCAGTGCCACAGGAACACGAAGATGCCGAGGGTCGCCAGGACCGGCTTGGTGAGCGGCAGGACCAGGCGCCAGAACACCGTCCACTCCCCCGCCCCGTCGATCTTCGCCGCATCGAACAGGTCGTCGGGCAGGCCCTTGATGAACTGGCGCATCAGGAAGACCGCCTGCGAGTTCGCCAGCGTGGGCACGATCAGGCCCCAGAAGGTGTTCACGCCGTCCAGCCGCGACACCAACACGAACATCGGGATCAGCGTGGCCTGGGCCGGCACCATCAGGGTGGCCAGGAACGACCACATCAGCGCGTTGCTGCCCGGGAATCGCTTGCGGGCGAAGGCGTACCCGGCCATGGCGGCGGTCAGCAGGATGACTACCACGGAGACGATCGAGTACACGAACGAGTTGAGCGTCCAGCGCAGGAACGACGATGCCGACAGCACGGCGGACAGGTTGTCCAGCGTGACCTCGTCGGGCAGCTGCTGCGGGATCGTCGGCGCGTTCTCCGGGCTCAGCGCGAGCACGATCACCGCCACGAAGGGCACCACGGTGAAGACCGAGGCCAGCACCAGCAGCAGCGTCAGCCAGAGGTTCATGCCGGTGCGCCGGCGGCGGCGCCGTCCGCCGGCCGGAGTCTCGGCTTGCGGTGGCGCGGGCGGTGCGGTCAGCGTCGTCACGTGTTCTCCCGATCCAGGACGTACCGCTGCACCAGCGAGATCACGAACACGACGAGGAACAGCACCACGCCGATGGTGGCGGCGTAGCCGAAGTCGAAGAACTTGAACCCCTGGTCGTAGAGCATGTACACCAATCCGTACGACGCCCGCGCCGGCCCGCCGCCGGTCATGACGTAGATCGTGTCGAACACCTGGAAGGCGGCGATGGTCTCGATGACCAGGACGAAGAACACCACCGGCTTCAGCAGCGGCAGCGTGATGCGGCGGAACTTCCCCCACGGGCCGGCGCCGTCGAGCGTCGCCGCCTCCATGACGTCGCCCGGGATGTTCTTCAGCCCGGCCAGCAGGATGAGCATCGAGTAGCCGAAGCTCTTCCACACCGAGACGATCGCCAGGGAGCCGAGCACCATCGCCTGGTTGCCGGACAGGAACCCGACCGGTCCCAGGCCGATCCGATCCAGCATTCCGTTGATCAGACCGTCGGACTGGTAGATCCAGGTCCAGATGATGCCGGCCATCACGAACGACGTCACGTACGGCAGGAACAACAGGCCACGGAACAACCCGCGTCCACGGATCACGTGGTGCAGCATCGTCGCTGTCGCCAGCGCGACCACCACGGTGATCGGGACGTAGATGACCGCGTAGATCAGGGTGACCCGCATGCTGTCGAAGAACAGGCCGTCGGAGAACAACCGTTGGTAGTTCTCCGCCCCGATGAACGTGAACTCTCCGCTGAGCCGGTAGTCGGTGAAACTCATCCCGACCGCGCCGAGGCTCGGTACGTACCGGAAGATCACGAAGAGCACGAGCATCGGCAGGACGAACAGCAGTCCCCAGCCTGGGTCGCGGGCACGCTGCCGCCACGACGGCCGCGGCACGGCCTGGCGGTGCACAGTCATTGCGGGTCTCCTTGCCCGTGGTTACGGGCTGTCAGCCGCCTCGGGCGATGAGGTCGCGGGCTTCCTGGGCGGCGTCGGCCAGGGCGTCCTCAGCCGACTTCGACCCCTGCAGCGCGGCCTGCAGCTGCGACGACAGTACCGCCATCACCTGGCGGGCCGTGGGCGTCACCTCACCCGGGCGGGAGTACTGCAACGCGTCGTTCAGCGTCTGGACGACCTCGTCGCCGGCCGGCGGCTCCACGTCGCTGCGGGCCGGGAACGTGCCGGCGGCCTCGTTCAGGCCGACCGCGACATCCGGCGACGAGATGTACTCCGCGACGGAGAGCGCCGCGTCGTCGTCGTCGCTGATGCTCGTCAGCGCCAGCACCCCTGGGATGCCGAAGGACACCTGCTCCTCACCGGTGAGCGGCGCGCCGGCGACGACGTTCTCCTCGCCCAGGGCGGCCTGCATCTGCTCGATCTCGAACTTGGCCATGGCGTAGCCCATGGCAACCGTGCCGGCACCGACCGGGCCGCCCTCGACGGCGTTGGGCTTGGTGGCGGCGTCCGCCGGCAGCCCGCCGAGCTCCTGGAGGTCGAGCAGGAACTGCAGCGCCGCAACGCCCTCCGGCCCGTCGAACGCGACATCGCTGCCGTCCTCGGTGAACACCGAGCCGCCGGCCTGCCACAGCAGCGGGTAGAAGCTCAGGTTCAGCGTCATTTCCGGAGACCCGGAGTAGTCCATGACGGCCACCCCGTTGGCGGCGAGCGCCGGCGCGGCGGCCAGCACGTCCTCCCAGGTGGTGGGCAGCTCGGTGATGCCGGCTGCCTCGAACGCCGCGGTGTTGTACGCCGTTGTCGTGCTGGTGTGGTAGATCGGAACGCCGTACAGCTCGTCCTCGAACGTCACCACGTCCAGCGCTGCCGGCAGGTACGCGTCGCGGGAGTCCTCGACCGCGGCGTCGACCGGCTTGAGACCGCCCGTCACCTGGTACTGCAGCGTCTGGTCCGGCGTGAGCAGGACGAGGTCCGGCCCCTGCCCGGAGGCGATGGCCGTGGCGATCTTCTCGTCGCGGCCCTCCCACGGCTGCAGCTCGATGGTGAGGTCGATGTCGTCGTGCTCGGCCTCGAAGTCCGCCTCCACCTGATCCCAGAACTCGATACTCGTGTCCTGATCCGGGATGACGGGATACATCCACACGGTGACCTCGGCCGAGCCACCGCCGGCCGTGTCGTCGGAACCGCCGCATGCAGTCACGGTCAGCGCAACAGCCGCCGCCACCGCCAAGCCTCGAACTCGCACCGGTCATCCTCCTTGCCCAGAAGCCGGCGAATACCGGCCTGGGCCGAAACTATAGCTGACAGTTCAACGCGTCAAGGCACGCCGAGGTCACGATTCGGCCGACACTTCCCGGGCCAGGTCCAGCCAGACCCCGGTCGGGACTGTATCGGCCGCCGCCGGCGGGTCGATCCCGGTCGACGTCAGCAACCGGTGCGCCCGCTTCTTCGGCACGTGCGCGGCCAGGACCTCACGAGCCGGCCGGCTGGGCGTCCGGTACCGATCCTGCAACAGCCGGCGCGCCGCCCGGGCCGTACGCCGGGACACGTCGGCGCGACGACGAACCACCAGATGTGCGGAATCGACCGACGGCGCGGGATCGAAGCTCGCCGGCCGGACCCGCCCGGCGATGCTCAGCTCGAACCGGGCCTGCCACCAGGCCACCTCCAGATCGCGCGGGTGGGAGGCGGTCATCCGCTTCGCGAAGCCCCATTGGACCAGGAGGTCCGCGCCGACGACCGAGGTATCCTCCGGATCCAGCAGCCGGCGCAGCAGCGCGGTGGAGATCGCGTACGGGATGTTCGCGACCACCGAGAACGACCGGCGCGGCAACATCACGGTGCGGGCGTCCCCGGCGACGACGCGGACCGCGGGCTGGTCGGCGAAGCGCCGCTGCAGGGCGGCCACGAAGCGCGGATGCCGCTCGACGGCGATGACGCGCGCGCCGGTCGACGCCAGCGGACCGGTCAGCGCGCCGGTGCCGGCGCCGAGCTCGACGACGAGGTCGCCGGGGCCGGCGCCGGACGATCGCACCAGGCGCCGGCTGACGGAACTGTCTCGGAGCAGATGAATGCCGCCGTGGTTGGGTTCGGCGGTCTTCGTGCCGCGACCGCGGCTCGTCGTACGGGAGTGATTTCGGGCGTGGCGAGGCATCGGCCATCACGACCAATCGGGGTGCGGGAGTCGTCAGTGAACGCTGAAGAGCCGCGCCGTCGCCTCAGGTGGTGTCACTGAGGGACGGGCGGCTGCGGCGTGCTCCCGCGAACCGGCGGCGACGCGGAACGCGTCGGACTCAGCCGGTGAAGAACGGGGTTACGCCGTGACGTCGAGGCGGGGCCGCCAGAACGCCACAGCGGCAATACCTATCGCTCCCATGCCCCGCATTGTATCGGGGTGCCCCACGCGGGCACCATCGGGTTTCTGCCGCGTCGCGGGCCGTGGCCGATTACGTCCGCAGCTCGCCGTTCACGACGACGGCGGTCTCGCCCTGCCAGCGCCGTCGCGCCCACCGGTCGTGGGTGACGACGACGACGGCCAGCCCGGACGCGTCGACGGCGGCCTCGAGCTCCTCGACCAGACCCAGCGACAGGTGGTTGGTGGGCTCGTCCAGCAGAAGCACCTGCGGGCGGCTCACCAGCAGCCGGGCGAGGGCCAGCCGCCGCTGCTGGCCGACCGAGAGCCGCCCCACCGGTGTGGCGAGCGCCGGGCCGGGCAGCAGGCCGAGACCGGCCAGCTCGGCCTGGTATTCCTCCGGCGGGCCGGGACGGCCCGCGGCGAAAGCCTGCACCGCGGTGAGCGACGGGTCCGGGAAGCTCCCGGTCTGCGGCAACCAGCCGATCCGCAACCGGCGCGAACGCGACACCTCGCCGCTCTTCGGCTCCAGCTCGCCGGCCAGCATCGCCAGCAGCGACGACTTCCCCGAACCGTTGCGGCCGGTGATCATCAACCGGGTGTCGGCGGTGAGGTCGAACGCGCGGGCCGTGATGCGGCCCGGAACCGTGGCCTCGCGCACCGCGATCAACACGCCGTCGGGAACGTCCGCGCCCAGCACCGCGTCGAACCGGAGCAGCCGCGGCGGTTTGGGGATGCGCAACTCCTCGAGCCGGCGCAGTCGGTTCTCCGCGTCCCGCACCCGCCGTGACACCGCCGCGTCGACCTTCTGGCTGAGGAAATGGGCGACGAACTTGTCGTTGTCGCGCCGGCCCCGGCCTTCGTGGCCGATCCGGCGGGCGTCCTGTTTGATCGCGGCGCGCGCCTCATCGACGTCGTCGGACCAGGTGGCGTAGGCCTGCTCCCACCGCACGCGTGCGGCCGCCTTGCCCGCCAGGTAGTCGGTGTAGGCGCCGGTGTAGCGCGCCGGCCCGACGTGCGGGGTGCCGTCGCGCTCCACCGTCAGCACCGGGTCCAGGTCGAGAACCGACGTGGCGACACCGTCCAGGAACGCGCGGTCGTGCGACACGATGACGACGGCGCCCCGGTAACCGCGCAACGACTCCTCGAGGAAGGCGATCGCGTCGTCGTCGAGATGGTTGGTCGGCTCGTCCAGCAGCAGGACGTCCGGCGCCTCGACCAGCGCGAGCGCCAGCGCCAGCCGGGAGCGCTGCCCACCGGACAGGGTGTCGACCGACCGGTCCCCCGCGACGTCGCCCAGTCCCAGCCCGCCCAGCGCCCGGGCCGCGCGGGCATCGGCGGACCACCCGTCGCGCAACTCGTACTCCGCGAGCAGATCACCGTAGGCGTCCAGCACCGACTGATCGCCGTCGGCGAGCTTCGCCTCGGCGGCGCGCATGCGCTGCTCCATGTCGCGGAAATCCGCCAGCGCGGCGTCGACGGCGCCGTCGACCGTCATCCCGGCCGGCAGGTCCGGCTCCTGGGTGAGGTGGCCGAGGCTGCCGCGCCGCTCGACGGTGCCGGAATCGGGTGCTTCGGCTCCGGCGGACAGCCGCAGCAGCGTCGACTTCCCGACCCCGTTCTCGCCGACGATGCCCAGCCGCTCCCCTGGGCCGGCGTCATAGCTGACACCATCGAGAACCTGACGGCCGGCATAGGCGATGGACAGTGCGCGAACAGAGAGAAGAGACACGTGACGACCTCGACGAGGATCGATGGAAGCCCGCCGGGTACACACCTCGGTCGCGGGCTGGAGTCACGCGTCAGATCACATCGCTGACGATTCTCTCAGTGCCCGTCCGGTCAGCGCAACGTAATTTCCATCGCCCCTTCGAAAATGATCACGTTCGGCATGGGTGCACCCGCTCCACCACGCATGCATGCCTGGTGGAGCGGGTGCACACCGAGGGTCGGCGTCAGGCCGGCGGCTGCTCCGCAACGGCGTCGATGCCGGCCTCCTTGCGCTGCTGCGCGGTGATGGGCGCGGGTGCCGCCGTCAGCGGGTCGTAGCCGCCACCGGTCTTCGGGAAGGCGATGACGTCGCGAATGGAGTCCGATCCGGCCAACAGCGCGGCGATGCGGTCCCAGCCGAACGCGATGCCGCCGTGCGGCGGGGCGCCGTACTTGAACGCGTCGAGCAGGAAGCCGAACTTCTCCTGCGCTTCCTCCGGCCCGAGGCCCATCACCTGGAACACCCGCTCCTGCACGTCGCGGCGGTGGATACGGATGGACCCGCCGCCGATCTCGTTGCCGTTGCAGACGATGTCGTAGGCGTAGGCCAGCGCGCTGCCCGGGTCGGTGTCGAAGGTGTCGAGCGACTCCGGCTTCGGCGAGGTGAACGCGTGGTGCACCGCCGTCCACGCCCCGGAGCCGACGGCGACGTCGTCGGTCTCGGCGGCCGGCTCGAACAGTGGCGAGTCGACCACCCAGGTGAACGACCACGCGGACTCGTCGATCAGCCCGGCGCGGCGGCCGATCTCGAGCCGGGCCGCGCCCAGTAGCGCCTGCGACCCGCGACGAGCGCCGGCGGCGAAGAAGATCGCGTCGCCCGGCACGGCGCCGACCAGCTTCGGCAGGCCGGCCTTCTCGTCGTCGGACAGGTTCTTGGCAACCGGGCCGGACAGTTCGCCGTCGGAGCCGACCAGCACATAGGCCAGGCCGCGGGCGCCGCGGGCCTTGGCCCAGTCCTGCCAGCCGTCGAGCTCCTTGCGGGTCTGCGATGCGCCGCCAGGGTAGACCACGGCACCCACGTACTGCGCCTGGAAGACCCTGAACCCGGTGTTCGCGAAGTGCTCGGTGACCTCGGTGAGCTCCTGACCGAACCGCAGGTCCGGCTTGTCCGAGCCGAAGCGGTCCATGGCGTCGAGGTAGGTCATCCGCGGGATCGGCGTGGTGATCTGGTGACCGACCAACGCCCACAGTGCCGTGAGCACCCGCTCGGCCAGCGCGATGACGTCGTCCTGCTCGACGAAGCTCATCTCGATGTCGAGCTGGGTGAACTCCGGCTGCCGGTCGGCACGGAAGTCCTCGTCGCGGTAGCACCGCGCGATCTGGAAGTATCGCTCCAACCCGGCCACCATGAGCAGCTGTTTGAACAGCTGCGGCGACTGCGGCAGCGCATACCAGGAGCCGGGGCGCAGCCGGGCCGGCACCAGGAAGTCACGGGCGCCCTCCGGCGTGGAGCGGGTCAGCGTCGGCGTCTCGACCTCGACGAAGCCCTCGGACAGCAGCACGTCGCGGGCGGCCCGGTTGATATCGCTGCGCAACCGGATCGCTGCGGCCGGGCCGCTGCGGCGCAGGTCGAGGTAGCGATACTTGAGCCGTACCTCCTCGCCGACGTCGACGTGCTCGTCGATCTGGAACGGCAGCGGCTCGGCCTCGCTGAGCACCTCGACATCGTCGGCGACGACCTCGATCTCACCGGTCGGCAGGTTTGGGTTCTCGTTCCCCACCGGGCGCCGCCCGACCTGGCCGGTGACCTTGATGCAGTACTCGTTGCGCAGCTCGTGCGCCACCTCTTCGTCCCGCACCACCACCTGCGCCACACCCGACACATCACGAAGATCCAGGAACGCCACTCCCCCGTGATCGCGACGGCGGGCCACCCAGCCGGTGAGGGTGACGGTCTGGCCGGCGTGGCCGGCGCGCAAGGTGCCGGCCTCGTGGGTGCGGAGCACGGATGTTCCTCTCGGATCGGTCGGTGGCGTCGCGATACGCGCGTGACCCAGCGATCCTACGTAACGCGCTCGCGCGGGTGCGAGGTGATTCCCCCTGGCGGGACGATGCGGCGGTGCCGGCGCGCCCAGCCAGTGACACCCTGGGCGAGTTCCCGCTTCACCAGGCAAGCATTCCTGGTGCAGCGGGTGCACCCATGCCGAACGTGATCATTTCCGGGATAGTGCGATCAGAAGAGGGTGTCCTGGGCGGCCGCGGGACCGGCGAGGGGCGCATCGCCGCCGACCGTGAGGCGCGTGCCCCAACGGCGCCGCCGCAGCGGACTGGTGCGCTCGTCGGGCTCGTCGTCGCGGGAACGCAGGCCGTGCCGGCGAAGCAGCGGCTCCATGCGTGCTTTCAGCCAGTGCCGGTAGCGCTGGTCGGCGTACGCGCCACGCTGGTAGAGCCGCTGATAGGTGGGCACCAGGTCGGGCCGCTCCGTGCCGAGCCACCGTAGATACCACTCGCGGGCGCCAGGGCGCAGATGCAGCGGGATGTAGCTGACCCCGGTGGCGCCGGCGTCGGCCAAGGCGGCGACCAGGGCGGCGAGGTGTTCCTCGGAATCGGTGAGCGCCGGCAGGACGGGAGCGATCAGCACCGTGCACGGCAGCCCGGCGGCGCGGACCGCGCGGATGAGGTCGAGCCGGGCCCGCGGCGTGGGCGTCCCCGGCTCCACCGACCGGTGCAGCCCGTCATCGAGCAGCGCGAGCGACACACCCACGCCGACCTCGACGTCCTCGGCCACCCGGGTCAGCAGCGGCAGGTCGCGGCGCAGCAGGGTGCCCTTGGTGAGGATGCTGAACGGCGTGCCGGAACCGGCCAGCGCCTCGATGACGCCGGGCATCAGCCGGTAGCGGCCCTCTGCCCGCTGGTACGGGTCGGTGTTGGTGCCCATGGCGACGTGCTCACGGCTCCAGGAGCGGCGGGCGACCTCTCGGCGCAGCACCTCGGCGAGGTTGACCTTGACCACCACCTGACGGTCGAAGTCGTCGCCGGCGTCGAAGTCGAGGTAGGTGTGGGTGTTGCGGGCGAAGCAGTTGTGGCTCACCACCCCGTGCGCGATGAAGTCGCCGGTGCCGGTGGTGATGTCGTACATCGGCAGGGTGGCGTCCATGGGCCGCACATAGCTCACGGTGAACCGCTCGTGCTCGCGGACGACCGCCCCCACGACGCCCCGGCGGACGCCGACGAGTTGGTCGGTGGTGGTGAGGTGCGGCCGTGCCGGCTCGCCGTCGGGCGCCGGCGCCACGTGCTTCCAGCCGTTCGCGGTCAGGAAGCGGTGCTCGCCGCTGGCGACGATGGAGGTGCCGCCGTCGAGCTCGACGCGATACGCGACCTTGGCTGTGCGCCAGTGGTCGAGCACCTCGGTGCGCACCAGCCGCCTGCTGACGCCGTCGCTGCGGGTGCCCAGCACCTGGTCCCCCGCTCGCACCCGGGCGAGCGGAATCACGCTGCCGTCGGCCATGGTGATGGGCGCATGACCGGACAGGCAGTACGCGCAGGCGTGACTGCACCCGCGGTACGGATTGACCGTCCAGCGGAACGGCACCTGCGACGCCGCCGGCACCTTGTTCAGCGCCGACCTGGCCGTCACCTCATGGAAGGTGATGCCCTCGAACTCCGGCGTACGCACACTGCGGACCAGCCCGGCGATGCGCTGCAGACCCGGCAGGGCCGCGCCGTCGGCGACGGCCAGCTCCTGTCCTTCCCAGCGCATGACGCAATTCGAACATTCGTTCGGCCCGCATGTCAACTCACGCCAGCAGCGCCGCCACGTGCTCGACGAGCCGGTCGAGCGCCACCGGCTCCTGTTCGCCCGAACCCAGGTCCTTGACCTGGGCGACGCCCTCTTCGAGATCGCGCGCCCCGAGGACGACGGCGTACCGCGCGCCGCTGCGGTCAGCGGCCTTCATCGCGCCCTTGAGCCCACGGCCGCCGGTGGCCACGTCGGCGGCCACCCCGGTCCGGCGCAACGAGGTCACCAGACCGAACGCACGGCGGGCAGCCTCGTCGCCCAGCGGGACGGCGTACACGTCGACGCCGGGACGGCCGGGAAGCGGGAGCCCCTCCGCCTCCATCGCCAGTAGCGTCCGGTCGGCGCCGAGCGCCCAGCCCACACCGGGCAGCCGGGGGCCGCCGAGCAGCTCGGACAGGCCGTCGTAGCGCCCGCCGCCACCCACCGCCGACTGCGAGCCGAGACCGTCGTGGACGAACTCGAACAGCGTCCTCGTGTAGTAGTCCAGCCCGCGCACCAGCCGGGGGTCGTCGGAGAACTCCACCCCGGCGTCGGACAGCAGCGAGCGAACGGCCTCGTGGTGGTCACGATCACCCGGCGAGAGGAAGTCCGTGATGAGCGGTGCCTCGGCCAGTGCCTTCTGGATCTCCGGCCGCTTGTCGTCCAGCACCCGCAACGGGTTGACCTCGACGCGTCGTCGGGTGTCGTCGTCGATGTCGAGCGTGCGCAGGTACTCCTGCAGCGCCGCCCGATAGGCCGGGCGCGACTCGTTCGAGCCCAGTGAGTTGACCAGGACCCGCACCCCGGTCAGTCCCAGCGCGCGGTAGGCGTCGACCGCCAGCACGATGAGCTCGGCGTCGCTGGCCGGGTCCTCGGTGCCGAGGATCTCGGCGCCCACCTGGGAGAAGTGCC
Source organism: Jiangella gansuensis DSM 44835 (assembly GCF_000515395.1). NCBI lineage: Bacteria > Bacillati > Actinomycetota > Actinomycetes > Jiangellales > Jiangellaceae > Jiangella > Jiangella gansuensis. Next base: position 2,790,379 of record NZ_KI911782.1, on the reverse strand, counting down.
GGTAACGGCCCTTCTGCGGACGTTCGTAGCGGTAGTAGGAGCCGGAGTACCAGAGCTTGACCGGCAGCGCGCCGCGGTGCAGGCCGTTCTCGAGCACCGCGCGCAGGACCGGTGCCGTCCCCTCCGGCCGCAGGGTGACGTCGTCGCCACCACGGGTGGTGAAGGAGTACATCTCCTTCGTGACGATGTCGGTCGACTCGCCCACGCCGCGGGCGAACAGGCTGGTCTCCTCGAAGCTGGGCGTCTCGACGTAGCCGTAGCCGGCACCGCGCAACGGTGCGGCCATCGCTTCGCGCACCGCCAGCATCGCCTCGCCGCGCGGCGGCACCAGGTCGAAGGTGCCCCGCGGGGCACGGAAGATCGGTTGATTCACTCAGAGTCCTCGGAGATACGGGTTGGTGGCACGCTCCTGCCCCAGCGTCGACGCCTCGCCGTGCCCGGGCAGGACGGTGGTGGTGTCCGGCAGCCCGCCGGCCGCGGCGGACGAGGCCAGCCACCGCCGGGTCTCGAGCATCAGCGCGTCGTCGCCGCCGGGCAGATCGGTACGCCCGATGGTGCCGGCGAACAGAACGTCCCCGGTGAAGCAGAGGTCGGCGCCCGGAACGTGGTACAGCGTCGACCCCTCGGTATGGCCTGGGGCGTGGATGGCCCGCAGCTCGACGCCGGCGACGGTGACGGCGGCCTCGGCCCCGTCGAACGGCCGGACGTCGCGTGGCACCACCCAGCCGGCGGCCAGGCCGGCGAACTGCGAGGCGAGCTGGGGGCCGAGCGACCCCAGTGGGTCCGAGAGCCGGTACACATCGCGTTCGTGCAGGTAGACGGGCAGGTCGCGGGGCTGGCACAGCGGCGACAGGGAGAAGGTGTGGTCCAGGTGGCCGTGGGTGACCAACACACCGGCCGGGCGCAGACCGCGCTCGTCGAGGACCTTCTCGACCTGCTCGACCACGCCGATGCCGGGATCGACGAGCAGACACTCGTCGGCGTCGTCGGGCGCCACGATGTAGCAGTTGGTGCCGAGGACGGGAGCGGCGATGGCGAGGAGGAGCACTCCGGCAGGCTACCGGCGGCCCCATCATCGCCGCGAACTCGTTATCTGATTCCGGCGCTGTACTGCCTAGACTGTCTCCGCACAGCACTGTGGACCGGGGGGCGCGCGCCTGGCGCTCCCCTTGTCTCGTCGGGAGCGAGCGGGAGGGATGGCAGGTGGCCCAGAGCGCCAAGCAGCGTCGGCGTGAGCTCGCGCGGCAAAGGCACGAGCGTCAGCAGGCCCGGCGGGCCGAGCAGGCCAAGCGCCGCCGCACGGGCGGGCTGGCCGTCGCGGCGGTCCTGGCCGTCGCCGCGCTGGTGACCGGCACGCTCTACTTCTCCGGCGTGTTCGGCGGTGGTGACGACACCGTCGCCGCCAGCAGCGACTCCGATCCGGAGGCGACGCAGGCCCCGGAACCCGGCAGCTGCGAGTACCGCGCCAGCGGCACCTCCGCAGTGCCCGACCTCGGCACGCCGGCCGTTCCCGTCGACGCCGCGACGCTGCCGGGCACGGCCACGTTGACGCTGAACGGCTCGCCGGTGACTGTCCAGCTCGACGCCGCCGCGCCGTGCACCGTCAACTCGCTGGCCCACCTCGCCAGCGCCGGCTACTTCGACGGCACGACGTGCCACCGGCTCACGACGTCCGAGAGCCTGAAGGTCCTGCAGTGCGGCGACCCCACCGGCACCGGCTCCGGCGGGCCCGGCTACGAGTTCGACAACGAGAACACCGACGGCGCCACCTACCCCGCCGGTACCGTGGCGATGGCGAACTCCGGAGCCGACACCAACGGCAGCCAGTTCTTCCTGGTGTATGCCGACTCCGAGCTCCCACCCAACTACACAGTTTTCGGCCAGATCACCACCGGTCTGGACGTGATCACTGGAATCGCGGCCGACGGCACCGACAATGGACTCGAGGACGGCGCGCCGCTTCACCCCGTCACCCTCGACACCGTCACGACCGCTGCCTGACACCGGATGAGGACACCGTGACCAACACCACTGGTAGCCCTGAGCCCACGCCCGCCACCGTCGCCGCCAACGATTGGGGCCGCGTCGACGACACCGGGGAGGTCTTCGTACGCACGGCGTCCGGCGAACGCAGTATCGGATCGTGGCAGGTCGGCAAGCCGGAGGAAGCGCTGGCCTTCTTCACCCGCAAGTACGACGACCTCGTCGTCCAGGTCGATCTGCTCGAGCAGCGGCTGGAGTCCGGGGCCGCCGCGCCCGACGACACCGCGCAGGGTGTCTCGCGCGTACGCGAGCAGCTCGCCGACGCCCATGCGATCGGTGACCTCGACGCGCTGGCGTCCCGCCTCGACGCCATCGAGGCCCGGATCGCCGAACGTCGCGCCGAGCGCCGCGCCGCGCGGGCCAAGGCCCAGGAGGAGGCACGCGGGCGCAAGGAGCAGATCGCGGACCAGGCCGAGGCCATCGCCGAGAGCAACGACTGGCGGGGTGGCGCGGACACCCTGCGGGGGCTGCTCGAGGAGTGGAAGTCGCTGCCGCGACTGGACCGCAGCACCGACGACGAGCTGTGGCGCCGGTTCTCCTCCGCCCGCACGCACTACACGCGCCGGCGCAAGGCGCACTTCGCCGAGCTGGCCGAGCGGCGCGACGAAGCCCGCGTGATCAAGGAACGGATCCTCGTGGAGGCCGAGGAGCTGAGCACCTCCACCGACTGGGGCGCCACGTCGCGCCGCTACCGCGAGCTCATGGCGCAGTGGAAGGCCGCCGGCCCGGCGCCGCGCGGTGTCGAGGACAGCCTGTGGAAGAGGTTCCGGGCCGCGCAGGACACGTTCTTCGGCGCCCGGTCGGAGAACCAGGCCCGCCGCGACGACGAGCAGCAGGCAAACCTCAAGGTCAAGGAGTCCATCCTGGTCGAGGCCGAGGCGCTGCTGCCGGTCACCGACTGGAAGGCGGCCCGGCAGGCGCTGCGGGCGTTGCAGGACCGGTGGGAAGAGGCCGGCCACGTCCCCCGCGACGCCATGCGTTCGGTCGAGGGCCGGATGCGCCGGGTCGAGGACGCCATCCGCGAGGCCGAGCAGGCGGAGTGGCAGCGGTCCAACCCGGAGGCCCGGGCCCGCGCCGAGGCCACCGTCGCCCAGTTGGAGACGTCCATCGCCGACCTGGAGGCCAAGGCGACGAAGGCGCGTGAGGCCGGCAACGAGCGCAAGCTGCGTGAGGCCGAGGAGGCGATCGCGGCCCGGCGTTCGTGGCTCGAGCAGGCTCAGCAGGCGCTGGAGGAGTTCACCAGCTGACGAGGGCTAGTGTGGCGCGGGCGCCGGGATGCCGCTGGTGAGCCGGTAGGCGTCGAAGACGCCCTCCACACCCCGCACGGCCTTCAGGACGTGCCCGAGGTGCTTGGGGTCGGCCATCTCGAACGTGAACCGGCTGGTGGCGATGCGGTCGGTGTTGGTGGACACGGTCGCGGACAGAATGTTCACGTGCTGGTCGGACAGCACCCGGGTGACGTCCGACAGCAGCCGGGCCCGGTCGAGCGCCTCGACCTGGATGGCCACGAGGAACATGCTGTTGGCCGTCGGCGCCCACTCGACCTCGACCATGCGGCCGTGCTGGCGGCGCAGGGAGTCGACGTTGACGCAGTCCTCGCGGTGCACGGACACGCCGGAGCCGCGGGTGACGAAGCCGACGATGGCGTCGCCCGGCACCGGAGTGCAACAGCGGGCCAGCTTGACCCACACGTCCGACACGCCCTTGACGACGACGCCCGGGTCACCGCCGGTGCGCCGGCGGGGGCGGTCCGGGGTGGCGGCCTCGGCGACGTCCTCGGTGGTGCCTTCCTCGCCGCCGAGGATCTGCACGAGCTTCTGCACGATGCTCTGCGCGGAGACGTGGCCCTCGCCGACCGCGGCGTACAGCGCGGAGATGTCCGGGTAGCGCAGGTCGTCGGCGACGGCCTTGAGCGACTCCTGGCTCATCATGCGCTGCAACGGGAGGTCCTGCTTGCGCATGGCCCGGGCGATGGCGTCCTTGCCGTGCTCGATGGCCTCTTCGCGGCGCTCCTTCGAGAACCACTGCTTGATCTTGTTGCGGGCGCGGGCGCTGGTGACGAACGTCAGCCAGTCGCGGCTCGGCCCGGCGCCCTGCGCCTTGGACGTGAACACCTCGACGACGTCGCCGTTGTCCAGGTTGGACTCAAGCGGCACCAGGCGGCCGTTGACGCGCGCGCCGATGGTGCGGTGGCCGACGTCGGTGTGTACGGCATAGGCGAAGTCGACCGGGGTGGCCGCGGCGGGCAGCGCGACGACGTCGCCCTTCGGCGTGAAGACGAAGACCTCGTTGGACTCCATCTCGAACCGCAGCGACTCGAGGAACTCCCCCGGGTCCTCGGTCTCCTTCTGCCAGTCCAGCAGCTGGCGCAGCCACGTCATGTCGTTCGTGGCGGCGTTGTCGCCCGACGTCGCGTGCTTGTCGGTCTCTCGGCCGGCGTTGGAGTCTTCCTTGTACTTCCAGTGCGCGGCGATGCCGTACTCGGCGCGGCGGTGCATGGCGTGGGTGCGGATCTGCAGCTCGACCGGCTTACCGCCGGGCCCGATGACCGTCGTGTGCAGCGACTGGTACATGTTGAATTTCGGCATCGCGATGAAGTCCTTGAACCGGCCCGGCACCGGGTTCCAGCGCGCGTGCACGATGCCGAGGACGGCGTAACAGTCGCGGACCGACTCCACCAGGACCCGGATGCCGACGAGGTCGTAGATGTCGGCGAAGTCGCGACCCCGCACGATCATCTTCTGGTAGATCGAGTAGTAGTGCTTGGGCCGGCCGTAGACGTTCGCCTTGATCTTGGAGACCCGAAGGTCGCCCTGGACCTGGTCGATGACCGAGGCCAGGTAGTCGTCCCGGGACGGGGCCCGCTCGGCCACCAGCCGGACGATCTCGTCGTACACCTTGGGGTGCAGGGTGGCGAAGGAGAGGTCTTCGAGCTCCCACTTGATGGTGTTCATGCCCAGTCGGTGTGCCAGCGGAGCGTAGATCTCGAGCGTTTCGTGTGCCTTGCGGCGCGCGGATTCCTTCGGGACGTAACGCCAGGTGCGGGCGTTGTGCAGGCGGTCGGCGAGCTTGATGACCAGGACTCGGATGTCCTTGGCCATGGCGATGACCATTTTGCGGACGGTCTCGGCCTGTGCGGCCTGCCCGTACTTGACCTTGTCGAGCTTGGTGACGCCGTCGACGAGCATGGCGATCTCTTCGCCGAACTCGCCGCGCAGCTGCTCCAGCCGGTACTCGGTGTCCTCGACGGTGTCGTGCAGCAGTGCCGCGGCGAGAGTGGGGGGTGTCATGCCCAGCTCGGCCAGGATGGTGGTGACGGCCAGCGGGTGGGTGATGTAGGGGTCGCCGCTCTTGCGCTTCTGCCCGCTGTGCGCCCGCGCGGCCACCCGGTAGGCCCGCTCGATGATCTCGAGGTCGGCCTTGGGGTGGTTGGCCTTGATGACGCGGAACAGCGGCTCCAGCGCCGGATCGGACTGCTGACGCTGGGCTGTCAGGCGCGCAAGCCTGGCCCGCACCCTGACCGGGGTCAGCGCGCCGGTGGTGACACTCTGCTCGGCCACAGGCCCCCTTTCATCCCGTGAAGGAGACAACACAGTCTAGACACGGAGTGTTCCTCGCGGGTAACCATCCCGCGAGACGGCGGCCGGCGGTGGTCAGATGACGAGCAGCGATTCCACCCTGACGTCGGGCAACTTGTCGCGTCCCCTGAGGAAGCCCAGTTCCATCAGCACCCCGACGCCGACGACGTCCGCACCGGCGCCGCGGACGAGGTCGACGGTGGCCCGCACCGTGCCGCCGGTGGCGAGCACATCGTCGACGATGAGGACCCGCTCCCCCGGCGCGAACGCGTCGCGGTGCACCTCGATGGTGGCCTCGCCGTACTCGAGCTGGTAGCTGGCCGCCGTGGTCTCCCAGGGCAGCTTGCCCTCCTTGCGGATGGGCACGAACCCGGCACCCAGACGGTGCGCCACCGGCGCGCCGAGGATGAACCCGCGCGCCTCGATGCCGACGACGACGTCCACCCCCTCGCCGCCGACGCCCGCGAGGAGCTCGGTGGTGGTGCTGAACGCGGCCGGGTCGCGCAGCAGCGGCGTGATGTCCTTGAACACCACGCCCGGCTCGGGCCAGTCGGGGACGTCCCTGATGCGCGAGAGCAGCAGATCGCGGTCGGAATCGGCGATGGTCACGGGTGGAGGTTACCGTGCCGGCGGGAGCGGCGGACCTGACGGCCCGCGCGGCGCCTCAGCGGTTGTCGTCGCCGTTGGTGCGGTCCTCGGCCTGCGGCACCGGCTCGTGACGCACGGCCTCGTCGTCGGCCGACGCCGGCTTCGACTCCTCGGACTGGATGACGTTGACGATGGCGCGGCGGACGTAGCGGCTGTGGACCCCGGGCGCGACCTCGAGCACCACCTCGTCGTCGTCGATCTCGACGACGGTGGCGATGAGACCGGCCGTGGTCATGACCTTGGTGCCGGGCGCGACCGACTGCTGAAGCTCCGCCATCTGCTTCCGCTGCCGCTGCTGCGGCCGGATGAGCAGGAAGTAGAACACAGCGATCAGCATGATCGGGAGCAGCAGTGCTTCCATGTGAGTGTCGAGCTTCCTTTCCCAGCGGCCCCGCCGCGGGTACCGCAACACGTGTCAGCGGCCCCGATGGCCCGCCGCAACTTCGAGTTTACCTGGCAGAAGGGTCTAGCTTAGGCCTCGTCGGCCGCAGAGAACAGGTCGGGTTCGCCGAGGCCGCCGGTGAAGGGGATGTCACGCGGCATAGCCAGCCCCAGGTGTGCCCACGCGGCCGGGGTGGCGACGCGCCCGCGCGGGGTCCGGGCCAGCAGGCCGGCGCGGACCAGGAACGGTTCCGCGACCTCCTCGACGGTCTCGCGCTCCTCGCCGACGGCAACGGCCAGTGTGCCCAGGCCCACCGGACCGCCGCCGAAGTTGCGGCACAGCGCGGTCAATACTGCGCGGTCCAGACGATCCAATCCAAGCTCGTCGACCGCGAACACCTTCAGGGCCGCGCGAGCGACGTCGCCGGTGACGACGCCATCGGCCCGTACCTCGGCGAAGTCGCGGACCCGGCGCAGCAGCCGGTTGGCGATCCGGGGAGTTCCCCGGCACCGCCCGGCGATCTCGCGGTAGCCGTCCGGGCGCAGCTCGACATCCAGCAGCCCGGCCGAGCGCACCAGCACCTGCTCCAGCTCGGACGGCTCGTACAGCTCCAGGTGGCCGGTGAAGCCGAACCGGTCGCGCAGCGGGCCGGGCAGCAGGCCGGTCCTGGTCGTGGCGCCGACGAGCGTGAACGGCGGCAGTTCCAGCGGAATCGCGGTGGCGCCGGGGCCCTTGCCGACCACGACGTCGACCCGGAAGTCCTCCATGGCGGTGTACAGCATCTCCTCCGCCGGCCGGGCCATCCGGTGGATCTCGTCGAAGAACAGCACGTCGCCCTCGGACACCGAGGACAGAATGGCCGCGAGATCACCGGCGTGCTGGATGGCCGGGCCGCTGGTGATGCGCAGGGGCACGCCCATCTCGGCGGCGACGATCATCGCGAGCGTGGTCTTGCCCAGGCCGGGCGGACCGGACAGCAGGATGTGGTCGGCGCTGCGGCCGCGGGCCTTGGCGGCATCGAGTACCAGCGAGAGCTGTTCACGCAGGCGTTCCTGCCCGACGAATTCCGCCAGGGTGCGCGGGCGCAGCGCGGCCTCGGCGGCCCGCTCCTCGTGGTCGGCGTCGCCGCCCACCAGCCGGGTGACGGGTTCGTCGTCGGACGGGACGCTCATGTCTTGGCCAGCGTGCGCAGCGCGGACTTCAACAGCGTGGCGACATCCGGCTCACCGTCGGCCTGCGGGGCGACCGTCTCGACCGCCCGGTCCGCCTCCCGCGACGACCAGCCGAGCCCCAGCAGGGCCTCGTGCACCTGCGTCTGCCAGTCACCCGCCACGGCCGCCGGCTGCGGCTGGCCCGCCCGCGGCACCGAGCCGACGGCGGCGGCGCCGAGCTTGTCCTTCAGCTCGATGACGATGCGCTGAGCGCCCTTCTTCCCGATGCCGGGCACCTTCGTCAGCGCCGCGAGGTCCTCGGTGGCCACGGCACGGCGCAGGTCATCCGGCGAATGCACCGACAGCATCGCCTGCGCCAGGCGCGGCCCGACCCCGCTGGCGGTCTGCAGCAGCTCGAACACCGCGCGTTCGTCGTCGTCGGCGAACCCGTACAGCGTCAGCGACTCCTCGCGCACCACCAGGCTGGCCGCCAGCTGCGCCACCTCGCCCAGCCGCAGCGACGACGTGGTGGCCGGCGTGCAATGCAGCGCCAGGCCGATGCCGCCGACGTCGAGCACCGTCTCGGTGGGGCGCAGCACCGCCACCTGACCCCGGACGAACGCGATCACCGTCGACCCCTTCCCGCCGCGGCGACCGCGGCATCGAGCCGGCGCTGCGCGGAACCGCGCCACACCTGGCAGATGGCCAAGGCCAGCGCATCGCTCGCGTCGGCCGGCTTGGGTGCCGCGTCCAACCGCAGCAGCCGGGTGACCATGGCCGCGACCTGCGCCTTGTCGGCGCGGCCGCTGCCGCTCACCGCAGCCTTCACCTCGCTGGGCGTGTGGGTGACGACCGGGATGCCCCGGCGCGCGGCCACCAGCGCCGCCACCCCGCTGGCCTGCGCGGTGCCCATGACCGTGCGGACGTTGTGCTGGCTGAACACGCGCTCGACGGCGACGGTGTCGGGTGCCAGCCGGTCCAGCCACTCCTCGATCACCCGTTCGATGGCGAGCAGGCGGTCGCCCAGCGACGCGTCGGCCGAGGTACGCACGACGTCGACGGCGACAAGGCTCAGCGGCCGGCCGGGCGTGCCGTCCACCACGCCGAGGCCACACCGCGTCAGACCCGGATCGACCCCGAGAACCCGCATGGACCACCCTCCGCCGAACACCAGTTCGGTGCCGACCCTACCGGCAGCGGCTTGGTCACCCCGGACAGACGCGCCGGGCGTCAGGCGACAGCCTGGGCCGCCGCGACCTCCGGCACAACTCGCTGGCGCTCGTCGTACCTCCGGCCGCCGCTCAGCCGACTGCCTCCATCCGCCGGGTCGGCCTCGGCCTCGCCGCGACCTCCGGCACAACTCGCTGGCGCTCGTCGTACCTCCGGCCGCCGCTCAGCCGACTGCCTCCATGACGTCGTCGGAGACGTCGAAGTTGGCCCACACGTTCTGCACGTCGTCGCTGTCCTCGAGGGCGTCGATGAGCCGGAAGATCTTCCGGGCGCCGTCCTCGTCCAGCGGCACGTTGACCGACGGGACGAACGAGGAGTCCGCGGAGTCGTAGTCGAGCCCGGCCTGCTGGATCGCGGTCCGTACGTCCACCAGGTCCGATGCCTCGCTGCGGATCTCGAAGGACTCGCCGAGGTCCTCGACCTCCTCGGCGCCGGCGTCGAGCACGACCTCGAGCAGGTCGTCCTCGGTGACACTGCGGCCGTCCTGCGCCTTCGGCACGACGATGACGCCCTTGCGGTCGAACATGTACGACACCGAGCCGGGGTCGGCCATGGAACCGCCGTTGCGGGTCATGGCGACGCGTACCTCCGACGCCGCACGGTTTCGGTTGTCGGTGAGGCACTCGATGAGCACGGCGACGCCGTTGGGGCCGTAGCCCTCGTACATGATGGTCTGGTACTCGGCCCCGCCGCCCTCGGCGCCCGAGCCGCGCTTGACGGCGCGGTCGATGTTGTCATTGGGGACCGACGACTTCTTCGCCTTCTGGATGGCGTCGTAGAGCGTCGGGTTACCCGCGGGGTCGCCGCCGCCGGTGCGGGCCGCCACCTCCACGTTCTTGATCAGCTTCGCGAAGAGCTTGCCCCGCTTGGCGTCGACCAGAGCCTTCTTGTGTTTCGTGGTCGCCCACTTGGAGTGGCCGGACATGGCCCTCAAGCCTCCTTCACGATGTCGAGGAAGAGCGCGTGCACCCGCGCGTCGGCCGTCAGTTCCGGGTGGAACGACGTGGCCAGCAACGGCCCCTGACGGACCGCGACGATCCTACCCGCGCTCGCGCCCGACGCCACCCGCGCGAGCACATCGACGCCGTCGCCGACCTTCTCGACCCAGGGCGCCCGGATGAACACGGCCCGAAATGGTGGCACGGCCGTACCGAGCGCCGGGAAGTCGAGGTCGGCCTCGAACGAGTCGACCTGACGGCCGAACGCGTTGCGCCGCACCGTGATGTCCATGCCGCCGACCGTCTCTTGACCGGCGACGCCGCCCTCGATCCGGTCGGCCAGCATGATCATGCCGGCGCAGGAGCCGTAGGCGGGCAGGCCGGCGGCGATGCGCCGGCGCAGCGGTTCGAGCAGTCCGAAGCTGCGCGCCAGCCGCCACATGGTGGTGGACTCGCCGCCCGGCACGACCAGGGCGTCGACGCGGTCGAGCTCCTCCGGCGTGCGCACGGCCACGGTGCCGGCACCGAGCTCGGTCAGCACGCGCTGGTGCTCGCGGACGTCGCCCTGCAGGGCCAGGACCCCCACGGTGGGCTGGGGCACGGGTGAACCTCTCGTCAGTATGGGTGTGGTTCGATTTTACCGGCCGCGGTGTCAGTCGACGGTGGGCGCCGTGCCGTCCCAGCCGGCGGCCAGCAGACCGCGCACGAGGTCCGGCAGCGCCGGCGGGTAGACCGGTTCCCCCACGGTCGCCAGTTCGTCCGGGATGCACCAGCGCAACTCGGTGACCGACGCCTGCTCGACCGGGGTCCAGCCGGTGGTGACCAGCTGTTCGGCCGTACCGCGGAGCCGGGCGAAGAAGAGCACCTCGTCCTGCCGGTACGGGCGGCCCATGAAGCTGAAGGTGGCGCTGCGCACCGCGACCGGGCCGGCCAGGTCGGGCGCCGTGAGCCGGACGCCGGTCTCCTCGAACAGCTCGCGCACCGCGCCGGCCCGCTCGTCCTCGTCCGGTTCCAGCCCGCCGCCGGGGGTGATCCACCAGACGTGGCCCGGGTCGGCGGGGTCGACACCGCGCATCATCAGCACCCGCCCGGTGTCGTCCACCGCGATGACGCGCGCTGCCCGGCGGAACCAGACGCCGTCGTCGTCGCGCCACTCCCCCAGATCGGAGCTGTGCTCCGTCGGCCTGGTCACCGGCCGGTGGTCACCAGCCGCGCTCGGCCAGCCGGTGCGGCTCGGGCACGTCGGCGACGTTGATGCCCACCATCGCCTCACCGAGGCCACGCGACACCTTCGCCAGCGTGTCCGGGTCGTTGTAGAACGTGGTGGCCTTGACGATGGCCTCGGCCCGGCGGGCAGGGTCGCCGGACTTGAAGATGCCGGAACCGACGAAGACGCCCTCGGCGCCGAGCTGCATCATCATGGCCGCGTCAGCCGGGGTGGCGATGCCGCCGGCGGTGAACAGCACCACCGGGAGCTTGCCCGCCTGCGCGACCTCGCGGACCAGCTCGTACGGAGCCTGCAGCTCCTTGGCCGCGACGTACAGCTCGTCCTCCGGCAGCGACGCAAGCCGGGTGATCTGGTCGCGCAGCTGGCGCATGTGGGTGGTGGCGTTGGAGACGTCGCCGGTGCCGGCCTCGCCCTTCGACCGGATCATGGCCGCGCCCTCGGTGATGCGCCGCAGCGCCTCGCCGAGGTTGGTGGCGCCGCACACGAACGGCACGGTGAACTGCCACTTGTCGATGTGGTGCTCGTAGTCGGCCGGGGTGAGCACCTCGGACTCGTCGATGTAGTCGACGCCGAGGCTCTGCAGGACCTGCGCCTCGACGAAGTGCCCGATACGCGCCTTCGCCATGACCGGGATGGACACCGCGTCGATGATGCCGTCGATGAGGTCGGGGTCGCTCATGCGGGCCACGCCGCCTTGGGCGCGGATGTCGGCCGGCACCCGCTCGAGCGCCATGACGGCGACGGCTCCGGCGTCTTCGGCGATGCGCGCCTGCTCCGGGGTGACCACGTCCATGATCACACCACCCTTGAGCATCTCGGCCATGCCGCGCTTGACCCGGGCGGTACCGACAGTGGACTGCGTCTCTTCGGACACTGCTGCTGCAACCTCGCGACTCGACAGGGTGGTGGTCACGTCCATGGTACGTCCTCGCGCCTGACACACTCGAACGCCGGCGCGCGGGACGCGTTTCGGCGACCGGCCCCACCCGAGGCGACATGCCGTCGCCACAGGCAAGTTTTCCTGGTGACGTGGGAAGACCCCAACGCAACGTGATCATTTGGGGCCGGCGGACGTGTGCCGGCCTCCGACGCCCCGGTCAGCCGGCGGTGGCCAGGCCGGGTGGGACGCGGTCGTCCAGCTCGACGGTCTCGGGCATCGGCGCGTACCCGGCCAGCCGCAGCCAGCGCACCAGTGCCTTGCGGCGCAGCCGAATGGCGCCGCGGACCAGCTCGTTGTGGAAACGCCGGGCGTGTGCGGCACGGCGGCAGGCCATCGCCAGCTCGTCGAAGGCGGCCGCGGCGGCCGGGTCGTCGCGCAGCGGCACGAGGTCGTCAGGGTCGTCCAGGGCCGCCACCAGGACAGCGGTGAGGTCGCTCTCGGCCTGGTAGCGCTCGGTGTCGTCGGCGGTGCGGGCGCGCGAGGCGGCATCGGCCAGCACAACCGAGGTCGCGGGGTCGAGCAGGCCGGCGGTGGCGATGTCGAGAACCGACCCGGAGCGGCGCAGGAACTCTGCGTCGAGGACGGCGCGGGAGGCGTCGAGGCGGGCGTGCCGGCGGTCGAGCCGGCCGGCGGTCCAGGACAGGTAGACGCCGAGCGCGGCCAGCACCGCGATCGTGATGAACACCCATTGCACGAGGTCAGTTCCCCTCACAACCGAGGCAGCCGGAAGGTGTGCCGGTCGGCGCCGCCGGCGCCCACCGCGATGGCCATCTCGTAGATGGCCAGGATCTCCTCCGTGACGCGGGACCAGTCGTAGCGCCGCACCCCGGCCGCGGCGGCCTGGCGGTAGCGCTGCCGCCGCTCGTCGTCGCCGAGCATCGCGATGGCCTCGGCGGCCAGCGCCTTGGAGTCGCCGACGGGGACCAGCGCGCCGAGCCGGCCGCCGTCGAGCACCGTCCGGAATGCTTCCAGCTCGCTGGCCAGGACCGGCGCGCCGGCGGCCATGGCCTCGGCGAGCACGATGCCGAACGACTCCCCGCCGATGTGCGGTGCGACGTAGATGTCGCTGCTGGCGAGCATGGCGGCCTTGTCCTCGTCGCTGACGCCGCCGAGGAACTGGACGGCGTCGCGATGGCGCGGGTCGATGCCGCGGCGGATCTCGTCGATCTCGCCCCGCCCGGCGACCAGCAGGCGCGCTTCCGGGAAGGCGTCGTGGACGACCGGCCAGGCCTCGAGCAGGACCTGCAGGCCCTTGCGTGGCTCGTCCAGGCGGCCGAGGAAGGACAGTGTGCCGTCGGCGGAGAGCCACTCCGGCCGCGGTGGGACGGCGAACCGGTCGACGTACAGCCCGTTCGGGATCAGCACGGCGTCGCCGCCGAGGTGCTGGACGACCGTGCGGCGGGCTTCTTCGGACACCGCGATGTGGGCGGTGAACTTCTCGAACGCCGACTTCAGGATGCCCTGCGCGGCACTCATGGCGCGCGACCGGCGCATCGCGGAGTGCGACGTGGCGACCAGGGGCACCTCCGCCCACAGGGTGGTGATGAGCCCGAGGCTCAGTGACGCCGGTTCGTGGACGTGGACGACGTCGAACTCGTTGTCCAGCAGCCAGCGGCGCACCCGCGCGGCGATGCGGGGCCCGAACGCCACCCGGGCGACGGAGCCGTTGTACGGGACGGACACCGGCCGTCCGACGGTGACAACGTACGGCGGCAGGTCGTCATCGTCGTCGCCGGGTGCCAGCACGGAGACGGTGTGCCCGCGCCGGGTCAGCTCCTCCGTGAAGTCGCGGATGTGCACCTGGACGCCGCCGGGGACGTCCCAGGAGTACGGGCAGGCGATGCCGACCTTCATGGCAGCACCGGCTGTGCTCGGCGCGGGTCGTCGGCGTCGAGGTCGGCGAGGAACATGCGCTGGGTCATGTGCCAGTCCTCGGGGTTGCGGGCGATGCCCGTCTCGAACGCGTCGGCGATGCGCTGGGTCATCGTGGCCAGGCGGTCACCGCGTTCTTCCGGCACCTCGATCTCCTCGTGGAACGTGACGGCCAAGGAGTGGTCGGGCTCGCGGCCCTCGTACGCCAGCGTGGCCGGGAGCAGCGCGGCGCCGGTGCGCAGCGCGAGCATGGCGCTGCCGGCCGGCATCCGGGTCGGCTCGCCGAAGAGCGTGACCGGCACGCCGCGGCGGGACAGGTCGCGTTCGGCCGGCAGGCACACCAGCCCGCCCCGGCGCAGGTGTTCGGCCAGGTCCGACATGACGCCGTTGCCGCCAAGGGGGTGCACGGTCATGCCCAGGGCCTCGCGGTAGGTGACGAACCGCTCGTAGAGCTTCTCCGGCCGCAGCCGCTCGGCGACGGTGGCGAGCGGCGCACCGGTGAGGCAGGCCCAGGCGCCGGCCCAGTCCCAGTTGCCCATGTGCGGTAGCGCCACGACGACGCCCCGACCGGAGGCCATGGCCGACCGGAAGCGGTCCTCGTTGACGACGCGGACCCGCTCGATGATGCGCTCGTGGCTCCATTCCGACATCCGGAAGGCGTCGCACCAGTACCGCATGTAGGAGCGGGCGCCGAGCCGGGTCAGTTCGCGCAGTTCCTCTGGCTCGTACTTGCCCACCCGGGCCAGGTTCAGTTCGAGCCGCCGCACCGACGGGCTGCGCCGGCGCCAGGACAGGTCGGCGATGGCGCGGAAGGAGCGGTAGGCCGCGCGCTCCGGCATGTTCTGCACGGCCGTCCAGCCGGTGCTGTACAGCCACAGCTGCCGCTGCTCGCTGAATGCGCTCACTCCCGTGCCGCCTGCCGCCTGACCTCGCGAACGCGGTGCCACACCGTCCACGCGCTCGCTGCCGCCAACAGCCAGAGTAGGACCTCGAGCACGGCGACGGGCAGGTCGAGCAGGCCGACCAGGCCGGTGACGACGAGGATGGCGACCAGCCGGTCGGCCCGCTCGGCGATGCCGCCGCCGGCCGTGTAGCCGAGGCTCTCGGCGCGCGCCTTGGCGTAGGAGACGACGGCCCCGAGGGTGAGGCACGTGATCAGCAGCGCGGTCATTCGCAGGCTGTCGCCGTCGCCGGCGAACCACATGGCCAGGCCGCCGAAGATGGCGGCGTCGCCGAATCGGTCGAGGGTGGAGTCGAGGAACGCGCCCCAGCCGCTCTTGCGCCCCTTCAACCGGGCCATGATGCCGTCGATGTTGTCGAAGAAGACGAACGCGGTGATGAACAGCGTCCCCCACAGGAACTCGCCGCGCGGGTAGAACGCGACTGCGCCGGCGACCACGCCGAGCGTGCCGATCACCGTCACCGCGTCCGGGGTGAGGCCCAGCCGCAACAGGCCGCGCGCGGCCGGTGTGAGGATGCGAGTGGTGTAAACCCGCGTGTACTTGTCGAGCATCGCCCGTCCGTTCGGCTCCGAGGTGTCCGCGACCGGTTGGCTGTACGAACAGCACCCGGCGCCGCCATGCTACTGATGTTGGTGCCGAGGGCCTTGCGCATCCACGCTTCGCGCACCAAAGTGGCCATCACCACATCGTGTTCCCAACCCGAAAGCGGCGGCGCAACGAGGCGCTCGAACCGCCGGCGGCGTCGCCCTGCGAGGCAGGAGGCTGGCGCATGGCGACACGACACCAGGCAGTAGACGCCACCGAGGCCGGCGGCACACCACCGGCCGGCGGGGTGGACGTGCGCAACGTCGTCCTCGTCGGCCACACCGGTGCTGGCAAGACCACACTCGTCGAGGCCCTCCTCGTCGCATCCG
Organism: Jiangella gansuensis DSM 44835; assembly: GCF_000515395.1. Classification (NCBI taxonomy): domain Bacteria; kingdom Bacillati; phylum Actinomycetota; class Actinomycetes; order Jiangellales; family Jiangellaceae; genus Jiangella; species Jiangella gansuensis. Next base: position 2,774,493 of record NZ_KI911782.1, on the reverse strand, counting down.
GGACGATCCACCGGCCCGGACGCGTCGAGGACGGCACCACGGTGTGCGACCACGACGACACCGAGATCCGCCAGCAGCGCTCGGTGGGGCTGGCGCTGGCGCCGCTGATGCACCAGCAGGTCAAGATCAACCTATTGGACACGCCCGGCTACGCGGACTTCGTCGGTGACCTGCGGGCCGGGCTGCGCGCGGCGGACTGCGCGCTGTTCGTGGTCTCCGCGGCCGAGCCGATCGACGGCACCACCCGGATGCTGTGGGCGGAATGCGACGCGGTCGGGATGCCGCGCGCCGTTGTCCTGACGAAGCTCGACCACCCGCGTGCCGACTACGCCGCGACCCTCGCCGCCTGCCGCGACGGATTCGGCGAGAAGGTGCTGCCGCTCTATCTGCCGACCGGCTCCGACGGCCTGATCGGCCTGCTCAGTGGCCGGGTGTTCACCTACGCCGACGGCGTTCGGTCCGAGCGCGACCCGTCCGGCGACGAAGCCGGCCCGCTCGAGGACGCCCGCGGTGAGCTGATCGAGGGGATCATCGAGGAGTCCGAGGACGAATCGCTCATGGACCGCTACCTCGCCGGCGAGGTCATCGAGATGAAGGTGCTGGTCGACGACCTCGAACGGGCGGTCGCGCGCGGATCGTTCCACCCCGTCATCCCCGTCTGCGCGGCCACCGGCCTGGGCACCCAGGAACTGCTGGAGGTCATGTCCGGCGCGTTCCCGTCCCCCGCCGAGCATCCGTTGCCCGAGGTGACGACGGTCGATGGTGCCCCGCTGGGGCGCGAGATCGGCGCCGACCCGGCCGGGCCGCTGCTGGCCGAGGTGGTCAAGACGACGTCTGATCCTTATGTCGGCCGGGTCAGTCTGGTGCGGATGTTCTCCGGAACGCTGCGCCCGGACGCCACCGTGCACGTGTCCGGCCATTTCCTGGCCGACCGCGGCCACGAGGAGCACGACGAGGACGAACGCGTCGGGTCGCTTTCCTGCCCGCTGGGCAAGACGCTGCGGCCGGTGAGCGAGGCACACGCGGGTGACCTCGTCGCCGTCGCGAAGCTGTCGCGGGCCGAGACCGGCGACACCCTCTCGGACAAGGACAACCCGCTGCTGATGCGGCCGTGGTCCATGCCCGAGCCACTGCTGCCGGTGGCCATCGTGCCGGCGGCCAAGGCCGACGAGGACAAGCTCGCGCAGGGATTGTCCCGGCTGGTGGCCGAGGACCCGACCCTGCGGGTCGAGAACAACCCCGAGACCCACCAGTTGGTGCTCTGGACCATGGGCGAGGCCCACGCGGACCTGCTGCTGGACCGGCTCGGCTCGCGCTACGGCGTGCACGTCGAGCAGGTGGGGCTGCGGGTGCCGTTGCGTGAGACGCTGGCAGGCAAGGCCACCGCCCGCGGCCGGCACGTGAAGCAGACCGGCGGCCACGGGCAGTATGCCGTCTGCGAGATCGAGGTGGAACCGCTGCCCGAAGGCTCCGGCTTCGAGTTCGTCGACAGGGTCGTCGGTGGCGCCGTCCCCCGGCAGTTCATCCCGTCGGTCGAGAAGGGCGTGCGGGCTCAGATGGAGCGCGGCACGACCGCCGCGGCCTATCCGATGGTCGACATCAAGGTGACGTTGTTCGACGGCAAGGCGCACAGCGTCGACTCCTCCGACATGGCGTTCCAGACCGCCGGCGGGCTGGCGTTGAAGGAGGCCGCCGCGGCTGCCGGGGTGAACCTGCTGGAGCCCGTCGACGAGATCTCGGTCATGGTGCCCGACGACTACGTGGGCGCGGTGATGGGCGACCTGGCCGGGCGCCGTGGCCGGGTGCTGGGTACGGAGGCGGTCGGCCAGGGTCGCACGGTGGTGCGCGCCGAGGTGCCGCAGACCGAGATCGTGCGCTACGCGATCGACCTGCGGGCGATGAGCCACGGCACCGGCACGTTCACCCGCACCTACGCCCGGTACGACCCGATGCCGCACAACCTCGCCGCGAAGATCCTCTCGGCCGCGAAGGATTGATGCCGTTACACCATCGAAGGTACCCTTACACCATGGCGCTGAACATCAAGGACCCGACGACGGAACGGCTCGCCGCGGAGCTGGCCGCACTGACGCAGGACACCAAGACCGGCGCGATTCGCAGTGCCTTGGAGGATCGGCTCGCAAGGGTGCTGGCGGCCAGGGTCGCCGCCGACCGCCGGCAGCGCCTCCAGCGCTTCCTGGTCGACGAGGTGTGGCCGCAGATACCCGTCGAGATCCGTGGCCATGCCCCCACGAAGCAGCAGCGTGAGGAGATCCTCGGTATCGGGGCGGAGGGCGTGTGATCGTCGACAGTTCCGCGGTGGTGTCGATCCTGCTCGGCGAACCCAATCACGAGCTCCTGCTCGATCATCTCGTCGACGCGGCCGACGTGGGCATTGGCGTTCCCACCCTGGTGGAGACCGGCATCGTGCTCGCGGCGCGGCTGGGGCCGTCCGGTTCGAGCCTGCTGGGCCGGTTCGTCACCGAGGCCGGGCTACGACCTGTCGAGGTCACCGGCGCGCACTGGCCGGTCGCCGTCGGCGCCTACCTCAGATATGGCAAGGGCCGGCATCCGGCGGCACTGAACTTCGGGGACTGCCTGACGTACGCGGTCGCTGCCGTCAGCGGCCGGCCGTTGCTCTGCGTCGGCGACGACTTCCCGCAGACCGATCTGGACCTGGTCGCCTGAGGCCGTCCGGGCGTCGGACCAGGTCAGGCTCCGGTGGCTCGGTGCACGAAGTCGGCCAGGTCGGCGCTCTGCCGCAGCCGGCTGGGCTCGTGCACGTACATCATGTGTCCGGCCTCGTAGTAGCGCCGCTCGATGTTGCCCTGCAGCTCGGCCGGGATGCGAACGTGCGCGAGGTCGTCCTCGGCGCACGAGAACGGGGTGGCGCCGTCGTAGTAGCCGAACGCGGTGTGCACGAGCAGGTGCGGGTTCTGCCGCATCGCCCGGGAGAGACGGTCGAGCACGGACACCGACGCGTTCTCGAACTCCTTGTAGCTCCACTTCCCGATGACGTCCGGGCCGAACACGTGGAACGGCGAGGTGTCCTCGACGCCGAGCTCGGCGCGCACGTAGTGCTGGTACGCGGTCGCGTATGGCCCGAGGATCGCGTCCATGGACGGGTCGGAGTCCATCCCCTCGGCGATCTGGCTGGCGGCCGGGCCGGTGAAGCGGGAGTCGAGGCGCCCGATCGTCAGGGCGTCGTCGCGCCGCAGCTCGGTGAAGTAGCGCCAGTGCTCGAGGCGCAGGTCCGCGCGGGAGACGTAGTCTTCGCTGATCCCGGTCAGGCGGGCGAGGGTGGCGACGGCGTCGGCGCGCTCCTGCGGGCTCAGCCGGGAGCCACGGGCCAGCACGTACAGGTAGTCGCGCGCGGCGTAGGCCTCGGCTTCGGCGACGACGTCGGTGAGCTCCCGGCCCGGGTGTTTGCCGTGGTAGTGCGCGGTGGCGGCGTAGAACGGCAGGAACCGCGCATAGGCGTGGTCGTTGCCCTCCTTGAAGTCGTGCACGCCGAAGTTGAGGACGCACGAGATGAGCATGAGCCCGTTGAGGTACATGCCGGTGCTCTGCAGGTGCTGGGCGAGCGCGGCGGCGCGGGTGGTGCCGTACGACTCCCCCGCCAGCAGCTTCGGCGACAGCCAGCGGCCCTCGGCCGTGATCCACTGGCGGATGATCTCGCCGACGGACTCGATGTCGGCGGTGAACCCGTGGAAGTCGCCTGCCTTCTCGCCGTCCACCACCCGCGAACGGCCGGTGGAGACCGGGTCGATGAACACCAGATCGCTGACGGTGAGCAGGGACTCCGGATTGTCGGCGAGCGCGTAAGGAGGCGGGGCCAGGGCGCCGACGTCGCCCATGACGACGCGGCGCGGGCCGAGTAAGCCCAAGTGCAGCCACACGCTCGCCGAGCCCGGCCCGCCGTTGAAGGCGAAGGTCACCGGCCGGCTACCGGGTTCGGCGTCGTCGAGGGTGTACGCCGTCAGGCCGACCTGGGCGCGGGGGCGGCGGCCCTTCCACACCCCGTCCTCGACCTTGTCCTCCCACAGGACCACCCGGCCAGCCTTGGCCGTGTAGTGCAGCGGGCCGTCCGGGGTGTCGAGGACGTGCTGGGTGGTGATCAGCTCGTCCTCGACCTGCGGCGGGTCAGCGGCGGCGGGCTCGGAGCCGGAAGAGCTGGGCGGGGGCGTCGGTTCGGCGTCGCTCATCGCGGCCGACCTTATCGGTGCCGCCGGCGCCCGGCCGGCGCCGGGTCAGCGCGGCCAGAGGTCGGGTCAACACGGCCAGAGGTCGGGTCAGCGCGGCCAGGCGGCGGCGAGCAACGTCCGGGTGTCGGCCAGCAGCTGCGGCATGATCTTCGTGTTGTCGAGCACCGTCATGAAGTTGGCGTCGCCGTTCCACCGCGGTACCACGTGCTGGTGCAGGTGGGCCGACAGCGAACCGCCGGCCACGCCGCCGAGGTTGAGGCCGACGTTGAAGCCGTGCGGGCTGGACGCGGCGCGGACCGCCCGGACGGCTTCCTGCGTCATCGAGGTGAGCTCGCGCGACTCGTCGTCGGTGAGCGTCTCGAACTCGCCGGTGTGCCGGTACGGAACCACCATGAGATGGCCGGGGTTGTACGGGTGCAGGTTCAGCACCGCGTAGGCCGTCCGCCCACGCCGCAGGATCAGCCCGTCCTCGTCGGACAGCGTCGGGATCTCGCAGAGCGGGCAGCCGTCGCCGTCAACCCCGTTGCCGGGCTCACGGTTGATGTACGCCATCCGGTACGGCGTCCATAGCCGCTCCAGGCGGTCGGTCTCGGGCACCGCTCATCCTCCGATCAAGGCCTGCACGGCGTCGATGTCCGGAACGACGTGCCGGAGGCCGGCAACGTCTCCGAACGCCTTGTCCGCCGAGACGAGGCCGTCGGCGCCCGCGTTCACAGCGGTCGCGGCCAGGATCGCCTCGAAACTGCCCAGCCGGCCGGAGCTCCGGTAGATCGCGATGCCGGTGCGTAGGTCGTTCTCGTCGACGCGCAGCAGCGGTGAGAACGTGTCGACGACGTCCAGGGCCAGCGACGCGGCGTCCTCGCGCCCTCGGCGGCGCGCTCGGACGTGTGTGAACTCCTGCACGACCTCCACCGTGGTGGTCGCGCGCACCCGCCCGTCGCGCACCGCCTGGACCAGCGACCGGCATGGTTCGCGATACGGGTGCTCGGTGCCCACCGCATAGACGAGCACCGTCGTGTCGACGACGATCACCCGCGCCGGCCCCGTAGCTGGTCGAGCTCGTCCAGCAGCTCGTCCACCTCGGGAACGTCCATCGGCTCCGCCGCGAGGAACCGAGACGCCGCCTCTTCCCGCGGGCGCCCGGTGGTGGGCAGCCCGCGGTCGATGGCCTCGCGGATGACCGTCGCCACCGAGACGTGTCGCGACGCTGCTACAGCGATGACGCGCCGGTGCCTCTCCTCGTCCAGGAGGATCTGCAGGCGATGGGTCATGGACATGCACATACATTAGCATGTGCATGTCCTGACCTGGGGATTCAGGCGTCAGACCTTAGACCTGGACGCGACGGCGTACCGCGTCGACGATCTCGGCCACGGCCTCCTGGACGGGTACCCCGTTCTTCTGGCTGCCGTCGCGGTAGCGGAAGGAGACCGCGTCCTTGGCGACGTCGTCGTCGCCGGCGATGAGCATGAAGGGGATCTTCTGCTTCTGCGCGGTGCGGATCTTCTTCTGCATGCGGTCGTCGGAGCGGTCGACCTCGACGCGCACCCCCTGCTCGGCCAGCACGGCAGCGACCTTCTCCAGGTGCGGCACGTGCTCGTCGGCGATCGGGATGCCGACCGCCTGGACGGGGGCAAGCCAAGGCGGGAACGCGCCGGCGTAGTGCTCGGTCAGCACGCCGATGAACCGCTCGATGGAACCGAACTTCGCCGAGTGGATCATGACCGGCTGCTGCCGGGACCCGTCGGCGGCCTGGTACTCCAGCTCGAACCGGGCCGGCTGGTTGAAGTCGAGCTGGATGGTCGACATCTGCCAGGTGCGGCCGATGGCGTCGCGGGTCTGCACCGAGATCTTGGGGCCGTAATAGGCGGCGCCGCCCGGGTCGGGCACCAGCTCGAGGCCGGACGCCTTCCCGACCTCTTCGAGCGTGCGGGTCGCCTGCTCCCACTGCTCGTCGGTGCCGATGAACTTGTCCGAGCCGGGGTCGCGGGTGGACAGCTCGAGGTAGTAGTCGTCCAGCCCGAAGTCCTTCAGCAGGCCGAGCACGAAGTCCAGCAGGTGTTTGATCTCGTCGGCGGCCTGCTCCTGCGTGACGTAGGAGTGCGAGTCGTCCTGCGTCATCCCCCGCACCCGGGTCAGGCCGTGCACCACGCCGGACTTCTCGTAGCGGTACACCGAGCCGAACTCGAACAGCCGCAGCGGTAGCTCCCGGTACGAACGGCCCCGCGAGCGGTAGATGAGGTTGTGCATCGGGCAGTTCATGGCCTTGAGGTAGTAGGAGCTGCCCTCCAGTTCCATGGGCGGGAACATGCCGTCGGCGTAGTACGGCAGGTGCCCGGAGGTCTCGAACAGGCCCTGCTTGGAGACGTGCGGGGTGCCGACGTACTCGAAACCCTCTTCCAGGTGCCGGCGGCGGACGTAGTCCTCCATCTCCCGCTTGATGACGCCGCCCTTGGGGTGGAACACCGGCAGGCCGGAGCCGAGCTCGTCCGGGAAGCTGAACAGGTCGAGCTCGCGGCCCAGCTTGCGGTGGTCGCGTCGCTCGGCCTCGGCCAGCCGGTCGAGGTAGTCCTTGAGCGCCTCACGGCTCTCCCAGGCGGTGCCGTAGATGCGCTGCAGCTGCGGGTTCTTCTCGCTGCCCCGCCAGTACGCGGCGGCCACGCGCATCAGCTTGAACGCCGGGATGGCGCGGGTGGTCGGCAGGTGCGGGCCGCGGCAGAGGTCCTTCCAGGCCAGCTCCCCGTCGGGCTTCACGTTGTCGTAGATGGTCAGCTCGCCGGCGCCGACCTCGGCCGACGCGCCTTCCGCCGCCGCTTCCGCGCCGCCGCCCTTCAGGCCGATGAGCTCGAGCTTGTACGGCTCGCCGGCCAGCTCGGCGCGGGCGTCGTCGTCGCTGACCGGGCGGCGCACGAACGACTGCCGCTCCTTGACGATCTGCTGCATCTTCTTCTCGATGCTCTTCAGGTCATCGGGTGTGAACGGCTCGGCGACGTCGAAGTCGTAGTAGAAGCCGTTCTCGACCGGCGGGCCGATGCCGAGCTTGGCCTGCGGGTACAGCTCCTGCACGGCCTGGGCCATGACATGGGCCGTCGAGTGGCGCAGGATGTCGCGGCCGTCGCGCGAGTCGATGGCGACAGGCTCGACGTCGTCGCCGTCGGCCAGCACGCGGGCGAGGTCGACCAGCGTGTCGCCGACCCGGGCGGCTATCACCGTGGACTGGTCGGCGAACAGGTCCGCCGCCGTCGTGCCCGCATCGACCTGTCGCTCGCTGCCGGCGACGACGATGCGGATCTGTTCGGACACGACTGCTCCTCGGAAGTGACGGGGTGGTTGACGAACGCGCCCGATGCTACCCGCTACAGGCGAGCCACGATCGCGTCCGCCAGCCGTCCGGCCGCGCCGTCGGCGTGGGCGAGGAACACACTCGGCTCGGTCAGCTCCACCTCCAGCACCACGGGCGTGCCGTCGGCTCCCGGGATGACGTCGACCCGCGCGTACAGGAGGTCCTGGTGGCTCCCGGGGACGACGTCGAGGGCCGCCCGGGCCAGCTCGCGCTCGGCCGCCGCCGGCACCCGCGGGTCGATCTGCTCGGCACGGAACAGCTCGCCGTCGTCGCCCCGGTACGGCCCGTCGAGCATCGGGCCCTTGCGGATGGCGTGGCTGTAGACGCCGTCGAAGTGCAGCAGCGCCGTCTCCCCGGCGGTGTCGACGGCGCTCAGATACGGCTGGAGCATGACGGTGGCGCCCCGGCCGAGCAACCGCGCCGCGAGCTCCTCGGCCAGCCGGCGCTCTGCCGGGTCGGAGAGCCGGTACCGGCCGGTGTCGGCGGACCCGGCACTCACCGCGGGCTTCAGGACGTACTCCCCCGCCTCGGGAAGCTCGACGACGCCCCCCGGCTCCAGCCAGGTGGTGGGCACGACGGGGACACCGGCGGTGGCGAGGTCGCGCAGATACCGCTTGTCGGTGTTCCATTCGATGATCTTGACCGGGTTGGCCAGCCTGGGCACCGACCGCGCCCACGCCAGGAACTCGTCGCGCCGGCGCGCGTAGTCCCATGGATTGCGCACGACGACGAGGTCGAACCCGGCCCAGTCGACGGCCGGGTCGTCCCACACCGCCGGCACGGCCTCGACACCGCGGGCCGCGAGCGGCGGCAACAGCAGCTGGTCGTCAGGGTCGAGGTCGGGTAGCTCGGCGCAGGTGACCAGCGCGACTTGCGGCATCGCGGTGTTCCTTCCAGGGCGGCGAAGCGAGACAGCCCCGACGATACCGGTCGCGCCTGACACCGCCGGATACCGCGGAGTGCCGCTGGGTCTCCACCTGATCGTCGGTGTGTCACCTGATCGGTTCCGTGGCGGCGATCAGATGACGATCGCACCCGTGGGCGGCGCGAATCGGGCACCTGATCGTCTCCAGCTTGTGGACCCGAAAGGATCAGCTGACCTCGACGCGGCAATGCGGCGTGATCGGTCACCTGATCGCTCCCGCCGAGGGCACCGGGCGCAGTCAGGCGAACAGGTGTTCCCCGCCGGACAATTGCACCCGGCCGTCGAATGTCTTGTCCGGGTACCAGCCGACGCTGTCGATGGCGGAGAACCCGCGCAGCCGTTCCAGGTGCTCGACCATGGCGCGGCGCGTTTCGGCGTCGGGCAGCGGACCGGTCAGGGCGCCGAGGTCGTCGTCGATGTGGTCGGGGTCGCGGGTCGCCACCACCGCGCAGGTGACCGCCGGATGCGACAGCACGTACTTGAGGAAGTACTGGGCCCACGTGTCGCAGCCGAGGTCACGGATGGCGAACCGGGGCAACGGCCGGTTGCCCACGACACGGTGCAGCCGGTCCTTCTCCAGCGTCATGTGCGCCAGGACCGCCGTGCTGTGGTCGGCCGCGGCCGGGAGGACGCGGCGCTCGGCGTCCCGGCGGAAGATCGAGTACCGCACCTGCACGACGTCGACGTTGCCGGTGCGGATCCACGCTTCCAGAGCCGGAAAGTAGTGCGTGACGTGGTGGGTGACGCCGACGTAGCGGATGCGGCCTGCCTCCTTCCAGGAGCGCAGGATGGCGACGTTCATCTCCGCGTTGGTGAGCCTGTGCACCTGCATCAGGTCGAAGCGCTCGCGCCACAGGTTGTTCAGCGACCGCTCCAGCGCGCGTTCGGCGTCGCGGCGGTCGCTCAGGAAGTCCCCGGTCGTCCAGAGCTTGTTGGCGATGAACGCCTGGTCGGTGATGCCCAGGTCGGTCATGATGTCGCCGGGTACGTGCTCGGAGTTGCCGTACAGCGGCGACACGTCGAAGACGCGCCCGCCGCCGGTCCAGTACCGCTCGACGACCTCGCGCAGGTGCGCTCGGGGCGCTCCCGGCAGCACGTCGAACGTCATGAACATGCCCAGGCCGAGTGCCGGAAGCCGCTCGCCGGTACCCGGGATCTCCCGCATGAGCAGGTCGCCCGCCGGGGTGGCGGCCGGCCGGTGTTCGGACGTGGGATCGACGGTCATGGTCCTCCCTCGGTCGGGTATCGGGAGCGCCATGGTCGGCCGCCCACCCCTGGCTCGGCTTGCAGGAACCGGCCGTTCTGACAGAAACCGGCCGGCTCACCTGGGCCCGGCGATCACGGGCAGAATGGGAGCCGACACCGAGTGGAGGGCGCGTGAAGGACCTGCTCGTCATCACCAACGGCCGGGCCGGCGGCACGGGCGACGGCGCGACGCGCTCTGCCCTGGACGTGCTGCGCTCCGGCGCGCGGGTGGAAGTCGCCGAGACGCGCGACCCGGCTGAGCTGGCCGCCGTCCTGGGCGGGCTCGGCGACCGGCTGCCGGTGATCCTCGGCGGCGACGGCTCCGTGCACGCGCTCATCGCGGCGGCGCACCGGCTCGGCCGGCTGGGCGGTTCCGGCGCCGAGGCGGGTGCCCGTGAGCGTCCGTTCGAGTTCGGCATCGTGCCCATGGGCACCGGCAACGACCTGGCCCGGACGCTGCGGCTGCCACTGGACCCGGCCGAGGCGGCCAAGGCGGTGCTCGACGGGCAGCCGAGCGACCTGGACGTCCTGGTCGACGACACCGGCGGCGTCGTCGTCAACGCCGTCCACCTGGGCGTGGGAGCCGAGGCCGGGCGACGGGCGGTCCCGCTCAAGCCGCGGCTGGGGAAGCTGGCCTACCCGGTGGGGAGCGCGGTCGCAGGAGCCTCCGCACGCGGCTGGCGGCTGCGGGTGGCGGTCGACGGCCGGGTCGTGGCCGGCGGCGGACGGCGGGTTCTCATGGCGGCGCTCGGCAACGGCGTCACCGTCGGCGGGGGTGCCCGGGTGGCTCCGTCCGCCCACCCCGACGACGGGCAGGCCGACGTCGTCGTGTCGTTCTCGACCGGTTGGCGCGCCCGGCTGGGCTTCGCGGTGGCGTTGGTCCGCGGCCGGCATCCGGAGCGCCACGACGTCGTCGAGGCGCGCGGGCACGCCGTGACGGTGACGGCCGACGAGCCGGTCCCCGTCAACGCCGACGGCGAGCTGTCGATGCTCGAGGCCGACCGGTCGTGGACGGTCCTGCACCACGCGGCCCGGGTGATCGCACCGCCGCCCTGACCCGCCTCTGACCTGCTCAGAGTTCAGCAGCGAGGATCTCCCGGCGGGTGGCCACGCCGTCGTCGCCGACCCGCCCGGTGTGCCAGCGGACCCGGGCGGCGCCGTCGGCGAGTTCGAGGGTGGCCAGGGCGTTGTCGAAGCGCGGGCCGGCCTCGATGGACCAGGCGACGGGCGACCGCGGTACCCGGGCGAACTTCACCAGCGCCGACCCCACCAGGCGGGCGACGGCGAAGGCCGCTGCGCCGTTGAGGTAGCGCAGGGTGGTGCTCAGTGGGTTGCGCACCGGAGAACACACGAGTTGATGCACCCGGCTGGTGGTCTCACCGCGACCGGGGTACCGCAGTTCGGCCGCGTAGGAGTAGTGGACGTCACCGGACAGGAAGCTGATGGTGCGCGGCCGGCGCTCGTCGGGCCCGGTGGCCACCTCGGTGACGAGGTCGGCCATCGCCCGGAACGACGTCCCGAAGGCCGCCCAGTGCTCGAGATCCACCGCCTGGCGCAGGGTCTCCGCGGCGGCGGCGAACCGGCGGCCCCAGGCGCCGGCTGCGGTGGCCTCGTTCCAGGCCTCGAGGTCGTGCAGGCCGCGCGGCAGGAGGTACGGCAGCGACGTGCCGATGAGCAGGTGGTCGACGTGCTCGGTGTCGCGGACCTGCTCGGCGATCCATTCCCATTCGGCGTCGTCGACAATGGTGCGCCGACCCGGGTCGAGCATCCGGCCGCAGCGGGAGTCGATCATGACCAGCCGGGCCGGGCCGATGTCGCGGGTGAAGCTCCAGCGGTACGACGCGGGATCCTGGTCGGCCGTCCAGGCGAACTCGTCGACCACCTCGCCGGCGTCGCCGTCGGCCGCCCGGACGGCGGCGAGCACCGGGTCCGCGGCCAGTTCTGCCGGTGACAGGTTCCCGACGTGCTGGTACAGCCAATACGCCGCGATGCCACCGGTGATGCGCCGGCGCCACCAGGGCTCACGGGCCATGCGCTCACGCCACGCCTGGGAGGTGTTCCAGTCGTCGCGGATGTCGTGGTCGTCGAAGATCATCGCAGCGGGGACGGTGGACAGCAGCCAGCGCACCGCGGGGTCGCTCCACGCCAGCCGGTACAGGTGGGCATACTCCTCGAAGTCGGCCACCTCGGTTCCCGGCGCCTGCCGTGGGTCGCGCCGGGCGCTGATGAACTCCCGCATCGCCGGTGACGTCTCGTCGGCGTACACCTGGTCGCCGAGCAGGATCAGCCCGTCCGGCCGCTCCGCCTCACCGGCCACGGCCAGCCCCAGCGCGAGAGCACGCAGCGCATCGGTGCCGTAGACGCGGTTGTGCCGGTCGTCATGCGGGACGCTCATCCGGCACGAACCGAAGACCATCCGCACCGGACCGTCGTCGCGGGTACGGATGACCGGCTGCGGGAAGGGGCCGTCCGGTTCCGGCCAGGCGGGCTCGCCGTCGACGTCGACGGTGTACGGCGTGGACGTCCCCGGCTCGAGGCCGTCGACCTCGACCAGGGCGTAATGGTGGCCGTGGACGGTGAACGTGCGCGCCTCGGCGTCGAGGACGCGCACGGTGGCCGGCCGGCTGGTCTCCACCCAGACCAGCGCCGACTCCCGGCCGACGTGGCGCAGCATCGGCCCCAGGACGATGGAGCTGGGCACCTAACGCCTCCAGAACTCGGCTGACCGACGATACAAGCGGAGGCTCACCCTAGCCGAACCGGATGATTCCGGCGTACGGCCCGGCGTGCCGCCCGTCGCGTCCGCCGGCAGACGATCGCGGCCGGTGTCGCGGCCGCAGGCATCGATTCGGGCGCAGGGGGTACGGCACGCACGGGCCGCCTCCCTGAGACCGGACGAAGGCGGCGAAGGCGCTGACAGCGGAGGGGTTCTCGGGTGACGGAAGATCGAGCAGCCGAGCGGAACTGGCCGGCGGGGCACGGCCGATACGAGGCTCAGCTCAGTCTCGAACTGGACCTGGACGTCGTGGGCCTGGCGGCCGCGTACGGCGACTACGCAGGTGAACGCGGCATCGCCGCCGGCCGGCAGCGGGAGGCGATCATCGGCTGGCTCGACGAGCTGATCGCCGACCTCGAGCAGGACGCGTTCCCGTAGCCGCCGGTCAGGGCGGTGCCGCAATCAGGTCGGGGTGGTTGTTGCGGACGTTGCCCACCCCGGGCCCGACCGGCCGCGCCGTCAACGTGGCGGCGACCTCGGCGGTGCCGGCCCGGGCGAGCTCGGCCAGCGCGACGGTGTCGTCGTGGCCGCGGTCGAGCCAACCGGCCAGCTGGTCACGCGTGAGCATCACCGGCATCCGGTCGTGGATATGGGCCAGGTGCTCGGCGGGGGCGGTGGTCAGGACGCTCGCCGACAGCACCCACCGGTCCGGGTGGTCCGGCGGCAACCGGTCGTCGCGCCACCACTCGAACAGCCCAGCCATCGCCACCACCCCGTCGCGCGGGTGGATGTAGAACGGCTGTTTCCTCCCGCCGGCACCGCGCTGCCATTCGTAGTAGCCGCTGGCCGGTACAACGCAGCGGCGGCGAGCGAACGGGCCGCGATAGGCCGGTTTGCCGGCGGCGGTCTCCAACCGGGCGTTGATCATCTTCGCGCCACCGGCGGTGTCCTTCGCCCAGGGCGGCACCAGTCCCCAACGCGCCGGATGCAGCTGCCGGCCGGCCTCGGGCGGCTGGTCGGTGCGCTCCAGGACGATCGGTACCCGGTCGGTGGGTGCGACGTTGAACGACGGGCCGAGGTCCGACGCACCGGCTCCGGCGACCGCGGCGAACTCGTCCATGAGATCCTCGATCGACGCGTCGACCACGTACCGTCCGCACACGGCCCCGATTCTCGCACCCGCCCGGTGCCGCGGGCCGTCACCCCTCCGGGAGAATCAACGCCTCCCTGAGCCACTGCTCGACGCCGGCGACGTGGACCGTGGCCCACGAGCGGGCGACCTCCGGCTCCCGCGCCCGGATGGCGCGGACGATCGCGTCGTGCTCGGCCAGCGACCGGGCCACTGCCGACTCCTGCGTGACACCACGCCACACCCGAGCCCGGTGCGTGGGGCCGGACATGCTCTCGACCAGTGAAGCGAGCACGGGGTTCCCGGAACCGTCGGCGACCTGCCGGTGGAACTCCAGGTCCGCGGCGACGAACTCCTCGATGTCGGTCTCCGGGCGGATCCCGGACATCACCTCAGCGAGCTTGTCGACCGCCTCCTCGGACATGCGTTGCGCGGCCATCGACGCGGCGGCCGGCTCGATGATGCGCCTGACCTCGAAGAACTGCAGGACGGTGTCGTCGCCGTGGAAGTCGATGACGAACGCCATCGCGTCGAGCAGCAGGTCCGGCGACAGGCTCGTGACGTAGGTGCCGTCGCCCTGCCGCACGTCGAGGACGTGGATGAGGGTCAGCGCCCGCACGGCCTCACGCAGCGAGCTACGGGACAGTCCCAGCCGCTCGGCGAGGTCGGCCTCGCGCGGCAGCCGGTCGCCCGGCTTCAGCTCACCGCTGAGGATCATCTGCTTGATCTTCTCGATCGCGAGGTCGGTCACCGCCATCGCGCTACCTCCCCCAGCCGTCGAACCTGCACGAATATACCGGGTCAGGCGATGCGGGCGGTCTCGCCGTGGTCGACGTGTCGTATCGGCCGGCGGCCCGATCGTCAGGAGAGTAGAAGCAGGTTCCCACGATGAGGAGGACGACCCATGACGTCGACCACGCCCCAGCCGATCCCGGACACCTACCGCCGGGTCACACCGTGCCTCGTGGTCAGCGACGCGGCCGAAGCACTGCGGTTCTACGCCGACGTGTTCGGCGCCATCGAGCGGATGCGCTTCCCGGGCCCGGACGGAACCGTCGCACACGCCGAGATCGTCATCGGCGACTCGGTGGTCATCGTCGAGGACGAGTCCCCGGGCATGGGCACCCAGGCGCCGCCATCCGGGGGGCTCCCCGGTTCGCCGTCGTTCCTGTTCATCTACGTCGAGGACGTCGACGCGGTCGTCACACGGGCGGTCGAACGGGGTGCGGCGCTGCGGCGGCCGCCGCAGGACCAGTTCTACGGTGACCGCGACGGCTTCGTCGTCGACCCGTACGGTCATGGCTGGACCATCGCGACGCACGTCGAGGACGTGCCGCCGCCGGAACTGGCACGGCGGTTGGCCGAGCTGCAGAACCTGAACCAGGGAGCCTGAGCGATGAAGTACGTGCTGTTGTTCGTCGACACCGAGGGGTTCTCGGCCGAGCTCGAGTCGATGTCGCAAGCCGACCGCGACCGCGCCTACGGCCGGGTGAACGCCTGGATGGCCGAACACGCGGGCGTCATCCGCGGCGGCAGCAAGCTCCAAGGCCCGCACACGGCCACCACGGTCCGGCTCGACGCGCCCGAGCCGATCGTCACCGACGGCCCGTTCGTCGAGGGCAAGGAGGTAGTCAGCGGGTACGTCGAGGTCGATGTCGCCGATCTCGACGAGGCGCTGCGGATGGCCCGCACCTGGCCGGGTTGCCCGGTGGTCGAGATCCGGCCGCTGGAGGCCTGACGGCAGTGACCCACCCGTCGCATGCCGAGCTGACCCGCGTGGTGCGTGAGCACGCGGGCCGGCTCGCCGGCGCGCTGGTCCGGCTCATCGGTGACTTCGCCACCGCCGAGGACCTGGTGCAGGACGCCGTCGTGAAAGCCCTCGAACGCTGGCCTGCCGAGGGCATTCCCGAGCGGCCCGAGGCGTGGCTGTTCACCGTCGCGCGCCGGCGCGGCCTGGATATCCTGCGGCGCGAGAGCACCTACCGCGCCAAGCTCGCTCAGGTGCAGTGGCCGGTGCAGCCCGAGCCGGACGAACGCCTCCGGCTCATCTTCACCTGCTGCCACCCTTCGCTCCCCCGCGCCGCCCAGATCGCGCTGACCCTGCGGGTGGTCTGCGGGCTCACGACGGCGCAGATCGCCGGGGCCTTCCTGGTGCCGGAGGCGACCGTGGCGCAGCGGATCACCCGCGCCAAGCGCAAGATCACCGACGCCGGCATCCCGTATCGCCTGCCCGCCGCGGCGGACCTGCACGACCGCCTGACGGAGGTGCTCTCGGTCGTGTACCTGATGCTCAACGAGGGTTACCTGTCCACCGCGGATTCCATTCACTCCGAGCGCCTCGTCGACGACGCCGAATGGCTGGCGGCCCTGTTGCACGAGCTGGCCCCGGACGAGCCGGAGGTGGCCGGCCTGCTCGCGCTGATCCGCTTGCACCGTGCCCGCGGCGCCGCCCGGTTCGACGCCGCCGGCGACATCGTGCTGCTGCGGGACCAGGACCGATCGCGCTGGGACCACGCCGCGATCGGCGACGCGGCCCGGCTGCTCGCGCGAGCCGCCCGTCAGCACCGCCCCGGCCCGTACCAGCTACAGGCGGCGATCGTGGCCTGCCATGCCGAGGCGCCGCGTTGGGAGGACACCGACTGGAAGCAGATCGTGCTGCTCTACGACATGCTCCTGCACGTCGCTCCGTCGCCGGTCACCCGCCTGCACCGAGCCGTCGCGCTGCGCTACACGGCCGGGCCGCCCGCCGCGCTGGCCGAGCTGGATGCTCTGGCCGACCCTCTCGACGCGTACCACCTCTACCACGCGACCCGTGCGGACCTGCTGCGTGCACTCGGCCGTCCCGACGACGCCCGCGGCGCCGACGCGCGTGCCCTCGAGCTCACCGCCAACCCGGCCGAACGCGCCATCCTGCACGAGCGGCTCAACTGGTCCGCCTGATCCACCGGGGCGCGATCTGACCACCAGCGGGTTGTGCCACGCTGACCGCCGAGGTGGTTCCTTCTCGTGGAGGTGAGACGGGCATGCGGATCGCGGTGACCGGAGCGAGCGGCACTGTGGGCGGCCAGGTCGCGACGCAGCTGGCCGCGTACCCCGAACACGACGTCGTGGCGCTGGTCCGGCCGGCCACCCGATGGTCTCCCCCGCCCCGCGTCCTCGTCGCGCCCGCCGACTACGCCGACCCGGCGACCCTGCGGGCCGCGCTGGACGGCGTCGACACCCTGGTCTTCGTCTCCAGCGACGGCCACGCCGCCACCGTGATGCTGCACCACGTGAATGTCGTGCAGGCCGCCGCCGACTGCGGAGTCGGGCATGTCGTCGTCCTCAGCGGCCTGGACGTCGACGTGGAGTCACCGTTCTGCTACGCCGTCACCAACGGGCACACCGAGCGGTTGCTGGCGTCCAGCGGTTGCGCGGTCTCCGTCGCCCGAGCGTCGATCTACACCGAGTTCTTCCTGCGGCTGGCCGAGGGTGCCGTCGATCGCGGTCAGCTGCGGCTGCCCGCCGGCGACGGGCGCCTCTCGCTGGTCTCGCGCACCGACGTCGCACGGTCGCTGGCCGCGCTCGCGCTGGCCGGTCCCACTGGCCGCCGCCACGACATCACCGGACCGTCGGCCCTCGACGTACCGGCGATTGCGGCCGCGATGTCGGCGGCCCGGGGCGATCGGCTCGAGTACATCGACGTCGACCCGGCCGACTACACGGCCGCACTCGCCCGGGCGGGTGAGACCTCCTGGTGGGCGCACGCCTACAGCACCATGCTGGAGTCGGTACGCCACCAGCGCTGGGGCGCCGTGTCCGACGAGGTGGCCCGGCTGACCGGAACACCACCCGCCTCCGTCCACGACGTCCTCACGGCTCGAAGCGGTACCCCATGCCCGGTTCGGTGATGATGTGCCGCGGCCGGGCCGGGTCGGGTTCCAGCTTCCGCCGAAGCTGCGCGGAGTAGACGCGCAGATAGTTCGTCTCGGACCCGTACGCCGGCCCCCACACCTCGTGCAGCAGCTGTGTGTGCGACACCAGGCGGCCGGCGTTGCGCACCAGCACTTCCAGCAGATGCCATTCGGTGGGGGTCAGCCGGACGTCGGAACCGGCGCGGGCGACCTTCTTGCGGGCCAGGTCGATGGTGAGCTCGCCCGCCGTGACGATGGAGCTCTCCCCATCCGCCGGGATGGCGCGGCGGCGGGCGGCGCGGAGCCGGGCCAGCAGCTCGTCCATGCCGAAGGGCTTGGTGACGTAGTCGTCGGCGCCGGTGTCGAGAGCCTCCACCTTGTCGTCGGAGCCGGTCCGCGCCGACAGGACGATGATCGGCACCGTCGTCCAGCCGCGCAGCCCGCCGATGACCTCGACGCCGTCCATGTCGGGCAGGCCCAGATCGAGGATGACGATGTCCGGGTCCTTGTGGGCGGCAGCGTCGAGCGCGCCGTGTCCGTCGGCGGCGGTGATGACGTCCCAGCCGCGGGCGCGCAGGTTGATGGCCAGGGCCCGGGTGAGT
The DNA here is from genome assembly GCF_000515395.1 of Jiangella gansuensis DSM 44835. NCBI lineage: Bacteria > Bacillati > Actinomycetota > Actinomycetes > Jiangellales > Jiangellaceae > Jiangella > Jiangella gansuensis. The sequence continues at coordinate 2,756,435 of NZ_KI911782.1, read as the reverse complement.
GCCTGTTCGTCGTCGACGACGAGAACGCGGTTCCCGTCCGCGGTCTCCGGTGCCGTCATGCGGTCTCCTCGACCCGGTCCGGTGCGGGGGTGGCGGGCATCGCGGCGACGGGCAGGCGCACCACCATGGTCAGCCCGCCGCCGGGGGTGTCGTCCGCGGTGAGGGTTCCGCCGACGGCGTCTACGAAGCCGCGGGCGACGGCGAGACCCAGACCGACGCCGGCGCCCACGCCGGGCGTTCCGGCCACTCGTGCCGGCCGGGAGTCGCCGAGGCGCTGGAACGGCAGGAACATCGTCGCCTTGTCCTCGTCGGACACGCCGGGGCCGCGATCGACCACCCGCACCTCCACGACGTGGCCGGCACCGGGTCCCAGCGCCGGTACGAGTGCCGCGGACACGGTCACCTCGGCGCCGTGCGGTGAGTACTTGACCGCGTTCTCCACCACGTTGGCCATCGCCCGCTCCACCAGGCCGGCGTCGGTGACCAGCAGCGGCAGCGATTCCGGGATGTCCAGCACGACGCTGCCCGGCGGTACGCCGGCGACGGCGCGCGGGACGATCTCGTCGAGGCTCACCGGTCGCGGCACCGGATGCACCGTCCGGGTCTCCAGCCGGGACAGGTCGAGCAGGTTGTCGATCAGCCGCTCCAGCGTGTCGGTGGCCTCGCCCACCGTGGCCAGCAACGCGGCCTCGTCGGCGGGGCTCCACTCGACATCGTCCTGGCGCAGGCTGGTGACGCCCGCCTTGATGGCGGCGAGCGGGGTGCGCAGGTCGTGCGAGACGGCCGCGAGAAGGGCGGTGCGGATGGCCTCGCCCTCCTCCAGCTGGCGCGCCTCCGCGGCCCGTTGCCGCAGCCGCTGCCGGTCGAGCACCACCGCCGCCTGGGCGGCGAACGCCTCCAGGACCCGCCGGTAGCCGGCGTCGAGCACCGGTCCGCGCAGGCCCAGCGTCAGCGTCTCGGAGACCATCACCTCCGAGGTGCCGTCTCCGGGCCCGCGGCACGCGGGGTCGCCGGCATGCGCGACGGGCCGCCAGGCTCCACGGCCGCCGCCGTCGCGCTCCAGCAGGGTGACGGACTCCATGCCGAAACGTTCGCGCATCTGTTCCAAGATCGGCACGACGGTGTCCTCGCCGCGCAGCACGCTGCCGGCGAGAGCGGAGAGGGTGTCGGCCTCCGCGCTGCTGCGCGCCGCCTGCAGGGTGCGCCGTGCGGCCAGGTCGACGACGGAGGCGACGCCGACACCGACCAGGATGAAGATCGCCAGCGCGAGGGCGTTCTCCGGGTCGGCGATGGTCAGCGTGTGGTAGGGCGGCGTGAGGTACCAGTTGAGCAGCAGGCTGCCGAAGACCGCGACGGTCACCGCCGGCCACAACCCGCCCAGCAGTGCCACCCCCACGGTGAGTGCGAGGAACAGCTCAGGTCGCTCGGCAGCTCGCGCAGGTCGCGGAAGGACACCAGGATCGCGGCCAGCGCGACCGGGCCGAGCACGGCCAGCGCCCAGCCGGCGGCGCGCCTGCTGCGGCCGAGCAACTCCGCCCGGCGCAGCAGCGGACCCGGCCGTGCTCGCTCGCGGGTGACGACGTGGACGTCGATGGCTCCGGACTCGCGGACCGCACGCTCCCCGGCGCCGAGGCCGTCGCCGTCGCGGAACGAGCGCCGCCAGCGCGGCCTGCGGCTCACCCCACCACGATAATGGCTCGTCGCCCCGCGCCACCTGACGGCCACGCCCGAGCACCGTCGGATGAAGCCATCGGCGAGGGCGACGCTCCCCGGGCCACGCACGGCCGCGCGGCCGAACTCCGCGACGTCCCGGTGGCGAACTGTCCTGGACGCCCAGATGACGGCGTTCTGAACCTTTGCGCTCCACCCGCGCACCCCGTTGTCCGTTCGTGCCGGATCCGGCAAGATGCGACAAGGTCGCATCTGTTGACGCGACCGTGTCGCATGTACGAGCCCCACGGAGCCGGCGAGGGAGGCGGAGATCGTGAGCGTCACGGCCATCGACCTGACCGAGCTGCCGGACGACGACCTCGGTCAGGGAGCCCAGCGGCGGCGCACGGCGCTGTGGATCGGCGGGCTGTCCGCCGGCCTGCTGGTCACCGTGGTGCTCGCGGTGGGGCTCGGCGCGGTGTCCATCTCGCCGGCCACGGTGGCGCGCATCGTCACCCACCACATCGCCGGCTGGCCGGCCGAGGTCACCTGGACGACGGCGGAGGACTCCATCGTCTGGCAGGTACGGCTGCCGCGGGTCGTGCTCGGTGTGGTCGTGGGCGCGGCGCTCGCGGTCTGCGGGGTGGCGCTGCAGGCCATGGTGCGCAACCTGCTCGCGGACCCCTACCTCCTCGGCGTGACCTCCGGGGCGTCCACCGGCGCCGCGGCGGCCATCCTGTTCGGGCTGGGCGCCGGGTTCGGTGAGAACGCGTTGTCGGTCAGCGCGTTCCTCGGCGCGCTGGGCGCCTCCGCCGCGGTGTTCGTGGTGGCCCGGGCCGGCGGCCGCATCACCTCATTGCGGTTGCTCATGGCCGGGGTCGCCGTCGGCTACGCCCTCTACGCGGCCACCAGCTTCCTGATCTTCGCCTCCGACTCGGCCGAAGGCGCCCGGTCGGTCCTGTTCTGGCTGCTCGGCTCGCTCGGTCTGGCCCGCTGGTCCGCGCCGCTGGCCCTCGTCGTCGCGATCGTGTGCCTGACGGTGGCGGCGCTGATGGTGTGGAGCCGGCGGCTGGACGCGCTCGCCATCGGCGACGAGACCGCGCACACCCTCGGCGTCCCGCCCACCCGGTTCCGGGTGCAGCTGCTGCTGGTGGTGTCGCTGTGCGTCGGCGCGGTCGTCGCGGCCGCCGGCGGCATCGGCTTCGTCGGCCTGGTCATCCCGCACATCGCGCGGCGCTTCGTGGGCGCCGCGCACGGCCGGGTGGTTCCGGTGGCCGCGCTCATCGGGGCGATCTTCCTGGTGTGGGCCGACGTCGCCGCCCGGACCGTCCTGGCGCCGCGAGAGCTGCCCATCGGCATCATCACCGCCCTCGTCGGCGCGCCGTTCCTGCTGCTCCTGGTCCGGCGCTTCCACGCCGCCGGGTCCTGACCCGTTCGAGGAGATCTGATGCGATACCTGCCGCCCGTCGTCGCGCTCGCCCTGCTGGCCGCCGCGTGCGGCGCCGACGCCGCCGGCACCGCCGACGACACGAGCGATGCCGGCGCCACCGTGGACGCCGCCGGCGGCGGTACGACCTATCCGCTCACCGTCCAGAACTGTGGTGTCGACGTCACGTTCGACGCCCCGCCGGAGCGGGTGGTGATGCTGGAGAGCGCCCCGGTCACCGTCCTGCACGGACTGGGCGTCCTGGACGCGGCGGTGCTGCGGGCCGGGGCGTTCCCCGCGGAGTACTACGACGACGCCACCAACGAAGCGATCGCCGGCATCGAGTCGCTCGGCGAGGACGTGGACGAGAGCGGCCACCTGCAGATCTCGCAGGAGGTCATCATCGCCCAGCAGCCGGACCTGGTCATCGGCCTGCCCGATGGCATCACGCGGGAGGGCCTGGCCGGCGTCGGCATCAACGCCCTGGTGCAGCCGGTGTACTGCCCCAACGGCGTCGAGGCCACGACGTTCGACGACGTCTACGAGCAGATCGAGTCGATGGGCCAGATCTTCGACCGGGCCGAGGCGGCCGGCGAGCTGGTGTCCGAGCTGCGGGACCGGGTCGAGGCCGTCGAAGCCTCGGTCGAGGGCGCACCCGAACGCACCGCCGCCGTCCTCTTCCCCACCGTCGGCGGCGGCAGCGGCTACGCGTACGGCAATCGGAGCATGGCGCACCCGCAGTTGGAGGCCGCCGGGTTCACCAACGTATTCGCCGACGTCGACGAGCGGGTGTTCGAGGTGACGCTCGAGCAGATCATCGCCGCCGACCCCGACGTGCTCGTCCTGCTCCACGTCGACGGCGACCCGGACGCGGTGAAGAACGCCGTGCTCAGTCTCCCCGGCGCCGAGGGACTGCGCGCGGTGCAGAACGACGACATCCTGGTGCAGCTGTTCAACTTCACCGAGCCGCCCACGCCGCTGTCCATCGACGGCCTGGAGCGTATCGCCGAGCGGTTCGGCACCGGCCGATGATCAGCGCCGACGACGTCTCGTTCGCCTACGGCGACACGCTGGTGGTCGACGGCGCCCACGTCACCGCCGCGCCGGGCCGGGTGGTCGGTCTGATCGGCCCGAACGGCAGCGGCAAGACCACCCTGCTGCGTACCCTGTACGGCGCGCTGGCCCCGCGGGCCGGGCTGGTGACGCTGGACCAGACGCCGGTCGGCGAGCTGAAGCCGGGCGAGCTGGCCCGCCGGCTCGCTGTCGTCGTGCAGGAGGGCACCGGCGAGCTGCCGCTGACGGTGTCCGAGACGGTCCTGCTGGGCCGGGCACCGCACCTGTCGACGTTCCAGCGGCACGGCCGCGAGGACTACCGGATCGCCGCGGCGTCGCTGGAGCGGGTCGGTGCCCGGCATCTCGCGGACCGGGTCTTCGCCGGGTTGTCCGGAGGCGAGAAACAGCGGGTGCTCATCGCGCGGGCGCTCGCCCAGCAGGCCGATCACCTGCTGCTCGACGAGCCGACCAACCACCTCGACATCCGCTACCAGCACGAAGTGTTGCAGCTGGTCAGCCGGCTGGACGTCACCACCGTCGTGGTGCTGCACGACCTCAACCTCGCCGCCCGGTACTGCGACGAGCTGGTGCTGCTGGACGGCGGCCGGGTGGCCGCGGCCGGCACGCCCGACGCCGTCCTGCGCGCCGAGGTGCTGGAGCCGGTCTACCGGATCGGTGTGCAGCGCGTCGCCACCGACGACGGCGTTCAGTTGCTCTTCCGTCCCCTCGATGCCAGGACACCCGCTACCCGAGGAGCGTCATGACCGACACCACGCACCGGCCCGCCCCCGTGGCCGCCCAGGCCAACATCAACCGGTACTGGAGCGAGCGCGCCGACTCCTACGACGCGCATCACCTGAAGCAGATCGGCAACGCCGACATCCGGGCCGGCTGGATCGACGTCTGGCAGCGCGCCCTGCCCGCGCCGCCGGCCCGCGTGCTGGACGTCGGGACCGGCACCGGCCACGTCTCGGTGCTCCTGGCCGAGCTCGGCTACGACGTCGTCGGCACCGACCTGGCCGACGGCATGCTGGACAAGGCGCGGGAGAAGGCGGCGGCGCTGCCGAACCCGCCCGAACTGCGGCTCGGCGACGCGGTCGCGCCCGAGTTCCCGCCCGCCAGCTTCGACGTCGTCACCAACCGGTACCTGCTGTGGACACTGCGCACGCCAGAGGTGGCACTGCGCAACTGGCGTGCGCTGCTCCGGCCGGGCGGCCTGCTCGCCGCCGTCGACAGCACCTGGTTCCCCACCGGCATTCACGCGCCGGTCTCCGGCGATTCCGCCACCCCGCTCGAGCGGCAGCCCGGCCTGGGCGACCTGTACGACCGCGATGTGCTGTCGCTGCTGCCGTTGGCCGAGGCGACCAGCATCGACGAGTCCGCGGCCGCGGTCCGTGCGGCCGGCTTCACCGACGTGGTGGTCACGCCGCTGACCCGGATCCTCGACCTCGACCGGCGCTACGGCGTGGCCGAGGGACACGAGGTGCAGCTGCAGTTCCTGATCACGGGCCGGGCCGTGTGACGCGCAATCCCGTTGATCTTGGAGTTTACGCAGTAACTGCGCCCGCTTTGTCCGGTTGATTCCGCGCGAACTCCAAGATCAACGGCGGATGGGCGGAGCGAGTGGTCCGGCTCAGCGCACGCGGGTCGGTTGTGTTCGGCGCCGGGCGGCGACCACCAGCAGCCGGAACCCCGCCGTCGCCTCCGTGCCGAGGTGGGCCCGGACGGCCACGGCGGCCCGTTCCGCCGCGACGGCGGCGTCGGCCAACTGGGCGCCGGGGTCGGCGGCGGCCGTCACCTCGACGACGTGCCCGCCGCGTTCGCGCCGCAGCCGGCCCTGCCGGTACGTCAGGCCCGGTACCGCGTCGAGCGCCGCGGCGGCCGAGTCGACGATGGCCCCGGTGTCCGCCGTCAGCCGGCCGCCGCGGCCGGACCCGGCCAACCGCAGCTGCCGCTCGGTGTCGCGGCGCAGGTGCACGCGCCACCACCACAGGCCCAACAGGATGAGCAGGACGCCGGCACCGCACAGCGCCCACGGCCACCACGCATCGTCGGTGCGGTCGGCCACCGTGGAGGTGTCCATCGGGCCGCCGATCAGATCGGGGAACCACTCCTCCCGCCAGGCGACCGCGGCCACCCCGGCAGCCACCAGCAGCAGGCCGATCACCAGGACGAGCACCCGCTCCGCGGCGGCCGCCCGCCGGGTCACGACGCGCCCCCCTCACGGCGGGCCCGGACCCGGATGGCCGGCCGGTCGGCAAGCCGGTCGAGCCGCTCGCCGAGTGCGGCGCGCACCTCGCCGGGCGTTGCGGGCTCACCGTCGGTGGTGATGCGTACGACCACCTTCGAGCGCCTCGCCCGCGCGGACGCCTTCACGACGCCGGGATGCCGGGACGCGGTGTCCTCGGCGAGGCTCTCGACGGCGCGCCGGGACAGGTACACGCCGGTGTCGGCGGTCACCGGCAGCGATCGGCGCGGCCGCGGCCGTACCGCCGCCACCACGAGCCACAGCCCGATCAGTGCCACCACCACGCCGGCGGGGATCAGCCACGTCTGCGGTTCGGCGCCGTCCAGCCGGTTCAGCAGGTCTCGTGCCGGTTCTGGTCCGTCCACCGCGCCGAAGGCGACGATACCTTCGTACAGTGCAAGGGCGCCGAGCGCGACCAGCACGAACGCGAGCAGGATCCCGGCCCGGCGCGCCGCACCGCCTCGTCGTGGTGCGGCGGCCGCGGGCAGCGGATCCAGGCCCGGCGGTGGCTCTCCGCTCAGGGCCGCCAGGTGCACGTCGACCTCGTCGACCTCCAGGCCGGTCAGGTCGTGAACTGTGCGGGTGACCCCGTCGCGCACGCCGGCGGCTGCCTCCGCCACTGTCCGGTCCGCCGCGGCCGCCGCCGTCACGGCCACCCGGGTGTGCCGGCCGACAACTGTGGCCGATGCCTTCGGCAACCGTCCGCCGCCGCCGATCAGGGACCAGCGCGACGCGTGCTCCCGCAGGCCGGTGGCGTCGACGGCGGCACGTTCGGCGATCCGTTCGACCACCCGGGGGTGGATGGTCAGCTGGCCCCGTCCGGCCGCGTCGTCCGTGTCGGCGGGCCGAGCCGGCAGGCCCGTCCCGTCCGCGACCGTCGTCATTCGCGTTCCCGGGCCCGCCACATGCGGCCCAGATCCAGCTCACCGGACAGGTGGCCGGCGACGCCGAGGCCGACGACGCCCAGGATGACGGCCAGCAGGAAGCCGCCCAGTCCCCCGGTCGTGGCGGCGATCGCCAGCAGGATGCCGACGAGGAGTCCCGTGGTGGTGGCGTTCATGATCCGCTTCCTCTCGTACCGCCGGCGGTGGGTCCGGTGGCGAGGTCTTCGACCGTCACCTCGACCGGGCCGTCCACCAGCGCCGCGACGGCCCGTCGAATGGCGCCGGCGGTTCGCGGGATGTCCACGCCCCACCGGAGCACGACGTGCACCTGCGCCGAGCCGGCCGGGCCGAGGCGGACGCCGCGTACCCGGCGCCCCGGAAGGTAGGTGCCGATCTCACCGAACAACCCGCCGTGCAGGTCCGTCACGCCGTCGACGGCCAGGACCGCCTCGGCGACGTGATCGGCGAGCTCGCCGGAGCGTGCGACGGCACCACCCGCGCCGGTGCTGGTCATTCGACCCGGCTCTCCGCCGGCTCCTGGTCGTCCTCCTCCTCGAGGTGCACGTCGTTGATGTTGATGTTCACCTCGGTCACCTGGAGCCCTGTCATCCGCTCGACCGCGGCGACGACGTTGCGGCGGATACCGTCGGACAGGTCGACGATGGAGACGCCGTACTCGGCCACGATGTCGACGTCGATCGCGGTCTGCCGCTCGCCGACCTCGACCGTCACACCCTGCTGCAGGTTGGTCCGGGAGCCTGGGATCCGCTCCCGCAGTGCTCCCACCGCGCGGGCCGTGCCGCCGCCGAGGTCGAAGACGCCCGCGACCTCGCGCGCGGAGATTCCGGCGATCTTCGACACCACGCTGTCGGCGATGCTCGTGCGTCCCTTTTCGCTGACGAGCGGGCCGCCGCTCGCCTCCGTCCCCGGGTTGCTGCCGCCCGTCGCCGGGTTGCTGCCGCCGAACGGCCTCGTTTCCGATTCCCCCATGTCGACTCCCTCGTCGATCACTGCCGGCCTCTGGCGAGCCGGCTCCGTCCCCCTTGGACACCACCGCCCGACCGGTCGTCATGGCCGGGAAATGTGATACCCATCACACTATGCGCTCCCGTGGCGCCCGTCAGGAGAACCAGATCGCCGCACACTGGTGCCATGGCCGTGGAACAGCGCCGCCTCGCCGGTGAGGACGACCTGGCGTTGGCCCGCCGCGCCGGTCTCGGCGACCGGCAGGGCTTCGCGGTCATCGCCGAGCGCCACGGCCCGGCGATGTTCCGGTTCGCCCGCCGGGTGCTGTTCGACGACGGCGACGCGGAGGAGGCCGTCCAGGACGCCTTGGTCGCGGCGTGGCGGAACCTCGCCGACTTCCGCGGCGACGCGGCCCTGCGGACCTGGCTGTTCCGGCTGACCCTCAACAAGGCCCACAATCTGCGCCGGCGCCGCCGCCCGGAGCCGCGCGACCTGAGCGTGGGCCAGTCGGTTCCCGCGCCGGACGATCCGGCCCATGAGACGATCGGTCACGCCTTGGTCGCGGCGCTGGACGAGGCGCTGGCCACGCTGCCGCTGAACCAGCGGGTGGCCTGGCTGTTGCGCGAGATCGACGGCCTCACCTACGACGAGATCGCCGAGGTCATGCACACATCACGGGATGCCGTCCGCGGTCAGCTGCATCGTGCCCGACGCGCACTCGCGGAAAGGTTGGCGCCATGGCGATGAAGCCGAGCCCGGACAACGACGGTCGCGACCGCGGGGCGGCGCGCGAGCCCGACGCCGCGATCGTCGACGAGGCGGCGGCCGCGCTGCGCTCCTACGCCGACCGGGCATGGGCCGGTGCCTCGCGCCGGATCCTCGACCATGTCCTCACGGCCACCCGCCGTTCCCGCCCGGTGCGTGCCGCCAGCCCGGACGGCACCGTCCACGTCAGTGACCAGGTCGTGACGATGCAGCTGGCCGACGCGGTCGACGACCTGCCCGACGTGCGCCTCGCCCGGGCCCGGCTCGATCTCCGCGACGACCTGCTGGTCGCCATCACCGTCGGGGTGAGCGTGCGCTACCCCGAACGCATCCATCCCCTCGCCGACGAGGTCCGCCGCCGAGTGGTCACCCGCGTCCGGGAGGTTCTGGGCCCGGTCCGGCCGCCGGTCACCGCCGCCGACGTCGCCGTGGAGGTCGACGACGTCACCCCGCCGTGACACTCGATCACCGCGGGCCGGGTCGTCGTTGATCGATGGGGGTGACACTGATGCACGTCTTGGCATCAGTGTCACCCCCTGGATCTCGACACCGAGGAAGCGCCGGTCACGGCGGGTCTTCGCCGAGGGGGCGGACATGCCGGAGGGTGAGCGCGCAGATGACGGTGACGGCGGCGATGCCGGCACCGGCGACGAGCGAGGCGACGTTGATGCCGGTGGTGAAGGCCTCACGTGCCGCCTGGATCGCGCTCGGCGGGACCTCGCCGGCCACGGCGAGCGCACCGGGGAGGCCGTCAACGATCCGCTCGGCCGCGTCGGACGGCGTCCCGGCGGGCATGGGTACGTGGCTGCGGTACACCGCGGTGGCGAGACTGCCGAGCAGCGCGACACCGACGGCGACGCCGAGCTCCTGGACGGTTTCGGACATCGCGGCCGCCGAGCCGGACCGCGTCGCCGGAGCGGCCCCGACGACGATGTCCGTCCCCAGCGCGGCGATGGCGCCCAGGCCCAGATAGACCAGGGCGAACCCGGCCACGACCGGTACCGGGTCGCCGACGCCGGCGGTGGCCAGCAGCGAGTATCCGGCCACGGACATCGCCAGGGTGGCGGCCATGACGGTGGCGGGCCGGACTCGGCGGGCGACGATCGGGGCGCCGATCGCCGCGGCGAACATGGCCAGGGCCGGCGGTCCCATCCACAGCCCGGCCGCCGCCGGCGAGAGTCCTTCGACCAGTTGCAGGTACTGGGTGACCAGGTACATCGTGCCGCCGACGCCTACCAGTCCGATCAGGAGAACCGCCAAGGCGGCTGAAAACGCACGGTCGGCGAACAGGGTCACGTCCAGCAGCGGTGCGGCGAGCCGCCGCTGCCGGCGCACGAACGCGCCCCCGGCGATCCCGCCGGCCACCACCAGGAGCAGCGTCCGCGGGCCGAAGCCGTCGTCGGCCGCGTGCTTGACGGCGTAGATCACCGGAAGGATCGCACCCAGCGACAGGGCGACGCTGATGAGGTCGAGCCGCCCGGCCCCGGGCGCGGAGTACTCCGGCAGCAACACCCGCGCACCGGCCAGCACCAGAACGGCGACCGGCACGGCCAGCAGGAACGCCGCTCCCCACCAGAACCGGTCCACCAGCGCGCCGCCGACCACCGGCCCGGCCGCCATCCCCAGGGCGAACATCGTGGCCCACACGCCGATGGCCGCCGCGCGCTGCCGCACGTCCCGGAACATGGTGGAGATCAGCGACAGCGTCGACGGCATGAGCGTGGCGCCCGCGACACCCAGCAGCGCGCGAGCCAGGATCAGGAGCTCGGCGCTGGGCGCGTAGGCCGCGATCACCGAGACCATCGCGAACGCCGCGACCCCGATCGTCAGCAGCCGGCGGCGGCCGATCCGGTCGCCCAGGGCCCCCATCGCGATCAGCAGTCCGGCGATGAAGAAGCCGTACGCGTCCATGATCCACAACGTCTGGGTCGCCGTCGGGTCGAGATCGGCCGCCATGCTGGGCAGCACCAGGTACAGCACCGTGACGTCGAGGCCCAGCAGAACGGTGGGTAGGGCCAGCAGGCCCAGGCCCACCCATTCCCGGGTTCCGGCACGACGTGCTGCGGTCAGGGTCATTGATCCTCCTCCAGGCAGATGTCTGAACGGTAGTACAACTAGAACTATCGTTCAAACACCCGGGAAGAGGCGCCGAGCGGGGCACCCGCCGCCCAGCGGCTACGGGGCGGCCAGCAGCGTACGGGCGGCCTGAGCGATGGCCGTCCGGTCGATGCCCGCGGTGCGCAGCTGCTCGGCGGGCGACGCCGAGGCCGGCATCCCGTGGACGGCGAGTTTGAGGATCGTCGGCGCCGCGTCACCGTGAGCGAAGACGTCCAGGACGGCGTCGCCCAGCCCGCCCTCGGCCCAATGGTCCTCGACGGTGATGATCCGGCCGGTCGCCTGCCCGGCCTCCCGCAGCGTCACCGCGTCGACCGGCTTGACCGAGTAGAGGTCGATGACCCGGGCGGCGATGCCGTCGCCCCGCAGCTCGTCCGCCGCGGCCAGGGCCTCGTGCACGGTCACGCCCGCGCCGACGAGGGTGACCTGGTCAGCGTCGGACGAGCGCAGCACCCGGCTGCCGGCGATGGTGAACTCCTCGTCCGGACCGTAGATCACCGGCAGGTCGCCGCGCGTCGTGCGGAGGTAACCGATTCCGGGATAGTCGGAGATCGCGGCCACCAGCGCGGCCGTCTGGTTCGCGTCGCACGGGTAGAGCACCGCGCTGCCGTGGACCGCCCGGAAGGCGGCGATGTCCTCCAGGCCCATCTGCGACGGGCCGTCCTGTCCGATGGCGACCCCGGCGTGCGACCCGACCAGCCGTAGATCCGCGCCACTCACCGCCGCCATCCGGATGAAGTCGTAGGCGCGGGTGAAGAACGCGGCGAACGTCGCGGCGTACGGGATCCAGCCGCGGGCCTGCATACCGACGGCGGCGGCCACCAGCTGCTGCTCGGCGATGTAGCACTGGAAGAACCGCTCCGGGTGCTCCGTCGCGAAGCGTTCCATCCGGGTGGAGTCGGCCACCTCGCCGTCGAGGCCGACCACCTCCGGCCGCGCGGTACCCAACGCGGCCAGGGCGGCGCCGAACGCTGCCCGGGGGGCCACCTGCGTCCCGATCTCGAACGCCGGCCGCTCCAGTGCGCTGGCGCTGCCGAACCGGTGCGGCGCCGACCCGTGCTCCGGGCCGGCCACCCGCACCCTGAGGTCACGGACGCCGCCGAGCTCCGCGATCGCATCGTCGGTGCTCGGCAGCGGCTTGCCGTGTTTGCCTTCCTGGTCGGCGACGGCGGCCACGCCGGCACCCTTGACCGTCCGGGCCAGCACGGCGGTCGGCCGGCCGGCGCGTATGGCCTCGTCGTAGGCGCGGTCGATCTGGGCGAGGTCGTGTCCGTCGATCTCGATGGTGTGCCAGCCGAACGCACCGATCCGGCGCGCATACGCCGCGGTGTCCCAGCCGTGCCGGGTCGGACCGCGCTGCCCCAGCCGGTTGACGTCGACGACGGCGACCAGGTTGTCCAGCCGTTCGTGTCCGGCGTGCTCGAACGCCTCCCACATGGAGCCCTCGGCCAGTTCACTGTCCCCGCACAGCACCCACACCCGGTACGGCAGCCGATCCAGGTGCTTGCCCGCCAGGGCGATCCCGACGCCGACCGGGAGGCCCTGGCCGAGCGACCCGGTGGCCACGTCGACCCACGGCAGCCGCGGCGTCGGGTGTCCCTCGAGCCGGCTACCTTCCTGCCGGAACGTCAGCAGCTCCTCGTCCGTGATGGCGCCGGCGGCCTTGTACAGCGCATACAGCAACGGCGATGCGTGGCCCTTGGAGAAGATCAGGTGGTCGTTGCCCGGGTTGCCGGGTTCGTCGAAGTCGTAGCGCAGATACCGGGCGAACAGGGTCCCCATCAGATCAGCGGCCGACATGGACGACGTCGGGTGACCCGAGCCGGACGCGGCCGAACACCGGACGGCATCGACCCGCAGCTGCTGGCCGAGTTCGGCGAGGTCCAGGTCATGGTTCAGCTCTGTAGCAGTCACACCCGGCGGGTACCCGGCGAACCCGGGCGCATGCGGGCTGCCGCGGGTTGGCCCGGCGGCGCGCGGGTACGCACCACGGATGAGTGCTGGCGACACCTGGACCAGCGCATGACCGCGCGGCCGGTCACCGTCGCCGTCCCGGACGGCGGCGCGATCGAGGGCGACCTCACCGTGCCTGAGAACGCCCACGGGGCCGTGCTCTTCGCCCACGGCAGCGGCAGCAGCCGGCACAGTCCGCGCAACCGTTCGGTCGCTCGCGCCCTCCAGCGCCGCGGGCTGGCGACGCTGCTCACGGACCTGCTCACGGAGGACGAGGAGCGAGCGGACCTCGCGACCGGCGAGTACCGGTTTGACATCGGACTGCTGGCGGGGCGCCTGGAACTGGCGAGCCGATGGCTGGCCGGCGAACCCTCGACGGCTGTTCTACCGCTCGGCTACTTCGGCGCCAGTACCGGCGCCGCTGCGGCCCTGGTCGCCGCGGCAGGCTCCGGCGTCCGTGTGAGCGCCGTCGTCTCCCGCGGCGGGCGTCCCGACCTGGCCGGTGACGCACTCCGCAGCGTCGAGGCCCCGACCCTGCTCATCGTCGGCGGCGAGGACGAGCCGGTGATCGGCCTCAACCAGGAGGCCTTCCAGCGGATGCACTGCGTGCGCGAACTGGAGATCGTGCCGGGCGCCACGCACCTGTTCGAGGAACCCGGCGCACTCGATGACGCCGCCAGACTGGCCGGCGACTGGTTCACCGCGCACCTCGGGGCGGGCGACCACCGCCAGGACCGCGACGACAGGTGAATCCGTGTGCCGGCCGGGTGCACGGGTAACGATCTGGGTGTCGACCAGAGAACGGAGGTACGACGTGGGCCACGAGGAGACCCTTCCGGTGGAGGACTACGACCATCTGTCGGCCGAGACCCTTCCGCACGCGATCCGGCACCTGGACGTCGGTGGTGTGCGCCGGCTGCTCGAGTACGAATCCGAACACGCCGATCGACCGCACATCAAGCAGATCCTCGGCACGCGGATGAGCGAGCTCGAGTCCGGTGCCGTGCCGGCCCAGGGCGAACCGCCGCCTGGCCCCCAGGCCAGCAGTCCGCCGTCGGACACGCAGCGGGTGGGGCCGGGAAGCCAGGGACCGCCGACCCACGCGCCGCCTCACGGTGTGCCGACCAGTCCGACGAAACCGCGGCAGGGCCCATCCCCCGGATAGACGAACCCGGATAGACGGACCGGCCCCGCCCTCGCGGGCGGGGCCGGCTCCTGCCGGTGTGCGGGGGCGTGGGCCTAGCCGGCTGAGCCCTCACGGTTTCCCGCCAGCCGCGCGGCGAGCAGCTGCTTGCCCTGCTCGCCCGCCTTGACGTTGTTGTGCTGGATCTTGCGGAACCACTCGGCGAGCTCAGGGTCGCCGGCCTGCTCGGCGTCGGCGGCGTACGTCTCCATCTGCCAGGCGTACTCCAGCGACGCCTGCAGGACGGTCACCAGGTTGTAGTCCTTGTCGCGGACGGGGCTCGGAGGCTGGTTCGTCATGATGATGTCTCCTTTCCTGTCCCGGTCCGTACCCAGCTCGGCGCGTTCCACAGCCCGGATGCGTGCCGGATCGCCTGCCGCCGGACGGGCGCGGGCAGCTGGGCGCCGTCACGCCCGGACGGCGCCCACCGGGACCGTGCCCGTCGATGCGCGCAATGTCAGCGTGCCGTCGAGGCGCAGCTCGCGTGCGGGCTCGCCACCGATGGCCTCGCGCAGCAGGTCGATGGCTGCCGCGCCGAGAGCACCGACCGGCGCGGTGACCGTGGTGAGGCTGGGCGTGACCGTTCGGGCCAGGAGGACGTCGTCGCACCCGACCAGGCTGCGGTCGTCCGGCACGGAGCTGCCGGCCTCGACCAGCCCGGCGAGGACGCCGCAGGCCATGAGGTCGTCGAACGCGAACGCCGCGGTGGCGTCGCTGTCCAGGAACGCGCGCGACGCCTCGCGTCCGCCGTCGTACGACGCGGCGAAGTCGCCCGACTCGACGAGGTCGACCTCGGCGTCGGCGGCCCACTGACGGATCGCCTCGGATCGCTGCCGAGCCGCCCACGACGCCTCCGGCCCCTTCAGCAGCGCGAACCGCCGATGACCGAGTTCTCGCAGGTGCTGCCCGGCGGCGGTCAGCGCCGTCGTGTTGTCGCAGACGACGCTCGGCCGGCCGGGGACGACCCGGTTGATGACCACGGTCGGGATGTCCCCGAGCGTCGTCTCCAGGTCAGCGTCCGTCGAACGCGGCGAGGCGACGATCAACCCGTCGACCTGGCTCCTGACCTGCTCGACGAGTTCCGTCTCCTCCGCGGCGACCTCGTCGGCGTCGACCAGCAGCACCGACCAGTCGGCCACCGAGGCCGCCTGCTGGATGGACCGGACGAGCGGGGGGAAGAACGGGTTCGTGATGTCCGGCACGAGCAGGCCGATCATGCCGGCCCGGCCGGTGGCGAGCCCCCGGGCCGCCTTGTTCGGCTGGTACCCCAGACGCCTGGCCACGGCGTGGATCTTCTCGCGCACGTCGTCGTTGACGATCTCCGGGCGAGTGAACGCCCGCGACACGGTCGACGCCGACACGCCGCATTCCCGGGCGATCGAATAGATCGTCACCCGCTTCGGCCGATCTCCTGCCACTGATCTCTCCTCCCCGCGCTACTGTAGCCGCGGATTGCCACTGCAAGCGATTGCGACCAGAGGGAAGACGATGCGAACCACGGCGCGGCGTGAGCTCGAGACGGTCATCCTCCCGTTCTGGCTGGAGCGCGGAATCGACTCGGCGCACGGCGGATTCCACACCTGTTTCGACAACCGTGGCCGCACGCTCGTGTCGACGGACAAGTACACCTGGTCGCAGGGCCGCTTCGTCTGGCTGCTCGCCCGGGCCGCCCGGCTGGCCGACCGCGGCCTGCTCGGCGCCGACCCGCACGCTCTCGTCGGTCACGCTCGCGCGGGCGCGGACTTCCTCGCCAAGCACGCCATCCGCGACGACGGGACCTGCCATTTCGTCACCACCACCGACGGCGCCCCGTCGGCCGGGCCGAACGGGGAGACCCGCAGCGTCTACGCCGACTGCTTCGTGGTCATGGGCCTGGCCGAACTGGCCGCCACGACGGGCGAAGGGCACTGGCTGGAGCTCGCCGAGCCGATACTCGCGCGGGCCGATCGCGAGATCTCGGACGGCACTGCCCCGACGCCGCCGTACGACGTCCCGGCGGGCTTCGTGGCCTTCGGTCCCCGCATGATCCTCCTCAACACCCTCCTGGTGCACGCGGAGGCGCTCGAGCGGCTCGGCCGGCTGCGGGCGCCGGATCGTGACCGGCTCTCCGCGGCTCTCGAGACCGTCCTCGCCCACCGGCTCACCGACGGCACGTTCGTGGAGATGCGTCCGCTCGACGCCGGCGAGGACGACACCCTCGTGGCTCGGCACCGGGTGCCCGGACACGCGCTCGAGGGCCTGTGGGTGGCGCTGCACACGACCATGCTGCTCGACCGCCACGACGTCGTCGAGGACCTGCTGGCCAGTGTCGGCCCGCTCTGTTCTTCGGCCTGGGACGAGACGCACGGCGGGCTGGTCCGATACGCGGACCGCGACGGTGCGAGTGCGCCGCGCGGCCGGGACCACGGCACCCCGTACGAGCAGCTCGTGCTGCGTACTTGGGACACCAAGCTCTGGTGGGTGCACACCGAGGCCGCCTACACGACGGCACTGGCGGCCCGCCGATACGGCAGTGAGACCGCCGCCGCCTGGTTCGAACGCATCTGGGCCTACACGATCGACACCTTCCCGGGTCGCGGCGACGGCACCGAGTGGATCCAGATCCGGGACCGGGCGGGCCGGCCGCTCGACGAGGTCGTGGCGCTGCCGGTGAAGGACCCGTTCCACATCGCCCGCAACCTCATGCAGCTGGTCGAGCTGGAGGCCGAGCCGTGACCGGCACGCGGCGGCTCGACACCGATGTCGACGTGCTCGACGCGCGGGTGACGTTCTCCCCCATCGAGCTCGGCCGCCCGTTCGCGATCAGCGGCCGGACCATCGCGTGGTTCACGATGGCCGTGGTCGAGGTCGACGTGCGCGACCGGCTCGGGACCGTCGCGTCCGGCCGGGGCGCGACGATCCTGTCGGTGCCGTGGGCATGGCCGCGCTCCGAACTCTCCGTCGAGCGGCGCGACCAGGTACTGCGCGCGCTGACGGCGCGGCTGGCGGACGACGCGTGCGCGGCGCCGCCGTCCGACCCGATCCGGCGGTGGCTCGACGCCCACGCCACCCTGGCCGAGACCGCCGCGAAGGTCGCCGCGGCAGCCGGTGGCGTCGATCCGGTTCCGTCCCTGGCCGCGCTCCTGGCACTCGGCGCCGTGGACAACGCCGTCCACGACGGCTGGGCCCGGGCGGCGGGCCGGCCGGCACACACGATGTACACGGGCCGCTACCTGCACGACGACCTCGGCGTGGTGTCCGGCGGCCGGATGAGCGGACGCTGGCCGGGCGACTTCCTCGTGCCGGCGCGGTCGCGGGTGCCGGTCCAGCACGTGGTCGGCGTGGGCGACCCGCTGGAGCCGGCGGAGACCGCCGACGGCGAGCGCTCGCTGCGCGAGTGGCTCGGCGCGGACGGCGTACGTCACCTGAAGGTCAAGGTACGCGGGGCGGACGTGGACGACGACGCCCGGCGCATCGAGGCTGTCTGGCGGCTGGGCCATGGCCTGGGGGTCGATGTCGCCCTCGCCGTCGATCCCAACGAGGGGTATGAGAGCGCGGCCGACGTGTTCCGGCTGCTCGATGTGCTCGAGCGATCCGCCCCGGCCGCACGCCGAGCGCTCGCCTACGTCGAGCAGCCGGTGCCGCGGGACGCCACGCCGGACCCGGACGGCCTCACCCGCGTCGGACGCCTCGCCCCGGTCGTCATGGACGAGGGGTTGGTCGATCCGCGCGCCGTCCACGGTCTGCGGGAGCGCGGCTGGAGTGGTGTGGCCATCAAGGCCGGCAAAGGCCACAGCGCTGCCCTGCTCGCCCATGCCGTCGCGAAGGCGGCGGGGCTCTACGTGACCGTGCAGGACCTCACCGCCGTGGACCTGGCGTTCGTCCACTCCGCCCGCCTGGTCAGCCTGCTCGACCTGCCCTCGCCCCACCTGGAGTACAACAGCCGCCAGTACGCGCCGGCGGCCAACCAGGCGCTCGGCGGCGTCTGGCCGGATCTGACGACCGTCCGCGACGGCGGGGTGACGGTGCCGCCTCCGTCGCAGCCCGGTCTCTACTGAGACGCTGCCCATCCCGCTAGCGAGAGGTCGCCCCGTGATGCGTATCGCCCTGCTCCCACCTGACGAACGACCGAACACCCGCGGCTACGCGGTGACGATCGGCCGCTGCGCGGGCGTCGACGTCCTGACGCCGCCGGACGAGGCGATGCCGTCGTTCCGGACACCCGCGGACACCGCGGCCCTGGCCGGCTGGCTGCGGGAGGTCGCCGCCGACGTGGACCACCTGGTCGTATCACTGGAGCTGCTCGCCCACGGCGGCCTGATCCCGTCCCGCAACACCGACGACCGGATGGCCGACGTCGTCGCCCGGCTCGACGCGCTGCGCGATCTCGGCGTCCCGGTCACGGCGTACAGCGTCGTGACCCGGCTGCCCACGTACGACAACCCGGGACGCTCGCGCCAGGAGCCGGCGTACTGGGCCACCCACGGAGAGCGGTTGGGAACGCTGTCCCGGCTCTGGGACGAGGCGTCGCTCGGCGAGGCCGAGCCGGACGCGGTCGCCGCGGCTCGCGCTCAGGTGCCCGACGGGTATGTCCGCGACATGGTCAAGCGTCGCAACCGCAACCACGTCGTCAATCTGGCGGCCCTCGACCTGGCCGCCGACGGCGTGTTCGACACGCTCGTGATCTCGTCCGACGACACCGCCCCGCGTGGTCTCCCGGCGGCGGAACGGCGGCTGCTCGGCCAGTGGGCCGACCGGCTCGGCGTGCCCGTGCTGATGTATCCGGGTGCCGACGAGGTGCCGAGCGTCCTGGTCGCCCGGGTCGCGGCCGAGGCTGCCGGGGTCCGCCCGCGAGTCGCCGTCGTGTGCCCGGAGGTGGCCGGCCTCGACCGCATCGCGCCGTACGAGGATCGACCGGTTCGCGTGGGCCTGGCCAACCAGATCCGGGCGGTGGGCGGCGTCCAGGTGAGCGAGCCGGACGAGGCCGACCTGGTGCTCGTGGTCCATCCGCCGGCGGCCGCTCCCGGCGACTGGGTGTCGAACCCGCCGGACCTCGCCGCCGGGTCCCCTCCGGGTCCTGTGGCCGACGAGGTGGAGCGGTTGCTGGCCGCCGGTCGCCCGGTGGCCCTGGCCGACGTCCACTACGCCAACGGCGGCGACCCGCGCCTGGTCGAGCTCCTGGACAGCCGGGGCCTGCTGGGCCGGCTCGCCGCATACGGAGGGTGGAACACCGCGGGCAACACGATCGGCACCACGCTGGCGGCCGGCGTGTCCGCGCGGCTGTGCGATGCCCCGGCCGCCGCGGCCGAGCGCCGGCGGTTCCTCGCCCGCAAGATCGTCGAGGACGGGCACTACCTCCCCGTCGTGCGCCGCCGCATCCAGGACGAGGCGCGCGAGCGTGGCCTGCTCGATCCTCCGCTCGACGAACTCCCCGCGGTCCACGAGCGGATCACCCGTGACCTCGGCACCTGGGCCGGCGGGGTCGATGCCCTGGCCGCCTGGACCGTGTCCGGCGCGCGTCTGCCGTGGGGCTACACCTTCACCGTCGATTTCGACCTGATCCCGGCATCGGGGGCAGTGACACACCCTTGACGGCGCCCGGAGGGCGCCACTAGGTTGCCTGCAACCGCTTGCATGCCACCGGTTGCAGGTGCGGAGGCATCGACGCTCCTCGCGTCGGGCGGTGCCCGGTCCCGTCCGCTTCAGGGAGGTCGGAATGATCACCGCGCACATCGACCGAGATCCACGCCGCACGCCCATCCGGCGGCGTTTGACGATGCCGGCGGCCGTGGCCGGCGCAGCCGCCATGATGCTGGCCGCGGCGGCGGCGCCGGCGCCCGCCGCGCAGACCCGCGACGCCGTCGCGCCCGACCCCGTCCTGGTGAACCCGTCCTTCGAGGAGGTCGCCGGCGACGACGGCATCCCGGGCTGGGCTCCCCTCGCGGCCGCCCGCCCAGGCACCTCCTTCCAGGTCACGGACGCCGTCGCTCACGACGGCGCGCACAGCCTGGCGCTCGTCGACGACTCGGCCACCTACTCCGTCGGCGTGGAGAGCGCGCCCTTCGAGGTGGACCCCCGGCGCGCGTACACGGCCGCGGCGATGATGAACGTCCAGCGCGACGACCTCGGGATCTACCTGCGCTACTACGACGCCGACGGCAACCGGCTCACGAACGTGTCCGCCTGGCAGCCGGAGACGGACGGTTCCTGGGTGCCGGTCTCGGTCTCCGCGACCGCCCCCGACGCCGCGGCCACCGGCACCGTCGTCCTCTACGCCGCCACCACCGGCATGGGCAGCGGCCACGTGGACACCGTGTCGGTGGCGGCCGGGGAGATCGAGCCGCCCCGGCTGTCCAACCCGACGCCGGAGGAGGTCGTGGCGCAGAACCCGCGGATCTCACACCTCGGCACGCCGGTCACCAGCAAGATCACCACGAACTCAGTCCTCGGCGAGGAGGACGGCAGGGCCGTCACCTACGGTGCCTACCGGGGCCACGCGGACACCGACAACCCGTGCACGCTCGTCGTCGCCGACGCCAACACCGGCGAGGTCATCCGCGCATTACCGCTGGCCGGAGCCGAGGGGAACTTCGAGATCAGGAAGGCCACCGACGGCAGGGTCTACATCGGCACCAACCACGACTACAAGCTGTGGCGCTACGACCCCGCCACGAAGCAGGTGACCGATCTCGGCCACATCAACCCCGACAGCCCGGGCGACGGCTACCCCATCACGATGACCGCCGGCCCGAACGGCACGATGTACATCGGCGCATATCCGAAGGGATATCTGTATCTGTACGACCCGGCCGACGACTCCATCACCAACCTCGGCGCGGTCGACCCGACCCAGGCCTACGTCCGCGCCCTGGCATACGACTTCGACCGCGACAATCTCTACGTGGGTGTGGGCGGGACCCGGGCGCAGATCTACAAGCTCGGGCCCGACGGAACGAAGACCGCCCTGATCACCGAGGAGAACGCGCCCGGCTTCCTCGACGAGACGTTCGTCAACACGTTCACGTTCACCGGTGACCGGCTGTTCGCCCGCACCGTCTCCAGCGAGCTGATCGTGCTGCGGCCCGACGACACGGTCGAGTACTGGAAGGGCCAGGGCCGCGAGGCGTTCGGCTACCACGTATCGGCACGGCCGGACGCGCCAGGAAAGTTCATCTTCGGCTTCGGGACGAACTTCTGGGAGTACGACTCGGCCACCGCGACCACGCGCGACCTCGGCATCAAGACGAACACCTATCTCAACGACAGCCGCTGGATCCAGCTCGACGACCCGGAGTGGCCGGGCTACAGCATGCTCGCCGCCACCCAGGGCGGGAGCGTGCTGATGAACCCGACCACCGGCCGCTCCGAGCTGCACACGGTCGACTTCGCCAATCCGGTGACGGTGCAGAAGATCCTCACCGGGCCGGACTCGATGTACGCCTCCGGCTACATGGTCGGACTCACCCCGTTCGATTCGGTCACCGGCGAGATCGGCACGACCCTGCAATCCGGCCAGTACGAGTCGTCGGCTGTCCGGGACGGGAAGATGCTGCTCGGCACCTACGGCAACGGCCGGCTCATGGAGTACGACCCGGCCACCGGCGCGGCGCCGCGGCAGATCTTCGACCTCAAGGCCGAGGACCAGGACCGCCCGTTCGCGATGGACTACGACGAGGCGAACGATCGGGTCTTCATGGGCACGGTCCCGTACTACGGCACCCATCAAGGCGCGGTCACGATGTACGACTTCGCCACCAGCACGAAGACCGTCTTCACGACCGAGATCGTCGAGGAGCAGTCGGTGATCTCCGTCCTGTACCACGACGGGCTGCTGTACGTGGGGACCACGCTCGACGGCGGGCTGGGCGCTCCCCCGTCGACGCAGACCGAGGCGCACTTCGTCGTCTTCGACCCCGACACCGGCCAGAAGGTGCACGACTTCGTCCCGGTGGCCGGCGACGAGGGCGTGACCGGACTGATGGTCGGACCGGACGGGCTCATCTGGGGCGTCTCCGAGGACACCGTGTTCAAGTACGACCCCGCCGCAGAGGAGATCGTCTACTCCGAGAAGCTACTCCGCGCCCGGTACGGCTCCAGCACCGTCTGGGCGTTCGCCTACCTGAAGACCGGCGCCGACGGCAACGTCTACGGCACCAACCGGTCGTCGCTGTTCCGCATCGACCCCGACACGATGGAATACACCCTGCTGGTCAACGGCGTGGGCAACTACGCGAACGTCGACGCCAACGGTGACGTTCTCTTCGCCCACGGTGTCCACCTGTACAAGTACGACGTTCCCGACCCGGTGCGCTGCGACCACGAGATCACCGGCACCCACGACGGTCCCCTGACCGTCACCGACGGCACCACGTGCGTCGACGACGCCACCGTCACCGGACCGGTCACGGTCGGGGCGGGGGCGGCGCTCGTCGTCGCCGGCTCGCAGCTCGACGGTCCGCTCCGTTCCGTTGGCGCGGCGTCGCTCACCGTGACGGACACGACCGTCCTCGGACCGGTGGACGTCACCGGCACGACCTCGTCCGTCACCGTCATCGGGAACCGCCTCGGCGGTCCGGTGTCGGTCACGGACAACGCCACGAGCGAGCCTCCGGTGCTGAGCTCCAACACCGTCGCCGGCCCGCTCGCGTGTTCCGGGAACGTTCCGGCGCCCACCGACGACGGAACGCCGAACACCGTCACCGGCCCACGCACGGGTCAGTGCGCCGGCCTGTGACGGGGTCGGCGAGCCGGGCTCAGGCGAGCCGGTCGTAGGCGCCGAGGGTCACCTCGTGCAGCAGGGCGTCACCGGCGGCGAACCGGGCCAGTTCGTCGACCACGATGGCGCCCTGCTGGCGCCGCGCCTCGACCGTGCCGCCGGCCACGTGGGGGGTGACGATGACGTTGGGCAGGCCCAGGAACCCGCTGTCGGCGGGCAGCGGTTCCTCGTCGAAGACGTCGAGGCCGGCGAGGATGCGGCCGGAGCGGACCTCACGCAGCAGGGCATCCTGGTCCACGCTCCAGGACCGCGCGGTGTTGACGAGGATCGAGCCGTCGGCCAGCGCGGCCAGCTGCCGGGCCCCGACCAGGTGCCGGGTCTCGTCGGTCGACGGCGCGTGGACGGCCACGACGTCGCAGGTCGCGAAGAGGTCGTCCAGGCCGGCCAGCTCGACGCCGGCGTCCGCGGCGGCTGTGGGGTCGGCGTACGGGTCGTACGCGTGCACCGTCTCGACCCCCAGCCCACGCACCATCGACACGTATCGCCACCCGACCCGGCTGAGCCCGACGACCCCGACCCGGCGCTCCGCCAGGGACCGGCCGAGCACGGGCTGCCGAGCCGTCGCCCAGTCACGGCTGGTCCACAGCTCCCGGTCATGGCGGTGCAGGTTGCGAAGCAGCGCCAGCGTCAGGGTCACGGCCAGCTCGGCGACCGCGGGCGCCATTGCCGCGGCGCCACCCTGGGTTACCCGAAGGCCGTTCTCGAGCATCGCCCGCGGGAACAGGCCACGAACGGAGCCCGCGGTGTGGGCGGCCAGCCGCAGCCGCGGCCCGCGGACGGTCCGCGGATCGAACGGCGCGGTGCTCCAGGAGGTGACGATCACGTCGTAGCCGGCCGCCACGTCGGCGGGCAGGACGGCCCGGCCGTCGCCGGCGGCGACGTCGACCGCGGCCAGCGAACGCAACCGGTCCTGCGCCTGCGGGCTGTAGAGCGTGTCGAACTCATCGGGCCGGATCGCGACGTAGACCTTCAGGTCGGTCATGTGAACGGCTTCCTCTCGGGCAGTAGGGCGTCGCCGGCGGCGAGACGGGCCGTGAGCCACGCGTAGCAGGCGACGAGAACATGGATCGGATGGTCGTGGCCGCTGTCGTGGTACAGCGTCTCGAGTCCGGCGGCGCCGCCCGCCAGCCGCGCTCGCTCCACGAGGTGCTCGTTGTGCCCGCCGTCGGAGGCACCCCCGCCGGCCAGCAGGAACGGTCGCCGGCCGATCAGGCCCAGGAGCTCGTGCTGGTCGCGGCCGGCCGGGATCCGGGTGCCCAGATACCACGGGTCGGACCAGTTGGAGTGGGCGAACCCGAGGCCGGGCTCGTGGGCGACCGCCGCGCCGATCCGCACGTCCAGGGCGGCCAGGTGCAGCGCCAGCTTGGCGCCGAGGGAGTGCCCGAACGCGCCGACGCGAGCGGGATCGACCCACGGCACCGAGAGCAACGCGTCGACGGCGAGCATCAGGTCGCCCAGGCTCCGCCCGAGGCCGGTCATCGGCAGGGTCGCCTCATGCCTGGCCGCGGCCGGCCCGTACCGCTCGTGCAGTGACGTCGCCGACGCGGCCCGGTCGGCCACCTGCTCGAACCACCACGGCACCGCGAGCACCGCTACACCCCTGGCCACCAGGTGGTTTCCGTAGGCGCGGGCGCGTCGCCGTTCGTCGGTCCAGCCCTCGGTGCGCGGGGTCCGTTCGCCGAAGACGCTGCCGACGTCGTAGAAGGGGACGACGACCGCGGGCAGCGGGCCGGGGACATCGGGCGCGAACAGCACGGCCTCGATGGTGGTGCCGTACGACATCAGCCGGATCGGGCACCGCCGGGCGCCGCCGCGTGCCGCGGCGGCGCCCACCTCGAACCCGCCGGAGGGATCCGGGACGGCGCCCAGCCAGCCGGTCCACCAGGCCCGGCCGGGATCCCCCTGGTCGGTGTCATTCACGCGTCGGCTCCCTCACATGCCGGCGCACTGTCCGGCCGTCGGACCGTGCACGTCGTTCGGAACACCCTCGTCGTCGGGCTCGGTGTCGTTGTCGAAGCAGTCCAGCGGGCCGACGACGGTCGTGCCGCTGACGACCACGTCGCCCGTGCTCCCCACGATCGACACCGGACCGGTCACCCGGCTGTTCCGGACGATGACGTCGGTCGCCCCGGTGGCATGGAACGGTCCGGTGAGCTCGGTGGCGTCGACGACGACCGACGCACCGCCGCGGACGCGGACCGGCCCGTCGACCTCGGCCCCGGACAGGCAGATGGTGCCGTCGGTGACGGTCACCGGGCCGCTGTGCTGGCCGGTGATGGTGCGGTCGCACACCAGCGGCTCCAGGTCGATGCGGTACGCGTGGGTCTGGTCGACGGCGATGTAGTTGCCCGAACCGTCCCTGGTGACCTGCTCCATCTCGGCGAGCGCGGACACGGTGCCCGTCGCGCGGTCCACCTGGTACAGGTGCCCGTTGTTGGTCGTCAGGTACGTGCCGGTGGCCTCGTCCCAGAGGGTCTTCGTGGCGTACCCCCAGGACGTCCGGTTGCCGTCGCCGGCGGGGAACACCTGGACCGTCCTGGTGACCTCGCGGCGCCGCGGGTCGAACTCGAACAGCGCCCCGTCGGACGTGCCGCCGACCAGCAGCCCGTCCGGCCCCCAGCTGAGCCCGGCCACGTAGCCCGCCCCTTCGGTGACGTCGCCCTGCCACACGACCTCACCCGCGGCGACGTCCCAGACGAACAACTGGGCGCGTGCCGCGGTGGGCGTGGACGACAGGCCGCCGCTGATCGCCGTACCGCCGTAGACGAGACCGTCGCGGTACGCCAGCGAGATCACGCTCTGGTCCTCGACCACGTCGCGATGCACCTCGTACTCGCCTGTCTCGGTGTCCAGGAGCGTCAGCGCGCCGCCGAGCTGGCCGTAGTCCGGCACGGTGCCGAGGGCGAGCCGGTCGCCGATCGACACCACGCCGTTGATGCGGTCCTGGAAGTGCGGCTCGCCGCGGCCGATCGTCAGCACGTGCGCGGGGTTCGTCCCCCACTCCCACGCTTCGGCCGGATCGCCCGCGTGCACGACCGCCCCGGGATACGAGGTCACGACGAGCTGGTCGCCGTGCGTGGCGATCGCATCGGCCTGCTTCGGTCCGCGCAGCGGCGTGAGTTCGAGCGTGTCCTGGTCGACCCGGGTCATGGAGCCGCTCGACAGGTACGCGCCGATGTACGCGTTGCCGTCGGGCCCGACCCCCAGCCCGTGCGCCTCCGCCGGCGTTGCCGCGATGTCGGCCCGCTGGATGGTCGCGTCGCCGCTGGACAGCCCGTACGTCCAGAGGTCACCGTCGGTGCTGAGGCCCACCACGCTCTGCTCGTCCGACCCCGGCAGGGTCATCACGTCGATGCCGTACGTGTTCACCTGCGCGGCCAGTGCGGCGGCGACGTCCGTTCCGGCGAAGCCGGTCTCCACCACTGCGCCGGTGCCGGTGTCGTAGCCGATCAGGTCGGTCCCACCGGCCAGGACGTAGGTCCGGCCGGCCGCGTCGAGCCGGGTCGGCGCCGACCCGCCCACGGAGGTGATGACCTCGTCGTCCCACTCGCCGGTGGCCAGGTCGAGCACCGCCGTGTCGTAGTTCCCTCGCGGTGACAGCCGGACGAGCACCGAGCCCGCACGCTGCTCGATCCCGATGAACCACTGGGTGTTGGTCATCAGGTGATCCGGGACGGTGATCTCCCGCCGGTCGCCGGTGTCCGGGTCGATCGCATACAGGTACGGGACGGGACCGGTGCCGGCCCAGATCTCGCCGTCGACGATGCCGAGGGAGAAGACGTAGTCCGCGTCGTCGGTCTGGCTGCCGTAGTCGCGGAACTCACCCGTCGACGGCGTGTACGACACGACCTTCGCGTTCGGGTAGGTGCCGAAGACGAGCGTGCCGTCGTCGGTGAAGCTCCCGCCGTAGAGCACCCGCTCCCCCGCGACGGCGTCGGCGATCTCGTCCAGGTCGCGCGTCCGCGGGTCGAACGAGTAGAGGCCGGCCGGCCGCGGATGGCGGGCGGTGAAGTAGACCGTGCCGTCCGGGGACGTGGTGATCCAGCCGCCCACGGTGGTGTCCTCGAGCTCCGCCGCGAACAGGCTCTCGCCGGTCGTCACATCGACCATGCTGAACGTCGCGGGGTTGCCGTTGGAGATCGCGTACGCGACGGCTCTCCCGTCGACCGTGCCGAAGTGCGCGTTGCGGACGTTGACCGACAAGATCGCCGGGCCGAGCTCCTCGATGACCGGCTGGCCGGCGGGCTCCGCGGTCGAGCCGCCGTCCAGGGCCTGCGCGGGGTTCGTCACGCCCAGCAGACCGGCGAGTACCGCCACCGCCGAGACCAGGACGCCGGCGCGGCGCCTGGTGGTGGATGCAGCCATGGTGCTCCCTTCGTGGTGACAGTCGGTGTCAGGGCGTGTAGCGGAAGATGTTCGTCTCGTCCGCGACGTAGATGGCGCCGTCCTCGCCGAGGACGGAGTGCCGGGCGCCCGAGGCGATCAGCGTCACGAACTCGAGGGTCCGCGGGTCGAGGCGGAACAGGCGGCCGTTCGCATTGCCGTAGATGTGACCGTCGCCGGGGTGCTGGTACAGCTCACTGAGGCGGCCCCAGATGTTGCTGGACGTCGCCGGCGTCCGCACCGACCGGACCACCTCACGGGTCGCCGGGTCGTACTCGAAGACGACGCCGTTGTCGGCGAGGCCCCAGAGCCGGCCGGCGTCGTCGAACGTCAGAGCGTGGATCACCTCGGCTTCCGGGACCACGACCGACGACTCGACGAGTTCGCCCGCGCGGATGTCCCAGACGAACAGCTCCGCCTCCGTCCGGGTCGGTTCCGACGAGAGACCGCCGTGGATGCTCGTGCCGCCGTAGACGAGCCCGTCCCGGTAGGCCAGCGCGGTCACGCTCTGGTCCGGCACTACATTGCGGTGGCTCTCGTACGTGCCGGTGGCCGGGTTGAACAGGGTGAGCGCCCCGCCCAGCTCGCCGTAGTTCGGGACCGTCCCCGCGGCGACGTACTCGCGGGCCGCCGTCATCGCCATCGGGCGGTCCTGGCCCGTCTCACCTCGGCCGAGGCCGAAGAGGTGCTTCGGGTTCCGGCCCCACTCCCACTCCCACGGCCGGCGGGAGTGGCCGACGTAGAACTCGGCTCCGGGATACACACCGACCACGGTCCGCTCACGGTGCGCGATGATGCTGTCGGCCTGCTTGGGACCGGACAGCTGCTGGACGCCGGACTCGTCCACCCGGGCCATCACGCCCGCGCTGAGGTACGCGCCGACATAGACCGCGCCGTCGCCGCCGATGCCCAGGGAGTGGACCGTAGCCGGGGCGCCGACGATCTCGCTGCGCACGACGTCGCCGATGCCCGACTCCAGGTCGTAGCGCCAGATGGCGCCGTCCACACGGACGCCGACGAGGGTGGTGCCGGGGAACTCTGCGGTGCCGAGCTCGACGAGCGCGAGGTCGGTGGTGCCCTCCAGCTCGTTCACCAGGGGACCGTCCTCCCAGCCGATGGAGACCGACTGCCGCGCGGCGATGTCGTACGCCCGGATCGTGTCGCCGCTGACGTAGTAGACGAGGCCGCCGGCGGCATCCTCGGTCCAGGAGCCGGCGCCGCCCTCGAGGCCCGGCAGCCACTCCTGCGCCGCCAGGTCGTAGACGGCGGTGTTGTCGCCGCCCGCGCCGGCCGGCGAGTAGCTGATGAACACGACGTCGCCGTGGCGCTCCACGCGGTTGACGAAGTCGGCGGTCTCCGCGACACCGGCGGGCAGGGCGCGTTCGGTGACGGCACCGCTGACCGGGTCGACCTCCATGAGATGAGGGGTGGCCCCGGTTCCGACCCACAGTGCGTCGTCGACGAGGTCGAGGCCCCACGCATACGCGGACCCGTCGTCGACGACGCTGCCGTAGTCGCGGATCCCGCCGTCGAGCGTGTCGTACGAGTAGACCTTGGCGTTCGGATAGGTACTGCCGTAGAGCACGTCGCCGTCGAGCACGAGCGTGCGCAGGAGGTTCTCCCCCGCGATCCGCGAGGCCAGCTTCCGCACCTGCTGGGTGTGCGGGTCGTACGTCCACAGCGTTCCGTCGTTCGGTCCGCGGACACTGAAGTAGACCGTGTCATCCGGCGCGATCTCGATCGACGCCGCGATCGAGTATCCGTCCATGTCGTGGCTGTCCAGCATGGTCCCGGTGCGCAGATCGACCACGTTGAAGCTCACCGGCTCGCCGTCGGAGAACACGTACCCCACCGGTGTTCCGTCGGACAGGACGTCGACGTCGGCCAGCCGGACGTTCGGGCTGTAGAACGCCGGCCCGAGGTCCTCGATCTGCAGGGGCGCCAGGAGGTGGCGCAGTTGTACGTCGTCCACGTAGAACGTCGAGACGCGGGCGATGGTGGAGTAGATGTACACGGCCGCGCTCGTGGCGCCTTCCGGGGCGGTGGCGTCGACGCTGAGCGGCGCCCAAGAGCCGGTCGGCTGGCTGGTGAAGTGGGTGAACTCGACGTCGAGCTGGCTGCCGGCCGCGTCGTAGAAGTAGACGTACAGGGTGGGCGCGCCCTGCTCGACGTAGGCCTGCGCCGACAGTTGGTACGTGTGCCCGGCCTCGACCGGCATCGGGTCGCTCATCAGGCCGTACGAGGCCGTGTCCTCGGGATCGTCGAACCGCACGCTCTGCTCGCCCGTGAACACCGGGTCGTCGACCACGGTGGAGCCGCCGACCGAGCCGCCCCGCTGCGTCCAGCCGGGGATGCTGTCGCCGGCCGGCTCCTCGAAGCCGCCGTTGACCGGGCCGATCGGACCGTCGTGGTCCGCCTGCGCGGACGCACTGATCAGCAGTGGGGCGAGCAGGGCCGCGGCGGCGGCCGCGGTCAGGGCGACGCGCCGCTTCCGGCGTCGGATGTGGGGTGTGGACCGTTCCATGGGCGACCTCCCGCTGGGCTGGCTCGGGCGTGGATTGCCGCTGACCGTATTGCAACCGATTGCAGGCGTCAATGGTCCCTGCTGGATGTCGGTGCGGTCACCGGTCGATCACGGGCCGCTACTGCGACGGCGCAGGAGGGTTGACACCCGCAATCGGGCTGGTTACCGTCACCTGCAACCGATTGCACGTACGCTCTAGAGGAGTACGGAGGGGCGGATGAGGCGCAGGCCGGCATTCACGCTCATCGCAACGACGGCAGCCGCGGCCCTGGTCGCCGCGGCGTGCTCGAACGACACCCAGGCGGCCTCGGGAGGCGACGGGGATTCCGGTGACGTCGCCGGCACCGTCACGTTCTGGACCTACCCGATCGGGATCGCGGACAGTGTCGGTTGGTGGGAGCCACACGTCGAGGACTTCCAGCAGGAGTATCCGGACGTCGAGGTCGAGGTGGTGATGCAGGCCTTCAGCAACCGCGAGGAAGCACTGGTCACCGCCATCACCGGCAACAATGCGCCCGACGTCGTGTACTTCAACCCCGACTTCATCCCGCAGTACGCGGAAGAGGGCATTCTGCTGCCGCTGGACGACCTGCGCGACGACTGGGACGACTTCTACGACTCCGCCCTCGACGCCAACAGGTGGGAGGACACGCTGTACGGCGCTCCCCTGCTCATGCAGATGCAGACGTCGTACTGCAACACCGAGGCCATGGCCGCCGCGGGCGTCCAGACCTGTCCCACTACGTGGGACGAACTGCGGGAAGCCGCGCCGAAGTTCGTCGACGCCGGCTACTACGCCACCGAGTACAGCGGTGTGTCGACGCTCAACCACAACTTCTACGTGTATCTGTGGCAGGCCGGCGGCGAGGTGCTCAGCGAGGACCTGCAGTCGGCGGCGTTCAACAGCCCCGAAGGGCTGGAGGCGCTGGAGTTCATCAAGGAGATGGTGGACAACGGATGGGTGCCTGAGCAGCCGCTCAGCGTCACCGAGCCGTTCGAGCAGACGGCCGTGGGCAAGGCCCAGGTCGGCTACGTCCCGGGCGCGCAGCTCATCTCCACCCGGGAGATCGTCGACCCGGCGATCATCCAGACCGCGCCGCCCATGACGCACAAGGAGCAGGTCGCGTCCGGCTCCGTCGGCGCCTGGTCGATCTTCAACACCACCGACGCGCCGGAGGCGGCGCAGGCGTGGGTGCGGTACCTGTCCGACGAGGAGTTCATCAGGACCTTCAACGGGGAGACCGGCTACCTCCCGCCGCGCGAATCGATCGACGACCTGTTCCAGGACGACCCGCAGATCGCCGAGGGCATGGAGTACCTGGACAAGGTGCGCGTCGGCGTGATGCACCCGCAGGCTCGCCAGATCATCGACGCGATCCGGCCGCACATCCAGGCCGTGCTACTCGAGGGTGTGGACCCGCAGACGGCTCTCGACGCCGCGGAGCAGGACGTCAACGACCTGCTGGCCCGCGGCTGACGGAACCACCCGCCCCACCTCTGCGCCACTGGAGGTCGCCGCCGCACCCGGCGGCCTCCAGTGGCTCCCGGCAGAAAGGCATCTCGTGGCGACGATGACAGCGCGGGAAGCGAACCCGGGTCAGCGGCCCCGGCGAAGCATCTGGAGATCGAACGGCGCGATCGCCGCCTACGTCTTCATCCTGCCCTACCTCGTGTTCTTCCTTGTCTTCCGGATCGCTCCGGCGCTCTACGCCGGCGCTCTGAGTTTCGGCGACTACGGCCTGACGGGCACGTTCGAGCTCATCGGCCTGGACAACTACCAGCGGCTGTTCGACGACCCGCTCTTCTGGAACGCGCTGCGGGTGACTGCCGTCTACACCGTCATCGCCATCCCGGTGACGATCGCGATCTCGCTCGCGATGGCTCAGCTGTGCAACCGGATGCTGCGCGGCATGTCCGTCTACCGAGCCATCTTCTTCCTCCCGGTGGTCACGTCCCCGGTGCTGTCCGGGATCGTCTGGATCTGGATCTTCAGCCCGGACGGACCGCTCAACTGGGTCCTGGGCCTGGTCAACGTGCCCACTGTCAACTGGCTGCAGAGCGGCTTCTGGGTGTTGCCCTCGCTCGCCCTCGTCAGCGCGTGGATGAACTTCGGCTACGACATGCTGATCCTGCTCGCCGGCATGCTGGCGATCCCGCAGGAGTACTACGAGGCCGCCCACGTCGACGGCGCGACGGCCTGGCAGCGCTTCCGGCACGTCACCCTGCCGCTGCTCAAGCCGGCGATGTTCTTCGTCCTCGTCCTGGAGACGGTGCGGTCGTTCCAGGTCTTCGACACGATCTACGTCATGACCGGAGGCGGGCCGGTGCGGTCGAGCTACTCGCTGACGTTCATGATCTACGACCAGGGCTTCGGCTACTTCGACTTCGGCTACGCGAGCGCGGCCGGCATGGTCCTCCTGGTCATCACGTTGATCGTGTCCCTGATCCAGCGCCGTGTCATGCGAAGGAGGGACTCGTGACGGTCACCAGCGGACTGCCCGAATCCACGGTCGTCACGCCGGAGGCGCCGACGCGACCCACCAAGAGCAGGCGCCCGCGCCGCCAGCGGCTCATCCACGTCGTCCTGCTGGCCGCCGCCCTGATCACGGCGTTCCCCTTCTACGCGATGGTCATCCTGTCGCTCCAGCCGGGGGCGGCCGTCGAGCTGCCGTCGTCGTTGATGCCGACCAGCATCTCCTTCGACGCGTTCCGTGATGCGTTGGCGAGCCAGTCGATCGCCACCTGGGCGCTGAACTCCACCGTCTACTCGGTCGTGTCGGTCGTGCTCGTGCTGCTGTTCGCCTCGATGGCCGGCTACGCGTTCGCGAAGAAGCGGTTCTTCGGCCGTGAGCTGATCTTCTGGGTGTTCGTGGCGATGATGATGATCCCGCACCACCTGACGCTCATCCCCCAGTACATCCTGGTCTCGGAGATGGGCGGGCTCAACACGATGTGGGGCATGATCGTGCCGACCATCGCGAACGTCCAGGCGATGTTCCTCATGCGTCAGTTCATCCAGGACATCCCCGACGAGCTGATCGACGCCGCGCGCATCGACGGCGCCGGCGAGTTCCGCGTCTTCGTCTCGATCATCCTGCCGCAGACCAAGCCGATCCTCGCCACCCTGGGCACGTTCGTGTTCCTGTGGCACTGGAACGACTTCCTGTGGCCGCTGGTCTCGCAGCAGTCACCGCAGAACTACGTGCTGACCGTCGGCCTGAACACGCTGCAGGAACAGCAGACGCCGCTGGCGACCGTGATGGCTGCCGCCGTCGTGACGTTCATCCCGACCCTGCTCGTCTTCATCGTGCTGCAGAAGTACTTCGTGCGCGGCGTGATGATGTCCGGCCTCAAATAGGAGAGCCTGAGATGCCTTCTCGAACCCGGCCCCGCCGCGCGCTGGGGCTGCTCGCACTGGTGGTCGCGGCGGCGCTCGGCGGCCTGACGTTCGCCGTGCCGGCCGGCGGCGCCGGACCGGCCGCGGCGCCGCCCCCACCGCCGCCCGCGACGGGGACCGTCGAGAACCTCGGCGTCGCCATGCGCGCACCCAACGTCCGGCTCTCCGACGTCGACGTGCTGGCGGACGGCCGGCCCGTCGCCTATCTGTTCTCCGACGGCGAGCCGGTGAGCTTCAACGTCGTCGACCTGCGCACGGGTGCCGTCCTGGACACCCACGAGATGCCGCCGTACTCGGTGGCCGCGTCGATCGACGTCGCCCCGGACGACACCGTGTACCTCAGCGTGCGCAGCCCCAACGATGCGACGCTGTGGAGCTACGACCCGAGCGGCGGCACGCTGACGCGGATCGCCACCGGCGTGGCCGGCGAACAGATGCTGCGCACCCTCGACGTCGACGGCGACACCCTGTACGGAACGACCTACCCCAACACCGAGTTGTTCGCGTTGGACCTCGG
This sequence comes from Jiangella gansuensis DSM 44835, assembly GCF_000515395.1. Lineage (NCBI taxonomy): Bacteria > Bacillati > Actinomycetota > Actinomycetes > Jiangellales > Jiangellaceae > Jiangella > Jiangella gansuensis. The sequence continues at coordinate 2,722,616 of NZ_KI911782.1, read as the reverse complement.
CTCCGGGGAGTTCACGGAGTACGGGCGCATCGCCGCGCAGGGCGACTACGCCTGGGGCCTCGAGGCCCATGCCGGCCGGGTGTGGGTGGGCGCGGGCACGCCGGCCCAGCTGTACGAGGTCGATCCCGCGGACGGCCGGGCCACCGCGCTGCCGCTGCCGGAGCCCGTCGCGGCGCGCGGGGAGTTCATCCAGCGCATCGAGACCCACGCGGAGCTGAAGGTCGTCTCACACCGGGCCGTGGACGGCGTCAACGTCACCGTCCTGGACGCCGGCGCCGGCGTCGTCGACCAGTTGTTCGTCGGCGGCCTGTGGAACTCCACCGAGACGTCGGCCGACGGCCGGTTCTACTACCTCGACGCCGAGAGCCGCCCGCGTGCGTACGTCACGGCGGCCCTCGAGTCGCAGCCGGTCCCCGTCCATCCCGAGGTGGAGCCGGTGACCGCCGGCACGACGCGACTGTTCCTCGCCGAGCTCGGCACCGCGGACTTCCCCGGACACACCCTCGTCGGGGTCCGCACGGACGGACGCATCTGGCGGCAGAACCTCGCGACCGGCCACGGGGACGTCCTGGCCGCACCGGCCATCGGCTCGCCGGTGACGACGATGTCCATCGCCGACGGCGGGGACGGGAACATCTACGTCGGCGCCTATCTCAGCCCGGGCGTCATGGCCCGGGTCGACCCGGCCACCGGTGAGATCGAGCAGCTCGACGGTCCGGAACAGGCCGACGCGATCGTCGCGCACCAGGACCTCACCGTCATCGGCAGCTATCCGGAGGCCGTCTTCCACGCCGCCCGGGCCGGGGTGCCGTGGGCCTGGGGCGTCAACCCCGCGCACGTCCTCACACTTGGCCGGGCCGCCACCGGCCAGGACCGCCCGCGCAGCCTCGTCTCGGCCGGCGACGTCGTCGCGGCGGGAACGATCGCCAACTACGGGGAGCTCGGCGGAGCGCTCACGCTGTTCGACCCCGAGACCGGCGAGCACTCCCTTCACCGCGACGTCGTCACCGATCAGAGCATCGCCGCACTGGCCTACGCCGACGGCGTCGTCTACGCCGGCACGTCGATCCACGGTGGGCTCTCCTCCGTCCCGACGCAGACCACCGCCGAGGTGTTCGCGTGGGACGTCGCCACGGACTCACTCGTCGCCAGCGGCCCGGTGGTGCCGGGCGCGACCGTCGTCCACGCGCTCGTGGCCGACGGCGTGGGCCGGATCTTCGGCATGACGGACACCGGCGTGCTCTTCGAGTACGACCCCCGCACGCACGAGGTCACCCGGTCGGTGCGGACGGGGATCGAGAACCCCAACATCTGGGGCGACCAGAGCGAGCTGTCGTACAACCCCCTCGACGGGCACATCTACGGCTCCGTCGCCGACCGGCTGATCCGGATCAGCCCGGCGACGCTGGAGGTGACCGTGCTCGTCGACGACGGAGTACGCAACTCCGACGTCGCACACGGGGACGTCTGGTTCACCGACGACACCGACGTGCTGCGCTACGACCTGCCGGGTGCGTGCGACCGCATCGTGCGCGGCGAGCACGCCGGAGCGCTGACCGTGACCGCCGGCACGACGTGCCTGGACGACGCACACGTCACCGGCCCGCTCACGGTCGCCCGAGGCGCCTCGGTCGTCGTGGAACACTCCGTGGTCGGCGGGCCGATCCGTACGGCCGGCGCGTCGTCGGTCGCCGTGCGGTCGACCCGGGTGGGGGGCCCGGTGCAGGTGGTGGACACCGCTGGCCGGGTGGCGCTGGCCGGCCTCACCGTCGACGGCCCGCTGGACTGCCGGGGCAACGCGTTCGCACCGGTGGACGAAGGGGTCGCCAGCGACATCGCCGGTCCGAGCCGCGGCCAGTGCGCCGGGTGGTGAACCAGAAGCGCCCCAACGCGGTGATCATGTTCCCTCGCGGTCACCCACGCGCCGCGAGGGAACATGATCAAGAAAAGTGCTGCACCGCGCTGCCGGTGTCCGCGCTCAGCTGGGCGAGCAGCGCGACGCGGGTGGCGAGCAGGCTCTGTGCCGTGGTGATCTCCGGCTCGAGGCCGGCGGCGAGGGCGTCGAAGAAGTAGGCCGTTGGCCGCTCGCCGGGCGGGAGCGGCTCGGACCACGGCGCCCGGTCATGGGTGGCGACGTGCAGGGAGTCGTAGGCCCAGTCCAGTTCGGCCGTGCCGTTGGTGCCGGTCAGCCGCATCCGGTAGTGGCCGTGCACGTCCGCCGCCTCCGGTGAGAGCCAGGACGCCTCGATGCTGGCGGCCACGGAACCGGCCCGGAGCAGGACGGCGACGTGGTCGTCGAACTCGGGGTGCTCCTCCGGGCCGGCATTGCCGGTGAGCGCGGTCACGGTGCCGGAGGTGGCGCCGGACAGGGTCAGCACGAGGTCGATGTCATGGACCGGGAGGTCGGCCGCGATGCCCCCGTAGGTCTCGCGGCGCAGGAACCACGGCGGGCGCGACGGCAGTTTCAGCTTGTGCGGGCCCGTGCTGGCCACCATGGCGAGCCGGCCGAGCGTCCCGTCGGCCAGCAGCCGCCGGGCCGCGATCGTCGCGGGGTAGAAGCGCTTCTCGAACATCACCGAGACGTGCCGGCCGCTTCGTGCCGCGGCCGCGGCGATCCGGTCGAGCTGGTCCAGGGAGGTGCACAGCGGCTTGTCGGCCAGGACGTGGGCGCCGGCGTCGAGGGCGGCCACCGCCGCGTCAGCACGGTGGGCGTACACGCCGGCGATCACGGCGACGTCGACGTCGTGGCGATCTAGCAGTCGCCGCGGGTCGTCGTACGTCGGCACACCGTCCGCACCGGCCAGGTGGGCGGCTCGGGCCGCCGGATCGGCCTCGGCCACCGCCGCGAGCGTCACGTCGTCGCGGCGAGCGGCCTCCTCGAGCGCGTAGCGCGCATGCGCGTGGGCGGCACCCAACACGGCCAGCCGGATCATCGCAGCTCCCCCGGCCGGACGCGGGCGCCGGACCGGGCGGCCTCGTAGATGGCGCACAGCAGCCGGACGGTCTCCACGGCGTCGACGGCGTCCGCGTCGTGACCACCGCCGGAGCGGATCGCCGCGACGACCTCGCGCCACATCCGCGCGTGGCCGGCGACGCCGATGGCCGCCGGGTCGGCGGCGCCGCTGGCCACCGCCTCGTCCGGTGGCGGCGGTGGCACGCCGGGCAGGTTCCAGCGCAGGACCTCGCCCTGACCCAGTTCCACCGCGCCGGCCGACGTGTGCAGCGCGACCGTGGCCGGGGCTCCCGGCGGCGTCGCCGTCGACGTACTGACCAGGCCCAGCGCGCCCGACGCGAACCGCAGCGTCGCGACGGTGGTGTCCTCGGCTTCGATGCCGTGACCGAGCGTCGCGTACTGCGCCGTCACCTCCTCGACCGGCCCGCACAGCCAGCGAAGGAGGTCGACGTTGTGCACACCCTGGTTCATCAGCGAGCCCCCGCCGCCGGTCATGGACGCCCGCCACGGCGCCGCCGCGTAGTAGGCGTCGTCACGAAGCCAGTGCACGTGTGTGGTCGCCAGCCGCAGCTCACCGAGCCGGCCGCCGACGGCCAGCTCCTTCAGGTACGCGTAATCGGGCTCGTACCGCCGCTGCGCGACCATGGTGACGAGCCGGCCGCGCTCGTGTTGCAGCTCGGCCAGCCGCCGAGCCTCGGCGACGGTCGTGGCCAGCGGCTTCTCCACGACCACGTGCCGGCCGGCCTCGACCGCCGCCGCCCCGAGCGCCGCGTGCGATGCGGTGGGCGAACAGACGGCCACGACGTCGACGCCGGGATGGCTCAGGACGTCCTCGGGGGTCAGCCTGACGGCGCCCGGCCAGCCGCACTCGGCCGCGGTTCCCGGTGCTCCGCCGCTGACGGCACGCACCTCGACCCCGTCGACCTGCCGGAGGGCGCGGGCGTGCGTCGTGCCGATGCTGCCGAGGCCGACGATTCCGATGCCGAGTTCCGCTGGCGTCACACGTCCTCCTGAGCTGCCATGCCGCTGCCGGAACCGGCCCAATCGCCGGATCCCGGCAGCCACTCTAATGGGCAGGCGGCTTGACCTGCAATCGGTTGCAGGTCAAGCTGGTGTTCGCACTTCTTTCGACATCTGGGGAGTCTCCGATCGTGACGCGCATCGGCTTCATCGGCACCGAGAACTCACACACCGACCACTTCATCCGATTCCTCAACACCGAACGTCGGCACCCCGGGTACACGGCGACGGCGCTGGCCGACGGTCACAGCGAGCGGAACGACAAGCTGCGCGCCGAGGGCGGCATCGAGCAGGTCGTGGACGAGCCGGCCGACCTCATCCCCCACGTCGACGCCGCGATCATCTCGACCCGCGACGGCGCCCGGCACCGCGAACAGGCCGAGCCGTTGCTGGCCGCCGGCCTGCCCGTACTCGTCGACAAACCGCTCGCCACCACCGTCGACGACGCCGTCGCGATCCTCGACGCCGCGGAGAGGACCTCTGCGGTGGTGGTGTCGTGCTCGGCACTGCGCTTCGTCCCGCAGATCGCCGAACTCGCCGACGACACCGGGCGCGGCCCGCTACGCCAGCTGAACATCGTCGGACCGGCCGACCCGGACAGCGAGTACTCCGGGCTGTTCTTCTACGGCATCCACCACGTCGAGGCCGCACTGGAGATCCTCGGCGACCCCGTCGTGGAGCCCGGCTCCGTGCATCCGACCGTGACGCGCCACGACGACACCACCATCGCCCAGGTGCGCATCGGCGACGTGGCGGTGATCTTCACGTTCGTCACGCCGGGCGACGGTCACCGCGTCCCGTTCCACGCCACGGCGACCGGAACCGCCGGCGTCGTCGCCCGTGAGCTCACGCTGAGCGGCGACTACAACGCACCCGCGCTGGACCGTTTCGTCGCCGCCATCGATACCGGCCGGTCCCCGGTCGGCCGCGGGCAGCTGCTCTCCCCCATCGTCGTCCTGAGCGCCGTCGTCGACGCGCTCCAGAAATGAAGGGACCGTTCGTGACCTCCTCCTCGCGCTTGCGCTTCGGTGTCATCGGCGTCGGCATCATCGGCCGGCTGCACGTCGAGCGGCTGCTCTCGCCGGAGTCGCCGGCCGACCTCGCGGCCGTCGCGGACGCATCTGCGGACGCGGCCGCCGCCGTCGGTGCTGAGTACGGGGTCGAGGCGGCGCCGTCGGTCGCCGCCCTCCTGGACCGTGCCGACGTCGACGCCGTCATCGTCGGCGTCCCGTCCGGCCTCCACGCCGGGGTCGCCGTCGCCGCACTCGACGCCGGAAAGCACGTCCTGCTCGAGAAGCCGATCGAGGTGACGGTGGACGCCGCCGATCGCATCATCGACGCCGAGAAGCGTTCCGGGAAGGTGCTGAGCGTGGTGAGCCAGCGCCGGTTCGCTGCCGAGCACCAGTTCCTGCACGGCCTGATCGCCTCCGGCGGGCTCGGCCGGATCACCACCGCCAACGTGGAGATCGCCCTGTGGCGGACGCAGGAGTACTACGACTCCGGCGCATGGCGCGGCACCTGGGCACTCGACGGCGGCGGCGCCCTGATGAACCAGGGCGTTCACCTCGTCGACCTCGCGCTCTGGCTGCTCGGCGACGTGGACGAGGTGTACGCACACAGCGGGCTGCTGGCTCACGAGCGGATCGAGGTGGAGGACGCCATCACCATCACGGCCCGGCTGCGCAGCGGAGCTCTGGTGACGTTCCTGGCCACCACCGCCGCGTACGACGGCCTCCCGCTGCGGGTCGCGATCACCGGCGACGGCGGATCGGCCGTGACGGTCTCGGAGAAGATCACCCACCTGGTCACCCGCGACGGGCTGGACATCCCCGAGTTCGACGCCGTCGACCAGCCCCTCGCCCAGCTCACCGACTTCGTCACGGCGGTCGAGCAGGGCACGCCCCCGCTGGCGACCTCGGCTCAGGCGCGCGCCGCGGTGTCGTTCATCGAAGCCGCGTACACGTCGGCCCGAACCGGTCAGCCGGTCAAGCCGCGCTGACCGCCTCCGCCCTCCGCCAGCCCCAGCCGGGGCCGGCGGAGGGCGCATCGTTCGTGTTGGTCAGGCCAGACCGGTCGCTGCCACCGCGTCGACGTGGACGGTGTACGAACCGTGCCTGCGGATCAGGCTCGCCGGGCAGTCCGGTCCGATCGGGCCGGTCAGCGCGGCGGTCACGGCCGCCGCCTTCCGCTCCCCCAGCACCGTCGCGACCAGCGTCCCGGCGCTGAGAAGGGCCGGAACGGTCAACGTGATGGCGGTCCGCGGTACGTCGTCGATGTGGTCGAACTGCCCGTCGTCGACCTGCTGGCGGCGCGACTGCGGCGTCAGGTCGACCGTCCGGACGGCTCGCGGGTCGTGGGCGTCGGTCATGCCCGGCTCGTTGAAGGCGATGTGCCCGTTGACGCCGAAACCGAGGCAGGTGACATCGATCGGCGCCGCCCGGACCACGGCCTCGTACCGCGCCGCCTCCGTCTGCGGGTCGGCGGCCGGATCGATACGGTCGAACGACGCGAGCTCCGCGACCGGGAGCCGCTCGGCCAGCCAGGCCCCGAAGCCACGCGGATCGTCCGGGTCGATACCGATGTACTCGTCCATGTGCAGGCACTGGACCCGGGACCAGTCGATCCGGGAGTCGCTCGTGAGACCGCGCAACATGGCGTCCTGGGACGGCGCGCTGGCGAACACCACGCGTGCCCGCCCGGCGGCGCTGATCGCCGCGACGACGGCGTCGGCGGCGGCGCGTGCGGCCGCGGCACCGGCCTCGTCGGCGGTCGGCGAGACGGTCACGCGGGTACCGCCGGCGGTGGGGATCGTCGTCATCACTCCGTTGCCTCGTGTCTCTCGAAGGTCGTCGGGACCTCGGCCGGCGTGCGTCGTCATGCGAGCCAGGTGTCGAGGTGCGCCGCGACGAAGTCGTCGTCGCGAAGGTGCGGGTAGGCCGCCCAGATCCGGTCGATCTCGGCGAGCTGACCGGGCGACATCCGCTCGCGCGGATCCAGGCACCAGGTGCCGGCCAGCAGACCCTGGCGGCGCAGCACCTCGTGGATGCCGGGGACGCATCCGGCGAAGCCGCCGGCCACGTCGAAGATGGCGCCGTTCGCATCGGTCAGCGGCCCGTCGATGGCGTCCAGCGCCAGCCGGGCCGCATGATCTCCGTTCCTGGCCTGCCGGGCCAGCTCGAGGATCTCGACGGCCCGGTGCGTCCACACCGACCACTGGCCGAGCAGCCCGCCCGCGAACCGGACTCCCGGCCCGTTGGCGTGGGCGAATGTGGCGACCAGGTCGCCGACGATGTGGTCGTCGTTGCCGGTGTAGAGCGTGACCTGGCCACCGCGCTCCGATGCGGCGATGCCACCCACGATGTCCAGCGTGGCATACCGGTCGAACGGCGCGGCCTTCACGCCCACGACGCTGGGGATGTCCGCCAGCCGCGTCCAGTAGTCGCGGGAGTGCCGCCGGCCGCCGACCGCGGGCTGGAGGGCGAAGCCGACCACCGGCAGGACTTCGCCGACCGCTCGAGCCCGGTCGAGGAGCTCGTCCTCGCTTCGGTCGCCGACACCGTACGGAGCGAGGAGGACCGCGTCGTATCCGAGCGACGCGGCCAGTTCCGCCTCCGCCACGGCCTGGCCGGTCTCGCCGACCACGCCGGCCACCAGCACCAGGTCCGGGTCCCCTTCGCTGCGGGCCGTCGCCGCCACCAGTTCGAGCACCGGCCGCAGCAGATGAGTGTGCGTGGTGTGGATCGCGAACTGAGTCGAGTGCACGGCCGCGGCGACACCGCCCGCTCCGGCCGCGAGGTAGTACCGGACGAGCGTTCGTTGCCGTCGCTCGTCGAAGGCCAGATCCGCGGTCAGCGCCAGCGGCATGGCCGGGATCACCGTGCCGGCGGCGAACGTGTCGAGCGGCGACATCAGAACCTCCCGTCCCGCACCTGGAACTTGGTCGGCTTGTCCAGGACCGCTCCGCCGGACAGCAGCCATTCCGCCACGTCGCGCACGAGTTCGTCGGGGCTGCGCCCCGGATAGCCGAACAGGTCGTGGCACCGGGCGGCGTCGGCCAGCAGCGCGGTCGGGGCCTCCTCACCGGCCACGGTGACCTCGCGTTCCAGGGCGGCGCCGAGCTTCTCGGCCAGCCGGCGCACGGACAGCGTCTCCGGGCCGGTGAGGTTCAGGACCAGCTCGGGCGTGGACGCCTGCCGCAACGCCCGCAGGATGACCTCGTTCGCGTAGCCCTGCCAGACGATGTTGACGTAGCCCGTGGTGACATCGACCGGGTCGCCGGCCAGGATCTGCCGGCCCAGATCGACCAGGATCCCGTAGCGCATCTCGACCGCGTAGTTCAGCCGGATCAGCGCCAGCGGCATGTCGTGCTCGCGGGCGATGTGGGTGAGGATCCGCTCGCGGCCGAGGCAGGACATCGCGTACTCCCCGACCGGCCCCACGGGGTCGGACTCACCCGCTCCGCCCGATCCGGTGGGCACCAGGGGGTACACGTTCCCCGTGGAGAGCGCGACGAACCGCGATGACCGGTAGCGCGTGGCGACCTTCCCCGGGAGGTAGGTGTTGGTGGCCCAGGTGGCGTGCTCGTTGCCCTGCGTGCCGAACTTCGCGCCGACGAGGAAGATCACGTTCTCGGCGTCCGGCAGCGCGGCGAGCGCGGCGTCGTCGGCGACGTCGGCGGTGATGACATGCGCACCCGCGGCCCGCAACTCGTCGGCCACCACGGGGTCGCCGAAGCGCGACACCGCGTGGACCGTCGCCGGCGATCCTGCCTCCGCCAGCGCCCGCAGGGCCAGCATCACGAGGCTCGGCCCCAGTTTCCCGGCGGCACCGAGGACGACGATGTCACCCGTCGTCGCCCTCAGGTCGTCCACCAGCGCCTGACTCGGGGTCGTCAGGGCCTCGTGGAGTTCGGACAGCGTCTTCATGGACACCTCACCGTCGTCGATCCGGTTGTGCCCACAGGATAGATGCAAGCGGTTGCAAAGCCAACTGCGTCAGCTGCTGCACGTCAGAATCGATCACGTTCGGCATGGGTCTTCCCGCCGCGCCATGGATGCATGCCTGGTGGCGCGGGAGTAGGCCTGCGGGTCACGTCACTCGTCTCGGGGCCGTTCCGGACGGTGATAACGCCAGAGTTCGACCGCGTGGCGAGTGACGTGCTCCGAAAAGGGTGCGCAGTAGGCGGGCGCGGCCACCTGCCTGCCAGCCGCCACCGGGAACGGTGTGAGATCGCTGCTCGCCACGATGTGACAACACTGTCGCCAAAGGACAGCAACGTCCCATCGTTCCAGGCAGCGATCTCACATCCCCTTCCCACCGAGCAGCCCTGCCCGGCCGATGACACCCCCGGATGTTCCAGAAGAACCGAAAAGGATCACGGTCGGTATGAGTGTTCCCACGTCGGTAGGGATGCTTGCCTACTGAAGCGGGAGTACGGGAGCGGAGTCGCGCGGCCCGCGCCTTCGCGCGGTTCGCGTTTTGGTACGCGATATCGCTCCATGAACCGGCACACATGGACTCGCGAGGGATGAAATCGCGTGCCAAGGGCGCCGATATCGCGTGCCATGGTCACGGAGCGGGCGACAACGCGTCGGTCAGCAGCGCGACGAGCGTCTCCAGCTGCATGTCGGCCGCGGACGGCACCTCGTCGTCCGAACCGTCCAGAGCCCGGGCGGCGAGCCCGGCCTTGCCGTCGATGAGTTCGGCGATCTTCGTGTCGAGGGTCTGCGCGGCAATGATGCGCCAGGCTGTGACGGGTTCCGACTGGCCGATGCGGTGCACGCGGTCGATGGCCTGCGTCTGCTCGGCGGCGGACCAGGAGAGCTCGGCGAGCACCAGGTTCGATGCGACCTGCAGGTTGAGGCCCACGCCGGCAGCGGTCAGCGAGCAGACCGCCACCGCGACCTCGGGATCGTTCACGAAGGCGTCGATGTTCTTCTGCCGCGCCGACGCGGTCTGTTCGCCGCGGATCGACGCGTAGCGCAGGTCACGCTCGGCGAACGTCTGCTCGGCGAGGTCCATCACGTCGACATGCTTGGCGAAGAAGACGACCTTGCCGACGCTGCGGGCCAGCTGTGCGGCGTAGTCCGCGGCCAGGCCGGCCTTGGCCTGCCCGATGCGCCGGATCATGCGGAACACGTTCTCGCCGGTCTTCGACGTAGCGGTATCGGCCAGTTCCCAGCCGGCGACCTGGCGCACGAGGTCGTGGTCGATGCCCGGAACGACCTCGCCGGACGTCCGGGTCGCGAGCGCGTTGCGATAGCGGGCGACGAGCCGGTCGGCGAGCTCGCGCTCGGCGTCGCGGATCGAACGGCCCACGGCGTCGTCGAGCTCGACCGGCAGGTCGGCGACCCGCCGGGCGGGGATGTCGGCGGCCACGTCGACCTTGCGGCGGCGCACGATCCCCATGTCGATCACTCGGGCGCGGGCGGCCGCATAGAACCCGTGATCGGCCGGTGTGAGGCCGGTGTCCTCGAGCGCCTCCATGAGTTCGGCCTGCGGCTTCTTCTCGTCGATCCAGCCGAGGAACTGCCAGATGGCACGGAAATCGTCGATGTCGTTGATCAACGGCGTGCCGGTGAGCGCCATCAGGAGCGGGCGCACGGTGCGGGTTCGGATCTGCTCGGACAGCGACAGGACGTGCTGGGAGCGTTGGGACTTCTTGTTCTTGATGAAATGTGCCTCGTCGACGACCATGCCGCGCAGACCGAGGCCGCCGAGCCAGCCGACATGACGGTCCAGCACCTCGTAGTTGACGACGATGATGTCGGCGAAACCGTCGATCGTGTCGCCGTCACCGTGGATCACGGTGGCCCGGTGGTTCGGCGTCCACAACTCGGCCTCACGAGCCCAGTTGGTCTTGACGACGTTCGGGACGACGACGAGCAGCGGGTAGGCGTCCGCGGCCTGCGCGGCCAGCAGTGCCTGGGCCGTCTTGCCCAGGCCGGGCTCGTCGGCGAGCAGGAACGTCCGGTGCCCGGCCTCGGCGGCGGCGACCAGTCGCGCCTGGTGGGGCATCAGCTCCAGGTCGCCGGGCACTCGCACGGCGGAGGCGTCGGGAAGGGCCATGCATGCCGACGCCCCGCCGGAGGCGTACTCGAACGAGTTGAGCAGGGGGCCGATCAGCTCCCAGGTGGCCAGCCGGCGCGGCCGCGGCGCGCGCGGCTCGCGGGCGCCTGCGGACGCGAAGTCGGGGGCGAGGAAAGGATTGGCGAGTTGCCGGGAGACGACCGACTGCGGCACCACCTGACGCTTCGCGGTGGTGGTGGCTGCCGGCACGTTGACGACTTCGTCCTCCTCCGGTTCCCTGCCGGCCGCGATCAGCATGTCGCGCTTCAGTGACCTGGCCGCGTCGCTGACGACGGCGTCCTCGGCGAGCAGCGCGAGCAGCGACGAGTCGCGGGCGGCGGCCTTCGCCAGGATGGTCGCGACGCCGTCGAGGCGCTTGAGCAGCTTCTCCGCGCCGGCGGTGTCGCGCGTCGTGGCGTCGGCCTTGACACTCGCGCGTTCCTCACGCACCAGAAGAGCAACGACCTGGAACTTCGTGCGTCCCGACGGCGTCAACGGGCCGCGCTGGACAGCCGTCTCGACCTCACGGACGGCACGCGCGAGCACCGGCATGATGCCTTCGTCGTCCTGAGCGCGACCACGACGCCGGGCTCGGTTAGCGCCGGGCCGGCGGTGGGCGTCTCTAGCCAATCGCTCCTCCTCCTCCTCGTGGAGTGCCAGGCTCGCCAGTGGTGGCGATAGCCGAAGCCGTACCCGGGCTCGGGCCGGAAATGCCGATGCGGGAGCGAGCCTTCGGGGGCTCGCTCCGCGTCCGCAGTGCGGACACTCCGGCCATCAGCCGGATGCCGCGTCACCAACCGCAGTGAAGAGAACACGCGCTCATCGCGCTTCACCGCGAGGCGGGTACTACCCAAGACTACCGCTACCAGGCCCAAAGTGACGCCGCGGCGCTCCGAACGCTCTGCACTCACCAAGACCTCAGCTGGGTGAACGACGTGCGCCCGTAGGCGTATTCCCGGCTCGGCGCTGGCGTCCGTGACGTCATTCGACGACGGCGCCGGTCCAGCCCAGGCGGGCCGACGCGTTGCTGGTAGCCGCCAGCAGTTGGGCGAGTAGTGCACGCGGGTCGATGCGCGTTTGTTCCGCGGGGCCGCCGATCACAGCCAGCGCGGCGACCACCTCGCCGCGTGCGTCGCGCACGGGCGCGGCGACCGTCAGTCCCGTTGTGGGGTGCTCACCATGAGCCTGGGCGATGCCGGAGACCCGCAGCTTCTCGAGCTCGCCCAGGAGGGCCGCGCGGTCGAGTGGGCTCGAACCGCGGGTGCTGGACGCAACCCTGTTCAGCACCCCGTCGAGTTCGGTCGGCTTCATGCTGGCCAGCAAGACCTTGCCGGCCGCCGTGGCGTGGAGGGGAAGGGTGCTGCCGACCTGGACGAGACCCGCGAAGCGGTCTGTGTGGTCGGCCACGTCGATGACGAGGCCGGCGCCGTCGTCGAGGACGACAGCGTAGGCAGTGCTCTTCGCTGCGGTCGCGAGAGCGCGCACCGGCTCGTGCAGGGACGCGGTGATGTCGCGGCTCTCGAGGGCGAACGCGGCCAGGTCGAAGAGCCGGTGTCCGAGCCGGTAGTCGGACGTGCCGACGCGCGACACGACGTGGTGTTGCTGCAGAACCGTCAGCAGCCGCAGCACGGTGGACTTGTGGACGCCCAGGGCCTGCGAGAGCTCGGTCAGCGTGGTGCGACCCGCCACGATCTCGTCGAGGATGCGCAGGCCGCGATCCAGGCTCTGGCTCATTGCACGCCCTCCTGCAGGCTCACCGGACCGGTCGGATGCTCACGGGCGCGGGCCTCGATCCCGGCGATGATGGTCTTCATCAGCCGGTCCCCCAGCGCCGGCCCGCCCCGTTCGGCGCCGAGGCCGGCGAGCGCCGCCCCGACGACGGGAGGCACCGACGTGCGAGCGATCGAAATCCCCGGGAGAAGGAGATGGAACTGCTCGTCGACCCGCTGGTCGAGCCGGCGATGCCCCCGGGTGAGCAGGGAGCCGGCCAGGATCGCGTCGCTTCCGGCCGGGTTCACGCGGGCGCGTTCCATGGCCGCCTTGGCCATGGTCACGATCTCGTCGGCGAGCCGATCCACGAGTTCGCGTGCGACCCGGTCGCCTTCGTCGTCGGCCGCGAACACCAGGTCGGCCAGGCCTGGCAGCTCCGCGTCCAGGGTTCCCTCCGCACGGCATGCGATCAAGGCCTCACGCACGGTGGAACGGCCCAGATGTGCCGCGACGTAGTACCGGAGGGTCGTCTCCGGCCCACGCAGGTCTTCCGCACGCGACGCGGCGTACAGCACCTCTCGGCCCAGGCCGATGCGCCCGCCCCACTCCCCCGACACCACGCCGAAGGCGAGATAGCCGGCGGTCTTCCCGGTGGCAGAGCGGGCGATGGCGTTCATGCCGTCGTCGGCCAGCACCGCGACACCGGAGGGGCGGCGCAGGCCCGCCCAGAGGATCCCGTGGATGTCGTTGTCGACGTCGAGGTCCGAGCCCGGGAACCGGCCCGCCAGCCGCTGCTGGAGCTGCCGGCGGTCGGCCGCGGTGTCGGCGCCGGCGATGAAGACGACGACCCGGCGGACCTCGACGGCCGGGCTCAGTCCCGCCGCGGCGAAGGTCGCGTCGGCGAGTTCGCCGATGACCCGGGCAGACTCCTCGAAACCCACGTGCTGCGGCGATGCCGTGCGGGTGGACCTGCTGGCCAGCACGGTGCCGTCCGGACCGACGAGCACGCACTGGGTCTCCAGGTGGCCGCCGGCGATGCCGAGGAACATCACCGGCTCCGGACCGTTCGCGCTGATCGCCATCACGTGACCACACCCTCCGCCGCCGCCGGATCCCGGCGGGCGTCCTGCCACTGCTGCTCGAGTCGCGAACGCTCGACGTCCGGCAGGCCCCCGGGCAGCGCATGAGCGAGCGCGCCGGCCACCGGCGGCACCCGCAGGCGCACCGGGCGGGATGTCGGATCGACACGACGCAACGCGTCGTCGATCAGCGTATCGAGACGGGGGCGCCCACCGGTGAGCACGCCGCCGGCCAGCACGACGCTCGCCGCGGCTCCGCGTAGCGCCGTCCGGTCGAGCATGACGCGGGTCATGGAGGCGACCTCCTCGGCGAGCCGGACGACGAGCGAGACGGCCACCGGATCTCCCTCCTCATCAGCGCGGAACAGCACCTCCACCAGATCCGCCAGCCGCAGCTCGGCGATGCGCCCGGACTGCAACGAGACCGCGACCTCCTCCACCTCGCGCACGCCGAAATGCCGCCTGGTGAGCTCCGCCAGCCGGGTGCGGGGACCGCGGCCGTCCTCGGCGCGGATCGCGTGCCACAGCACGGCTCGCCCGAGGCCGAGTCCTCCGCCCCAGTCGCCGGAGCGGACACCCAGCGACAGGAACGACGCGCGTTGCCCTGCCGGGCCGAGCCCGACCGCGTTGATACCCGCACCACAGACCACCGCGACTCCGGGTGATCCGCCCGTTCCGGCATGCAGCGCCGCCACGACGTCATTCTCGACCCGCACCCGCGCGTCCGGCCACTGCGGCGCGAGCACGGCCTGGAATCGCGGGGCGTCCTCAGGCAGGTCGAGGCCGGCGAGGAACGCGCTGACGGCGACGACGGGCGTCTCCCTGGCATCGGCCCCTGCCAGGGCGGACCGGATGAGCCCGCCGATCACCCGGGCGGCCTCCTGGTCGCCCAGCTTGTCGGGGGAGCTGCCCGGCCCCCGGACCACACCGAGGACCCGGCCCGACGACGTCGCCAGCGCCACGTCGGTCTTGGAGTTGCCCCCGTCGACGCCGACGACCAGCGGCTCCGTCACGCCCATGCCAGGTGCTCACTGTTCTCGTGGATCAGGCGGTCGGCCAATTGCTCCGCGAGCGACCACTGCCCGATCAACGGGTGCGCCAGGAGAGCATCGACGACGCGCCGCCGGCCGCCGCGCACCGCCGCGTCCACGGCGAGCTTCTCGTACGCCGAGACGTGCGCGATGAGGCCGCGCACCGACGGCGGCAGCGCCGGCGTGGGGAGGAACCGGATATGGCCCCCGCCCACTTCGGCGTTCGCTTCGATCACAGCTTCCGATGGGAGGAAGTCGAGGGCTCCGGCGTTGCGGGCGTTCACCGCATGCACGCCGCTCCCCGAACCGAGCAAGGACGACATGAGCTGTACGGCCGACTCCGAGTACAGGGCCCCGCCGCGGCGACTGAGTGCCTCCGGCTTCTGGTCGACACTCGGATCGGCGTAGTGGTCCAGCAGCTCACGTTCGATTCGCATGACCTCCTCGGCGCGCGACGGGCCGTCGAGCAGCTCACGCAGCACGTCGTCATGGTGGTAGTAGTACCGCAGGTAGTACGACGGAACCATGCCCAGATGGTCGATCACCGCCGCCGGCAGCGTCACCCGGTGCCCGATGTCCTCCGACCGCGTGGCGATCAGCCGAGGTAGGACGTCCTCGCCTCGGTGGTCTACTGCGGCCTCCCACGTCAGGTGGTTGAGGCCGACATGTGCCGAGCGCACCTCATCCGGTTCGGTCTCGAGCAGGCGGGCGAAGAAGTGCTGCATGCCGATCGCGACATTGCACAGGCCGACCGCGCGGTGCCCCTCGTCGAGGAGCGCCCGGGTGACGATGCCCACCGGATTGGTGAAGTCGACGATCCACGCGTCGGGCGCGTGCTCGGCCACCTGAGCGGCGATGTCGAGAACCACCGGCACGGTGCGCATCGCCTTGGCCAGGCCGCCGGCGCCCGTCGTCTCCTGGCCGATGCATCCGGACTCCAGCGGAAAACTCTCGTCGTTCGCCCTGGTCCGCTGGCCGCCCACCCGGATCTGGATGAGCACGACGGTCGCGCCGTCGAGCGCGCCGCGAAGATCCTCCGTGTACGCCAGCCGGTAGGGCCGCCCACCGGCTCGCAGCATCCGCTCCCCCATCCCGGCGATGAGCGCGAGCCGGTCCGTCGCGGGGTCGACGAGCACCACCTCGTCGATCGGCAGTGACTCGTGCTGGCGGGCGAATCCGTCGATCAGCTCGGGGGTGTAGGTCGACGCTCCGCCGACCACGACGATCTTCATCGTTGCCTTCGTACCTCTCGTTGTTCTCGCTCGGGCAGGCGGCCGTGCAGCCCGGGGCTCCCTAGCGGAAGCGAAGGATCATCTCGATCTCCACCGGCTGGTTCAGTGGCAGGTTCGACGTCCCCATCGCGGACCGGGCGTGGCGCCCGCGCTCGCCGAAGACCTCCACCAGCAGGTCCGAGCAGCCGTGCACAACCGCCGGTTGGTCGTGGAAGTCGTCGGCGCTGTTCACCAGCGCGAGGAGCTTGATGATGCGGTCCACCCGGTCCAAGCTGCCCAGGTGGTCGCGCACCGAACGCAGGAGCTGGACCCCGGTCGCCCGCGCCGCCGCGTACCCGTCCTCCAGGGATACCTCGGCGCCGACCCGGCCACGGAACAGCAGCGTTCCGTCGTTGTCCTCCGGACCGTGCCCGGACACGTAGAGAATGTTGCCGTCCTCGACGCACGGCACCACGCCGCCCCGCTGCGGGACCTTGGTGGGCAGGTCGACGCCGAGGTCGCGTACGCGTTGCTCGAAGCTCATGGTTCTTTCTCCCTTTCCGAGTTCGGGTTTCAGTGGTCGTCGTCCTCGGTGGCGCCGAACTTCGACAGCCACGGCGAGGAACGGAACTCGTTCCGGCCGTCGTCGAACGGCGCGAGGATCTCGCCGCCGACGACCGTCAGCCGGTGAACGAAGCGTTGGGTGAGCTGGATGCGAACGCCGGTGGAGTCCTGCTTCCAGCGGTCGGTCGGCTCGAGCGCGAGGACGGCGACATCCCCCGTCGCTCCCGGTTCGAGCCGGCCGAGGTCGGGCCGTGAGATCGCCGCCGCGGGCCGCCGGGTCGACCGGTCGAGCACCTCCTCCAGGGGCATGCCGAGCGCCAGGAACATCTCCATCACGGTGAGCATGCTCTTGACCGGTCCGCCGACGTTCTCGGCGTGCAGGTCCGACGAGAGCGAGTCCGGCAGCAGACCCTCGTCCAGCGCCTGCTGGGTCACCCGGTGCGACATGCTGGCCACCCCGTGGCCGACGTCCAGCAGCACCCCGCGTGCCACCGCGTCGCGGACCTCCGGCCGCACGCGGCCGTCCGAGCCGATGATCCGCCCGCCGGCGTGCGGGTGGAAACAGTGCGTGAGGAGGTCGCCGGCACGCAGGTACGGCAGCACCTCGGGCAGGGTGGGCGGCGCCATGCCGATGTGGATCATCAGCGGCACCTGGAGCTCGTCCGCGGCCTCCCTCGCCTGGGGCAGCACCACGGGGGCGTTGTCGCCGAGCGCATTGGAGCTGGCCCGCACCTTGATGCCCTTGATCTCGCCCGGGAACTCCTCGGCCGCGCGGAGCACGGCCCGCAGATCGGCGAAGGCGGGGTCCCACAGTTCGCCGACCTCGCGGGTCAGCATGCCCGCGGGTGCCAGCCCGATGTAGGACATGTTGAGGAAGGGCACGACGCGCGCCCGGCTGCGGTCGCGGACATGCAGCAACAGGCCCTCGAACGTGCCGGCACCGCTCGTGCCGGCATCGACCCAGGTGGTCACGCCGCTGCGCGCGGCCGTCTTGTCCGGGTTGACGCCCAGCCTCGCCGATCCGAGGTAGACGTGGGTGTGCAGGTCGATCAGGCCGGGAACCACGAGCGCGCCGTCGGCGTCGACGGTGTCGCGCGCCGGCGGGGCGGTGGCCGGATCGCCGACATAGGCAATCCGGCCGTCCCGGATCCCGACGGACGCGTCGGCGAAGCCCTCCGGTGTGTAGACACGACCGTTGACGATCGCCAGGTCCACGTCAGGGGTCGGGTGTCCGTTCACTTCTCCCCCTCGATCAGCGCACGCAGGGCCTCTACGACGACGGCGATCAGGTGTTCCTCCTCGTCGGGCAGGACGGAGTACGGATTGACGAAGGCCCGGTGCGAGCGCGGGTCGTCCACGCCGATCGCGACGGCGGGATCGCCGGCGGCCAGCCGGCGTTCCAGGTCCGCCGCCGTGGTGCCGGCCTCCGCGGGCCATTCGAGGAACAGCCGCGGGCAGGTCTGGCCGAGCCGGCCCGTCGGAACGATCCACGTCCGTAGGCCGGGGATGGCGGCCAGCCGGGCCTGGTACCCGGCGAGCAGATCCACCCAACGCTGGTACTCCCCGTCCCAGTCCAGCTTCACCGCCCGCTCGACTGCGGCGAGCAGACCCAGCACGTTCTCCTTGCTGCTCTTCATCGACCGGCCGACGGAGTGGTGCGGATAGGAGTTCGCGGCGCAGGCGGCGACGAGATCCTCGCGGCCGAGGATGAGCCCGGTGGACTGCGGGCCGCGCAGTCCCTTCCCTCCGCTGAAGATCACGAGGTCCGCGCCGCGGTCGAGATAGTGGGTGAGATTGCCGGCCGGTGGGAATTGCGCGGCGGCGTCGACGATCACCGGCACGTCGTGTGCGTGGGCGGCCGCGGCGACGTCCTCCAGCGGCGGGGCACACCGTTCGAACTCGGTTCCGGCGAAGTAGAGCGCCGCCGCCGTCCACGGCCCGATTCCGGCCGCGACCGCCCACGGCGGGGTCGAGTCGGCATGGCCCACCTGGACGAGCGTGGCGCCGGCGGCGAGGACGGCGCGGTCGTAGCTGTTGCGCTGTGCCGCGAGGATGACCACTTCGGAGGGCCGGCCGCGGGTGTCCGGGAGCAGGCCGACGGCGGCCGGGTCGGTGCCCGTGATGCATGCGGCCACCGACACCGCGAGGCCCGCCGCGGCGCCGTTCACGACGTGCGCGGCGGGCGCCCCGGTCAACAGGGCGATCCGGCGGTCCACCGCGCCGAGCAAGGCACCGATGTCGACGTGATGCGCCGCTGCCGCCGACATCGCGGCGACCACCTCGTCGGGCAACCGTCCACCGCCCCAGGCGGTGTAGGTGTCGGCCGCGTTGATGACACGCCGGATCCCGAGGTCGTCGTAGATCCGCGCCGTCTGTGGTGCCGGTCCGGTCATCGCCACGTCAACCTCTCCACGGCGTCGTCGTCGATGTCCACGCCGATGCCCGGACCGTCCGGCAACGGCATCGAGCCGTCCTTGGTCTCGAGCCGCGCGGCCAGAATGTCGTCCAAGTGCATTGCGTACGTCGAGTCCGACGCCAGGCCGATGGCCGGCGTCGCCGCGACGACCTGCAGCATCATGGCGGTCTTCACACCCAGGTCCCAGCCACAGTGATGCGCCAGCGGGATGTGGAACGCAGCACCGACCGCGGCCAGTTCCAGCAGCCCGCCGACGCCACCCGCGGCCTCGATGTCGACCACCGCAGCGTCGATGCTGCGCTCCGATGCCGCCCGGGCCACCCCGCCGGCCGTGTAGGCGTCCTCGTTGATGGCGATGGGCACGAGGCCGCGCTCCACGAGAGCACGGTGCCCGGCGTAGTCCCCGACCGGCAGCGGCTGCTCGATGTACTCGATGGGGAAGGCGGCCGCCTCCCGCAGGAACGTCAGGGCGGTGATCCGGTCATAGGCCTGGTTGGCGTCGAGCCGCAGTCGCAACCGACGGCCGGTCGCGTCGACGATGGCCTGGATCCGTTCCAGGTCGGCGTCGAGATCGGTACCGACCTTCGTCTTGAACGCCCGCCAACCGCCGTCCAGCGCGCGCCGAGCGACGTCGGCACTGGTGGCGGCGTCGGTGATGCCCAAGCAGAACGCGACGTCGACGCGGTCGCGAACCGGACCGCCGAGCAGGTCGGCTACGCGGCGGCCCATGCTCCGGGCGGTGACGTCCCACAGTGCCATCTCCGCGGCACACGCCAGGGCCCGTCGGCCGAACTGCGGCCAGTACGGCGCGTCCACCCGGTCCATGGTGGCGCGGATGCGCGTCGCGTCCTGGCCGACGAGGGCGGGCTCGATCCAGTGCTTCACCAGCGCGACGTCCACCGCTCGGTCGAAGCCGGTGTTCATCTCGCCCCACCCGCTGATGCCGTCGTCGGTGCGGACCCGCACCAGCAGGCTCTGCGCCGTCGTGACACCGTGCGCGTCCTGGCTGCCCGCGTACGGGGCGATACCGCCGTCGGCGATGAGCCGAACGGGGACCTGGACGTGGAAGGCGTCGACGCCGATGATCGTCGAACTCATACTCCTGGTGCCTCTCTTCGTGTGATGCGCTCGACGTCCTCCGGTTCTAGGCGAGCGAATGCCTGCACGCCGAGTCCGCCGTCGACGGGGACGACCGCTCCGGTCAGCGGCGGGCCACCGGGCGTGCCGAGCCAGGCGATGACCGTGGCGACGTCGTCGGGCTCGGCCGGCGCTCCCCACGGGATCAGCCGCGCGACCTCGTCCCGGTGCCAGTCGGCTCGCTCGCCCTCCCGGGACAGCCAGTCGTCCCATCGCTGGGTCCGGGTGAAACCGGGCGCGACGGCGTTGACCCTCACGCCGTCCGGTGCCGCGTCGAGCGCCATCGCCCGGGTGAGGTTCTCCAGGCCGCCCTTCGCGGCGGCGTAGGCCACCTGTCCCGGCAACGGGCGCTGCCCGTGGACGGAGCTGACGTTGACCACCGAGCCGCCGGGCTTGCGCAGGTACGGCCACAACGCCTGGGTGAGCAGGAACGGTGCGGTGAGGCTGACGTCCATGACGCGCTGCCAGTCGGCGCGTGACAGGTCACCGAAATGCGCCTCCGCACCGATGCCGGCGTTGTTGACGAGCAGGTCGAGCTGTCCGAACCGGCTGGCGACCCGCTGTGCGATCACGCCTGCCGCGTCCTCGGCCGCCACGTCCACGGTGAGCCTCGATACGGCGCCTTCGCCCGAGTGGGCCGCAGGGACCGGCTCCACGTCGCACGCCAGGACCTCGAAGCCGCGGCGCGTGAGGGCGCGGACTGTCGCCGCTCCGATGCCGTGGGCCGCCCCCGTCACCACCGCACGGCTCATCCCTTCACCGCCCCGGCCGACATGCCCTGGATGAAGTAGCGCTGGACGAAGAGGAACGCGATGGTGATCGGCAGTGAGATGACCGTCGCGGCCGCCATCGTGGCGCCCCAATCGACCTGGAACTGACCGGCGAAGTCGGTCAACGCGACCGGCGCGGTCCGTGAGCTCGTCGACCTCGACACCACCGAGGCGAAGACGAACTCGTTCCACGACTGCAAGAAGGAGAACAGGCCCAGCGCGATGATGCCCGGCCCGGCCACCGGCAGGACCACGGAGCGCACCGCTCGCAGCCGCGTGCATCCGTCGATCATGGCAGCCTCTTCCAGCTCGACCGGCACGCTGCGTACCGTGGACGTGGCCATCCAGGTGACCAGCGGCAGGACGATCGTCAGATGGGTGACGACCACACCCGGGATCGTGTCGACCAGGTCCATCGAGGACACGATCTGGAACAACGGCAGCAACAGGACGGTCACCGGTAGCAACTGACCGAGCAGGAGGGCGATCGAGACCGGCCCAGTGCCGCGAAACCGGATCCGGGCGATCGCATAGCCAGCGGTCCCACCGACCACCAGGGTGATCGCCGCCGTCAGAGCCGCGGCCAGCACGCTGTTGCCGATGGCCCGCGGCATGTCCGACGACGTGAAAACGTTCACGTAGTGGTCGAAGGTCGGCGACGACGGGAACAGCTCGGCTGGGATGCGGAAGATCTGGTCGCTCGGTTTGAGTGACGTGGCGAGCATCACCACCACGGGCAGCAGACCGAAGACCGCGAGGGACCCGAGCACGAGGTACGAGACGCCGGCTCCCAGCCGAGCCAGCATCGGCGTCCCGAGACGGCGCCCCCGAATCCGGCGGCGCGGTGCGGTGTCCAAGGCCGTCATCGCTGCGGGTCCTTCCGGGTGCGTCGCACATAGAGCGCGGCGATGGTCATGGTGATGAGCAGCTGGATCGTCGCGAGGACGTGGATCGCTCCTTCGTCGCCCTGGAGGAAGTACTGGTACAGCTGCACCGGGAGGATGTTCGTCGCCCCCGCCGGCCCGCCGCCGGTCATGACCCACACCGGCAGGAACGAGTTCAGCGTCCAGACCGTCACGATCAGCGTCACGATGAAGGCGATGTCCGCGATGCTCGGCAGCACGATGCTCCGGAACGTGCGTACGGGTCCGGCGCCGTCCATCCGGGCCGCCTCGTAGAGCTCCTGCGGGATGGTCTGCAACCCGGCCGAGATCATCAGCATCACGAACGAGAACGTCGCCCACACGTGCACCAGCACCACGGCCAGCAGGGCGACCCGCGTGTCGGTCAGCCATCCGACCGGTTCGTCGAGGATCCCCGCCGACATCAGCAGGGAGTTCAGCACACCGTAGTCGCGGCTGTAGAACCACTTCCAGGCCGTCGCAGCGACAACCGTGGGCGTGATCCACGGGATCAGCAGGATCGCCCGCCATACACCCTTCAGCTTCACCAGCCGGTGCTGAAGAGCGAGCGCACCGGCGATGCCGAACGCCAAGGAACCGAGCGTGCCGGCAACGACCCAGATGGCGGTGTTCGTGAGCAGCTGGCCGAAGGCCGGATTCGCCGCGATCCGCTGGAGCCGGTCCCAGCCCTGCGCCGAGATCGCGCCGATCAGGATCGTGGCCAGCGGCAACACGGTCAGGACGGCCATCACGACGATGCTGGGCAGCGTCAGCGACCATCCGACCAGGTTGCGACGGCGCGCAGCCGGGTTCGTCCGCAGCGCTCGTGCTGTCATGGTTTCGCCCTTCTCGTGCGCCGGGAGGGCACGCGGCGCGCGCCCTCCCGTTCACACGACGTCATCGAACCCGCAGCACCTGCTCGGCGTGCTGGATGATCGACTCGTTCGCCTCCGCCGGCGACTGGTTGCCCAGCGCGAGGTTCTGCAGGGCGGCGTGGATGGTCGGGACGAGGTCCTCCCAGCCGGCGTAGGCCGGGCGGCTCTTGGCGTACTGGCCGTGCTGCTCCAGGAACGGCGCGAAGAGAGGGTCCTGGAACCGCTCCGCGTCGGCGGCGCTCTCGCGGGCCGGGAAGGTCTCGGTCATCAGCGCCTGGCTCTCGGGCTGAGCCAGGAACTGCGCCAGCGCCTTGACCTCATCCGGGTGCTCCGTCCCCTCGGGAACGATGAGCGAGAACCCGTCGGCGCTGACGGTGCCCGGGCCGTCCGGCCCCGGCCACATCGCCGTCCCGACGTTGATGCCCGCCTCTTCGATCGGCTTGACCGCGTACGCACCTTCGAAATAGAACGCGAGCTGTCCGTTGATCAACAGGTTCTGCAGGTCGGTGTTGGTGGCTTCCAGAGACGACGGCGTGACGTAGCCCTCCTCGAAGCCCTCGGAAAGGACCTCGAGTGCGGCCTGCGAAGCGTCCTCGTCGATCGACACCGAACCGTCGTCCGACTCGGTGAAGTCGCCGCCCTGGCTGTAGTACTCGTTCAGCCAGCGGACTCGGGCGTTGTTCGCGTCGCCGAAGGGCCAGCCGTAGGCGTACGTGCCGAGATCCTGGATCTTCTCGGCCGCGTCCTGCAGCTCGGCCCACGTCGTCGGCGGTGTGTCGATGCCGGCCTCGGCGAACAGATCGGCGTTGTACACCATCGATCCGGCGTCCCAGCGGAACGGGACGCCGTAGATGCTGTCGTCGTGGCTCGCCGTCGAGATGGCCGCCTCGTAGAAGTCGTCCAACGGCATCTCGTCGTCGTACCAGTCCGTCAGGTCCAGCAGCTGCCCTTCCGCGGCGTACACGGGAATGCGCGAGGTCAGCTCGGTGATCAGATCCGGAGTGTCACCGGAATCTAGCGCCACCCGGATCTGGTTCGCCATGGAATCCCATGTGGTGCGCACCGTCTTGACCTCGATGTCGGGGTGGGTCTCGGCGAACTCGTCGAGCAGTTGTGCCGCCGCGTCCTCATCCCAGTCCGGGACCCACCACTCGATGGTCACCGACCCGTCGGCGCTCTCGTCGTCGCCACACGCGGCCACCGATGCGGCCACGCACAGGACGGCGGCCATCGCCGTCAACCTCCGAACTCGCACGTGCATCCGTCCTCCATCATCGCCGCAGGCGGTTCGCTGACACTCGTCCCAGCACCCACCGGATTTGGCGTTGCATATTATGCAACGTGATTGGAAATCTGGCCGCCATGATGGCAACGGCAATCTCGGGCTGTCAACGGTTTCGTGCTCACTTCGCCGAAATATTGCGCTATGTGCAATAGTGATCTCGAATGATCGGATCAAGCTGTGCATACCGTGAACAAGCCGTGATGCGATTGCCGCAATTGTCCCCGCCGGTCACTGCGTGGACCGGGCTAGCGACCAGGCGCGGAAATCCTCCTCGATGGGCTCGGGCCACGCCGGGACGTCGATCTCTCCGCTCGAATAGCGCCCCTCGGCGATGCGCTGCTTGGCGAAGTGGTCGCGGTCGCGGATGAGTTCGCCTTGCCGGACGATCTCTTCGGCCAGGTGCGGCGGGATGAACGTGACGCCGCCCCTGGTCCCGAAGACGACGTCACCTGGCAGGACGGTCGTCAGGCCGATTCGGACGGGGATGTTCACACCGGCCAGGGTGACGTTGCGGATGGGCGTGGGGTCGGTGTCGCGATAGTAGAAGTTCGCGTTCGTCAGACTGCTGAGCCCGGTGAGATCGCGCACGCCGCCATCGATCACGGCGCCCGCCTGGGTGCGCACGGCCACCGCGGATCCCAGGTTGTCGCCGATCACCGTGCCTTCCGAGACCTTGCCGAAGATGTCCGCGACCATGACGTCACCGGCCACGAGGGAGTCGACGACCCACGTGTTCTGCTGCGAGCCCGCCGCAAAACCCCGATCCCGGCCGGCGGCGTCGACGGCGTCGTTGAGGTCGGGGCGGATCGGTAGGTACTGCGAGGTCACGGCCCGGCCCACGAGCGGGCGATCCTGGGTCGAGCGCCAGCCGCCGACGTACTGATACGGGTATCCGTTCTCGTCGAGCACGTGCCACGCGTGCTCGGCCGTGAGTGCCGCGAGCCGTCCCAAGGTGTCCTCGGGAACCCGCGGCCGGCCGTCCTCGAACCGGTCCCCCGTCCATGCCGACGTGAGCCGAACCAACTCGGCACGAGACATCTCCATCATCTACGCGTCTCCTTTACGGTTGCCGTTCGCTCGCCCGGTAGCGGGCAGGTGAATGCCTGTCGCGGCGACTCAGCGTAGCTTTATAGAACGTATTGCGCAGAGCGCAACGTGCGCTTAGTCCTCTAGGCGGCTGGGGCGCGGCGAGGGCCGGCCGAACACGAGGCGCAACCAACTGAAGTTGCGAGCGATTACAGTTCTCATCTAGGTTCTGTCCCGACCTAGAGAGGCCACCGTGACCACCCGTTCCGTCCCGCGCCGAGCCGCGCCGGTCGCCGACAGTCCGCCGCACCGGCCCGGGCTGCGGCGACGCCGATACGTGACGTCATCGCTGTGTGCGGCGCTGGTCATGGCGATACTGGGCCTCGTCGTGGTGTCCAGTGCCGTCGGGCCGGTGGCTGTCGGCGTCGTCGACGCGGCGCGCATCGTGCTGGGCCACCTCGTCCCGGGGATGCCGTGGATGACGGACGGGAGTCTGACGCAGCTGCAGGACCAGGCGGTGTGGAACTTCCGGCTCCCGCGCGCGTTGCTGGCGGGCGTCGCCGGTGCCGGGTTGGCGCTGGCGGGAGCGGTGATGCAGGTGATCGTGCGCAACCCGCTGGCCGAGCCGTACATCCTGGGCGTCTCATCCGGCGCGAGCGTGGGCGCGGTGCTGGTGATCGTCGCCGGCTCGACGGCGGTCGCGGGCCTCTCGCTGAGCGCCGCGGCCTTCGTCGGTGCCCTCGGCGCCAGCGTTCTGGTGGCGATGTTCGCCCGGCAGCGGGGTCAGCTGTCGCCGACCCGGATGATCCTCTCCGGAGTGGCACTCGGGACGTTGTTCAGCGCGATCACGAGCTACCTGACGGTCACGACCGACGCCCAGAACGTCGTGAGCGTCCTGTTCTTCCTGCTGGGGAGTGTCTCCGCGGCCACGATGCCGAGCCTGATCGGGCCGGCGATCGCCCTTGTGGTCGCCTGCGTGGTGGTGGGAACGCAGCTGCGGCCCATGAACGCCCTGCTGACCGGCGACGAGTCGGCGACGGCGCTCGGTGTGAACGTGGCCCGGCTGCGCGGCCTGCTGCTGCTCGTGGCCTCACTGCTCACGGGCGCGATCGTGTCGGTCAGCGGCGGCATCGGGTTCGTCGGGCTGGTCATCCCGCATGTGGCACGGATCCTGGTCGGCTCGGACCATCGGCGGATGCTGCCGGTCACGGTCCTCGGCGGTGCGGCGTTTCTGATGCTCGCCGACCTGCTCGCCCGGACGGTCGCCGAACCCACGGAGATCCCGCTCGGCATCCTGACCGCCTTCGTCGGAGCGCCGTTCTTCCTCTGGCTGATGCGGCGCGGCTCGGCATCTCGCGCGGGGTTCGACCGATGAGGGTGGTGTTCGACGACCTCACCGTCGCGCTCGGTGGCACCGACGTGGTGCGGTCGGTGTCCATGGCGGTCGAGGACGGCCGGTTCGTCGGGCTGCTGGGTCCCAACGGCAGTGGGAAGTCCACCCTGTTGCGCACGTTGTACCGGGCGGTCACCCCACGAGCGGGACGGGCCCTGCTGAACGAGGACGACGTCCGGCGGCTGCGGCCGCGTGACGTGGCCCGCGCGGTGGCCGTGATGCTCCAGGAGACGTCCGCCGAGTTCGATCTCACGGTCCTCGAGGTCGTACTCCTCGGCCGGGTGCCGCACCGCTCGTCGTTCGGGCGCGACACGGCACAGGATCTGCGGATCGCCGAGGAGGCGCTCGTCCGCGTCGGGGCGCTCGAGCTGGCCGACCGCATGGTCGGGCAGCTGTCCGGAGGGCAGAAACAACGCGTCATGCTCGCCCGGGCGCTCGCGCAGGCCGGCCCGGTCCTGGTCCTGGACGAGCCGACGAACCACCTCGACATCGCCCATCAGCTGGAGCTGATGCGCATCGTCGGCAGCCTCGACCGAACGGTCATCGCCGCGCTGCACGACCTCAATCTCGCGGCCGCGCACTGCGACGAGGTCGCCGTTCTCAAGGACGGCCGGCTCGTCGCGTACGGCCCACCTCGTGACGTCTTGACCAGGGAACTCGTGCGGCAGGTCTTCGACGTCGACGCTCGTTTCCTGCCCGATCCCGAGACCGGCCGGACGGTCCTCGCCTTCGGTCACCCGCAGGCCCCGTCCGCATCCACCGTCATCCGCCCCGAACCCGAAGGAGCGACCACCCCATGAGTTCCACCTCCGCTCGCAGCGCCCGAACCTCCGCCGTCGTGACGGGGTTCGCTGTGGCCCTCACGCTGGCCGGCTGCGGCACGTCCGTGACGGAATCGGCCCCCGCCGCCGACGGCGACGCCGCCGAAGCGACGACCATCCAGAACTGCGGCCGCGATGTCACGATCACCGGGACCCCGAGCGCCGTCGTCGGGCTCAGCCCGTCGCAGACCGAGCTGCTGCTTCGCCTCGGGCTCTCCGACCGCATGGTCGGACAGGCGCAGGTGGGCACCAAGACGCTGCCCGACGACGTGGCGGAGCTCGCCACGGACATCCCCGTCCTGGGTGATGCGACGCCGCCCAGCCGCGAGGAGCTCCTCGGTGCCGAACCGGACTTCGTGTTCTCGCCGACGACGTACGAGTTCACCGCCGAACAGGGGTTCGCGAGCATCGAGCAGCTCGAACAGGCCGGGGTCGCCGCCTACGTCGCCACCGGCGGGTGTTTCGACCGCCGGATGGAGGGAACCGTCGACGACCTCTTCGTGGACCTGCGGAACCTGGGACAGATCTTCGGAGCCGAGGACGAGGCCGAGGCACTCGTCGAGCAGGCACAGGCAGAGCTCGACGAGGTGGCCGCCGCGATCGACGGCCGGCAGCGGCCTCGGGTCGCGCAGGTCTACGTCGAGGGCAGCACACTCACCGCGATCGGTGCCGGCGTCGAGTACGACATGCTGAGACTGGCCGGCGCCGACAACGTGTTCGGACCCGACGACCCGGCGTTCGCCGACTTCTTCGCCGCGCAGATCAGTCCCGAGACGCTGGCCGCGGAGGCCCCGGACGCCCTCGTCTTCGCCGCCGCCGACGACGCCCAGGAGCAAGCCACCCGCGAGTACCTGACCACGACCTTCCCGGATCTGCCCGCGGTCCGGGACGGGAGGCTCATCGCCATCTCCTCGGCCGACACGTTCCCGGGGACCCTCGGCAACGTGTCGGTGGTGCGGCAGGTCGCCGAACAGCTCTACCCCGACGCCTTCTAGGGATGATCCACCGCCGACTGCTGCAGCTGGCCGGCCTGGTACCGGGGCACATCGCCCTCGTGGCCGCGACCACGTTGGCCGTGACCGCGCTGCACGTGCTCTTCGCGCTGCAGGTCGCGGCAGCCCTCGCCGCGCTCGTCGCGGCCGAGCTCGATCGCGTGGTCGACGGGTTGCCGTGGCTGGGACTCACCGCGGTGGCCCGCGCCGTCCTGGTCTGGGCACGGGAGGTCATCACCGCTCGGTGCGGCATCGCCATCCGGGCGCGGCTGCGCGACCGCCTCCTCGCCCAGCTGGTCACGCTGGGGCCTGCCTACACCCAGGGCGGTCGAGCGGGCTCGATCACGGCGACGCTGGTCGACGGCGTCGAAGGTCTCGACGCCTACTACTCCCGCTACCTGCCCCAGCTGGCCGTCGTCACCGTCGTACCGCTCGCCCTCGTGGTCGCAGTCGCCGCCCAGTCGCCGGCCGCGGGCGGCGTGCTCGGGGTCGCGGTTCTGGTCGCCGTGATCGCGCCCCGGTTCTCCGACGCCCGTCTCCTGGCCACCGGGCGGAGCAGGTGGGCGCGGTTCGAGCGTCTGTCGGCCGACTACCTCGAGGCCGTCCAGTCGATGCCCTTGCTCAGGGTCTTCGGCGCCGGGGCCCGCACCGGCGACCGCCTGCGCACGCGGTCGGAAGAGTTGCACGAGCACACGATGGCCCAGCTACGGATCTCTCTGGTGGAGAGCGCGGTCAGCGCCACCGCGCTGCACCTCGGCACCGTACTCACCGTGGTCGTCGCCATTGCGAGCCTGCCCAGCGGCTCGGAGGCCGGCGCCTCCCTGCTGGGCACCCTCCTCCTGGCGCGCGAGTGTTTCCGGCCGATCGGTGAGCTCAGCGGACACTGGCACGCCGGGTACCTCGGCCTCACCGCCGTCGACGGGCTCGACGCACTCCTGTCGGCCCGGCCCACCGTGACCGACTCCGGGTCGTACGCCGAGCCGGCGCCGTTCGGTGCCTCGGTCGCGTTCGAACGGGTGACCTTCCGGTATCCGGGCAGCAGCTCCGGTGTCACCGAGGTCAGCTTCCGGGTCCCGTCCGGCGCGACGGTCGCCCTGGTCGGACCGTCGGGCTCGGGCAAGAGCACGCTGGCCCGGCTGCTCGAACGCGAACACGACCCGGACGCGGGCGTGATCAACCTGGACGGGCGCGACCTGCGGGACTACACCCTCGACGCCCTGCACCGAAGCCTCGCCGTGGTCGCGCAGGACACCTACCTGTTCGCCGGTTCCGTCCGTGACAACCTCGCGCTGCACCGGCCCGGCGCCACCGACGACGAGTTGCGCGCCGCGGCCGCCGCGGCCGACATCGCCGCCTTCGTCGAGGCCCTCCCCGACGGCTACGACACCGTCCTCGACGAGCACGCGGCCCGGCTCTCCGGCGGGCAGCGGCAGCGTCTCGCGATAGCCCGAGCACTCGTGGCGCGACCATCCGTACTCGTCCTCGACGAAGCCACCTCGTCGCTCGACGTCGACACCGAACGGCGCGTCCTCGACGGCATCGAACGCGCCACCCCCGGCTCCACGAAAATCGTCATCGCGCACCGCGACACCGCCACCCGACATGCCGGGACGGTGCTCCGCGTCGATGATGGCCGCCTGGGGCCCGCCGCGCACGTCGCGGTGGCGGCCGCATCGGTGGCGGCCGTACCGACCTCGGACGGACGATCATGAGCGCCGTCCGCCGGCTGGTGCCGGTGATCGCGAGCCGGCCCCGTCCCCTGGTCGAGACCCTGGTGTGCAACGTCGTCGTCCAGCTCGGCACCCTCGGGATCGCGGCCGGCCTCGCCCTGCTCATCGGCCGGTCCCTCGCCGGCCACCCGGTACACCTGGGTGTCGCCGCGGCGGTCCTCGCCGCCGCGGCCGTGGTCACCGCGCTGGCGACCTGGCGGGAGGCGATGGCCTCGCACGACCTCGCCTACGGGCTGATCGGGATCCTCCGCGACCGCATCTTCACCAGCCTGCGCCGCAGCCTCCCCGACCGCCGGCACCGCCGCCGCAGCGGCGACCTGACCAGCACGGCACTCGCCGACGTCGAAACGCTCGAGTGGCTCTACGCACACACCGTCGCCCAGACGGTCACCGCGGCCCTGGTGCTGGTGGTGACCGTGACGGGCAGCGTGCTGATCACACCCTGGCTGTTGCTGATCTGGGTTCCATTGCTCGTCGCCGGCGTCGCCACCCCGTGGCTGACCTCCCGCGTCGCGCGCCGCCAAGCCGCCGCCCTCGCCGTCGACGGCGTCGCACTCCGATCCGACATCATCGACACCATCCAGGGGCTGCGCGAACTGCGCGGCGCCAGCGCCCTGGACGAGCGGCGCCGACACATCGCGGCGCGCACCTCGTCCATGACCGGCACGCAGGCGAAGGTCGCCTCCCGGCTCGGCCTCGAACGCGCGATCGCCGACACCCTGCTCGCGCTCGCCGCCGTCGGAGCGCTCGCCGTCGCCGCACTCACCCACGACACGCTCGCCCCCGAGCTCGCCCCCCTGGCCTTCACCATCTCCACCGCCGCGCTCGCACCGGCCGCGCAGATCTCCGACCTGCTCCGCAATGCCGGCACCCTGCGCGAATCGGCCCAGCGGATCGTCGAGATCCTCGACCGCCCGCCCGCCACCAGCGAGCCCGCGCCGACCTGCAGGCACTTCGACGACCTCGGCACCGGTCTGGAGTTCCGTGACGTCTCGTTCAGCTACGAGGAGGGCCGAGCAGTCCTCGACGGCGTCTCCTTCGCCGTCCGTCCCGGAGAGACCGTCGCCCTCGTCGGCCCGTCGGGGGCGGGCAAGACGACCTGCGCCCGGCTCGCGCTGCGCCTGTGGGACCCCGACGACGGCACCGTCCTCATCGCGGGGCACGACGCCGCGACGCTCCCCGACGCGCGGCTGCGCGAACTCGTCACCGCGGTGCCGCAGGACGCCCCCGTCCTCACCGGGACGATCGAGTCCAACCTGCGGCTCGGTGCGCCGGCGGCACCGGCCCACGACCTGCAGGACGCCGCGGAGCAGGCCGGGATCCTCGAGCCCGGCGCCGGGCTCCCCCACGGCCTCGCCACCGAGGTCGGCGAGCGCGGGGCCGGACTGTCCGGCGGGCAACGCGCCCGCGTCGCCATCGCCCGCGCCCTGGTCAACCGCCCAGCCGTCCTCATCCTCGACGAAGCCACCGCCGCCCTGGACCCGGACGCCGACGCCGCCATCTCCGCGTTCCTCCGGCAACCGAGCACCCGCGCCACCCTCGTGATCGCCCACCGTCCCGCCACCATCGCCGCCTGCGACCGCATCATCCGGCTCCACGACGGCCGGCTCGCCGACGACGACACCACGCGTACACAGCCGCGCTGACGCACGCGATGTGCGAATCGATGACGTCGGTGGCCTCCGGCTGCGGCCCCTTACCCAGGTAGCCGTCCAGTAAGAGGTACACGGCTGCCGGCCTGCGTGGATGTCCGATGTGCCGGTCCTGCCCTCAGGACGAATCTCGTCAGTGACGACAGCGTTCGAGGAGGACGTCATGAACACGCTGGAGATCGTCCAAGCCGAGATCGCCTACCGCCAGCAGGAGGTGGACCGCATGGTCGCGCACGCCGCCCAGGCCGCCCGAGCCGCCTTCCGTAGCATCCGCGACCGGATCCGCGACGGTGATCGGGTGCACCACGACCCGGAGTGACCGATCCACACCGCTCCGGGGCGGACGTCGCTTCTGACAACAGAATGCCGAGGTGCCCGACGCGCGTCGGACAGTAGAGGCCTGAGCGTCGATCTGGCGTGTCAGCCGCGACACGCCAGACCCGCCGGACCCGGCTGCGTCACATCTTCTCGCCAGGCAGGTGGCTGGCCTGCTCGATCCAGGATCGGAACTGGTCCTCGGCCACGGCATCGTTCTCGTGGATGTCGAGGTTGCGGATCTCGTCGTGCTTGCGTCAGAACACATACGTAGCAGTCGGGCCCGCCGCAGCCTCACATCCGGGATCTCAGCACGTCGACCTCGCAGCCTGGCGCGAAAGGGTCGAAGCCGTGTTCGATCAGCCAGCGAACCGCCAGCATGCTTCGCAACGACCACCACGCGTGGATCACGTCGAGGTCGATGTCGGTGCCGTAGCCGGCGATGACGTCGTCGAGGTGCTCCTCGTGTCCGAGCGTGAAGGTGGCGAGGTCGTGCAGGGCATCACCCTGGCCCGCCTCGGACCAGTCGATGATGCCGGTGACCTCCTCGCCGTCGACGAAGACGTGCGCGATCTGCAGGTCGCCGTGTGTGAACGCCGGAGTCCACGGCCGGAGCGCGGCCTCGGCGACCTGGCGGTTGCGGGTGACCAGGTCAGCGGGCAGGACACCGTTCGTCACGAGCAGCTCGCACTCGTCGTCGAGTTCCGCGGCCAGCGCGACGATGCTCCGGCCGGCTCGGCCGGGCAGGGGCGGCAGGGGCGCTTCGTGCAGCTGTCGGATGGCGGCGCCCGCCGCGGCCCACGCCGCCGGCGACCCGGTCGACGGCCCGCCGAGGCGCCCAAGCGTCGTCCCCGCGAGGGCGGCGATCGCGAGCACGGGCGGCTTGCGCCACAGGATCTCCGGGGTCGGGACCGGCGCGAGGGACATCGCCTCGACCTCGACGTCGACGCGCGCCTGATCGGCGTCCACCTTCAAGAACACGTCGCCGACCCGCAAAGTCACGCGCTCGGAATGGGCGACGACCACTTCGAGCTGATCCATGGGCGACCAGTATCCCGGCGACGATCACCGACGTCGCCGGGTTTGTCGCGTGCGAAACGCGGCTGACCGTGTCCCGCTACCCGGCGGCCTCGTGCACGACACCGACCTCTGGCCAGCGTCAAGCCCACCCCCTTGTGGACCGCTGTCAACCGGAGGATCGAACCGTCGGGTTCCACAGCTCGGCCGCCCGGCCGGCGGCGAGATGCTGTTCATAGGTCTGGACTTTGCCGGAAATGACGGCGAGATCACCCTCCAGTTGTGCGATCTTGGCGCGGACGTGCCGTTCGTGGTCACGCAGCATTTCCAGCCGTGCGGCCTCGTTCCCGGGCCCTTCACGCACGAGGTCGGCGAATCTCAGGATGCTCGCGATCGGCATCCCCGAAGCGCGGAAGCGGTTGCACAGGTGCAGCCATTCGACGTCCTCGGCGGAATACCTTCGGCGCCCGGTTGCCGTGCGAGGTATGGGGCGTAGGAACAGGCCTTCCTCTTCGAAGTAGCGAAGGGCGTGCACGCTCAGCCCCGTTGCCACAGCGACATCACCAATGGACAGGTCGTCACTCACTCTCCCGCGCTCCTTGACCTAGAGTTCACTCGAGAATCTACCGTCGTCGGCATGCTCACTCCGACCTCCCTGAACAGCGGCTTCGGTCACGACTCCACCACATCCGACGTCCTCGAAGGCATCGAGCTGTCGCGCCGGTTCGCGATCGTCACCGGCGGCTACTCCGGCCTCGGCCTGGCGATGACACATGCGCTCACCGACGCCGGAGCGGACGTGCTCGTCCCGGCCCGACGACCAGACGTGGCTCGCTCCGCGCTGCGCGACATCCCTAGGGCCTCCACAGCGCAGCTGGACCTCGCCGACCAGGCGAGTATCCGCACGTTCGCGCGCGACGTCCTCGCCACCGGCCGGCCGATCGACATTCTGATCAACGCTGCCGGCATCATGCACGGACCACGGACGCTCGTCGGTCCCGGATGGGAAGCGCACTTCGCGGTCAACCATCTCGGGCACTTCACCCTGACGACGATGTTGCTGCCCGCGCTCGCCACTGGAGCGCGCGTCGTGGGACTCTCATCGGCCGGCCATTTCCTCTCCGACATCCGCTGGCACGACCCGCACTTCTCCCGGGCCGGTGAATACGACCAGCGGACCGCCTACGGGCAATCGAAAACGGCCGTGGCGCTCTTCGCCCTGCATCTCGACACGCTGCTCACGCCCCGAGGCGCCCACGCATTCGCGGTGCATCCTGGCAGCATCCTCACACCGCTTCAGCGCGAGGTGCCGCTGCAGACCCAACGCGAACTGGGCTGGATCGCCGGCGAGTCCGACAAGCCCGCGCCCGGCTTCAAGACCGCCGAACAGGGTGCCGCGACCGCGATCTGGGCAGCGACCTCGCCACTCCTCGAGCACCACGGCGGCGCCTACTGCCAGGACTGCGACATCGCCGAACCGGCCACCTCCGACGACATGCTCGTCGGCGGCGTCAAACCCTGGATCCTCGACCATAACGCCGCCGCCCGGCTCTGGCGCATGTCAGCCGACCTCACCGGCACCGATGTCGACCGGCACCATCGGGGCACAGGTGGATAGTCACGCCGACGTCGATACGAGATCACCAGCGAACAGCCCGACGGCCGGTCACAAGTTGAGTCTCTCCGGGCCACCATGATCGCAACCCGCCAGGCCGCCAACCCGGACGCCCAGCGTCAAAGCAGATCGCGTACCGATTAGGTTCTCGCGCCGCGCCCCTCACCCGCAGCGCCACATCGGCCGCTACCCGCTCTGGCTCGTCGATGACCTCGAGGCGTGGAAGGCCGGGCGGCCTGGCAACGGGTGGCGTGGTCGGCCCTAGGTCAGCTCGTGCTGGGTGTCGCGTAGTAGTCCGCGAGCATCTGCGACGGCCAGCTCGGTTCGTGGACGTCACCGCGCGGACCCATGACCGAGAACCACGGCTTGATGTCCAGCACGGGCGTCCCGTCCACGGCGTCCAGGTCCTCCACGTGCAGGTCCAGCCCGTCGACGGCGAGCAATCGGCACCGCGAGACGCCAAGCCAGTTCAGGCGGCGCATGTTCCGGTGCCCGAATGTGCCGACCTCCGGCCAGTCCGGGTTGTCGCGCGGCCGGCGGGCGCCGAGATGCAGGTCAGTCGTATCGGTGAGGTGGAAGCGGAAGACGACCTCGAGATGCGAGAACTCGTCCAGACCTTTCGTGGCGTCTGCCGTGAAGCGGTCCGAGTCGATCCGGATGATCGAGCGGGTGCCGCCCCATCAGTCGTCGCTCGGCTCCACCCGCCCATCGACGACCTGCGCCACCGGCACGACCTCGTACGACTCAGCCATGATCACCCTTCCGGACGGCAGCGCTCGGCGTAGACCCACGACACCTTGTCGATCAAGCGGTGAGGCTCACCGTATCGAGATAGTCCGTGGCCCAGGCGTCCAGCTCCGCGGCAGCCCGACGGCGGCGTCGTCATGCTCAGCATCACCAAGGAACTCGCCGGCGGGCACGCGCTGGTGCTCTCTGGGCGGGTGTCGGGCGACGACGTTCGTCGTGGACCGTCAGTGACCCAGCATCCAGGTCCGGGGCACCGACGCGGTTGGACTCAAACAGACCAGGACCATCACACAGATACCCTGCGAAGGCCTGACCGGGGTGATCGATAACTACTCTGACCTGGGTGGGCGATACTGGGATCGAACCAGTGACCTCTTCGGTGTGAACGAAGCGCTCTCCCGCTGAGCTAATCGCCCGGGCGCGAGCAGAACCATACCGCACCACGGCGCCGAGACAGAAACCGCCGGGCGAGTTTCGCGTTGCGCGATGTCCGAGTTGGGCAGACACTACTGGCCATGTACTCGTCGACCATCAGGTATCCGCTGGCCCTGCGGCTGCTCGACGACGCCGACGAGGGTGAGCGGTACATCCAGGCGCAGTTGTGCTACACCGCGTCCGATCCGCTCGCGGTCACCGCCGTGTTCGACACGACCGCGCGGGAACCCGTCCCGTGGATCTTCGCCCGCGACCTGCTGGGCGCCGGGCTGGACGAGCCGAGCGGCCACGGCGACATCACCATCTGGCCGGCGCTCGACGCGCACGGCACGCCGACGGTGCGGATCCGGTTGCGCTCCCCTGAAGGGGATGCGGCGCTGGAGGCTCCCGCGTCGGCTGTCGAGGACTTCCTGATCCAGACCTGGTCGCTGGTTCCGCGCGGCCTGGAGGGCCACCTTCTGAGCATCGACGCGGTGCTGGACTCGCTGCTCGACCGTACCTGACCGGACGTCGCTGTTGTGCAGCGCGCACCCGTCGATTACGGTCTTCTGCACCCGAGATCCCGGCTACGCGAGGTAGAACACCCGTGACTTTCAGCCACGACGTCGAACACTCCCTCGAGGTCGTCGTCGACCTGGTGAACACCGATCCGACGGCAACCGGCACCGAGGGTCTGCCCGATGTCGGCGCGCTGCGCGCGTTCATCGACACTCACAAGATCAGTGAGATCGAGTCCGTCACCGATGACGACCTCCGCGACGTGCGCGACCTGCGGCCCAGGCTGCGCGAGGTGTTCGGGGCCGTCGGTACGTCGCGTGCCGCGCTGCTGGTGAACAAGCTGCTCGAGGGCGCCCGCGTGACACCGCGGCTGACCGACCACGACGACTACTCGTGGCACATGCACTACTTCGCGCCCGGTTCCGCGCCGGCCGAGCACCTGCTCATCGACGCCGGGATGGCGTTGTCGTTCGTGGTAGTGGCCGGCGAGCAGGAGCGGTTGCAGATCTGTTCCGCACCTGACTGCCAGCGGGTCCTGGTGGACCTGTCGCGCAACCGTTCCAAGCGCTACTGCGACAGCCGCACCTGCGGCAACCGGCTGCACGTCGCCGCCTACCGCGAGCGCCAGCGGGCCGCCGCCGTCTGACGAACTACGGTTCGGGGTCTGCGGCGCTGCGCTCGGCGAACACCGTCGCCAGTCGCGCGGTGACCGGCCCGGGAGCCGCCAGCTCACGTCGTCGGGAACCCCAGTCCACGGCGGAGACCGCCTGGACGTCGCGCGTCGTCGAGGTGAGAAAGATCTCCTCGGCGCGGTCGAGCACCTCGAGGTCGAGCTCCGCCTCTTCGGCGTCGGTCCATTCGAGCACCAGGTCACGGGTGACGCCGGCCAGGCAACCGGTGGACGTCGGCGGCGTCAGCACCTGCCCGTCGACGACGACGAAGACGTTGCTGCCGGTGCCCTCGCACAGCCGGCCACGGGTGTCGGCGCAGATGGCTTCGGTGGCACCCACCTGGGCGGCGCGAGCCAGCGCGACGACGTTCTCGGCGTACGACGTGGTCTTCAACCCGGCCAGCGCGCCTCGCTCGTTGCGCGGCCACGGCACCACGGCCACCGTCGTGACCGGCGGCATCGGCGCGGCGGCCGCCATGGCCACGACGAGCGTCGGCCCGGCGTCGCCGCGCTGGGAACCGAGCGGGCCGAAGCCACCGGTGTACGTGATGCGCAGCCGGTACATGCCCTGCCCGGCCTGGGCGGCCACGGCCGCACACGCCTTCGTGACCGTCGACTCGTCCGGCGCGGGCAGACCCAGCCCGGCCGCGGACCGGCCCAGCCGCGCCAGGTGCCGGCCCAGCGCGAACGGCACGCCGCCGACCACCTTCACCGTCTCGAAGACACCGTCACCCACGGTGAGGCCGTGGTCGAAGGCGCTCACCTTCGCGTCGGCCTCGTCCAGCAGTTCACCGTCGACCCAAGTCAGCACGAGGCCAAGCCTACGAGGCGCTCCGCCTTCAGCTCCGTCTCGGCCCATTCCCGTTGCGGGTCCGAGCCCCAGGTGATGCCGGCGCCGGTGCCGAAACGCAGGACGCCGTCGTCGGCCCAGAACGTACGGATGCCGACGGCCAGCTCACCTTCGCCGGTGTCGGCGTCGACCCAGCCGATGGCACCGCAGTACGGCCCGCGCGGCACCGGCTCCAACGCCTCGATGGCATCTAGCGCGCTCGACTTCGGTGCTCCGCTGACCGATCCGGGCGGGAACGTGGCCGCGAACAGCTCCGGCCAGCCCGCTCCGGGCCGCAGTCGGCCACTCACCGTCGACACCAGGTGCACGAGGCCCGGGTGCGGCTCGACCGCCAGCAGGTCGTCGACGACGACGGTGCCCGTACGGCACACCCGCGACAGGTCGTTGCGGACCAGGTCGACGATCATCACGTTCTCGGCGGCGTCCTTCGCTGCCAGGTCCCGCCGGGTGCGCCCGGTCCCCTTGATCGGCGACGACGTCACCTGCTCGCCGTCGCGACGCAGGAACAGCTCCGGCGACGCCGTCACGACCCGCGCGCCGGGCACGTCCACCAGTCCCGCGAACGGCGCGGGGTGACGCTCCTGGAGCCGGTTCGCCAGCGGCAGCAGGCCGTCGGCGGGGGCCGGCAACTCGGCGGCCAGCATCCGGCACACGTTGACCTGGTAGACCGTGCCCGCCGCGATGAGCTCCCGAACCGCCCGGACGGCGCCGACGTAGCCGTCACGGTCCAGCGACGACGTCCAGTCGTCGGCTCCGGGCCCCTTCCATGGCCGCTCCGCGTGCGGCAGCGGCGCCGGTTCCCACCGGTCGAACCGGGCACACGTGACCTGGCCCTCGAAGGTGACGACGACGGCCCACCGGCCACCGCCGTCCAAGACCCGCAGGTCGTCGGACAGCTCGTTCAGGCCGGTGGCCAGCATCCCACCCAGGTACGCGAGGGGGCGCGACGACTCGTCCACGCCACGCGACGCTACCGGGTTTGGCGACGGCGGCATCGATGGGCTAATGTTTCACCCGCACCGCAGTTCGGGCTCCGGCCCAGACAGGTGCATGCGGACGTAGCGCAGTTGGTAGCGCATCACCTTGCCAAGGTGAGGGTCGCGGGTTCGAGTCCCGTCGTCCGCTCGGAGCGAGGCTTTCGGCCTCATCACGGTGGAGTGGCCGAGAGGCGAGGCAACGGCCTGCAAAGCCGTCTACACGGGTTCAAATCCCGTCTCCACCTCGGCACGAAGACTGGGGCGATTAGCTCAGCGGGAGAGCGCTTCCCTGACACGGAAGAGGTCACTGGTTCAATCCCAGTATCGCCCACCCAGCTCAAAGGCCCTATCGATCTTGTCGATAGGGCCTTTTCTTGACCGTGCAGCGGTAGTCATCATGTGTCCCAGCGCTACGCGCGACGCGCATGACGCCGGATCAGCGCAGGTTGGCGATCTTCACTCTCTCGTGCATGCTGCTCACCTGCGCACTACTCTTGCTCGGCGAGTGGCTGGGCTAGGCGCCAGACACGCATGGACGAGCCCGGATCGGGAATGTTTCAGGTGTCGGCGTTCCGCTCCTGGGTCGCGGGACGCCGCCGGCCCTGACCGCCCCAAACCAGCGGTCGGGGCCAC
Organism: Jiangella gansuensis DSM 44835; assembly: GCF_000515395.1. Classification (NCBI taxonomy): domain Bacteria; kingdom Bacillati; phylum Actinomycetota; class Actinomycetes; order Jiangellales; family Jiangellaceae; genus Jiangella; species Jiangella gansuensis. The sequence continues at coordinate 2,683,224 of NZ_KI911782.1, read as the reverse complement.
CCCCGCGTGCGGCGTCGCCGTTGCACAGTGCTCACACTCCCCATGCCGCACCAGCTCGTCGGCAGCGTCGTCATCAGCTTCGTCGAAGGTCCGGGGGGTCATGTCGTCGCGGAGTGATCCCTGCACGGGGCGGTTGCTGGCCTCTCGTAACGCCAAGCATCGGAGTCCGGACGGAAAGCGTGACGACAGGCCAAGTCGTTACCAGTGGCCAGCAAGCGGGTCGGTGATCGCTCCGGTACGCCGTGACACGGCCCCGATGGACACCGCATCAGGCCGGTCGCCGTGCCGTCGCCGTGACGAGCGACCAGGTCGTTTCAAGATCCGGCACCGCGACGACGACTCCCCCACCCGGAACGGCCACCGCCTGCGTCGCGCTCTCGCGTCGCGGCAGCGGCAGGGTCCCCGGTCCCATGGCGTCCCGCAGCACGCCTCGTACGGCGGCGCTCACCGCGTCGCGGGAGCCCACCACGGCCACCGTCTGGCCGGCCGCGAGCGCCGACGCGAGGTCCGGACCACCGGCGTCCACCACGGTGTCGATGTTGGCGGCCGTCACCCCGCCGTCGCCATCGAGGAGCAGCGTGGAGCGCCGCAGAACGGCTTCGAGCGTCACCCGGTCGTCGGGCCAGTCACGGACGGCCACCCAATCGCCGGGCACCGGCCAGGCGGTGGCGTCGCCGGCCGCCGTGCACAGCAGTGCGCCCCCGTAGGTGGCTCGGATCGCGCCGGATCCGCCGGCCATGTCAGCACCGGCGTCGTCGACACGGCACACGCGCGCCGGCTGGTGGGAACCGCGGTAGGCGGCGAACCGCTGCTCGACGGCGGCGTTCCAGCCCAGCTGGCGCAGGCGGATCAGAGACGACGACATGCTGAGACCTCCGGTTCGGCGAGGCCTCCCGCGTCACTAGCGACGCGGCGGCCTCGAAGCGGGAGAGCACCTGGGCACGTGACCCGCGAACACGGCTCTCACCTCCTCCGACGTGTCGAGCTGGCGCGTAGACGGACGCGCTCACCGTAGCCCGCGGCCGGCCCGGCCGGCCACCGAATATCGCGCGTCGGCGGCAGGGCGCGCCCCCAGGGACCCGACGGCGACGGCGCCCAGCCGGCAGCCCGCTTCGAGTGCCACCGGGACATCCGCGCCGCTGACCCACGCCGCCAGGAACCCGGCCGCGAAGGCGTCGCCGGCACCGGTCGGGTCGACCACCGTCGCCGGTCTAGCCGGCACCCGCCGCCCGCCGGCGTCGTCGACCCCAGCTGCGGCGTCGGCCCACACCGCACCGTCCGCACCCAGCTTCACCACCACCGCAGCCCCGGTGGCCGCTGCCACGGCGGCAGCATCACCGCCCAGGGCCTCGGCCTCGTCAGCGTTGGCGAACAGCAGGTCGACACCGTCCACCCAGGTCAGGAAATCTGCTCCAGCCGCTCGCAGCGGCGCTGCCGATGCCGCGTCGACGCTCGTGGTGAGTCCGGCGTCGCGGGCCAGGCGCAGCACCGCCAGCCCGGCCGGGCGCGAGCCGTCGTCGAGAAGGGTGTAGCCGGACAGATGCAGGTGCCGGGCTCCCCGGCCGGTGGCCGTCGCGACGGCGGCCGTTGCCGTCGCCGGATCGATCCGCCGGTTGGCGGCACGGTCGCTGATCATGGTGCGCTCCCCGTCCCGGGCCAGCACGACGACGCTGCCGGTGCCGGTAGCCGGCAGCGCGACAACGTCGACCCGAACGCCCGCGGCCCGCAGCTCCGCCACCCGCTCCCGGCCCGGCACGTCGTCACCGACCGCGCCGACGAACGTCACCTCGACCCCTGCCGCGGCCAGCCAGGCAGCGGTGTTCGCGCCCTGCCCGCCGCCCGTCACCCGCACCGTCGCCGGCGTGTCCGACCCGGGCACGAGCTCCCCGTCGAGCACGGCCAGCACGTCCGTGACGACATCGCCGACGACGACGATCATGGCCGCCGCGCCTGCGCCACCGCGACCCGCGCGGCGAGATCGGCGTTCGCCAGGATGATGCGCACGTTCGTGGCCAGGCTCGCCCCGGCGGTGGCGGAGTGGAAGTGCGCCAGCAGCACCGGCGTGACCTCCTTGCCCGTCACGCCGTCCCGGGCCACGATCTCGAGGCCCTCGGCCAGCACGCGGTCGTGCAGGTCGCGGTCGAGCTGATCTTCTGGTGGCACCGGGTTGGCAACCACCAGCGCTGCTTCGTTCACGGCAAATTCGCGGTGCGCGCGCCATGCCGCCGCGATCTGCTCCGGCGTGTCCAGCCGCCAGTCGAGGTCGAAGCCGCTGTCGGTGACATAGAAGCCCGGGAACCGCCGCGTCCCGTAGCCGACGACGCCCACGCCCAGTGTCTCGAGCCGTTCCAGGGTGGCGCCCACGTCCAGGATGGATTTCACGCCGGCGCACACCACGACGATCGGCGTCCGGGACAACGTGGTCAGGTCGGCGGACTCGTCGAACGTCTCGGCCGCTCCCCGGTGCACTCCCCCGAGGCCGCCGGTCGCGAACACCCCGATCCCGACGGCCGCGGCGACGGCGCTGGTGCTGGCCACCGTCGTGGCGCCGTCGACGCCGGCCGCCGCGGCGATCGGCAGGTCACGCACCGACAGCTTGACGACGTCGTCGGCGCCGGCCAGCCGCTCGAGTTCGTCGTCGGCCAGGCCGACGACGAACTCGCCGCGGAGCATCCCCACGGTGGCCGGCACGGCGTCCTGCCGTCGCACGGTCGCCTCGATGTCGCGGGCCACCGCGAGGTTGTCCGGCTTTGGCAGGCCGTGCGAGATGATCGTGCTCTCCAGGGCGACCACGGGCCGGCCGGCCGCGAGCGCGGCGCGTACCTCCTCGTGGACGCGAATCCTCGGTTCCGGGGGCATGCCCCGGACGGTACCGTGACGAGATGGCCGTCACGCACGAGGTGACCAACCAGCCGCCACCGCTCACCGGCTACGACGTCTTCGGCACCGACGCCGCGCTGGTCGAGGCGTTCGACCGGTACGGGTGGGCAGACGACCGCGTCGACCTGGAGCACCTGGGCCGGCTGGCCGGGTCCGCGGAAGCGCAGCAGTGGGCCCGCGAGGCGGATGCCAACGAGCCCGTCCTGCGCACCCACGACCGCTACGGCCACCGCATCGACGAGGTCGAGTTCCACCCGTCCTGGCACCGGCTCATGTCCACGGCCGTCACGCATGGCCTGAGCGCCGACCCATGGGCCCGGCCGATGCCAGGCGTCCACGCTGCCCGCGCCGCGCAGTTCATCGTGTGGAGCCAGGTCGAGTCCGCGCACCTGTGCCCGGTGTCCATGACATATGCGGCCGTACCGGCGTTGCGCACCGATCCGGCGGCCGGCGACGCGTGGGCGTCACGGCTCGGCGGCCTCTACGACCCCGGGCTGCGGCCGCCCACGACGAAGCAGGGCCTGCTGGCCGGCATGGCGATGACGGAGAAGCAGGGCGGCTCCGACGTCCGCGCCAACACCACCCGCGCCGAACCGGCCGGCGACGGCTGGTACCGGCTCACCGGGCACAAATGGTTCTGCTCCGCCCCCATGAACGACGTCTTCCTCGTCCTCGCTCAGGCACCGGGCGGGCTGACCTGTTTCGTCCTGCCACGCGTCCTCGACGACGGCACCCGCAACGCGCTGCGGATCCAACGGCTCAAGGACAAGCTGGGCAACCGCGCGAACGCCTCGGCTGAGATCGAACTGGAGGGCGCGCTGGCGCAACGTCTCGGCGACGAGGGCCGCGGGGTCGCCACCATCATCGAGATGGTCGCCGCCACCCGCCTCGACTGCGTGCTCGGGTCGGCGGCGCTGCTGCGCCGTGCGGTGGCCGAGGCCACCTGGCATGCCGCGCATCGCTCCGCGTTCGGCGCCCCGCTGGCCGACTCCGAGCTCATGCGCGCGGTTCTCGTCGACCTGGCCGTTGAATCCGAGGCGGCGACGGCGCTGGGCATGCGGCTCGCCGCGTCGGTCGACCGCGCCGACGACCCCCACGAGCAGGCCCTGCGCCGCATCGGGCTGCCGCTGGCGAAGTACTGGGTCTGCAAGCGCACCCCGGGCGCCGTCGCCGAAGCACTGGAGTGCCTGGGCGGCAACGGCTACGTCGAGGACAGCGGCATGCCGCGGCTGTACCGCGAGGCGCCGCTGAACTCCATCTGGGAGGGTGCCGGCAACATCCAGGCGCTCGACCTGCTGCGCGTCCTGGAGCGCGAGCCGGACGCCGTCGTCGCCTGGCGCACCGAGGTCGAAGCCGCCAAAGGGCAGGACCGGCGGCTCGACGATGCGCTGACCGCGACCACCGCCGAGCTGGCAGCGGCACCGTCGCCGGGCCGTGCGAGGGAGCTGGCCGGCCGCATGGCAGCGCTTCTGCAGGCCAGTCTGCTCGTCCGATACGCGCCGGCCGCCGTCGCGGACGCCTTCTGTGGCAGCCGCCTGGACGGCCGCCACGGGGTGTACGGCACGCTTCCGGACGCCGTCGACACGGTCGCGATCATCCGCCGAGCCACCCCGGAGGCACCATGATCTGCACCGCCTGCGCCCAGAACCGGCACGACGACTGCCCCGCCCACCAGAAGGGCCGCAGCTGGTGTGACTGCCAGCACCAGACCGACCAGCGCCCCGTCGAGCCGGCGACCGGCCACGCCTCCGAGTGATCCGCGCCTGCCGGTCCGAAATGATCACGTGGACCATGCGTGTACCCGCTCCACCAGGAATGCTTGCCTCCCGTAGTGGGAGTACGCCTGGTGGGCCGCCCGGCGCACGCGGAACCGCCCGGCGCACGCGGAACCGCCCGGCGCGGGTGAAGGCCGGCGCCGGGCGTCGGACGTCACATCGAGACGGAGCAGTCCGGGATCTGGTCGATCTGGGCGATCGCGGCGTCGTCGACGTACACGGCCAGGGAGCCGCTGCAGCCGGAGCTGGACAGCGTCCCGTCGAACTCCGCACGCACCGCCCGCCCGTCCACGGCGACCGCATCGCAAGTCGCGTCGCCGGACAGGGACGCGCCGTCGCGGGCGAGGTCCGTGCTGCAGTCGGGCCCGTCTTCGAGGGTGATGCCGGCGTCGGAGAGCTGCCGGTTGACGGCATCCTCGAGGGCGCTGGCGGCGACGTTGTTCAGTCCTTGATCGAGCTGTTCGCCGCATCCGGAGAGGACGAGGGAGCCGGACAGGACGCCGGCGGCGAGGAGGACGGTGACGCGGAGCGATCGCTGCATCCGCCGATCCTAGGTTTTGCCCGGATTCCCGCCGGACCGCGGCGCGCCGATCACCGTCGCCCGCCCACAGGCGTCTTCACACGTCCCGGGGCAAGCATTCCTGGTGGAGCGGGAACACCCATGGTGGACGTGATCATTTCCAGGCCGGCCGAAATGCCTATAGGACTGGTAGGACTTCTCTGCATGTGAGACACAGGTGTCCGCATCATGGACGACTGGTTCGTCATCAGCGCGGCCGCGTGCCACGATGACCGACATGTTGTCCGCCCTGCCGCTGCTGCTGGTGAGTCGACGCCACGTCGACTACGGCCGCATGGACAGCATGCTCTGTCAGGCGCTCTAGACCGCCCTCCGGTTTCCCCGCCGGGCGCGCGGTCGCGCCGGCATCCTCCAGGTCGCCGATGACCTGCAGCGCTACCCGCGCGAACCGTGCGTCCCCGACTCCATCGAGGACTGCCTGCGAATGCCTCCGACCCAGACGCCGACCCAGAAGCGCCCTCGCGGCCAGGGGCAGTGGGCCCTCGGCCACCTTGAGCCGCTCAACCCGAACGAGCGGGTCAAGAAGGACGACGACGGGCTCAACGTCCGGGCCCGCATCGAGAACGTCTACAGCAAGCGTGGTTTCGCCAGCATCGATCCGCAGGATCTACGGGGCCGTTTCCGCTGGTGGGGGCTGTACACGCAGCGTCGTCCCGGCATTCCGGGCGGCAAGACGGCGGTGCTGGAGCCGCACGAGCTGGACGACGAGTACTTCATGCTGCGGGTGCGCATCGACGGTGGCGCGCTGTCGGTGGAGCAGCTGCGCACCATCGCCGAGATCTCGACGACGTACGGCCGCGACACCGCTGACGTCACCGATCGGCAGAACATCCAGCTGCACTGGATCCGGGTCGAGGACGTGCCCGTCATCTGGGAGAAGCTGGAGGCGGTCGGGCTGTCCACGACGGAGGCGTGCGGCGACACCCCGCGCGTCATCCTGGGCTCCCCCGTCGCCGGCATCTCCGCCGCCGAGGTCCTCGATCCCACCTGGGCCATCGACGAGATCCAGCGCCGCTACATCGGCTCGCCGGAGTTCTCGAACCTGCCGCGGAAGTTCAAGTCGGCCGTCAGCGGCCTGCCGGACATCGTCCACGAGGCCAACGACATCGCGTTCGTCGGTGTGAACCACCCGGACCACGGTCCCGGCCTGGATCTGTGGGTCGGTGGCGGGCTGTCGACGAACCCGAAGCTCGCGGTGCGGCTCGGCGCATGGGTGCCGTTGGAGGAGGTCCCGGAGGTGTGGGCCGGTGTGGTCGGCATCTTCCGCGACTACGGCTACCGGCGGCTGCGGCACCGGGCCCGACTGAAGTTCCTGCTCGACGACTGGGGTGCCGAAAGGTTCCGGGAGGTCCTCGAACAGGAGTACCTGGGACGTCGGCTCGTGGACGGTCCGCCGCCGCCCGAGCACGTCGAGCCGTACGACCACGTCGGCGTCCACGAGCAGAAGGACGGCCGCTTCTACATCGGGGTGGCCCCGATGGTGGGCCGGGTGTCCGGTTCGATCCTCTCCAAGCTGGCCGACGCGGTCGCCGCGCACGGCTCGGGGCGAATCCGCACGACGCCGCACCAGAAGCTCGTCATCCTGGATGTCGACGGCGACCAGGTCGAGTCCCTGATCACGGAACTGGACGCGATCGGCCTGGCCGCCCGCCCCAGCACGTTCCGCCGTTACACCATGGCCTGCACCGGCCTGGAGTACTGCAAGCTGGCCATCGTCGAGACGAAGGGGCTCGCGGCGGACACGGTCACAGCGCTGGAGACCCGGCTGGCCGACGTCGCCGACAAGATCGACGTGCCCATTTCGCTGCACGTCAACGGCTGCCCGAACTCGTGCGCGCGCATCCAGGTCGCCGACATCGGGTTGAAGGGTCAGATCGTCAAGGGCGAGGAAGGCTTCCAGGTGCACCTGGGCGGCGGCCTCGGACTCGACGCCGGGTTCGGCCGCAAGCTGCGCGGCCACAAGGTCACGGCCGCGGAGCTGCCCGAGTACGTGGAGCGGGTGGTGCGGCGGTTCGTCGACGAGCGCGCTGACGGTGAGCGGTTCGCCCAGTGGGTGGCCCGGGCCGACGACTCGGCGCTGCAGTGAGGCGATGACGATGAGCGAGACCAGGGCCGCGATCATGCACTGCCCCTACTGCTCCGACGAGGATCTGCATCCTTGGGCCGAGGTGAGCACCTCAGCCGAGGGCCGCAGCCGGCCGGTGGAGCACGGCGCGTGGGAGTGCCGGTCCTGTCTGCGGGTTTTCTCGGTGAAGCTGCTCGGCCTCTCGACCAGAAGGAGCGCAGGATGACCCTCTGCCCGACGAACTCCCTGGAAGCACTGGCTCTGGACGCCGCACGCAACCTGGAAGACGCTCCGGCCGGCGAGATCGTCCGGTGGGCGCACGAGACGTTCGGCGAACGCTTCGCCATCACCGCCTCCATGGCCGACGGAGTGCTGTCGCACGTCGCGTCGACGGCGGTGCCGGGGATCAAGGTGCTGTTCCTGGACACCGGCTATCACTTCGCCGAGACCATCGGGACCCGCGACGCCATCGCGGCGACGTACGACGTCGAGGTCGAGACCATCACCCACCCACTGCGCGTCCCTGAGCACGAGGCGGAGTACGGCAAGCTGTACGAGATCGACGCGGACCTGTGCTGCGCCATCCGCAAGGTGTGGCCCCTGGACCGGGCGCTGAAGCCGTACGACGCGTGGGCCGGTGGCGTCCGCCGGTCGGAGTCGCCGACCCGCGCCGACACCCCTGTCGTCGCCTGGGACCCCAAGCGCGGCAAGGTCAAGGTGAACCCGCTGGCCACCTGGACCGACGAGCAGGTCGACGCGTATGTCGCCGAGCACGACATCCTGATCAACCCGCTGCGTGAGCTGGGCTTCCTGTCCATCGGCTGCGAGCCGTGCACCCGGCCGGTCGCGCCGGGTGAGGACGCCCGCGCCGGCCGCTGGGCGGGCCGGTCGAAGACCGAGTGCGGGATCAACATCTGATGAGCCGGGACGCGGCCCGGTATCCGCTGCTGCTCGACGTCACGGGCCGGCGCGTCGTCGTGGTGGGCGGCGGGCCGGTCGCGGCGCGGCGGGCCCGTCCGCTCGCGGCCGCCGGCGCCGACCTGCATGTCGTCGCGCCGTTCGTCTGCGAGTCGCTGGCCGAGCTCATCGCGGAACGGCGGGCGTCGTGGGCGCCGCGCGACTACGCCGAGGGCGACCTGGACGGCGCTTGGCTGGTGCACACCGCGACCGGGGACGCGCACGTCGACGACGCCGTCGCGGCGGCCGCCGACGCCCAGCGGGTCTGGTGCGTCCGTGCCGACGACTCCGGCCGCTCGGCCGCGTGGACCCCGGCGGTGGCCCGCGTCGGCGAGGTGATCGTCGCGGTCAGCACCGGCGGCGACCCGCGCCGGGCTGCCCGGCTGCGCACCGCTGTCCAGACCGCCTTGGAGACCGGCGAGCTGCCGACGCGGCCGGCCCGGCCACCGCTGCGCGGATCGGTGGCGCTGGTCGGTGGTGGCCCGGGCGACTCGGGCCTCATCACCACCCGCGGCCGGCAGCTGCTGGCCGAAGCCGACGTCGTCGTCGTCGACCGGCTGGCGCCGCGCTCACTGCTCGACGAGCTCGACGACGACGTCCAGGTCATCGACGTGGGCAAGACGCCGGGCCACCATCCGATCCCGCAGGACCAGATCAACCGGCTGCTCGTCGAGCACGCGCAGGCCGGCCGCCGCGTCGTCCGGCTCAAGGGCGGCGACCCGTTCGTGCTCGGCCGCGGCGGCGAGGAAGCCGCCGCCTGCCGGGCCGCCGGCGTCGACGTCACCGTGGTTCCCGGCGTCACCAGCGCGATCGCCGTGCCGGGCGCGGCTGGCATCCCGGTGACCCACCGCGGCCTGGCCAAGCAGTTCACCGTCGTGTCCGGACACGAGGGCCTCGACTGGGCCAACCTGGCCGGCACCGAGGGGACGCTCGTGTTCCTCATGGGCGTCAGCCTGCTGGCGGACACGACCGCGCAGCTCATCGCGCACGGCATGGACCCGGCGACGCCGGCCGCACTGGTCGAGGACGGCTTCGGCCCCCGTCAGCGGGTCACGACCGCCCCGCTGTCGCAGCTCGCCCGACGGGCCGCGGAGGTGGGCGTCCGGCCGCCGGCCGTCGTCGTCGTCGGCGACGTCGCGGCGCTGGCGGTCACCGGCGGCTGAGCGCCCGGCGCATCGTCCGGCGCTCTTCCGGCGTCGTCCCGGCCCAGATGCCGTGGTCCTGACCGGTGTCCAGTGCCCAGGTCAGGCACTGCGCGGTGACGGGGCATCCCGCGCAGACGGCGGCGGCAGCCTCGACCTGCACCGGCGAGTGCTCAGAGGCTCCGAGCGGGAAGAAGAGGTCGGGGTCGGCGTCACGGCAGGCTGCCCGATCGATCCACCATCCCGCCGCCTGATGGGCCGTCATGATCCGGCCTCGAGGCCGAAGAGTTGTCGTACCTGATCGGCCCGGCCCGGGAGCGCACGCAGCGGCGCCAGGATCAGGCGTTCGGTGAGCTCGGCCAGCGCCGCTTCCACCACCTCCAGGTCGCGCTCGCTCAGACCCTGTGCCCGGCCGGCCAGCCGCCGGAGCTCAGCACCGATGACGGTGGCACTGCGCTCGCGTAGCTCGGCGGTGAGGGTGGACGTGTCAACGCCCGGGACCATGCTCGTACCCACGTCCGCTCCGGCCGGGCCGGCCGGGCGACCTTCGGTGATGACCGCGTTCACGGCAGTGATCCTCGTCGTCTCGCTCGCGGAGGTCGTCCGCTCGGGGACGGCCCCCACGTACGCAGGTTCGAGTAGCCGACGCGCTGCCGGCTACTCCCCTGGGAGTAGGCGGCGGCTCGCGAACCGGCTCAGGACACGGCGAGACGGGCCTTCTCGGCCTCGATGTCGAAGTCGGCCGGGGGCCAGCTGAGCCCCATGCCCTCCAGGTGCTCGACGAGCAGGTGGGCGACCGCCAGGTTGCGGTACCACTTGCGGTCCGCGGGGATGACATGCCATGGCGCCGTGTCGGTGTTGCACCGCTCCAGCGCGATCTCGTAAGCGTGTTGGAAGTCGTCCCAGAGTTTGCGGTCGTCGATGTCCTTGGGATTGTATTTCCAGTACTTGGTGGGGTTGTCCAACCGCTCGGCCAGGCGCGCCTTCTGTTCATCGCGAGAAATGTGCAGCATGACCTTGACGACGACACAGCCGGACTCCGCCAACTCCTGCTCGAACTCGTTGATGGCGTCGTACCGCCGCTCGATCGTGGCCTTCGAGGCCAGCGAGCGCACCCGCGCCACCAGGACGTCCTCGTAGTGGCTGCGGTCGAACACGCCCACCTTTCCGCCAGGTGGGAGCGCTTGGCGAATGCGCCACAGGAACCCGCGCCGCTTCTCGGTGTCGGTCGGCGCGCCGAATGCCTTGATGACCACGCCCTGCGGGTCCATCAGGCCCACCGTCTTGCGCATGGTGCCGCCCTTGCCGGAGGTGTCCATACCCTGGGTGACCAGCAGCAATCGACGCTGACCGTCGGTGCGGCCGTGGGCGTAGAGCCGCTCCTGCAGGTCGGTGATGGTGGGCTCGAGCGCCAGCAGCGCCGCCTGCCCGTCGGCCTTCTTCCCCGTGAAGCCGGGAGTGGCGCGCGGGTCGACGGCGGTGAGGTCGACCGGGCCGGCCGGCGGGCGGAGCAGCTGCGACCAGGAAGCCTGCGTCATCGGGCAACTCTAACCGAGAACGAATGCGGCCGGAGAGTAGCGCTATAATCAGCGATTCGGCGGAAGTCGATGCGACTCAACGGGAGTCGAATGTGGGCCCAGGAAAGGGAACGTCATCCAGCCTATGAATACGGAAGCGAATCTGTCAAATCGCCTTTCGGGTGACGGCACGGCACAGGAACCGGCGCGGCGCGACGACGCGGTGGCTGAAGAACAGCCGTACATTTCCCGGCTGTACGAACGGCTCGACGAACTCCGGGCCCGGCTCGCCGAACGGCTCGCCACGCTGTACCGCGAACGCGGCGGCACACACCAGGCGGTATGGGACCGCGAGGCGTTCGTGGCGCGGGATCTGGAACGGCTGGAACGGCTGGGCAGCGTGGACCGCGGGCTGTGCTTCGGCCGGCTCGACTTCCGCGACGGGCCGACGTCGTACATCGGCCGCATCGGCCTGTCCGACGACGAATACGAGCAGCTGCTGATCGACTGGCGCGCTCCGGCCGCCGAACCGTTCTACCGTGCCACCGCCGCCGACCACGGCGATGTGGTGCGCCGCCGGCACATCCAGACGAAGCTGCGTACCGTGCTGTCGGTCGACGACGAGGTGTTCGACCTGGATGCGATGCCGGCCGGCGGTCAGGGCACGCTACGCGGCGAGGCCGCGCTGCTGGCGTCCCTGACGGCGCACCGCACCGGCCGCATGTCCGACATCGTCGCCACCATCCAGGCCGAGCAGGACCGCATCATCCGCTCGCCCCTGGCCGGCGTGCTGGTGGTCCAGGGCGGCCCGGGTACCGGCAAGACGGTGGCGGCGCTGCACCGCGCGGCCTACCTGCTCTACACCCATCGCGACCGGCTCAGCTCGAACGGCGTCCTGGTGGTCGGCCCGAACCGGACGTTCCTGCACTACATCGACCAGGTGCTGCCGTCGCTGGGCGAAACCGGCGTGGTGTTGTCCACCGTCGGCGAACTGGTACCCGGGGTCGAGGCCGACGGCGAGGGCGAGCCGGATGCCGTCGCCGTCGTGAAGGGTGACCCGCGGATGGCCGAGGTCATCGCCGCCGCGGTGCGCGACCGGCAGCGCCTCCTGGACGGCCCGGTGGAGCTGAAGGTCGACCGGCTGGAGCTGACCCTCGAGCCGCCGGCGGTCCGGGCCGCGCGCACCCGGGCCCGGCGATCCCGGCGCCCGCACAACATCGCGCGCAGTGTCTTCGTCCGTGAGCTGCTCAATCACCTCGCCACCGAGCAGGCCCGGCTGCTGGGGGACTCCCTGGACGACGACGATCTCGCCGAGATCCGCAGGGACCTCGCCGATGAGCCTGCGATCGCCGCGCTGCTGGACGAGCTCTGGCCGGCCTTGACGCCGCAGCGGCTGCTCGCCGACCTGTTCGGCTCGCAGCGCCGGCTCGACGCCGCCGCGGGCGCGCTCACCGACGCCGAGCGGGCGCTGCTCCTGCGCACCGAGGACCGTGACGGCGCGGCCTGGACCACGGCCGACGTTCCGTTGCTCGACGAGGCGGCCGAACTGCTGGGCGAGGTCGACGACCCGGACGAGGCCGCCCGGCTGGCCCGGCTGCGTGAGGAGGCCGAGGTCCAGTACGCCCGCGAACTGCTCGACGAGCTGGACCTGGACGTCCCGGTCGACCCGGAGGTGGTGGCGGCCCGCTACCGCAGTGGTGAGGCCCGTCGCAGCGTCGCCGAACGTGCCGGCGCCGACCGCACCTGGTCGTACGGGCACGTCATCGTCGACGAGGCACAGGAACTGTCCCCGATGGCCTGGCGGATGGTCATGCGCCGGGCCCCGGGCCGTTCCATGACCGTCGTCGGCGACATCGCCCAGACCGGGGCTGCCGCGGGCGCCCGCTCGTGGGCGGACGTGCTCGAACCGCACGTGCCGGGCCGGTGGCGACAGGAGACGCTGACGGTCAACTACCGCACACCGAGCGAGGTCATGGACCTGGCTGCCAGCGTGCTGGCGTCGATCGCCCCGGACCTGCACCCGCCCACCTCGGTGCGCTCCACCGGGGAACGGCCGCGGTCGGTACGCGTGGGCGCGGACGACCTGCTCCCCCGGCTGGCCGACCTGGCACGGGCCGAGATCGACGCCATCGGGCCGGGTCGGGTAGCGGTCATCGTCCCGGCCGCCCGGCTCGACACGGTGCACGCCGGTCTGGCGGACGCGCTGCCGGACGCCGTGTCACAGGCCACCAGCGCCGACGCCCTCGACGCGCCGGTCACGGTGCTGACCGTGAGCCAGGCCAAGGGGCTGGAGTTCGACGTGGTGGTCGTGGTGGAGCCCGCGGAGCTCCTGGTGGAGTCCGCGCGCGGCGCCACCGACCTCTACGTCGCCGTCACCCGGCCGACGCAGCGGCTGATCCTGGTGCACACGGCGCCGCTCCCGCCGGTGATCGACAGGGGGTTGCTGTCCGTGGAGGGGTAGTGACGCCCTGTCGATCACCCGGCTGATGCCGCGCCGTCCCGGCTGAGCGCGGTGAGCCGGCTGATCGCCCGGACGTACTTCTTGCGGTAGCCGCCGGCCAGCAGCTCCGGCGTGAACAGCCGGTCCAGGGCCACCCCGCCGGCGACGACGGGTACGTCGAGGTCGTAGAGCCGGTCGGCCAGTACCACCAGTCGCAGCGCCGTCGCCTGGTCGTCGACGGTCCGGACCCCGCGCACGTGCACGCGCCGGACGCCGTCGAGCAACGGCCCGTACCGCGAGGGGTGCACGGTGGCGAGGTGGGCGGTGAGCGCGTCGAAGTCGTCGAGCGTGACGTCGTCGCCGGTGGCGCTGGAAGTGACGACGGCATCGGCGACCGGGTCGGGCGCGCGTGGCAGGCCGCGGTGCCGGTAGTCCTCACCCTCGACCCGCACCACCTGGAAGCGGTCGGCCAGGCGCTGGATCTCGCGCAGGAAGTCCGCCGCGGCGAACCGGCCCTCCCCCAGCTGGTCGGGCAGCGTGTTACTGGTGGCGGCGAGCCGGACACCCTGTTCGGCGAGCCGGCCGAGCATGGTGGACACGAGGACGGTGTCGCCGGGGTCGTCCAGCTCGAACTCGTCGACGCAGACCAGCCGGTGCGCGCTCAACGCGCTGACGGCCGGGGCGAAGCCGAGCGCCCCGGCCAGATTCGTCAGCTCGACGAACGTGCAGAACAGCTTCTGCTCCGCCGGGAGCTCCGCGGCGTGCCACAGCGACGCCAGCAGGTGCGTCTTGCCGACCCCGAAGCCGCCGTCGAAGTACAGCCCGGTGACGGCCGGTGCGGACGCCGGCGACGAGGCGCGCCGCCGCAGCCAGCCGCGAGTCCGCCCCGCGGTGCTGCCCACGGAGGCCGCGAACGCCCGGGCCACCTCCACCGCGGCCGCCTGGCTGGGCACCGCTGGGTCGGCCCGATAGGTCTCGAACCGGACGGCGTCGAACCGGGGCGGCGGCACCATGTCGGCGATGAGCCGCGACACGGGGACGTCCGGCCGGCGGTCGGCGAGGCGCTGCGGCATGGCCTCGATCGTAGGGTTCTGGTGTGCAGCAGCTCTATCCGCCCCAGGCCCCTGGACCCGTCGACCTCGAGGCGGCCTACGCCTACCCTGCGCTCTCCGGCACGGCCTCCTGGGTGCGCGCCAACATGGTCACCAGCCTCGACGGCGCGACGCAGGGCCCCAACGGCCGGTCGGCGACGGTGTCCAGCCCACCGGACCGCGTCGTCCTGTCCCTGCTGCGGCGGCTGTCCGACGTCGTGCTGGCCGGCGCCGGCACCGTGCGCGCCGAGAAGTACGGACCCGCCGCCCGGCCGATCGCCGTCGTCAGCGCCCGGCTGGACCTGGACCCCGCGGCTGCGCTGTTCACCGAGGCGACGCACCGCACCATCATCCTCACCGTGGACGCCGCACCGGCTGAGCGGCGCACCGCGCTCGCCGAGGTCGCCGACGTCGTCGTCGCCGGCGACACCTCGGTGGACGTGCACACGGCGCTGCGGGAACTCACCGACCGGGGCCTCACCCGCGTCCTCTGCGAGGGTGGTCCGTACCTGCTCGGGCACCTCGTGGCCGCCGGTTGCCTGGACGAGCTGTGCTACACGATGACCCCGGCCATGGTCGGCGGGCGGTCGGCGCGTCTGGTCGAGACCCCGCAGGCGCTGGAGAGCGACTGGACGCTCGGGCACCTGCTGGAGGACGGCGGCACGCTGTTGTCGCGGTGGCTGGCGCGGCGCGACTGACCCTCACATGATCACGTGGCTGTTGGGGTGTTCCCGCTCCACCACCCATGCTTGCCCGGTGGAGCGGGAGAAGCCCGCATGGCGGCTTGCCCTGTCGGAACGGCGTGCCAGACTGAGCCGCATGCGACTCCCGGTCCTGCCGCCCGTGGCGCCCATGCTGGCCAAGCCCGTCAAGGGCATCCCCGACGGCGATCTCAGCTTCGAGCCGAAGTGGGACGGCTTCCGCTCGGTCATCTTCCGCGACGGCGACAAGGTCGAGATCGGCAGCCGCAACGAGCGGCCCATGACACGCTACTTCCCGGAGCTGGTCGAGGCCTTCCGCGCGCAGTTGCCGCCGCGGTGCGTCATCGACGGCGAGATCGTGCTCATCGGCCCGTCCGGCGACCGCCTCGACTTCGAACTGCTGCAGCAGCGCATCCACCCCGCCGTCAGCCGGGTGACCATGCTGTCCGAGACCACCCCCGCCCGGTTCGTCGCGTTCGACCTGCTGGCGCTCGACGACACCGACTACACCGGCCGGCCGTTCCGCGAGCGGCGCGCCGCCCTCGTCGACGCGCTGGCCAGCGCCGATGCCCCCGTCCACGTCACCGCCGCCACCACCGACAAGGCGCTGGCCGAGCAGTGGTTCCATCAGTTCGAGGGCGCCGGGCTCGACGGCGTCATCGCCAAACCGTTGGACGGCACCTACCAGCCCGACAAGCGGGTCATGTTCAAGATCAAGCACGAGCGCACCGCCGACTGTGTGGTCGCCGGCTATCGGGTGCACAAGAGCGGCCCGGACCGCATCGGCTCGCTGCTTCTGGGCCTGTACGACGACGACGGCGTCCTGGCCAGCGTCGGGGTCATCGGGGCGTTTCCCATGGCACGGCGCCAGGAGCTCTTCGAGGAGCTGCAGCCGCTGGTCACCTCGTTCGACGACCACCCCTGGTCGTGGGCGAAGCAGGAGGAAGGCACCCGCACCCCGCGCAACGCCGAGTACAGCCGCTGGAGTGCTGGCAAGGACCTCTCGTTCGTGCCACTGCGCCCCGAGCGGGTGGTCGAGGTGCGGTACGACCACATGGAAGGCGTGCGGTTCCGGCACACGGCGCAGTTCGTGCGCTGGCGGCCCGACCGCGAGCCGCGATCGTGTACGTACGCCCAACTGGAGGAGCCGGTGAAGTTCGACCTCGCCGACGTCCTTGCCACCGGCCGCGTCTGAACCCCTGGCCGCGGCCGGTGAAGCGTCGCGCGGCCGGCGCGCACCGGGCGGCGCCTGCGGCCCCCGCCGGCCGGTCAACGCTGGCGCGTCCGGCCCGCACCGGACGTCGGTCTCGCCTATGCTGCCGGGTCTGAGGGACAATGGAGGCAGCCCTGTATGGTGCCGGACCATGCCGACGCCGAGCCCGGCGCCGACCCGTGGAGGTGGGCCATGTCGTACAACATCGTGGTACTGGTCGAAGAGCCTGTCGGCGAGTGGGATGCCCGGCAGATCGTCGCGCTCCACACCGATACCCCTGAGCCGGTGCATTACCACGTCCTGATCCCTGTCGAGGATGCCGCCAGCCGGGTCGAATCCACCATCGGCTCCCTCGCGGCGAGCGAGGTCATGGGCACCGCCGCCATGTACGTCGACGAGGCTGACCTGGAGCGGGTGCACGAGGAGATCCGCGAGGCGAGCAAGCAGGCGCTGGCCGAATCGCTGCGCGCGTTCGCCGGTGTCGGCGCCCAGGCCGGCGGCGAGGTCACCGCGACCGATCCGCTGGATCGCCTGTGCACCCTGGTGCAGGAGTGTGGCGCCGCCGAGGTCATCATCCTCACCCGGCCGCACGTGATCGCCGAGCTGTTCCACGTCGACTGGACCGCGCGGGCCCGCCGCCGGCTCCAGGTGCCGGTGCTCCACCTGCTGGCCCGCGGCGAACCGGACTGGGAGGCCGAGGCCGCGCAGGAGCACAACCACCGCATCGACAACGACACCGCATGAAGGAAGCCATCGAGATCGAGGCCGGCGGCCGCACTGTCCGGGTGTCCAGCCCCAGCAAGGTGTACTTTCCCGAGCGTGGGCTCACCAAGCGCGACGTCGTCAAGTATTTCCTCGCCGTGGGCGACGGCATCCTGGGCGCGCTGCGCGACCGGCCCACCACCCTGGAGCGCTGGCCGGCCGGCGTCTTCGAAGGCGCTCGGCTCTCCACCCGGCAGGACAACCGCGGCGACGCCTTCTACCAGAAGCGGGTGCCGAAGGGTGCGCCGTCGTGGGTCGAGACCTCGCAGGTGACGTTCCCGAGCGGACGCACCGCCGACGAGGTCTGCCCCACCGAGGTGGCCGTCGTCGCCTGGGCCGCCAACCTGGGCACGCTGACGTTCCACCCGTGGCCGGTGCGCCGCGGCGACGTCGATCATCCCGACCAGCTGCGCATCGACCTCGACCCGCAGCCGGGCACCGACTACGCCGACGCCATCAAGGTCGCCCACGAGGCCCGGGCGCTCCTGCACGACCTGGGCATGGAGGGTTTCCCGAAGACGTCCGGCGGTCGCGGCCTGCACCTGTACGTGCCGGTGCGGCCCGAGTGGGACTTCGTGCAGGCCCGGCGCGCGGTCATCGCGTTCGGGCGCGAGCTGGAACGGCGCATGCCCGACCACGTCACCATGAGCTGGTGGAAGGAAGAACGCGGCGAGCGCATCTTCATCGACTTCAACCAGATGGCCCGCGACCGCACCATCGCCTCGGCCTACTCTGTGCGGCCGCGGCCGCGCGCGACGGTCTCCGCGCCGCTGCGCTGGGACGAGGTCGACGACGCCCGGCCCGAGGACTTCGACATCACCACCATGCCGGCCCGGTTCGCCTCGGTCGGCGACCCGCACGCTGCGGTGGCGGAGGTCGCGTACTCCCTGGAGCCGCTGCTGGAACTGGCCGCCCGCGACGAACGCGACCACGACCTCGGCGACATGCCGTACCCGCCGGAGTACCCGAAGATGCCCGGCGAGCCCCTGCGCGTGCAGCCCTCCCGCCGCGCCACCTTCGACTGACCGCCCCGTGGGGACGGTGCACCGCTACACGTCGAACAGCGGATCGGTGAGCGTGAACGGGGCGTCTGGCCGCACACCGCGGCTCTCGGCGTACCCGGCCATCGACCCCTTGTCGGTGAGATGGGCCACTGAGCTGCCGACGAAGACGACAGCGAACAGGATCCGCCCGATGAGGATCAGCACGTCCATGACGCCTCCCAGATCAGGGGTTCCATGGTCAGGATTCCCCCTGATCTCCGACGCCATGCCGCCTTTCCGGCCGGACCCGACTAGGTTCGGTGTCATGCCTTATGAGGTGGACAAGAGCGATGCCGAGTGGCGGGCGGAACTGACGCCCGAGGAGTACCACGTGCTGCGTGAGGCCGGCACCGAACGGGCCGGCACCAGCCCGCTGGAACACGCCGACGACCAGCCCTATGTGTACTCGTGCCGGGCCTGCGGCGCGGAACTGTTCGCCACGGGCACCAAGTTCGACGCCCAGTGCGGCTGGCCGTCGTTCTACGCCCCGCTCGCCGAGGACCGCGTCGAGTACATCGAGGACCGCAGCTTCGGCAGCGTCCGCACCGAAGTGCGCTGCGCCCGGTGCGGCTCGCACCTGGGTCACGTGTTCTCCGGCGAGGGTTTCCCCACCCCCACCGACCTGCGCTACTGCATCAACGGCATCGCGTTGCAGCGGCGGGCGGCGTGACACTCGCCGACGACCTCACGCTCCGGGTGGCTGCGTTCCGCGACCTGGACGCGGCGACGCTGTACCGCCTGCTGCGGCTGCGCGTCGACGTCTTCGTCGTCGAGCAGGGCGACCCGTACGCCGAACTCGACGGCCGCGACCTCGAACCCGAGGCGACCCACATCTGGCTGGCCCGCGACGACGAGCCGGTGGCCTACCTGCGTGTCCTGGAGGACCCGGACGGAACGGCCCGGATCGGCCGGGTCGTCGTGGCCGCCGACGCTCGCGGGCTCGGCCTGGCGGGCCGGCTCATGGCCGCCGCGATCGAGCACATCGGTGCCCGCACCAGTGTGCTGGCCGCCCAGTCGCATCTGGCCGACTTCTACCGCCGCTACGGCTACGAGGTCACGGGGCCGGAGTTCCTGGACGGGCACATCCCGCACCTGCCGATGGCGCGCCACCCTCGGTGATCGACAGAGGGTTGCCACCCCTGGGCAGGTGGTGACGCCCTGTCGATCACCGGGCGACCGCGCCCCCAGCCCCCCAACCGATCGGCGGCGCCGTTCGTCTCAGTAGGTGAGGGCGGGAGGTGACGGGGTGGCGAGCTGGGAGCGGGTCTATACCGAGCTGGCCGAGACGCGCGGGCCGGCGCTGCTGCGGTACGCGTACCTGCTGACCGGCAATGCCGCCGACGCCGCGGACCTGGTGCAGGGGCGGACAGCGCGCCCGGCGCCGGCCGGCTCGACCTGGACGGCGTGCGCCACCGGATCGTCCGCCGCCGACGGACCCGGCTTGCCGCGACCGGCGGTGCCGCCGTGCTCACCGTCACGGGCGCCGCCGTGGCCGGTACAGCCCTCCTCACCGGCGACGGCCCAACACCGCCGCCTGTCGTCGCCACGCCCGCGCCGGATCCAGAACAGCTCACGTTCAGCGCCCTGGGCTGTGGCTCGCAGCTTCGCACCCACGACCCCGCGCCCGACGGCCCACTGGATCTGGAGATCGACCTCGAACCGGTGGTGGATCCCGGGGACGAGGGCCCGATCGGCACCGCGACGGTCACCAACACCGGCGACGAGCACATCACCGGCTCGACCAGCCCTGGCCCCGACAGCTGGGTCACCCGCGACGGCACCGTCGTGACCGAGCCAGGTCCCCAACGTGCGGTCGCCCAGCCGCTGAGCCTGGCCCCCGGCGAGAGCGCCACCTACGACGTGCACTCGTTCGTGCGCCAGTGCGTTCCGTCCGACGTCACCCAGCCGTGGCACGAACCACTCCAACCCGGCCGTTACGACGTCTACGTCGAGCTGCGGGTCAGCAACGCCGCCAGCACGTCCGACCGCGCCATCGGCGAGCTCATGCTGTACGGCGGCCCGGTCGAGATCCAGATCGAGTGACCGCCCCTACGGCAGCCCTGCGACGAGTTCAGCGACCTCGAGCCGCCGGCCGGTGTAGAACGGCGTCTCCTCGCGGACGTGCCGCCGCGCCGTCGACCCGCGCAGATGGCGCATGAGGTCGACGATGCGGTGCAGCTCGTCGGCCTCGAAGGCCAGCATCCACTCGTAGTCGCCCAGCGCGAACGACGCGACCGTGTTGGCACGCACGTCCGGGTAGTCGCGGGCCATCTGGCCGTGTTCGGCGAGCATGCCGCGCCGTTCGGCGTCCGGCAGCAGGTACCACTCGTAGGAGCGCACGAACGGGTAGACGCACACGTAAGCACGCGGTTCCTCGTCGGCGAGGAAGGCCGGGATGTGGCTCTTGTTGAACTCCGCCGGCCGGTGCAACGCAACCTGCGACCACACCGGGTCGAGCTGGCGGCCCAGCACCGTGGAGCGGAACCGCTGGTAGGCGGCCTGCAGCTCCTCGACGGCCGGTGCGTGCCACCACACCAGGACGTCGGCGTCGGCGCGCAGCCCGGCGACGTCGTACGTACCCCGCACGACGACGTCCTTGCCGGCGAGCTCGGCGAACAGGTCGGACACCTCGGCGGCCAGCCCGGACCGGTCGCCCGGACCCAGCGGCGCACGCAGCCGGAACACCGACCACATGGTGTAGCGGATCACCTGGTTGAGCTCCCGTGCCTTGGGCCGGGACGGGGTGGGCGCGTCGGTCATGAGTCGATCCTGACACGCCGCTCCGACAGGTCCGCGACCACCCTGGCCGCGGCGTCGCGGGCCGACCCGACGCAGGCCGCGACGCCGACGCCGTCGTACACGGCGCCGCAGACGGCCAGCCCCGGCACCTCGGCGACGGCGGCGCGCACCCGGGCCACCCGGTCGAGGTGCCCGACGGCGTACTGCGGCAGCGCACCGCCCCACCGGGTGACCCGCGCGTCCACGATCTCGCCGCTGAACCCGACCGCGGCGTGCAGGTCGGCCCGGACGGCCGCCACCAGCTCGTCGTCGTCGCGCTGCAGTTGCGCGACCTCCCGGTGCCGGCCCAGCGATGCCCGCAGCAGGACCAGGTCACCGGTCCGCGAGCCCAGCCAGGGCCACTTCACCGACGAGTACGTCACCGCCTTGACGGCGCGTCCGTCGACCGGCGGCACCAGGAATCCCGACGACGACGGCGGCTGGCCGAATCCCGCGGCCGGCACCGCGAGCGTCACGATGGCCATGCTCGCGGACTCGATGCCGGCCAGCTCCGTTCCCGCGGCCGGTACCACCGGTCCCAACAGCCGGGCCGCCGCGCTCGCAGGCGTCGCCACCACGACGGCGTCGACGTCCACGGCAACCGGGTCCGGCACCGGGCCGGTGATCAGCCGCCAGCCGTCGGGGCGGCGTTCCAGCGAACGCACCGTCACGCCGGTCCGCACGTCGGCCTCGGCGGCCACCGCGACCGCGGCTGGCAGCCTGCCCACGCCGCCGCGCAGCCCGGCGAAGACCGGTGCCCGGCCGGCCGTGGAGTCCGGCGGACGAGCCGCCGCGCCGGCCGCCGCCACGGCTGCCGCCAGCGAGGTGTGGGTCCGGGCGGCCGCCGCCAGCGCCGGCACGGTCGCGTCCAGGGAGAGCTCATCCGCCCGGCCCGCGTAGACCCCGCCGAGCAGCGGTTCCACCAGCCGGTCGGCGACGGCCGCCCCGAACCGGGAGCGCACCAGCCGGCCGATCGCGACGTCCTCCGTCAGCGGCAGCCCGGCTGATTCTGCGTCGGCGGCCCGGGCGGCGGCGACCTCGGCCGACGACAGCAGGCCGGCCAGTCGTGCCGGGTCGGCCGGCACGCCCATGACCGTGCCCGTGGGCATGGGCCGGATGCGGTCCCCGCTCCACAGTCCCGCTCCTACGGCCGCCGGATGCACGATGTCGCCGGCCAGGCCGGCCTCCGTGGCCAGTTCCACCGCTTCGGGGCGCCGGGCCAGCAACGACTCTGCGCCCTCGTCGACCGGCACGCCGGCGACGTCGGAGACCCGCAGGTGGCCGCCGACGTCGGGCTTCTTCTCGAACACGATGATCTGGGCGTCGGGCCCGAAGGACCGCCGCAGGAACCATGCCGCCGCGAGCCCGCTGATGCCACCGCCGACGACGCCGATCCGCACCTTGGTCACGTCCTCCAGCATCGCACCCGCACGGGTCCACGGCACGAGCAGGGATCTCCACCCCGTCGCCGGCCCGCCGGTGCCGTCGTGACCTGCTCGTTTCCCGATCGTGACCGGCCTGGCGGCAACCCGGCGCCGTCCGCTGCCGTCCCACCTCATGACAGCGACGGGCGAGCGGTTCGGAGGTCAGCATGCGACGGCGAACGGCAGTGGGCTCGATCGGGACGATTCTGGCGGCGGCCCTGGCGCTGGGCGCGTGCAGCGGCGGCGGTGCTGACAGCGCCACCAGCGGCGGCGCCGACGACGCTCCAGCGGCCGAGGCGGGCGATGGAGCGGCGCCCGCCGGTGGCGAGGAAGCGGCCGACAACGCCGGCGACAGCGCCGACTCCGGCGCGGACGAGGCTGGCGGCATGCTCCAGGCGGCCCAGGTCCGCACCGGCCGGCAGATCATCTACACCGTCGAGCTGACCGTGGTCGCCGACGACGTGCCCGCGGCGGCCGCGCAGGCGGCGAGCATCGTTACCGCTGCCGGCGGCTTCGTCGCCCATGAGCAGGTCAGCGGCGACGATCACGCCACGCTCACCCTCTCAGTGCCGTCCGACGGCCACCAGGACACGGTCTCCGACCTGGAGACGCTGGGTGAGGTCACCGACCGCTCCCGCGGCACCGAGGACGTCACCCAGGAGGTCGTCGATACCGCCTCGCGCATCGAGTCGCAGCGCGCCAGCATCGCCCGCATCCGGGCGTTGCTGGCCGAGGCCACGGCACTGGCCGAGGTGGTGGAGATCGAGTCGGAGCTGGCCCGCCGCGAGGCCGACCTGGACGCGTTGCTGAGCCGGCAGGAAGAACTGGCCGGGTTGACGGCGATGGCGACGGTGACGCTCAGCCTGCACGCCGCCGGCGAAGCGCCGCCCCCCGATGACGACGACAGCGGCTTCCTCGCCGGCCTGTCCGGCGGCTGGAAGGCGCTGCTCACCGTCGGTGGTGGCGCTTTGACCGTGATCGGCGCGGTGCTGCCCTTCGCGGTGGTGGCGGCCATGATCGCGGTGCCCGCCTATGTTGTCCTCCGCCGGCGACGGGGCCAGGGTCAGGCCGCGCCGGACGCCCCGGCGGTCTGAACCTTCTCCACCACGCGGGCCAGCACGCCGGGATCGGTGCCGGGGAGCACGCCGTGGCCGAGGTTGAAGATGTGGGCAGGTGCGCGGCGGCCCTCGGCGACGATGCGGTCGACCTCGCGCTCGATGACCGGCCAGTCCGCGCCCAGGATGGCCGGGTCGAGGTTGCCCTGCAGCGGTTTGCCGGGCACCCGCAGGGCGGCTTCGTCGAGCGGCAGCCGCCAGTCGACGCCGACGACGTCGGCCCCGGCCGAGGCCATCAACGGCAGGAACTCCGATGTCCCGACGCCGAAGTGGATGCGCGGCACGTCGATGACGCTGTCCAGCACGGTGGCGCTGTGCGGCAGCACGAACTTCGCGTAGTCGGCGGCCGACAGCGCGCCGGCCCACGAGTCGAACAGCTGCACCGCCGTCGCGCCGGCCCGCACCTGAACGTCGAGGAACGCCGCGGAGATGGCCGCGACCCGGCTCAGCAGCTCGTGCCACAGTTCCGGGTGGCTGTGCATCAGCGCCTTGGTGACCTCGTGGTTCTTCGACGGCCCGCCCTCGACCAGGTAGGACGCGAGGGTGAACGGCGCGCCGGCGAAACCGATCAGCGGGGTGCCGCCGAGTTCACCGACCAGGGAACGAACCGCCTCGTCGATGTACGTGACGTCGCCGGGTTCCAGCGGGCGCAGCCGCTCGAGATCGGCCGCGGCGCGGATCGGGCTGGCGACCACCGGACCGATTCCGGGTTTGACGTCGACGTCGATGCCGACCGCTCGCAGCGGGACCACGATGTCGGAGTAGAAGATGGCCGCGTCCACGCCGTAACGGCGCACGGGCTGCAACGTGATTTCCGTCACCATGTCCGGGCGGGTGCACGACTCCAGCATGGGCACCCCCTCGCGCAGCCGCCGGTACTCCGGCAGAGACCGCCCGGCCTGGCGCATGAACCACACTGGTGGGCGGCTCGTGCGTTCGCCACGAGCTGCGCGCGCGAACAGGCTCTGGGCGGGATCGGACGGGGAAGACGAGGAGCTGGACGAGTTGTCGTCGAAGGTCACGGTCACATCACTGATCGTCGCATGCCGGGCGTGCCTGCCTGACGCGACCGTCAAACGGGCCTAGTCTGCCAATTGTGGCAAGGAGCACCGAGGGCATCCAGCCCGGGGTGCCGGCTGTCTTCGAACGTGCGGTGGAATCGTTGCACGCCGCACGGTTCCGGCCCGAGGTCCACCTCGAGAAGACGGCCGCCCCGAAGCGGCTGGCCCCGCATACACACGCGCTGAGCGCTGACGTCGTCGTCGATGAGGCCGACGACGACGCCACCGCGACCGGGCGCCTGGTGCTGCTCTACGACCCTGCCGGCCAGGAGGCCTGGCACGGAGAGTTTCGGCTGGTCACGTACCTGCGGGCCAACCTGGAGCCGGAGATGGGCAGCGACCCGCTGCTCCTCGCGGTCGGGTGGACCTGGATGATCGACGCGCTCGGCGCCCGGCTGGCGCCCTACACCGCGGCCAGCGGCACCGTCACCAGGGTCGCGTCGGAGGGCTTCGGTGGCATGGCCGGTGAGCTCGCCAGCGCCGAGATCGAGATCCGCGCGTCCTGGACGCCGCTCGAGCCCGACCTCACCCCGCACGCCCTGGCCTGGGGCGACGCCCTCACCACCGCGGCCGGCCTGGAGCCGTTGCCGACCGGTGTCGTCGCCATTCCTTCCACGCGCCGGAGGCGGAGCCGTTGACCGGCGAAGACTCCACCCCACTGCTCGAACCCCGCGACGGCCTACCTGAGGTCGTCGTCGACCACGCGACCCTCCGCACCACCATCGACGCCTTCGCGGGCGGCGACGGCCCCGTCGCCGTCGACGCCGAACGCGCGTCCGGGTACCGCTACGGGCATCGCGCCTATCTCATCCAGCTGCGCCGCAAGGGCGCCGGGACGGCACTGATCGACCCGATCCCGCTACCGGACCTCTCCGAGCTCGGCGCCGCGCTGGCCGACACCGAGTGGGTGCTGCACGCCGCCTCGCAGGATCTCCCCTGCCTCGACGAGGTCGGCATGCGCCCGGCCCGGCTGTTCGACACCGAACTGGCCGGCCGGCTGCTCGGGCTGCCGCGGGTGGGCCTCGGCGCGCTGGTCGACAGCATCCTGGGCTACACGCTGGAGAAAGGGCACTCCGCCGCCGACTGGTCCACCCGGCCGTTGCCGGAGGACTGGCTGCGCTACGCCGCCCTGGACGTCGAGCTGCTCATCGAACTGCGCGACGCGCTGGAGGAACAGCTGCGCGCCGCCGGCAAACTCGACTGGGCGCACGAAGAGTTCGCCGCCGTGCTGGCCGCGCCGCTGAACGAGCCGCGTGCCGACCCGTGGCGGCGCACCTCCGGGCTGCATCGCGTCCGCGACCGTCGCCGGCTCGCCGTCGTCCGGCAGCTCTGGCAGGCCCGCGACCAGCTGGCCCAGCAGCGCGACCTCTCTCCCGGCCGGGTACTGCCCGACGCCGCCATCATCGAGGCTGCCATGACCATGCCCACCAGTGCCGAGGCGATGGCCGCGATGCCCGTCTACCGGGGCCGGTCGCAGCGCCGCGAGCTGTCGCGCTGGTTCGGCGCGGTGGCCGAGGCACGGGCGCTGCCCGAGACCCAGCTGCCGCCGCAGACCGCGCCGTACGACGGTCCTCCCCCGCCGCGTGCCTGGGCGTCGCGGCAACCGGATGCCGCGGTCCGGCTGGCCGCGGCCCGGGCCCGGGTGGCCGAACTCGCCGAGCAGCACGAACTGCCGGTCGAGAACCTGCTCACGCCCGACACCCTGCGCCGGGCCGCGTGGGCGCCGCCGGACCCGATCACCCCGGAGACGGTGGGCGAGCTGTTCCGGTCCCGCGGCGCTCGGGAGTGGCAGATCGAGCTCACCGCCGCGGCCGTCGCCGAAGCGTTCACCCAGCCCGTCGAAGCGAAATGATCACGTCCACCATGGGTGTGTTCGCCTCACCAGGGATGCTTGCCGCGTGGAGCGGGAAGCTGCCTGCACCGGTGCGGGTCCGCCGGGTCGCCCTCCTCGCCGGTGAGCACCACGGCTTCGGTCGGAGCGCCTGAAACGACGGCCGCGGCGACGCTCAGGCGTCCGGGCCGGTGTGGGCGAACCGTTCCCGCGCCACCGTCCACGCGTACCGGTCGAACCGGCCGTCGTCGCGGATGGCGTCGACGGCGTCATAGGCCATCAGCAGCGCCTGGTCGATGTTGTCCAGGACGAACAGGCCCTGCCGGCCCAGCGTCACGACCCGGCGGATCATGCGTGCCCACGTGTCGACGTCGATGAGGTCGCGCTCGTATCCCACCCGGTAGATCGGGTGTACCTGCCCGATACGGCGGGTCTCGACGTGCACCCGGTTGACCTTCGGCAGGCCGGTCAGGCCGAGGGTCTCGTCGACGAGGTCGGCCAGCGACTCGTCGTCCAGTCCCCACACGTCGTCGGTCATGGAGCACGGGATCTCCGCGCACAACACCGACCGGTCGGCGGGGTCGTCGGGATTGTTGCGGTAGTTGGCGGGTTCGGAGATGCGCAACACGGGCGTACGCGGGTCGGGGATGTCGTGGGAGTCGTGCGGCATCCAGCGCCCGCCCTGATGCACGACGTACACCAGCAGCAACGCGCGATACCGCAGCCGCGCCGAGGACTCGATGGAGGTCAGCGACGGCGCCGGCCGGGAGATGCGCGCCAGCACCGGCAGCGGCAGCGTCGAGAACACCAGCCCGCCGGTGATGACGTCGCCGTCCTGCGTGCTGACCTCGACCTCGTCCTCGGTGACGCGGACCCGGTCGACCTCGGCCTCACAACGGATCTCCACCCCGGCTGCCACAGCGGCGTCCGCGAGCGCCTCGACGAGCTGCCCGAAGCCGGTGCGCGGATAGAGGTACCCGCCGGTCCCGGCGCCGCCGCGGCCACGGCGGGTACGCGCCAGCGCGCGGGCGGCCACCCGCCAGGTGCCCATACGGTCGGCCTGCCGGCGGGCTTGGTCCGCGCTGATGCGGTCGCCGGGCATGCCCCACTGCTTCTCGGCCAGTGGTCCGTACACCGACTCGTACAGCGCCGGGCCGACCCGGCTGCGCACCAGGCCGCCGTAGGTGTCGGCCGACTGCCGGCGGAACTTCGCCACGGTGGAGTCGCGAGCCACCTTCGCCAGCAGCGACGGCGGCAGCCGGCGAGCCACCTCGTCGGCGCGCAGCGGCAACGCGACCCATTGGTCGCCGACGCGGATGCGGCTGGTGCGGCGGCGGCGCTGGAGGTCGTCGCCGAGCAGCTCGTGCAGGTCGGCCAGGAGCGGCGCCGGCGTGCTGGGAGCCAGCCGGTGCGAGCCCTGGTCGACGCGGATGCCTCCGACGTCGAACGACGCGGCCATGCCGCCGACGTGGTCGGCCCGTTCCAGCAGGGCGACTTTCATACCCCGCTGGGCAGCACGCCACGCGGCGGCGAGCCCCGCGGGCCCGGCGCCGATCACGATCAGATCGTAAGAGCCGCTCATGTAAGCGCTCAGCCTAGCGCCGACCCGGTCCGCGACACGCCGCGGACACCCGCCTCGGACCAAAATGATCACGTCCGGCAGGGGTGCACCCGCTCCACGGGGCATTGCATGCCTGGTGGAGCGCCAGAACGCCTGGTGGCGGGGTGCCGTCGTCGGCGCCAGCGCCTAGCGTTGCGACCATGAGCGCCGCCGACACTGCCCTCATCGACGCGGTCCGGGCCGCACTGCGTGCTGTCGCCGACCCGGCGAAGGCCGAGCCCATGCGCGCCTACCTGAAGTCGTCGATGCCGTTTCTCGGCGTGCCCAAGCCGGCTCGCACGGCGGCGCTGCGGCCGGTCCTGCGCGATCATCCGCTCCCTGACGCGGCCGGCTGGCGGGCCACCGTCCGGACGCTCTGGGACGACGCGACGTACCGGGAGGAGCGCTATGCCGCCACCCAGCTCGCGCAGTTGCGCCCCTACGCCGCCTATGCCATCCAGCTCGACGCCCTCCCCCTGTTCGAGCACCAGATCGTCAGCGGCGCCTGGTGGGACCACGTCGACGACGTCGCCATCCACTCGGTGGGCCCGCTGTTGCGCGCGCACCACGACGTCGTCGGCCCGGTCATGCGCGAGTGGGCCCGCGACGCGGACCGCTGGCGCCGCCGCGCGTCGGTCATCTGCCAGATCGGCGCGAAAGGCGGTCTCGACGTCGACCTGCTCACCGATGCCGTCCTCGCGAACGCCGCCGATCGGGACTTCTTCCTGCGCAAGGCCATCGGCTGGGCACTGCGCGAGCATTCCAAGACCGACCCGGGCTGGGTGCGGCGGTTCGTCGCCGACCACGAGGCCCGCCTGTCCCCGTTGTCACGCCGCGAGGCGCTGCGTAACATCGTCGTTCCGAGTATTGTTACTCGTGAGTAGCTTCCAGATCGAGGAGGGCCGCTGTGCCACGTCCACCCAGGCCTGTTCGCGACGTGCTGTTCGTCGACGGGGTACGCACCCCGTTCGGCAAGGCGGGCCCCAAGGGCATGTACCACGAGACCCGCGCGGACGACCTCGTCATCAACTGCATCCGTGAGCTGCTGCGGCGCAACCCCGCCCTGCCGCCGGAGCGGGTCGACGACGTCGCCATCGCCGCCACCACCCAGCTCGGCGACCAGGGCCTCACCATCGGGCGGACGGCCGCTCTCCTGGCCGGCCTGCCGCGCAGCGTCCCGGGCTTCGCCATCGACCGGATGTGCGCCGGCGCCATGACCGCGGTCACCACCACTGCCGGTGGCATCGCGTTCGGCGCGTACGACGTCGTCATCGCCGGCGGCGTCGAACACATGGGCCGGCACCCGATGGGTGAGGGCGTCGACCCCAACCCGCGCATTCTCGCCGAGAAGCTCGTCGATCCGTCCGCGCTGGTCATGGGCACCACGGCGGAGAACCTGCACGACCGCTTCCCGCACCTGACGAAGGACCGCGCCGACGCGTTCGCCGCGGCCAGCCAGGCCAGGCTGGCCCAGGCCTACACCGACGGCAAGATCCAGCCCGACCTCGTGCCCGTGGCCACCCGCAGCGCCGAGAACGGGTGGGGCCTGGCCACCGCCGACGAGCCGCCACGCCCGGGCACCACCGTCGCCGACCTCGCCGCTCTCAAGACGCCGTTCCGCCCACATGGCCGGGTCACCGCCGGTAACGCCGCGGGCCTCAACGACGGCGCCACCGCGGCGCTGCTGGTAAGCGCCGAGGCCGCGCGCGAGCTCGAGCTCACACCGAAGATGCGGCTGGTCTCCTACGCCTTCGCCGGCGTCGAGCCGGAGGTCATGGGTGTCGGCCCGGTCCCCGCGACGGAGAAGGCGCTGGCCAAGGCCGGTCTGTCCATCGACGACATCGGGCTGTTCGAAATCAACGAGGCGTTCGCCGTGCAGGTGCTGGCGTTCCTCGACCACTTCGGCATCGCCGACGACGACCCCCGGGTCAACCCGTACGGCGGCGCCATCGCCGTCGGGCACCCGCTGGCCTCGTCCGGCGTCCGGCTCATGACCCAGCTCGCGCGCGAGTTCGCCGAGTACCCGGAGGTGCGTTACGGCATCACCACCATGTGCATCGGCATCGGCATGGGCGGCACCGTGATCTGGGAGAACCCGCACCACGCTGAGTACATCGAGGAGGCTGCTGCCTGATGACCACCGACCTGGCCACGGTCTTCCCCGACGAGGTCGTCACCGCCGCGCACCTGCGGTTCGTCGACCTGCCGCTCGGCGCCGGCAAGGCCGCGCTCATCACCCTGGACAACGGGCACGACCACACCAAGCCCAACACGCTCGGCCCGGCCACGATGCTGGGCCTCGAGCGGGCCATCGACGCCGCGTACGCCGAGCCGGGCGTGGTCGCCGTCGCCCTCACCGGCAAGCCGTTCATCCTGGCCGCCGGCGCCGACCTCAAAGGGCTGGCCCTGGTCACCGAGCGCGAGCAGGCCGTCGAACTGGGACGGCTGGGCCATCGGGCGTTCGGCAGACTCGCCGACGGCCCGGTGCCGACGTTCGCCCTGATCAACGGCCTGGCGCTGGGCGGCGGGCTGGAGATCGCGCTGCACTGTACGTACCGGACGGTGTCCAAGGCCGCACAGGGCATCGCGCTGCCCGAGGTCTTCCTCGGCCTCGTCCCCGGCTGGGGCGGCGCCTGGCTGCTGCCGAACCTCATCGGCCCCGATCCCGCGGTCACCGTCATCATCGAGAACGCACTCAACCAGAACCGCATGCTCAAGGGGCCGCAGCTGGCGCAGCTCGGCATCGCCGACGTCGCGCTGGACGCGGCCGACTTCATCGAACAGTCGCTGCGGTGGGTCGCGCAGGTGGTACGCGGCGACGTCACGGTCGAGCGGCCCGAGGTGGACCGCTCCGAAGCCACCTGGGACGCCGCGGTCGCCCGTGGGCGGGCCATCGCCGACGGCCGGCTGCGCGGCGCCACCCCGGCCCCGTACCGCGCGCTGGAGCTGATCGCCGCGGCGCGCACCGCCACCCGCGACGAAGCCTTCGCCGCCGAGGACGAGGCGCTGGGCGACCTCATCATGAGCGAGGAGCTACGTTCCGGCGTCTACGCCTTCGACCTCACCCAGCGCCGGGCCAAGCGTCCCGCCGGTGCTCCGGACAAGGCACTGGCGCGGCCGGTCACGAAGGTGGGCGTCGTCGGTGCCGGGCTGATGGCCAGCCAGCTGGCGCTGCTGTTCGTCCGGCGCCTCGAGGTGCCGGTCGTCCTCACCGACCTGGACGAGGAACGGGTGGAGCGCGGCGTCCAGCACGTGCACGGCGAGATCGACAAGCTGCTCGCCAAGGGACGCATCTCGCCCGACCAACGCAACCGCCTCACCGCTCTCGTGACCGGCTCCACCGACAAGGCCGTCTTCGCCGACGCCGACTTCGTCATCGAGGCCGTCTTCGAGGAGATGAAGGTCAAGCAGCAGGTGTTCGCCGAACTCGAGGCCGTCGTGTCGCCGGAGTGCGTGCTGGCCACGAACACGTCGTCGCTGTCGGTCACCGAGATGGCCGCGAAGCTGCAGCACCCGGAGCGGGCGGTCGGCTTCCACTTCTTCAACCCGGTCGCGGTGCTGCCGCTGGTCGAGGTGGTGCGGGCCGATCGCACCGATGACGCCACCCTTGCCACCGCCTTCGCGGTCGGGAAGACGCTGAAGAAGTCGTGCGTCCTGGTCAAGGACGCGCCGGCGTTCGTCGTCAACCGCGTACTCACCCGGCTCATGGGCGAAGTCACCGCCGCCGCCGACGAAGGCACCCCGCTCGACGTCGCCGACAACGCGCTGGCGCCGCTGGGGCTGCCGATGTCGCCGTTCGTCCTGTTGCAGCTGGTCGGTCCGGCCGTCGCCCTGCACGTCGCCGAGACACTGCACGATGCCTTCCCGGATCGATTCGGTGTGTCGGAAAACCTGCGCCGGCTGGTCGCCGCCGGCAAACCCGGCATCTGGTCGTGGGATCAGCAGGGCAAGCCGTTCCTCGACGACGACACCGCCGCCCTGTTCGAACAGGGCGACACGGTGCTGACCAGCGACGATGTGCGGGAGCGGGCGTTGTCCGCCGTCGCGCAGGAGATTCGCCTCATGCTGGACGAGGGCGTCGTCGCCGAGGCACAGGACATCGACCTGTGCCTGCTGCTCGGCGCCGGCTGGCCGTTCCACCTCGGCGGCATCACGCCCTACCTGGACCGCAGTGGCGTCGCCGAACGCGCCACCGGGCGGCGTTTCCTCCCGCCGGGCACGGCGAGCGTCCGCTCGTCCTGAGAACACCGCGAGCCGCGCCGCCTCATCGAGGTGGCGCGGCTCGCTTACGTCACAGGCCGGCCCGCTGCCGTTGCTTGCCGGTGAGGAACCACTCACGCCGGGGAGGAACCGCTCACGCTGGTGAGGGCTCGTCCTCCGGCGGCGGTGCGGCAGCGGCGAGCTGCTGGGCCCGGACCGTCCGCTTCCAGGCCAGGACGGCGGCGGCGATGGCGCCCGTGACCGGCACCGCCAGGAACAGTCCGATCAGGCCGAACGCGGCCGCCGCCGCGGTGGTGAGGATCAGCGTCACGACCGGGTGGAAGTTCAGCGCCCGCGACATCAGCAGCGGCGACAGCACGTTGCCCTCGATCTGCTGCACGATCACCACGATGACCAGCGCCCAGATCGCCGTCGTGAACCCGCCGGAGAACAGCGCCACCAGCACCGCGACCGCGCCGGCCAGGGTCGCACCGACCAGCGGGATGTAGGCCATCAGGAAGGTCAGGGCACCGATCGGCACCGCCAGCGGGACGTCGAGGATCAGCAGGCCGACGCCGATCAGCACGCCGTCCACCAGCCCGGTGATGGTGGAGGCGTAGAACCAGTTGCCCACGGTGCGCATCGACCCGCGGAAGGCGGCGTCGGCGGGGTCGCGCTGGTGCGGCTGCAGCACGCCCACGAACTGCTTCCACAGCTTGTCGCCGCTGGTCAGCGCGAAGATCGCGAAGAACGTCGCGATCAGGATGACGGTGGCGAAGTTGCCGACCAACGACAACCCCCCGACCGCCGCACTGGTGACTCCGCCGAGCACGTCACCCAGCCGCGACTCCAGTTCGTCGAGCAAGTCCTGCACATTCTGGGTGTCCAGGCCGAACGGGCCGTCCTCCAGCCACGCGTTGATCTCGTTGACCGAGCCCGTGATCGCGTTGACCATCCGCGGCCAGGAGTCGACGACCTCGGTGATCACGAACACCAGCAGCCCGGCGAAGAACGCCAGGAACAGCAGCACGCACAGCAGCGCCGCGAACACTGCCGGCACCCGCTTGCTGCGCAACCAGCGAGCCAGCGGCCACAGCAGCGCCACCTCGGCGAAGCCCAGCACGACCGCCGTCGCGATGAACTGCACCTGCAGTACCAGCCACATGGCGGCAGCCAGGGCCAAGCCGATGATCAGCAACCGCCCGGCGATGATCGCCTCCGGGCGCAGCCAGTCGGGGTCGTCCCGCGGCCGGCTGGGAGGAATGTCGGGCACCGTCACACCGTCGTTCGATCGTGGGGCGACGCGGCACTGTCCAGCGCCGCCACCAGGCCGGAGACCTCGCGTGCCAGATTCTGCGCGGTCAGGCCCGCCGCGGCGAGGATTTCGCCACGCTTGGCGTGTTGCAGGAACTCCTGCGGCAGGCCGTAGCCGTGGAACGGCACGGTGACGTCAGCGTCGCGTAGCGCCTGCGCGAGCACGGTGCCGAAGCCCCCGACGCGTCCGTTGTCCTCGACCGTGACCACCAGGCGGTGCTGACGGGCCAGCGACACGAGGGCGTCGTCGACGGGCTTCACCCAGCGTGGGTCGACGACGGTGACGCCGACGCCCTGTGCGTCCAGCCGGTTCGCGGCGTCGACGCCGATTCCGGCCATGGCGCCGACCGTGACCAGCAGGACATCCGTCGTCTGTGAACGGGCCAGCACGTCGACACCGCCCTGGCGTTCCAACGCCGGGATGTCGTGGCCGACCGGCCCCTTGGGGAAGCGGACCACGGTTGGGGCATCGTCCACGTCGAGTGCCTCAGCGAACTGCTCGGTGAGCTGGGCGCCGTCGCGGGGTGCGGCCAACCGAAGCCCCGGCACGACCTGCAGGATCGACAGGTCCCACATGCCGTTGTGCGACGGCCCGTCACTGCCGGTGACGCCGGCGCGGTCGAGCACGAACGTGACACCGGCGCGGTGCAACGCGCAGTCCATGAGGACCTGGTCGAAAGCGCGATTCAGGAACGTCGCATAGACGGCGACCACCGGGTGCAGGCCCATCATGGCCATGCCGGCGGCCGAGGTGGCCGCATGCTGCTCGGCGATGCCGACGTCGAAGCAACGGTCGGGGAACGCTCGGGCGAACGGCTCGAGGCCGGTGGGGCCCAGCATCGCGGCGGTGATCGCGACGACGTCGGGCCGTTCCCGCCCCGCGTGCACCAGCGCGTCGCTGAACACGTCGGTCCAGCCGCGCACCGGGCCGCCGGCCGGCGCACCGGTGGCGGGGTCGAACGCGCCCGGGCTGTGCATCTGGTCGGCCTCGTCGCGCAGGGCCGGGTCGTAGCCGTAGCCCTTCTGGGTCAGGCAGTGCACCAGCACCGGCCCGCGGAACTTCTTGGCCTGGGTGAACGCCTGCTCGACGGCGGCGCGGTCGTGCCCGTCGACGGGGCCGATGTACTTCAGCCCGAGGTCCTCGAACATGCCCTGCGGCGCGATGAGGTCCTTCAGGCCCTTCTTGATGCCGTGCAGTGCCTCGTACAGCGGCTGCCCGACCAGCGCGGTGCGGCCCAGGGTGCGTTTGACGACGTCGAGGGCCTCTTCGTACCGGGGGTCGGTGCGCAACCCCGAGAGGTGCCGCGCGAGCCCGCCCACCGTGGGCGAATAGGACCGGCCGTTGTCGTTGACGACCATCACCAGTGGCCGCCGGTCCGGACCGGTTTGCGGGCCGCCGGCGATGTTGTTCAACGCCTCCCAGGCCATCCCGCCGGTGAGCGCGCCGTCGCCGATGAACGCGACGACGGTGCGGTCGCGCTCGCCCCGCACGGCGAACGCCTTGGCCATGCCGTCGGCGTAGGACAGCGCCGTGGAGGCGTGCGAGTTCTCGACCCAGTCGTGCTCGCTCTCCGCCCGGCTCGGGTAACCCGACAGCCCACCCGCCTGCTTGAGCCGCCCGAAGTCGGCGTGCCGGCCGGTGATCATCTTGTGCACATAGGCCTGGTGACCAGTGTCGAAGACGATGGGGTCACGCGGTGAGTCGAACACCCGGTGTGCGGCGATGGTCAACTCGACCACGCCGAGGTTGGGTCCGAGGTGCCCGCCGTTGGGCGCGCACGTGGACACGATCCGGTCACGGATCTCCGCGGCCAAGGTCTCGAGATCGGCATCGGACATCTCCCGCAGGTCGCGCGGATGTTCGATACGGTCGAGAAGTCCCACGCGTGCCGCCTCCTGTCGCGCCGGTGCTGACTGTCGAGTCTAGATGGCCCGGCCTTCGCGATCACGTCCAGGTGCGCGCCGCGTCGCAGGTTGTTGTGCGCGGCAGCGGCCACTAGCCTTCCGCTGTGCAACACGAGGACGAGGTGCCGACGGGAGCCGACGGGGCCGGCGCGACGGGCCGGCTCGGTGGGATGAGCCGGCGAGCCATCGGCGCCATCATCGCCGCGGCCGGCAGCGTGCTGTGCGCCGGCAGCGCCTACTTGAGCTGGTACGGCGACCGCGCACCCCGCGAGCTGCCCATTCGCCACCTGGTCGAGACCGGGCCTCCGGCGATGGCCACCGGGTACTGGGCGTCGGTCGCCGCTCCGCTCGCGGTGGTGGGTGCGCTCGGAGCGTTCGGCGCCCTGGTCCGGTTCCGGTTGCTGATCGGGCTGGGCTGGATGATCGGCGTGGCCACGGTCGTCCTCTGGGGCTTGATGCGGGCCATCGGCGACGCCACCGACAACGCACCAGCCTGGGCCGATGTGCGCTACGGCGTGTGGGTGTGCGTGGCGGGGCTGGTGACCCTTCTGGTGGGCGTCGCGGTCATGGGACCGCGCCGCGAGGAGGTCGACGCGCCGTTGTCGATGTTCGACGGCGACTCCTGATCGTCCGATCCGCGTCGCACGGGCTCACCCGCGTGGCAGAGTGATCCATAGGGACCCTCGATGAGGAGGCGATCCACATGATCACACGCCAGCGCGCGGGTGCCGCAGTCGTCGCGGCCGTCGGCGCCCTCGGTGTCACCGCCAGCGCCTACCTCAACTGGTACGACGGCGACGACGCCACCCAGTTCCGACTGGAGCGGCTGTTCCAGACCGACGCGACCGGTGAGCCGACGTCCTACTGGAACTCCATGGCGATGCCGCTGGCCGTGGTCGCGGTGCTCGGCATCGTTGGGGCACTGCTGCTGTCGCGGTTCGTGCTGAGCCTGGGCTGGCTGATCGGCGTCGCGGTCCTGGTGCTCTGGGCGGTGATGTCTTCGGCCGACGACGCCATCGCGTTCTCCGTCGGCGATGTTCAGGCCGGCGCGTGGGTGTGCGCGGCCGCGCTGCTGGTCATGCTGGCGGGCATCGTTGCCCTGCGCGGCCGGGATCGCGACACCGTCGCACCCGACCCCGTCGAGCCCCCTGACCTTCCGTAACGTCCTGGGTCTGGGTCGCGTGCTGCGGCTGAGTTCCGCTGTGCGGCCGAAACCGAGCGGCAAGCCGACCTCGGTCGTGGCGAGCGAGATCCCAGCCGTAGCGGACCACCTCCACGCCGCTGTCACGCAGCCGCCACTCGCGTTCTCGCTGTTCGGCCACGACACGCCCAGCGTCGTCACGACCGTCGTACTTCAACGAGGCGTCACCTTCGAACGCCAACCACCGGTCCGGAAGGAGATGATCGACTCGATAGCGATCCCGGCCCACCTCGACCCAAGCGTTCGAGATCGGCATCGGCAGACCGTATTCGATGAATGTCAGGCGACCGAGGGTCTCCAGTGGACTCTGGGCGAAGGGATCGGCGTGGTCCACCACCCAGGTGGCGTCGCGAACCCCTCGCCATCCCGCCTCGAAGTCCAGAACCGTCCGCAATGCCACCTCGCTCATCCGGGTCGAGAGGGCGGCGTCCGCAACGACCAGAGCGTCAGCACGCGATGATGTCCGAGCGATGTCAACCACGGTCCGCGGCAGGGGCGTCAACCAGCACCCGCCCGCGAAAGCACAGTGGGACCGCGGTAGGTCGACCGCCCGGACGCACCCGTACACATTGTTGCTGCCTGCGCGAACGCCGTGAGGGACGAATGCCAGCGGCAGGCTCGGAGGGCTGCTGATGGTCGGCACGTCCAGGAGCGCGCCCGCCGACCACGCTGCCGCGACCGCTCCCGGCCCACAGGCCAGGGTGAAAGCCCGCGACCTCAACGCGAACGCCGTCCACTCGCCCGCCCTGCCGTACTCCCACGCGTCGGCATAAGCGCCGTCGGCCAACCGGGTCAGGACTCCTGCCTGGGCCAGCCTGGCAACGCGGCCGCGGCTGATCCGGAGGCGCTCGGCTTCACGGACGGGGAAGACGCCGTGGCCGGAGCGCAGGAGGCGCTGGACATCCGCCGGCAGCGGCTCACGATCGACGACCATGTGCCCAGCGTGCGGGCACCACCCGGTCCGGAAAAGCGTCGCCGCCCCGATTGTGGACAACCGGGGCGGCGACGATGACGCTGTGGACAGCGGGGCGGTGGTGCTCGCTACAGCAGGCTGCGCAGCACGTACTGCATGATGCCGCCGTGGCGGTAGTAGTCCGCTTCGCCGGGGGTGTCGATGCGGACGACGGCGTCGAACTCGACCTCGTCGGCCGTGCCGCTCGCCTCGGCCGAGGCCGCGGGTCGCACCGCCCGCACCCGCACCGTCGCCGGGGTCGAGCCGTCGTTCAGGACGGTGACGCCGCTGATGTCGAACGTCTCTTCACCGGTCAGGCCGAGCGACTCGGCGTTCTGGCCCTCCGGGAACTGCAGCGGCAGCACGCCCATACCGATGAGGTTGGAGCGGTGGATGCGCTCGTACGACTCGGCGATGACGGCGCGCACGCCCAGCAGCGCGGTGCCCTTGGCCGCCCAGTCGCGCGAGGAACCGGAGCCGTACTCCTTGCCGGCCAGCACCACCAGCGGTGTCCCGGCCTTCGCGTAGGCGACCGAGGCGTCGTAGATGGTGGTCACCGGGGCGTCGGCCTGGGTGAAGTCGCGGGTGAAGCCGCCCTCCGTTCCGGGCGCGATCTGGTTGCGCAGCCGGATGTTGGCGAACGTGCCGCGGATCATCACCTCGTGGTTGCCTCGGCGAGACCCGTAGGAGTTGAAGTCGCGCCGCTGCACGCCGTGCTCGGAGAGGTACTGTCCGGCCGGCGAGTCGGCCTTGATGGCACCGGCCGGGCTGATGTGGTCAGTGGTGACGGAGTCGCCCAGCTTGGCGAGCACCCGGGCGCCCGCGATGTCACTCACCGGCGACGGCGAAACGCCCATGCCGTCGAAGTACGGAGGCTTCCGGACGTAGGTGGACGACGCGTCCCAGGCGAAGGTGTCGCCCTCCGGCGTCGGCAGCGCCCGCCACTGGTCGTCGCCGGCGAACACGTCGGCGTAGTCGCGGGTGAACATCTCGCTGGCGATCGCGGACTCGACGACCTCTTCGATCTCCGCCGGCGACGGCCACAGGTCGCGCAGGTAGACCGGCTCGCCCTGGGCGTCGGTACCGAGCGGCTCGGTGGTGATGTCGACGTCCATGCTGCCGGCGAGCGCGTACGCCACGACCAGCGGCGGCGAGGCGAGGTAGTTCATCTTCACGTCGGGGTTGATGCGGCCCTCGAAGTTGCGGTTGCCCGACAGCACCGAGACGACGGCGAGGTCGTTCTCATCCACCGCGGCCGACACCGACTCCGGCAGCGGGCCGGAGTTGCCGATGCAGGTGGTGCAGCCGTATCCGACCAGGTGGAAGCCCAGCTTCTCCAGGTACGGGGTGAGGCCGGCGCGCTCGTAGTAGTCCATGACCACCTTCGAGCCGGGCGCCAGCGTCGTCTTGACCCACGGCTTGCGGTTGAGCCCGCGCTCGACGGCCTTCTTGGCCAGCAGCGCCGCGCCGATCATGACCGAGGGATTGGAGGTGTTGGTGCAGCTGGTGATGGCGGCGATGGCGACCGCGCCGTGGTCGAGCTCGCACTCCGTGCCGTCGTCGAGCGTGACCTTGATCGGCGCCGACGGCCGGCCCTGCGCGGTGCTGGCGGCGGAGGCCACGGCGGGCGTGTCCTCGGCACCGTTGCCGGGATGCACGGCCACCGGGTCGCTGGCGGGGAAGGTGTCCTCGACCGCGTCGTCCAGCTCGGTGTGCGGACCGTCCTCGTGCGCGACGTAGTCACGCAGCGCCTTGCGGAACGCCGTCTTGCTGTCGGTCAACGAGACGCGGTCCTGCGGGCGCTTCGGGCCGGCGATGGACGGGACGACGGTGCCGAGGTCGAGCTCGAGGTATTCGGAGTAGGTGGGCTCTTGGGCCGGATCGTGCCAGAGGCCCTGCTCCTTCGCGTACGCCTCGACCAGGGCGACCTGCTCGTCGCTGCGGCCGGTGAGGCGCAGGTAGCGGACGGTTTCCTCGTCGATCGGGAAGACCGCGATGGTGGACCCGTACTCGGGGCTCATGTTGCCGATGGTGGCGCGGTTGGCGAGCGGCACCTCGGCGACACCGGGGCCGTAGAACTCGACGAATTTGCCGACGACGCCGTGCTTGCGCAGCTGCTCGGTGATGGTGAGGACGAGGTCGGTGGCGGTCGCGCCCTCCGGCAGCGAGCCGGACAGCTTGAAGCCGACCACCCGCGGGATCAGCATGCTGACCGGCTGGCCGAGCATGGCGGCCTCGGCCTCGATGCCGCCGACGCCCCAGCCGACCACACCCAGGCCGTTCACCATGGTGGTGTGGCTGTCGGTGCCCACGCAGGTGTCCGGGTAGGCGACACCGTCGCGGACCATGACAGTGCGGGCCAGGTGCTCGATGTTGACCTGGTGGACGATGCCGGTGCCGGGCGGGACGACCTTGAAGTCGTCGAACGCTCCCTGGCCCCAGCGCAGGAACTGGTAGCGCTCCTTGTTGCGGCCGTACTCCAGCTCGACGTTGCGGGCGAAGGAGTCGGGAGCGCCGAACACGTCGGCGATGACGGAGTGGTCGATGACCAGTTCGGCCGGCGCCAGCGGGTTGATCTTCGACGGGTCACCGCCGAGAGCGCTCATGGCCTCGCGCATGGTGGCGAGGTCGACCACGCACGGAACGCCGGTGAAGTCCTGCATGACCACGCGCGCGGGGGTGAACTGGATCTCGGTGTTCGGCTGCGCCTCCGCGTCCCAGTCGACCACGGCGCGGACGTGGTCGGCGGTGATGTTGACGCCGTCCTCGGTCCGCAGCAGGTTCTCCAGCAGGATCTTCAGGCTGTACGGCAGCCGGGAAACGTCTCCGGCCGCCGCCAACCGGTACACCTCGTAGGAGGCGTCCCCGACCTGGAGTGTCCCCTTCGCACCGAAGCTGTCCTTGCTGGTCACGTTCGATCCCCAACCTCTCGCGTCCGTGTGATGCCGTTCATCGTCGCGCAACGCCGGCAGCCGATGGGCGATGAGGGTCGCCTAACACCGAGCTGCGGATCCCGCCGCCCCGCGCCGGAAGTCTCTTGAGGTCAAGATATCACGACTCTCCGCGAGGATGTCACGTTCGCGGTCCGGACCGTACCCACAGCAAATATGAGCACACAGCCCCCGCCCTCGCCCCGGCCCGCCGGACATGCCGCTCACCGCGCCCTCGAACACCGCGGCGGCCACGAGCAGCAGATCCGCGCGCCGCCGCACCAGCCTCTACCTGGCGCGCGCCCTCATGAAGCTCGATCTGTGCGACCGCGCCCAGGTCGTCGTCTACGCGACCGGCTTGCTCCAGACGGGCGGATGAAGGGCCGGCGAAAGTGGTTTCCTGCCCGATTCCGGGCAGATTCTTGGCGATTCCGCGTATCGCAGGCAGGGTATCGCCATGACCCAAGATCTGGTGGAGCAGATCGTCCGGAGCACCGGACTACCGGCGGGCGACGCGAGCCGGATCGTCGCCGACGTCGCCGCCTACTTCTCCGAGACGGTCGACGAGTACGTCCGGCGGCGCCACCAGGAGCTGCGACTGCGCGGCGGCAGGAACGACGACATCTTCGAGCGCATCCAGGCCGAGCTGACCCACCGGCCGGTCCGCGCGCCCCAGCTGTCGGCCCGTCAGCTGCGCCGCATGGTCTACGGCTGACCACGAACGCGAACCCGAGAGGACAGACCACCATGTGCGGAATCGTCGGCTACGTCGGCGCCAAGCCGGCCGCGCCCATCCTCGTCGACGGGCTGGCCCGGCTGGAGTACCGCGGCTACGACTCCGCCGGAGTCGCCGTCCTCGCACCCGACCACGTGCGCGTGCACCGCGACGTCGGGCGGGTGCGTGACCTGGAGTCGACGCTGCCGAAGCGGTTCGGCGGGAAGGTCGGCGTCGGTCACACCCGCTGGGCCACCCATGGCGTGCCGTCGCAGCGCAACGCACACCCGCACCTCAGTGCCGACGGACGCGTCGCGGTGGTGCACAACGGCATCATCGACAACGCGGGCCCGCTGCGCGCCGAGCTGGCCGCCGACGGCGTCACGTTCGGCTCCGACACCGACACCGAGGTGCTGGCCCACCTCATCGCCCGCGCCGACGCCGAGACTCTCGAGGACGCCGTCCTCGCCGCACTCGCCACCGTCGACGGCACGTACGGCATCGCCGTCGCCCACCTCGCGCACCCGGACCGGCTGGTCGTCGCCCGCAACGGCAGTCCGATCATCCTCGGGATCGGCGAGCGCGAGATGCATGTCGCCAGTGACGCCGCCGCGCTGGTCCGGTACACCCGGCAGGTGGTCCACCTCGACGACGGCGAGCTGGCCACCGTCCGGGCCGACGGCTACCAGACGTTCACCCGGGAGGCCCGCACGACGAAGACCGCCGTCACCGTCGACTGGTCGAGCAGCGAGTACGACAAGGGCGCGCACGAGCACTTCATGCGCAAGGAGATCCTGGAGCAGCCCGAGGCGGCCCGCCGCAGCCTGCGCGGACGGCTGGACGAGCGGTTCCACACCGTCCGGCTCGGCGGCCTGGAGATGGACGCGCGAGAGGCACGCGAGTTCCGCCGGGTCAAGATCCTCGGCTGCGGCTCGGCGTACTACGCCGGCCAGATCGGCGCCCAGTTCATCGAGGAACTGGCCCGCATCCCCGCCGACGCCGAACCCGCGTCCGAGTTCCGCTACCGCAACCCGGTCATCGAGAAGGACACCCTCTACGTCGCCGTCAGCCAGTCCGGCGAGACCTACGACACCCTGGTGGCCGTCCAGGAGCTCAAGCGCAAGGGCGGCCGCGTCATCGGCCTGGTGAACGTGGTCGGGTCGAGCATCGCCCGGGAGTGCGACGGCGGCATCTACCTGCATGCCGGGCCCGAGATCGCGGTCGCCTCCACCAAGGCGCTGACCACCATGGACATCGCCTTCGCGCTGCTCGGCATTCATTTGGGCCGGATCCGCGACGTCTCACCGGCGGACGGACGGCGGCTGCTCACCGCGCTGCAGCGGCTTCCGGAGCAGATCGAGAAGATCCTCGCCGACGAGGACCACCTCGCCGGCATCGCCGCCGACCTCGCCGCGGCGCCGAGCCTGTTCTTCGTCGGGCGGACCCGGGGGTATCCCGTCGCCCGCGAGGGCGCCCAGAAGTTCAAGGAGATCTCCTACCGGCACGCCGAGGCGTACCAGACCTCCGAGCTCAAGCACGGCCCGCTCGCGCTGGTCGGCCCGCACCT
The DNA here is from genome assembly GCF_000515395.1 of Jiangella gansuensis DSM 44835. NCBI lineage: Bacteria > Bacillati > Actinomycetota > Actinomycetes > Jiangellales > Jiangellaceae > Jiangella > Jiangella gansuensis. The sequence goes on along the minus strand of NZ_KI911782.1, from coordinate 2,640,465 downwards.
GCCCACCGTCGCGATCGTGCCCGACGACGAGTTGCTGGACCGCAACCTCGGCGCGCTGCATGAGATCACCGCGAGGTCCGGGCCGCTGTGCGTGGTGACGCACGACGGCGTCGACCTCGGTGTGCGGGCCCGGCACGTGGTCACGGTGCCGAAGAGCGAGCCCGAGCTGGATCCGGTCCTGCTGACGATCCCGCTCCAGCTCCTGGCCTACCACGCCGCGCGCGAACTCGGTCACGACGTGGACAAGCCGCGCAACCTCGCCAAGTCCGTCACCGTGGAGTGACCGGGACGGCCGCCCCAGCCCCTTCCAGGCACCCGCGAGCCGCGTTGATCTTGGACTTTCTGCGGAATCAATCGGACATTTCGCCCGGGGATTCTGCGTTTCCTCCAAGATCAACGCGGCGGAGGCGGGTGTGGAGCCGCTGGGCCGGAGGGCCCGAGCCGAGCAGCCCGCGTGTGGCTGGGGCGTCCGTCAGACGTGCGGTGCGACCTCGGCCGCGATGAGCTCCAGGTGGTCTAGATCGGACAGGTCCAGGATCTGCAGGTACACGTGCCCGGCGCCCAGCTCCTTCAGCGCGTTGATGCCGTCGACCAGCTCCTGCGGCCTGCCCGCCAGGCCGTTGCGCCGCAGTTCCTCGGGCTCACGGCCCACGACGGCGGCGCGGCGAGCGAACTCGGCCTCGTCGCTGCCGCAGACCGCGATCAGTGCCGCGGAGTAGACCAGCGAATCAGGGTCGCGGCTGGCGTCCTCGCAGGCCTTGCGGACGTTGCCGAACTTGCCGGCGATCTCGTCCTTCGGCGGGAACGAGGTGTTGTACTCGGCGGCGAACTTCGCGGCCAGCGCCGGCGTGCGGCGCGGGCCGTTGCCGCCGATGATCACGGGGATCGGCTGCTGCACCGGCTTCGGCAGTGCCGGTGAATCGGTCAGCGTGTAGTGGTCTCCGGCGAAGTCGAAGCGTGACCCCTCCGGTGTGGACCACAGCCCGGTGATGATGGAGAGCTGCTCTTCCAGCAGGCCGAACCGCTTCGGCGGGAAGGGGATGCCGTAGGCGGCGTGCTCGCGCTCGAACCAGCCCGCACCGAGCCCCAGCTCGACCCGGCCGCCGGACATCTGGTCGACCTGGGCGGCCTGGATGGCCAGCACACCCGGGTACCGGAACGTCGCCGACGACACCAGCGTGCCCAAACGGATGCGGGAAGTCTCGCGGGCCAGCCCGGCCAGCGTGGTCCAGGCGTCCGTCGGCCCGGGCAGGCCGGACCCGCTACCCATGGCCAGATAGTGGTCGGAGCGGAAGAAGGCATCGAATCCGAGCCGCTCGGTGGCCTGCGCCACTCGCAAGAGGTCGTCGTAGCTCGCGCCCTGTTGGGGTTCGGTGAAGATCCTCAGCTGCATGTCATCAAGCAAATCACGGCATTCATCCACGGCCTCGCCTGGGAGGCGTGCCTCGGCCCGACCTCACAACCAGCCGCGGCGGCGGAAGACGACGAAGAGGCCGGCGCACACCATCGCCATGAGCAGAATCGCCATCGGGTAGCCGAAGACCCAGTCGACCTCCGGCATGTGGGTGAAGTTCATGCCGTAGATGGTGCCGACGAGGGTGGGGGCGAAGAGAATCGCCGCCCATGCGGAGATCTTCTTGAGCTCCTCGTTCTGCTCGTAGCTGGCCTCGGTGAGCGCCTTCATCTCCTCGTTCTGCTGCTGCGTCACCAAGGTGGCATTGACGGCCAGGATGTCCTGCAGCACCTGGCGGAACCCGTCCACCCGCTCGGTGACCTCCACGACGTGGTCGGCGACGTCGCGCAGATAGCGCTGCAGCTCCTCGTCGGTGGAGTACTTGTCGAAGCCGGCTTCGAGGTCGCGCATCATGACGCTGAGCGGCCGGGTCGCGCGCTGGAACTCCAGGACCTCGCGGGACAGCTCGTAGATGCGCCGGGAGACGCTCGGGTCGCGGCCGAACACCTCGGTCTCGATCTCGTCCACGTCGTTCGACACACCGGCGACCACCGGGACGTACCCGTCGACGACGGCGTCGAGCACGGCGTAGAGGACGGCCTCTGGGCCGAGCCGCAGGAGGTCAGGGCTGTCCTCCATGCGCCGGCGCACGGCGGACAGGTTGGGCGCGGCGCCGTGCCGGACGGTGATGACGAAGCCGGGCCCGACGAACAGGTGCAACTCGGCGAAGTCGACCTCCTCCACCGCGTCCAGGTAACGGGCCGCCCGCAGTACGACGAACAGCGTTTCGCCGTAGCGCTCCAGCTTGGGACGCTGGTGCGCCTCCATGGCGTCCTCGACGGACAGCGGGTGCAGGTCGAACTCGTCGGCCAGTGACATCAGCTCCGCGTCGCTGGGCCGGAAGAGGCCGATCCACGCCATGGCGCCGGCGTCCTCACGCAACTGCCGGTAGGTCTCGGCCAGGGAGCTGGGTGTGCTGATGCGCTTGCCGTCGCGGTACAGCGCCGCGTCGACGACGCTGGAACGCGGCTCGGTCGTTTCAGGTTCGCTGGCCGACTGGTCGAAATCGCCGGCCATGGTGCCGACTCGGCTCTGCCGGCGCAGGGCCGGGCGGATGACACGCAGTGCGCGCTGACGACGAGGAGGCATGGCGTCGCTCCCAAACGGTGTGGCTGACGGTGCGGGGGTGTCTAGAGACGCAGGACGACCCGGACCGCCGGCCCTTATCTGCCCGCGACGGCCGTGGCGCCCTGCGGCGCATGACTAGGAGGCTCACTACGCATGGCAGTACCCACCTCCTCCTGACCCGTACGGTTGTCGCCACGGTCAAGGATAGTTCACGCGGAGACGGTCCGCGATCAGCTCCGCACGATGATCATTCCGGCCGCGGCGGATGCAGGACGGCGACGCATTCGGCGTGGTGCGTCATCGGGAACAGGTCGAACGCCCGCAGGCTGGTCAGCTCGTAGCCGTGTTGCGCGAAGGTCGCGAGGTCGCGGGCCAGCGCCGCGGGATCACAGGCCACGTAGGCGACGGCGCGCGGGGCGCGCTCGGCGATCGCCCGCACGACGGCGGACTTCGCGCCGTCGCGCGGCGGGTCGAGCACCACGATGTCGATCGGGCCGCGCTGCGCTGGGTCAGTGGCCAGCACCCGGTCGACCCGCCCCTCGACCAGCTTCACCCAGCCGACGTCATGCAGGTTGCGCCGCGCGTCGGCGACGGCCCGGCGCGACCCCTCGACGGCCACCACCGACCCGTTCGGCCCGACCGCCTCGGCCAGCGCTCCGGCGAACAGCCCGACGCCGCTGTAGAGGTCCATGGCCCGCTCCCCCGGCTGCGGGCGCAACCCATCGAGCACGGCGGCGACCAGCGTGGCGGCCGCACCGGGGTGGACCTGCCAGAACCCGCCGCCGCTGACCCGCCAGCGACGCCCGGCCGCCTCCTCGACCACATGACCACGGCCGCTGCGCACGACGCCGTCGGCGATGACCTGGCGGTCGCCGGTGTTCGACACCACGACCTCGACGGCCGACACGTCCGGCCACTCCTGCTGTTCCACGCCCGCCGCCCGGAGTTCCGGGTGCGCGATCAGGCAGGTGTCGATCGGAACCACCGCGTGCGAGCGGTGCGCCCGCAACCCGGCCCGGCCCGTCGCCGGGTCCACCGCGTACGTGACCCGCGTGCGCCAGCCGAGCCCGTCGTCGTCGCCGGCCGGGGTGCGCTCCTCGGCCGCGGCCGACGATCGAACCGGCACCGCTTCGACCTCGACCGAGCGGTCGATGCCGGCCAGCCGGCGCAGTTGCTCGGCCACGACGGCGGCCTTGAGCCGGCGCTGTGCCGGGCGCGTCGCGTGCTGCCAGTCACAGCCGCCGCAGCGCCCGGGTCCGGCCCATGGGCACGGCGGCTCCACCCGGTCCGGCGACGCGGACAGCACCTCGACGGCGTCGGCCCGCCAGAACCGGTCCTCCGAACCACCTTCGGTGACCCGGATCCGGACCCGCTCACCGGGCAGGGCATGCCGGACGAAGACCGCTCGTCCCTCGTGCCGGGCCACGCAACTTCCGCCGTGCGCGACCGGGCCGACCTCGACCACCACCTCGGTGCCGACGGCGGAGGTGCCCCGGACTCTGCGCTGCCGACCGGTCAGGACGACCCACCACCCCGGCGGATCTCCCCTCGTCGCACGTCGCCCGGCGCCTGCCGGGCGTTCTTCGGCTGGCCGGCGCCGACGGCCGAGCGCAACTGCCACGGCACGCTCGTCACCATCACGCCCGGGGTGAACAGCAGCCTGCCCTTGAGCCAGAAGACGCTCTGGTTGTGCAGCAGCCGTTCCCACCAACGGCCCACCACGTACTCCGGCACATAGACGGTGACGATGTCGCGCGGGCTGGCGCGGCGGATGGCCCGGACGTACTCCACGACCGGGCGGGCGATCTCGCGGTACGGCGAGTCCAGCACCCGCAGCGGCACCGGGATGTCGTGCCGGTCCCATTCGTCCAGCAGCGCGGCGGTGGCGTCGGCGTCGACCTCGACGGTGATGGCCTCGATGATGTCCGGCCTGGCCGCCCGGGCGTACGCGATGGCCCGAACCGTCGGTTTGTGCAGCCGCGACACCAGCACGACGGCGTGCACCCTCGACGGCAGCAGTGACTCGGCCGGCCAGTCCTCCACCTCCAGTTCCGTGGCCGTGGTGTCGTAGTGCTGCCGGATGCCGCGCATCAGCAGGAAGAGCACCGGCATCATCGCCACGACGAGCCAGGCGCCGTGGGTGAACTTCGTGACCAGCACGACCACCAACACGACGCCGGTCAGTGACGCCCCGGTGGCGTTGATGACCCGCGAGCGCAGGATGGACCGGCGTTCGACGCTGGTCGGCCCCGCGGCCAGGAGGCGGTTCCAGTGCCGCACCATGCCGGTCTGCCCGAACGTGAACGCCGTGAACACACCCACGATGTACAGCTGGATCAACCGGGTCACCGAGGCGTCGAACACCACGATCAGCACCCCGGCCATGACCGCCAGCATGATGATGCCGTTGCTGAAGACCAGCCGGTCCCCGCGTGTGTGCAGCTGCCGTGGCGCGTAGCGATGCTGCGCCAGGATCGACCCCAGGAGCGGGAACCCGTTGAACGCGGTGTTCGCGGCGAGGATCAGGATCAGCGCGGCGGCGCCCTGGACGTAGTAGAACGGGATGCTCCCGCCGCCGAAGACTGCCGCGGCCAGCTGTGAGATCACGGTCGGCTGCGGCTGCGTGCAGTCGAAGCCGACCAGGTCGCAGGGGTACTCGACGTACCGGACGTCCGCGATGACCGCCAGCGTGGTGATACCGGCGAACATCGTGATCGACAGCGCGCCCATGATCGCCAGCGTCGTCGCGGCGTTCTTCGCCTTGGGTTTGCGGAACGCGGGGACCCCGTTGGCGATCGCCTCGACCCCGGTCAACGCCGTACAGCCGGACGCGAACGCCCGCAGCACCAGCAACATCAGCGCGATGCCGCCCAGGTTCGTCATCTCGGCCTCGACGTCGTACGCTGCCGACTCGGCGACCGGGTCGTCGCCGAACGCCGTCTTGCCCAGGCCCCACACGATCATCGCGCCGATGCCCACGACGAACAGGTATGTCGGCACCGCGAACGCCTTGCCGCTCTCCTTGATGCCGCGCAGGTTCACCGCGGCCAGCAGCACCACGATGCCCAGCGCGATGCCCACCCGGTACTCGGCCAGCTCCGGTATCGCGGAGATCAGGTTGTCCACACCCGCCGACACCGACACCGCCACCGTCAGCACGTAGTCGATGAGCAGCGCGCTGGCGACGACCAGGCCGGCGGTGGGCCCCAGGTTGGTGTTCGCGACCTCGAAGTCGCCACCACCGGTCGGGTAGGCACGTACCAGCTGCCGATACGACGCCACGACCGTGACCAGCAGCAGCACGACGACGGCGGCGACCCAGGGCGTGAAGTGGAGGAAGGCCAGCCCGCCCAGGGTCAGGATGACCAGGATCTCCTGGGTCGCATAGGTGACCGAGGACAGCGGGTCACTGGCGAAGACCGGGAGCGCCAGCCGCTTGGGCAGCAGCGTATGGCCCATCCGATCACTGGCCAGCTTCCGGCCGATGATCAGTCGCTTCGAAATATCGCCGAGCTTCGGCACGATCGGCAATGGTATGCCTTGAAGTCATGCCGTGTAACGTCGACCGCGACACGGCGAGTACGGCCTCGCCTGACCTCGCGTGAGAGGACCACAGTGCACGTCGTCATCATGGGCTGCGGGAGGGTCGGGTCGACCGTCGCGCACATCCTGGAGTCGCACGATCACACCGTCGCCATCGTCGACCAGAACCCCGAGGCGTTCCGGCGGCTGCAGCCGGGCTTCGAGGGCTCGACGGTGTCCGGAGTCGGCTTCGACCGGGACGTCCTCGTCGAGGCGGGCATCGAACGAGCCGGCGCCTTTGTCGCGGTCAGCAGTGGCGACAACTCCAACATCCTGGCGGCGCGGGTGGCCCGCGAGACCTTCGGAGTCGACAACGTGGTCGCCCGCATCTATGACCCTGGGCGCGCCGAGGTCTATCAGCGACTGGGCATCCCCACTGTCGCGACGGTGCGGTGGACCGCCGACCAGATCCTGCGCCGGCTGTTCCCGGAGGGTGCACAGACCGAGTGGGTCGACCCGACCGGCACCATCCAGCTGGCCGAGCTGCCGGTCGCCACCGGCTGGATCGGCAGCTCGGTGGCGAAGCTCGAGGAGGCCGCCCACGCCCGGGTCGCGTTCCTGACCCGCTACGGCGACGGCATCCTTCCGCAGGCCGACACCGTCATCCAGGATGGCGACCTCGTCCATGTGCTGGTGCGCTCCGACGAGGTCACGCGTGTCACCCACGTCTTCGCGACCGCCCCGGAGGTGGAGGACTGATGCGGGTAGCCATCGCCGGCGCCGGCAACGTCGGGCGCTCGATCGCCGCGGAGCTGCTGGCCAACGGCCACGACGTCCTGCTCATCGACAAGGAGACCAAGGCCATCAAGGCGGCCAGCGTCCCTGAGGCCGAGTGGCTGCTCGCGGACGCGTGCGAGCTGTCCATGCTCGAGGAGGCGGCGCTGGACCGCTGCAACGTCGTCATCGCCGCCACCGGCGACGACAAGGTCAATCTCGTCGTCTCGCTGCTGGCCAAGACGGAGTTCGGGGTGCCGCGGGTGGTGGCGCGGGTCAACCACCCACGCAACGAGTGGATGTTCAACGAGAGCTGGGGCGTCGATGTCTCCGTGTCCACCCCGCGCATCATGAGCGCGCTGGTCGAGGAGGCGGTGAGCGTCGGCGACCTGGTGCGCCTGTTCAGCTTCCGCCAGGGCGAGGCGAACCTGGTCGAACTGACGCTGCCGGTCGACTCCCCCATCGTCGGGACCGCGGTCGCCGACGTCGCCTGGCCCGTCGACACGTCGCTGGTGTCGATCATCCGCGGCAAGCACGTCCACACCCCGCTACCCGACCTGCCGCTTGAATCCGGCGACGAGTTGCTGTTCGTCGCCGCGCCGGAGCGAGAGAAGCAGCTGGAGAACCTCCTCTCCCCGCACGACGCCTGAGCGTTCAGGGCGCTGCCACCCCGGCAGGGTGCGCACCTCACCGCACGTCACTCGCCGCGTGGTCGCACCCGGCCACGAAACCCACCCGGTACGTCCCTGCGGCGGGTGACGTGACCTGAGGTTGATCAGGTCAGGCGGGCGCAGGGCTTCTGGCTCCCTGTTGATCACCCCGCGGGGTCAGGCGCGGCCTGCCGCGCCTGGTGTGCCCGGTACGCGGGCCGCACGATCAGCCATGATGCGTAGGCGACCAGCAGAAACAGCGGCCAGCTCATGACCAGCCGGGCCCCGGCGAGCCAGCCGAGCTGGTCTTCACCGGCGAAGTACAGCGGCGCCTGGACGGCCAGCCGGACGGCGAACATGCCCACCCAGAGCAGCGTGGCCAGGGTGAACGCACGCACCAACGCGAGGTCGCGTCGCCAGGCGGTGCCCTGGTTGGTGGCGAAGCCGACGAACACGCCGATCATCGGCCAGCGGGCCAGCACCGACACGAGGAAGGCCAGGCCGTAGCCGACGTTGATGAGCAGGCCGGGCAGGAACACGTCCTCGGCCCGGCCGGTGCGGTTGGCCAGGAACGCGGCGATGCCCAGGCCGAGGAAGCCGGCGACGACGTTCTGCAGCCGCTCCCGGCGCAGCAGCCGCACGACGCCCAGGAGGACCCCGGCGCCGAGCGCGACCCACAGTGACAGCTGCAGATCGCGGCCGGCCGCGGTGTAGACGACGGTGAAGATGGCCAGCGGCAGTCCGGCATCGAGCATGGCCGCGGGGCCGAGCGCGTCCTGGGGGCGGAACCGCTCGTCGGCGGTGATGGCCTGCACCCAGCTCTGCCTGGCCGGGCTGGCGCTCGTCCCGGTGCCGGCGCCACCCCCGGCCCCGTCGACGTGCTGGTGGGCGTCGCCCTCGGGCCCGGACTCGCTCTGACTCAACTCTTCACTCCAGCCCTGCGGGCAGCAGCTCGTATCGGGGGTTGTACATGACCCTGCGTCCGTCGAAGGTGGCCACCCGGCCGGTGGCGACGAGCCGGCGCCCGCAGCTGATGCCGGCGATGCGCCGGCGGCCGAGCCAGACCAGTGTCACCGACCCGGAGCCGTCGAACAAGTCGGCTTCCAGAGCCGGGGTTCCGAGCCGAGGCTGCAGCGTGACCGACTGCAGCACCCCGCGCACCCGGACGGTGGTGCGGTCGTCGACGTTCGCCAGCGGCTGGCAGCCGGCCTCCCGTGCGTCGTCGCGCAGTTCCTCGGCCTCGACCTCCTGGTCGGAGGCGGCCCACCGCGTGATGGCGCCCCATATTCCTCTGCGCCCGGAGTTCCCACTCACGACATCGAGCCTAATGCGCCGGTGAGCTCAAGTGTCAGGCTTGCAGCGGCTGGTCCGGCGACACCGGTGCCTGGCTGCCCGCCGGAGGCTTGAGCGCGATGACGTCGCCGGGTGCCATCGGCTGCGACCCGCGGATGACGACGGTCTGCCGGACGAGCTCGACGAGCTGGCTGAACACTGCCGCGTCCGTGGTGGCCTTGCCGAGGAAGGTCGCGCGCAGCATCCAGCGCGGCCCGTCGATGCCGGACACCCGCGACGGCTGCAGCCGCTGCTTGCCGTCGGGCGCCTGCACCGGGACCACGACCCGGACCTCGGGTCCGAAGGGCCCGGACGCCTCCTCGGCGCGGCCTCCGCGGCGCTTGGCGTCCTGGACGATCTGCAGCCGGGTCTGCCCCCACAGGCCGCTGCTGCGCGGCGCGGCCACCGCGATGAGCTGCACCGCGGCCTCGCCGACGGTGAGCACGGCGCTGGTCGCGTTGCCGGTGCGCTGGTCGACCTGGAGCTGGAGCTTCATGCCCGCGGCGCCCTTGACGAGCATGCCGCCGAGGTCGATGCGGCCGGACCGGGCCTCGTCCAGATCCACCTCGGACTCGTCGAACGGTCCGCCGGTACGGTCGGCCTTGGGCGACTCGCCCGCGTCGTCGGCGTCCGTTCCGGCACCCTGGCCGGGCTCGCCGCCGGACGTGTCATTCGCGGCCTGCTCGGCCAGCTCCTGGCCGTCATCGCCGCCGCGGCGCCGCCGTCCCAACACCTGGATTACTTCCTTCCGTCGTCGGTGGCCGGCGTCTCCGCCGGCCCCTGCGTGACCGGCATGTCCGCCGGCCCATTGGCGGCCGACGAGGTGCCCGTCGACCCGTACCCGCCGTCGCCCCGTGCCGACCCGGGTAGCCGCTCGACCTCGTGGAATCTGGCCCGCTCGACCCGCTGGATGACCAGCTGCGCGACCCGGTCGCCGCGCCCGAACACGGCCGGTTCGCGTAGGTCGTGGTTGACCAGCACCACCTTGATCTCGCCGCGGTACCCCGCATCGACCGTGCCCGGGGTGTTGATGATGCTCACCCCGAGCCGATGCGCCAGTCCGGAGCGCGGGTGGACGAATGCAGCGTAACCCGCCGGCAGCGCGATCGCGATGCCCGTACCGACCATGGCCCGGTCGCCCGGCGGAATGGTCACGTCGCTGGTGGTCACCAGGTCGGCGCCGGCATCGCCGGGATGGGCGTAGCCCGGCAGCGGCACATCCGGGTCCAGGCGGGTGATCAGGACGTCCACGGGGCGGGCTCCCGCCGCACCGTCGTCGCGTGTCTCGGCAGTTGCGCTCACGGGTTCACCTCCGCGACCCTGGCGGCCGCGTCGGACAGGTCGGACGCGGCCACCGCGCGGCCGTGCTCGACGAAGTGGGTGGCCGGCACGACGACGAAGATGGCGGACGCGGTGACGCTCACCGGCCCGTCCGCGGCGTTCTCGCGGCCGGTTGCGGACATGTAGATCTTGCGGCCCTCCGCGCCGTCGACGACGGCGTCGATGTACAGGGTGGTGCCGACGGGGACCGGCCGGCGGTACGACGTCTCGAGGTGTCCGGTGACTGCGGGTTTGCCGATGAGCCAGATCAACGAGCCGAGAACCTCGTCGAACGCCAGCGACAGCATGCCTCCGTGCGCGAGACCGGGAGCGCCCTGGTGGTCGTCGGTGACAGTGAAGCGACCGGAGACCGTCAGGCCCTCACCGGCGGTGACGGTCACGTGCAGCCCGGTCGGGTGGTCCGGTCCGCAGCCGACGCACATGCGGTAGTGCGAGGCGATCGGGGCGCCGGGCGCCGGCGCGTCGGGATGCCGTTCGATCACGAACGTCGACCCTACCGGTCCGCGTGCCGCGATCCGTGGCACCCTGCTGGAGTGACTCGTTACCACGAACGCCTGACCGCGCCGGTGCGGTGGTGGCTCTACCTGCTGGGCCTGGCCGTCTCGGCGTGGATCGTCTATTACTACGCCTACGGCCCGCAGGTGGGGGCGCCGGTCAGCGGCATCGTGCTGGTGATCGGGGCGTGCGTGCTGTTCGCTTACAGCAGACCCGCTGTCAGCGTCGACGACACGACGCTGACAGTCGGACGGGCGCGGCTGCCGCTGTCGGTCGTCGGCACCGTGGAGGCGCTGGACGGCGAGGCGGCTCGGGCGGCTCGTGGTCCGGAACTCGACCCGCGCGCGTACCTGACGATCAGGGGCTACCTGCCCGCCGTCGTCCGCATCGGGGTCGATGACCCCGCCGACCCGACGCCGTACTGGCTGGTGTCGACGCGCCGCCCCGAGCGGCTCAAGGCCGTGCTCGAGGCGGCGCGTCAGACCACCGGCCACTGACGGGGCAATCAGGCGGGCAACTCAGGCTGCGCGGTCGCGGCAGATCACTGCACACGAACGCGACCGCGCCCACGCTGTCAACTCAGGCTGCGCGGTCGCGGCAGATGACTGCACACGAACGCGACCGCGCCCAAGCTGCCAACTCAGGCTGCGCAGTCGCGGCAGATCAATTGCCCGTTCTTCTCCTTCGCCAGCTGGCTGCGGTGATGCACGAGGAAGCACTGCGAGCAGGTGAACTCGTCCGCCTGCCGCGGCAGCACACGTACCGCCAGCTCCTCGTTCGACAGGTCCGCACCAGGAAGCTCCATCGACTCGTTCAGGTCGGACTCGTCGACGTCGACGATGCCCGACGCCTTGTCCATCCGCCGATTCTTGAGCTCCTCCAGCGAGTCCTCCGACATTTCCTCGTCGGTCTTGCGTGGCGCGTCGTAGTCGGTTGCCATGTTCGATCCCCCTCACTGGGCGCGTAGTGGTCCGTCGTGTAACGCACAGCGACCCAAGGTTGTGCCCGCTCCGAGCGGCAGATTCTGCCTGATCGGTACCCCGTTTCGCACGGCACCCCTCCGGTGAGTCCGCTGTGTGCTGCGCCGCACCTCCTCCGAGCGTGCGCCCGGTCGTCCTCAGGACCGATCCGGAGCACCGTCCCACAGGATGAGACCTGCGAGGATTCCACCCTGCAGGCTGGGAGCGGCCCAGCACCGGAGACGAGAGGAACCGCATGCTCCAGATCGACGGCATCTCCCGCCGCTACGGTGACGTCGTCGCGCTCGAGAACCTTTCGTTTACGGTCCGACCTGGGCAGATGTACGGCTTCGTCGGCACGAACGGTGCCGGCAAGACCACCGCGATGCGCATCGTCCTCGGGGTCCTCGAGCCCGACGGCGGCGTGGTCCGCTGGAACGGGCGTGAACTCGACGCGGGCATCCGGCGTGAGTTCGGTTACATGCCGGAGGAGCGCGGCCTCTATCCGAAGATGCGCGTCCACGAGCATCTCGTCTACCTGGCCCAGCTGCACGGTGTGGCGCGTCTCACAGCCGAGACGGCCGCGACGGACCTGCTGGAGTCGCTCGCCCTCAGCGAACGCGCCTCCGATCGGGTCGAGTCGCTGTCGCTGGGCAACCAGCAGCGGGTCCAGCTGGCGGCCGCTCTGGTGCACGACCCGGCGGTACTGGTGCTCGACGAGCCGTTCAGCGGCCTGGACCCGATGGGCGTCGACGCCATGGCCGCGGTGCTGCGCTCCCGGGTCGACGCCGGTGCCGCCGTCGTCTTCTCCAGCCATCAGCTCGACCTGGTGGAGCGGCTGTGCGACGCCGTCGGCATCATCCGGGCCGGCCGCATGGTGGCCGACGGCACCGTCGAGGCATTGCGCGGCGACGCCGCCGGACGCTACCGGCTGCAGGTCGACACAGCGCCCGGGTGGGTCGACGCCTTGGCCGGGCAGTTACCCGGCCTCCGTGTCATCGACGACACTCGCGGCAGCGCAGCCGGCGGTGTGCTCGTCGAGCTGCCGGCCGGCACCGACGACCAAGCCCTGCTCGACGCGGCCCGTGCCCTCGGCCCGGTCCGCCAGTTCACCCCGGTGTGGCCGTCGCTGGCCGAGCTGTTCCGCTCGGTGGTCGCCGACGACGGCGACCCGGCCGAGGAGGAGGCCGCCTGATGGCGCGTGCACTGTCGTTCCGCGAGGCCAGCACACTCGTCGCCCGGCGCGAGTTCAGCCAGCGCATCCGCGAGCGCTCGTTCTTCATCTCCACGGCCATCACCGTCGGCATCATCGGGCTGGTCGTGCTGCTCCCCCGCTTCGCGGACTTCGGCGGTGACAGCTTCGACGTCGCGCTGGTCGGCGACTCCGGCGAGCTGCGCAGCGCCGTCGAGCGGCAGGCCGAGACCGCCGACATCGAGGTCGGCTTCACCGACGTCGAGGACGCCGCGGCCGCCGAGCAGGCCGTCAGCGACGGCGACCTGGACGCCTACGTGGACGGCGACTCCGTCTACGTCGACCGGTCCCTCGACAGCTCGCTGCGCGCGGTTCTGGAGAACGCCTACAACCAGGTCGAAGGGACCCGGGCGCTGGCCGAGGCCGGTATGGACCCGGCGGCGGTCACCGAGGCGCTGAGCTCCGCCAGCCTGCGGACGGTCACCCTCGATCCGGATGCCGAGGAGCGGGAGGCGCGCGGCGTCATCGCGTTCTTCGGCTCGATGGTGCTGTTCGGCCAGTTGGTCGGCTATTCGATGTGGGTCGCGATGGGCGTGGTCGAGGAGAAGTCCAGCCGGGTGGTCGAGGTCATGCTGGCCGCGATCCCGGCTCGGGCGCTGCTCACCGGCAAGATTCTCGGCATCGGCCTGCTGGGCCTGGTCCAGCTGGTGCTGATCGGCGGGCTGGGGCTCGGTCTCGCGGCGGCACTGGGCGCAGTGGAGCTGACCGGACCCATGGTGACGCCGGTCCTGCTGTCGTTGGGCTGGTTCGTGCTCGGCTATGCCGCCTACGCGTGCCTGTCCGGTGCCGCGGCCGCGCGCGTCTCGCGGCAGGAGGAGCTGCAGAACGTCACCACACCGGTGACGATGCTCACGATGGTGTCGTATTTCGCCAGCTTCTTCGCGTTCCTGAGCCCCGAGAGCCCGATCGCGTCCGTGACCAGCATCGTGCCGCCGTTCAGCGCCCTGGTGATGCCCATCCGCATGGCCCGCGGCGACGCCGCCGGCTGGGAGGTCGGGCTGGCCCTGGCGCTGATGCTCGCGCTGATCGCGGTCCTGGTCCTGCTGGCCGCCCGGGTCTACGAGGGCGCCGTCCTGCGCATGGGCGCCAAGGTATCGCTGCGCGACGCACTTCGCCCGCCCGGGAAATGATCACGTCCACCATGGGTCCTCCCGCCGCACCACGCATGCATGCCTGGTGGGGCGGGAGAACGCCTGGGGTGGCCTGACGCAGCGCGCACCTGGAGTGCGGCCAGGGCCCGGCCGGCTGCTCAGCGCGCCGTCAGGGGGCGTCGCGGTCGGCGCCGAGCCGCTCCAGCAGCGCCCGCAGCTCGGCGGCCACCCCGGGCGTCGCCGCCAGGGTCATCGCGTTGCCGGGCTCCTCGCCGTGCAGGCCGCTGACGACGGCGCCCGCTTCGGCCGCCACCAGGCCACCGGCCGCCAGGTCCCACGGGTTGAGCCCGCGCTCGTAGTACGCGTCCAGCCGGCCGGTGCCGACCGCGCAGAGGTCCAGGGCGGCGGCGCCGGCCCGCCGGATGTCGCGCACCACCGGGACCAGCTCGAGGATCACGGCCGCCTGCCGAGCCCGCCGGTCGGCGTCGTAGCCGAAGCCGGTCCCGACCAGCGCCAGCGACAGGTCCGCGCACGCCGACGCCCGCACCGGGCGGCCGTCCAGGAACGCCCCGCCGCCGGACGTGGCCGTCCACGTCTCACCGCTGGCCGGGTTGTGCACCACGCCGGCCCGCACGACGTCGTCGATGCGCGCCGCGATGGACACCGCGTACTGCGGGATGCCGTAGAGGTAGTTCACGGTGCCGTCGATCGGGTCGACCACCCAGTCGACGCCCGAGGTGCCGGCGACGTGACCGTCCTCCTCGCCGAGGAAGCCGTCGTCGGGGCGGGCGTCGAGGATGCGGGTGCGGATCAGCGCCTCGGCGGCGGTGTCGGACTCCGTCACGACGTCGGTGGGCGTCGACTTCGTGTTCGCGACGTCCATGCGCTCCACCGCCTCGCGCCGCTCGCGGGCGAGCTGTCCCGCTTCGCGGGCGGTCTTCTCGGCCAGGGCGAGCAGGTCGGCGGGATCGGCCGTCGTCACAGAGAACCTCCAGAGGAGTACGTCACCATGGGTCCTCCCGCTTCACCAGCAGCTCCGGATCGTCGGGTCGGACAAGCACCAGACCGAGTCAGCCTGATCCGTGCGACGCACCGACGATTCGAGGAAGCCTCCGGCCGCCTCTCACCGCCGGTCTTGCCCGACCCTCCGGGGGAACGCATGGCTGGTGAAGCGGGAGGACCCATGGTGCACGTGATCATTTCGTGGCGGCCCACGGCAGTGGGGGCGTGTCTTCGCCGCACAGGGCGGGGATGTCCGCGCGCGGGTTGGGGCAGCAGCCGGGCGCGCAGACGTCGCGAGCCGGGCCGGGCGCGCCGATGCTGGCCCGCACCACCGACTCGCCGCGCTCGACCGCGGCCCGCTCCAGCAGCAGGTCGACGACGGTGTCGACGAAGTCCGGGTGCGTGCCGGCGGTCGCGGCCCGGGCGGCGGCCATGCCGAGGTCCTTGGCCGTCGCCAGCGCCTCGGTGTCGAGGTCGTACGCGACCTCCATGTGGTCGGACAGGAAGCCGATGGGCGCCAGGACCACAGCGTCGACACCGTCGGCGGCCAGCGCCGCCAGGTGGTCGTTGACGTCCGGCTCCAGCCACGGCATGGACGGCGGGCCGCTGCGTGAGCAGTAGACGAGGTCGTACTCGCGGGTCACGCCGGTGCGGGCGGCCACCTGGGCGCTGACGGCGTCGGCGACCGCCAGGTGCTGCGCGACGTAGGCTCCGCCGGTCGGGCCGGACGTCTCGGCCATGGTCACCGGGATGGAGTGGGTGACGTACACGATGCGGGCGCGCTGCGTCGTCGACGGCGGCAGGTCGCCGAGAGCGCCCACGACGCCGTCGGCGTTCGCGGTGATGAAGCCCGGGTGGTCGAAGCTGTGCCGCAGCCGGTCGATCCGCGGCGCGCCCGGCCCGACCGCCTCGACGGCACGCCACAGGTCCTCGCGGTACTGCCTGCAGCCGGAGTAGGAGTCGTAGGCGCTGGTGATGAACGCGGCGGCACGAGTGACGCCGTCGTCGCGCATGCGGGCGAGCTCGTCGGCGAGGTAGGGGTGCCAGTTGCGGTTGCCCCAGTAGACCGGCAGCGAGATGTTCCGTTCTGCCAGCTCGTGCTCGAGGTTGGCGATCAGCGCGCGGTTCTGGTCGTTGATCGGGCTGCGACCGCCGAATGCGCGGTAGTGCTCGCCGACCTCTTCCAGCCGCTCCGGCGGGATGCCCTTGCCGCGGGTGACGTTCTCGAGGAACGGGATGACGTCGTCCTGGCCCTCCGGGCCGCCGAAGGAGACGACCAGCAGGGCGTCGTACGGATCGGTGATGCTCACCATGAGAGCCTAACGCCCATGACATGGCGGAACTGGGCCCGGACCGTCGAGGCGCGGCCGCACCGGGTCGAGCGGCCGGCTAGTGCCGCCGGCGTCTCCGAGGTCCTGAGGCGGGCCGCCCACGACGGTCTGCGGGTCCGTCCGGTCGGTGCCGGCCACAGTTTCACTCCGATCGCCGCCACCGACGGTGTCCAGGTGCGGCTGGACCGCCTCAGCGGCCTGATCTCGCTCGACCCCGCCGGCGACGACGGGTCCGCCACGGCCACCGTCGCCGCCGGCACTCGCCTGCACGAGCTCAACACCGCGCTGGCGGCTCGCGGCTACGGGCTGACCAACATGGGCGACGTCGCCGTCCAGACCGTCTCCGGCGCCATCTCGACCGGGACGCACGGCAGCGGCCGCGCCACCGCGTCGCTGTCCGACCAGGTCACGGCGGTGCAGCTGGCCCTGCCGGACGGTTCGCTGGTCGACGTGTCGGGCGCGTCCACCGGCCACGACGGCGAGCTGTTCCAGGCCGCCCGGCTCGGTCTCGGTGCCCTGGGCGTCATCACCGCCGTCACGCTGCGGGTGGAGCCGGCGTTCACACTGCGGGCGACGGAGGAGCCGTCGACGCTGGACGAGGTGCTGGAGCGGTTCGACGACCTCGCCCGCGAGGACCATTGCGACCTCTACTGGCTGCCGTTCACCGGCGCCGTCCAGCTCAAGGTGAACCGGCGCACCGGCGAGCGGCCGGCGCCGCGCCACCCGGTCGCGGCGTGGTGGTCCGGCGACGTCGTCGAGAACGCCGGTGTCGCGGTGGTGCAGCGCATCACCCGAGCCGCGCCGAAGACCACGCCGGCGGTGAACCGCGTCGCCGCCCGGCTGATCGGCCGGCGCAGCTACGTCGACGCCGCGCCCCGCGTCCTCACCAGCACCCGGCGGGTGCGGTTCCACGAGATGGAGTATGCGCTGCCGCGGGCTGCCGCCGTCCCCGCCCTGCGAGAGCTGCGTGAGCTCACCGCCCGCGGACCGTGGCGCATCGCCTTCCCGGTCGAGGTGCGGATGGCGCCGGCCGACGACGTGTGGCTCTCCCCCGCCCACGGCCGCGACACGGTCTATATCGCCATCCACGCCTACCCGCGAACCGACTACCGCGGCTGGTTCGACGCCGCGGAACGGCTCTGGGTGTCCTATGGCGGCAGGCCACACTGGGGAAAGCTGCATACCCGCGATTCACGGTATGTTCGTGATCAATACCCACGGATGGAGGCGTTCCGGGCGGTCCGTGACCGCGTCGATCCGGGGCGTCTCATGGCCAACGAGTACCTCGACCGGCTGCTGGAGAGCTGAGTTGACCTGGGCCGCTGGCGGCGTGGCGGCTTGGTCGGACCAGGTGCGGCGGGTGACGATGGTGGCAGTCGTGATCGGAGGTGAGGGTGGTGCGTGAGCTTCGGCTGGTAGCAGTCAGCGAAGACGGCAACCATCTCATCCTCTCCGGGCACGGCGGAGAACAGCTGGCGTTGCGGGTGGACGACCGCCTGCTCGCCGCGATCCGAGGCGACCGAGCGAGGTTGGGACAGTTGGATATCCGGCTCGAAAGCCAGCTACGTCCACGCGACATCCAGGCACGCATCCGGGCCGGCGAGTCCGTCGAAGCTCTCGCCGCCGTGGCCGGCATGCCGCGGGAGAAGGTCGAGCGCTTCGCCGGCCCGGTGATCGCCGAGCGCGAGCACGTCGCCAGCCGAGCCCAGCAGGCCACCGTCCGCCGGCTCGGCGGTGACGGCCCGCCGCAGACCCTCGAAAGCGCCGCGAGCGCGACCGCCAAGGCGCACGGCGCCGACCCCGACCTCGTCGAATGGGACGCGTGGCGGCGCGACGACGGCCGCTGGCTGGTCCGGTTCTCGTGGGCCGGCGAGGAGGAGGACTCCGCGCTGTTCTCGTTCGACCCGTCCGGTCGCACGGTCGTGCCCGAGGACGACAACGCCCGCTCCATCGCCGGCGTGCTGCCGGCCGAGGCGCCCGGCCCGGTCGAGGAGCCGGAG
This sequence comes from Jiangella gansuensis DSM 44835, assembly GCF_000515395.1. Classification (NCBI taxonomy): domain Bacteria; kingdom Bacillati; phylum Actinomycetota; class Actinomycetes; order Jiangellales; family Jiangellaceae; genus Jiangella; species Jiangella gansuensis. The sequence goes on along the minus strand of NZ_KI911782.1, from coordinate 2,622,135 downwards.
CCCCAGCCGCAGGTGCCCACGGGCCCGGCCCGTCTCTCCGTCGTCGGCGCCCCGCCTCGCGCCGAGGACGAGGACGACGACGGCCCCGAGCTGCCGCCGTTCCTGGCTCCGCCGCTGGGTGCGCCTCCGGTACGCGGCCTGGTCCGCGACGCCGAGGAGCCGGCGGAGTCCGCCGACGACGACGTCGAGAACACCACGCCCATTCCCACCGCCTCCCGCCGCGGCACTCGCCGCAGCGGACGCGGACGGCCGGAGCGTCGGCGTCGCGAGCCGGACCTGTTCCACGACCACGCCGCCGATCCCGCCGACACTGGTGATCCGGCCGACGACGAGGCCACGAGCGAGCGGCTGCGGCTCAGCGACATCGCCAAGCACGTCGAGTCCGACGAGACCGCCGACCTCGCGCCCACCGCCGACGACGCTGCTCCCCCGGCCCGTAAGCCGGCGAGTTCCGGGCGGTCGCGGCGGCCCAGCGTGCCCAGCTGGGACGAGATCATGTTCGGACGCCGTAAGAACGACTGACCGACTCGGGCGTCTTGGCCCGCGTCGTCATCCTCGTGGTACGCGATATCACCGCTGAGCTGCCCGAAATGCCCGCTCTCAGCGGTGATACCGCATGCCAAGGCGATGGGCGACAACAACCTTCAGCGGATTTCATCAAGAGTTCGATGCTGCGCCGACAGGACAATCCGGACAAGGCACCGCCAACGTGTTCAATGACGCTGGCCATATTCCTTTGTCCTAGGGATCCCCATGTCCACGTCCAGCATCAGAATACGGCGTCGATGGTTGACGCCATCGCTGTCCGCGCTGGCCACGACCGCCCTCGTGGCAGGTCTCGTCAGCGTCACACCCACCACCGCGGCGGCGTCGGACGGCCCGTCGCTCACCGACGACGCGATCGAGCTGCTCGACCAGACCGAGCAGATCGGCCCCGGCATCACGCTGCGCGAGCTGACCTCGGTGACGCCTACCGGGTGGTATGACCAGCAGATCCTCTCTGTTGACCTCGCCAATCCGGCCGTCACCAGCGATCTGCTCTCCGGCGAGCACGTCACCGACCGGGCGCCGGTGTCGGAGATGGTCGGCGAGGCCGGCGCGGTCGCCGGCGTCAACGGCGACTTCTTCGACATCAACAACTCCGGCGCCCCTCATGGTGCGTCCATGAAGGACGGCGACCTGCTCGCCTCCTCCGGGTACGACCCGAACGGCCGGTGGCAGCAGGTCGGCGTCGGCCAGGACGGCATCGGCCGAGCGGTCGACATGACGCTGCAGGCGACCGCGACCTTCGGCGGCACCGACCACCCCGTCATCTCGTTGAACTCCCCCAACGCGATCTCCGGATCCCCGGCGAACGCGATCATCGCCTACACCTCGGCGTGGGGGTCGTACAGCAGGGCGATAGGCGTCAACGGCGCCTCTGACGTGGCCTCCGCGCTGGTGCAGGACGGCCGGGTCGTCTCGGTCGACCCGAGCTCTGCCGGTGAGGGTGCCATCCCCGATGGTGCCTTCGTCCTGGTCGGCCGCGAGGCCGGCGCCGCCGCGATCCGGACGCTACAGCCCGGCGACGACGCAGTCCTGAGCTACGACCTGAGCGACGAGATCGCCCGGCAGATGAAGTTCGTCATCGGGTCCAACCGCGAGCTCGTCCGCGACGGTGTCGCGCGCCCGGACTCCGAGCTCGACGACGCCGTCCACCCGCGCACCGTCATCGGCTTCAAGGACGGCGGCCGCACGATGCTGCTGGTCACCAATGACGGCCGGCAGGCGCCGGTCAACGGCATGACGATGCGCGAGCTGGCGGCGTTCATGGTCCGAATGGGGGCCGAGACGGCGTGGAATCTCGACGGCGGCGGCTCCACCACCATGGTGGCCCGGTCGCTCGGCGAGGATGAGGCGACCGTCCGCAACAGTCCGTCCGACGGTTCCGAGCGCTCGGACCCGAACGGCGTGGGTGTCTTCGTCGCACCGGGCAACGGCCGGGCCAAGCAGCTCGTGATCACCCCCGACGAGGACGACGCGCGGGTGTTCCCCGGCCTGCACCGCACGCTGACGGCCAAGGCGGTCGACAACCACCTCACGCCGGTCGCGCTCGATCAGGCTGACGTCCGGTGGCGCACCACCGGCGGCACGTTCGACGGGTCGGTCCTGGCCGTGCCGGAGGACCGGCGCGGGCACCTGGTCGTCCGTGCGTCCGCCGGCGCGGCGCATGACGTGCGGAGGATGCGGATCCTCGGGCCGCTGGACTCGCTCGAGCTGTCCACGAACCGCCTCTCGATCACCGAGGCGGGCCCCGAGAACGCCGTCCAGGTCGCGGTCACGGGCCGCGACGCCCAGGGCTTCGCCGCTCCGGTCGAGTTCGTCGACCTCGACCTGGCGTACGACGACTCGGTCATCGACGTGACGCCGTCGGGCACCGGCCTGCTGATCACGCCGCTCGCGGCCGGCGGCACCGTCGTGGAGATGACGGTCGCCGGGCAGACCGCGAAGCTGCCGGTCACCGTGGGCGTCGAGACGGTCGACGTGTACGACTTCGACGACGACTACGCCGCCAACGGGCGGTGGACCCGCAACGGCACCGCCGGCGTGCCGATCACCATCTCCGACGACCCGGAGGGCATCCGGCTGGACTTCGGCGCCGCCCGCAACAAGGGCATCACTGCGGCCAGCGACCCGGACCGGTGGGTGGAGATCCCCGGCCAGCCGCTCCGCGTCCGAGTGAAGATCAAGTCCGACGTCTTCATCCCGAACGGCCTCACCTACGCCGGCTTCTGGGATGCCGAGGGCAACTCGGTCGGCGTCTACGGCAACGGCCTGCAGCCGTCGGACGAGTGGCAGTACGCGACGTTCTCGATCCCGTCGTCGGTTGCGTTCCCGATCCGCTTCAACTCGTTCCAGGGCATCAACACCGCCGTCGACCAGCAGGTGCCCGGCCGGTTCGTCATCGCCGGGCTCGAGGCCGATGTGCCGTCGCAGATCGACCTGCCCGCGGTGGAGCCGTTGCGCGCGGACCCGCTGGTCTCGCCCGGCGGCCAGGCGCCCGAGGGCGCGGACTGGACCTTCGCCACGCTGTCCGACGTGCAGTTCACCGCGTCGGCGCCGGACCTCGCCCAGGTCGCCGTCGCCGCGCTGCACCGCATCCGCGCCGAGGAGGCGGACCTGGTGGTGCTCAACGGCGACATCACCGACCGCGGCCTGCCCGAGGACTTCGACCTGGCCCGGCAGGTGCTGGAAGAGGGCGGCTGTGAGCTGATCGCCGTGGGCGAGGAACCCCCGGCCGAGAGCACCCCGGACCCCGACGCCGGCACGGTGCCCTGCTACTACGTCCCCGGCAACCACGAGTCGTACGGCCAGGGCAACGTGCAGTCGACGCTGGAGAACTGGGAGGAGGAGTTCGGTCAGCCGTACCGGACCTTCGACCACAAGGGCACCCGGTTCGTCCTGCTGAACAGCGCCCTGGGGACGCTGCGCGGCTCGGACTGGGACCAGCTGCCCATGCTCGAGGAGGCGCTGGAGACCGCGACGGACGACGAGTCGGTCAGCAACGTCGTCGTCTTCGCCCACCACCCGGTCGACGACCCGGCGGAGACGAAGGCCAGCCAGCTCGGCGACCGAATGGAGGTGCGGCTGATCGAGACGATGCTGGCGGACTTCCGCGAGCGCAGCGACAAGGGCGCCGCGATGGTGGGCTCGCACGCCAGCATCGTCGACGTCCAGCGCCGGGAGGGCGTGCCGTACGTCGTCCTGCCGACGTCGGGCAAGGGGCCGTACGGCACGCCCGACCGCGGCGGCTTCACCGGCTGGGTCGAGTGGAGTGTCGACCGGGACGGCTCCGCCGCCCAGCAGTGGCTCAGCGCCGACGTCCGGGCCTTCGCCCAGGAGGTGATCATCGATGCCCCGGAAACCGTCGAGGTCGACCGCTCGGTGACCGTCGGCGGTCATATCGTCCAGCCGTCCGGTGTGCTGCCCGGCAGCCGGGTCGTGCCGCTGGCCTACCCGATGTCCGTGCGCTGGTCCGGCGACGAGAACCTGGCCATCGGTTCGGGGGACGCGGCCGTCCGGCGGGCTCGCAACACCGGGAAGGTCGCGATCCTCGACCCTGCCACCCGCCGGCTCACCGGCCTGCGCACCGGCGAGATCACGCTCGAGGTCACGAACGACTCGATGCGGCCGTACACCGGTGAGGAGTCGCTGGCGCCCGTCACCGGGCAGCACACGATCCGGGTCGTGGCCGACGCGGGTCCGGGTGCGCGTGTCGACACCAGTGCCCCGGTGCTGACGGCCGCGCCGGTGGGCTCCACCGGTGCCGTGCAGCCGGTGACAGTCACGAACAGTGGTGACGAGCCGCTGGTCATCTCCGACGTGTCCGTCACCGCTACCGGCGGGAGCCGGACCGGTGGATTCCGGCTCACCGGTGAGCAGCAGTGCACCGCCGCACCGATCGCTCCGGGCGAATCGTGCGAGGTGCCGGTCGAGTTCACGCCGTCCGAGGCCGGCACGACGTCGACGGCGCACTTGGTGCTCGAGACGAACACGCCCGAGGGGCGCGTCGAGGCGCCCCTGACGGGCCGGAGCACGGTCCCGGCCGTCGACGACGGCCACCTGCCCGGCCAGGACGGCCCGGTCGCGACACTCACCGAGTGACGGGCTAGGTGTTCCGGAGCGGGCGGGCGGCGGGTGCGGCGCCCGCCCGCTTCCCGTCAGCTCGCTGGTGACCTGCGACGACACGAGGATCTGAGAAATCTCCCATTCAGATGTATCTGGGGCGTTCCGGCGGGCTCTGTATCTGTGAACGCCGGTCGCCACCAGACGGCGTTCCGCGGGTCCGGGACCTCCGGCCGCGTCGCGCACATGAGGGAGGCTGCCGTGGCGTATCGACGTCCCGTCGCCTCCGTCCAGCCCGTGCGCGACGCGAACGCTCCCCTGGACCCGTGGCGGGCTCTGTCGAGACACCGCATCGTCGAGACCCTCGCGGCGCGGCGACGCAGACGTCCACGGCGTCTGCTGTCACAGCGTCTGTGATCGCCGGGGGGGGGCGAACCGCGATGGTCGATATTTCAACGGGGGGTGACGGGTACGTGAGCAACGCATGGTCCGCCGTGCCTGGGGGCACGTGCCCGTCACTGACGACGATGGTTCCGCGGGGCGGAGCGGGGCGGAGGCCGCCCCTGCGGGATTCGACTCGACGCGGCGCCGGCGTGGGGGACGCCGGCGCCGCACACGACGGCTGGTCGCGGATCGGTCCGGGGGGCACCGATCCGAGGCGGGCCAGCACGGGGGCCGACGGCCCGACGACGACCGGCCCGGGGGGCGCCGGTCCGAGCCGGGCCGTTACGGGGGACGACGGTAGGCGGCGCACCGGATTGCGATCGACCGGCGCGGGGGACGCCGGCACGACGGCCCTGGGGCGGCGGTACGCCGTCGCGCGGGACCTATACTCGGCCCGGTGGCCGACCTGTCCGTCAGCGAGCTCGTCGAGGCCGCGTCCCGGGGCGACCAGCGCTCCTGGGACCGCCTCGTCGACATGCATGCCTCGCTGGTCTGGGCGGTCGTGCGCAGCCACCGCCTCGACACCGGCGAGGCCGAGGACGCTTTCCAGACCACGTGGCTGCGGCTGGTCGAGAACCTGGGCCGCCTGGAGCGCCCGGACCGGCTGCCGGCCTGGCTCGTCACCACGGCCCGCCGCGAATGCCTGCGGGTGGCGCGCCGCGGCGGCACCGAACTTCCCGACGCACTCATCGCCGAACGCGCCGACGACGCCGCCCGGCCCGACCCCGGGCCCGTCGAGGCACTCCTGGCGCGCGAGGAGCAGGTCGAGGTCCTGCGGGCGTTCCAGCGCCTGGAGCCGCGCTGTCAGGATCTGCTGCGGCTCACGGTCGCTGCCACAGATCCCCGATACGCGGACGTCGCCGCCGAACTCGACATGCCGGTGGGCAGCGTCGGCCCTACCCGGCAGCGCTGCCTCGGGCACCTGCGCCGGCTACTCGGCGGCACCGACCGGTCCGCGCCCGCCGAGACACCAGTCACGCGGCGTTGAAGGGGGCTTCCGTGTCTGACGACGATCAGCTCCTCGACCGCCTCCGCGAGGTCGTGGCGGCCACCGACCCGCCGCCGTCGCGGCTGGTCGACGCGGCCAAGGCCGGCTTCGCGTGGCGCACCGTCGACGCCGAGCTGGCCGATCTCGTGGCCGACTCCATCACCGAACCGACGGCCGCGGTGCGCGCCGTCGAGCCGCCGCGGCTGCTGACGTTCTCCGCCGGTGAGACCGTCGTGGTCCTCGAGGTGATCGGTGTGGCCGATGCCCGCCGCGTCATGGGCCAGATCCTGGCGCCCGCGTCGGCCACGGTCGAGGTGCGGCACGCCGGCGGCGCGGTGAGCGTGGACGCCGACGCCGACGGCCGCTTCCGCGCCTCACCGGTGCCGGCCGGCCCGATCTCGGTGACCTGCCGGTTCGCGGACACCGACCGGCCCACCGTCGTCACCAGCTGGGTCACCATCTGACCGCCGCGGTGCGCTGGCCTCGTCACCCAGCGGCGAACGGCAGCGGCTCGGCGCCGGTCTCGCCCACGCGGGCGCTCGCGGCCGTCATGCGGCGCCGGTGGTGGTGGCGGCAGAGCACTTCGTAGCTGAGCTCGCCGGTCACGCCGGTGTCGCCGACCACCACCTGCTCCCCCTCGGTGACCATGTGCCCACCCATGGTGCGGGCGTTGTGGGTGGCCCGCCGGCCACACCAGCACAGCGCCTCCACCTGCAGGGTCTCGACCCGGTCCGCCAGCTCGACCAACCGCGCGGAGCCCGGGAACAGTCGGGTGCGGAAGTCGGTGAGGATGCCGAAGGCGTACACCGGGACGTCCAGTTCGTCGGCGATCCGGCCGAGGTCGTCGACCTGGTCGGGCGTGTAGAACTGGGCCTCGTCACCGATGACGTAGTCGATGCGGGCGCCCGCCGTGAGCCGGTCGACGGCCAGCGCCCACAGATCTGTCGACGGCGACACCTCGACCGCCTCGACGGACAGCCCCAGGCGGCTGGACACCACGGCCTCACCGGCGCGATCGTGCGAGGTCAGCATCAGGCCGGACAGTCCGCGCTGCCGGTGGTTGTAGTCGGTCTGCAGGGCCAGGGTGGATTTCCCGCAGTCCATGGTCCCGGTGAAGAAGTGCAGCTCAGCCACGCCGGTTCAGGCCTCCCCGACGAGCAGCGGCACCAGCAGCTCGTCCTCGCTCAACGCTCCGTGCAGTCCGCGCAGCCGCGTCTCGACCGGGAAGACGCTGCGTCGTTCGACCGCGCAGTCGCCGCCGACGCTGACCACGACGTCGCCGATGCGATCGGCCACGCGCTCCTCGACCGCGCCGAACCACCCCGCCGAGACCGCCTCGGCCCGGGTCAGGACGGTGGCGCGGGAACCCAGCACAGACCGCCATGCCGCCGCGACGTCGCCGGCCACGCCGTCACCGGGCTCGGTGTACACGTGCCGGAACCGTGCCTCGCCGGCCACGAGCGCCACGCCGTCGCGCAGTGCCGGGATGTCGTCGACGTCGATGCGCTTCTCGGGGTCGACATCGACCATGCCGTGGTCGGCGGTGACGACCAGGACGGTGCCGGCCGGCAACTCGTCGTACAGCTGCTCGGCGAACCGGTCGACCATGGCCAGCTGGTAGCGCCACGCCGCCGAGCCGCAGCCGTGCTGGTGCCCGGTGTAGTCGAGGTCGCCCTCGTACACGTAGACCAGCGACGGTGAGCCCGCCTCGGCTGCGGTCACCGCGGCCGCGACCCGCTGGCCGTAACTGTTGGCGGCCCGGAAGGGACCGCGCAGCGCGGCCCGGGTGAGCCCGGTGTCACGGAAGCTGCTCTGCCCGATGACGGTGGTGGCGACGCCGGCCCGGTCGGCCCGCTCGAAGACCGACGGGTACGGCTGGTACGTCAGCGGGTCCAGCGCCGGCTCCCACTTCAACGCGTTGAACAGCGCCGTCCCACCGGGGACGCGCGAGGTGTAGCCGACGACGCCGTGCCGGCCCGGCGGCAACCCGGTGCCGAGGCTGGTGATGCTGGTGGCCGTGGTGGTGGGCAGCCCCGCAGTGATGGCACGGCCGGTCAGCGACGTCAGGAACGGTGCCTGCACCGGATGCGCCCGCAGCAGGTTCCAGCCCAGGGCGTCGACCAGCAGGATGCAGTACCGCGGCACCGGCGGCAGGCCGAGGATGTCGTGCTCGCCGCGGACGCCGAGCGCGCCCAGCACCGAGGGAACGAGGTCGGACAGAGCAGCCTCGCCGTAACGCGGAAGGAGCACTGCCTCACCGCACGCTGACGGTGGCGGCGGACAGCTCCCGCGCGAACGTCAGCAGGTCGCGCACCCGATGGCTGCCGTCGCCGGCCTCGCTGACCCGCAGCGTGAAGTCGTCGGACGTCACCGCTCCGGTGTAGCCGTGGTCGGCCTCGCAGTCCGGGTCGCCACACGTGGCGGGCTCGAGATCGATGCGGCTCATGGCGCCCCAGCCCACGGTGAGGACGACGTCGAGCGCGGGCGTGCCGCTGCGGTACGCCGCCGGCGCCGTGACCGTGCGGCTGACCACGACCGAGGTGACCCCGTCCAGCGGCACCGCCTCGGTGGAGGTGGTGGCGTACGGGACGTCGTGGGTGTCGTCGGACGGGTACTCGTCGGTGTGCCCGACGATGAGCCGGGTTGGGGTGAGCACCAGCACGCTGACATGCCGCCGTAGCTCGTCGCGGTCGAAATGCGGCTCGTGGTGCACGACGTACGAGGTCACCGCTTCGCCGGCCAGCGATGTCTCGAGCATGTCCGCGACGAGGTCCGGGTAGTAGCCCGCTTCCTGGATGGCCAGGCGAAGTGCCTCACGCGTCCCTGTTTCCGCCATTCCCCCATCCTTGCACGTTGCCGCCGTCGTCAGGCCAACCCGCCGCGACGGTCAGGTCAACCGCCGCGTGTACCAGTCCTGCCGCCCGGCCGGCGGCGCCACCCGGGCCGAGCCGTTGACGACGGCCAGCCCCGACTCGCCGACGAGCACCGGGTTGAGTTCGACCGACTGTACCCACGGGACGTCGTCGACCAACCGCGACATGCGGTGCAGGAGGTCCTCGACGGCCTTCAGATCGGCCATGATGCCGCCGTGATAGCCCATGAGCAAGGCGGCCGCTTTCACCTCACGGACCATCTCCGCGGCGTCGCGGTCGGTCAGCGGCGGGATCCGGTACGACCGGTCGCCGAGCAGTTCGGACGCCACTCCGGACACACCGAACGACACCACCGGCCCGAACATCGGGTCCTCCCACGCCTGGACGACCACCGGCACGCCCGGCGGCGCCATCGGCTGGACGACGAACTCCGCCCCGGCCGGATCGGCGATGGTGCCGGTGAGGGTGGCCCACGCGGCGCGCATCTCGTCCGGGTGGTCGATGTTGCGCCACACCGCGGCGAGGTCCGGCCGGTGCCGGAACCGGGGCGCGGTGGCCTTCAGCACCACTTCCCCACCCAGCTCGGCCGCGGCGGCGAGTGCGTCGTCCAGCGTCGGGGCGGGGCGCATCGGCAGCAGGTCGACGCCGTAGGTGGCCAGCAGGGAGCGCAGCCGGTCCGGGTCGAGGTCCACCGGTTCGGCGTGATGCTCTGCCCCGCCCGGCTCCGTGCCGCCCGGGCTGCCGGCCTCGGCGGTCTGTGCGACGCGGACGGCGACGTACGCGCCGCGGGCCGTCCGGGTGGCCGTCTCGGCGTCGCAGCCGTCGACCGCCGGGACGGAGCCGTGGCTGCGTCGGCGCCACTCGGCGTACGCCGTGACGTGCCCCAGCGCGCGGGCGGCCTCCTCCGGCGACGGGTACGACGGGAGCTGGCCCGGGCCCCGCACGCCGCGGTGACCCTGGAACGTCCCGACGACGGGCTTGGCCGCACCGGCCACGACCTCCGCGATCGTCTGTGCGACGTCGTCACCGCTGGAGGCGTCGACGGCCGGGGCATAGACGACGAGCACCGAGGCCACGTCGGGCTCGGCCATCAGCGTGGCCAGCGCCGTGCGGTAGTCGTCCGCCGTCGCCCCGGCGCCGAAGCTCAACGGGTCGCCGTACACGTCCAGGCCGGCGCTGACCGCGGCATCCGCGGCCAGCAGGCACAGTGCGCCGGAGTTGCCCATCACGGCAACCGTCCGGCCGGCCGGTAGCGGCTGGTAGGCCAGTACCTGCGCCACGTCGAACATCTCCGAGATGGTGTCGACCAGCACCACGCCCGACTGGCGGAACATCGCGTCCAGGGCCGGTGCCGGTGCCTCGATGGGACGCACCGTGTGCCCGAGCGGTACGCCCTGAGTCGACCGCCCGCTCTTCACCGCCACCACCGGCTTCACCTCCGCGACGGCGCGGGACAGCCGCGAGAACTTCCGCGGGTTGCCCAGCGACTCCAGGTACAGCAGCACCACCTCGGTCGCGGGATCGTCGCGCCAGTACTGCAGCAGGTCGTTGCCGGAGACGTCAGCGCGGTTGCCGGCCGAGACGAACGTCGACAGGCCGAGGCCGCGGGCGGCGCCGTCGCCGAGAATCGCCGAGCCCAACGCGCCGGACTGGGAGAAGAACCCGACCCGGCCCGGCGGCGGCAGCACCGCGGCCAGCGACGCGTTCAGGGAGTGCTCCGGGTCGGTGTTCACGATGCCCAGGCAGTTCGGGCCGACGATGCGCATGCCGTGCGCACGGGCCAGCCGCACCAGTTCCGCCTGCCGCGACCGGCCGGCCGGCTCCCCCGTCTCGGCGAACCCGGACGACACCACCACCAGGCCGCGCACGCCCTTGGCCGCGCAGTCGAGCACCACATCGGTGACGGCGTCGGCCGGCACGGCGACGACCGCGAGGTCGACCTCGCCGGGGATGTCACGGACGCTCCTGTAGGCCGGCAGCCCGGTGATGGCCCGGGCCGCACGGTTCACCGCGTAGACCGGGCCGGTGAACCCGCTGAGCACGAGGTTGCGCACCAGGGTCTGCCCCACCTTGTCGCGGGAGCGGCTGGCGCCGACCACCGCCACCGATCGCGGGGTCAGCAGCCGTTCGATGGAGCGGGCCTCGGCCCGGTGCTCCCGCGCCGCCATGACCTCCAGCGACGGACCGGTCGGCGTGATCTCGAACTCGACGTGGACGACGCCGTCCTCGTAGCTGTTGTCGACGGTGTAACCGGCGTCGGCGAAGACGGTGATCATCTTGCGGTTGGCCGGGAGGATGTCCGCGACGAACCGCCGCAGCCCCCGTTCCCGCGCGGCCTGGGCCAGATGCTCCAACAGCACGCTGCCCACGCCGCGGCCCTGATGGCCGTCCTCGACCAGGAACGACACCTCGGCCTCGGTGCGGTTGACCCGCTCGTACCGGCCGACGGCGATCATGTCGTCGCCCACCAGCAGGATGAGAGCCACCCGGTCGGCGTGGTCGACGTTCGTGAAATGGTCGACGTCGCGGCTGGTCAACGTCGGGTACGGCGCGAAGAACCGGTAGTACTTCGACCGGTCGCTGACGCGTGCGTAGAACTCCACCAGGCGCTCGGCGTCGGCGGGGAGGATCGGGCGCAGGTGCGCCGTCGCGCCGTCGGCGAGAACGACGTCTGCCTCCCAGTGCGACGGATACGACACCGTGCCGCTCGGCGCTGCGTCCACGATCACCCAGGTTAGCGGGCGTTCCCCCGCTGCGGCGCCGGAGTCGCCGGCGAAACATGCTCTAGTGTCCGGTGCATGCGCTTCGGACTGGTCGGTACCGGGCATTGGGCCCGGGCCACTCACGCTCCCGCCCTCCTGGCCACACCCGGCGTCACGCTGGCCGGCATCTGGGGACGCGACCCCGGCCGGACGGCGTCCATCGCCGCCGCCATGGACACCACTGCCTACGACGACTACGACGCCCTGCTGGACACCGTCGATGCCGTCGCGTTCTCGGTGCCTCCGGACGTCCAGGCTCCGATGGCCACCGCGGCGGCCCGGGCCGGCAAGCATCTGTTGCTGGAGAAGCCGATCGCCAAGGACGCCGGCATCGCGCGGGACCTGGAGGCGGCGGTCCTCGACGCCGGAGTGGCCAGCGTCGTCTTCTTCACCCAGTTGTTCCGCTCTGAAGTGCGCGCCTGGCTGGCCGAATGCGCGGCGTCGGAGCACCCGTGGGAAGGCGGCCTGGCGCTCACCCTCGGCTCGGTGCAGCGCGAGGAGGGCGTCTTCTCCACCCCGTGGCGGCTGGAACCCGACGGCGGCCTGTGGGACCTCGGGCCGCACGCGCTGTCGGTGCTCGTGCCGGTCCTCGGCCCGGTGGCGTCGGTGTCGGCGCACGAGGACCCGCTCGGCACCACTCACCTGGTGCTCCAGCACCGCGGCGGCGCCTCCAGCACTGCCACCGTCTCCCAGGCTGCTCCGTCGGCTGCGTCGGCCAGCTACGCCCGGCTGTGGGGCGGTGCCGGACACACCGAGCTGCCGGACCGTCGCCCCCCGGTCGTGGAGGTCCTGAGCGGGGCGATCACCGAACTGGTGGCCGCCGCCCGGCCAGGCGCCGAACCGCACCCGTACGGCGTCACCTTCGGACGCGACATCGTCGACATACTCGCGGCAGCATCGCACCAACTCACGAATGCCCGACACACCCGACAAATGTCGGATCAATGAACGTCCCAGGCGTTGGCCGGCTCGAATCGTGACCCGCAAGCGAACGAAGGTCGACAAGTCGCCCCGAAATCCGGGCTAAACCTTGACATGATCGTCATTCCCCGGAAAGAGTGCACGTCGTACGAAGTTCTCCGATATGGAGAGGGGGGCCTGACGCGTCGAACTCGGTCACGTCGTACTGATTCGTGTGAGCAGAGCCTCCCGACCTCTTCGCGCAATCCGCCCGATGCGGGTCCCCCGGACCCGGCCGTGGATCGGACGGGCGCGAGGAACGCGTCATTCACGCACCATCCGCAGAGAGGAGCGCACATGCGCTACCGAAAGATCGCCCTGACGACGGCGGCAGCCGGCCTGATGGCCATCGGCTTCGCCGCTCCGTCGCAAGCCTCGCTGACGACGTTCTGCGACGGGGTCGCAGCCGACGTCACCGTGCCGGGAGACCTCGTGGTCGCGGCCGGCAAGTCGTGCGAGCTGACCAACGTCACCGTCAACGGCAACGTCACCGTCCGGGCAGACGCGAACCTGCTGCTCGACGGCGCCACCGTGAACGGCAACGTTCGCGTCCTGGCGAACGGCTTCGCCGATGTCGTCGGCACCGAGGTCACCGGCAACACTGTGCTGAACGGTGCCTACGGTGCTTACACCGAGGGCAGCACGCTGGCCAGCAACGTCACGGCCACCGACTCCGGCTTCTTCTACAGCGTGGACTCGTCGCACGCGCGCAACGTCACCTCCACGAACGGTGAGACCTTCATCGAGAGTGGCTGGGTCACCCGCAACCTCGCGACCACGGGCGACACCCTCACCGACGTGTACGACACCGTCGTCGAGGGCACCGTGGCCGTCACCGCCGCCGAGCAGGGCAGCGTGTTCTGCCTCTCGGAGGTTGACGGCAACGCGACGTTCAGCGGTAACGGCGAGATCCTGCAGATCGGTGCTTCGGCGCCGCTGACCGGCTGCGGCTTCAACGTGTTCGGCGGCGACCTCAACGTCACCGACAACACCGGCGAGGCCTACGTCTCCGACAACGTCGTCCGGGGTGCGCTCACCTGCTCCGGCAACGCCAGCCTGGTCGCGGACAACAACCGCGTCCGTGGCGAGGAGAACTGCGAGGCTTCGGCTGCTGCCGCCGCTGCCCGCTCGGCCGTCCGCAGCGACGTCGCGGCCGACCGCAAGGCCGAGGTCCGCGCGGACATCGAGGCTCGCACCGAGGTCGCTTCCGAAGCGGCCGTCGAGGCTGGCCCGGCGTTCAGCTGACCGAACGCTGAATAACCCATCGAACGGCGGTGGGTGGTCCTTCGGGATCACCCACCGCCGTTCGCCGTATCCACCCCGCCCCCGGAAATGATCACGTCCACCATGGGTCTTCCCGCTCCACCAGGGATGCTTGCCTGGGGCAGCGTGAGTTCGCCTGGGGATGGCCCCCCGGTCCGGCCGCGACTCTCGTCGTCACAGCGGCCCCGGCAGCCAGCGCCCACGACGAGTCGGCAGGCACCGGCCGTCCATGGGCACCGGGACGTCAAGGGGCGCGGGCGCGAGGGCAGGTGCAGAGGGGCCGCGCTGGGCCGGCGCGAGCCCCCTCACGCAGGCGTGCACCCGCTCCCCCAGGCAAGCATTCCTGGTGGAGCGGGTGCACCCATGGTGGACGTGATCATTTCCGAATCGCCACGGTGGCCCGTGGCTGGGTGACACGGCTGTCAGAGCGCGGCGGCCGGGTCCATCGCTGCCTCTTCGAGGACCTCCAGCGGCACGGCACCGACCAGGAGTCGGCCGTCGTCCAGCAGGAGGACGCTGCACAGGTCGGTGGTGAGGGCTTGGCCGGTGCCGTAGGCCCCGCTGACGTCCTCGAAGCCCGAGAGCATGGACTCGGCCAAGGCGACCGCGTCTGCGTCCAGGCTGGTCATCACCTCGTCGACGTCCACGCCGCGCAGGACCGCGACGGACGACCATCCACCGCCGACGACCGAGACGGCGTTGGGGTCGAACTCGCCGGCCGGCGGCGGGAGCTGCTCCTTCGGCGCGGTCAGCTCGGACGGGTCGATCTCCTCGGTCTCGGTGCCGGGCGGCGGGCTGAAGTCGTAGACCGACGCCTCGGGCTCGGAGAACGTGACCGAGGTGAAGCCGACCTCGAAGGCCGGGTCGCCGCCGTCGCGGTCGAAGATCTGCACCCGCAGCGGCATGGAGTTCTCGCCGTCGATGGCCAACCGGATCGAGCCGATCAGGGACTGCTCGTCGCGCGGGCGCACCACCAGCTCGTACGCGGCGCGGCCGGCGACGGTGGCGGTGCCGTCGACGTCGACCTGGGTGGACGGCGCAATGGCCTGCAGCGCGAACGCGGCCGCCGCGGTCGGGACGGACGTGGCGCCCTCGGGTAGGCCCTCTTCCCCGTCCCCACCGGGCAGCCCCGGCAGACCGCTCGGGCCATGGGTTCCGGGCTCGATCTCGGCCGCGGTCTCCTCGTCCAGTGTCAGGTGGGACGCGGTGTTGTGGGCGCTGCTCCAGAACCACAGATCTTCGCCGTCGCGGACGAGGTCGCTCTCGGCCAGTTCGTCCTGCAGCGCCAGCCGGTAGGTGTCGCCGTCGGTGTACCAGATGCGTGCCGTCGAGGAGCCGCGAAGTAGTGACATGGCGGCGGCGGCGAAGGAGTCGGCTTCGGCGCCGGACACCGGCGCCAGCTCCGGCAGCCCGAACTCGGCGGACTGCACGACGGTGCCGGCGAACGGCTCCAGGTCGATGCTGGCGAGGTCGACGAGCAGCTCCGCCGCGGTGCGATCGGGCAGCTCGGAGTCCGCACCGGCGATCAGCGGAACGGCGACGGCGGCGCCGACCACCGCGGTGGCAACGGTTGCCGGCACGGCCCAGCGGGCCACTGGCCGTCGGAACACGGAGTTCGGCATGTTCTCTCCTGTCGTGGTGCTCGGTGCCTTTGTACACAGTGCACGTGTGCCTCGAGCCAGCTTTCCGGCCCGATGTCTGCCACTGTGCGCCCTGGAGCCTGTGAGAACCCTGAGAGCCGTCCGCACATCCAGGCCATCGCCAGGGCAAGCTAGGGGCATGCGGGTGCTGGTGGTCGAGGACGAGCGCGGGTTGGCCCGGGCGCTGCAGCGTGGTCTGTCGGCCGAGGGGTTCGCCGTGGAGCTGGCTCATGACGGGCTGGACGGGCTGCACCTGGCCCGCGAGAACGACTACGACGTCATCGTCCTGGACATCATGCTGCCGTCGTTGTCGGGCTACCGCATCTGCCAGGCGTTGCGAGCCGAGGGCAACTGGGTGCCCATCCTGATGCTGTCGGCGAAGGACGGCGAGTATGACCAGGCCGACGGGTTGGACGTCGGCGCCGACGACTACCTGACGAAGCCCTTCTCGTACGTCGTCCTGGTGGCCCGGTTGCGGGCGTTGTTGCGCCGGGGCGCGCCGGCCCGGCCGGTCATCCTCAGCGCCGGTGACCTCGAGCTCGATCCGAGCGCCCGGACGGTGCGTCGTGGCGGCACCGGCATCACGTTGACGCCGCGCGAGTTCGGTGTCCTGGAGTACCTCATGCGCCACCGGGACGAGGTCGTGTCCAAGCGCGACCTCCTCGAGCACGTCTGGGATCCGCACTACGACGGCGACCCCAACGTCGTCGAGGTGTATGTCGGCTATCTGCGCCGCAAGATCGACACACCGTTCGGCCGCTCCGCGTTGCAGACGGTGCGGGGTGCGGGCTATCGACTGTCCGGTGACGGCGGATGAGCCTGTTCGGCCGGCTCAGTCTGCGCGCCCGGCTGACGCTCGCGGCCACGGTGATGGCCGCCGCCGGGCTGGCGGTGGGCGGGGTGCTGCTGCTCATCGCCCTGGACCGGGCGCTGCTCGGTGCCTTGGACGAGACCGCCCGGCGGCAGGGCCAGGACATCGCCGCCCTGGTGGAGGGCGACCGGTTGCCCGACCCACTGCCCAGCTACGGCGCCGCCGTCGTGCAGGTCGTCGACGACGAGGGCCGGGTGCTCGCCTCCACCCCGGGCGGTGACCGCCTCACGTCGATCGTCGCCGGCGACGACCTCGCCGCCGTGCGCGCGGGTGAGGCGATCCGGCTGGACGGCACCCGGCTCGGCCAGCCGGACCCGCTGCGTGTCGTCGGGGTACCCACCGACGTACCGGGCGAGCCGAGCACCGTCGTCGTCGCCGTGTCGCTGGAAGAGCAGCGCCGTAGCGTCGAGTTCGCCAAGATCGGTGTCACGGCCGGCGGCGCCGCGATGACGGCGGCGCTGGCGGTCCTGAGCTGGCTGGTCGTGGTGCGAGCGCTGCGGCCGGTCGACCAGCTGCGTGCGGGCGCGGAGGAGATCTCCGGCACCGGGGGCACGCGACGGCTCCCGGTGCCGGCCGGAGGCGACGAGCTGGGCCGGTTGGCCGTGACCCTCAACGACATGTTGAGCCGGCTCGACGCGGCCGCCGAGCGGCAGCGTGCCTTCGTCGCCGACGCCGCGCACGAGCTGCGCAGCCCGATCGCCGCCCTGCGCACGGAGCTGGAGGTCGCCCTGGCGCACCCGGACGCCGTCGATCCGCACGAGACCGCCCGTGAGGCCCTCGACGAGGTCGCCCGGATGGGCCGCCTCGTCGACGACCTGCTGGTCCTGGCGCACCTGGACAATCCCCGCCCGCAGCGGCGGGAGGACGACGTCGACCTGCGTGAGATCGTCGCCGCCGTCGCCGAGGGCGTCCGCGACCCGCGTGTGACGGTCACGATCGAGCCGGGCGGGCCGGCCACCGCCCGGGGCCACCGGGATTCGCTGGCCCGCGTGGTGCGCAACCTGGTCGACAACGCGGTCCGGCACGCGGCGTCGCACGTCACCGTCGACGTCGCCGCGGCCGCCCGGACGGTGCGCCTGATCGTCGCCGACGACGGCGCGGGCGTGCCGCCGGCCGACCGGGAGCGCATCTTCGAACGGTTCACCCGGCTGGACGACGCGCGCGACCGCGACGCCGGTGGAAGCGGGCTGGGCTTGGCGATCGCGCGGGAGATCGTCCGGGCGCACGGCGGGAGCATCGCCGTCGAGGACGCCGCGCCGGGTGCCCGGTTCGTCGTCAGCCTGCCCGCCGCGGCCGCGCCCGAACGTGCAGCCGCTCACCCTGGGGGCCGAACAGGCTGAGGATCTCGAGCACGCCGGGGCCGGCATTGCCGAACCAGTGCGGCGTGCGGGTGTCGAACTCGGCCACTTCACCGGACGCGAGGACGACGTCGTGCTCGCCGAGCCGGAGGCGCGCCCGTCCCGACAGCACGTACAGCCACTCGTACCCCTCGTGCGTCTGCAGCTCCTGCGGGTACGTGCCGGCGTCCTTCTCCGGCGAGGGGAAGATCATCTTGTAGGCCTGCACCCCGCCCGGCCGCCGGGTCAGCGGCAGATGGGTGACGCCGTGACGGACCACCGGCTGCGGGTGGACCCGCGGGTCGCCGGTGGGCGGCGCGCCGACCAGTTCGTCCAGCGTGACCTGGTGCACGCGGGCCAGTGGGAGCAGCAGTTCCAACGTCGGTTTGCGGCCGCCGGACTCCAGCCGTGACAGGGTGCTGACCGAGATGCCCGTTGACGCGGACAGCTGGGTCAGGGTGACCTGCCGGCGCCGACGCAGTTCGCGTAGCCGCGGCCCGACCCCGTCGAGCACATCCTCGTTCATGCGTCCATCTTGCCACTCCGGCAAGATTCTTTGTCAAACCGGCGGCCTGCGCGGAGTATCGACACCAGCGGCGCGGTGCCGCGAGAAGCAGACCGGAGGACACGATGCGGGATCTGTACGACGTAGTGGTGGTCGGCGGCGGCGCGGCCGGGCTCGCCGGGGCACTGGCCCTCGGCCGGTCCCGGCGCTCGGTGCTGGTGGTCGACGCCGGCCAGCCGCGCAACGCGCCTGCTGACGGCGTCCACAACTTCCTGACCAGCGAAGGCGTTCCGCCGGCGGAGATCCTGGCCACCGGCCGGGCCGAGGTCGCCCAGTACGGCGTCGAGGTGGTGTCGGGCACCGTCACCGGCCTGCGCCCCGTCGACGAGGGCGACGACGGCGACAACGCGCGGTTCGTCGTCGATCTGGCCGACGGCCGGACGGCACGGTGCCGCCGGCTCCTGCTCACCACCGGCGTCGTGGACGAGCTGCCCGACATCGACGGCCTGGCCCAGCGGTGGGGTCACGACGTGCTCCACTGCCCGTACTGCCATGGCTGGGAGGTGCGCGACCAGGCCGTCGGCGTCGTCGGCACCGGGCCGATGGCCGTGCACGCCGCACTGCTGTTCCGGCAGCTCACCGACGACGTCGTGGTGTTCCGCCATGCGGCACCGGTGCCGTGGCCGTCGGGCGAGGACGCCGCCCGACTGGCCGCCCGCGGCATCGACGTCGTCGACGAGGAGGTCGCGGCGGTCGAGGTGGAGGACGACCGGCTCACCGGGGTCCGGCTGCGCTCCGGCCGTGTCGTCGCCCGGCAGGCGGTCGTGGTGGCCCCGCGCCCGGTGGTCCGCGCCGACCTGTTCGCCGGGCTCCCGGGCCTGGAGCCGGTCGATGTCGAGATGCACGGGGTCGTCGTCGGGGAACGCCTGCCCGCCGACCCGTCCGGCGCCACCCCGGTGCCGGGCGTGTGGGCCGCCGGCAACGTCACCGACCCGTTCGGCCAGGTGATCGGCGCGGCCACGGCCGGGCTCAAGGCCGGCGCGGTCATCAACGCCGACCTCGCCGTCGAGGAGGCGGACGCCGCCGTCGCGGCCGGCAGGTCCGAGCCCACTCCCGCGACGGCGGGGTGATCATGGCGTGACCGCGGTGCGGATGCCGCGGGACCGGCCGATATGGTCGGCGGTCATGATCGAGCTGGAGCTGCTGCCCTCCGCGGGACGTCGTCGCGCCGCGTTCATCACCGCGGTTGTGATCGGCGGGCTCTTCACGCTCGGCGCGACCGCCGGCGCCGGGACGCCGGGGCTCCTGATCGGCCTGGCCATCACGGCAGTTCTGCTCGGAGTCATGTTCGTGCACCTGCGGCAAGCCCGGATCGAGATCACCGGGTCGCAGCTCATCGTGCACGGCGCCCTGGTGACACGGCGCCGGGAGCGCTCCCGGGCCGCGTCGGTGGTGCGGGCCGTGGTGATCCCCGTCCGCGGCCCGTCGACGGACACCGTCTTCGTCCGCGGCACCGACGATGCGGTGCTGCTGCGCATCCACGGCAACAACTACGACCGCGACGACCTGGACCGCCTGGTCGCACACCTCGGTCTGCCCGCCACCGGGCCGGACCGGCCGGTCACCGCGGCCCAGCTCGCCCGCCAGTACCCGCGCATCGTGCCGTGGATCGAACGGCACCCGTTCAAGTTCGCGTTCGCCATCGCCTTCGGCTTCATGGCACTGATCGTGGCCGCGGCTGCCATCGTGTCGGCGGTGAACCTATGATCGTGGCCGTGCCCGGACCCTCCCAGCCCAGCGCGACGCTGGTGCTGCGCCCGTCGCTGCGCCGGCAGCTGCGCACGTCGCGGGCGATGGTGCTGATCGTCTCGATCCTGCTGGCCGCCCTGCTGCTGCGTGGCGGCGGCTTCGGGGTGCTGGTGTCGGTGACGGCCATCGCGGTGGCCTCCGCCGTGGTGCCGTTCTATTTCCGGCGCGCGGCCATCGTCGTCACCGCCGACGACGTCGCTGTCACCGGGCTGCTGCGCACGCGCCGCACCCCGCGATCGTCCCTGGACAGCATCGTCACCGCCGGACTACCGCGCTCGCACAAGGCCAGCAAGAGCCTCGCCCACCTGTTCGTCCTCGACCGCTCCGGCCGGCGGGTCGCGCGGATGACCGGCCGGCGCTGGCTCGAGGACGACATGCGGGTGCTGATCCGGACCCTCGGCATCGAACCGCGCAAACTCGGGCGGGTCGCGTCGGCCCGCGAGCTGGCCCGAACCTACCCGCACGCGGTGACGCTGCTGGAGCGCTACCCCGTGTTGTCCGGCGCCCTCGTCGTCGTGCCCGCGGTGGCGATCATCTTCGTCGTCTCCCTCGAGTTCTCCTGAGCCCCCATGATCATCAAGCGTTGACCCGGCCAGAACCGGGCCAACGCTTGATGATCATGGGGAAGTGCGGGTCGCTGCGCTGGTCGAGCGGCGGGAAGCGTAAGAATGTCCCCCATGGCACGCCGCACAGCGACACCACCGCCGGAGGACTTCGAGGAGACCATCCTCGACGTCGACGTCGACGAGGAGATGCGGGGCAGCTTCCTCGAATACGCCTACTCCGTCATCTACTCCCGCGCGATCCCGGACGCCCGTGACGGGTTGAAGCCGGTGCAGCGCCGGATCCTGTTCCAGATGAACGAGATGGGTCTGCGCCCGGACCGCGCGCACGTGAAGTGCGGCCGGGTCGTCGGCGACGTCATGGGCAAGCTGCACCCGCACGGTGACAGCGCCATCTACGACACCCTGGTGCGGATGGCCCAGCCGTGGGCGATGCGGGTGCCGCTGGTGGACGGGCACGGCAACTTCGGCTCGCTGGACGCCGGGCCGGCCGCGTACCGGTACACCGAGTGCCGGCTGGCCGAGCCGGCGATGCTGCTGGTCAGGTCGCTCGACGAGAACGTCGTCGACATGGTGCCGAACTACGACGGCCAGTTCGAGCAGCCCGAGGTGCTGCCTGCGGCGTTCCCGAACCTGCTGGTCAACGGCGCTACCGGTATCGCCGTCGGCATGGCCACGAACATGGCTCCGCACAACCTGGGCGAGGTCATCGACGCCACCCGGCACCTGATCACCAACCCGGACGCCACCCTCGACGACCTCATGCGGTTCGTGCCGGGCCCCGACCTCCCCAGCGGCGGGCGCATCATCGGCCTGGACGGGGTCCGCGAGGCGTACGAGACCGGCCGGGGCGCGTTCAAGACCCGCGCCACCGCGCGCATCGAGAACATCACCGCGCGCCGCAAGGGCATCGTCATCACCGAGCTGCCGTACATGGTCGGCCCCGAGCGGGTGCGCGAGCGCATCGTGGAGCTGGTGCGCAACAAGAAGCTGCAGGGTGTGGCCGACGTCGTCGACTACACCGACCGCAACACGACCCTGCGGCTGGTCATCGAGCTGAAGAGCGGGTTCGTGCCGGAGGCGGTCCTGGAGGAGCTGTACCGGCTCACCCCGCTGGAGGACTCGTTCTCGATCAACAACGTGGCGCTGGTCGACGGGCAGCCGCGCACGCTCGGCCTCAAGGAGCTGCTCGAGGTCTTCATCGCGCACCGCCTCGACGTGGTGCGCCGGCGCAGCGAGTTCCGCCGCACGAAGGCCGCGGACCGGCTGCACCTGGTCGACGGCCTCATGGTCGCGCTGCTCGACATCGACGAGGTCATCGCGGTCATCCGCTCCTCCGACGACGCCAGCGCCGCGCGCGAGCGGTTGATGGCCATCTTCGACCTCAGCGACATCCAGGCCCGCTACATCCTCGACACCCCACTGCGCCGGCTGACCCGCTACGACCGGCTGGAGCTGGAGAAGGAGGGCGAGGAGCTGCGGCGCACCATCGCCGAGCTCACCGCCCTGCTGGAGGACGAGTCACTGCTGCGGCAGGCGGTCTCGGCGGAGCTGGCCGAGGTGTCGGCCCAGCACGCCACGCCGCGGCGCACGGTGCTGCTGGAGGAGTCCGGCGCGGTCACCCCGCGCGGCCGCGCCGGTGCCGCCTCACTGGAGATCGCCGACGATCCCTGCCAGGTGCTGATGTCGTCGTCCGGACTGCTGGCCCGTACCGCCGGCGCCGGCCCCCTGGTGCACGGCGACAGCCGGTCCAAGCACGATGTCGTCGTCTCGGTGGCCGCGACGACTGCGCGCGGCCAGGTGGGCGTCGTCACCAGCACCGGCCGGGTGGTGCGGCTGTCCGTCCTCGACCTTCCGTCGCTGCCGCCGACGGCGGCCCTCACCCTGGCCGGTGGGGCGCCGTTGAAGGAGTTCGTCGAGCTCGACGGCGGCGAACGGGCGCTGAGCCTGACGACGTTCGACCCCGACTCCAAGGGCCTGGCCCTGGGCACCGAGCGCGGCGTGGTCAAGCGGGTGGTGCCCGACCATCCCGGCAAGGACGCGTACGAGGTCATCCGGCTCGACGACGGCGACCACGTGGTCGGTGCCGTCGAGCTGACCACCGGTGACGAGGACCTCGTCTTCGTCACCACGGACGCCCAGCTGTTGCGTTTCAGCGCATCGGCCGTGCGGCCGCAGGGCCGGGCCGGCGGCGGCGTCGCCGGTATCAAACTCGGCGCCGGAGCCAAGGCCGCGTTCTTCGGCGCGGTCGACCCCGCCCGCGACGGCGCCGTCGTCACCGTGTCCGGGTCGTCGTCGGCGCTGCCGGGGACCCAGCCCGGGGCGGCCAAGGTGACGCCGTACAGCGAATACCCGGCCAAGGGCCGCGCCACCGGAGGCGTGCGCTGCCACCGCTTCCTCAAGGGCGAGGACACCCTGCTGCTGGCATGGGCCGGCGCGGCACCACCGCGGGCGGCCGCGGCGAGCGGTGTGCCCATCGATCTTCCGGAGGCGACCGGCCGTCGCGACGGCTCCGGTGTCCCCGTGGCCCAGCCGATCGCGGCGGTCGCCGGCCCGGCAGGCAGCTCGGTAAGCGACTCAGCGAGCGGCCCGCCGGCCGATCCGCCGACGGATCCGGACTCCTGACGTTCGCGGGCGTCCGAGGGCGGCGGCTCTCAGCGCTTTCACAGCCGCCGCCGGGCACCCTTGGGCGTCGTCGTCGAACAGGACTCGAACGGGAGGAACACGTGGTGTCGAGGTCGCGGGTCGGCCCGGCAGGTGTCGGCACCGGCTGGCACACTGCCCTCATGCGCGTCACCACCCGCCGGGCCGCCGCCCTGCTCGTCGTCACCGGAGCGCTGGCTCTGGCCGGGTGCAGCGGCGACGACGACGGCGGCGGCGGTGACGACCCGCAGGCCCAGCTCGACACCGCCGCCGAGCTGCTCAACGAGGCCTCCAGCGTCCGGTTCACCGTCGAGGGCGAGGACCTTCCCGACGGCGGCACCGTCGTGCTCGGCGCCGAGGGCGTCGCCGTCCCGCCCGCCTCGTTCGAGGGCGACATCCGCATCCGCGCCGGTGCGCTGCCGGCCACCATCGGAGTCGTGTCCGTCGACGGCCAGCTGTGGGCCCAGCTGCCGCTCACCAACAGTTACTCCGAGGTCGACGCCGCCGAGCTCGGCTTCGGCGACCCCGGTCTGCTCATCGACCCCGACCACGGCGTCAGTCAGCTCCTCACCTCCGGCAGCGAGGTCGCGGCCGGTGAGCAGGTACGCATCGACGGCGACGTGCACAACCAGGTCGAGTCGGTGCTGCCCGGCGAGCTCGTGGGCCAGATCCTCGCCATCGCCGACCCCTCCGCCGAGGTCCACGCCACCTGGGCGCTCGACGCCGAGACCGGGCAGTTGCGGCAGGCCACGCTGACCGGTCCCTTCTACGACGGCGGCGCCGAGCAGACGTACGCCGTCCAGCTCAGCGAATACGACGAGCCGGCGGAGATCAGTGCCCCCGACAGCTGAGCGCACCGCCCGCCGGGCACTGGTGCTCGGCGTCGTCGGAGTTCTGCTGGCCGCCGCCGACACCTACGTCATCGTGCTGGCGCTGCCGGACATGATGGTCGGGGTCGGGCTCGACGCCGACGAGCTGCAGCGAGCCGCACCGCTGGTGTCGATGTTCCTTCTCGGCTACGTCGTCGTGCTGCCGCTGGTCGGCCGCATCTCCGACGTCACCGGGCGGCTGCCGGTACTCACCGGCGCGCTGCTCGTCTTCACGGCCGGGTCGCTGCTGACGGCGTCCGCCGACGGGCTGGGTGGCGCGGTGGTGGGCCGGTTCCTCCAGGGCGCCGGCGGCGGCGCCCTCGTCCCGGTGACGCTGGCGCTGGTGGCCGACCTCTGGCCGGCCGAACGGCGAGGCGTCCCGCTCGGCCTGGTCGGCGCGGTACAGGAGTTGGGCTCGGTTCTGGGTCCCCTGTTCGGCGCGGCCATCCTCGCCGTCGCCGACTGGCGCGCCATCTTCTGGGTCAACTTCGCCGTCGGCGCCGTGCTGTTCGCCGGCACCGTAGCCCGCCGTCGACGGCCGCAGCCCGCCCTCGCCGGCGCGGGGCCGGGCCCGGTCGGAGCCGCCGCGGACCACGCCGACCCGCCGGCCTCTCCCCGGGCGACGCCGCCAGACGGCCGGCCCGACGTCGCCGGCGCCGTCCTGGGCCTCGGCGCGCTGCTGTGCGCCGGAGTGGCGGTCACCCGGCCCCGGTCGCTCGAGCAGAGCGTCCAATGGGGCGAGCTGCTGGTCCCCCGCGCCGACGGACAGCAGTGGACCACCCCACTGGCCATCGGCGCCGCCGTGCTGACCCTCGCCTTCGTCGCCCGTGAGCTCACCGCCCGCCGGCCCATCCTGCCGTTGCGGCGCACCCCGGCGGTGCTGCGGGCCGCGGACCTGCCCGGCGCCCTGCTGCTCGGCGCGGCCCTCGGCGGCATCGTCCTCACGTTCGCCGTTGCCGACCCGGCCGTCGAGCTGATGGCGCCGTCCGGGCCGTGGCTGCTCACCGGGTCGGCGGTCGCGCTCGCCGGGTTCGCCTGGCGGCAGCGCCGGGCGCCGAACCCGCTGGTTCCGCCGGCCGCGGTCCGCTCCGTCCCGGCGTGGGGGTCGCTGCTGGTCAGCCTGTTCGTCGGGGCGGCGCTGGTCTCCGTCGTCGTCGACGTGCCGATCCTGGCCCGAACCGTCGTCTCCGGCGCCGACCAGCTCGACGCGGCCCTCGTGCTGATGCGGTTCCTCGTGGCGCTGCCGGTCGGCGCCGTGCTCGGCGGCTGGCTGCTGCGCCGGTTCTCCCCGGCGCCCATCGCCGGCCTCGGCATGGCGCTCGGCACGGCCGGGCTCGCCGTCATGGCCACCTGGGGGCTGGGCTCATTGGACGGCCTCGGCGACGACGCCGTCCTGGTCGCGGCCGGATTCGGGTTCGGGCTGGCCATCGCGCCGATCAACGCGGCGCTGCTGGCCGCGGCGCCGCGCGAGACGCACGGCGTGGCCAGCGCCCTGCTCGTCGTCGCCCGCATGGTCGGCATGCTCGCCGGGCTGTCCGCGCTCACCGCGATCGGGCTGCGCAAGCTCTACTCCGTCCAGGCGACCATCGAGTCACCGGCCGTCACCTGCCCCGACTCCCCCACTGACTGCCCGCCGTACGACGACGCCGTCCGAGAGGCGATCGTGGAGCAGCTCCAGGCCACGTTCACCGGAGCCGCCGTGTGCGCGGCCGTCGCCACCGCGGGCGCGCTGCTCCTCCTCCGCCACCGCCCCCGTAACGTGGTGGCGTGACCACCTGCTCCGACGCCAGCCGCGACCTCGGCGAGCCGTTGGCCGGCACCGCGCCGGTGGCCGCCTGGTGGCTGGTGCTCGAGCAGCCCGGGCCCTGGGGCGCCAAGGCGCTGACGCAGTCCCACCTCGACCCCGCGCTCGGTGCCGAGCTGGACACCGCCGCAGGCCGGCACGGCGGCCGGGTCGCGTTGGTGCGCCGGCCGCGACGCCACCCGGACACCCGGCATCCAGCCTCGCACCGGGTCTGGCTGGCCGCCACCCGGCCCGGCGGCACCCGGCTGCTCGGCGGCTGGGTCGAGGACGTGTCGATGCTGCGCGACGTGAACTGGAGCGCGCTGGGCGACGGCGCCGGGGGTGGCTCCGGCGGTCTCGCGGGTGAGCTGCACACCGTCGCCGCCGAGGCCGGGCTGTCGCTGCGGCCCGAGGCCGAGCCCATCCTCCTGGTGTGCACCAACGGCCGCCGGGATGCCTGCTGCGCGGTGCAGGGGCGCCAGCTGATCCACGACGTCCGCGACGACCTTCTCGGCCGGGTGTGGGAGACCACCCACCTGGGCGGCCACCGGTTCGCCCCCACGGCTGTGCTGCTGCCGCACGGCGTGGTCTACGGACGGCTGGACGACAAGTCCGCGCTGCAGTTGGTCGAGTCCGCGCGCGTCGGTCGCTTCCACGGCGATCACTACCGCGGCCGCAGCACCTTCAGCCGGCCCGGCCAGGCCGCCGAAGCAGCCGTCCGGCGTGTCGCCGGCGACACCGGCCTCGACGACCTCGACGTCACCGTCACGCCGCTCGCCCCCGGCGAGTGGGACGCCGTCGTCGAACATCGCGACGGCCGCACCTGGACGTTGCAGGTGCGCGCCGAGCAACAGCACCCGGCCCGCCCGGAGTCGTGCGGTAAGCCGGCCGGCACCCCCGTCGCCTATGTTGCCCGCCCGCGCGGGTGAAAGGAGCGTCATGGAAACCGAGGAGTTCGCCGACGTCCTGGCCGCGAACGGCCACTACGCCGAGCGGTTCGCGCTGGCCGGCCTGGAGCCGGTCGCCGCCCGCGGACTGGCCGTCGTCACCTGCATGGACTCGCGCATCGAGCCGCTGGACATGCTGGGCCTGAAGCCCGGCGACGCCAAGATCCTGCGCAACGCCGGCGCCCGGGTCACCAGCGACGTCCTGCGCACCCTCGCCCTGGCCACCCACCTGCTGGGGGTCACCCGGATCATGGTTGTGGCCCACACCAAGTGCAAGATGGCCAGCGCCACCGCCGACGAGGTCAACGCCGCCATTCAGGACTCCTCCGGCATCGACGTGCGCAGCCTCGACTTCCAGCTCGTCGCGGACCAGCGCGCCACCCTGGCCGCGGACGTGCAGAAGATCCGCTCCTGGCCCTTCCTGTCCCCGGGAGCGCCGGTCGGCGGTTTCATCTACGACGTCGACACCGGCCGGCTCTCCCAGGTCACCTGACCCCAAAATGATCACGTCCACCATGGGTACTCCCGCTCCCCCAGGAATGCTTGCCCGGTGGAGCGGGAGGACGCCCTCGGGTGGCCCTGCCCGTTAGGCTCGGACGCGTGCCGCACCACCTCCGTGCCCCCACCGACGCCGACCTGCCGGCTCTCCTGACGCTGAACAACGACCACGCCCTGGAGCTCTCCGAACTGACGGCCGACGAGTTGCGCGAGCTGCTCAAGATCGCCTGGCGCACTCGGGTCACCGACGACGCCGCGGCCATGGTCATCGCGTTCGATCAGGACACCGTCCGAGACAGCCAGAACTTCTCCTGGTTCAAGCAGCGCTACGACCGGTTCGTGTACATCGACCGCGTCGTGGTGGCGCTGAGCCTGCGCGGCCAGGGCGTCGCCCGCGCGCTGTACGACGACGTCATCTCGGCCGCCCGAGCAGAGAGCCACACCGTCCTCTGCGCCGAGGTGAACCTCGAGCCGCCGAATCCCGTCTCCGACGCGCTGCACGCCGCCATGGGTTTCAGCCCGGTCGGCCAGGCACCGCTCATCGGCACCGACAAGTCCGTGCGCTACTTCACTCGCCCGCTGAGCTGATCACGCGGTCTCGAAGGCCGGTCACCCCACCGGCTCAGCCCTTGCCGACGTCGTCGAGCGCGGGAGTGAGCTCGTCCACGATCAGGGTGTCCTCGCGCACAGTGCCGTGCCGGTAGGCGGCCCGGCCGATCATGTGGGCGGCCACCGGAGCGGTGAGCAGCTGGAACAGCGCCACCGCGAGCAGCATCCCCAGGTCAGTCCAGTCGCGCAGTCGCAACCCGACGCCGACCAGGATCAGCAGCAGCCCCAGAACCTGCGGCTTCGTGCCGGCGTGCATGCGGGCCAGCAGGTCCGGGAAGCGCACCAGGCCGATCGCCGCGATCAGCGACAGCGACGATCCGGCGATCAGGCAGGCCGCGGAGATGACGTCGGCGACGGTGTTCATGCGCGCTCCCCTTTGTCGTCGCGGGCGGCGAACCGGGCCACACTGACGGAACCGACGAAGCCGACCAGTGACAGCACCACGAGGATCGGCAGTGTGGTGGTGTGCTGGTTCAGCGCGGCCTCCAGGCCGAGCCCGGCCACCACGATGGCGATCAGCACGTCCATCGCGACGACCCGGTTGAGCATGGTCGGACCGAGCGTCATCCGCGTCACCACCAGCGCCGCGGCGACGGCGAGCATGGCCGCGCACACCCAGATCACGATGGTCATCGCGCAACTCCTTCCCTCGCGCGCCGATAGGCCGCCAGCTCCTCGTCGGAGGCCAGCGCCTTCACCACCCGTTCCTCCTGGGCCAGGGCGCGGAGGCGAGCCCGTTCGACGTCGGTCTCGTCACGCACCCCCAGCACGTGCAGGAACAGCGTGGACGTCGAGCGACGCACCTCGACGACCAGGCTGCCCGGCACCAGCGACAGGAACTCCGCCGTCAGCGTCAGGTAGAGGTCCGAACGGCTGTACAGGTCGAGCTGGATGACGGCGTTCGTGGGCTGGTGACCGGGACGTAGCGCCTGCCAGGCCACCTGCGTGCTGGCGACGACGAGGTCCGCGGCAAACCTGCCGGCCAGCCGCAACAGCCCGGCGACGCGCACCTTGCCGCCGAACACGATGGGCGGCAACGGGAAGACCGTCACCACGACGAACGCGACCACCGCCCCGGCGACGACGTTCGCGACCGAGACATTGCCCCAGAGCAGCACCCACACCAGCGTCAGCGAGATGAGCATCGGCCATTGGAACCCGCGCCTGCGCTCTGGAACCGGGGCCGGGGTCTCCGGCGAAGTCACGGTGCACCTCCCGGCAGGACGGCTTCGATGTACGGCGTACGTTCACGCAGGTCCGACGCGGCCCGGTCGGTCAGCGCGAACAACGGGCCGGCGAAGACGGTCATGGCGAGCCCGACCGCCAGCAGGGCCGCCGCCGGCCCGGCCAGGGCACCGCGCATCGCAACGGCCGCGACCCGGCCGGCCGGCTCCGGCGAGTCGGTGCGCACCGGCTTGCGGTGCATATCGGTGGTCTCGCGCGGCCCGACGGGGTTCGGCGCCTGCCAGAACGCCCGGTTCCACGCCTTGGCCATCGCGTACAGGGTCAGCAGGCTGGTCACCACGCTGCCGACGACCAGCGCGTAGGCCAGTGGGCTGCCGTTGTCGACACCGGCCTGCATCAGCCCCAGCTTGCCCAGGAAGCCGGAGAAGGGCGGGATGCCGGCCAGGTTCATCGCCGGGACGAAGAACAGCACCGCCAGGACGGGTGACAACCGCGCCAGTCCGCCCAGCCGTTCCAGCGACGTGCTGCCGCCGCGCCGCTCGATCAGGCCGGCGACCAGGAACAGGTTGGTCTGGATGACGATGTGGTGCACGACGTAGTAGATGGCACCGGACAGCCCGGCGTCGCTGGCCAGGGCCACCCCGAACACCATGTAGCCGATGTGGCTGACCAGTGTGAACGACAGCATTCGTTTGATGTCGGACTGTGCGACGGCGCCCAGGATGCCGATGAGCATGGTCAACAGTGCCGCCCACAACAGCAGGTCGCTGAGCGCACTGTCCGGGAACAGCAGCGTCTGGGTGCGGATGATCGCGTACACACCGACCTTGGTCAGCAAGCCCGCGAAGACCGCCGTGACCGGTGCCGGCGCGGTCGGGTAGCTGTCGGGCAGCCAGGCCGACAGCGGAAACACCGCGGCCTTGATGGCGAATGCCGTCAGCAGCATGAGCTGCAGCAGCAGCGAGATGCCGTCGGGCAGCTCGTCCAGTCGGCCCGCCAGATGAGCCAGCCCGACGGAGCCGGTGGCGGCGTACGTCAGCGCGATCGCGGTCAGGAAGATGATCGACGACACCAGGCTGACGACGACGTACGTGGTGCCGGCCCGGATGCGTTCGCCGGTGCCGCCGAGTGTCAGCAGCACATAGCTGGCCGCCAGCAGGATCTCGAACCCGACGTACAGGTTGAACAGGTCGCCGGAGAGGAAGGCGTTCGCGACGCCGGCGACCAGCACCAGGAAGGTCGGGTGGAACACCGACAGCGGGGTGTCCGGGCCGTACTCCACCACCCCCTGGCCCAGCGAGTACACCAGGACGCTCAGGGCCACGATGGCCGAGACCAGCAGCATCAACGCTGACAACCGGTCGGCCACCAGCGAGATGCCCAGCGGGGCATCCCAACCGCCGACCTCCATGACCTGTGGTCCGTCGGTGTCGGCCCGGTACACCAGCACCGCGGCGATGATCACCATCAGCGCGAGCACGACGAGACTGACCACCCGCTGCGCCCGGGCCGAGCGGCCCAGCGCGAACGCGAGGCCGGCGCCGAACAACGGCAGGACGACCGGCAACGGGACGAGAGCGGTCGCGTTCATCGGGCCTCCCCCTCGGGCCCCGCGGATGCCGCCAGGTCGGCACGGCTGGCCGCCTCGGAAGCGTCGTCGGTGCCTTCCTCGTCCATGGTGCCGCCGGCGCTGTCGTCGTAACTGGACGACGCCTCGTCGCGCTCGGCCCGACGCCGGATCAACGCGTCCTCGACGTCGTCCTGGACGTCGTCGTGCTCGTGCAACTGCCACGCCCGGTACGCCATGGCCAGGAGGAACGCCGTCACACCCAGGGTGATGACGATGGCGGTGAGGACCAGCGCCTGCGGCAGCGGGTCGCTCATGTCGTCCACGTCGTTCAGTCCGACGATGGGTGCGCGCCCCGCCGGGCCGGATGCCACCAGGAACAGCGTGTTGACACCGTTGCCGATGAGGATGACGCCGACCAGGACGCGGGTCAGGCTGCGCTCGAGCAACAGGTAGACGCCGGCGGCGAACAGGACACCGACGACAGCCACCAGGGTCAGGTTGGCGCTCATCGCATGCCCTCCACTGCTTCCAGGGACTCGACGTCGTCGTCATCGTCCGTCTGCCGGTCGATGCCGCCACCCAGGCTGCGCAGCACGTCGAGCATCAGCCCGACGACGACGAGGTACACGCCGATGTCGAAGAACAGCGACGTGACGAAGTGCACGTGCCCGACCAGCGGAATCGTGAGATCGACGACGGCGCTCTGCAGGACATCACCGCCCAGCGCGAGCGGCACCAGCCCTGAGCCCGTGGCGATGAACAGGCCGATACCCAGGACCAGGCCGGCGTCGACCGGCGCGGCCTCGTTCAGCTCGTACCGGCCACCCGCGAGGTAGCGCACCATCAGCGCCAGGCCCGCGACCAGGCCGCCGGCGAACCCACCGCCTGGTGAGTTGTGACCGGCGAACAGCAGGTAGATCGAGAACACGATGATGACGTGGAACGCCAGCCGGGTGACCACTTCGAACATGATGGAGCGCCGTTCCGGCGCCAGCGTCACGCCGGCCCGCAGCCACACGTTGCGGTGCGGGCGGCGGCCGTCCATCGGCCGTGTCTGCGGTGGCGCCTTGGCGATCGCCGCCTCCGGCCGCCATCGCCCGGTGCGGCCGGTGATCAGGAAGATCAAGCTGGCCACGCCGGTCGCGGCCACCACCAGCACGGAGATCTCGCCCATGGTGTCCCAGGCGCGGATGTCGACCAGGGTGACGTTGACGATATTGTGCCCTCCGCCGTACGACACTGCGGGCTCGGCGAACCCGTCGGACACCGGGTCGGCGATGCGCGCACCCGACGCCGCCAGCGCCAGCCCGGCCATCACCAGACCGACCGCGCTGCCCAGGGCCAGCCGCCACCAGCGTGAACTGGTCAGTGGCCGGTTGGAGAAGTACAGCGGCATCCGGCGCAGCACCAGCACGAAGATGACCAGGGTCACCGTCTCGACCAGCACCTGCGTCAGCGCCAGGTCCGGAGCGCCGTGCAGGATGAACAGCATGGCCATGCCGTAACCGGTGACGCCGGCCAGCACCACGGCTTTGAGCCGCCGGCGCGACCGCGCGGCCAGCACTGCGGCCACGATCATGATGCCGCCCACGACGGCCTGCGCCGGAGAGTCCCAGGCGTACGCGTCGCCGTCCCAGATCTGTCCCGCCAGCAGCGTGCTGCCCGGCACCAGGACCACGACCAGGAAGATGACCGCCAGGTAGATGGGCAGCGAACCACGCTGGGTGGCACCGGTGACCTCGACCGCCAGCCGGTCGACACCACGCATGATGGCCCGGTAGCCCGACTCCGCGTCGGCGCGGGGTGCGAAGCGCTGCTGCGCCCCGGCCACCACGTCGCGCCACCAGAACAGGGCCAGGCCGAGCAGCAGCGACAGCCCCGACAACATGAGCGGCACATTGACGCCGTGCCACAGGGTCAGTTCCGGCTCGTGCGCACCGGCCGGGAACTGGTTCGCGTACGGCCCCAGCAGCTCCGTCTCCGCCGGGCCGAGCAGCCCGAGCGCGAAGCACGCCAGCGCCAGCGCGACCGGTGCGGCCGCGAACCCGGGGGCCGGCAGCCGGCAGTCGCCGATCGGCGGCACCCCCGGCTTGGTGGCGAACGCGCCCCAGACGAACCGCGCACTGTAGGCGACGGTGAGCGCCGAGCCCACGGTCAGCCCTGCCACCAGAACCCAGCCGGCCGCCGAGCCGATGCCGGTGCCGTCGCCGGTCTCGGCGATGTCGACGAACGCGGCGTACACCGTCTCCTTGGCCACGAACCCGGCCAGCGGTGGCACCGCCGCCATCGAGCCGGCGGCCAGGATCGCCGCCCACATGAGCACTGGTGTCCGCTTGCCGAGCCCGGACAGTTCCCGCAGGTCGCGGGTGCCCGTGCTGCGGTCGACGACGCCGACGACGAGGAAGAGCGACGCTTTGAACAACGCGTGCGCGACCAGCATGGCCACCCCGGCCAGCGCCGCCGCCCGGGTGCCGGCGCCGACCAGCACGATGAGGAAGCCGAGCTGGCTGACCGTGCCGTAGGCGAGCAGGAGCTTGAGGTCGTGCTGGCGCAGCGCCCGCAAGCCGCCCAGCAGCATGGTGGCGACACCCAGGATGAGCAGCAGCGGCCGCCACGGCAACAGTCCGGCGAACGTGGGCGCGAGCAGCGCGACCAGGTAGATGCCGGCCTTCACCATGGCGGCGGCGTGCAGGTAGGCGCTGACGGGCGTGGGTGCGGCCATGGCGCCGGGCAACCAGAAGTGGAAGGGCACCAGCGCGGACTTCGAGATGGCGCCGACCAGCAACAGCACCACGGCCACCGTGACCGCGTCACCGGCCGGCGGGGCGGCCAGCACCTCCGAAGCCCGGTACGTCCCGGCCGATTGGCCGATGATGATGATGCCCACCAGCATGGCCAGCCCGCCCAGCGTGGTCACCATCAGCGCCTGCATGGCCGCGCGCCGGTTCGCCTTGCGCTCCGGGTTGTGGCCGATGAGCAGGTACGACAGGACGGTGGTGAGCTCCCAGAAGATGTACAGCACGATGAGATCGTCGGCGAGCACCAGGCCGAGCATCGCGCCCGCGAAGCCGGTGAGCAGCCCCGAGAAGCGCCAGAGGCCGCCGTCGCCGGGGCGGAAGTAGTAGGCGCAGTACGCCAGCACGAGCGCGCCGACGCCGGTGACCAGCAGCATCATGGCCCAGCTCAGCGTGGTGAGCCGGAACGTCAGCTCCAGGCCCAGCGTCTGGACCCATGCCACCTGTTGTTCGATGGCACCGCCAGCGGGCCCGGCGACCTCGGGTGTCATCGCCACCGCCCAGCCGAATGACGCCGCGGGCACCAAGGCCAGCACCAGGAATGCCCGGCGATGCAGCCAGGCGACCAGGAGCGGCGCGGTGGCCGCGACGACGAGGTGCGCGGCGATCAGGGCCAGCATCATGGGCGACTCACACGGATGGTTAACACAGGATGCCTCCGATAGTGCCGCCTCGCGGGTGGCGAGGTGCACAGTTCGCGGACGTCGACGGTCAGGTCACGTCGCGGCCGGTGGCGCTCGGCCACCGGCGAGCTGTTCGGAGGCCCGCGGAAATGTGCGCTCGACCGGTGTGCGCGTCGCCCAGCTGGCGAGGCTCGGCTCCACGATGAGGGGATCGGCGACGACGGCGGCCAGCGGCCCGACGTCGGTGCCGTCGCCGGACGGCGCGGCGCAGGCGTGCACGTCGGCCGGGGGTTCGCAGGTACGCGGCATCGCGTTCGGTGTGATCTCCGCCGCGGGATGGATGGCCGGCCCGGCCGCGGCACTGCGGAGCACGTCACCGCCGGGTGTCACCAGGGCCGCTGCGAGCACCATCAGCCCGGCGGCGAGAAAGCCCGCGACCAACGAGCGCAGGCGGGCGGGCGATCGTCTCCACACGACCGACCACCCCCGTCCGCTCGAACCGCCGCCTCAACCCTACCGGGCACCCCGACACGGTCGGAAATGATCACGTCAGCGTGAAATCTCACGTTCCACCGGGCCGGGTGCGGCCGGTGAGGGACGGGGAATCCACGTGACGGCTACGGGCGGGTCCCGGGTAGGCCGCCTCTAGACGTCAATGCGGGCCCGATCCAACTGGGCGGCGCCGGCGATGATGAACTCCTTGCGCGGTGCCACCTCGTTGCCCATGAGCAGCTCGAAAACCGCTTCGGCACGCTCGGCGTCGTCGGCGTTGATGCGTCGCAACCGGCGATGCCGCGGGTCCATGGTCGTCTCGGCCAGCTGATCTGGGTTCATTTCGCCGAGACCCTTGTAACGCTGCGGCGTGTCCTTCACCCGAACGCCCCGGCGGGCGAGATCGCGCAACGTGCGGTCCAGGTCGGTGTCGGTGTACGTGTAGATGTACTTGTCCTGGCCCTTCTTCGGGTTGGCCAGCTCGACGCGGTGCAACGGCGGCATCGCCGCGAACAGCCGCCCCGCCTCGACGAACGGGCGCATGTACCGGTAGAAGAGCGTGATCAGCAGGGTGCGGATGTGCGCGCCGTCGACGTCGGCGTCGGTCATCAGGATGACCCGGCCATAGCGGCTCTGCTCGATGTCGAAGGTGCGGCCGCTGCCGGCGCCCAGCACCTGGATGATGGCCGCGCACTCGGCGTTCTTGAGCATGTCGCCGACCGAGGCCTTCTGCACGTTGAGGATCTTGCCCCGGATCGGCAGCAGCGCCTGGTACTCCGCGTCGCGCGCGGAGCGGCCGGTGCCCAGCGCGGAGTCACCCTCGACGATGAACAGCTCGGAGCGTTCCAGGCTGTTCGATCGGCAGTCGACCAGTTTGGTGGGCAGCGCGCTGGTCTCGAGCGCGTTCTTGCGCCGGACGGTCTCCTTGTGCAGCCGCGCAGCCACCCGCGCCTTGGCGGCGGCCACGACCTTCTCCAGCAGCGCCGACGCCTGTGCCTTGTCGTTGCGCTTGGTGGAGGTGAGGACGGCCTTGAGCTCCCGGTCGACCACCCCCGCGACGATGGACCGCACCGCCGCGGTGCCGAGCACCTCCTTCGTCTGGCCCTCGAACTGCGGCTCGTCGAGCCGGACCGTCACCACCGAGGTGAGGCCCTCGAGCACGTCGTCCTTCTCGATCTTGTCGTTCCCCGCTTTGAGCCGCCGGGCGTTGACCTTGACCTGATCGCGCAGCGCCTTGAGCAGGCCCTGCTCGAAGCCGGCCACGTGGGTGCCGCCCTTCGGCGTGGCGACGACGTTGACGAACGACCGGGACACGGTGTCGTAGCCGATGTCCCACCGCAGCGCGACGTCGACCTCACACGTGCGCTCGGTGTCCTTCGAGACCAGCTGGCCGTCGTCGTCCAGCACCGGCACGGTCTCGCGGAACGTCTGCGAACCGGTGAGCCGAAGGACATCGGTGACCGGCGCGCCCGGACTCAGGAACTCGACGAACTCGCTGATGCCGCCGTCGTGCCGGAAGGTCTCCTCCACCGGCTCGTCGCCGCGCTCGTCGCGGATGGTCAGTTGCAGCCCCGGCACCAGGTACGACGTCTGGCGGGCGCGGGAGACGAGGTCCTCCCACGAGTACGCGGCGTCACGCAGGAAGATCTGCCGATCGGCGAAGAACCGCACCCGGGTACCGGTGACCCGCTTGGCGACGCGGCCGACGACGCGCAGCTCGGAATGGTCGGTGAACGGGGCGAACGGCGCGTCCGGCCCCTCACCGTCGTACACGCCCGGCTCGCCGCGCCGGAACGACATGGCGTGCGTCCGGCCGCCCCGGTCGACCTCGACGTCCAGCCGCGCGGACAGGCCGTTGACGACGCTGGCGCCCACACCGTGCAGGCCACCGGAGGCCGCGTACGAACCGCCACCGAACTTGCCGCCCGCGTGCAGCTTGGTGAAGACGACCTCGACGCCGGAGAGGCCGGACTTGGCGTGGGTGTCGACCGGGATGCCGCGGCCGTTGTCGCTGACCTCGGCCGAACCGTCCCCGCGCAGGATGACCTCGACCCGGTCGCAGTACCCGCCCAACGCTTCGTCGACGGCGTTGTCGATGATCTCCCAGAGGCAGTGCATGAGGCCGCGGGAATCGGTGGATCCGATGTACATGCCCGGCCGTTTGCGGACGGCCTCGAGGCCCTCCAGCACCGACAGATGGCGCGCGGTGTAGTCGCCGGCGGTGGTCACGGCATCGGCGCGCTCGGCGGTCACGAGTCGGTTCCCTCCTGAACATGCGGACGAAAACATGCGTTGACAGCGTAAGCCCTGTGCCTGACCTTCCCGCGGTTGCCACGCTGGCCGACGGGTCACGTGCCGCCGCCCGGGCGATCCGGCCACGGATCCGACGTGACGAGCCTCACAGCCGAACCGTTACGCGCAGAGCGAACCGGGCCACACTCGAGATGCGGGAACGCCGGGCGATGGTTTCATGTTGATACGGATGCACCACCACCGAGAGGTGGCACACCGATCAGGAAGGTAGGCGACGTGACGAACACAGCTCTCGCTACCAGCCCGTTGAATGCCGTCGACCGTTGTGACAGCTGCGGCGCGCAGGCGTACATCCGCGTCGTTCTCAGCGAGGGCGATCTCCTCTTCTGCGGCCACCACGGCCGCCGGCACGAGGACAAGCTGCGTCCTATCGCGCTCGAATGGCAGGACGAGACCGGCAAGCTGCACGCCCAGCCCGAACCCGTCACCGACTGAATACTTCCCGCGGCCGGCCGCCTCGACGACGAGGCGGCCGCGCCCGGATTCTTCTTCGCAACGGTGGTCCAGCCGCGCAACGTCGCCGGCGGGCACCGTTCGCGCATCTAGGCGGCGCATCCGTCCCTCAGGGACCGGCAGGAGCTCAGGCACGGTCAGCGGATGGCGTTCGCACCGCCTGAACGAGCCGCGCGGCCGCGCAGCAGGAACGCCATCAGCACCCCGGCCGCGGCGCCGAACAGATGCCCCTGCCAGGAGATGCCCGGCTGCCCCGGCAACACGCCGACCACGATGCCGCCGTACATGAGCACGACGACCACCGCGACGACGATGCTCAGCACTCGCCGGCTCAGCACACCCCAGGCCACCAGGAACGCCGCGTAGCCGTAGACCAGGCCGCTGGCTCCGATGTGCACGGTGTTGGGCGCGGCGACCAGCCAGGTGGCGAAACCGCCGACCAGCGCCACCCCCACGGTGACCGGCCAGAACCGCCGCGTGGTCATCGCGATCAGCCCGCCGAGCACCAGGAACGCACCGGTGTTGGCGATGAGGTGATCGAAGCCGCCATGCAGGAACGGCGAGGCCGGGACACCGATGAGCCCTTCCCCGTCACGTGGCCGGATACCGTACTGGTCGAGGTCGACGCCAGGCAACGCGTCGACGAT
Organism: Jiangella gansuensis DSM 44835; assembly: GCF_000515395.1. NCBI lineage: Bacteria > Bacillati > Actinomycetota > Actinomycetes > Jiangellales > Jiangellaceae > Jiangella > Jiangella gansuensis. The sequence continues at coordinate 2,584,088 of NZ_KI911782.1, read as the reverse complement.
CTCGCTGGCCCACATGACCAGCACCAGGACGAAGACCGGAACCGTGGCCGCGACGGCCGGCGGCAGCTGGCGCCGCCGCGTGACCTCACCCGAGGACGACATCCCCCCAGTGTAGGCGCCGGCCCCTCCCCCCTCAGCCGCCCGGGAAATGATCACGTCCACCATGGATGTTCCCCCACCACCAGGAATGCTTGCCTGCCGAAGCGGGACAACGCCTAGAAGTGTTGCCGGGGCCGCCGGTGCCACCGTCGACGGCGACCAGGTACGTCGCAGGATCGAACTGCGGATCACCGAAGGTCTCGCGGCGGAATGTGTCGAGATCGTTATGCCACTCCCCCACGCCCGGCACGTCGCGGCGCACCGCCTCGTCGAGTGCACACAACGCCGCCGGATCGACGTCGGCCGCTGATCGGAAGCCAAAGCCGTCGAGCAGCGCGACGTCAGTATCTGCCCGCCGGGTGGATAGTTCGTACACGTGCTCGCGGCGGTCGATGCCGAAGCCGCGGCTGGTCAGCAGGGCCAGCCGGGCGCCGTCGTCGGCGTCGACCTCCACCCGCAGGCCGCGATCGGTGGCGGCCAGGAGGCGTCCAGCAGCGGGCCCGCGACGTGTGCCGTGCATGGCCCCAACAGCGCGAAACACCGCTCGTCCGGTCGGACGAGGACCCGTAGCCGCCCGGCGACCCTGCTGTCATCGTCCTGCGCCACCCATTGATCGGGTGCCACGCGGTCCACCGAGATCATCCGCGAACGCTAGCCTGGGCGGACGGCGCGCCGCACATCATTTCCGGCGAGCTCCGATCCCAGGCGGCACCCACTACCAGGCGTCCTCACGCCGCACCGGGCAAGCATTCATGGTGAGGCGTGAACGCCCATGGTGGACGTGATCATTTCCATGGGAGACGAAGGGCCGCGCGGACGACGTCGGCGGCGGCGTGGCCGTCGTGCCAGGTGCAGGCGAGCCCGACGGCGACCACCCGGCCGGTGTCGAGCACTCGCCGCATCGCGGCCGCCACCTCGGTCAGCGACGGGCCGCCCGGCACCGGGAACAGCAGGCCCGGCACCTGCGCGGAGTCCACGACGTCGAGGTCAATGTGCAGGTAGATGGGCCCGTCGGGCAACACCGACGCGTCCAGGGCGGGGACTGACACTCGCCGCACGGCCGACGACTCGAGGTACTCGCGCTCCGGCGGGTCGAGGTCGCGCGCGTCGACCAGCACGATGCGTTCCTCCGGCACCGCGGCCAGCCGCAGCCGGGTCGCGATGAGCTCCGGTCCGTAGCCGGCCAGGATCCGCACCGGCATGCCGCCGACGTAGCCCGACGCAGACGTCTGCGGCGTCTGGACGTCACCGTGCGCGTCGAACCAGACCACCGACGGAGTCACGCCGGCGCGTTGCAGGCCGGCCACCGTGCCCAGCGACGTCGTGCAGTCGGCCGACTGGACGAGCACCGGCTCCGCTGCCGGCTCGGACCGCGCCGGCGCGACCGCATCCGCGACGACGTCGGCGACCTGGTCGTACAACACGGCCATCCGGTCCCACACCGTGCCGTCCGCCGGCAGCGGTGCCCGCACCGTGGTCGACGCAGGCACCGGGACGTCGAGGTCCGGCCGGTGCTCGTCCAGGTGGTACGGGACGAGCACCCGCTCAGCGACCAACGTCAGTCCAGGTAGTCGCGCAAGACCTGCGACCGGGACGGGTGGCGCAGCTTCGACATCGTCTTCGACTCGATCTGCCGGATCCGCTCACGGGTGACGCCGTAGACCTTGCCGATCTCGTCCAGCGTCTTCGGCTGGCCGTCGGTGAGGCCGAACCGCATCGAGACGACGCCCGCTTCGCGCTCGGACAGCGTGTCGAGCACCGCGTGCAGCTGCTCCTGCAGGAGCGTGAACGAGACGGCCTCGGCCGGCACGATCGCCTCGGAGTCCTCGATGAGGTCACCGAACTCGCTGTCGCCGTCCTCGCCGAGCGGGGTGTGCAGCGAGATGGGCTCGCGGCCGTACTTCTGGACCTCGACCACCTTCTCCGGGGTCATGTCCAGCTCGGTGGCCAGCTCTTCCGGAGTGGGCTCGCGGCCGAGGTCCTGCAGCATCTGCCGCTGCACCCGGGCGAGCTTGTTGATGACCTCGACCATGTGCACCGGGATGCGGATGGTGCGGGCCTGGTCGGCCATGGCGCGGGTGATGGCCTGCCGGATCCACCAGGTGGCGTAGGTGGAGAACTTGAAGCCCTTGGTGTAGTCGAACTTCTCGACCGCACGGATCAGGCCGAGGTTGCCCTCCTGGATGAGGTCGAGGAAGAGCATGCCGCGGCCGGTGTAGCGCTTGGCCAGCGACACCACGAGGCGCAGGTTGGCCTCGAGCAGGTGGTTCTTGGCCCGGCGGCCGTCCTCGGCGATCCACTCCATCTCGCTGCGCAGCTTGGCCGGCATGCTGTCGGTCTCGGTGGCCAGCTTCTCCTCGGCGAACAGGCCGGCCTCGATGCGCTTGGCGAGCTCGACCTCCTCGCCGGCGTTCAGCAGCGGGACCTTGCCGATCTGCTTCAGGTAGTCCTTGACCGGGTCGGCGGTGGCACCGGCGACGGCGACCTGCTGTTCGGGCTCGTCGGTGTCGTCGTCCTCGGACAGGATGAAGCCCTCGTCCTCGCTGCGGGCCTCCTCGGCGGCGAGCTCCTTCGGGTCGGGCTCGCCGTCCGGGCGGGGTACGCCTTGCTCGCCGCCTGGCTGGCCAGGGGTGGCCTTCGCGGCCTTCTTGCGAGAACGAGTCGCCTTCGGGGCCGCCGTCTCGGCTGCCTCCGTCAAGCTGGCGTCGTCCGCCCCGACCTCGGTGCTCGCCTTCTTCACCGCCGTTTTCACAGGTTCATCGCCCTTCTTGGCCGCCGGCACGGACTTCTTCGCTGCAGCCGTCGCTACCGTTCTCGACCGCGTCGACGTGGCGGCAGCGACACGCTTGCGCGGACTGCGCGAGTCCGCGGCTGCTACCTCGACGGTAATACCGGTCGACTTCAAATGCTCGACAACGAAGCGGCTCTCTTTCATCGCCAGGTTGGCGGCCCCGCAGGCCAACCGCACATCTTCCGCGGTGACTGAGCCCGATTTCCGTCCCTGGGACACGAGCTCCTGAACCGGCGGGAGCTCGAGGATCCGGGCGTGCTTGGTGCTGGACGGGCTCGACGACACGTACGACCTCTCGACGTCTCTTGCTTGGGGACAGCTCAGGGCACGAAGCCGCGGCAGCAACACAACATTCTGACACAGCGATCGCTTCCCGTTCATCCCGAGAACTGGCGACTCGCGGACCGATTATCACCGATCGGCCTAGCCTAGACTCATCACCCCGCCCACCGCAGCGCGAGAACCGTCAGATCGTCGGTGGAACTCTCCACGCTCATCCGGTCGACCACGGAGTCGAGCAGCTCTTCCAGGGGTGACCCGCGCAGGTCCTCGAGGCATCGCAGCAGCTGGGCGAAGCCTTCCTCCAGCGACCGGGTGCGTGTCTCGATCAGGCCGTCGGTGAACGCGATGAGGACGTCGCCGGGCCACAAACGCACCGACTGGGTGCCGCGCGGCTCCGTGACCCCGATCGGCGTGGTGCCCGCGCCGGCGTCCACCAGCTCGACGGCGCCCAGCTCGGGCAGCCGGATCAGCGGCAGATGGCCGGCGTCGCCCACCCGGACACTGCCGCGGGCGGGGTCGACCAGCGCGTACACGACGGTGACCATCTCGACGGTGTCGTCCCGCTCGACGAGCCTGTCCAGGCCGCCGAGGACCGCCGCCGGGTCGGGGTCGGTGAGCGCCAGCGCCCGCAGTGCGGCGCGCATCTGGCCCATGGTGCTCGCGGCGGTGACCCCGTGACCCATGACGTCGCCGACGACGATGGCCAGCTCGCCCTCGGTCATGACGAACGCGTCGTACCAGTCGCCGCCGACGGAGTGCTCGTCGGAGCGGCTGCGGGCGGCCAGCTCGATACCGGACACCGTCGGCAGCCGGCTGGGCATCAGTCCCTGGCTGAGGGAGGCGGCAGCGGTGCGCTCCCGCTCGAACAGCCGGGCCCGCGCGAAGGCCAGCGAGCACTGCTGCGCTACGGCGCGCAGGAACCGGCACAGGTCGGAGTCGAACTCCTGCTCATCGGCGAAGGAGAAGCGCACGGCGCCGACGCAGCCGTCCTCGCCGGCCAGCGGCAGCACCGCCCAGGCGCGCTCGTCGGTGCGGCCGAGGAACTCGTCGAACGCGGACTCGCCCGGAGTGGGCAGCGCGGCGGCCCGAGCGCGCTCGCGGCTGCCCAGGAACATCGGCCAGCCGCTGCGCAGCACCTCGGCCGTGGGCGTCACGGAGTCGTGCGGCCACACCGCCACGCCCTCGCCGTCGGCGACACCGGTGGTCAGCGGGTACGGACGCCCGTGCCCGCCGATCAGCGTGACGGCGGTCCGGTACGCCTGGACGTTGCGGCGGCCGATCTCGGCGACGGCGTCGGCGACCTCGCGCACCGTCACTGCCCGCGAGAAAGCGTCGGAGACCTCCAGCAACCGGGCGTTGCGCGCCCGGCTGCGCCGCAGCGAGGAGATGGCGCGCTGGTGGGACGTGTCGTCGACGACGAACATGGCCACCTCGCGGCCACGGCCTTCGTCGACCAGGTACCACGACGAATGCAGGTGATAGGTGTCCGTGCGGCCGGACACGGCGGGCTCGTCGGCCTCCACCGACTCGCCGGTGCGCAGTACCCGCTCGATCATCTCGTCGGTGTGGCTGGCCAGCTCCGGCGGCAGGACCTCGGCGGGCGTGCGGCCGAGGTGGTCGGCGATGCCCTTGCCTGACCGCTCGGCCAGCGCGGCGTTGATGGCCAGGTAGCGATGCTGCTCGTCGAAGACGGCGAATCCCACCGGCGCGTCGACGCCGGCCAGCGCACCGAGCAAGCGCTGGGCGTCCGCCGGGCGCATCGTGCGCTCAGGCCTTCGCCGCGCGCTTGAGCTCGCGCTTCGTGGCTCGGACCCGGGCCAGCGACTCCGCGTCGACGACGTCGGCCACCGAGCGGGTGGAGCCTTCCTCGCCGTATGCGCCGGCGGCCTCGCGCCAGCCCTCCGGCTGGACGCCGAACTGCTTGCCCAGCAGCGCCACCATGATCTTCGCCTTCTGCTCGCCGAACCCCGGCAGCGCCTTGAGCCGCTTGAGCAGCTCGGCGCCGGTGCCGGCGTCGGACCAGATGGCGGCGGCGTCGTTGTCGTAGCGTTCGGCGACGAAGGCGGCCACCTTCTGGATCCGCCCGGCCATGGAGCCGGGGAACCGATGCACGGCTGGGGTGCGCGAGACCAGTTCGGCGAACTGCTCGGGGTCGTGCGCGGCGATGGCCGCAGGGTCCAGCGACGTGGCGCCCAGCCTCGACGCGATCACCGACGGGCCGGAGAACGCCTTCTCCATGGGCACCTGCTGGTCCAGCAGCATGCCGACGAGGAGGGCGAACGGGTCTCGGGCGAGGATCTCGTCAGCCTCGGGGTCACCTGCCAGATACAGCGTGGTCACGATCGGGACACCTTTCGATCAGTCCACGTCCTCTGCCTTGACCGCCAAGACAGGGCACGGTGCGTCCAACAGAATACGCTGGGCATTGCTCCCCAAGATCAGCTTTCCGACCGGGCTGCGCCGCCGCAGACCGATGACGATGAAGTCGGCCGAGTTCTCCTCGGCCACCGCGATGAGATCCTCCGCGACGTCCATGCCCCGGACCAGCTGACGCACCTGCGCCTCGATGCCGGCCTCCTTCAGCTGCCTACTGACGTCGGCGAGCTCGGCGTCGGCGCGGACCGCGTCGTCCTCGTCGAACTCGCGCCCACCCCGGGAAGAGTTCACGACGATGAGACGCGCACCGCGCAGCTTGGCCTCCTCGGCTGCCCGCCGCAGCGCCGCGCGGCCCTCGGCCTTGGGCACGTAGCCCACGACGATCGCGGTCATCGGGTCCTCCTCCACTGCACACCCGTTCTCCAGGTCGCGGCGCAACGCTACCGCAGCCTCGGCCGTCACAGACCACTACACGCGCCCTCGGCGTAGAAGCATGCCTCGGACGTCACACGCGCCCTCGGCGTAGAAGCATGCCTCGGACGTCACACGCGCCCTCGGCGTAGAAGCGTGCCTCGGGCGGTGGCACGATCTGAACATGCGCGTCCTCCACCTCGACCTGGACGCGTTCTTCGCCTCGGTCGAGCAACGCGACAAGCCGTCGCTGCGCGGCCGGCCCGTCATCGTCGGCGGCCTCGGGCCCCGCGGCGTGGTGTCGACGGCGTCCTACGAAGCCCGCCGGTCCGGCGTGCGCTCGGCGATGTCCATGAGCGAGGCGCGCTCTCGCTGCCCGCACGCGGCGTACCTCAGCGGCCGGTTCGGCGTCTACCGGGCGGTCAGCGCTGTGGTCATGGCCACGCTGAAGGAGGCATCTCCCGTGGTCGAGCCGCTCTCGCTGGACGAGGCCTACGTCGACCTGGCCGCCGGGGCGCTCGCCGGCGACGACCCCGACGCGGTGCGCGAGCTGGCGTCGTCCTTGCGAGCGCGCATCCACGAACGCACGGCCGTGACGGCTAGCGTGGGCGTGGCCAGCTCCAAGCTCATGGCCAAGATCGCGTCGGAGCGGGCCAAACCCGACGGCCTGGTGGTCGTCGAACCCGGCTCCGAGCTCGACGTGCTGCATCCGCTGCCGGTGCGCGCGTTGCCCGGGGTCGGTCCGGCCACGGCGGCCCGGCTCACCCGGCTGGGTGTCAAGACCGTCGGCGATCTCGCCCGCATCGCCGAGATCGACCTCGTCGACCTGCTCGGCGAGTCCCACGGGAGGTCACTGCACCGGCTGTCCCTGGCGCAGGACGACCGGCCGGTCAATGCCGAGCGCGAGTCCAAGTCCGTCAGCGTCGAGGACACCTTCGACCGCGACATCACCGACCCGAGCCTGCTCGCGGCGCTGGTGGCGCGGCTGGCCGAGAAGGTGGTCGGGCGGCTCACCGATGCCGGGCTGTCCGGGCGCACCATCACCCTCAAGACCCGCCTGCACGACTTCACGACGCTGTCCCGCTCGGCCACGCTGCCCGCACCCACCGACGACGTCCGGGTCGTCTCCCGGGTCGCCGTGCGCCTGCTGGACGAGATCGACACCACCGGCGGCGTCCGGCTGCTCGGCGTCGGCGTGTCAGGGCTGTCGGACTGGGTGCAGGACGACCTGTTCGCCGCCGATCCAGCGGTTGCGCCGGCGGCGCCGGATGCGGCCTCGCCGGCGGACGACCTGCCACTCACCGGGCCGGCCGGCGCCGTCGAGGAACTCCTGCACGAGCGGCGCCGCTGGGCGGCCGGCATGGACGTCGTGCACGACGAGCACGGCCCGGGCTGGGTCTGGGGCAGCGGTCTGGGCCGCGTCACCGTCCGCTTCGAGACCGCCGACACGCCGCCCGGCCCGGTGCGCACGTTCGCCGCCGACGACCCCGCCCTCTCCCCCGCGCCGGCACCCGTGATCGAAGACCCGCTCGCGACCTGACACCGTCGCCGGTGCAAACGTTGATCTCGGAGTTGTTCGGCCGATGCGAGGCGGAATGTCCGGCAGATGCCCGAACAAGTCCAAGATCAACGCTTGAGGGGCCTCGACAGGACGACGGGCAGTCTCAGGCGATTCTCACCTCGGACGGGCAGACTGGAGGACATGCGAGTACTTGTCGTCGACGACGACCCGGGAGTGCGCGAGTCGTTGCGCCGGTCGCTGGCGTTCAACGGCTACGACGTGCAGCTGGCGACCGACGGCGAGGAAGCGCTGCGGGCGGTGACGGCCGATCCGCCGGACGCGATGGTGCTGGACATCATGATGCCCCGCCTCGACGGCCTGGCCACCTGCCGCGCGCTGCGCGCCGCCGGCAACGACCTGCCCATCCTCATGCTCACGGCCCGTGACGAGGTCTCCGACCGGGTGTCCGGCCTGGACGCCGGCGCGGACGACTACCTGCCGAAACCGTTCGCCCTCGAGGAACTGCTGGCCCGGTTGCGTGCGCTGCTGCGCCGCACCGCGCCCGCCACCGACGCGGTCGAGTCGCGGCAACTGCGCATGGGCGACCTCACGCTGGACCCCGTCACCCGCGACGTCACCCGCGGCGACCGGCCCATCCGGCTCACCCGCACCGAGTTCGCCTTGCTGGAACTGCTGCTGCGGCACCCACGGCAGGTGCTCACCCGCGACCGCATCCTCGAGGAAGTCTGGGGCTACGACTTCCCGACCACGGCCAACTCGCTGGAGGTCTACGTCGGCTACCTGCGGCGCAAGACCGAGGAACAGGGCGAGCCGCGGCTCCTGCACACCGTTCGCGGCGTCGGCTACGTCGCCCGGGAGGATCCGCCGTGAGTGGCGCCCCCAGCTCCTGGCGGGGCCCGTCCGACCAGGCCGACACCGGTACCGCTTCCGGTCCCGCTGACAGCCGGCGCCACGGCGTGCCCACGCCGCCGCGGGTACCACCCGGCCCGGACACCGCCGACACCAACCGTCCCGGCGACACCCCGCCCGACGAGCCCGCCCCAGACGTCGCGACCGGAGCCGCCGACGGCGCCCCACCGCCCCCGCCCGGCCCGGCGATTCCGGGCTTCGCCACCCGGCTCTCGCTACGAGCGCGCATCGGTGCGCTGGCAGCGCTCGGGGTGGGCCTGGCCGTAACGCTCACCGCGCTCGCCGCCTACCTGACGGTGGCCTCCCAGCTGCGCGGGAGTGTCGACTCCAGCCTGCTCGACCGCGCCCGGCAGGCGGTGTCGACGCCGTTCGGCGATCCCGCTCAGCTGGTCCAGCAGCCGGCCGAGGCGTTCCTGGCCGCGGACCTGAAGATCGCCCTGCTGCGCGCCGACGGACGTCCGTTCGCCGCCGACGACCGCAGCACTCCGCCCATGGGCCGCGACGAACTGGAGGTCGCCGAGGGCACCGTGCCGCAGAGCGTCCGTTCCCTCGACCTGGACGGCGAGCCGTACCGCGTGGTGGCCGTCCCGGCCGGGCGCGACCCCGCCGGGCGGCAGTTCGCGCTGGTGCTGGCGCAGCCGACCGCACAGACCGAACAGGTGCTGGATCGGCTGCGGCTGGCGTCGTTCCTGGCCGGTGGCGCCGGCATCGTCCTCGCCACCTGGGCGGGCTTGTCCATCGCCCGGGCAGGCCTGCGCCCGGTCCGGCAGCTCACCGATGCCGCCGAACACGTCGCTGCGACCGGCCAGCTCGAGCCCATCGAGGTCACCGGCAGCAACGACGAGATCGCCCGGCTCGCCGACTCCTTCAATGCGATGCTCGCCGCACTCCGGGAGGCCCGGCTGCGGCAGTCACGGCTGGTGGCCGACGCGGGACACGAGCTGCGTACCCCGCTGACCAGCATGCGCACCAACCTGGACCTGTTGGCACAGAGCGAGGCCAGCGGCGGGCTGGCCCCGGCTGACCGAACCCAGCTCATCAACGACACCCGCGCCCAGGCGGTGGAGCTGTCCCAGCTGGTGGGCGACCTGGTCGAGCTGTCTCGCGAGGACCCACCAGCCGCGTCCCGCGAACGGCTGGACTTCGCCGACGTCGTCCGCGACGCACTGGGCCGGGTACGACGGCGCGCTCCCGGTCTGACGTTCTCGGCCGACCTGCACAGCTGCCCCGTCGACGGCGACGCCACCCAGCTCGGCCGGGCGGCGACGAACCTGCTCGACAACGCCGCCAAGTTCAGCCCGCCGCAAGGTACCGTCACCGTCACCCTCCGCGACGGCGTACTCGACGTGTTCGACGAGGGCCCGGGTATCGCCGAGCAGGATCTGACCAGGGTCTTCGACCGCTTCTACCGCTCGTCGGAGGCGCGTGGGCTGCCTGGGTCCGGGCTCGGGCTGGCGATCGTCAAGGCGGCGGCGGAGCGGCACGGCGGGTCCGTCGAGGCCGGCCGGGGTCCATCCGGCGGCGCCCGGCTGACGATGCGCCTGCCGGTGGCTTCTTCGGTTGCTCTTGACTGAATCTCAGCATGCTCTCAGTCAGTGGGGGCACCGTTGAGCCATGGACGACGTGACCCGTAACCCAGACGAACCGCAGCGTTCGCAGACGTCGACGCTGCCGACGGCGCCGGTGCCGCCGCCTCCCGCGGGCCGGCCCGACGCGACCTCCCACGCACCCACGGCCGCCGGCGCCCCCACGACGGGCGCCTCCACGGGCTGGTCCACACCACAGGGCTCGACCCCGCTCGGCGCCACTGCGTACGGCTCCGCTCCGGCCGGCGCCTCCACCGCCGAGCAGCCGTCGACGTCGGTGTTCGGGACGCAGCCGCCGCCGCACGATCCGTACACCGGCCAGCCGCCGGCAGAGCCCAAGCGCCGCCGCGCTCCGATGCTCCTCGCCGGCGTTGCGCTGGGCGCTGTTCTCGGCGGCGCGGCGGGCGCCGGGGTCGCGACCTACCTGAACGACGACGACGAGACCGCGGCACCGGTCACCCGCAGCGACCTGGGCTCCGGCAACACCGGGGGCGAGGGCTCGGCCAGCCAGACCTCGGACGGCACCGGCGTGCAGGCGGTCGCCGACCAGGTGCTGCCCAGCGTGGTGTCGATCGCGGTCCAGAGCCAGTTCGGGCAGTCCGGCGGCACCGGCATCGTCATCTCCTCCGACGGGGAGATCCTCACCAACAACCACGTGGTCGAAGGCGCCGGCCAGAACGGCACGGTCCAGGTGACGTTCGCCGACGGCACGACGGCCGACGCGGAGGTCGTCGGCACCGACCCGCTCACCGACCTCGCGGTGATCCGTGCCCAGGACGTCTCCGACCTCACCCCCGCGACCCTCGGCAGCTCCGGTGAGCTCGCGGTCGGCGAGCAGGTCGTCGCGATCGGCTCGCCGCTCGGCCTGGACGGCACCGTCACCAGCGGCATCGTCTCGGCGCTGCAGCGGCCGGTCGCGGCCGGCGGCGAGCAGCAGGGTGGCGGCGTCAACTCGGTGTTCGACGCCGTCCAGACCGACGCGCCGATCAACCCGGGCAACTCGGGCGGGCCGCTGGTCAACATGGACGGTGAGGTGGTCGGCATCAACAGCGCGATCATCGCCGGGAACGGCGGCAGCGGCTCCATCGGGCTCGGCTTCGCCATCCCGATCGACCAGGCCAAGCCAATCATCGAGGAGCTCCGCAGCGGCCAGGAGGCCACCCACGCGCAGATCGGCGTCGGCGTGGGCACCCCGCAGGACGGTACCCGCGGCGCACTGATCGCCTCGGTGAACTCCGGCAGCGCCGGTGCGGAGGCCGGCCTGCAGGAAGGCGACATCGTGACCCGGGTCAACGACCGCATCGTCACCGACGCCACGTCGCTGATCGCGGCGGTGCGCTCGTACCGGCCGGGCGACGAGATCACTCTGACCTACCTGCGTGATGGCCAGGAGCAGACCGCGCAGGTCACCCTCGGGAGCGACGCCCAGGGGACCTGACACCACGAGTCGTCCTCGCGGGGGCGCCCCCAGAACTCGGTGCGTGTTCTGGGGGCGCCCGTTCGTCTCCGCCCATCCGCGGGTGTTTGTCGGTGCCGGAGGGCAGACTGCTGGTGTGCTCCTCAACGATGTCGCCGACACCTCCGCCGCGGTCGCCGAGGTGTCCGGCCGGCTGGCGAAGACCGATCTGCTGGCCGCCTGCCTGCGCCGGGCCGCGCCGGCCGAGGCCGAGGTCGTCGCCAGCTATCTCGCCGGTGAGCTGCGGCAGCGGCGCACCGGCCTCGGCTACGCGGCACTGCGGTCGGTTCCGCCGCCGTCGCACCCGCCGACGCTCGAGGTCCTCGAGGTGGACGCCGAGTTCGCGGCGCTGGCGGCGCTGGAGGGCAAGGGCTCGACCACCCGGCGGCGCGAACGCTTCCAGGCTCTGCTGGCTCGCGCCACCGCGACCGAGCAGCGGCTTCTGGCCGGCCTGGTCACCGGCGAGCTGCGCCAGGGCGCGCTCGACGGCGTCCTCACCGAGGCCGTCGCCGTCGCCGCGGGCGTCCCAGGTGCCGAGGTGCGCCGTGCGGTGACGCTCGCCGGCGCGCTGGTGCCGGTCGCCGCGGCCGTGCTGGCCGAGGGACCGGCGGGGCTGTCGCGGTTCCGGCTGACGGTCGGCTCGCCGCTGCGTCCCATGCTCGCCGCCCCGGCCACCGACCTCGCCGCGGCGCTGGCCCGCACCGGCGAGGCCGCTGTCGAGTGGAAGGTCGACGGCGTCCGGGTGCAGGTGCACCGGCAGAGCTCCGAGGTTCGGGTGTTCAGCCGCACCCTCGACGACATCACCGCGCAGGTGCCCGAGATCGTCGAATGGGCGCTGGAGCTGCCGGTGTCGTCGGCCGTGCTGGACGGCGAGACCATTGCGCTCGCCCCGTCCGGCCGGCCGCTGCCCTTCCAGCGCACCGCATCGCGGGTCAGCAGCCGGGTCGACGTCGCCGCCGCCCGGGCCAAGGTGCCGCTGTCGCTGTTCGTCTTCGACTGCCTGCACCTCGACGGCGCCGATCTCATCGCCGAACCGGCACCGGCCCGGTGGGCGGCGCTGTCCCGGGTGGTGCCGGACCAGCAGCGCATCCCCCGTACTGTCACAGCCGACGTCGACCACGCACGCGCGTTCTTCGACGACACCCTCGCCCGCGGCCACGAAGGCGTCATCGTCAAGGGTCTGCAGGTTCCGTACGAGGCGGGCCGCCGCGGCGCAGGCTGGCTGAAGGTGAAGCCGCGGCACACCCTCGACCTGGCCGTCCTCGCCGCCGAGTGGGGGCATGGGCGCCGGCAGGGCTGGCTGTCCAACCTGCACCTCGGCGCGCGCGACCCCGACGGCGCCTACGGCCCGCCCGGCGGCTGGGTCATGCTGGGCAAGACGTTCAAGGGCCTCACCGACGCCATGTTGACGTGGCAGACCGAGCGGCTGCTCGCCCTGGCCGATGGGCCCACCGACCAGTGGGTCGTCCACGTGCGCCCCGAGCTCCTGGTCGAGGTCGCCTTCGACGGTGTCCAGACCTCGCCGCGCTACCCGGCGGGCGTAGCTCTCCGGTTCGCCCGGGTGCTGCGCCACCGCGACGACAAGCCGGCCGCGGAGGCGGACACCATCCAGACCGTGCTCGACATCCGCGGACCGGCTGACGCCTGACCGGTGCCGGGCCGTCGTGACATCGGACCGGCGGGCTCAGCTCAGCGGCCGCCGCCGCCGATGCCGCGGTGTGCCTGGGCCAGCCGCTCCATGCCGTCGGCCAGGACCTCGACGCCGGTGTGGTCGGACGACCCCAGCAGCAGGCCGGCGGCCTCCCACAGGGCCGTCTGCACTGCCTCGGAGGTCTGGCTGTCGGTGCTGGCGTCGGCGGTGACCTCCATGCCCGTCGTCGCCTCGACGAGCCGCGACCACGACGTCGGCGCATAGCGGCCGGTGACCACCCGCACCCGCTCGCCCTCCTTGACCACGGCGGCGCGGTCCCGGTCGAACTTGTACTGCCCGGCCATCGCGCCCCCGGCGCCACCCAGCGCCAGGCCGAGCAGGGCGCCGACGATCGCGCCGATGGGGCCCAGGCCCATCAGGAGTGCCAGCACCACCAGCAGCACGGCGCCGGCCACGGCGCCGGGGATCGCACCGATCAGCTGGTGCCGGCGGATACCCCAGCCGGCCACCTGGAACATCGGCGCCGGCTGGTAGAGCGCGTCGGAGACCCGGTCACGCAACTCGGGGTCGGTCAGACCTGGGCGCAGCACCGCGAACGTCTCCGGCACGGCCTGGCCGGAGGTGGCCGCGTGCTTGGGACGCCCCGAGGTCCACCGGACCGCGCCCCAGCGCCGCCTCTCGACGATGTTGGGCAACCAGGTGCCGCGCCTGGCCTGCAGCCGATCGACGATCTCCTGCTGTTCTTCCCAGCTCTGCGACCACTCCCACTCCTTCATGGCACTCAGCGGGTGCGGTCGGCTCATCTCGATTTCTCTCCATCATGATCGTCACCAGGGTGGATGCCCGTCCCCCGAACAGACTGTTGGAAGCCTACCCGTCCATCCCGTCCGTTCAGGATCGCCCATCCGGACATAAATGTGCGATCCTGCCCCGCCGGCCACCGCCGCGTGCCTGCCGTGGGATGACGGCTACGGTGTGAGTGTGTACCGGTTCCTCTTGACGCCACGGTGGCTGCTCCTGCACGCGGTCGCCGTCGCGGGTCTCGTCGGGTGCCTCGTGCTCGGGTGGTGGCAGTTCAACGTCTACGAGGACAGCCAGGGCCGCCACAACACCCGCGACCGCGACCCGGTGCCGGTGGCCGAGGTGGCCCGCGCCGGCGCGGAACTCGGTGCGGGCGCGGACCGGCAGGCCGTCGCCGAGGGCGTCTACCTGGCCGACCAACAACTGCTCGTGCCGGGCCGCATCCACGACAACACCCTCGGCTCATTCGTCCTCACGCCGCTGCGTACCGACGACGGCATGGTGGTCCCGGTCGTGCGCGGCTGGGTGTTCGAGCCCGACGACCCGGCCACCGAGGTGCCGTCGGGCCCGGTCACCGTCACCGGGTTCCTGCTGCCGCCGGAGACACCGGACCATGCCACCGTCCGCACCGGCCAGGTACTCGACCCGGGCCAGGTGGCGTACGTCGCGCCGGACCAGCTGGAGCAGCGCGGCGCCGTCCCCGCGGCCGATGCCCTGCACGGGTACCTGCTGCTGCAGGACGAGTCGCCGCAGCCGCCCGCCGCACCGGCGACACTCGACGTCGACGCGGTGGCACCGATCCGCGACGTCAGCCCGTGGCAGAACCTGTCCTACTGGGCGCAGTGGTGGGTGTTCGCGATCGCGGCCATCGTGTTCTGGGTGTCGATCGTGCGCTCGGCCGTGCGCACCCGCCGGGCCGAGACGGACGCCGACGCCGCCGACGACGACGTCAGCGCACCCGCTCCGTCTCACGCGCCTTCTTGACGACGAAGCGCTCGGCGAAGAACGACGCGAACGGAACCGTGCCGGCCAGCGCGATGAGCACCGCCCAACTGGCCTTCCAACCGCGCTGGTTCACCAGCAAGCCGGTGGCGACCAGGTAAATGACGTACAGCCAGCCGTGGATCGGTGAGACGGTGCGGCTCATGGTCGCGTCGTCGGGTGGGCCGTAGCGGACGAACATCGCCACGCAGAGCAGCAGTAGGACGACACCGGTGAGGTAGGCCATCACGCGGTAGAACGGCAGAGCATCACGTCGCACGCCTGCGAGCCTAGCTCCGCGCCCGCACGGGCCGGAGCGTCGGGGGTGCGTCGTCACAACCCGAGCAGCCGGTAGGCCTCCACCGGTTCGGCCTTTCCTTTCACCCGCAGGTCGTCGACGGGCTCGGTACGGGCTCCGGGCAACAGCCGGGCCGTCGAGCCGCCGATCAGCACGCCGCCGACGGGGGCCGCGCTCTCCAGCCGCGCGGCCAGGTTGACCGCGTCGCCGATGACGGTGAACGTACGGCCGCCTGTGGTGCCGAGCAGCCCGATGGCGACCTCTCCGGTGTTGACGCCGACCCGGAACCGCGGCCAGTCCGGGTGCCGGGCGGCGACCGTCGCGGTGACGGACTGGATCGCCAGCGCCGCACGGGCGGCCCGTTCGGCGTGGTCGGGCTGGTCGCCGGCGCGGTTGAACGTCACCATCAGCGCGTCGCCGACGAGACGATCCACCGTTCCGCCGTACTGCTCGACCACCGGCGGGATGGCGGTGCTGAAGTACTCGTTCAGCATGGCCGTGACGTCCTGCGGGCGGTGCCGCTCCGAGAACGAAGTGAAGCCCTGCAGGTCGGCGAAGAGGACGCTGATCTCCCGCATGCCGTGCGCGGTGTCGGCCAGGTACAGACCGGCGAACCGCTCCTCGTGCCACTGCCGATGCGCGCTCACCGCCACCAGGGCGAACGCCGCCAGCATGAGCAGGTGCCATTCCCACCAGCTGGCGTGCCAGTTGCGCCCGAGGATCACCGCCAGCTCCGCCTCCGCCAGCAGCACGAAGGCCGCCGCCATGGCCGTCAGCAAGGTCACCGACCCGGGATGGCTGGGCAGTCGCAGATAGCGCACGACAGCGAACGCGTACAGGGAGATCCCGGCGACCGCCAGCCACACCAACGGGCCCGAGGCGCGCTCCGGCGGTGCCGAGTCGGCCAACGGCCCGGCGCCCGCGACCGACACCACGCCCCACAGCAGCATGACCGCCAGCACCGCCCCGCGCAGCACCGATGCGCGGCGCATCACCGCCGCACCGTGCCGGGCCGCCAGCTCGGTGCCCGACGCCGCCGCGAATCCGGCCGCCACCAGCAGACCGACCGGAGTCGCCAGCACGAAGCCGGCGTTCGGCCCCTCCAGCAGAACCCCCGGCGTCGCCAACGCATGCAGGCCGAGGAAGCCGGCCGCCGACAGAAACGCCAACGACACCAGGAACACCCGGGCGTCGTTGCGCCGGCGGGCCGTGGTCCCGGTGGCGTAGGCGAGCGCGGTGCTCAACGCGGCCGCGCCGAGTACCAGCCAGAAGTGCGCAGGATGGTGCTGCCAGGTGACGTCCCAGCTCGGCCTCGCGATCAGCACCACGAGGCCGATCAGCGGCACCGACAACAGCAGCACGCCGAACGCCCAGCGGCGCGGGCTCACGGCCGTTCCCCAGCCGGGTGATTCTCCGACAGCACCTCGTGCACCTGTTGGATGACGACCGAACCTTCGCCCACCGCCGACGCGACCCGCTTGACCGACCGGCGGCGCACGTCTCCGACGGCGAACACGCCGGGCACGCAGGTCTCCAGCATCAGCGGCTGCCGCTCCAGCGGCCAGCGGTGCGCCGCGTGGCTCTCCATGACATCCGGCCCGGTGAACAGGTATCCCCACTGGTCGCGTTCGATGCGCTCGGGCAGCCAGTCGGTGTGCGGCTGAGCGCCGATGAGGACGAACAGCCCTCCGGCCGGTTCGTGCCGCGTCTCGCCGGTCCGCCGGTCGCGTAGGCCGATCCACGTGAGCCGGCCGTCACCGCCGCCGTCGACGACCTCAGCCTCCAGGCGCACCCGGATACCGGCGGCGTCGATGGAGTCGATGAGGTACTGCGACATGCTCTGCGCCAGCGACGTGCCACGGACCAGCAGGGTCACCGACCGGGCGTAGCGCGACAGATGCATGGCCGCCTGACCGGCGGAGTTGCCGCCGCCGACGACGAACACGTCCTCGCCCGACAGCGCCCGCGCCTCGGCGACCGACGCGCCGTAGAACACGCCGGCACCCTCCAGCGCCTCGAGCGCGGGAACGCCGATGCGCCGGTAGCTGACCCCGGTCGCCAGCACGAGTGCCCGCGCCCGGGCACGTTCGCCGTCGTTGGCGGTGACGATGTGCCACCCGCCCTGGGTGTCGAGCGAGACGAGTTCCCGCATCAGCAGGAACGTCGTGCCGAACACCCACGCCTGCTGGTAGGCCCGCTGGGCGAGGTCGGCGCCGGTGATGCCGCGGGCGAACCCGAGGTAGTTGCGGATGAGCGAGCTGGAGCCGGCCTGCCCGCCGATCGCCTCCCGCTCGACCACGAGGGTGCGCAAGCCTTCCGACGAGGCGTAGACGGCCGCTGCCAGCCCGGCGGGCCCGGCGCCGACCACGATGACGTCGAAATCGGTGTCGTCGCCGAGGCTCGTGCTCACCCCGTAGGCGTCGGCCACGCGTGCGTTCGTCGGATCGACCAGGACCCGGCCGTCGCGAAGCAGCACCACCGGTTCGGCCGTCGTGGCGGGCAGCCCGGCGGTACGCAGCGCGGCCCGGCCGGCCGGCGTGTCGTTGGCGTGGAAGGTGTGCGGGACGCCGTTGCGGACCAGGAGGCTGCGCAGCTCGTGAGCGCGCGCCGACCAGCGCTCGCCGACAACGGTCACTTCGCGCGGAGCCGCGGACACGGCACGCTCCCATTCGAGCAGGAACTCCGTGACGGTGCGATGGAAGAACTCATCGGGCGACCGCCAGGGACGCAGCGTGTAGTAGTCGATCTCGCCGCGGGCGACGAGCTGGTGGATAGAGTCGGCGGTGGCGCGATCAGCCCAGGCTCCCCAATTGACGACGAGAGCGCGCTTGGCGTCCGGGTAGAGAGTTCTGACCTGGCCGAAGAAGTCCTCGTCGGCGCTGTCCGGCGGCGCCGACGAAGCGCTGGCCAGGTCCCGCGGCCACGCGCCGGCTGGGCCGCGATCGCACAGCACGAGCGCGACCTGGGCGTCCCATTCGCGCAGGGACCGCAGCCGGGCGAGGCCGTCAGCGCTGGAGCCCACGTCCACCACGTCGTAGTCGGCCCCGTATCGGCGGCGCAACTGGTCCCCGATGCGACGATCGGGCAGAGCGTCGTGCTCGACGACCATCAGCACCGGCCGGCCGGGACGCGCGTCGGGGCGCAACGGTTCCGTCATGGTGGCCTCCCCTGCGGCGAGGCGGCCGGCCGCAGCTCAGCCACCGACCGTCGCCGCTGGTCAACTCGCCGCTCGGTGTGAGTGTACGGCCCAATTGATCCATGTGGGGCTTTTGTCGCTTTGCTGAATCACGGTCTCGGCTGCCCGCGCCGTGACCACGGGAACGCCCGACGAGACAATGGTGTGGTGGCCCCGGTACGAGTGCGCGAAACGATCGTCATCCCCGACGACGAACTCAGCTGGCGCTTCTCCCGGTCCAGCGGCCCGGGCGGGCAGAGCGTCAACACGACCGACTCCCGCGTCGAGCTCTCCTTCGACGTCCTGGCCTCGCAGGCACTGAGCCCGGCAGCCCGGGACCGGCTCGTACAGCGGCTGGATCATCGCTTGGCCGACGGCGTACTCACGGTCGTCGCCTCAAAACACCGCTCGCAGCTGCGCAATCGGCAGGCGGCCATGGATCGGCTGGCGAGACTGCTGGAGGACGCGCTACGGCCACCCCCGCCACGGCGCCGGCCCACCAAACCGTCGCGGTCGGCGAAGGCCCGGCGAGTGAACCGGAAGAAGCAGCACGGTCAGCTCAAGCGCCTGCGCCGCCGCCCCGACGACTCCTGAGTGCGTCCCGCCACGACACCCGGGCCGCAAGGGAAGGCGCACTCACACCCACGACGTGACTCACACCCACGGTGAGACTGTGCGGAACGACCAGGGCCGCTGAGATCTAGACAGCGAACCGGTGTCTGCGCGGTCAGCAGCCGCTCCCGTTGGTCGGCGAGGTGTCGTCGGCGGAGGTGGGTCACCTGATCGTCGATGTGTCGCCTGATCGGTTGCGCGGCGGCGATCAGGTGACGACAGCGCCCGCGACAGCTCGGATCGGGCACCTGATCGCCTCCAGCATGTGGACACGAAACGATCAGGTGACCTCGGCGCGGCAATTCGGCGCGATCGGTCACCTGATCTTTCCCGCGCCCCGCCGCCCCAGCGACCCCGGCCCGCCGCCGGGCGACACCGTCCCCGCTGCCGCCCGCGGCCACCTAGCACGGCGATGGCGGGTGGTTTGGTGGGGCCAGAGCGCCACCAAACCACCCGCCATCGAAGTCACACATCACCGCCCACCCGTCCCGGCGCCTCGGCGGACCGTCCGGGCTGCTGTCGCTCTACGACGAATACAGGCGCAGTGGAGCGGAAGAACCCCTGGTCACGTGGCCGATCGCCGGATTGCCGGCGTGCCACTGCCGCGGACACCGGCCGGAGCAGGGCGTGCCGGCGGGCGCGCGACGGGTCAGACGTCGTCGCGCGGGGTGTCGTCGCCGCCGTCGGACGGGTCGTCGTCGAGGTCTGCGAGGAACTGCTCGAGTTCGGCGCCGATCTCGTCGGCGCTGGGCACGGCGCGCTGCTCGGCGATCAGGCTGCCTCGCGACTCGCTACCGGCGAACGCGTCGTACTGGCTCTCCAGCGCATGCACCACCCGGGCGACCTGCTCGTTGCCCTCGACCTGCTCGCGCACCAGTTCGTCGGTGCGGCGGGACGCCTCGACCAGTTCGCCCGACGGGAGCAGCAGCCCGGTGGCAGCGCTCAGCGCCCGCAGCAGCGTCAGCGACGACTGCGGGTACTCGGACTCGGCGAGGTAGTGCGGGACCCGGGCGACCAGGCCGATGGCGTCGTGCCCGGACTGGCCCAGCCGGTACTCCAGCAGGGAGGAGACATTGCCCGGCACCCGCAGCTCGACGTCGACCAGCGCCGACTCGTCGAGCAGGCCGGGCCGGTTGGCGTGTGTGAGCACGCTCAGCGGACGCGTGTGCGGCACTGGGTTGGGGATGCCGTGGACCCCGATGGACAGCCGGACCCCCAACCGCTCGACGAGGTCGGTCACGGCGGAGATGAACGCCTCCCACCGCACGTCGGGCTCCGGGCCGGACAACAGCAGGAACGGCGAGCCGCCGTCGTCGCGGACCAGTCGCAGCGTGAGCTCAGGAGCGTCGTAGTCCTGGAAGGCGCCGTCGGCGAAGCGCATCTCCGGCCGGCGGGCGCGGTAGTCGATCAGCTCATCGACGTTGAACCGGGCCACGAGCTCCGTCTCGAACGTCGCGAGCAGGTGATCGACGAGCCCGCCGCCGGCACGGCCGGCGTCGATGAAGCCGTCGAACCAGTACACCAGTACTGGCGACTCCAGTTCGGGCGGCGCCTCGATGAGCTCGTACAGATCGCTGCCGTCAGCCATGGCAGAACTCCCGACATCGAACAGACAGGACAGAATCTGTAACGCCGGAACCGCCCCAAGGCTTCCCGATCACGACGGGCTTCTGACCAAGGCGACCACCGGCCCGTCGATCGGCTCCTGGTACGGCAGACCGAGCAGGACGCACACCAACCCCAGGAACGCGTCGGCCTCGCGCAGCAGGTCGTCCGCCTCGCGCGGGCTCACCGACCCGGGCAGGCCGGCCTGTGCCGCGGCCCGCTTGCCCGCGTTGGACCCGAAGAACGCCGACCACTCGGCCAGCTCCGGCGCCACCCCGGGCAGCAACTCCCACACGTTGCGCGGACCGTGACCACGCCGGCCACGGCCACGCCGGGCATCCACCGGCCGCGCCCGCGCCGCCAGCACCGCCGCAGCCGCCCGCAGCGCCGCCAGGTGGGCAGCAGCGAACCGGTCCGTGGCGTGCTCCGCCGACGCCGCCTCGGCCAGGCACGAACGCGCGTGGTCGATCAGGTCGAGCGCGGCATGGCCCATCGGGGGGCGCGACCGCCGCGCGGCCCCGCCGTGCCCGCTGTGCGCGAGGCTGTTCACCTGCTGGTACTCAACCGTCATTGCCGCCTCCGGGGTCGTGTTCGAACTTTTGTTCGAGCTTGGTTCGGACTGTACACCCGGCCACCGACAACGCGTCAACGGTTGGCGGGCGCGGTAGGGTCGTCGGCTGTGACGAGCCCTACCGCCGACCGCGCGTCGACCCACCCCAACGTCCAGCGTGTGCGCGCCGCACTCGAGGCCGCGGGCGCCGGCGGCGAGGTCGTCGTACTGCCCGATTCCGCCCCTACCGCCGCTGCCGCCGCACAACAACTGGGCTGCGAGGTCGGCGCCATCGCCAACTCGCTGGTCTTCGACTGCGACGGCGCACCCCTGCTCGTGCTGACCAGCGGCGCCCACCGCGCCGACACATCGCTGCTGGCCGCCGCGATCGGCGCACGGAAGGTCGGCCGGGCCACCCCCGACTTCGTCCGCGCGCACACCGGTCAGCCCATCGGCGGCGTCGCGCCGCTCGGGCATCCGGAGCCGGTGCGCACGCTCATCGACACCTGGCTGGCGCGGCATCCGCGGGTCTGGGCCGCCGCCGGCCATCCGCACACCGTCTTCCCGACGACGTTCGACGAGCTGGTTCGCGTCACCGGCGGCACGCCCGTCGACGTCGAGGCCTGACCCCGGCACCGCGGTGGCGCGCGTCGTCGTCGTGGGCGCCGGCCTGGCCGGCTTGTGCGGTGCGCTCGCGCTTGCCGACTTCGGCCACGAGGTCACCGTGGTCGAGGCCGGTCCGCGGCCCGGCGGCCAACTGGCCGGCCACCGCATCGGCGGCCACCACACCGCCGCCGACCTCGGCCCCGCTGTCTTCACGCTGCCCGCCGTCCTTCGCGACCTGTTCCGCAAGACCGGCCGGCCGCTGGAGAAGGAGCTCGACGTCGCGCCGGTCGAGCCCGCTGTCCGGCTCGTGTTCGCGAGCGGCGAACGGGTCGACGTCCCCAACGCCACCCGGGCCGGTGCCATCCGGGCGTTCGACGACGTCCTGGGCGCCGGTGCGGGCGGTCAGTGGGACGCCGTGGTCCGGCACGGCGAGCGGACCTGGCAACGGCTGCGCCCGGCGATCCTCGGCCACGCCGAGCCGCCCGCCATCACCCGCTCCTCATCTGCGAAGGACCCGTCGTTGCGGAACGCGGGCCGGCAGCTCCTGGCCGACCACCGGCTGCGGTCACTGCTCGACACGTACGCGACGACGGTCGGCGCGGATCCCGCCACCGCCCCGGCCACCCTGACCGTGCTGCCGTACCTGGAGCAGACGTTCGGCATGTGGACGGTGGACGGCGGCGTGCACCGGCTGGCCGACGTGCTGCACCGCCGCGCCGTCGATCGCCGGGCCCGGTTCCGGTTCGGCACCCGGGCGGCCGGTGTGGTCGCCGACAGCGGCCGGGTCGCCGGAGTCCGCTTGGCCGAGGGCGAGACGGTCGGCGCCGACGTCGTGATGTGGACCGCGGCGCCGGGCCTGCTGCCCGACGACGTCACGGCCGGGCGTCGTCCTCGTTGGCGGCGCTCGTCGCCCGGGGACGATTCCGGCGCGGCGGCGTCCGTCGTCACCGTCGCCTTCGCGGCACGGTCAGCACCCACGGGCAGGCCGCTACGCACCGTCGTCGTGCCGACCGGCACCGGCACCCCCGTCGTCACCGTGCTCGCGCAGCCGGGCGGCTGGGTCCTGCACGCCCCCGCCCCGCCGCACCAGCCGGACGGCACCGACTGGACCACACCCGGCCGCGCGGAGGACTACGCCTCGACCATCCTCGCCGCGGCCTCCACCGGCGCGGACCTCCCCCGCGACCCGGCCGCCATCAGCACCATCCGGACCCCGCACGACCTGGAACGCGGCCTCGGCGTCCCAGGTGGCCGCGTGTACGGCAGCGCTGCCCAGCGCGGCGTCGCCGCCCTGCTGCGCCGGCCTGGCACCGCCACGCGGCTGCGGGGGCTGTTCCTGGCCGGGGCGGGCGCCCACCCGGGGCCGGGGGTGCCGCTGGTGGCCGTCTCCGCGGCCATCGTCACCGACCTCGTCGGCCGGGCCTAGGCGTGATGCGCGCGCCTCAGCGAGAGACGGCGGCGACGCCCAGTTCCTCGTAGATGCGCCGGGTGGCGGTCGACTTGTTGAGCGTGATGAAGTGCAGGCCGGGCGCGCCCTCGGCGAGCAGCCGCTCGCACAGCTCGGTGGCGACCTCGATGCCGATGGCCCGCACCGCCTCGGGGTCGTCCTCGACGGCGAGCAGCCGTTCGGCCAGCGGTGCTGGGAAGTCCGCGCCGGACAGCACCGCAAAACGCTGGATCTGCTTGACGTTCGTCACCGGCATGATGCCCGGGATGATCGGGGCCTCTCCCCCGGCGGCGGCCACCCGGTCGCGCAGCCGGAGGTAGTCGTCGGCGTGGAAGAACATCTGGGTGATGGCGTAGTCGGCGCCGGCCCGGAACTTGCGGACCAGGAAGCGCACGTCGGTCTCGAGGTCGGGCGAGCGCGGGTGCTTCTCGGGGAAGGCCGCCACGCCGACGCAGAAGTCACCGTTGGCGCGGATCAGCTGGACCAGTTGCTCGGAGTACTCCAAGCCCTCTGGATGTGCCACCCACTCGCCGCGCGGGTCGCCCGGCGGGTCGCCGCGCAGGGCCAGGAAGTTGCGGACCCCCGCGTCGGCGTACTGGCCGATGACGTTGCGCAGCTCAGCCACCGAATGTTCGACCGCGGCCAGGTGGCCGACGACGGTGAGCGTGGTCTCGCGTGCGATGCGCTCGGTGACCCGGACCGTGCTGTCGCGGGTGGTGCCGCCGGCGCCGTAGGTGACGGAGACGAACGTGGGCCGCAGCCGTTCCAGATCACGCATGGTCTGCCAGAACGACACCTCCGCGGCCTCGGTCTTCGGCGCGAAGAACTCGAACGAGAACGACCGCTTCCCCGACGCCAGCAGATCCCGGATGGTGCGTGCACCGCCGGGCATCGTCGAGGGAAGACCAAGAGCCATTCGCTCAGGGTACTCGTGAGTCCGCGTTGTGGACAGATACGTCTCATACCTCGGAGGTTGGCGTTCAGCCAGCCCTGTCGTTAGGTTAGTGATACCTAACGACAACCCACTCGATCCTGGACACCGATGCCCGGCGTACTCACCCAGACGGAGCAGCTCTCCGCGGCCGCACGACGGCTGGAGGGCGTCCACGACACCTTCGGTTTCGCCACCGCCGTCGGCGACGCGCCAGCCGGTCGCCCGGCCGAGCCGGCCACCGTCGACGGCGGCTGGACCCGGCTCGCCGAGGCCGTCGCCGACCCCGGCGTCGTCGTCCATTGGCTCGATCGCCTCACCCACGCCACCAGCGGACACCGCAACCTCGCCGCGTCCTACCTGGTGCTGAGGCTCACCGGATGCGTCGCCACCCCGCTGATCGCCGCGTATCTGCTGGAGCGGCGCGGTCTGCCGCTCGATCCTTCGACGGCGTACGTGCACGCCGCGCAGGACCAGTTCGACGTCCTGGCCATCACCGCCGGCCAGATCGACGACGACGTCAGCCCCGGCGACGTGGCCGAGCGGCTGCACGCCGTCCTCGCGCCGGTCATCGAGACCGTCGCGCGAAACGCCCGCTACGGCGTGCGATCCATGTGGAGCTCCGTGGCCGACCGGCTCGGCGGGCCCACCGTTCTCGCCGCCAACCTCGGCGGCCTGGACCCGGCGGACGCCTGGCGGCGGACCCAGGAGATCACCGACCGGCTGACCGACCTGGGCGCCCCGGTCCGCCGGCGGCCCCGGCTGATCGAGGTTCCGTGGTCCGGCGGTGTCGCCGTCACGTCGGTGAAGGGCACCTGCTGCCTCAAGTACGTCGAGGACGACCTGCGACCACGCGACGCCGCACACCAGCCGGCGGCCTTCTGCGGCGGGTGCCCCTACGTCGACGACGACGTCCGCCTGGCCAAGCGACGCGCCGCCCTGGAACGCCGCCCGTCCTGACCTACCCCACCGTCCTGATCGGGAGACTCATGCGACCGCGCCGTCTCGCGCCTCTCGCCCTGCTCGTTGCCGCCGCCACCGCGCTCACCGCCTGCGGCGACGACGGTTCCACGGCCGCAGCCGGCGACGACGGCCAGGCCACTCACACCGTCACGCACGCCCAGGGCGAGACCGAGGTCCCCGACGACCCGCATCGCATCGCCGCGCTGTGGCGCCCGACGCTGTCCGCGCTGGTCGATCTGGGCTTCGACCCCGTCGCCGCCGGTGCGGAGCTCGCCGACGGCGCCGACCTGGCCCCGTTCCTGCCCGAGGACTATGCCGTCGACGGCCTCGAGTTCGTCGGTACCGCGCGCGAGCCGAACATCGAAGCATTCGCCGCCGCCGATCCCGACCTGATCCTCACCGCCGACGTCGACGGTGCCGCCGAGACGTACGAAAGCCTCTCGCAGATCGCCCCAACCGTGTCGCTGACCTGGGAGGGCACCGGGAGCTGGCGCTCGCACGTCACCGAACTGGCCGAGGCGCTGCAGGTGCCCGACCGCGCGGAGGAGATCGTCGCCGCGTACGACGAGCGGGTGCAGGAGGTGCGCGACGCCGTCGGCGACCCGGGCGCCGTCGAGGTCTCCCTGGTCCGCGTGCAGGCCGCGGACGTGCTGCGGCTGGAGACGCCCGCGTCCTTCCCCGGCCAGGTGCTCGACGACGTCGGCTTCGCCCGGCCGGACAGCCAGCTCGAGCCGGACGCCGACCGCGACTACATCGAGATCAGCCTCGAACTCATCCCGGAGGCCGACGGCGACGTCGTCTTCGTCCTCGCAAACGGCGAGAACGCGGCCGCCCGCGAGACCATCACCGCGTCGCCGCTGTGGCAGAACCTCCCCGCGGCGCAGCGGGGCGACGTCGTCGACGCCGACTACACCGTCTGGGGCAGTTCCACCTACCGTGGTGCCCACAGCATCCTCGACGACATCGAAACCGCCCTGGCACCGTGACGCATCGCGCCGCCGCCTAGCCTTGGCGCCGTGGACACCACCGCACCGCTGGCGACACCCGACGACCCGGTCGGCCGGCTCCGGCCCCGCATCCAGCAGGCCCTCGACGAGTTCGTCGACAGGCAGCGCGGGCTCCTGGGGGACGCCAGCCCGCGCACCGCGCCGCTGGTCGAGGCGGCCGCGGAGTTCCTCACCGGCGGCAAGCACCTGCGGCCCACGTTCTGCTACTGGGGCTGGCGGGCCGCCGGCGGCGACCCGGCCGAGCCGGCGATGGTGACCGTCGGCGCCGCAATCGAGCTGTTCCAGGCCTCGGCCCTGGTCCACGACGACCTCATCGACGGCTCCGATACCCGGCGCGGCCGGCCGTCGGTGCACCGGCGGTTCGCCGCGATGCACCGCGACGCCGGCTGGCAGGGTGACCCCGACGCCTTCGGCGCGGCGGCGGCGATCCTCCTCGGCGACCTCCTGCTGGCGTGGAGCGGCGAGGCGTTCGAGTCCGCCACCGCGGCTCACGACGGCGCCGGGTTGCGGGGGGCGCGGGCGGTGTTCGACCTGATGCGCACCGAGGTCGGCGGCGGGCAGTACCTGGACGTCCTGGAACAGGCCAGCGGCGCCGCCGAGCCGGCTGGACAGGCCGAGCGCGCCCGCACCGTGCTGCGGTACAAGTCCGCCCGGTACTCCGTCGAACACCCGCTGGTCATCGGCGGCGCACTGGCGGGTGCGCCGGAATCCCTGCTGGATGCCTACCGGCGCTTCGGTTCGGCGTTGGGCGAGGCGTTCCAGCTGCGCGACGACATCCTCGGCGTGTTCGGAGACCCGGAACGCACCGGCAAGCCCACCGGCGACGACCTGCGCGAGGGCAAACGCACCCTGCTCGTCGCGTACGCGTTGGAACGGGCCTCGGCCGCGCAGGCCGAGGTGGTGTCGACGCACCTGGGCGATCCGGCGCTCGACCTCGCGGGCGTCGAGGCGCTCCGAGCCGTCCTGGTGTCGACGGGAGCACTCGCGCGAGTGGAGACACTACTGACCGAACGGGTCGCCGACGCCCGGTCCGCGCTGGACGCCGCTGACGTCACCGAGGACGGCCGCAAGGCGTTGTCGAACCTCATCGACCTGGCCACCGAGCGCAGCCACTGACCTGTGATCGACCGGGAGCTGCTACCTCCAGAGGGGCACCGGCTCCCTGTCGATCACGAGGAGCGCGGGCTCACACCTCGCCGCGGTTCATCCGGATGAGGCGGTCGACGACGGCGTCGGACTCGCGCAGGCCGTCGTGCTCGTGGGCGTTGGTCTCCCACACCCGCAGGCCGCGGACGCGGTCGGCCGTGCGCCTGGACAGCTCGGCGTCGACGTACATGTCGCCGGTGTAGAGCGCGGCCGCCACCGGCACGTCGTTCCCGGCGAGCCGGTCCAGGTCGTACAGCGGCCCCCATTCGCGCTGTGCCAGCAGCTCGGCGACGTCGCGCAGCGGGCGCAGCGCGGGGTCGTGCTCGAACATCCAGGGGTAGATCATCTCGCCGGTCAGCAGCAGCGGCGTGGCATCGGCGGCGAACTGCGGCAACGACTCCAGGATGCGCTGCGCCGACCACCCGGTGGCCGCGCCGTGCCCGTAACAGGCCTCGTGCAGCACCGCGTACAGCGGCCTGGACACGAACGACACCGCCTCCCAGGCCCCGGCGAGGAACGTGTCGGACAGTACGCCGTCGGCGGCGAACGCCTCCTCCAGCAGGAACGCCAGCCCGGGGATGGCCGATGTGGCGCCCAGCGCGTGCCCGAGTCCTTGCAGCCGCTGCACCGTGAACGGCGAACCGTCCGGCAACCGCTCGTCGTGGCCGCGTAGGTGCGCGGCCACGTCCTCCAGCCGCTCCCGGGCCCACGGGAAGGCAGCGTGGAACGCCGCGTTCTTCGCCTCGACCGTCGCATAGGTGGCCCGGTAGACGTCGTCGGCGCCGGCGGTGATCGGTGCGAGCCCGCCGGTCAGCATGGCCGACTCCAGCCCGTCCGGCGCGAACGACAGGTACGTCAGCGAGCAGAACCCGCCGAACGACTGCCCGAGGATGTGCCAGCGCCCGTCACCCAGCAGCGCCCGGCGCACCAGCTCCGCATCGGCGACGATCGAGTCCGCCCGGAAGTGCGCCAGGTACTCCGCCTGCGCCTGCGCGTCACCGCGGCGGGCGAGCGTCGTCGCCGTCGCCGGCGTGGACCGGCCGGTGCCACGCTGGTCGAGCAGCAGGACCCGGAAGTCGCGGACCGCCCGCCCGACCCAGCCGGACGCGCCCTCCGGCCGGGTCGCCTTGCCGCCCGGCCCGCCTTGCAGGAACAGCAGCCAGGGCAGGTCGTCGGCGTTCGCCGCCTGGTCGGCCGCCACTACCTCGCGGGCGTACAACCGGATGGTCTCGCCGTCCGGTGCCGCGTGGTCCAGCGGGACGTCGAACCAATGGTCGCGGAAGCGCAGCCCACCCAGCCGGACGTTGCCGTCGCGGTCGGCGGGGATCATGCCGGGATCACGCGGCGTTCACGCGCCCACGGCGTGCACGCCGCCGTCGACGTGGATGACCTCGCCGGTCGTCTTCGGGAACCAGTCGGACAGTAACGCGACGACGCCGCGAGCGCCCGGCTCCGGGTCGCCGAGGTCCCAGCCCAGCGGGGCGCGCTTGTCCCAGACGCCCTCGAAGTCCGCGAATCCCGGAATGGACCGTGCGGCCATCGTCTTCACCGGCCCGGCGGAGATCAGGTTGACCCGCACGTTCTTCTCCCCCAGGTACTTGGCGAGGTACCGGGCCGTCGCCTCCAGGCCTGCCTTCGCCACGCCCATCCAGTCGTAGCCGGGCCAGGCCACCTGGGCGTCGAAGTCCATGCCCACGACGGAGCCGCCCTCGGGCATCAGCGGCAGCGTGGCCATGGTCAGCGACTTCAGCGAGTACGTCGACGCGTGGAGCGCGGTCGAGACGTCATCGAACGGCGTCTCGAGAAAGTTGCCGCCGAGTGCTGTCTGGGGAGCGAACCCGACCGAGTGGACGACGCCGTCGAGCCCGTCGACGTGCTCGCGAATCCGGTCGGCCAGCGAGTCGAGCTGCTCGGTGCTGGTCACGTCCAGCTCGATCACCGGCGCCGGCGACGGCAGCCGCTTCGCGATCCGCTCGACCAGGCTCATCCGGCCGAACCCGGTGAGTACGACGGTGGCACCCTCCTGCTGCGCGAGCCGCGCCACGTGGAACGCGAACGACGCCTCCGTCAGCACGCCGGTGACCAGCACCCGCTTGCCCTCGAGAATGCCCATCAGTGTCCCATCCCCAATCCGCCGTCCACCGGAATGACGGCTCCCGTCACGTACGCGGCTTCGTCGCTGGCCACCCAGCGGACCACCCGCGCGACCTCGTCAGCGCTGGCGTAGCGGCCCAGCGGGATGCCGTCGAGGATCTCCTTGCGCCGCTCGTCGGTCAGCTCCGCCGTCATGTCCGACTCGACGAACCCCGGCGCGACGACGTTCGCCGTGATGTTGCGGCTACCCAGTTCGCGCGCCATCGACCGGGCCAGCCCGACCAGGCCGGCCTTGCTGGCCGCATAGTTCATCTGCCCCGGCGACCCGAGCAGGCCGACCACGCTCGACACGAACACCACCCGGCCGCGCCGCGCCCGCAACATGCCCTTTGCCGCCCGCTTGGCGACCCGGAACGCGCCGGTCAGGTTGGTGTCGACGACGTCGGTGAAGTCGGACTCGCTCATCCTCAGCAGCAGCGTGTCACGGGTGATGCCGGCGTTGGCGACCAGCACCTCGACCGGGCCCTGTGCGGCCTCCACCTCGGTGAAGGCGGCGTCCACGGACTCCATGTCCGTGACGTCGCAGCGCACGCCGGCCAGTCCCGCCGGCGGCTCGCCGCTGCGGTGGGTGATGGTGACGTCGTCACCGGCCTCGGCGAACGCCCGGGCGATCGCCAACCCGATCCCGCGGTTCCCACCGGTCACCAGAACGGACCGACTCACGTTTGGTTCTCCTCTC
Source organism: Jiangella gansuensis DSM 44835 (assembly GCF_000515395.1). Classification (NCBI taxonomy): domain Bacteria; kingdom Bacillati; phylum Actinomycetota; class Actinomycetes; order Jiangellales; family Jiangellaceae; genus Jiangella; species Jiangella gansuensis. The sequence continues at coordinate 2,554,050 of NZ_KI911782.1, read as the reverse complement.
ACCGACGACGCGAACCCGCGCCGACGCTACCGGATGCGGGTCGGCAGTGGTCACAGCGGTGGCCGCGCCGCCGGCCGCGTCACACCCCGAAATGATCACGTCCACCATGGGCGCTCCTCCTCCACCAGGAATGCTTGCCTGGTGACGCGGGAGGACGCCTGGTGTGGTGGATGTGATCATTTTCGGGGCCGGCGGAAGCGGAACTGGTGCGGCCGACGGCGGCCGGCGCGCCTGTCAGGCGTCTTCGAGGCGGAAACCGACCTTCATGCCGACCTGGAAGTGCTCGACCTCGCCGTCCACGATCTGCCCGCGGATCTCGGTGACCTCGAACCAGTCGAGGTGCCGCAGGGTCTGGGCGGCCCGCTCGATGCCGTTGCGCACCGCGGCATCGACGCCTTCGGTGGACGTCCCCACGATCTCGGTCACCCGGTAGGTGCGGTTCATCGCGTTTCCTCCTCGTTCGCGTTCCCGGGCTTCCTCGGACGGCGGCCCGGACGTCACTGCTGGGTGATTCTGGCCTACCGTGAAGGGATGAGCGGGACTGGGCGACACGTGGGGCGCCGCCGGAGCGATCCGGTGCCCACCGTCACCACGGCCGCGGCCGGCCGCAGCGGCGACCTAGCCAGCCGGCAGCGCCGCTACCTGATCATGATGGCTGTCCGCATCGCCTGCCTGCCGCTCGCGGTGGTGACGCAGGGCTGGTTGCGCTGGGTGTTCATCCTGGGTGCGGTGGTGCTGCCGTACGTCGCCGTCGTCATCGCGAACGCCACCCGGCAGCCGCGTGGTAGCTCGCTCGCCCCGATCGCTCCGCCGCCCCGTCCGCAGCTTCCGCCGGCCCCGTCGGGCAAAGATCGACTCGAAGATTGACAGGGCCTTCCGAAGAGGTTGGCAACCGTGCAATACTCCCCACGCGCACGTTCCGTATTCCCCCGTCGGTGCGTTGCGTACCGGCGACGTCGGGCGGCTTCCCCCGTGGCTGCCCGGCGTCGTCTTCATCAGCGGCCGAATGGCGCCGTGACGAGACTTCCCCGCGAAGGTCAGCCGCCGATCGCCGACATCGGCCGCGACGGCTGCAGGAATCCGGGGTCGTCGATGCCGTGACCAGCCGCCTTTCCGGCCATGGCGATCTTCCAGCGTCGCGCCAGCTCGGCGTCGTCGGCGCCGGCTCGCATCGGTCCGCGCAGGTCGGACTCCTCGCGGGCGAACAGGCAGTTGCGTACCTCGCCCTCGGCGGTGAGGCGGGTGCGGTCACACGCGCCGCAGAACGGCCGGGTGACCGATGCGATGACGCCCACCCGCTGCGGCCCGCCGTTGACCAGCCAGGTCTCGGCCGGGGCGCTGCCGCGGGTCTCGTCCTGCATCGGCGTCAGTGAGAACACCGACCGCAGCGAGGCGAGGATGTCGTCGGCGGTGACCATGGTGGAGCGGTCCCATCCGTGCTGTGCGTCCAGCGGCATCTGCTCGATGAACCGCAGCTCGTAGTCGTGCTCCAGCGCCCAGGCCAGGAGTTCCGGTGCCTCGTCGTCGTTGATGCCACGCATCAGCACCGCGTTGATCTTGACCGGCTCGAGCCCGGCGTCGCGGGCGGCGGCCAGCCCGGCCAGGACGTCGTCGAGGCGGCGGCGGTGGGTCAGCGCCTCGAACCGGTCGGCGCGGATGGTGTCGAGGGAGCCGTTGACGCGGTCGAGCCCGGCCGCGACGAGCGCGTCGGCCACCCGGACCAGCCCGACGGCGTTGGTGGTGAGCGACAGCTCCGGGCGGGGCGACAGCTGCGCGCAGGCGGCGACGATGTCGACCAGCCCGCGGCGCAGCAGCGGCTCACCGCCGGTGAAACGCACCTCCCGCACGCCCAGCCGCTCGACGGCGACGCGGACCAGCCGGACCACCTCGTCGTCGGTGAGGATGTCCTGACGCGGCAGCCAGGCCAGGCCCTCCTCCGGCATGCAGTACGTGCAGCGCAGGTTGCACCGGTCGGTCAACGAGACACGGAGGTCGGTGGCCACGCGGCCGTAGCGGTCTACCAGCACCATCCCAGCCTATGCCCTGCGCGCGGAGCCGAGCCCTGCCTCGGCTACCGTCGGTGGGGTGTACAGGTTCCTGGCCACCCGAGGCTGGCTGGTGCGCACCCTCGCCGGGGTGTTGCTGGTGCTCGTCTGCGTACGGCTCGGGATCTGGCAGCTCGACCGCAACGAGCAGCGCCAGGACCGCAACGACATCATCGAGGCCAACGTCGGCGGCGAGCCGGTGCCGGCGGCAGAGCTCGCCCCGCCGGGTGAGCCGCTCGACGACGGCGACCGCTGGCGTTCCGTCGTGGTCACCGGCGAGTACGACGCCGAGAACGAACTGCTGCTGCGGCTGCGGCCGGTGAACGGTGAGCGCGGCGTCCACGCCCTGACCCCGCTGGTCGCCGCCGACGGCGCGGCGCTGCTGGTCGACCGCGGGTTCGTTCCCGCCGATGGCCGTGACGACGACGAGATCGACGTGCCCCCGCCGCCGTCCGGACAGGTCACCGTCACCGCGCGGGTGCGCTCCACCGAGGGCGGGCAGGACGTCGACCCGTCGTCCGGCGCCGTGCGATACGTCGACGTCGACGCCATCGACCGCTGGCTGCCCTACCCTCTGTACGGGGCGTGGGGCGAGCTGATCGAGCAGGAGCCGCCCGCCGACGACGAGCTGCGCCCGCTGGCGGCGCCGGAGACCGAGGCCGGGCCCCACTTGTCGTATGCCATCCAGTGGTTCATCTTCGCCGTCGTCGGGATCGGCGGCTTCGTGCTGCTGGTCCGGGCCGAGGCCCGCGGCCGCCGGGAGGTGTCCGCGCCGAGCCCGGCCGACCCCGGCCGTGACGATTCCCACCCGCCGTCCGGCGGCGAGACCCTGCGCGAACCGGATCACTCGGGTAGACAGGTGTCATGACGGGGCTGATCGAAGACCACGGCATCATCGGAGACCTCCACACCGCCGCGCTCGTCGATCGCGACGGCACCATCGACTGGCTGTGCCTGCCCCGCTTCGACTCCGCGGCCTGTTTCGCCTCGCTGCTGGGCGGCGCCCGCAACGGGTTCTGGCGCATCGCACCCACGGGCGCGGGCGCGGCCGACCGGCGCTGGTACCGCGGCGACACCCTCATCCTGGAGCACGTCTGGGATACCCCCACCGGCAGCGTCAAGGTCATCGACCTGATGCCGCCCAGCTCCGGCCAGCACGACGTCGTTCGCATCGTGGAAGGGCTCTCCGGCCGGGTCGCCATGCACAGCGAGCTGCGGCTGCGGTTCGACTACGGCCGCGCCGTGCCCTGGATGCACCGCACCAACGGCATGATCGTGGGCGTCGTGGGGCCGGACTCCGTCGCCCTGCACTGCGACGTTCCCACCTACGGCCGGGCACTGACCACGCACTCCGACTTCACGGTCGAGGCCGGCCAGCAGGTCAGTTTCGTGCTGGCCTGGGGGCCGTCGCACCGTCCGCCGGCCGAGCCGGCGGACCCGCGCGAGGCGCTGGACACCACCGAGGCGTTCTGGACCGACTGGGCGGGCAAGTGCACCTACGACGGGCCGTACCGCGACGCGGTGCTGCGCTCGCTGCTGACGCTGAAGGCGCTGACGTACCAGCCGACCGGCGGCATCGTCGCCGCGCCCACCACGTCGCTGCCCGAGGACATCGGCGGGGTGCGCAACTGGGACTACCGGTACTGCTGGTTGCGCGACTCCGCGTTCACCCTCGACGCGCTGATCCGCAGCGGCTACAGCGAGGAGGCACGCGCCTGGCGCGACTGGCTGATCCGCGCCATCGGCGGCAGCCCGGCCGAACTGCAGATCATGTACGGCCTCGGCGGCGAACGGCGGCTGACGGAGTACGAGCTGGACTGGCTGACCGGCTACGAGAAGTCGCAACCGGTGCGGATCGGCAACGCCGCGGCCGACCAGCTGCAGATCGACGTCTACGGCGAGGTCATCGACACCCTGGCGCGGGCCCGGATGCATGGCCTGCCCCCTGAACGGCACGTCTGGGCGCTGCAGGAGAAGCTCATGGAGCACCTGGAGAGCGCCTGGGACCAGCCGGACGAGGGCCTGTGGGAGGTGCGCGGCCCGCGGCGGCACTTCGTCCACTCCAAGGTGCTGTCGTGGGTAGCGGCGGACCGGACGGCTCGGGAGATCGAGAGGTACGGGCTGCCCGGGCAGCCGGACCGATGGAAGGCGATGCGCGCCACCATCATGAACGACGTCCTCAAGCACGGCTACGATCCGCAACGCAACACGTTCACGCAGTCGTACGGCCACCCGGCGCTGGACGCCGCGCTGCTGCAGATTCCGATCGTCGGGTTTCTGCCGCCGGACGACCCGCGGGTGATCGGCACCGTCGACGCCATCATCGAGGATCTCTGTCTCGACTCCGGACTGGTGCTGCGCTACCGCACCGAGCACACCGTCGACGGCCTGCCCGGCGACGAAGGCGCCTTCCTCGCGTGCACGTTCTGGCTGGTCGAGGCGCTTCATCTGACGGGGCGGGCGGAACGGGCCCGCGAGCTGTTCGAGCACGTGCTGAGCCTGCGCAACGACCTGGGGCTGCTGGCCGAGGAGTACGACCCCCGCATCGGGCGCATGGTCGGCAACTTCCCCCAGGCGCTGAGCCACATCCCGCTGGTCACGGCGGCGTATCTGCTCGCGGAGATGCCCGGCCACGGAACCGGCAACGCCTGACCCGTAGGATCGCGAGCCATGGATCTCGGGTTGAAGGACCGCGTCTACATCGTCACCGGCGGCACCCGCGGGCTCGGGCGGGCGGCGGCCGAGGCCTTGGTAGCCGACGGCGCCCGGCTGGTCGTCGCGTCCCGGTCGCAGGAGGCCGTCGACGCCGCGGCCCGCGATCTCGCGGCGGGCGGGACGGGTTCGGTCGTGGGAGTGGCGGCCGACAACGCCGACCCCGACACCCCGGAGCGGCTGGTCGCCACGGCGTTCGACACGTTCGGCCGGCTGGACGGCGCGCTGGTCAGCGTCGGCGGCCCGCCCGGGGGCGGAGTCAGCGACATCACCGACGACCAGTGGCGCTCGGCGTTCGAGAGCGTCTTCCTCGGTGCGGTCCGGCTGGCGCGCGTCGTCGCGGCGCGGCTCGCCGCGGACGGACGCGGCGGCGCGCTGGCGTTCGTGCTGTCCAGCTCGGTGCGGGCACCCATTTCCGGATTGGCGACGTCCAACGGCCTGCGACCCGGCCTGGCGATGGTCGTCAAGCAACTGGCCGACGAGCTGGGGCCGCAGGGCATCCGGGCGGTCGGGCTGCTGCCGGGAAGCGTCGAGACCGAGCGGCTGCGCGAACTCGCCCAGAACGCCGGCCGCGACCCCGAGGAGGTCAAGGCCGAGGGTTCGCGGACCATCCCGCTACGCCGTTACGGCCGGCCGGAGGAGTTCGGCCGGGTGGCCGCTTTCGTGCTCTCCCCCGCCGCGTCGTACGTCACGGGGTCCATGATCCCGGTGGACGGCGGTTCCATCCGCAGCCTCTGAGGCGGCGTCACCGAGGCGTCGGCACGTCCTGGGTCGCGAACTGGGTGCGGTAGAGCTCCGCGTACGTGCCACCCGCGGCGAGCAGCTCGTCGTGGGTGCCCCGCTCGACGATGCGGCCACCGGCGACGACGAGGATGGCGTCGGCGTCGCGGATGGTGGACAGCCGGTGCGCGATGACAATGGACGTCCGCCCGGTCAGCGCCGTCTTCAGCGCCCGCTGCACCGCCACCTCCGATTCGGAGTCCAGGTGCGCGGTCGCTTCGTCCAGCACCACCACCCGCGGCGCCTTGAGCAGCAGCCGGGCGATGGCCATGCGCTGCTTCTCCCCGCCCGACAGCCGGTAGCCGCGGTCGCCGACGACGGTGTCGAGGCCGTCGGGCAGGGACGCGACCAAGGGGCCGATCTGGGCCGCCTCGAGGGCCGCCATCAGCTCGTCGTCGGTGGCACCGGGCCGGGCATACGCGAGGTTGTACCGGATGGTGTCGTGGAACATGTGGGCGTCCTGCGTGACCACGCCGACGGCGTCGTGAAGGGACTCCAGCGTGATGCCGCGAGCGTCGCGTCCGCCCACCCGGACCACACCGGCCGTCGGGTCGTACAGCCGCGACACCAGGTGCGTGATGGTGGACTTGCCGGCGCCCGACGGCCCCACCAGCGCCACCATCTGCCCAGGCTCGACGGTGAACGAGACTCCGCGCAGCACCGGCTCGGGCGAGGACACCATGGGCCGGGCCACCGACTCCAGGGACGCCAACGACACGTCCTCGGCCGTCGGGTAGCTGAACTCGACCTCGTCGAACTCCACCGACAGCTGATCGTCACCTGGCGGCAGCGGCCGGGCGGTGGGCGCGTCGCGGACCATCGGCCGCAGGTCCAGGACCTCGAAAACCCGCTCGAAGCTGACCAGCGCGGTCATGATGTCGACCTGGACGTTCGACAGCGCCGTGAGGGGCCCGTACAGGCGGGTCAGCAGCGCTGCCAGCGCCACCAGCGTGCCGACCTCGAGCGTGCCGTCGATGGCCAGCCAGCCGCCGACGCCGTAGACGACCGCCGTCGCGAGTGACGCCAGGAAGGTCAGGCCGAGGAAGAAGTAGCGGGCGTAGAGGGCCTGGACGACGCCGATGTCGCGGACCCGGCCGGCGGCCTCGGCGAACGACTCGTTCTCGGTGCGGTAGCGGCCGAAGATCTTCACCAGCAGTGCGCCGGAAACGTTGAAGCGCTCGGTCATGGTCTGGCTCATCGCGGCGTTGAGCTGCATCGACTCGCGGGTGATGTCGGCCAGCTTGCGGCCGATGAACCGCGCCGGCAGCAGGAACAGCGGCACCAGGACCAGCACGATCAGGGTGATCTGCCAGGACAGCAGGATCATCGCCCCCAGCGCCAGCACCAGGGTCACGAAGTTGCTGACCACCTGCGAGAGGGTGCCGGTGAACGCCTGCTGGGCCCCGATGACGTCGCTGTTGAGCCGCGAGACCAGTGACCCGGTCTGGGTGCGGGTGAAGAACGCGACGGGCTGACGCTGGACGTGGTCGAACACCTGCCGGCGCAAGTCGAAGATGAGCCCCTCGCCGACCCGCGCGGACATCCACCGCCCGATCAGGCCCAGGACCGCGTCGACGACCGCCAGCCCGGCGACCGCCAGTGCGGCCCAGACGACCACCGAGCGGGCACCGGCCGATACTCCGTCGTCGATGAGTACCTTCAGCAGCAGCGGTACGGCCGCGGCGGAGGCGGCGCCCGCGATGGTCGTGGCGAGGAAGACCGCCAGCTGGAACCGGTACGGACGTCCGTAGCCGGCGACCCGCTTGACGGTGCCCCGTGCCAGCCGCTTGGCGGCGACCGATCGGTCGGTCGAGAACGACCTCGACGCTCGCCACGCCCCGCCCATCGAGCCCATCGACACCGGCGCCGACCTCCTCGTCCGTCCTTCGGCGAGCCGGTAATGCCCGAACCGGCCCGTCGCGTCAACGCCGTGGCCGGCCCGGGTTCTTCCCGGAATCCGTCTTCTGGGGGTGCTGTTCGCTCACAGCAGGGCCACCTGACGACGAAGCGCCGCGCCGGTTCGAATGCGGGCAGGCTGAAGCTCGATCCGGCCCCGGCGCGGTCGGACCCGCAGCCGGAGCGAACGTAGCTTTCACATGTACCGCGTGAAAGCGCACTGATAACGCGGCAATGTCAGATCAAGATCATTCTGTACGCTGCGTAATCACGGCCGCCGTTTTGCCGGAAACAACCGCATTCACGCTACGGACAGTGATCAAGACCAGTGAATTCAGCCCCTCGGCTTCGAGTGCGACGACTCGAGGATTCGCCGTTGGCGGCTCACCCGGACTCGGTGAGCGCGCCCACCGTTTCGCCGGCATTCAGGCGATTGCGCGCCGGGGATCGCGCATCTGGGTGACGAAGCGAATGTCGGGGCGATCGAGCTGCTGGAGGCCACCCTCCTCCGGCATCTCGACCGTCAAGGCTTGGTCAGTCCTTCTTCGCCTTGCCTCGTGTGGCGCCTCCACGTCCTCGTAGATTGACACCGGACTCGGACAGAACACGATGGACGAACCCGTAGGACCGTCCCGTTTCGGTGGCGAGCTCGCGGATGCTGCGACCACCTTCGTACTTCTTCTTCAGGTCAGAGGCGAGCTTGTCACGCTGCCCCCCACTGATCCGCGCGCCTTTTACCAACTTCTCGGCCACGCGTCCTCCCGTTTCGTTGTCCTGCATGACAGAGGACAATGATCCGCTCCATTACCGTTTTTCGCCACTCGAAGACAAGATCACGTCGTGCTGGCGGGAAAAACGCAGGGTGAATCGACCTCTCCTACGCCAGTGAGACGAGCTCTGCGTAGTCCGGGTTCCACAGATCTTCCACTCCGTCCGGAAGCAGGACGACGCGCTCGGGCCCCAGCGCGTCGACCGCGCCCTCGTCGTGAGTGACGAGGACGATAGCGCCGGTGAACGACCGCAACGCGGTCAGGACCTCCGCACGTGACGCCGGGTCGAGGTTGTTGGTGGGCTCGTCCAGCAGCAGCACGTTGGCGCTGGACACCACCAGGGACGCCAACGCGAGCCGGGTCTTCTCGCCGCCGGACAGCACGCCGGCCGGCTTGTCCACGTCGTCGCCGGAGAACAGGAACGAGCCGAGGACCCGGCGCGCCTCGACCGCCGGCAGGTCCGGCGCGGCCGTGCGGAGGTTCTCCAGCACCGTCCGGGACGTGTCGAGCGTCTCGTGCTCCTGCGCGTAGTAGCCCAGCCGCAACCCGTGGCCCGGCTCCACCGTCCCGGTGTCAGGCCGCTCCACGCCGCCCAGCAGCCGCAGCAGCGTCGTCTTACCGGCACCGTTGAGGCCCAGGATGACGACCCGGCTGCCGCGGTCGATGGCGAGGTCGACGTCGGTGAAGACCTCCAGCGACCCGTACGACTTCGACAGCCCGGTGGCCGTCAAGGGGGTCTTGCCGCACGGCGCGGGGTCGGGGAAGCGCAGCTTGGCCACCTTGTCCGCGCGCCGCTGCTCCTCCAGCCCGGCGAGCAGGCGGTCCGCCCGGCGGTCCATGTTCTGCGCGGCGGTCGCCTTCGTGGCCTTGTAGCGCATCCGGTCGGCCTGTGCCTTGAGAGCGGCCGCCTTCTTCTCGGCGTTGGTGCGCTCACGATGCCGCCGCCGCTCGTCGGTCTCGCGCTGCTCCAGGTAGGCCTTCCAGCCGATGTTGTAGACGTCGATGACGCCACGCGTCGCATCGAGGTGGAAGACGCGGTTGACCGTCTGGTCGAGCAGGGCGACGTCGTGGCTGATGACCACCAGACCGCCCTTGAAGGCGCGCAGGAAGTCGCGCAACCACACGACGGAGTCGGCGTCCAGGTGGTTCGTCGGCTCGTCCAGCAGCAGCGTCTCGGCGTCGGAGAACAGGATGCGGGCCAGCTCGACCCGGCGGCGCTGCCCGCCGGACAGCGTGCGCAGCGGCTGCGTGAGCACCCGGTCAGGCAGGCCGAGACTGGCGGCGATGGTGGCCGCCTCGCTCTCGGCCGCGTAGCCGCCCATGGCCAGGAACTCCGCCTCGAGGCGCTCGTAGCGGCGCATGCCCCGCTCGTGCTCGGCGGGGTCGCTGGAGGCCATCTGCTTCTCGGCGCGGCGCATCCCGGCGACGGCGACATCCAGGCCGCGCGCGCCCAGGATGCGGTCGCGCGCCAGCACGTCGGGGTCGCCGGCCCGCGGGTCCTGCGGCAGGTAGCCGACCGAGCCGGCCCGGGTGACGGTGCCCGAGGCCGGCTGGCCCTCCTCGGCCAGGATGCGGGTCAGGGTCGTCTTGCCGGCGCCGTTGCGGCCGACGAGGCCGATCTTGTCGCCGGGAGCGATGCGGAAGCTGGCGTCGCTGAGCAGGATCTGGGCGCCGGCGCGCACTTCCAGTTGATGTGCGGTGATCATGTCTGAGTGAGCTCTTTCGTGGCGGGGTGGGCAGGGTAGCGAGTTCCGCCAACGATTCAGTCCGCCACGGGCATCATGGTGGCAGTCTACTGGGGGAGGTCGCGCGGCCATGAAGTTCAACCGACGTGCACGCCTGGATCCTTCCCAGGTGTCCGATCAGCGCGGCCGCCCGGTCGGGCGCACCGCCGCCGCCGGTGGCGGCGTCGGCGTCATCGTCCTGGCCCTGATCGCCCTGCTCACCGGCACGAACCCGGCCGACCTGCTGGGCGACGGCACGTCACCGGCCGTCCAGGCCGAACCGGGCGCCGAGGGTGAACTGGAGCAGGAATGCCAGCTGGTGGCCGACATCGAGGAGAACCCCGACTGCCGGTTCGTGCTCTACGTGAACTCCGCGCAGGACTTCTGGGACGACTACTTCGCCGCGGCCGGTCAGCGTTACTCCCCCGCCCAGACCACCTTCTTCACCACCGCCGTCGATACCGGCTGCGGGCGCGCGTCGTCGCAGGTCGGGCCGTTCTACTGTCCCGGCGACCAGAACGTCTACCTCGATCTCGGCTTCTTCGACGACCTCCGCACCACCTACGGCGGCCCCAGCGGCATGTTCGCCGAGGCCTACGTCCTGGCCCACGAGTACGGCCACCACATCCAGAACCTCACCGGCCAGATGGACCGGGTGCGGTCACGCTCCGGCCCCGACTCCGACGCCGTCCGGCTCGAACTGCAGGCCGACTGCTACGCCGGCATGTGGGCACACCACGCCACGACCACCGCCGACGAGTCCGGCCAGCCGCTCATCTCCGACCTGACCGACCAGGACATCCGCGACGCGCTGGCCGCCGCCAACACCGTCGGCGACGACTACATCCAGGAACGTTTCCAGGGCACCGTCACGCCCGAGTCGTGGACCCACGGCTCCAGCGAGCAGCGACAGGCGTGGTTCACTGTCGGATACCGCAGCGGCGACGTGGCCGCCTGCGACACCTTCGCCGCGTCGTCGCTGTAGGAGTGCCCGTGTGATCGAGGTCAACGCCGTCACGCACCACTACGGCGACCGGACCGTCCTGCGCGATGTCACGGTCACCCTGCCCGAGCAGCGAGTCGGTGTCATCGGCGCCAACGGCTCCGGCAAGTCGACGTTCGCGAGGCTGCTCAACGGACTGGTGCTGCCGTCGTCGGGGACCGTGACGGTGGACGGGCTGGACACCCGGCGCGACGCATCCGCCGTCCGCCGCCGGGTCGGCTTCGTCTTCACCGACCCCGACGCCCAGATCCTCATGCCGACGGTCGCCGAAGACGTCGCGTTCGGGCTGCGCGGCGCGTCACGGGACGAGGTGTCGCGGCGGGTGGCCGACGCGCTGGCGTCGTTCGGGCTGTCCTCGCACGCCGACCACCCCGCGCACCTGCTGTCGGGCGGGCAGAAACAGCTCCTGGCCATCTGCTCGGTGCTGGTGACGGAGCCGAAGGTCCTCGTCTGCGACGAGCCGACCACGCTGCTCGACCTGCGCAACACCCGGCGCGTGCTGTCGCTGCTGGCCGACCTGCCGCAGCGGGTGGTGCTGGTGACGCACGACCTCGACGCGGTCCTGTCGATGGACCGCGTGCTCGTCTTCGACGCCGGCGCGCTGGTCTTCGACGGCCCGCCGCCGGCCGCGGTCGCCCACTACCGGTCTCTCGCCTCGGCCTGACCGCCCCGGGCTCCAGCCGGCGACGCCCCCGCCCCGCCCCTGCCGGGCCACGCCAGGCGTTCTCCCGCCCCACCAGGCAAGCATGGGTGGTGAAGCGGGAGGACCCATGCCGAACGTGATCATTTGGGGGACGACGGCGCGGGCCGGTTGGGCGGACGCGGCACGGGGTCAGCCGAAGTCGACGGGGTCGACGCGGACGCGGACCGAGCCACCGGAGCGGCGGGCGGAGCGGACCCCGGCCGCGGCGCGTAGGGCCGCCGCCAGCGCCGTCCCGGTCGGTCGAGGCGCGCGGACCATGGCGCGGCTGCCGTCGTCCAGCGGCGCCGGCCCGATGACCTCGGCCTCGGGCGGCAGATCCGCGAGCTTCAGCAGGTCTTCGACGTCGGCCAGGGCACCGGTGAGTTCGGCCACCCGGGCCGCCGGCGGCAGTCGCAGCGCCCCCCGCTCGGCGAGTTCACGCTCGGCGAAGCCGGCCGGATCCCACCGCACCAGCGCCTGGACGGCGGGCGCGGACGTGTCGGCGACAACGACGATCTCGCCGCCCGCCGACCCCGACCGCACCAGCGCCGCCGCGCGCAGCCAGCGCCGCAGCGCCTCCTCTGCCGCCCGCAGGCTCGGGCGGTTGAGCAGCGCCGTGCCGTCGAGGAGCAAGGCCGCCGGGTACCCGCCGTCGGCGACCGGCTCCGCACCCGGCGTGGCCACCACCAGAGCCGGTTCGCCGGCGACGGTGTCGCGGACGGCGTCGCCGCGCGACATCAGCACCGGCACGCCGGGGAACGCACGTCCGAGCTCCTCGGCCGTCCGGCCCACGCCGATGGAAGTGGCGCGCAGGTACCCGTGCCCACAGTCCGGGCACCGCCACGACGGGTACGTCGTCGCACACCACCCGCACCGCGGCGGCTGCCCCGGCTGCCCGACCAGAAGCGGCCCCGAGCACGCCGTGCAGCGGGCCGCCGCCCGGCACCGCGCGCATGCCACCCCCGGGAGGTAGCCGGCCCGCGGCACCTGCACCAGCACCGGGCCGGTGCGCAGCCCGGCGCGCGCCGTGCGCCAGGCCAGGGACGGCAGCCGGGCGCTGCGAGCGGCTTCGTCTCGGACCTGTTCGTGATCGTCGCCACTGGTGTGGATGCGCGGCGCGGCCGCCCGCACCGCCGCCCTGGACGGGGTGACCGGCCGCGCCCAGCCGGTGGACACCAGCAGCTCGGCCTCCGCCGTACGGGCGAAACCGCCGACGACGGCGGCCGCTCGGGCCTGGTGGGCGCGCAGCAACAGCACTTCGCGAGCGTGCGGGTACGGAGCACGCGGCTCGGCGTGCAGGTCGTCGCCGTCGTCCCAGAGACAGACCAGGCCGAGGTCGCGCACGGGAGCGAACGCCGCGGAGCGGGTGCCGACGACGGCGCGGACGGCGCCGCGGCGCACCGCGAGCCACCGCTTGTAGCGAGCTGACGGCCCGGCGTCGGCCTCGAGCGCGACGTGATGCCCCTCCCCCAGGACGGCGTCGAGCGCGGCGGACACCCGGGCGAGATCGCGGCTGTCCGGAACGATCACCAGCGCGCCGCGCTCCCCGGCCAGCGTGGCGGCCACCAGCCGGGCGATGAGCTCCGGCCAGTCGGCGCCGGGCCCGGGGTTCCAAACCGCCCGGGGTGTGCCACCGGAGGCCAGCGCGTCCAGCAGGGCGACGCCATCGTCGTGGGCGGCCCAGCCGCCGGGCTCCGGGCGGCCGCATTCCCCCGGCGGCGACGCGGACGGAGCCTTCTCTGCGGTGGCGTGCCGGGGCGGAACCGCCAGGCGGAGCACATCGGCGACGGTGCCGGCGTAGCGGTCCGCCACGGAGCGGGCCAGCTGGGCGATCTCCGGGGCCAGGACGGGTTCGGGTGACACCACCCGGCGCAGCCGGGCCAGCCGGCCCTCGTGGTCGGACTCGGCGACGCGTTCGACGATGAACCCGTCGTGGTCGGTGCCGGCGAACCGCACGGACACCCGGGCACCGGGCACCGCGTCGTCGGCCATGGACGCCGGCACGAGGTAGTCGAACGGACGGTCCAGGTGCGGCAGCCCGACGTCCACCAGCACGCGCGCCACCGGCAGCGACTCCGCGACCGCTTCCGGCTCGCGGGTGCGGAACCGCCGCCGCGCCGGCGCGGCCACGAGGGCCAGCTGGTCCGGCTCGGCGGGGTCGGTTCCGTTCACGCTCCGTTTCTACCGCACGCCGGCGACGGACACGCCCACGCGGCCGTTGCCCGACCACCCGACGGCCGTTGCCCGACCACCCACCGGCGGTTGCCCGACCACCCGACGGCGGCCGGATCAGCCCAGGACGGCCTCGATCCGCCCGAGCAGGTCGAGCTCGGCCGTCGTCCGTGCCGCGGTGACGTCGATGCCGCACAGGCCGGCCACGAGCACGCCGTTCACCGCGGCGGCGAGCTCCTGACTCGGGGCGAGCTGGTCGTCGAGGGTGTAGGTGATCGTCGTCTGCCGTTCGCCGTCGGGAGAGCCGAAGGAGTACGTCGTATGGCCGAGAGTTCCGCCGGTGTGTCCGTAGACGATCCCACCTGGAATTGCCTCGCATTCGGCCGGGATGGCCTGGAGGCCGAGGCCGTACGTGCCCATGGACTGCGCGGTCAGTTCACGCGCCTCGGCCAGCAGGTCGGCCGGCACCAGTGTGCCGTCGAACATGGCCCGGAAGAACGTGTTGAGGTCGGTGGAGGTGGAGACGACGGCGCCGGCGGCCCACAGCTGGGTGGGCGACAACCGGGTGGTGTCCACGTACGGCGCATCGGGGTTCTCGGTGCCGAAGTACGCGTTCGGGTGCTCGCCGTCGATGACCGGGCTGAACCGCGGGAACGAGGTGTCGGTGAGGCCGGCCGGCTCGAACACCCGCCGCGCGAGCTCGTCCTCGATGGCATTGCCGGTGACCTTCTCGACCAGCAGGCCGATGACGTAATAGCCGGTGTTGGAGTACGAGTAGTACTGGTCCGGCGCGAAGTCGAGCGGACGCTGAGTGGCGATGTCGACCAGCTGCTGGGGCCGGTAGTACCGCAGCCGGTTCCGGCCGATGTCCGCCGCCGACGTCTCGGCCAGCGACGGGTACACGTCGACGAAGTAGTCGGGGACGCCGGCGGTGTGGCCGAGCAGCTGCCGTACCGTGATCGGCTCGTCGTAGGGCAGCACGCCGGGCAGGCGGTCGGCGACAGCGTCGTCCAGGCTGAGCCGGCCCTCGTCGACCAGCTGCAGGACGACGGCGGTCACCATGCTCTTGGTGACGCTGCCGACGCGGAACAGGTCGGTGGTCTCGACGGCTTCCGGCGACGACGCGTACGGGTCGCGCTCGCCACGCGCGGACGTCCACGTCTCGTCACCGTCGCGTACCTCGGCGACGATGCCTGGCATGCCCGCGGCGTCGACGGCGTCGAGGGCACGCTCCAGCAGCGCGGTGTCGAGCTCGATGCGCCGATCGGCGACGGCGCCAGGCGCCGCACCGGCGCTCACGGCTGGTGCGGCGACCAGTCCGGCGGGAAGGAGTGTGGCGGCGGAGGCGAGTGAGATCAGCAGGTGGCGACGCATGCCATCACGCTACGGAACGCTTCCCGTCGCTCGATGCGACTCCAGGACGAGCTGGCCCTCCCCCGGAGGTACGATCAGCCGGCCGCCGCCTGCAACGCCTCCACCCGGTCGGTGCGCTCCCAGGTGAAGTCGGGCAGTTCGCGGCCGAAGTGTCCGTACGCCGCCGTCTGCGCGTAGATGGGGCGCAGGAGGTCGAGGTCGCGAATGATCGCCGCCGGACGCAGGTCGAAGACCTCCGTGACGGCCCGCTCGATCCGCTCGACGGGCACCCGCTCGGTTCCGAAGCACTCCAGGAACAGCCCGACCGGCTCGGCCTTGCCGATGGCGTAGGCCACCTGGACCTCGCAGCGGCGGGCCAGCCCGGCGGCGACGATGTTCTTGGCCACCCAGCGCATCGCGTACGCGGCGGACCGATCCACCTTGGAGGGGTCCTTGCCGCTGAACGCTCCCCCGCCGTGGCGGGCCATGCCGCCGTACGTGTCGATGATGATCTTGCGGCCGGTGAGGCCGGCGTCGCCCATCGGGCCGCCGATCTCGAACCGCCCGGTCGGGTTCACCAGCAGCCGGTAGTCGTGGTGTTCCAGCTCGAGGGTCTCCAGCACCGGCGTGACCACCTGGGTGGCGATGTCCGGTGTAAGCAGCTCGGCGAGGTCGATGTTGGCCGCGTGCTGGGTGGAGACGACGACGGTGTCGAGGCGGACCGGGCGGTCGCCGTCGTACTCGATGGTGACCTGCGTCTTGCCGTCGGGCCGCAGGTACGGGACGGCGCCGGAGCGGCGGGCCTGCGACAGCTGCTGCGCGAGCCGGTGCGCGAGCAGGATGGGCAGCGGCATGAGTTCCGGCGTTTCGTCGCACGCATACCCGAACATCAGGCCTTGGTCGCCGGCGCCCTGCAGGTCCAGCGGGTCCAGGTCGCCCTCGACGCGGTGCTCGTAGGCGGTGTCGACGCCCTGTGCGATGTCGCGCGACTGCGATCCGATGGACACCGAGACGCCGCAGGAGTAGCCGTCGAAACCCTTGGTCGAGGAGTCGTAGCCGATACCGAGGATCGTCTCGCGGACGATGCCCGGGATGTCGGCGTACCCGCGGGTGGTGACCTCGCCGGCGACGTGCACCAGGCCGGTGGTCACCATCGACTCGACGGCGACGCGGCTTCCGGGGTCGTCCTTGAGCAGCGCGTCGAGCACCGCGTCACTGATCTGGTCGCAGATCTTGTCCGGGTGACCCTCGGTGACCGATTCGGATGTGAACAAGCGCAGAGACAAACCCCAGCCCCCCTCGAGACGCGGACATACGGTCCGGAGAGCCCACTGTAGGGTACGCGGTCAATTCCCGCCGCCAACCGTCCGCATGCCGGACGCATTTCGACCACATCGTGAGAACGCGCGGCGGATCGGTCAGAGCCGGGCTCGCACCAGGTCCCAGACGACGTGGGCCAACGCGGCCTTGGGTCCGGTCTCGACGGCCACCGAACTGCCGTCGGAGCCCAGGATCACCGCCGCGTTCTGCTCGGACTCGAAGCCCCGCTCGGCGCCGACCTCGTTCACGACCAGCAGGTCGCAGCCCTTTGCGGCCAGCTTGGCCCGGCCGTGGTCGAGGACGCTGCCGTGCTCGTCACCGGTCTCGGCGGCGAACCCGACCACCACCTGAGCCGGATGCGGCCGGTGGGCGGCCAGGTGAGCCAGGATGTCGGCGGTGCGCTCGAGCTCGATGACCGGCGCCGACCCGTCCGCGCCCTTCTTGATCTTGGTGTCGGCGTAGTTGGCGGGCCGGAAGTCGGCGACCGCGGCCGCCATGACCACCGCGTCGGCATCGCCGGCTGCCGCGACGACCGCGTCGTAGAGCTGAGCGGCCGAACCGGCCCGGACGATGTCGACGCCGGCCGGATCCGGCAGTGCCACGTTCGCCGCCACCAGCGTGACCCGTGCGCCCCGCGCCGCCGCGGCCCGGGCCAGCGCGTACCCCTGCCGTCCGGACGAGCGGTTGCCGAGGAAGCGCACTGGGTCGAGGTGCTCGCGGGTGCCGCCGGCGGAGACGACGACGTGCCGGCCGGTGAGATCGGGCTCGCCGCCACCGCGCGCGAGGACGTCGGAGACGACGTCGTAGATCTCGGCCGGCTCGGGCATCCGCCCCTTGCCGGAGTCGGCCCCTGTCAGCCGGCCCACGGCCGGTTCGACCACGAGGGCGCCGCGCTTGCGAAGCGTCTCGACGTTGGCGACCGTGGCCGGGTGCTCCCACATCTCGGTGTGCATAGCCGGCACGAACACGACCGGCCCGCGCGCGGTGAGCAGCGTGGACGTCAGCAGGTCGTCCGCCCGGCCGGTGGCGGCCCGGGCCATCAGGTCCGCGGTGGCCGGCGCGACGACGACGAGGTCGGCGCGGCGCCCCAGGCGCACATGCGGCACCTCGTGGACGTCGTCGAACACGCCGGTGGCGACCGGCCGGCCGGACAGTGCGGCCCAGGTCGGCGCGCCGACGAAGCGCAGTGCCGCCTCGGTGGGGACGACGGTGACGCCGTGACCGGCCTCGGTGAGCCGCCGCAGCAGCTCCGCCACCTTGTACGCGGCGATACCGCCACCCACTCCGAGGACGATCTCGGCCGGGCCGGACGGCGTGGTCATGCGACGCTCACCAGTCACCTTCTACCGCCGGCGGGGACATTCACGTCCCCGCGGGGACCATGGGAACACCGAAGCCGGGCCCATCAGGGGCCCGGCTGGCCGAGCCGCCGCTCGGCCACACCGTGAGCCGGGCGCCCAGGACGGGCACCCGGAGCGGTGTCAGCTCTGCTCGCCGGCCTCGGCGGTGTCGTCGCCGGGGGTGTCGAACACCGGCGTGGCCGGAGCTGCCGCGGCCTGCGCTTCGGCCTCGGCCTCGGCGGGATCGATCTGCTCGGCCGTCAGCAGGCCGGCGTCGATCTCGCGCAGCGCGATCGACAGCGGCTTCTCCTGGACGTGCGTCTCGACCAGCGGGCCGACGTACTCCAGCAGCCCTTCGCCGAGCTGAGAGTAGTAGGCGTTGATTTGACGGGCCCGCTTGGCCGCGTAGATGACCAGACCGTACTTGGAGTCGGTCTTCGCGAGCAGGTCGTCGATGGGTGGGTACGTGATGCCCTCGGCAACGCCTTGGGTTCCGGACACGCTCATGCCTCCGGGCTGGTTAAGTGGGGTGTACGCATCAAGGTTACCAACTGTTCGCACACCTCATCGACTTCGGTGTTCACGAGCGTGACGTCGAACTCGGCCTCGGCGGCCAGTTCGTCGCGCGCCGTCGCCAACCGGCGCTCGCGCTCTTCCTCCGTCTCGGTGCCCCGGCCGACCAGCCGGCGGACCATCTCGTCCCAGCTGGGCGGTGCGAGGAACACGAACAGCGCGTCCGGGATGGCCTGACGCACCTGGCGCGCCCCCTGCAGGTCGATCTCGAGCAGGACCGAGTGGCCGGCAGCCAGGGCGCGCTGCATGGGCGCCCTGGGCGTGCCGTACTTGGCCCGCTTGTGCACGACGGCCCATTCCAGGAACTCGCCCTGCTCGACCATCTTGTCGAAGGTCGCGTCATCGACGAAGTGGTAGTGCTCGCCGTCGATCTCGCGAGGGCGCGGTGGCCTGGTGGTCGTGGACACGGAGATCCACAACTCGGGGTGGGTGGCGCGCAGCCTCTTGACGACGGTCGTCTTTCCGACCGCCGTCGGCCCCGACAGGACGATGACCCGCGGGGCCGACCGCGGATGGGACGTGTGCAGGATCAACCGCCGAAACGCTCGATCAGGGCTGCCGACTGGTTGGCACCCAGGCCACGGACACGACGGGTCTCGGCGATGCCGATCTCCTCCATGATCTGCTTGGCGCGGACCTTGCCGACGCCGGGCATCGACTCGAGGAGGGCCGAGACCTTCATCTTGCCGATGACCTCATTCTTCTCGCCTTCCTTGAGCACGTCACCGAGACGGGCTCCGGCGTTCTTCAGGCGGTTCTTGACCTCCGCACGCTCCCGGCGAGCCTCAGCGGCCTTCTCGAGTGCGGCCGCGCGCTGTTCGGGAGTCAGGTTAGGGAGCGCCACGAGCGGGTCACCTCTGTGTGTCGTTGTGTGGATGTCGGACAGTCCCCGCATTCGCGGGAGCCTTTGTTAGGAACCTAGCGACTGAACCGCCAGGTCAGCAACGCGATCCACGGTACCTGTCCGCATGAATCCCTGGTGCAACGGCACCCGCGTGTCGCGTCGTGTGTCGCCAGATTAACCCCGTTCAGGCGCCTGGCAACCGTTGAACCAGCAGGTCATGGACAGCCTGCGTGGTCGACGCCGCCGCCTGGCGCAGCCGCGCGGGCTGCGGGCCGGTGCTCAGGATCTCCCGCGACACTGCTGGCACGACCTGCGACAACGCGGTGCCGAACACCGTCGCCAGGTCGCTGACGGAGGCGCCTTGGGCGCCGATGCCCGGCGCCAGCAGCGGGCCGCCGACGGCGAGATTTTCGCCGGTGGCGGGACCGGCCGAGCCACTCGCCTCCGGCGAGGCCGCCGGTCGAGTGGCCGGGCCACTCGCCGGTCGAACGGTGGCGCCCACGACGACGCCGATGCTGCCCAGTGGCTCGGCACCGGCGTTCGCGGCCCGGACGTGGTCGAGGATGGTGCCGGCGACCGTACGTCCGTCCGCACCACGGGCATGCTGGACCTCGGGGCCTTCCGGGTTGGAGGTGAGGCCCAGCACGAACACGCCGTTGCCGTGCGCGAGCGCGGTGTCGATCAGTGGCCGCAGCGAGCCGTACCCGAGGTAGGGCGAGACGGTGACGGCGTCGGCGCACAGCGGCGAGGCGGGGTCGGCGTAGGCGTCGGCGTAGGCCTGCATCGTGGACCCGATGTCGCCCCGCTTGGCGTCCAGCAGCACCAGCGCGCCGGCCGACCGGGCCTCGGCGATCACCGTTTCCAGGACCGCGACTCCGCGCGAGCCGTGCCGTTCGAAGAAGGCCGACTGCGGCTTGAGCAGGGCGACGGTCTCACCGATCGCCTCGACGACGGTGCGGGCGAAGCGCTCCAGCCCGGCGGTGTCGTCGTCGAGACCCCACGCGGCGAGCAGGCTCGGGTGCGGGTCGATGCCGACGCACAGCCGGCCGCGCCGTTCCAGTGCCGCGTGCAGCCGCTGCCCGAAGGTGTGTGTCGTCACGCGTGTCTCCTCTATTGGTCTCCGCCCGGCGCGATCCGGAAACGATCAGGTGGCGTATCGGGCCGAGGTCGCACTCCTGGTGCACCTGATCGCTTCCGGTCCACATGGCAAGACGCGATCAGGTGACGTCCCTGCCGGATCCCCTGCGCTGTCGTCACCTGATCGCTCCCGGAGGAATGATCAGGTGACGAATCGGAGATCAGGTGACGCCAGCGGACGTTCACCACTCGTCCTTCAGCAACGGGGCGAGGTCGCGCTGGACACGCGCGGGCCAGAAGGGGCCGCCGTAGATGAACGCGGTGTATGCCTGCACCAGGGTGGCGCCGGCCAGCAGCCGCTCGTACACGTCCTCGGCGGTCGACACGCCGCCGACGGAGATCAGGGTCAGCCGCTCCCCCACAGTGGAGCGCAGCAGCCGAAGCACCTCCAGCGACCGGCCGGCCAGCGGCGCACCGGAGAGGCCGCCGGCGCCGGCGGCTTCGACGGCCGACGGCGCGGTCCGGAGGCCGGTGCGGGACACCGTCGTGTTGGTGGCGATGATGCCGTCCAGTTCGAGCTCGAGCGCCAGCTTCGCGACCGCCACGACGTCCTCGTCGCCGAGATCCGGGGCGATCTTGACCAGCAGCGGAACCCGGCGGGACGTGACGGCGTCGGCCTGGGCTCGCACGGCGGTGAGCAGCGGCCGCAGCTGGTCGACGGCCTGCAGGTCGCGCAGGCCGGGCGTGTTGGGTGAGCTGACGTTGACGACGAGGTAGTCGGCGTACGGCGCGAGCAGCCGGGTGCTGGCCTCGTAGTCGGCGACGGCCTCGGCCTCCGGAACGACCTTGGACTTGCCGATGTTGACGCCGACGACGACCGGCAGCGCACCGCGTCGGCGGCGACGCCGGGCCAGCCGGGCGGCAACCGCCGCGGCGCCGTCGTTGTTGAATCCCATCCGGTTGACGATGGCGCGGTCGGCGAGCAGCCGCTGAAGCCGTGGCCGGGGGTTGCCCGGCTGTGGCCGCGCCGTCACCGTTCCCACCTCGACGAAAGAAAAGCCGAGGGCGGCAAGGCCGTCAATGCCGACGGCGTTCTTGTCGAACCCCGCGGCCAGGCCCAGCGGGCCCGGGAAGCGCAGCCCGAATGCCTCGACCGCCAGCGACGGCGCCGGGCCGAGCCGCCGGCTCCCCGCGCCGGCCAGCCCGGGGACGCGTGCCGCCAGCCGCATCGCCCCGAACGCGAGGCGGTGCGCGGTCTCGGCGTCCATCCGCGCGAGGACCCGAGCGAACAGGGCGTCGTAGGCGCTCATGCCCGCCCCTCCCCGGTTGATCTTGGAGTAACCGGGGATTCAGCGCCCGGAATGCCCGATTGATTCCGCGCGAACTCCAAGATCAACCTAGGGGCGACGACGTACGCGCTCACGTCCGGTGCGCCCACGACTGCAGGGACCGGACGCCGACCGACTCCGCGCGCAGCGCCTCGATGCCCTGGACGGCCGCCGCCAGCCCCTGCGTGGTGGTGATGCACGGGATGCCGCCCTGGATGGCGGCGCGGCGGATCTCGTAGCCGTCGGCGCGTGGGCTGCCGCCGGTGGTGGTGCCGCTCGGCGTGTTGATGATGAGGTCGACGTCGCCGGCCAGGATGCGCCCGATGATGGTCGGGGTGCCGTCGGGTTCGTGGCCGACCCAGCGCTTGCGGACGACCTCGGCCTCGACGCCGTTGCGCCGCAGCACTTCGGCGGTGCCGGCGGTGGCGATGATGCGGAAACCGAGGTCGGCCAGCCGCTTGACCGGGAAGATCATGTGCCGCTTGTCCCGGTTGGCCAGCGAGACGAACACCGTCCCCGACGTCGGCAGCTCGCCGAACGCGGCGGCCTGCGACTTGGCGAACGCGGTGCCGAACAGTTCGTCGATGCCCATGACCTCGCCGGTGGAACGCATCTCCGGGCCGAGCAGGGTGTCGACGGTGCGCCCGTCGGGCGTCCGGAACCGGTTGAACGGCATGACGGCTTCCTTGACCGCGACCGGAGCGTCCGCGGGCAGGTCGACGGCGTCGCCGGTGGCGGGCAGCAGGCCCTCGGTGCGCAGCCCGGCGATCGACGCGCCGAGCATCACCCGTGCCGCCGCCTTGGCCAGCGGCACGCCGGTGGCCTTGGACACGAACGGCACCGTCCGCGACGCCCGCGGGTTGGCCTCAAGGACGTAGAGGACGTCGCCGGCCAGCGCGTACTGCACGTTGAGCAGGCCGCGCACGCCGACGCCGCGGGCGATCGCCTCGGTGGACTCACGGATCCGGGCCAGCTCGTCGCGGCCCAGCGTGGTGGGCGGCAGCGCGCACGCGGAGTCGCCGGAGTGGATGCCGGCCTCCTCGATGTGCTCCATGACGCCGCCCAGGTAGAGCTCGGACCCGTCGTACAGGGCGTCGACGTCGATCTCCACCGCGTCGTCGAGGAAGCGGTCGACCAGGACGGGGTGTTGCGGCGACGCCTCGGTGGCGCGCCCGATGTAGTCGGCCAGCGTGGCGTCGTCGTACACGATCTCCATGCCGCGCCCGCCCAGCACGTAGGACGGCCGCACCAGCACCGGGTAGCCGATGTCGGCGGCGATCTCGCGGGCCTGCTCGAACGAGCGTGCGGTGCCGTGCTTGGGTGCGGGCAGTCCGGCGTCGGCGAGCACCTGCCCGAACGAGCCGCGGTCCTCGGCCAGGTCGATGGCGGCCGGCGAGGTGCCGACGATGGGCACGCCGGCCTCGGCCAGTGCCTCGGCCAGCCCGAGCGGGGTCTGACCGCCCAGCTGGACGATGACGCCCGCGACGGGGCCGGCCTGCCGCTCGGCGTCGACGACCTCGAGGACGTCCTCCAGGGTCAGCGGCTCGAAGTACAGCCGGTCGGAGGTGTCGTAGTCGGTGGAGACGGTCTCCGGATTGCAGTTGACCATGACGGTTTCATAGCCGGCCTCGTGCAGCGCCATCGCGGCGTGTACACACGAGTAGTCGAACTCGATGCCCTGCCCGATCCGGTTCGGCCCACTGCCCAAGATGATCACAGCCTCGCGCTCTCGCGGCCGGACCTCGGTCTCCTCGTCGTAGGACGAGTAGTGGTAGGGGGTGCTGGCGGCGAACTCCGCGGCGCAGGTGTCGACGGTCTTGTAGACCGGCCGGATGCCCAGCGCATGCCGCACCCCGCGGATCACCTCGGCCGAGGTGCCGCGCAACGCCGCCAGCTGGCTGTCGGAGAATCCGTGCCGCTTCGCCTCACGCAGCACCTCCGGGGTCAGCTGCGGCACCGCGGCGACCTCGTCGGCCACCTCGGTCAGGAACAGCAGCTGGTCGAGGAACCACGGGTCGATCCGGGTCGCCTCGTACACCCGGTCGACACCGGCGCCGGCGCGCAGCGCGGCCACGACATCGCCCAGCCGCCCGTCGTAGGGCCGGCGCACCTTCTCGACCAGGGCGTCGACGTCACCCGGCGGCGTCACGAAGTCCAGCGGCGCGTCGGACTTCTCCAGCGACCGCAGCGCCTTCTGCAGCGCCTCGGTGAAGTTGCGGCCGATGGCCATCGCCTCGCCCACGCTCTTCATGTGCGTGGTCAGGGTGGAGTCGGCGGCCGGGAACTTCTCGAACGCGAACCGCGGCGCCTTAACGACGACGTAGTCGAGCGTCGGCTCGAACGACGCCGGGGTCTCGCCGGTGATGTCGTTGGGGATCTCGTCGAGCGTGTAGCCCAGCGCCACCTTCGCGGCGATCTTCGCGATCGGGAACCCGGTGGCCTTGGACGCCAGCGCGCTGGACCGCGACACCCGCGGGTTCATCTCGATGATGATCAGCCGGCCGTCGTCGGGGTTGACCGCGAACTGGATGTTGCAGCCGCCGGTGTCGACGCCGACCGCGCGGATCACCGCGATGGCCTGGTCGCGCATCACCTGGTACTCGCGGTCGGTCAGGGTCATGGCCGGCGCCACCGTCACGGAGTCGCCCGTGTGCACACCCATCGGGTCGATGTTCTCGATCGAGCAGACGATCACGACGTTGTCGGCGCGGTCGCGCATGACCTCGAGCTCGTACTCCTTCCAGCCGAGGATGGACTCCTCGAGGAGCACCTCGGTGGTGGGCGACGCGTCGAGGCCGGCGCCGGCGATGCGGTGCAGGTCCTCTTCGTCGAACGCCATGCCCGACCCGGCGCCGCCCATCGTGAAGGAGGGCCGCACGACCACCGGGTAGCCGAGGTCCTGGACCGCGGCCAGGCAGTCGTCCATCGAGTGGCAGATGGCCGAGCGAGCGGTCTCGCCGCCGATCTCCTCGACGATCTTCTTGAACGACTCGCGGTTC
This sequence comes from Jiangella gansuensis DSM 44835, assembly GCF_000515395.1. Classification (NCBI taxonomy): domain Bacteria; kingdom Bacillati; phylum Actinomycetota; class Actinomycetes; order Jiangellales; family Jiangellaceae; genus Jiangella; species Jiangella gansuensis. The sequence goes on along the minus strand of NZ_KI911782.1, from coordinate 2,529,432 downwards.
TCGCCGCGCTCGATGGCGTCGATGGACGCGCCGATCAGCTCCACCCCGAACCGCTCCAGCACGCCCCGCTCGTGCAGCGCCACCGCGGCGTTCAGGGCGGTCTGCCCGCCCAGCGTGGCCAGCAGCGCGTCCGGCCGTTCCAGCGCGATGACCTTCTCGACGAACTCCGGCGTGATCGGCTCGACGTACGTGGCGTCGGCGATGTCGGGGTCGGTCATGATGGTGGCCGGGTTGCTGTTCACCAGGATCACCCGCAGGCCCTCGGCCCGCAGCACCCGGCAGGCCTGCGTCCCGGAGTAGTCGAACTCACACGCCTGCCCGATGACGATCGGCCCGGAGCCGATCACCAGGACGCTGTCGATGTCCTTCCGCCGGGGCATCAGCCACGCTCCTTCGTCGTCGCGGCGGACGACATCACCTCGATGAACCGGTCGAACAGGTATGCGGCGTCGTGCGGCCCGGCCGCCGCCTCCGGGTGGTACTGCACCGAGAACCCGCGTAGCCGCCCGGCCGCGTCGCGCAACGCCAGGCCTTCGACGACGCCGTCGTTCAGACAGACGTGGCTGACCTCGGCGGTGCCGTACGGCGTCTCGCTGGCGTGATCCACCGGAGCCTCGACCGCGAACCCGTGGTTGTGCGCCGTCACCTCGACCTTTCCGGTCGAGCGGTCCTGCACGGGCTGGTTGATGCCGCGGTGGCCGTAGCCCAGCTTGTAGGTGCCGAAGCCCAGTGCCCGGCCGAACACCTGGTTGCCGAAGCAGATGCCGAAGAAGGGCAGCCCTCGCTCCAGCGCCACCTGGACGACCGCGACCGGCCCGTCGGCGGTAGCGGGGTCGCCGGGGCCGTTGGACAGGAACAGCCCGTCCGGCCGCAGCGCCAGCACGTCGTCGATGGTGGCCGTGGCCGGCAGGACGTGCACCTCGATGCCGCGCTCGGCCATCCGCCGCGGGGTCATGGTCTTGATACCCAGGTCGAGGGCGACGACGGTGAACCGGCGCTCGCCGTCGGCCGGCACCACGTACGGCGAATCGGTGCTGACCTCGGCCGCGAGGTCCGCGCCGAGCATCTGCGGGCTGTCGAGCACCCGTCGCCGCAGCGCGTCGGCGTCGGACTCGACGGTGGAGATGCCGACCCGCATGGCCCCGCGCTCGCGCAGGTGCCGCGTCAGTGCCCGGGTGTCGATGCCGCTGATGCCGACCACGCCCTGCGCCGCGAGCTCCTCGTCCAGGCTGCGTCGCGACCGCCACGACGACGAGCGGCGGGCGGGGTCGCGCACGACGTAGCCGGCCACCCAGATGCGGCCGGACTCGGGGTCGTCGTCGTTGACCCCGGTGTTGCCGATGTGCGGCGCCGTCTGCACCACCACCTGACGGTGGTAGGACGGGTCGGTCAGCGTCTCCTGGTAGCCGGTCATGCCGGTGGAGAAGACGGCCTCGCCGAACGTCTCGCCCGTGGCCCCGTAGGAGTGGCCGCGGAACGTCCGGCCGTCCTCGAGCACCAGCAGGGCGGGTGGGCGGGTGGTCACAGCAGTCCCCCTGTCACATGGGTCGGGCGGCCGCGCAGGAACGTGGCGACGACGGCGCCCGGCAGTTTCATGCCCTCGTACGGCATGTTCCGGGACAGCGACGCCGATGCCGCCGGGTCCACGGTCGCCGAGGCGGACGGGTCGATCAGTACGACGTTGGCCGGCTCCCCTTCGGCGAGCGGTCGCCCGTGCGGGAGCTCGCCGGTGTCGCAGCGGCCGATGCGCGCCGGTGCCGCCGACATCCGCTCGGCCACGCCGGCCCAGTCCAGCAGCCCGGTGTCCACCATGGTGTGCTGGACGACCGACAGCGCGGTCTCCAGCCCCAGCATGCCGAACGCGGCGACGTCCCACTCGCAGTCCTTGGCCTCGAGCGGGTGCGGCGCGTGGTCGGTGGCGACGATGTCGATGGTGCCGTCGGCCAGCGCCTCCCGCAGCGCGGCGACGTCGTCGGCGGAGCGCAGCGGCGGGTTGACCTTGTAGCGCGGGTCGTAAGTGGCCACCAGCTCGTCGGTCAGCAGCAGGTGGTGCGGGGTGACCTCGGCGGTGACCGGCAGCCCGCGCTGCTTGGCCAGCCGGACGATCTCGACCGACCCGCGGGTGGACAGGTGGCAGATGTGCACCCGCGACCCGACGTGGGCGGCCAGGAGTACGTCGCGGGCCACGATGGCCTCTTCCGCCACCGACGGCCAGCCCCGCAGCCCCAGTCGGCCGGAGAGCTCACCCTCGTTCATGGTGGCGCCCTCGGTCAGCCGCGGCTCCTGCGCGTGCTGGGCGATGACGCCGTCGAAGGCCTTCACGTACTCCAGCGCCCGGCGCATCAGCACCGCGTCGGAGACGCAGACGCCGTCGTCGGAGAAGACCCGCACGCCGGCCGCGGAGTCGGCCATCGCGCCGAGTTCCGCCAGTCGTTCGCCTTGAAGCCCGACGGTGACGGCGCCGACAGGACGCACGTCGGCGTGCCCGGCCTCGCGGCCCAGCCGCCAGACCTGTTCGACGACGCCCGCGGTATCGGCGACCGGGTCGGTGTTGGCCATCGCGTGAACGGCGGTGAAGCCGCCCCGGGCCGCGGCCAGAGTGCCCGTCTCGACCGTCTCCGCGTCCTCGCGGCCGGGTTCGCGCAGGTGGGTGTGGAGGTCGACCAGCCCGGGCAGCGCGACCAGCCCGGTGCCGTCGACGATGGTGATGTCGCCGGCCCGGTCAGCCTCGTCGGGCGCGGTGCCGACGGAGGCGATGACGCCGTCGCGCAGCAGCAGGTCCTGCGGCTCGCCGCCGAGCACGCGGACGTTGCGGATCAGGGTCGGGGTCGCGCTCGTGGACGCGCTCGGGGTCACGCCGCCTCCTCCGGGGTCGTCGTTCCGGCGGTGCCGGCCAGCATCAGGTACAGGGCCGCCATGCGCACGTACACGCCGTTGGTGACCTGCTCGACGATGACCGATCGGTCGCTGTCGGCCACCTCGGCGGTGATCTCCATGCCGCGGTTCATCGGGCCCGGGTGCAGCACGAGCGCCTCCGGCGGCATCAGCGCCTGCCGGCGGGCGTCCAGACCGTACCGGCGGCTGTACTCACGGGCGGACGGGAAGAACGCGTCCTTCATGCGCTCGCTCTGCACCCGCAGCATCATGACGGCGTCGGCGCCGCTCAGCGCGGCGTCGAGATCGAAGGTGACCTCGCAGGGCCACTGCTCGACGCCCATGGGCAGCAGGGTCGGCGGCGCCACCAGCGTGACCGTCGCCCCGAGCGTCGCCAGCAGCAGGACGTTGCTGCGGGCGACCCGGCTGTGCAGGACGTCGCCGACGATGACGATGCGTTTGCCGGACAGCTCCCCCAGGTGCCGGCGCATGGTGAACGCGTCGAGCAGCGCCTGGGTCGGGTGCTCGTGGGTGCCGTCGCCGGCGTTGAGGACACTGGCGTTGATCCAGCCCGACGTGGCCAGGCGGTACGGCGCACCGCTGGCGGAGTGCCGGACGACGACGCCGTCGGCGCCCATGGCCTCGAGCGTCAGTGCGGTGTCCTTGAGGCTCTCGCCCTTGGACAGGCTGGAGCCCTTGGCGGAGAAGTTGACGACGTCGGCCGACAGCCGCTTGGCGGCCAGCTCGAACGACGTGCGGGTGCGGGTGGAGTCCTCGAAGAACAGGTTGACGACGGTGCGACCGCGCAGGGCGGGCAGCTTCTTCACCGCGCGGCCCTCGGTGAGGCGGGCCATCTCCTCGGCCGTGTCGAGCACCAGCGTCGCGTCCTCGCGGGAGAGGTCACCGGCGGAGAGCAGGTGGCGGATCACGGCAGCACCTCCGCATCGGCGCGGGGCTGGTCGGCGGCCTGGGTGAGGACGACGCCGTCGCTGCCGTCGACTTCCGACACGAGCACCTGCACGCTCTCGGCCAGCGAGGTCGGGATGTTCTTGCCGACGTGGTCAGCCCGGATGGGCAACTGCCGGTGACCTCGATCAACAAGGACGACGAGTCTGACCGCGCGCGGCCGGCCGACGTCCTCGAGCGCGGTCAGCGCCGCCCGGATGGTGCGACCGGAGAACAGGACGTCGTCGACGAGGACGACGATCTTGTCGTCCACGCCGCCGGCCGGGATGTCCGTGGGCTCCAGCGCCCTGGCCGGCCGTAGCCGCAGGTCGTCGCGGTACATGGTGACGTCGAGGGCGCCGACGGGAACGTCGACGTTCTCGGCGGAGGAGATGCGTCCGGCCAGCCGCTGCGCGAGCGGGACGCCGCGCTTGGGGATGCCGAGGACGACGAGGTCGGCGGCGCCCTTGTTGCGCTCCACCACCTCGTGCGCCATGCGGGTCAGTGCCCGGGCGATGTCGTCGCCGTCGAGCACCTCCCGCGAGCCGTTCAGGTCGCGAGACATGGGTCGCTGGACCCCCTTCCCCGCCTCACGGGACGGGACTTAAAGGACGTCGGTCCCTGCGAGACTATCAGCGCCCGCTGCCCGGTTCTGGCGGCGCCCGCTGTCGGCCCCATCACACTCGACGCACCTAGGCACCCGGCGCGACCACCCGCAAGCCCACGGCACGCGCGGCATCGCTCTGCCGCACGTCGTAGGCGACGAACTCGTCGGCCTCGATGCGGATGGCGACGGCGACATGCAGCGCGTCCAGACTGCGCAGCCGCGGCCCCGGCAGCAGTCCCGCCTCGACGAACACGGCACGGTCGGGTTCGTACAGGTCGAACCGGTCCAGCAGGTCGGTGACCCGGGACTGGTCGAATCCGGCGCGCACGGCGAGCCGGCGCAGCTCCGTCTCGACCAGCACGCTGGAGGTCATATGCGACCCACCGGCCACGCGTCCGTCGAGGTACTCCGCGAGCGCGCCCGATTCGGCCTCCTGGACCAGCAGCTTCGCCGCCGCCGACGTCTCGACGTAGAGGGTCACCGCTCGCCGCGAAGGTCGTCGAGGATGTCCTGGACCGGCGTCTCGACATGGACCCGGTCCAACCCCGCCAGACCGCCGACGACCCGCGCGCGGCGCACCCTGAGGGACTCGCGCCGTGCCCCCGGTGGCACCAGCACGGCCACCACCTCCCCATGGTTGCTGATCTCGATGCTCTCCCCCGCCTGCACCTCGCGCAGGACGGCGCTGCTGTTGTTGCGCAGTTCGCGGTGCGGGATCGTCCGTGCCATGGTCGCCACCTCCTCAGGCTGTAGCAAACGTAGCATAATTTCTCCTTCCCTGCCGCTCGCGCGGCGGCTGGCTGATCCGGACACCTCCTGTGGGTGCCGTGGGTGCGCCGTTCGTGACAGCGCGGAACCGATCGATCAGATCCAGCCGTGCCGGCGCGCGACGTGGACGGCCTCGTGCCGGTTGGCCGCACCCAGCTTCGACGCCGCCGACGAGAGGTAGTTGCGCACCGTCCCCGGCGTGAGCGAGGCACGGCGGGCGATCTCGTCGACCGGGGCGCCCTCGGCCGCCAGTTCCAGGACGTCGGCCTCGCGGGCGGTCAGCGGGCTGTCGCCGGAGCTGATGGCCTCCGCGGCCAGCTCCGGGTCGACGTACCGGCCGCCGCCGTGCACCGTCCTGACGACATCGGCCAGCACCGACGCCGACACCGTCTTCGGCAGGAACCCGCCGATGCCACCGGCCAGCGCCCGCTTCAGGTAGCCGGGCCGGCCGTGGCTGGTGACGATCATGGTCCGGCAACCGGGCACCTGATCGTGGATGTCGGCGGCCACGCTGATGCCGTCGCGGTCGGGCATCTGCAGGTCCAGGACGGCCACGTCCGGCCGGTGCGCGCGGGCCATGGCCAGAGCTTCGTCGCCGGTGGCGGCCTCGGCGACCACGTCGATCGTCTCGTCGAGCGACAACAGGGCCCGCAGCGCCGACCTGATGAGGTTCTCGTCGTCGGCCAACAGAACGCGAATCGGTGCGCTCACGTCGTCTCTCCTTCCGCCACCGCCGGCGTCGTTCCCCCCGGGCCACCGGACGGGGACGACGACAACGGCACCCGCGCGGTCAGCCGGAACCGGCCCGCGCGGCCGGTGGGCCCCGCCGTCAGCTCGCCGCCCATCCCCCGCAGCCGCTCACCCAGCCCCGCCAGCCCGCTGCCGTCGCCGGCGCCGGCGGCGTCACCGCTGACCCCGTCGTTCTCCATGGTCAGCCTCGCTTCGCCGCCCGAGCGTTCGACGGTGATGAGGCACTCACCGGCCTGGCTGTGTCGCAGTACGTTCGTCGTCCCCTCACGGGCCACCCACCCCAGCACCGACTGGACGTGGGGCGGCAGGTCGTCACTGTCGCCCACCACCCGGGTGGCGACGCCGGCCGACCGCAGGACCGACCGGGCACCGGCCAGCTCGGTGGTGAGATCGACCTCCCGGTATCCACGGACGACCTCGCGGACCTCGCGCAACGACTCCTGGGCGATGTCGTGCACCGCCATCATCTCGGCGCCGGCCTCGGCGCGGCCGCGCTGGGCCAGCGCGGCCGCCAGTTCGCTCTTGACCGCGATGACCGACAGGTTCCGGCCGAGGATGTCGTGCAGATCCCTGGAGAACCGCAGCCGTTCCTCGGCGACCGCCAGCTGCGCCTGTACCTGCCGGGAACGCTCCAGTTCCCAGATGATCCCGAGCGTCCACACCGACGCCCGGAACGCCGACCAGCCGGCCAGGAACGCCAGCAACGCCCCGGTGAACAGGGCGATCGAGTTGCGCGCCGGCCAGCCGAACAGCAGCGCCAGGCCCGCGATCGCCCCCGCCGTCACGAACACCAGCCCGAGCAGTTGCCGGCTGACCAGCCGCGGCGTCAGAGCAGAGACGAAGTAACCCACCGACAGCACGAGGGCGATCCCGGCGACGCTGCCGACGTTGTTCTCTTCGGCTGCGCCGGGCGGCTCGACGCCGAACGCCACCCCCGCCGCGATCGGGGTCAGCGGCGTCAACAGGGCCAGCGCGATGGTCGCCCGGCGCGGCCACGCCCGGCGGCCCAGGAACCACTCCAGGCCGCCGTGCAGCACCATCAGGGCGAGCGCGCCGTGCACGGCAGCGGCGGCGATCATGGCGATGCCACCGGCAGCACTGCCGCCCACCGCCGACGCCACGATCAACGCCGCAGTCAAAGGCTCGGTCGCCGCCATCATGTACAGCGAGCCACGGGTGTAGAGGTCGAAGCGTTGGGTGTTGGAGCGCTGCTCCCACCAGCGGGTGACCATCGACACGCCCTCAGCCTTTCACGGCGCCCGCGATCAGGTGCGGGGCTCCCAGCGGAACCAGCGGCGCAGCGCCCACCAGCCGACGTAAACCCAGACCACCGCGATCGCCGCGGGGACCGCCGCCTCGGCGAAGCTGGCGCCGAAGCCGACCGTGTCGCCGTCGGGCGTCTGGCCGGTGAGTCCCAGCCGGACCAGGTCGATCACCGGGGTCAGCGGTACGAACTGGACGATCTGCTGCAGGAGATCGGGCATGTTCGAGGTCGGCACCACCATGCCCGAGAAGATCATGCAGACGAACAGCACCGGCAGCGCGCTGACCTGCGCCATCTCGACGTTGCGGGTGATCGCCGTCGAGACCGCCGCCAGCAGCACGAAGATCACGACCCCGGCGGCCACGCCGACCAGCACCAGAAGGGCGTTGACCGGCGCATCCAGGCCGAACGCGATCGACGCCACCGCCCAGGTCAGGACGATCTGCACGATCGCCACCAGCACCGACGGCACAGCCGTCCCGGTCAGGATCTCCGCATCGGTCAGCTCGCCCACCCGTAGCCGCTTGAGCACCAGGTCCTCACGGCGCCCGACATAGGCGGTGACGAGGTTGTAGTAGACGACGTAGAGCAACGCGAAGCCGGCCAGCATCGTGACCGTCAAAGACGCCATCGACAGTCCGGTGTCGTCACCGAGGTCCATCGAGCTCAACGCCCCGACGGTCATCACCGGCAGGACCAGCGCGGTGAACATGGCCGTCCGGTTGCGCAGCAGCATGCGCAGCTCGGACCGGGCCAGTGCCCGCACTCGTCGCAGTGATCGGGTCATCGTCGAACCGGTCGCCCTCTCGACCATGGCACTCATGCGAAGACCTCCTCGTTCGTCGGGACGTCGGCCTCGTCGGCGACCGCCAGGAACGCCTGCTCCAGCGACGCCGGCCGGGCGGACAGCTGGTCCAGCTCCAGGCCCCGTTCCGCGGCCCACAGCAGCAGCGTCGTCAGCGTCGACTGCAGCCGGTCCGTGCGCACCTCGACCTTGACGCCGTTGTCGACGACGAGCGCGCCGGACAGGTCCGGCAGCTGCGGCCGGTCACCGCGCGACTCGAGCTCGAACGACACCGTCGCCGGCTGGGTCGCCACGACCTCCGCCACCGTCCCGGTGCGCACGACGCGGCCCTTGTGCATGATCGCCAGCCGGTCGGCCAGTTCCTCGGCCTCGTCCAGGTAGTGCGTGGTCAGCAGGACCGTGACGCCGTCGTCGAGCATCGACCGCACCAGCGCCCACGTGTCGCGGCGGCTCTCCGGGTCCAGACCGGTGGTCGGCTCGTCGAGGAACAGCACCTCCGGGCGGCCCATCACGGCCAGCGCCAGGTCGAGCCTGCGCCGCTCACCACCGGAGAGCTGCTTGATACCGACGTCGGCGCGGTCGATCATCCGGACCAGCTCCAACGCCTCCTCGATCGGGCGCGGCGTGCTCAGCGTGCCGGCCCACATCCGGGCGGTCTCGCGCACCGTCAGGTCCGGCGGGAAGCCGCCCTGTTGCAGCATGACCCCGATGCGCGGCCGCACGGTGGCGCGGTCCGCGTACGGGTCGCCGCCGAGCACGCGCACCTGGCCAGCGCTGGGCCGGGCCAGCCCTTCGACCAGTTCCAGAGTGGACGTCTTCCCAGCACCGTTGGTGCCGAGAAGCGCGAACAACTCACCCCGGGCGACCGTGAACGTCACCCCGCGCACGGCCTCGAAGCCGCCGCTGTAACTACGCCGCAGATCAGTGACTTCGACGACGTCACCCATCGCGATCTCCTCCTGTGTGTCGTGTCGGCATGGCATCAAGCCTGGTGCCCGCGACGGCGTCGACGGCGTGAACGGTGTCATCGACTGGCATGACAGATGTCATGGCCGCGCGGCCCGGGGCGGCCGGGGCGCGTCGGCCGAACGGGCGGCTGGCGGTGCGTTTCGGGCGATTCGCCTTGACCCGCCGACCAAGACCATCGAGCATGCTGCTCGCAGCGTCCGCCCGCGACCGGCGGCCCGGACGACCACCACCCCCGGGAGGACGCCCGTGTCGAACCCGACCACGCCGCACCATCGCCGCCGCGGCCGGCTGGCCGCCACCGCGGCCACCGGCGTACTGGCAGCCACCACGCTCGCCGCCGGCAGCCTTGCCCTGGCCGTTCCCGACGGCGGTGGCGCAGTGTCGCCGTCGCCGTCCAGCTACGGCGACGGTTCCTACGTCGTCGTGCTCACCGAACCGCCGGCCGCCACCTACGAGGGCGGCGTCGCCGGGCTGCGCGCAACAGCGCCGGCCGAGGGCGAGAAGATGCGCGCGGAGTCCCGCGCCGTCCGCGACTACCGCGGTCACCTGCGCGAACGCCAGGACGCCGTCGCCGACGCCGTCGGCGCCGACCCGCTGTACCAATACACGGTCGCGGTCAACGGGTTCGCCGCCGAACTGTCCGGTGAGCAAGCCGCCGACCTGGCCGCCGACCCCGGTGTCCTCGCCGTCGTCCCCGACACCCCGCGCACGGTCGACACCGTGAAGTCCCCCGACTTCCTCGGCCTGACCGGCGACGACGGCGTATGGGCCGGGCTGGGCGGGCCGGCGGACGCCGGTAGGGGCGTCGTCGTCGGCGTGATCGACAGCGGCATCTGGCCGGAGAGCGCGTCGTTCGCCGGCGCCGAGTTGGGCGATGAGCCGTCCGACGAGGTCGGCGTGCCATACCGCACGTCCGACACTGAGACGGCCATGCTGAAGGCCGACGGCGAGCTGTTCACCGGCGAATGCGAGCCGGGCGAGGACTGGACCGCCGACCTTTGCAACTCCAAGCTGGTCTCGGCGCGGTACTTCGAGGACGGCTTCGTCGCCAACGTCCCGCCGGAGCACCGCGACCCCGACGAACGCATCTCCACCCGCGACGGCGACGGCCACGGCACCCACACCGCCAGCACCGCGGCCGGCAACCACGACGTCCCGATGTCGGTCAACGGCCGCGATTTCGGCAGCGGCTCCGGCATGGCGCCGGGCGCGGCCGTCGCCGCCTACAAGGTGTGCTGGGAGGACGACGACGCCTCGACCGGCGGCTGTTACCCGTCCGACTCCGTGGCCGCCATCGACCAAGCCATCCTCGACGGCGTCGACGTCATCAACTACTCCATCTCCGGCGCCACCGACACCGTGATCGACCCGGTCGAGCTGGCGTTCATGTCGGCGGCATCGGCCGACATCTTCGTCGCAGTGTCCGCCGGCAACAGCGGGCCGGACGCGTCCACGGTCGCGCACAACAGCCCGTGGCTGACCACCGTGGCCGCCAGCACCCACGTCGCCTACGAGGGCACCGTCGAACTCGGTGACGGGCAGCGCTTCCGCGGCGCCATGATCAGCGACGTCGGGGTGCCCGAGCAGACCCCGCTGGTCTACGCGCGTGACATCGCCGTGGACGGCGCCGACCCGGCCCAGGCCGCCCTGTGCGCACCGGAGACCCTGGACGCCGCCCAGGCCGCCGGTGCCCTCGTCCTCTGCGACCGCGGCGCCTACGACCGGGTGGCCAAGTCCGCCGAGGTGCAGCGCGCCGGCGGCGTCGGCTCCGTGCTCGGCAACGTCGCCCCGGCCGAGACGGTCAACGCCGACTTCCACGTCATCCCCACCACGCACCTGGCCGCCGACGCCGCCGCCGTGGTGCGCGAGTACGCCGGCACCGACGGCGCCACCGCGGCGCTGCTGGTGGGCGACCAGACCGACCTGCCGCCCACGCCGGCACCGGTGCTTGCCGGGTTCTCCTCCCGCGGGCCGGCCCTGGCCAACGGCGGCGACGTGCTCAAGCCCGACATCGCCGCACCCGGCGTCGACGTGCTCGCCGCGGTGGCCCCGGCCCCGCACGGCGGCAACGACTTCGACTTCGTCTCCGGCACGTCCATGGCCTCGCCGCACGTCGCCGGACTGGCCGCCCTCATCCGAGGCGCTCAGCCGGAGTGGTCGGCCATGGCCGTCAAGTCGGCGATGATGACCACCGCGTACGACCTGCAGACCGCCGACGGCGGCGTGGACCGCGACCGCTTCCACGCCGGAGCCGGCCACGTCGACCCGTCCCGGTTCCTCTCCCCCGGCCTGGTCTACGAGTCCGGCGTCGACGACTGGCTGTCGTTCATCGAGGGCACCGGCGAGGACACCGGCATCCCGGGCGTCGAGCCGATCGACCCGTCCGACCTCAATCAGCCGTCCATCGCGGTCGGGTCGCTGCCCGGCAAGCAGACCGTGACTCGAACGGTAACGGCCCTCACGCCCGGCCTGTACCGCGCGTCGGTGTCGGTGCCCGGCTTCACCGCCCGGGTGACCCCGTCGGTGCTGTACTTCGGCCGCCCGGGGCAGACCAAGACGTTCGAGGTGACCCTCACCCGCACCTCCGCGCCGCTGGACGAGTACGCCCACGGCTCGCTGACCTGGAGCGGCGGCGGCACCACCGCGCGCAGCCCCATCGTGGCCCGGCCGGTCGCCGTGTCCGCGCCGGCCGAGGTGTCCGGCACCGGCAGCACCGGCGAGCTGACCTACGAGGCCACCCCGGCCGCCAGCGGCGACGTCGACCTCACCCTGCGTGGCCTCGTGCCGGGCGAGGTCACCGACGGCACCCTGACCCCCGGCGAGTCGGCGGACCCGGACGGCAACACGTCCTCGCAGCTGGTGCCGTTCGAGGTGCCGTCGGGGACGTCCCTGGCCCGGGTCGACCTGCGCGCCGGTGACGAGGCGGCCGACTACGACATGTTCGTCTTCGGCCCGGACGGCTCCGAGCTGCCGGTCAACGGCGCCACCGGAGCGGCCAGCGAGCTCGTCGACCTGACCGCGCCGGAGGCCGGCACCTACCACGTCCTGGTGCACATGTTCTCGAGCCCCGGTGGCGTGCCGGTCGACTTCAGCCTCCGCACGTTCGCCGTGGGCGCCGACGCCACCGGCAACGCGACGGTCAGCCCGGACCCGGTGCCCGGCCGGGCCGCCCGCCCCGCGAAGGTGACGGTGAGCTGGAGCGGCCTGGACGAGGGCGTGCCCTACCTGGGCACGGTCGGTTACGCCGGCACCGAGAACCAGACGGTGGTCGCCGTGGAGTGAGCTCCCCCGCCCCGCCGGGAAATGATCACGTCCACCATGCGTGCTCCCGCTTCACCAGGAATGCTTACCTGGTGAAGCGGGAGAACCCATGGTGATGGCCCGAATCCGCCGGGCCGGCTCCGGGCCGCCGGAGCGCCCGTCGGCCTACGATGACTGAATGACGACTGAGCCCGATCGCAGCCGAGTCAGATTCCCCGACATCAGCTCCCGCGCCTACGAGCACCCGGCCGATCGCGGCGCCCTGGTCGCCATGCGGTCGCTGCGCGGCTTCGACACCGTCCTGAAGAAGATGTCCGGCCTGTTCAGCGAGCGCAGCCTGCGCCTGCACTACCTCGCCGGCGGGGTCCGGGTCGGCGAGACGCAGTTCCGCGACGTCTACCAGGACGTCGTCGACGCCACCCACATCCTGGACCTCCCGGAACGGCCCGAGCTGTACATCATCTCCGACCCGTACCCGCGGGCCATGGCCATCGGAACCGACCGGCCGTTCATCGTCGTGAGTACCGGCCTGTTCGACCTCCTCGACGCCGAGGAGCGGCGCTTCGCCGTCGGGCACGAGGTCGGGCACATCCTGTCCGGGCACGCCGTCTATCGGACGCTCCTGCTGGCGCTGACCAACCTCGCGCTGCGGGTGGCCTGGATCCCGCTCGGATACATGGGGCTGCGCGCCATCGTGCTCGCGCTGGAGGAATGGCACCGCAAGTCCGAACTGTCGTGTGACCGCGCCGGACTGCTGACCTCGCAGGACCCCGATGCCGCCAAGCGGGCGCTGATGAAGATGGCCGGTGGCTCTCGGCTCGGCGAGATGAGCGTCGACGCGTTCCTGCAGCAGGCCCGCGAGTACGACGCCGGCGAGGACGCTCGCGACGGCGTCATCAAGCTACTGAGCCTGATGGGCCGCACCCACCCGCACGCCGTCGTCCGGCTGGCGGAACTCGATCTCTGGGCCGCCTCCGGCGAGTACAGCCGCATCCTCGCCGGTGACTATCCCCGTCGCACCGACGACCGCGACGCCTCCATCAATCAGGAGGTCCGCAACGCCGCGAAGTCCTACCAGGAGTCGTGGAACCGCACCGCGGACCCGCTGATCTCGACGTTGCGCGACGTCGTCAGCGGGGTCGGCGACGCCGGTGGGAAGCTGTTCGACAACCTCAGCAACCGGATGCGCCGCCCACCGGAGTGACGCCCCGCTGGAGGCTCACGCCTGCGGACGCCCGCGGGCCGGCTCTCGCCGGCGAACTCCCGCTTCATCAGGTACGCATGCATGGTGAAGCGGGAGCACCCATGGTGCACGTGATCATTTCCGAGGGCGTCAGAGGGTGAGGCTCGGCTTGATCTCGACCAGCCGGCCGAGCAGCCCGTTGACGAACGTCGGGGACTGCTCGGTCGACAGCTCACGGGCCAGCGACACGGCCTCGTCCAGCGCCACCGGGTCGGGGACGTCGTCGCGGTAGAGCACCTCGAAGACGCCGATGCGCAGCACATTGCGGTCGACCGCCGGCATCCGCTCGAGCGTCCAGCCCTGTGCGTAGGTCGAGATCAGCTCGTCGATGCGTTCCCGGTGCGCGATGACGCCCTCGACCAGGGCGACGGTGTATTCGTTGAGCGGCTGCTCGGCGGCAGCCATCCGATGCGACAGCGTGGCGCCGAGACCCAGGCCGCGCATCTCGGACTCGTACAGGACGTCGAGCGCGCGCTTGCGGGCACGGCTCCTCGCGGGCATCCGGGCCGCCCGTCAGGTGGCTCGGCCGAGGTACGACCCGTCGCGAGTGTCGACCTTGACCTTCTCGCCGGTCGTGATGAACAGCGGCACCTGGATCTCGTAGCCGGTCTCCAGCCGAGCGGGCTTGCTGCCGCCGGTGGAGCGGTCGCCCTGCAGGCCCGGCTCGGTGTACTCGACGGTCAGGACGACCGACGCGGGAAGCTCCACGAACAGGGGCGTGCCGTCGTGCAGTCCGACGGTGGCGTCCTGGTTCTCCAGCATGAAGTTCTCCGCGTTGCCGACGGTGGCCGCCGACACGTGCGACTGGTCGTAGGTCTGCGTGTCCATGAACACGAAGTCCTCGCCGTCGCGGTACAGGTAGGTCATCTCCCGCCGGTCGACGTTGGCGGTCTCGACCTTCACGCCGGCGTTGAACGTCTTGTCGACCACCTTGCCCGACAGCACGTTCTTCAACTTGGTGCGCACGAAGGCGCCGCCCTTGCCGGGCTTGACGTGCTGGAACTCCACCACGCTCCACAGTTGGCCGTCGAGGTTGAGTACCAGGCCGTTCTTCAGGTCGTTCGTCGTCGCCACGTCGTCGTTGCCTTCTCGTCGTCGATGCCGTCCAGGACCACGCTCCGCCGCCTGCTCGCGGCGGCGGTCACGCGTCCAGGACCAGCAGGTCCTTGGTGGTCGGTGTGAGCAGCTGCGGACCGCCGGCAGCCCGAACCACCAGTGTGTCCTCGATGCGGACTCCGCCGCGTTCCGGAAGGTAGATCCCCGGCTCGACGGTCACCGCCATGCGATCGGACAGTGTACCCGTCGCGGAGTACCCGAGCGTCGGCGCCTCGTGGACCTCCAGGCCGACGCCGTGCCCGGTACCGTGCCCGAAGTTCTCCTTGTACCCGGCGCCGTCGATGATCTCACGGCTGGCGCGGTCGACCGCGACGCAGTCGTCCCCCACCTTGACGGCTTCGCGACCGGCGCGCTGCGCGTCGGCAACGAGGTCGTAGATCTCGCGCTGCCAGTCCTGCGGCTGCGCGCCGACGACGGACGTACGGGTGCAGTCGGCGTGGTAGCCGCGGTAGGAGGCACCGAAGTCGATCTTCAGCAGGTCGCCGCGTTCGACGACGCGGTCGGTCGGGCGGTGATGCGGGATCGCGCTGTGCGGCCCGGTGGCCACGATGGTCTCGAAGGCGATGCCGTCGGCACCGTGGCCGAACATCCGCCACTCCAGGTCACGGGCGATCTGCTTCTCGCTGCGCCCGACGAACCCGCCCGCGGCGTAGAGGTCCTCCAGCGCTCGGCACGACACGGCGCACGCCTCGGCCAGCAGAGCCAGTTCGTCCTCGTCCTTTACCGCGCGCAGCTTCTCGACCGCGCGGCCCAGGTGGCCGACGTCGATGGTGCTGCCGCCCGCGCCGTCCAGGGCGTTCTCGATCGAGTGCCACAGCTCGAGGGTGACAGCGTGTTCCTCGACCGCCAGCCGCACACTGCCGGACTTCGCTGCCCGGGCGGCCAGATGTGCCGCGACACTCCGCTCGATCACCAGCTCCACGTCTGGAGCCGCGGCCCGCGCGGCCGTAGCATATCGACCATCAGTCGCCAGTACTGCCGACCCGTCCGCCGTCAGGAGCAAAGCCGCGTTACTGCTGTCGAGGCCCGTCAGGTAACGGACGTTCACCAGGTTTGTGACTAGAGCTGTATCAATCTTGTCATCAGCCAGTTGCTTCGCCAGCTCGGCGCGTCGCCGTGCGTGGTTCTCCGACATCTCACCAGCCCTTTCCAGGCCTGTATCCAGCGCAGATACGAGGTCATTTCAATACTTGAGATAGGCGCTTCGCAGTTGATCACGGCTCGACTAGTCTGTTGATCATGCTCATTCTCGGCCTGATCGTCATCGTCATCCTGGCCCTCGTCATGAGCTTTTTGGTCATTCGGCAGGGCCCGCAGACCAGAACCGCACCGACGTCTTCTTCCCCTCTCACTCCCCCTCCCGGCGTGCGCCTGGGTCGCGACCTGCAGGAGGAGGTCCGCGACCTCGCCACGAGGGGCAACACCGACCAAGCCGTGAAGCACCTGCAGAAGCGGGCAGCTCTGCCCGTACCGCAGGCTACCGCGATCGTGTACGCGCTCCAGGCCGGCCAGGTCTTTCCCGAGCCGGAGCCCGCCAGCACCGCGGCACCCTCCCACGCCCAGCGGCGGGCCGCCGTCGATGCGGAGCTGCTGTCCACCTTGCGCAGCCTGGTGCACCAGGACCGGCTGCGCCGCACTGCCGCCATCCGCCTCCTCAAGGACCGCACCGGCATGAACACCCGCGACGCCCGGCGTTTCCTCGACGCCCTGTAGCCGCTGGATCTTGCTATCACGCCATGTCGTGGTGATATCATCCCGGCATGCGCCAGCTGCTGCTGCGAATCCCCGATGATCTCCACCGGCGGCTGTCCGCGCGCGCCAAGCGCGAGGGCGTCTCCATCAACGCCCTGGCCAACAAGGTCCTCTCCGCCGCCGCACCGCCACCGCCGCCGTCGGCCGACGATGTCGACGCCCGCCGCCATGAGCTGCGCGAGAAGGCCCGGGAGCTGGGCATCCTGGTCGAGAGTCCGGCGCCGCCGGTGTCGCCGCAGCGGTTCACGACGGCGTTGCGGGCCACCGAAGGCGTCGGCCCCGTCGTCGACGAGCTCTGGTCCGACGGCCGATGACCACCCTCACCTACGTCGACTCGTCGGTGCTGGTCCGTTCCTATCTCGCCGACGAACCGGAGCACGCCGCCGCCCGCCGGCTGGTGGAGAGCCGCTCGGTCCTCATGACGTCCACCCTGGCGCTGCTCGAGGTGTCGTCGACGCTGGTCCGGGCAGCGCGCAGCCGGCGCATCGGCGACGTCGACACGCTCCTGGCGAAGCTCTACGAGGAGGTGTCACCCACCG
Source organism: Jiangella gansuensis DSM 44835 (assembly GCF_000515395.1). Classification (NCBI taxonomy): domain Bacteria; kingdom Bacillati; phylum Actinomycetota; class Actinomycetes; order Jiangellales; family Jiangellaceae; genus Jiangella; species Jiangella gansuensis. Next base: position 2,512,539 of record NZ_KI911782.1, on the reverse strand, counting down.
GGCCGATCGCGCTGGTCCGAGCCGACACGCTGGACACCGAGAACACGGCGCGAGTGCTCGTGCGGCGCTTCGGCATCCGCGCCCTCGACTCGCTCCACCTGGCCGTCGCCCACCTTGCCGCGCGGCCCCTCGCCGGCCCGGGCGAAGACCTCGGCTTCGCGTCCTACGACCCCGACCAGCGGGCGGCCGCCGCCGACCTCGGCTTCGTCGACCGCGCTCCCCTGCCCTGACATCCCATGATCATCGGCGATCCGCCCCGTCATGGCGGGGTGGATCGCCGATGATCATGGGGAGACGAGTCCGGCGACGGCGCGGAGCGCGAGATCGTAGGACGCCAACCCGAAGCCCGCGATCGTCCCGGTGGCGACGCCGGCGACCACGCTGGTGTGCCGGAACTCCTCGCGGGCGGCGGGGTTGGAGATGTGCACCTCGATCAGGGGCGCCCGCAGCTGGGCACACGCGTCGCGCAGAGCGTAGGAGTAGTGGGTGAACGCTGCCGGGTTGAGCACCACCGGCGTGGCGTCGTCGGCGGCCGAGTGCAGCCAGCCGACCAGCTCGGCCTCGTCGTCGGTCTGCCGGACCTCGACGTCCAGGCCGAGCGCGGCGCCGGCCTTCCCGCACCGCTCGACCAGCCCGGCGTACGACGTGTCGCCGTACACGTCCGGTTCTCTGGACCCCAGCCGGCCGAGGTTCGGCCCGTTCAGCACCAGCACCCGCGTCGTCACGCCCCGACCCTATCGAGCGCGTCGACACGGGATCTGCAGCGGGACGCGATAGCACCGCCGGGTCTGGACATTTCAGTCAGCCGGGCGGCGACTCGCGTGCCAAGATGAAGAGATGAACACCGCCGAACCGCACACCAGCTCCATGCTCGGCGACGACTCCCCGACCACGCCGTGGCCGCAGGCGCTCGAGGCACTGGACACCGCCGACACCTACTGGCTCTCGACCGTCTGCCCGGACGGCCGGCCGCACGTGGTGCCGCTGCTGGGCATCGTGCTGGACGGCACCTTCCACTTCTGCATGTGGGCCGGCAGCCGGGCCGGACGAAACCTGGCCGCCGATCCGCGTTGCGTGGTGGCCGTGAACGCAGGCGGCATCGACCTGTCCGTCGAGGGCCGGGCCGGCATCGTGCGCGACGACGCAACCCTGCGCCGGGTCGCCGAGCGATACCTGGACGTGTACGACTGGCCGGTCGAGGTGCGCGACGGCGCCTTCCACGCCGAAGGGGCGCCGACAGCCGGGCCGGGTCCGTACGACGTGCACGCCGTCGCGCCGGCGGTCGCGTTCGGGTACGGGTCGCAGACGGGCGACTACAACCCCACCCGGTGGCGGTTCTAGCCTTCGTCGCCAGTGTCGGTCTACTCCGAGCGCGCGACCTCGGCGTAGGCGGCCGCGAGCAGCTGGGGGTCGGGCGCCTCGAGGATGCCGGGCTTGGCAAGGGCGTCGAGAACGACGAAGCGCAGCCGGTCGCCGCGGCTCTTCTTGTCGATGCGCATGGTGTCGAGCAGTCGCGACCAGGCGCCCCCGTCGTACGTGGTCGGCAGGCCGAGCAGCTCGAGCACGCGGCGGTGCCGGTCGGCGGTGTCGTCATCGAGACGCCCGGCCAGCCGGCCCAGCTCGGCCGCGAAGACCATGCCGACAGAGACCGCCGCGCCGTGGCGCCAGGAGTAGCGCTCGAGCTTCTCGATGGCGTGACCGAGGGTGTGGCCGTAGTTGAGGATCTCCCGCAGCCCGGACTCGCGCAGGTCGGCGCCGACGACGTCGGCCTTGACCCGGATGGACCGCTCGACCAGCTCACGTACGTACGGCCCGTCGGGCTTGGCCGCGCCGGCGGGGTCGGCCTCGACGATGTCCAGGATGGTGGGGTCGGCGATGAAGCCGGCCTTCACCACCTCGGCCAGGCCGGCGACGTACTCGTTCACCGGCAGCGACTCCAGGGCGGCCAGATCGCACAGCACACCGGCCGGCGGATGGAACGCGCCCACGAGGTTCTTGCCCTCGGCGGTGTTGATGCCGGTCTTGCCGCCGACGGCCGCGTCGACCATGCCGAGCACCGTCGTCGGGATCGGCACCCAGCGCACCCCGCGCAGCCACGAGGCGGCGACGAACCCGGCGAGGTCGGTGGTGGCTCCCCCGCCGATGCCGACGACGGCGTCGGAGCGGGTCATGCCGATGCGCCCGAGCACCGACCAGCAGTACGCGGCGACGTCGGCGGACTTGGCTTCCTCGGCGTCGGGGACCTCGACGGCGTGCGCCTCCAGGCCCTGGGCGAGGAGGTCGTCGCGGACCGCGTCGGCCGTGGTGCGCAACGCGCCCGGATGGATGACGGCGACCCGCTGGACGCCCGCGCCGAGCAGCCCGGGCAGCTCACCGAGCAGGCCGGTGCCGACGACGACGTCATAGGGGTACTCGCCGCCGACCGGGATACGGGTCACAGGCACGGCGGAATCGGATTCAGCCGGCATGGCGGGCCACCTCGTCGGCGACGTCGTCGGGCGTGCGGCCACCGGTGTCGACCGTCACCGCGGCGACGTCCAGGTAGAGCGGGCGCCGCTCGTCGAGGAGGCGCTTGAGCTGTGCGCGGGGGCTCTCCAGCAGCAGCGGCCGGTCGCGGTTGAGGCCGACCCGGGACACCGCGTCGGCGAGGCCCACGTCGAGGAAGACCACCAGGTGACCCGCCAGCAGCTTGCGGTTGTGCTCGGAGCCGACCGCGCCGCCGCCGAGGGCCAGGACGCCGTCGTGCTCGGCCAGCCCGGTGGCGACGGCGTCGCGCTCGAGTTCCCGGAAGGCCGGCTCGCCGTCCTCGATGAAGATGTCGCTGATCGGCTTGCCCGCCGCCCGCTCGATGTCGACGTCGGTGTCGCGGAATCCGACCCCGAGGCGCCGCGCCACGAGCCTCCCGACCGTTGTCTTGCCGGCTCCGGGCGGGCCGACGACGACCACCCGTGGCGCCATCAGCGCACCGCCAGCGCGGGCGGGATGGCCTCGAGGTACGCCTTGAGGTTGCGGGCGGTCTCGGGCACGGAGTCGCCGCCGAACTTCTCCAGCGCCAGCTCTGCGACCACCAGCGCGACCATGGCCTCGGTGACCACCCCGGCGGCCGGCACCGCACACACGTCGGAGCGCTGGTGGTGGGCCTTGGCGACGTCGCCGGTGGCGGTGTCGATGGTGCGAAGCGAGCGCGGGACGGTGGAGATGGGCTTCATGGCGGCGCGGACCCGCAGTGTCTCGCCGGTGGACATGCCGCCCTCGACGCCGCCCGAGCGACCCGAGGTGCGCCGCACCCCGCCGCCGTCGACGGGCACGATCTCGTCCTGGGCCTTCGAACCACGGGTGCGGGCGAGCTCGAAGCCGTCACCGACCTCGACACCCTTGATGGCCTGGATGCCCATGAGCGCGCCGGCCAGCCGGGCGTCGAGCTTGCGGTCGCCGTGCACGTAACTGCCGACACCCGGCGGCATGCCGGTGACGACGACCTCGACGACGCCGCCCAGGGTGTCGCCCTCGAGGCGCGCGGCGTCGACCTCAGCGACCATGAGCTTGCTGGTGTCGGCGTCGAAGCAGCGCAACGGGTCGGCGTCGAGCGCGTCGACGTCGTCGGCCGTGGGCAGCGGCGAACCGGCCGGGACGGCGACCGTCCCCAGCTCGACGGTGTGGCTGACCAGCCGGATTCCGTAGGCCTGCGCGAGGAACGCCGACGCCACCGCGCCGAGCGCCACCCGGGCTGCCGTCTCGCGCGCGCTGGCCCGCTCGAGCACCGGACGGGACTCCTCGAAGCCGTACTTCTGCATGCCGGCGAGGTCGGCGTGACCGGGACGGGGCCGGGTGAGCGGGGCGTTGCGGGCCAGACCGGCCAGCTCGTCCGGGTCGACCGGGTCCGCCGACATCACCTGCTGCCACTTCGGCCACTCCGTGTTGCCCACCTGGATGGCGACGGGGCTGCCCAGCGTGCGGCCGTGCCGCAGCCCGCCCAGGACGGTGACCGCGTCGGCCTCGAACTTCATGCGCGCGCCCCGGCCGTAGCCGAGCCGGCGGCGCGCCAGCGCGGCATCGATGTCGGCCGTGGTCACCTCGACACCGGCCGGCAACCCTTCGAGGACCGCGACCAGGGCGGGGCCGTGCGACTCCCCCGCTGTCAGCCATCTGAGCATGACTGGAATTCTCCCACGCCCGCCGGGCGCGTCCGACCGCCGCCCATGATCGAGCGTTTGCCCTCCAGAACTGTTCTGTCTAGTCTGTCTAGATGGAAGCGCATTGGCAGGTGCAGGAAGCCAAGCAGCGGCTGAGCGAACTACTGCGCAAGGTCGCGGACGAGGGCCCGCAGTTCGTGACGCGGCATGGTGAGGAGGTGGCTGTCGTGATCGACATCGTGCGATATCGCGAACTCATCGGCGTCGACGTCCGGGCGGACTTCAAGCATGCCCTGACCAGCTCCGCAGCACCGTCGAACGATGTCTCCGCCGTCCTCGACGAGATCGTGGCCGAGCGCGCGCTCGACCTGCCCCGCGACGTCGACCTGGCCGGCCGCGCGTGACCTTCCTGCTCGATACCAACCTTGTCTCCGAACTGCGCAAGCGCCGGCCGGACGCCGGGGTCGCCGCCTGGTGGGCCGACGCACCGGCCAGTCGGCTCTACCTCAGCGCACTCACGGTTGGCGAGCTGCACCGCGGCGTCGAGCGCATCCGAGTCAGGGGCGACCATGCCCAAGCCGAGGCTCTCGCCGGTTGGCTGGCCGGGATCGTCCGCCAGTTCGCCGACCGCATCCTCCCGGTGGACGCCGAGGTGGCCGAGGTGTGGGGCCGCCTGCCGCGAGACCAGCCGGTCCCCGCCGTCGACGGGCTCATCGCGGCTACGGCCATCCGCCACGATCTGACGCTCGTGACGCGGAACGCGCGGGATGTAGCACGAACCGGGGTGCGCCTCGTCGACCCGTTCGAGGGCTGAGGACGTTGGCGCTTGCCGTGACGGCACCGGGAATGCCGGTGACTGGCGTTGGACCGCTGGTCTAGGCTCGGCTTCGTGCCGCACGAGATCGATCCCGCCTTTCTGGCCCTGCCGATGCGATCCTTGGCCGACGCCGCGCTGCAACGAGCCCGTGACCTGGGCGTCGAGCACGCGGATTTCCGGCTGGAGCGCATCCGCTCCCAAGACCTCTCCTTCCGCGACGGCAAGCTCGAGGGCAGCCGCGACGGCGAGGACGTCGGCTTCGCCGTCCGGGTGCTGCACGAGGGCACCTGGGGCTTCGCCGCCGCCGTCGACCTCACCACTGACGACGCCGTCAAGGTCGCTGAGCAGGCCGTCGACCTGGCGAAGGTCTCCCGGCGGCTCAGCCCGGCGAAGGTCGAGCTGGCCGACGAGCCCGTGCACCCGGACGTCACCTGGGTGTCGGCGTACGAGGTCAACCCGTTCGACGTCCCGGACACCGAGAAGATCGACCGGATGGTCGGCAACTCCGTCCGGGTGCTCGCTCAGCCCGACGTCGACCACGTCACCGCGCAGCTGCAGCAGGTGCAGGAGAACAAGTTCTACGCCGACACGCACGGCACCGTGATCACACAGCAGCGGGTCCGCCTGCACCCGGTGTTCGAGGCGGTCAAGGTCGACCCGGCGAGCGGCCGGTTCGAGACCATGCGCACCATCGCGGCACCGGCCGGGCGCGGCTGGGAGTACGCCACCGGCGCCGACGGCGTCGTCGACTGGGGCGCGGCCCTGGACGAACTCGGCCCGCTGCTGGCGGAGAAGTTCGCCGCGCCGAGCGTCACCGCGGGCCGGTACGACCTCGTCATCGACCCGACGAACCTGTGGCTCACCATCCACGAGTCCATCGGACACGCCACCGAGCTCGACCGGGCGCTGGGCTACGAGGCCAACTACGCCGGCACCTCCTTCGCCACCCTCGACCAGCTGTGGACGCTGCGCTACGGCTCCCCCGTCATGCACGTCACCGGCGATCGCACCGTCCCGCACGGCCTGTCCACCATCGGGTACGACGACGAAGGCGTGCAGACGCAGCGGTGGGACATCGTCAACGGCGGCACCCTGGTCGGCTACCAGCTCGACCGGGCGATGGCCGCTGCCAACGCGAGCGCGCTGGGGACCAGCCGCTCCAACGGCTGCGCGTTCGCCGACTCCCCCGGCCACGTGCCGGTGCAACGGATGGCGAACGTGTCGTTGCAGCCGGCCGACGGCGGCCCGTCCACCGAGGAGCTCATCTCCCAGGTCGACGACGGCATCTACATCGTGGGCGACAAGTCCTGGTCCATCGACATGCAGCGCTACAACTTCCAGTTCACCGGCCAGCGGTTCTACCGCATCCGCGGCGGCGAACTCGACGGCCAGCTGCGTGACGTCGCCTACCAGGCCACCACCACGGACTTCTGGGGCTCCATGGCCGCGGTCGGCGGCCCGCAAACCTACGTGCTGGGCGGCGCCTTCAACTGCGGCAAGGCGCAGCCCGGCCAGATCGCGCCGGTCTCTCATGGCGCGCCGTCAGCCCTCTTCAGGGACGTCCGCGTGCTCAACACCGCCGAGGAGGGTGGCCAGTGAGTGGCACCATGACGCCCCAGGAGATCGTCGAACGCTGCCTGGAGCTGTCCAAGGCCAGCGGCACCGTCGTGCTCGTCGACGAGAGCTCCACCGCGAACCTGCGCTGGGCCACCAACGCGCTGACCACAAACGGCGTCATGCGCTCGCGCGAGGTCACCGTCGTCGCCACCGTCGACGGCACCCAGGGCGTCGCGTCCGGGGTGATCGCCCGCAGCGCCGTCACACCGGAAGCACTGGAGCCGCTCGTCCGTGCCGCCGAACAGGCCGCGCGCGACAACGGCCCGGCGGAGGATGCCCAGCCGCTGGTCGACGGCGACGCGGCGGCCGACTGGGGCGACCCGGCCGGCGAGACATCCGCGGCGGCGTTCGGGCACATCGCGCCGGCACTCGGCGACGCGTTCAGCCGCGCCGACGACGAGCAGCGGCTGCTCTACGGCTACCTCGAGCACGGCGTCCGCACCACGTATCTGGGCGTGTCCACGGGGCTGCGGCTCCGGCACGAGCAACCCACCGGGCACATCGGCATCACCGGCAAGTCCGCCGATCTGTCCCGCTCGGCATGGGTCGGACAGTCGTCGCGCGACCTCGCCTCCATCGACGTCGTCACCCTCGACGCGGAGCTGACCAAGCGGCTGGGCTGGGCGCAGCGCTCCGTCGAGCTTCCGGCCGGCCGGCACGACACCGTGCTGCCGCCCGCCGCCGTCGCCGACCTGATGATCTACGCCTACTGGACCATGAGCGGCCGCGACGCCGCCGACGGCCAGTCGGTGTACTCCGCGCCCGGGGGCCGCACCCGAGTCGGCGAGCGGCTGTCGCGGCAGCCGGTGACCCTGTGGTCCGACCCGGCGGCGCCCGGCCTGGAGTGCGCGCCGGCCGTCATCGCCCACGCGTCGTCGTCGGAATCCAGTGTCTTCGACAACGGCCTGCCGGTCGGGCGGACGTCGTGGATCGAGGACGGGACGCTGAAGGCGCTGCTGCAGACTCGCCATTCGGCGGGGCTGACCGGTCTCGAGGCCACCCCCGCCGTCGACAACCTCGGCCTCACCGTCGACGGCGCCATCGGAAGCGTCGAGGACCTCGCGGCCAGCGTCGAGCGCGGGCTCATGCTCACCTGCCTCTGGTACATCCGCGCGGTCGACCCGCAGACACTGCTGCTCACCGGCTTGACCCGGGACGGCGTCTACCTGGTCGAGAACGGCGAGGTCACCGGCGCGGTGAACAACTTCCGGTTCAACGAGAGCCCGGTCGCGCTGCTGGACCGGTTCTCCCACGCCGGCGCGACGGTGCCCACGTTCAGCCGCGAATGGGGCGACTACTTCCCGCGCACGGCCATGCCGGCGCTGCGCGTGCCCGACTTCAACATGTCCTCGGTCTCCCAGGCGTCGTGAGGGTCGCCGGGCTGGTGTCTAGCATCGGATAGTCAGGTATCCGATGCTAAGCTCGTCTCATGGCATCGGATACGCCGTGGCCTGCGCTCGGCTGGGAGGAGCATCACTGGCGTTCCTCGCTGCCGCCCGACCTCGTCTCGCGCCGCCTCCGCGGGCGCCATGCCGGACCGTACCGCTCGGCCGTCGTCCCACCTGTCGAGAAGACACAGGTCATACTTCCCTCCACCGTCCTGGCGCTCGCCGACGAGGCGTCTGTCGAGATCGCCCGGCACGACGGCGAGGTGGGCACCAAGGTCGCCCCGTTCGGTGCCCTGCTGCTGCGTTCGGAGTCCGCTTCGTCCTCGCAGATCGAGAACCTCACGTCCGGTGCGCGCGCCATCGCGTTGGCCGAACTCGACGACGGCGCCCGGACCAACGCGGCTCAGATCGTCGCCAACGTCCGCGCCATGGAGGCCGCGGTGCAGTTGGCGGACCGGCTCGACGCGGATGCCATCCTCGCGATGCACGCCGCCCTGATGGCGCATCAACCGGAGCACGCGCCCGGGCGATGGCGCGACGAACAAGTGTGGATCGGCGGCACCAGTGTGGGCCCGCACGAGGCAGCCTTCGTTCCACCGCACCACGCGCACGTCCGCGCCGCGATGGACGACCTCATCGCGTTCGCCCGGCGCGACGACATCCCCGCGCTCACCCACGCGGCGCTTGCGCACGCCCAGTTCGAGACCATCCACCCGTTCACCGACGGCAACGGCCGCACCGGCCGCGCGCTGATCCACGCGATGCTGCGGGCCAAGGGCCTCAGCCGGCACGTCACCGTGCCGGTGTCCGCCGGCCTGCTCACCGACACCGACGGCTACTTCGCGGCGCTGACCAGCTACCGTCAGGGCGACCCGGCACCGATCGTGGTCGCGATGTCGGAGGCTGCGCTCGTCGCCGTCGCGAACGGCCGGCAGCTGGTGGCCGAACTCGAGACCGTCCGATCCCGCTGGGACGATCTCATCACCGCGCGGCGCGATTCCGCCGTCTGGCGGCTGGTCGACCTGCTGCTTCGCCAACCGGTCATCGACGCCCCCACGGCCCAGGCCGAGCTGGGGACGACGTCGGCCAACGCCCACCGGGCCATACGGCAGCTCGAGGAGGCGGGCATCATCACCGAGTTCTCCGGCCGCAGGCGGGGGCGCTTCTGGCAGGCCACCGAGGTGCTCACCGCCCTCGACGACTTCGCTGCCAGGGCCGGCCGGCGCGCCCGTCCCGTACCAACGGACTGACGCCGGCCGCTGCCGCTCGCTTCCGCGACGCGGGACCCTGTCACGGGCGGCCGGGGATCACCTCGAACGTCGAGGACGTCTCGGAGACCTGGTCGTGCGGGTCGGTGCTGCGGACGGTGACGGTGTGCTCGCCGACCCGCAGGCCGCGCGGCAGCTGGGACGACCACAGGTGCGACGACGGCTCGGGCGCGGGCGGCCGCTCGGACCCGCTGAGCGTCGACCTGAGCACCGAGATGTACGGGTCGTTCGCCGGCTCCAGGTGCGTCATCGGCACGAACGGCCCGCCGTCGACACTGATCTCAACGGAGTGCCGCTCGCCGCCGTCGAAGACGTTCGCCGTGACTGCCGGGCGCGGGACATTGCCGCCGATCCAGTCGCGGGCGTGGAACCGCACGTCACCGGGCGCGAATCCGGCCGATCCGCTCGGTCCGCCGGGGACGCGCACCTCGTCACCCCAGCCGCCGTCGAAGGTGAGCCGGATCTGGTAGTCCTCGGGCAGGCTGGCCGGCTTGAACGACGGCGTGTAGGTCGTGCCGTCGAACTCGATCTCGTAGTGGCCGTTCGGGTTGCCGTCGGCCATGTCGGCGGCCTGTACGCCACGCTCGTCGGTGGGGCCGGTGGTCCAGCCGCCGCCGCGGACCTCGGCGAGCACCTGGTGGTGGAACGCGCCCGGGCCGAACCAGCCGCGCTCCGGCCCCAGGTACATCTGCCAGCTGTTGCTCGTGTCGTGGCCCGCGATCGTGTAGATGTGCTCCCGGGTCTCCAGCAGCTCGAACAGCTCGGCCACGTTCACCGTGTTCACCCCGGTGGAGGCGGTGGCGTCGGTGGCCAGCGGGATGTGGGTGCCGATCACGACGAGCTTGTCCTCGGGCACGTGCCGCAGGTCGTTCTCGAGCCACTGCAGCTGTTCCGCGCTCAGGTACCCGCGGTAGCCGTGGCCGGGCCCGGCGTGCTCGACGTTGTCCATGAGGACGAAATGCACCCGGCCGTAGTCGAACGAGTAGTCCGTCGGCCCGAACGTGGCCTTGTAGGTGTCGGTGGCGTTCTCGTCGGTGGGCGCGTCGTAGTCCTGGTCGTGGTTGCCCGGCGTGTTCCACCACGGGATGCCGATGCGGGCCACCGCCTCGTTGTGGGGCGCGAACAGGTCCAGCGGATCGTTGACGATGTCGCCGACGGTGAGCCCGAAGGTCGCGTCGGTGTGCCCGACGATCCCGGCGATCACGTCGACGGCGAGGTCCTCGATCTCACCGACATTCCGGGTCTGCGGGTCGGCGAAAGCCAGCGCGGTGAAGGTCTCGTCGGCCGAGTCGTCCCGGTGCAGCGGGAAGTCCACCGACGACGGCAGCGGCCCGGTCGGCTCCAGCCCGCCGTAGCGCAGCTCGTACGGTGTGCCGTTCGGGTAGTGCGTGTAGTAGAACTGCGGCAGCTGGACGTCGTTCACCGGCACCATCCAGCCGGCCGGTTTGCTGACGAAGATGATCGTCTGGTCGTCGACGGCGAGGCTGTAGCGGCCCTGCGCGTCGGTGAGCACCACGTCGAGGCCGTTCGACACCGGCACGCCCTCGACGCCCGGCTCTCCGTCGTCGCGGCTGCCGTCGCGGTCCAGGTCCTCGAAGACGACGCCGGTCGCGGTCTCGGCGGTCTCCGCTTGAGCTGTCTCGGCGCCGGCCGGCACGAGGCTGGCGCCGACCAGGCCCGCCGTCATCACGGCGATACCTGCGCCGGCCAGCAGCCTGACACGTCTGGTCATGGGGGTTCCTCCGGTTCTCAGGGGGCACGGAGTTACGCGTGTCACACCCTGGAGGAGCCACACCAACGGCAGGCGACCAACCCGTACACAACGGCGGAATCCTGACTCCCTTGATCATCAAGACTTGACCCGACGATGGCCGGGTCAAGTCTTGATGATCAACGGACGAGGCGTCAGATGACGGCGTCGGCGGCCAGGGCCAGCAGGCCCAGCGCACTCAGCCCGGCCAAGATCACCGCACTGACGATCGACGCCACACACAGGCAGGCGGTGAACTGCAGACGCACCGGCAGAAACGGCGCAACGCGCGGCAGGTCCGAGAACCGATCGAACAGCTCGCGGGTCAGCTGCACGCCGGCCCAGAGGCCACCCGCCGCGCGGCCGGCACCTCGCAACCCGGGGCCGGCCGAGCGCATCTTCGTCAGGACGTCACCGGCTTTCGCCCAGGCCCCGGCGACGTCGTAGGCCTGCGCCAGCTCGCCGGCAAGCTCGTCGACCGAATCGACCGCGTGAACCATCCGCTGCCGTCGCCACAGCACCCACAGGCCGGGCACCGAGCCGAGAACCGCCAGTCCGGCCACGACCGCGCCGGGCGTGCCGCCCAGGGCCAGCCCTTCCAACGCCAGCAGCAGCGCGAACGGCTGCGGCAGCACACTGACGACCAGCAGCGGCAGCCGAACCCGGCGCACCAGGACCGCCAGCGCGGCCGCGATCTCGTGGATCAGCCGGGTGCGCGCCTCCCCCGCCGACGACGCCGCCGACGTCGCCGCCGACTCGGCGGCCCGGCGCCAGCGGCCGAACCGGCCCTGCGGCTCGGCTGCGCCGCCCGGGTCGTCCTGGTCCCCAGGTGCGCCCATATCACTCATGTCGCCGTCACCGCGGCCGGTACGGGAGCAGCACGATACGTTCGGCGCCGTGGTCCAGCAGACTCGGATCGAGCCCGGACAGCGCCGCGATCTCGGTCAGCGACGCATAGCCGCGCCGCCGGTCCCGATCGGCGACGAAGCCGTCGGCGGCCGCCCGGGGCCAGCCGAGCATCGCGACGAGATCGTCCGACCCGACGTGGTTGATGTCGACCAGGCCGCCGTCGTCGTAGCCGCCGCGCAGGTCGGGCCGGCCGATGCCGAGCTCCACGGCCATCGCCGGGTCACGTTCGAGGATCTCGCGGGCCTGCCGCCGACGCTCGCGGCCGTCCAGCACAGCCCGCACGGCCGGGTCGAGCTCGGGCTCGGCGCGGCGGTCGAACACGACCGGACGCGCGATCGCCGCCGCCACCAGGCCGCCCAGGCCGGTGCCGATGATCAGCGCACCGTAGCCCGCCCCACCGGCGTCGCGGGCCATCCCGGTCACGATGACCGCACAGGACGCCGTCAAGATGAGCGCGGTGATCAGCCATCCGGCCGTCCGAGCCCGCCACCACGCCTGCACCGCCGGCAGGAACGCGAGGAAGCTGAGACTCAGCACCGGGATGAGCATCCAGATGCCGTGGCCGACCAGCCGGGCCACGCCGCTGCCGGTCGACTCGTGCTGCGTACTGCTGCGCCCTGTCACGGTCTCAGGTTCCCACACCGTGAGTCATGCGGTGGGGACGACGAACTCGTAGCCGGCCCGGCGCAGGGTGCGAATGATCGCCGGCAGCGCGTCGACCGTGCCGGCGCGGTCGCCGCCGCCGTCGTGCAGCAAGATCACCGCGCCGGGGTGGATGTGCTCGGCGACGTAGTCGTGCAGGGCGCGCGCTCCCGGCTTCCGCCAGTCGCCGGGGTCGATGCTCCATCCCAGCGGAACCTGCCCGTGCTCCCCGGCGATGGCGTTGACGTTGCTGGCGAAGTTGCCGCCGGGCGCGCGATAGAACGGCACCTCGACGTCGGGAACGGCGTCGCGGATCGACGTCAGCGTGCCGACGATCTCGTCCTCGATGACGCTCGTGTCGCGCGAGGGCAGCTCGGTGTCGTGGCTCACGGTGTGGTCGCAGAGCGTGTGGCCGTCGTCGACGATGTCGCGGATCAAGTCGGGCCGGAGCTCGGCCATCTCACCGACCAGGCAGAACGTCGCCGTGACGTCGTGGTCGCGGAGGATCCGCAGCACCCGCGGGGTGAACTCGGGATGCGGGCCGTCGTCGAAGGTGAGCGCGACCGTCTTCCCCTCCTGGCCGGTGAGGTGCCGGGTACCGGCGGTGTCGACCTCCGCCATCGGTGCGGCGGTCCGGTCACCGGCGGGCATGCTGGACAGCAGCCGCTCGGACGTCTTCGGCTGCGGCGCGCTGGCCACCGCCGTACCTGGAGGGGATCCGGCGCGGCCGGCGCCCACGATCACGCCCAGCACGAGGCACAGGATCAGGACGGCTCGGACTTCTCGGGACACCGACACCACCCCGCTTCACGCCTGGACGAACCCGCCGCAACCCGGCAGACCAGACGCTACCGGCACGACTGCCGCCAACCGATCAAACACGCCGAGAGTCGATCACCGCGTGTCGATGCTGGCCGAAGCGCCCTGCGGAGAACCGCAGGGCGTTCGGGCGGCCTCCTTCATCGTGCGGCCCGCAGCGCATCCCGTACGGTCAGGGGGTGACCATCCGCTTGTCCACCCCTGCCACCGAGATGACCGGCCTGGCGGGTTGGGCCGTCGATCTCATGGAGACCATGGGTGCCGTCGGTGCCGGCCTGGCCATTTTCGCCGAGAACCTCTTCCCGCCGTTGCCCAGCGAGATCATTTTGCCACTGGCCGGCTTCACCGCCAGCCGCGGCGACATGAATCTCCTCGCGGCCATCGTCTGGACCACGGTGGGGTCACTGGTCGGCGCGATCTTCTGGTACGCCGTGGGCGCGGCGATCGGCCGCGACCGCACTCGCGCGATCATGGCGAAACTGCCGCTGGTCAAGATGAGCGACGTCGACAAGACCGAGGACTGGTTCGCCAAACACGGCGTCAAAACGATCTTCTTCGGGCGGATGATCCCGATCTTCCGCAGCTTCATCTCCATCCCGGCCGGCGTCGAGCGGATGTCGTTGCCGGTCTTCCTGGCCTTCACCGCGCTGGGCAGTCTGATCTGGAACACCGTGTTCATCATGCTCGGCTACCAGCTGGGCGAGAGCTGGGAGACGGTCGAGGAGTACACCGACCTGTTCCAGTACGCCGTCATCGTCGCCGTCGTCGTGGCCGTGGTGGCGTTCGTGGTGCTGCGGATCCGGCAGAACCGCCGCGACCGGCAGGAACGCCTTGAGAGCGGACGCGAGCGGGCGCGGCACCGCGCCGGCCGCCACCGCGATCACGACCCGAGGTAACGCAGCACCGCGAGCACTCGGCGGCTGTAGCCGTCGGCCGACAGCTCCAGCTTGTCGAAGATCGCGTTGGCATGCTTCTCGACCGCGCTCTGCGAGACGTGCAGGGCGCGGCCGATCCCGCCGTTGGTGTGCCCCTGCGCCATCAGCTCCAGCACGTCCCGTTCCCGCGGGGTCAGCCGCTGCAGCGGGTCGCCGTGGCTGGTACGTGCGATCAGCTGGCGAACCACCTCCGCGTCGAAGGCCGCTCCCCCGCCGGCCACCCGATCCAGGGCGTCGAGGAAGTCGCCGACGTGCGCCACCCGGTCCTTGAGCAGATAGCCCACGCACTCGGTGTGCTCGGTGAACAGCTCGACGGCGTACCGCTTCTCGACGTACTGCGACAGCACCAGGACGCCGACCTCCGGCCAGGTCGCCCGGATGCGCAGCACCGCCCGCAGGCCCTCGTCGGTGTGGCTGGGCGGCATCCGCACGTCGGCGACGACGACGTCCGGCCGGTCCAGCTCCACGGCGGCCAGCAGCGCAGCCGCGTCACCGACCGCCGCGGCGACCTCGTGGCCTTCGTCCGCCAGCAGTTTGGCCAGCCCTTCCCGCAGCAGGACGGAGTCCTCGGCCAGGATCACGCGCACGGGTTCGCCCTTCTGGTCATCGGCCCGGGTTCACCGGCAGGGTAGATCGGCCACGACGACGGTCGGTCCCCCGGCCGGGCTTGTGACGCTGAACCGGCCGTCCAGGGCCGCCACCCGCCGGTGCAGTCCCGACAGCCCGCCGCCGCGAGGGTCCGCGCCGCCGGCGCCGTCGTCGCGGATCCGCACGCGAAGCAGGTCACCGTCGCCGCCCGGCTCACGGCGCACCACGATGCGGATCCGCCCGGCGGCGGCGTGTTTGACGGCGTTGGTGACGGCCTCGGCGACCACGAAGTAGACGGCCGTGGCGACGGGTTGCGGCGGGGGCTCGTCCACGGCGAACTCCAGGGTGGCGCCGGAACCCTCAGCCACCGCCGTCAGCGCCTCCTCCAGCCCCAGGGTGTCCAGCGCCGTCGGATAGACCCGCCAGGCGACCGCGCGCAGATCGGCCAGCACACCCTGCGATTCCTCGTGCGCGGTGCGCAGTAGGTCCTCGGCCCGGGCCGGGTCGGTGGCCCGCCGGGCGCGGCCGAGCAACAGTCCCAGGGCCACGAGCCGTTGCTGGACGCCGTCGTGCAGGTCCCGTTCGATGCGGCGCCGCTCCGCGTCGACGGCGTCGACCACACCCGCACGGCTCTCGGCCAGCTGCTCGATGCGCCGTTCCAGCGCCTCGGTGCGGCTGGGGCCGAGGTAGCGGGCCGCGGCCCACCGCTCCAGCCCGGTCACACCCACCAGGCCCTGGACGGCCAGGTACAGCAGGACGAGCCCGGGGAGGATCAGCGACAGGATGGTCAACCCGGTCACCCGGTCGCCGGACCTGGGAATGTCGAGCAGCCACGACGCGAACATCACGCCGACCATGACCAGGCCCCAGGCGAGCAGGAGGAGGATGCCGCCGGCCAACAGGCCGACGCCACACCGGACCGTCAGATAGGTGCGAGCCGCCCGGGACGTGGCCGGCGCGGGCGCGTCGACACCGAACCACCGGCGCAGCCGACGCCGCTCGGTAATGGTGAACCGGGCCACCATCGGGCCGGACGCACCCAGCACCAGCCGGCGCGGACGCCGCCAGGCCGCGACCGGCACCAGCGCGAGCCCGATCAGCAGCAGGGCACCCAGCTCGGCCAAGGCGAGCACGGCACCCGCGCCGAGCCCTGTGGTGCGTCGCGAGACGACCGCGAGGTGTGGCCGCAGACCCGCGGACAGGCCGGGGGCCAGCGCCGTCAGACCAGCTCCTGCGGTTTGTCGCCCGGTGACTCGTCCGCGGACTCCCCGGCCGACTCCGACGCCACGCTCCCCGCGGCCGCCCGGCGCTTGTTGCGCACCGCCATGCGGTGCCGGATCAACTCGACCAGGCCGGTGACCGCCAGCGCGATCCCGAGACCGACCCCGAGCCCCAGCAGCGGGTTGTCCTCGAACGCGTGACCACCGATGTAACCGATCATGCCCGAGTAGGTGCCCCAGGACAGGGCCGCCAGCGCGTCGAACGGCGTGAACTTGCGCAGCGGGTAGGCGACCGTGCCCGCCGTGAGGGTCACGGCGGTGCGCCCGCCGGGGATGTAGCGGGCGACGATGATGATCAGGCCGCCGCGTTCGCCGAGCATGCGTTCGGCCCAGGCGAAGGTGGCGGTGGCCTTCTTCCCGCCGGCCAGCCGGTTGCGCAGCCGACTGCCCGCGGTGCGCCCGATGAAGTAGGAGATGTGGTCGCCGACGAACGCGCCCGCGGCGGCGAACAGGATGACGAACAGCAGGTTCGGCTGGCCGTCGCTGGCGGCGAAGACACCGGCGGTGATGACGAGGCTCTCACTGGGCACCGCGGGGAAGAACGCATCAATCGCCGAGATGGCGAAAAGGATCGCATAGACCCACGGCGAGCCCATGACGTCCCGGGCAGCTTCGATGATGGCGTCGTTCATGGTCCCCGTGTTCTCCGCTCGGCCGTGGGCTCGTCACTGACGACCCTACGCGGCGGAATCGGCCCGCACATGCGACCTGGGGCGGACGTGTGACCCTGGACTTCGGTCGGGGTCCCCCGGGGTCATCCCCGGGGGACCGGCATGCTCAGTCCTGGAACGCCTCCGGCGGAGGGCAGGCGCACACCAGGTGGCGGTCGCCGTACGCGCCGTCGATGCGCCCCACCGGCGGCCAGTACTTGTCCTCCCGCGACGACGGCGACGGATGGACGGCCGTCGCCCGGTCGTACGGGTGCGACCACTCCGCCACCAGCGACGACGCCGGATGCGGGGCGTTGACCAGCGGATTGTCGTCGGCCGCCCACTCGCCGGAGGCGACCTTGTCCGCCTCCGCCCGGATCGCGATCATCGCGTCGCAGAACCGATCCAGCTCGCCCTTGTCCTCGGATTCCGTCGGCTCGATCATCAGCGTCCCGGCCACCGGGAACGACATCGTCGGCGCGTGGAACCCGTAGTCGATGAGCCGCTTCGCGACGTCATCAACAGTGACGCCGCTGGCCTTCGTGAGCGGCCGCAGGTCGACGATGCACTCGTGCGCCACCAGCCCACCGCGACCGGTGTAGAGCACCGGGAAGTGCTCGCGCAGCCGGGCCGCGACGTAGTTGGCGTTGAGGACCGCGGTCTGGGTGGCGAGCTTCAGCCCGTCCGGGCCCATCATCCGGATGTACGCCCACGGGATGGGCAGGATGGACGCCGACCCGAACGGCGCCGCCGCGATCGGACCGACCCCAGTCGCCGGTCCGGCCTCCGGGAGCATCGGATGGTTGGGCAGGAACGGCGACAGGTGCGCCCGCACTCCGATGGGCCCGACACCAGGGCCGCCGCCGCCATGCGGGATGCAGAACGTCTTGTGCAGGTTCAGGTGGCTGACGTCGGCGCCGAACTCCCCCGGCTTGGCCAGACCCACCAGCGCGTTCAGGTTGGCGCCGTCGACGTACACCTGGCCGCCGGCCTCGTGTACCAGCCGGGCGATCTCGGTGACTCCTTCCTCGTACACGCCGTGCGTGGACGGATAGGTGATCATGATGGCGGCGAGCCGGTCAGGGTGTTCGTCCAGCTTCGCCCGGAGGTCGTCGAGGTCGACGGTGCCGTCGTCGGCGGCCGCGACCACGACCACCCGCATGCCGGCCATGACCGCCGACGCCGCGTTGGTGCCGTGCGCGCTGGACGGGATGAGGCAGACGTCGCGCTGGTCGTCACCATTGGACCGGTGGTAGGCGCGGATGGCCAGCAGCCCGGCCAGCTCGCCCTGCGACCCTGCGTTCGGCTGGATGGAGACCGCGTCGTAGCCGGTGACGGTGGCCAGCCAGCCCTCGAGCTGGCGGATCATCGCAAGGTAGCCGTCGGCCTGCTCGACCGGCGCGAACGGGTGGATGCCGGCGAACCCCGGCCAGGTGATCGGCTCCATCTCGGTGGCCGCGTTGAGCTTCATCGTGCACGAGCCGAGCGGGATCATGCCGCGGTCGAGCGCATAGTCCTTGTCCGCCAGCCTGCGCAGGTACCGCAGCATCGACGTCTCGGAGCGGTGCGTGTTGAACACCGGGTGGGTCAGGTAGCCGCTGGTGCGCCGCAGCTCGGCCGGGATGGCGTCGTGCTCGTCGCCGTCGCCGCGGCCCTGCGCCGGCTCCGGCGTGATGCCGAAGGCTCGCAGCACCCGGGCGACGTCGGCGTCGGTGGTGACCTCGTCGCAGGCGATGCGCACCAGGTCGGCGCCGGCCAGGCCGAGGTTGACGCGTAGCTCGGCGGCGTCGGCGACGACGGCCTCCGCGCGGCCCGGCATCCGGGCCAGCACGGTGTCGAAGAACGCGTCGTGGACGACCTCGACGCCACCGGCGCGCAGCGCCGTAGCCAACTCCACGGCGTGCCGGTGCGCCCGCCGGGCGATCTCGCGCAGCCCTTCCGGGCCGTGCCACACCGCGTACATGGAGGCCACGACGGCCAGCAACACCTGCGCGGTGCAGATGTTGGAGGTCGCCTTCTCGCGGCGGATGTGCTGCTCACGCGTCTGCAACGCCAGCCGGTAGGCCTGCGCTCCGGCGGCGTCGCGGGAGACACCGACCAGGCGGCCCGGCAACCCACGCTCCAGCCCGGCACGCACCGCCATGTAACCGGCGTGCGGTCCGCCGTAGCCGAGCGGCACCCCGAACCGCTGCGACGAACCGACGACGACGTCCGCCCCCTGCTCGCCGGGCGGGGTGAGCAGCGTCAACGCCAGCAGATCGGCGGCGACGGTGACCAGCGCGCCCCGCTCGTGCGCGGCCTCGATGACCGGCCGCAGATCGCGCACCCGTCCGGACGCCCCGGGATACTGGACGACGACGCCGAACACGTCGCCGTCGGGCAGCGGTTGGTCGAGATCCGCGACGACGACGCCGATGCCCAGCGGTTCGGCCCGAGTCCGGATGACGGCGATGGTCTGCGGCAGACAGTCGGCGTCGACCACGACGGTGTCGGCCGTCTTGCTGCGGATCGATCGGCGCATGAGCGTCATCGCCTCGGCCGCCGCGGTCGCCTCGTCCAGCAGGCTCGCGTTGGCGGTCGGCAGACCGACCAGGTCGGACACCATGGTCTGGAAGTTCAGCAGCGCCTCCAGCCGACCCTGGGAGATCTCCGGCTGATACGGCGTGTAGGCCGTGTACCAGGCCGGGCTCTCGAGGACCCGCCGCACCACGACCGGCGGCGTGACGGTGTCGTAGTAGCCCAGGCCGATCATCTGGGTGTGCCGCTGGTTACGCCGCGACAACGCCCGCAACTCGTCCAGGGCCTCGATCTCGGTGCTGGCCGGCGGGAGGTCGAGCGCGCCGACGCTGCGGATGGCGTCCGGTACGGCGGCGTCCACGAGCGCGTCGAGCGAGTCGTAACCGACGGCGTCGAGCATCTTCGCGATCTCGTCGTCGCGCGGGCCGACGTGCCGGGCGACGAACGGTGCTTCGCTCGCGATCTGCGACAGCGGATGGGACATCTGGCGGAGCTCCTCGGGCACGGGTACGGCGAGTGTGCTCCCCCTCTGTCACCACCGCTGTGCGCGGCGACTTCAGAGTGGCCTCGACTGACCGGTCCTTGATGCCTGAGAGGTTGACGGGGATGTTGCCCCTTCGGCGCCTCCCGCCCGGGTGCGGGAGAACTCTCCCGGCCAGAGTCGACAGCTCGTCGTCAGCATAACTCGCCGCCGCGCCTGGAGCTCGCCGACGCCCTGCATCCGACCTGGAAATGATCACGTCCACCATGGGTGTTCCCGCTCCACCAGGAATGCTTGCCTGCCGAAGCGGGAGGACGCCTGGGCGCGATCGGGCCGGCGCCGCGCGTCGGCGGCCGGCGTCGGCGCGTGAGGACGGCGACGTCTGGGTAGCGTCCGGATATGACCAAGCTGACGACGAACGAGGCCGGCGAGTTCACTCGAGGCGCCAACCGGTTCGACGCCCGCGTCACAGCCGACGGTGCCTCCGGCTGGCCGGTGGAGCCCGGCAGGTACCGGCTGGTGGTCAGCCTGGCCTGCCCGTGGGCGAGCCGAGCGGTCCTCGTCCGGCGACTGCTGGGCTTGGAGGACGCCATCTCCATGGCCGTCGCCGACCCCATCCAGGACGAGCGCAGCTGGCGCTTCACGCTGGATCCGGAGGACCGCGACCCGATCCTCGGCATCGAGTTCCTGGCCGAGGCCTACGCCGCCGCCGACCCGGACTACGACGGCGGCGTCAGCGTCCCGGCCATCGTCGACGTCCCGACCGGCCAGGTCGTCACCAACGACTACCCGCAGATCACCCTCGACTTCTCCACCGAGTGGCGCGCTTACCATCGTGCCGGCGCGCCGGATCTCTACCCCGAGGCGTGGCGCGACGAGATCGACGAGGTCAACGAGCTGGTCTACCGCGACGTCAACAACGGCGTGTACCGGGCCGGGTTGGCCGCGAGCCAGGAGGCGTACGAACGCGCGTACGACGACCTCGTCACGCGGCTGGACTGGCTGACGTCACGGCTGGCAGACCAGCGCTACCTCGTCGGCGACCACATCACCGAAGCCGACATCCGGCTGTTCACGACGCTGGTGCGCTTCGACGCCGTCTACCACGGGCACTTCAAGTGCAACCGGGAGAAGCTGACGGAGAACCCCGTGCTGTGGGCGTACGCCCGCGACCTCTACCAGACGCCGGGCTTCGCGGGGACGGTGAACTTCGACCACATCAAGCGGCACTACTACCAGGTGTTGCACCAGCTGAACCCGTCCCGGATCGTGCCGGCCGGGCCGGATCTGTCCGGGTGGTCGCTGCCGCATGGGCGGGAGGCTCTGGGCGGTTCGCCGTTCGGCGACGGCACCCCACCGCCGGACGCCACCGCGCTTTCGTGACGACGACGCCGGACGCGTCGTCGCCGTCGTCAACTGCCGCGATGATCAGGGGCTCCGAGAGGCGTCTGTACGCGTCCTCAGGCAAGCATTCCTGGTGGAGTGGGTGCACCCATGCCGAACGTGATCACTTGAGGACGGGCGTCGTGGGCCGGCGGCCTGGGGTGGGTCAGGCGCCGGCGGCGCGGGCGCGACGGCGTGCGGCCAGCTGGTCGCCCGGGTGCTCGGCGGGCGCCTCGCCCGGACGCTCGGCCGGCAGCTCGACCAGGGTGGCCTCGATCTCGCGCCAGACCCGGCCGACGGCGATGCCGAACACACCCTGCCCGCCCTGGACGAGATCGACGACCTCGTCGGCGGAGGTGCACTCGTACACACTGGCACCGTCGCTCATGAGGGTGATGCCGGCGAGATCCTCGACACCGCGATCACGCAGGTGCTGGACGGCCTGACGGATCTGCTGCAGGGACACGCCGGTGTCGAGCAGCCGCTTGACGATCTTGAGGACCAGGATGTCGCGGAACGAGTACAGCCGCTGGCTGCCCGACCCCGCGGCGCCGCGCACGGACGGCTCGACCAGCCCGGTGCGGGCCCAGTAGTCCAGCTGCCGGTAGGTGATGCCGGCGGCGCTGCAGGCGGTGGGACCGCGGTACCCGACGTCCTCGGGAACCGGTCCGACCATGCCCTCGAAGAGGAGGCCCTGCTTGGACGCGGCGCGGCCAGCCGCTGCCGCAGTCCGGCCGGCGTCGCCTGCCGTGCCGGTACCGGATGTGCTGTCTGCGTTCACGCCGACCCCTTCATCGTCCAAACCCAGCGCGCCCGCCGCCGCTCCCCGATCGACGTGGTCCGCGTGTTACACGAGTGACGTTAGGCCCGGGCCCGACGGGGGTCAATGCAACACGCGGCGAGTCTCAAGCTCAACTTCAGCTCTAGGTTCAAAGTCACAGTATTCACACGAGTCACATGTGTCACACCGGCCGTATCGGCTGTCAGCCGCTGAAGTCCTCGGGCGTCACTTCTTCGAGGAAGGCCCGGAACCGGGCCACTTCGTCCTCCTGGTCATCGGAATCCGGGTCGGCCATGAGCACCCCGGCCTCGTCCAGCAACGGCTCGGCGGCGTAGATGGGAGTCCCGGTGCGCAGCGCCAGGGCGATGGAGTCCGACGGCCGGGAGCTGATCTCCACGCCCCCGGACAGCACCAGCTCCGCGTAGTAGGTGTTGTCGCGCACCTCGGTGATGCGCACCTGCTCCAGGCTGACCCCGACCGCGTCGAGCACATCCTTGAACAGGTCATGCGTCATCGGTCGAGGCGGCACGATGCCCTGCTGGGCGAACGCGATGGCGGTGGCCTCGACCGCACCGATCCAGATCGGCAAGAACCGATCGCCCCCCACCTCACGCAAGAGGACGATCGGCTGATTCGACGGCATCTCGACTCGGACACCCACGACGTCTAGCTCTCGCACCCTTCAACAGTACCCCTGCGCGGCGATCGTCTCACGGTGCCGAAGATGCCGATGTGGTCACGACGACGGCACCCGCCCGCCGACCTGCAGCCCAGTCCTCGTTGATCTTGGAGTTTCCGCGGAATCCCCGCCCGGAATGTCCGATAGATTCCGCGAGAACTCCAAGATCAACGGGCGCGAGAAATGTGCCAGGCTCCCTAGGCGCGGGGACTCAGCGCGAGAGGCGGCGGATGCCCGCGTCGACGAGCGCGGCATGCAGCCGCAGCGTGAGCCGCGCGACGTCGGCGGCGGACTCCTCGGCCCGGCCACGGGAGTCGGCGCCACGCTGCCGGAACATCGGAGCCACCACCTGCTCGACCAGGTCGACCTCGCGCTCCGCGGCGCTGCGCACCGCGCGCAGGTGCCGCGGCTGCAGGCCGTAGGCGGCGAGCTCACCGACGGTGCGGGCGACCAGCAGGGCGTCGGCGTCGTACCGGCCGCCACGCCGCGGCGTGACCAACCCGAAGGACTCCAGCTCCGCCAGGAGTTCCTCAGTGATGGCGGCAGCTTCCAGCAGCGACGAGCGGGTGAGCACGACCTCGTCGTTCGGATTGGCCGCCGAGGTGTAGGGCGTGACGGTGCTGCCGCCCTCGGTGACCAGCTCCAAGCCTCGATCAAGTTGGGCGAGCTGCTCTTTGATCACCCGCAGCGGCAGGTAGTGGTCGCGCTGCACCGTGAGGATGTACCGCAACCGGGCGACGTCGTCCGGGGTGAACCGGCGATATCCCGACGGCGAGCGCTGCGGCTCGACCAGGCCCTCGGTCTCCAAAAACCTGATCTTGGAAATGGTGACATCGGCGAAGTCGGGCCGCAGCTGTGCCAGCACCTCGCCGATGCTCATGGTCTGCTCGGCCGGCGCGGCGTCGCGGCGGGCCCCGCCGCCCGCACGAGCCTGCGCCGGGCTCACCTCGGTCCGCCTCCGAACCCGTGCTGGCTGGAGTAATAGACCAGCCGGTACTTGCCGATCTGCACTTCGTCGCCGTTGCTGAGGGCGACCTCGTCGATGCGGTCACGGTTGACGTACGTGCCGTTGAGGCTCCCGACGTCGGACACGACAAAGCCGCCGGGCATGCGACGGAACTCCGCGTGCCGCCGGGAGACGGTGACGTCGTCGAGGAAGATGTCGGAGTCCGGGTGCCGGCCGGCGCTCACCATGTCGGTGTCGAGCAGGAAACGGCTGCCGGCGTTCGGGCCGCGCAGCACCACGAGCAGGGCGCTTCCCTCGGGCAGGGCGTCGACGGCCGCCTGGTCGGCGGCGGCGAGATCGCCACCGTCGTCGGGCTGGACCTGCGCCGTCTCCTCGCGGACCATTGCCATGGTGCTCGTGGCGTCACCCCCGGTCTCAGCCGGCTGCATCGGCCGGACCAGCGGGGTTCCGCACTGGGAGCAGAACTTCGCGTCGGACGGGTTTTGGTGACCGCACTGGGTGCAGAACGGCATCGGCATGGCCTCCCGCCACGGGTTTCCCCGCGACTCGAGTCGGCGGCGCTACGAGTGTCTCACGACCCTCGACCAGCGCCTGAGGGTTTACGGATTCTGGCAACCTAGAACCGCTCCCCGCCAGGGGTCAACCACGGATCGGACCCTGGCGGAGTCGCGGTTCTCACACGAGTCTCATCCCTCCACCTGAGTGCGGTAGTCATCGGCGCTCAACAGTTGCTCGACGGCGCCCGCGTCGGCCGGCACGATCTCCAGCATCCACCCGGCGCCGTACGGGTCGGCGTTCACCTGCTCCGGCGCCGCGTCCAGCTCCTCGTTGCGTGCGGCCACCGTGCCCGTGATCGGCGCGAACAGTTCGCTGACGCTCTTCGTTGACTCCAGTTCCCCGCAGACCTCCCCGGCGGTGACCTCGTCGCCGGCGGCCGGCAGCTGGACGTAGACAATGTCGCCCAGTTGCTCCTGGGCGAAGTGCGTGATGCCTACGCGGACACTCCCCTCAGCCTCACCAGGGGTGCGCACCCACTCATGCTCCGGGGTGTACCTCAGGTCGTCGGGATACAACGAAATCTGCCTCCTCTACGGCACGCGCGGCCGGTTGACGGGCTTGACGGGCTGACGGTGGGCTCGATGGCGACGACAGCCGGCACGGGTGGTCATTCGTCGTCCTCGTCGTCCGGCGCCGGGTGAGCGTACTCAGGCGGCTGCGGCTCGTGCAACACGTCCACGGTCAGCTCGTCGTACTCGGTGACCGTGGCGGCGGCGTCCTGGCTCTCGATGCGAGACACGATGCCCTCGGCGAACGTCATGGCGCCGGAGAGTTCGCGCGGATCGCCGATGGCCACGATCTCGTACGGCGGCTCCATCCGCACCCCGCCTACCTCGAGAACCCCGGCTTCGGGGTTCTCGAAGGCGGTGCTGGCGATGACCCGAACAGCGGTGTCGTTGCCACCGCCGCGGATCTGGATCGCCTCGGCGCCGGCCACCCGCAGTTCGTTGATCGCCTGCAGCATGAGCGTGGCGGACACCCGGCGGTCGGGGTCGGTGACGGTCATGATGATGCCGGAACCGGTGGCCGGGACGGTACCGGCCAGCACGCCGACCGTGCGGGCCCGCTCCTGCGCCAACTGCAGAGCCTCCGCCTCCGTGTTGGCGCCGCTGACCAGCTCGCGCCGGTCGGCCTCCAGATCGGCCACGTGATCGTCGAGACGGTCCGCTTGACGGCGCAGCCCGTCGAGGATCTGGACGAGGTCGTCGCGGCGGGCGTTGGCCAGGGTGTCGTCGTCGTCCGCGCGCACCTGTACGACGGCGCCGAAGCCCAGTAGTGCGACCAGCAGCGCGACACCGACGTGTCCGAGGTCGGGCCGCTGTGTGATGGCCTTCCAGAGCCGCCGGGGTCCCGATGGCGCCGCCGGGGTGAAACGCGCTGAGCCGGACTGCCCGGCGCCGGGGCTGGTGGACTTGGCGTGCGAGCGGGTGTGGCCACCGTGGCCGGCTCGCTGACCACCGTGGCCGCGGGGCCGTGCGGCGACGAAGGGCCGCCGCGGTGCGGTCGTGCGGTCGCCGGCAGCCGGCGCCGACTCTGCCTCCGCATCGCCGGACGGGTGATCGTCGGCCCGCTGCGGCTGGTCGCCGGCCCGCTCCGGGTGGTCGCCGCCTCCGCCGACCGCCGGTTCGTCGTAGGCGGTCCGATCGCCGTCGTCCCCGACAGCCGTCAGGTCGTCGCCCACCGGCGACTGGTCGCCGTCGCCGTCGGGCGTCCCCTCGGCGTCGTCACGCGCGCCCTCGACGTCGTCACGCGCGCCCTCGGCGGCGTCACGCGCGCCCTCGGCGGCGGCGTCGGGCTCATCCGGGCGCGAGGCGTCGTCACGGGCGCCGTCGCGATCGGGCGCTCCGCGAGCGTCGTCGAGGTCGTCGTCGCGATCAGGCATGGAACAGATGCCGCCTGATCGTGGCCACGTTCGTGAAGATGCGGATGCCCAGCACGACGATCACCGCCGTCGACAACTGCGAGCCCACGCCGAGTTGGTCGCCGAGGAACACGATGAACGCCGCGATGAGCACGTTGGCGATGAAGGACACCACGAAGACCTTGTCGTTGAAGATGCCCTCCATGACCGCCCGGACCCCGCCGAACACCGCGTCCAGCGCGGCGACGATGGCGATCGGGAGGTAGGGCTGCAGCTCCAGCGGCACGGAGACGTCGAAGAACACGCCGGCGAGGATTCCGACGATCAGGCCGATGGCCGGGATCACGATGCCCCTCCCGGAGTCGCGTACGTCAGCGGCGTGTTGCCGGCCGGCAGAGTCAGCTCGTTCTCACGGCGGACGCTGAACTGCAGGTTGTCGTTGCTGGCAACGGCGCGCAGCCACTGGCCGCCGGAGCCGTCACCGAACCGGCCCGGGAGCGATTCGGGATCGCCGATGGCGGAGATCTCGTAGGGCGCGTTCATGGGCCGGTAGTTGATCTGTATGATCCCCTCGGCCGAACGGATGGCGGTCAGGCTGGTGATGCGCTGGCCGTTGATGCTGACGGCCTCCGCGCCGGCCGACCACAGCCCGTTGACCGCTTGACGCAGGTCGAGGTCAAGGACGCGCGCCTTGTCGGGGTCTTCTACGTTCTCCTGGTCTTCCGGGTTGTCCACCGTGACCACCACCCCCGGCCCCGTCACCTCGATCGCCCCCCGCACGTGCCTGCAACCCCTCGACTTCTTCGCGTATCTGCTGCCCGGTCGCGGAGTCCTGCAGGAGTGCGTCCTCGAGGCTGTTGATCTCCGACTCCAGGGCTGTGACGCTTTCCTGGAGGTGGCTGACACGCTCGTCCTCCGCGCGGATCTGCTCGATCAACCCCTGCCGCTCCGAAGAGACCACATTAGCGGTGTCGCGAACCTGTAACACAGCGGCTGTGACGAGCAACCCCAGAGCGACCATCCCGAGCGCGAGCGCCAGCGAGAACCGTTGGCGTCCGCGCCCGCCGTCGCGGCCGTCGTCACCGCGGCCGTTGCGGCCCGGCGGTGCCCCGCCCTCGGCGCGCTCTCGGGCGGCGGCCTCCTCGTATCCGGGGTCCAGCGGCTTCGCGAACAGATCGTTGAGCAGCGACATCGACTCGTCCGGCCGCCGAAGCGGACGAACCCGGGGAGTCTGCCCTGTCACCACGCCCCTATGCTCGCACGGCCCGATCCCGGTGCCGCGCCGACATCCGCGAGGTCAGCCGGCTTTCGCCGCTGCGCCGCTCAGTACCCGGCGCGCCTGGAACGTGTAGAGGACCGCCGCCCACCAGTACAGGGCGACGCCCCACAGTACGAATGCCCAGCCGAAGACCCGGGCCAACATGGCCAGGGTGCCGTCGGCGTCCCCCCACAGCAGCAGCGGGAACGCGTACAGCAGGCAGGCGGTGGCGGACTTGCCGAGGAAGTGGACCGGGAGGCCGGTGAGGCCCCGCCGCGCCTTGAGCAGCGCCACGATCACCGCCATGTACACGTCGCGGGCGACCAGCAGCACCGCGAACCACAACGGGATGATGTCGCGCAAGGTCAGCGCAACGATGGTGGTCAGGATGTAGAGCCGGTCGGCGAGTGGGTCGAGCAGTTGCCCGACCCGGCTGATCTGGTTCCACCGGCGGGCCAGCCAGCCGTCGAGGTAGTCGGTGAAGCCGGACACCGCGAGCAGGATGATGGCGACGGTGTCGGCCTCTTCGACGAGGACGAGCCAGAGGAAGACCGGAACGCCCAGCAGCCGGAGGAACGAGAGCACATTGGGGACGGTGAACACCCGGTCGGTCTGGACCGACGTCTCCTGGACCTCCACGGCCCCGTCACCTCCCCCGCGCCACCCGCTCGTGTACCTGGACCGACCTTAGCCGAGCGGCTGCCGCCGCACCCACCGGAGCGGTGCGGGCGGGGTGTCGGGGGTCGCGATATCGATGCCGGGGCAGGCCCTCCCCAGGCGTGTTCCCGCTTCCACAGGCAAGCATCCCTGGTGGAGCGTGAGCACCCCCACGGGACGTGATCATTTCGGGCGACGTGATCGGTATCACCCTCGCAATGGTTGCAGGCATGCAACTATCCACGGCACGATACTGCGGTGTCCGAATCCGCCGAGGCAGAGTTCGTCGCCTCGCTCGAGGAGTTCCTCCGCCAGATCGGGTGCGCCCGGGCCGAGTCGGACCTCAACTCCATGGTCGAACTGGACCTGTCGATCTCGCAGCTGCGCTGCCTGGTCGTCTTGGCCCGGCACGCCGAGCCCATCCCCATCAACGAAATCGCCGATGCCGTCGACCTCACCTTGGCCACGGCCGGCCGCAACGTCGACCGGCTGGTGACGCACGGACTCGTCGCCCGGCGCGAGGATCCCAGCGATCGCCGCATCCGCCGTGTCTCGTTGTCGGACCGGGGCCGTGACGTCATCGCCGACGTCGACGCCGCCCGGCGCAGTGCGCTGCTGGCGTTCGCGCGGTCCCTGAACCCCTCGGACCGCGAGCGGCTGCACGCCGCGCTCGGCCCGATCGTCTCCACCGCCACACCGTCACATCTGGAGGAACAGCACTCATGAGCACATCTGCCGGACCCCCTGACGTCGGGTCCGACGACAAGCTCGACCGCGGGGTACTCAAGGTCGCCGGCGTCGTGGTGCTCGGCGCCATCATGTCGATCCTCGATGTGACGGTCGTCAGCGTCGCGCTGCCGACGTTCCAGAGCGAGTTCAACGCGACCTACGCCACCGTGGCGTGGACCCACACGGCGTACACGCTCGCGCTGGCCGCGGTCATCCCCATCACCGGCTGGGCCGCCGACCGCTTCGGCACCAAGCGGCTCTACCTGACGTCCCTGGTGTTGTTCGTCCTCGGCTCCGTGCTGTGCGCCTTCGCCTGGGACATCGGCCCGCTCATCGGCGCCCGCGTCCTGCAGGGGCTGGGCGGCGGCATGCTGATGCCGCTGGGCATGACCATCATGACCCGCGCGGCCGGACCCGAACGCATCGGGCGCGTCATGGCCGTGCTGGGCGTCCCGATGCTGCTCGGTCCCATCGCCGGCCCGATCCTGGGCGGCTGGCTCATCGACGTCGCCTCATGGCACTGGATCTTCCTGATCAACCTGCCGATCGGCATCTTCGCCTTCATCGCGGCGTCGCGGGTGCTGCCGAAGGACCAGCCGCAGCCGTCGGAGACGTTCGACTTCGTCGGCATGGCACTGCTCTCCCCCGGCCTGGCGCTGTTCCTGTTCGGCGTCTCGTCCATTCCGGAGGAAGGCACGGTCCAGGCAGCACGGGTGCTGGTGCCGGCGGCCCTCGGGCTGGTCCTGGTGGTGTCGTTCGTCTTCCACGCGCTGCGCAAGCGGAACCCGCTGATCGACCTGCACCTGTTCCTCAACCGCAACCTCACCGTCGCGGTCATCACCATGACGTTGTTCATCGTGGCGTTCATGGGGGCCGGTCTGCTGTTCCCCAGCTACTTCATGCAGGTGCGTGAAGAGAGCACACTGATGGCGGGGCTGCTCATGGCGCCGCAGGGCATCGGCGCCATGATCACCATGCCGATCGCCGGCCGGCTGACCGACAAGACCGGGCCGGGCAAGCTGGTGCTCACTGGCATCGTGCTCATCGCCGTCGGCATGGGCACGTTCACCCAGCTCGCGGCCGACACGTCCTACGTGCTGCTCCTGGGGTCGTTGTTCGTCATGGGTCTCGGCATGGGCATGACCATGATGCCGATCATGACGGCTGCCCTGGCCAGCCTCACGCACGCCGAGGTCGCCCGCGGCTCCACGCTCATGAACATCGTGCAGCAGGCCGGTGGCTCCATCGGAACGGCGACCATGTCGGTGATCCTGACCAACCAGATCCTGAACAACCAGGCCGCGACCGCCTACAACGGCGTCGTTCAGGGCGTGGTGCCGGCCGACCAGGTGCCGCCCGAGGTGCTTGCCGCTGGTCAGTCCGGGCTGGCCGAGGCGTTCGGGTCCACCTTCACGGTGGCAGTCGTGCTGGTGGCGCTCTGCCTGATCCCGGCGTTGTTCCTGCCGCGGAGCAAGAAGGCGCTGCAGACCGACACGCACGGCCAGGAAGGCGACGAGGACGGTGACGCCGCCCAGGCGCCGCCGATCGTCATGCACTGATCGTCCGCACTGATCGACGACGTCAGCCCGTGCCGGCCCCGTGCCGCACGGGCTGACGTCGTCTCCGGGCCGCGGCCGGAACTCGTCGGCCCACTACCTCCCACCCGCCACGCGGCGGGTCTAGTGTCGATCTGAGCCGGGAACCGGCCGCGCGACGACAAGGAGGTCGGACCGTGAGCGTGCGCCTGAATCCGTATCTGGGCTTCCGCGACACCGCCAGGCAGGCCATGGAGTTCTACCGCTCCGTCTTCGGCGGCGACCTGACCATGAACACGTTCGCCGACATCGGCGCCAGCGAGGACCCCAGCGAAGCCGACAAGATCATGCACTCGATGCTGGAGACCGACGACGGCCTCGTGCTGATGGCCTCCGACACCCCGAACACGATGGACTACACGCCGGGGACCAGCCACGCGGTCTCCCTCAGCGGCGACGACGACGCTCGGTTGCGGGGCTACTGGGAGCAGCTGTCCGCGGGCGGCACGGTCACGGTGCCGCTGGAGCAGGCGCCGTGGGGCGACAGCTTCGGCATGTGCCAGGACGCCTTCGGCGTGAGCTGGATGGTCAACATCTCCCCCGCGCAGGCGTAGCCGTCCTCCTCCGTCGACGGGTGGCGTCGTGCGCCGGACCCCTCCCCCGTGGTCGTCCGGCGCACGACGCAGCTCGAGGCTGCCGCCCTCACACCAGCCAGCGGTACCGGCGGACCAGCGGCAGCCACTCCCAGGCCTGACCGGCCAGGTCGTTGAAGATGCCCGCGAACGGGCCCTCCACGCCGAACAGGTACCCGGTCGTGGGGCTGCCGCCGTCGATCCACGCGTTCTCGGCCGGTGTCGCCTATCCGAGCCCGAATGTCTTGTCGAAGAACGCCCACAGGAAGGTCCAGCCGAGCGAGAGCCGCAGCGCCGCCAACGCGTACCGCACGGCACGCGGGTACTCGGTGGTGGGGAGGGCGGCACCGGTCACGGGCACGCTGGTTTCTGACCGGACGCCGCGGAGGGGCACGTGGTGGCTGCTGGACGTGGTCATCGTCAAAGCGCCGGCGGACGCACGATGCGCCGCCCGCGCACGATCTCGGGCCGGATCCGTATGTAGTGCGGCCGGGTCCCGGGTGCCCACGGCATCAGCCCCAGCGTTGACAGCCGGCGGCGTTCGGCGTCGTCACCGACCGGCTCGGCCCGCCCGACCAGCACTACCGACCAGCCGCTCATCGTGTCCTCGTCGTACTGGTCACCCTCGAACGCTACGACGGCCGACCGCGCGGCCTGGGCGAGCTTGGATCCGGTGCCGGTGCGGATGATGACGTCGTCGCCGTCGAGGACGAAGTTGACCGGCTGGATCGCCGGCAGTGCCGCTTCGGTGAACACGATCCGGCCGATGGGCACCGTCGCCAGCAGCGCGTAACAGGTGCGCCGGTCGAGCTTCTCCAGCCCGGCCGAGTCGGCATGGGTCAACGTGTTCACACCGACAGGCTGCGCCGCCCGCCCGGCTACCGACAGGGCCGAAGGTCCTGACCTGCCCCTTGCGATCTCACCTGCGCGCCGATCTCGGGACCTTGGTCCTGGCGGCGGTCCGCCGAGGCCCACTACGGTCGACAGCGTGACCAGCGACCGCGTGATCCGGGTGTTCCTGCTCGACGACCACGAGGTCGTCCGCCGCGGGGTGGCGGCGTTGCTGGAGACCGAGCCGGACATCCAGGTGGTCGGCGAGGCCGGCACCGCCGAGCAGGCGATGGCCCGCATCCCCGCGCTGCGCCCGGACGTCGCCGTCCTGGACGTGCGGCTGCCCGACGGCGACGGTGTCACCGTCTGCCGGGAGATGCGCTCGCGGCTGCCGCAGCTGCAGTGCCTGATGCTGACGTCGTTCGCCGACGACGACGCCCTGTTCGATGCCGTCATGGCCGGCGCCGCGGGCTACGTGCTCAAGCAGATCCATGGCACCGACCTGGTCGGGGCCGTGCGAGCACTGGCTGCCGGAACATCGCTGCTGGACCCGCAGAGCACCGCCCGGATGCTGGCGCGGCTGCGCGACCGCGCCACGAAGGCCGACCCGCTGGCCACCCTCACCGACCAGGAGCGGCGCATCCTCGACCTCATCGGCGAGGGGCTCACGAACCGGCAGATCGGCGAGCGGATGTTCCTCGCCGAGAAGACCATCAAGAACTACGTCTCCAGCCTGCTCGCCAAGCTGGACCTGAACCGCCGCACCCAGGCCGCCGTGCTGGCCGCCCAGCTCAAGTCGGAGGCGAAGCCTCGCCGCGGTGCCTGACGGCTCACCGCAGCGGTACTCGCCAGGTCAGCACGGTCCCGGTCGGTTCGCCCGTTGCGAGCTCGAACGTCCCGCCCAGCGCGGCGGCCCGCTCGGCGAGGTTGGCCAGGCCGCTGTGCCGCCGGTCGGCCGGGAGTCCGACGCCGTCGTCGGCCACCATCAGCCGCAACCGCCCGTTCATGGCCTCCACGACGACGTCGACGCGCGAGGCCCGCGCGTGCCGGACCGCGTTGGACAGCGCCTCCTGCAGCACGGTCACCGCCTGCTCGCCCACCTGGTCAGGGACGGCGTTGTCCAGCTCACCCACCAACTGCAAGCCGGGAGCGAACCCCAGCTGCTCCCGCGCGGACTCCACGACGTTCACCAGGCGGCCGCGCAGAGTCGGCGCGACGTCGTCCTTCGACGACTGCAGCGCGAAGATGGTCGAGCGGATCTGCCGGATGGTCGCGTCGAGGTCGTCGACCGTGCGCTCCACCCGCGCGGCCACGTCTGCCCGATCGATCAGCCGGGCAGCGGCCGTCAGGCTCATCGCGCTGGCGAACAGCCGCTGCACCACGACGTCGTGCAGGTCGCGGGCGATGCGTTCGCGGTCGTCCACCAGGCCGTGTCGCTCGGCCTCACGGCGCGCTTCGGCCAGCTCCAGGCCGACGGCGGCCTGGTTGGCGAACGCGTGCACCATGCGAGCGGTCGGTCCGAAGAACGGCGTCCCGCCGCGGCGTTTCACCAGCACCAGGACACCCCGCACATGGGGCGGCGTCCCGAGCGGGACCAACAGCGCCGGACCGTCGGGCAGCCGGTCCAGCAGCGGCGCCGGCTCCGGGCCGCGGCGGATCTCGTTGACCGCCCTCGGCTCGCCGGATGCCACCACCGCGGCCCCCAGCGTGCCTTCGGCCGCGAACTCCACGCCGGCCAGATCGTCCGCGCCGGCACCGTCGGCCACCTCCACCCGCATCGTGCGGCCGTCGCGGTCGGGCACAGCCACCGCCGCGGTGTCCGACGACGTCATGGCCCGCGCGTGCGTGGCGATGAGCTGCAGCGTGTCCCGGAACTCCGTACCGGACAGCAGCGCCTGCGTGACCTCGGCGGACGCGTCCAGCCAGGTCTCCCGGCGCCGGGTGGCGTCGTACTGGCGGGCGTTGTCGATCGCGATGCCCGCGGCCGTGGCCAGCGCCGCCACGATGGTCTCGTCCTGCTCGTCGAACTGCCGGCCGGCGTTCTTCTCGGTCAGGTAGAGGTTGCCGAACACCTCGTCCCGCACCCGGATCGGCACGCCGAGGAACGTACGCATCGGCGGGTGTCCCTCCGGGAACCCGTACGACTCCGGGTGGTCGGCGATCTCCTCCAGTCGCAGCGCCGCCGGCTCCTTGATCAGCAGCCCGAGCAGGCCCCGCCCGTGCGGCCACTCCGCGATCCGGGCGATCTCGTCCTCCGTGACCCCGATCGGGATGAACTGGGCCAGCTGTCCGTCGTCGCCGATCACCCCGAGGGCGCCGAACCGGCAGTCCACCAGCCGGATGGCCGCCTCCACGATGCGCCGCAGCACCGTCTCCAGCTCGAGGTCGCGGCCGATCGACACGACCGCCTCGAGCAGTGCGTGCACGCCGTCCTGGGCGGCCACCACCGCCTGCAGCCGCGACTGCACCTCACCGAGAAGCTCCTCGAGCGGGAGCTTCGGCAAGATCTGGTCGGCACCGCTCCCCATGCATGCCCCCTCTGAGCCCCGCACCAGTGTTGCACCGGCCATCGGGAGTGTCGAGAACGCCCGAGCCGGATCATGACGGCCCTGACCTCGGGCGTCGCTCCCGGACGTGCGGTACAGTCGGCCCACCGGAATCGGGACGTTGGTCCCTTCCCGCCGCCGGGTCCGCGTGCTCTCCTCGTCGGTATGAACACGCACGGTGGCCAGGGCGGGAGCCGGCGCGCCGCCCTCCGGCACGCCCGGGACCGGCGGCGCGCCGTCGTCGCCACGGCGGCGCTGACCGCGTCGACGACGGCGGCCGTGGCGGCGCGCGCCCGGCTGCGCTACCGGGGCGCCACGCCCGACGAGGTGGCCCGGCCCCTCCCCGGCGACGAGCTGGTCCGCGACGCGCACGCAGTCAGCACGCGTGCCGTGACCGTCAATGCGCCGCGCGAGGAGGTCTGGCGCTGGATCGTGCAGATCGGCCGCGACCACGACGGCCGGTACAGCTACGACTGGCTGGAGAACCCGTTCGGCCTGGACCTGCGCCGGGCCGAACGGTCCCGGGCCCGCTGGCACCGCCTCGCCGTGGGCGACCAGGTCCGGGCCGCCCCACCGGGCTCGCTCGGCCCGAAGGACGGCTACGCCTTCCAGGTGGCGCGGGTCGACCCGGGCCGGGTCCTCGTGCTGCGCCAACGCCCGCCGCTGCACCCTTGGCACGCCACGTGGGCGTTCGTGCTGGTGGACGACGGGCCCGGCGCCTGCCGGCTGCTGGTCCGTGGCCGCGCCGCACCGGTCCGCGGGCTGGCCACCGGACACGCGACCGGGTTGGCGGCCCGGCTGCCCTGGGTGGGCAACGAGCTGGTGGACCCGGTGGTGCTGATCATGACGCGGAAGATGCTGCTCGGCGTCCGGGCTCGTAGTGAGTTCGCCCACGAGCAGCGGCAGCGCCGCACGCCGTAGCGCACGGGATCGCCCCAGGCGTGGCCGGGCCCGCGGCCAGCCTTCTCGTCCTCGCGGCCAGCAGTTCGGCACCTCAGGTGGAGGCCGGTGACGGGCCCCGGTTCCTAGCGTGCCGGGTATGACGATCCTCCTCTCCGACCCGCGGGTCCATGCCGTCCCGGTCCACGACGACGGCGAACCGATGGTGGAGCTCGACGACTCGTTCGGGCCGGCGCATGCCGCGGTGCGAGCCTCGCTGGCGCAGCGTCTCCTCCTGGCCCGCGACCGGTTGCCCGGCGGAATCGGCCTGCGGGTGGTGGAGGGCCACCGTTCGCTCGCCGACCAGCGCGCCATCATCGCCGGGTACGCCGCACAGCTGTCCGCCCTTCACCCGGGTCTCACCGATGCCGAGCTCGAGCGGTTGACCAGCCGGTTCGTCGCGCCGGTCGCGGTGGCACCGCACGTGGCCGGCGCCGCCGTCGACCTGACCCTGGTGTCCACCGCCGACGACAGGGAGCTCGACCTCGGCACCCCGATCGACGCGACGCCCGAGGATAGCGGCGGCGCCTGCTTCTTCGACGCGCCGCAGGTGACCGGCCCGGCCCGGGCGAACCGGGAGCTCCTGGCTCGGGTCCTGGGCGGGGCCGGCCTGGTGAACTATCCCACCGAGTGGTGGCACTGGAGCTACGGCGACCGCTACTGGGCGCTGCGCACCGGCGCCGCGGCGGCCCTGTACGGCCCGGTCAGCGCGCGGCTGGTGACGGCGTGAGCGCCCTCGCCGTGGCGCCGGCACCGTGCACCGTGGCCGCGCCGCTGCTTACCGCCGACCTGGCCGCGGTCGCCGCGAACGTCAGCACGATAGCCGCCCGCACCGACGCGGAACTGATGGCCGTGGTGAAGGCCGACGGCTTCGGGCACGGGGCCGCGGACGTCGCCCGGACGGCGCTCGCGCACGGTGCAACCCGGCTGGGCGTGACCGGGCTCGGGGAGGCGCTGGCGCTGCGCGCGGCCGGCGTCACCGCGCCGGTGCTGAGCTGGCTGAACCCCGTCGACGCGCCGTTCGGGGACGCCGTCGCCGCGAAGGTGGACGTAACCGTGCCGAGCCGGGAGCACCTCGACGCCGTCCTGGCCGGCGGCGCGGGCGCGCGCGTGCACCTGCACCTGGACGTCGGGATGGCCCGCGACGGCGCGCCGCCGGCGGACTGGGCCGCGCTGTGCCGGGCGGCCCGGCTCGCCGAGCAGCGGGGGTTGCTGCGCGTAGTCGGCGTGATGGGTCACCTGGGCTGCGCGGACCACCCGGCCGACCTGTGCAACGCGACCGGCCGGTCCCGGTTCGCCTGGGGCGTGGAGACGGCCCGCGCAGCCGGGCTGCGTCCGCCGCTGCGGCACCTGGCCGCCACCGCCGCCACGCTCACCGACCGCCGAACCCATCATTCGATGGTCCGGGTGGGGGCCGGGGTGGTCGGCATCGACCCCTCGCGGACGGTCCGGCTGCGGCCGGCGCTGACGCTGACCGCTCCCGTCGTCACCGTCCGGCGGGTGCGGGCCGGCACCCAGGTGGGTTACGGCCACGGGTGGACGGCTCCGGCGGCGACGCACCTGGCACTGCTGCCCCTGGGTTACGCGGACGGGCTGCCGCGGGCAGCTTCCGGCCGGGCCGAGGTCCTGGTGCGCGGGCGCCGGCGGCCGCTGGTCGGAATGATCTCGATGGACCAGGCGGTGGTCGACCTGGGCGCCGATCCGGTGCCGCCCGGCGAGACCGTCACCGTCTTCGGGCCCGGCGACGACGGCGAACCCACCGCCGCGGACTGGGCGGCCTGGGCAGGCACGATCGAGCACGAGATCGTCACCGGCATCGGTACCCGGGTCACGCGGAGGTCGCGATGAGCGCGCGGGTGGCGGTGATCGGCGGTGGCCAGAACTGTGAGCACGAGGTGTCGCTGGCGTCAGCGGCCGCGGTCGCCGATGCGCTCGCGACCGCCGGGTACGCCGTCGTGCGGCTGACCATCGACACCGACGGCGGCTGGCGGATCGGCTCCGGCTGCCCGGTCGACCTGGCCGACGCCGTGCGCGAGCTGCGCACCTGCGACGTCGTCGTCCCGGCGGTGCACGGGCCGCGCGGCGAGGACGGCACGCTTGCGGCGCTGTGCGACGTGGCCGGGGTCCGGTACGTCGGCTCCGGGGTGCGGGCCGGGGCCCTGGCCATGGACAAGTGGGCTACCAAGCTGATCGCGGCCGACATCGGCATCGCGACCGCCCCGGGCGTGCTGCTCACCGCGGCCACGGCCGCCGCCTACCGGTGGACCCATCCGGTCGTGGTGAAGCCCGTTGCCGCCGGGTCCAGCCAGGGTGTCGCGCTGGTGACGTCGCCGGACGACCTCGCGCCGGCGCTGGACGCTGCGTTCGCCCTGGACGACCGGGTTCTGGTCGAGGACGTCGTCACCGGACGGGAGATCGACCTGGCCGTCCTGGGGCGCCCGGACGGGTCGCGCGAGGTGGCGCCGAGCCTGGAGATCGTCGTCGACGGCCTGTTCGACTACACGACCAAGTACGGCGGCGCCGCCGACTTACGCATCCCGGCGGCGCTCACCGACCCGGAACGCAAGGCGCTGGAGGACGCGGCGGTCGCGATGTTCGACGCGCTCGGCTGTGGCGGCGTGGCCCGGGTCGACTTCTTCCTGACCGCCGAAGGCCCCGTGCTCAACGAGGTCAACACGATGCCCGGGTTCACCGAGCAGTCGCAGGTGCCGAAGATGTTCGCCGCCGCGGGCCTCTCCTATCCCCGGCTGCTGGACCTGCTCGTCCGGGACGTCACGCGGTTCTGAGCGTGGTTCCATTACGGGGTTACGCGCTCACACACCTGGCTGGAGGCCCGACCATAGCCCCCCTCACCGCCGTCCAACGCGCCAGGCGGGACGCCGACCGATGGGTTCCGGACCTGGCCCTCGGCGTCGCCGTCGCGGTGCTCGGCCTGGTCGAGGCGGCCAACACCTGGCTCTGGTTCGGCAGCCGGTTGCCGCTCGTACTGGTGGCGTTGCTCACCGCGACGGCGGTCGGGCTGAGCCGCCGGCAGCCTGGCGTGGCGCTGGGGCTGGTGTGGGCCACCTGCGCGGTCCAAGTGGCCACCGGCACGAACCTGATGCTGGTACAGCTGTCGATCACCGCGGTGGCGTTCGGCGCGGCCCGCTGGGGCAGCACCGCGACCGTCGCGCTCAGCGCCCTGTCGATCCCGGCCGCCGCCTTGATCGCCATCGTCATGGTGAACACGCTCGGTCTCGGTGGACTGGCTCAGCTGGCCGGCAACGAGAGCCTGGTCGACGTCGTCCGGGAGCTCAGCACCACCTGGCAGTTGACGGCCGCGGTCATGGGCACGGCGATGCTCGGGGCACCGTGGCTGGCCGGCCTCGCGCTGCGCTTCGGCGCCCGGGCCCGGGCTTCGCGGGAGTCGCAGCAGGTCGCCGAGGAGGACGCGGCGCGGGCGGTCCTCGAGACCGAGCAGGCCCGCGAGATCGCCCGGCTCCGCGACGACCAGGCGCGGCTGGCCCGCGACGTGCACGACGTCGTCGGGCACTCGCTGGCGGTGATCCTGGCCCAGGCGGAGTCGGCGCAGTATCTTGACGACGCCGACACCGAAGGGCTCAAGGCCACCATGGCCAAGATCGCCACCTCCGCGCGGACCTCGTTGCAGG
Source organism: Jiangella gansuensis DSM 44835 (assembly GCF_000515395.1). Lineage (NCBI taxonomy): Bacteria > Bacillati > Actinomycetota > Actinomycetes > Jiangellales > Jiangellaceae > Jiangella > Jiangella gansuensis. The sequence continues at coordinate 2,473,739 of NZ_KI911782.1, read as the reverse complement.
ATGTGCGGCAGGTGCTTTCGGAGACCCAGCAGGCCGCGGCGCCGCCGGGCGGGCTCGACAGCCTGGTCGAGGGGTTGCGGGCCAGCGGCCACGAGGTCGTCGCGTCGGACGTCGGGACACCTCGCCCGCTGCCGCCGGAGCTGGCGGAGGTTGCCTACCGGGTGCTCCAGGAGATGCTGACGAACGCGATCAAGCACGGCCGCCGGGACGCCCCGGTGTCCGTGGAACGACATTGGGAGGGCGAGCTGCGGATCGAGGTGCGCAACGTCGTCGGCGACGCCGCCGGCGGCGGAGGAGGGCAGGGGCTGGACGGGATGCGGCGCCGGCTGGAATCCGTCGGCGGTCGGCTGGACGTGCGCCGCCGCGAGGAGACGGTCGGCCCCACGTTCACCGCCACCGCGTGGATGCCGGTCCGGGCAGGAGGGCGATGACCGGCGACGACGGCGACATCACGGTGCTCCTGGTCGACGACCAGGAGCTCTTCCGCGAGGGCGTGCGGGTCATCGTCGACGCCCAGGACGGCATGCGGGTGGTCGGGTCGGCCGGCAATGGGCTCGAGGCCGTCCGCATGGTCGACGAGCTGATGCCCGACGTCGTCCTCATGGACATCCGGATGCCCGACATGGACGGTGTGGAGGCGACGCGGCAGATCTTCCTGCCCGACCGCGCCGCCCGCCGCGCCGCCCCGGTCCGGGTGGTGGTGCTGACCACGTTCAACCTCGACGACCGGGCGGCGACGGCGATCCGGCACGGCGCCAGCGGCTTCCTGCTCAAGGACACCACCCCGCTGATGCTGCGCGATGCCATCCGCACCGTCCACGCCGGCAACGCCGTGCTGGCCCCGCAGGACCTGTCGACGCTCCTGGACGGCCAGTTCCGGTCCCGTACGCCTCCCCCGCCGGCGTATCTGTCGCTGACGGACAAGGAGCGCGAGGTCTTCGCCGCCGTCGCCCGCGGGCTGTCGAACACCGAGATCGCCGGCCTCGTCTTCGCCAGCGAGTCCACCGTCAAGACGCACGTCGGCGCGATCCTGCGCAAGCTGGAGCTGCGCGACCGGGTCCAGATCGTGGTGTTCGCCCATGCGCACGGACTGATCCCGCCGTCACTATGATCATCAACCGCTGGCTGCGCTATGCCGCGGCCGGCGGTTGATGATGATGATCGGGGACGTCCTCGACGTCTCGGTACCGGCGCAGCGCGAGGACCAGCGGTGCCGGAGCCAACAGGACGACGACACCGCACACCCACAGCGCCGGGCGCAGTCCCAGGGTGTCACCCAGGACCCCGCCGGCCAGCGCGCCGAGAGGGAACGCGGCCATGATGAGGAACCGCATGGTCGCGGTCACCCGGCCCAGCAACCGGTCCGGGCACAGCCGCTGGCGCAGGCTCAGGCTGGTGATCGCGTACACGATCTGCCCGAGTTCCCCCGCCGCCATGCCGGCGACGGTGAACGCCACCGCGGTCCACCCGGGATGCGCGAGCGGCAGTAGCAGCGTGAACGGCCCGGTCACCAGCAGCGACAGCCACACGATGCGCGCGCTCCCGACCGTCCGGGCCAGCCACGGGGTCAACGCCGCTCCGGCCATGACGGTCACCGATCCGCCCGCGACCACCAGCCCGATCACCGTCGGGGACAACCCCAGCGTGCGGGCGAGGAACACGAACGTCACCGCCGAGGCCAGCGCGAAGGCGAGGTTCGACAGGGCGCTCGCCACCGCCACCGCCCGCAGCGCCGGGTGCCGCAGCACGAACGCCAGGCCCTCCCGGATGTCGCGACGCATGGACGTTCGGTGTGCCGGCCGTGTGATGGCGGGCTCGCGGTGGCGGATCGCCGCGATCGACGCCGCCGAGACGGCGAACGTGACCGCCTGCACCAGGACCACGTTCGCCGCTCCGGCGACGGCGACCAGCCAGCCGCCGAGACCGGGGCCGACGAACTGGCCGGACGCCCGCATGGTCTCCATCGCCGAGTTCCCGGCCAGCACCCGGTCGCGGCCGATCACCGACGGCACGTACGCCTGGTATCCCACGTCGAAGAAGACCCGGCAGACGCCACTGACCAGCGCGACGACGACGAGTTGGGTGATGGTGAGCACCCCCGTGACGGCGGCCAGCGGGATGGTCGCCAGCAGCAGCGCCCGGGCGAGATCGCTGACGACCAGTACCGGCCGGCGTGGCAGCCGGTCCAGCCACGCTCCGGCCGGCAATCCGATGACGGCGAACGCGACAGTCGACGCGGCCGTGATCAGGCCGACCTCGAATGCGGACGCGTCGAGTGTGAGGACCGCGAGTAACGGGATCGCGACGCCACTGACCTGAGCGCCGAACTGGCTCGTGGTCTGGCCGAGAAGAAGTAGGCGGAAATCGCGATGAGCGAGTAGGGAACCACCGGACACGGTGTGGACCTCCTGGGAGCTGGAGTGGTGAACTCCCCTCCCAGCAGCTCCGAACCCGTCGCTACGGGGGGTCGACGTTACCGACCGCTACCCCAACCGGTCAATCTCGCGGCCCGGCCGTCACCGACGCCCCGGGATTCCTTACCCTGGGCAGCCATGAACTGGTTCGCTCCCCGACGCAGAACGACAGCGGCCCGACGCGAGCTCGCCTCCCTCGCTGACCGCCTCGGCATCGCCGCCGGCGGCGACCTGCCGGCGGGCGTGGTCGCCGAGATCGACCAGCATGCCGCCGCCGTCCGCGACATCCTGGTGTTCAGCGGAGCTGGGGTCGGCCCCGTGGAACTGGCCGAGTATGCGCGTGGCGTCGAGGACGTCGCCCTGGAGCAGGGACGCTCGCCGGGCCCGCTGGACCGGCAGGCGCCGGACTGGGTATCGCTGCGCCTCGCGGCCGTGTGTGCGCTGGCCACGGCCGGTTCGGCCATGGCCAGCGTCGCGGACGGTGACATCGATCCGTTGATGTACCCCTGACGTTCGCGGCCTACGGATAGTCCTCCAGCGGCGAATACGGGCGCCGTCCTGCTTCTTCCGAGCCGAGCGGCGCGTCGGACGGGGTCGCGCTCGCCGAAGGTGTCTGCGACGACGGCGTCTCCGCATGGGTGCGCAGCGTGTCCTCGCGACCTCGCTGATACGCCTCGTCCTGGGCCCGTGCCTCCGGGATCTCCTGTTCGGCGCGCCGCAGCCAGCGCTCCCAGCGTTGCTCCATGGGCCGCAACATGCCGCCCCCGACGCCGACGATCACGACACCGGCGACGGTGGCCAGGACGGCGATGAGCACTGGCGTCGTCACCGAGGTGGCGACACCGATCTGGTTCAGCGCCGCGATCACACCGAGAGCGATGACGAAGACCTGCACGATGCGGGCGACGAGCCGCCCGTAGCTCAAACCGCTGAGCGCACTGCCCACCAGGTCGGCGAGTGCGGTGGCGACCGCCGTCGCCACGACCACGATCACGACCGCGACGATCGCTTGCGGCAGCCAGGCGACGATGTCCGACAGCAGGTCGCTGACGGGGTTGGGGCCGAAGACCCCGAAGGCCATCTGGAGGGCGATCAGCAGCACCGCGTAGTAGACCAGCGCCGCGATCAGGCTGCTGGCGTCGTACTTCGACCGCTCGAGTGCCCGTTTGACGCCACCGCGTTCTACCGCGCGGTCGAATCCAACTCGCTCCAGTACGACGTCGACCAGCTTGCGCAGTCCTTTCGCGACCAGCCAGCCGATGAACAGGATCACCAGGAACGCGGCGAACTTGGGCAGGAACGTGATCACGTCGTCGAGGGCGTTGTTCCACGATTCCGAGATGTCCATCGGGTTCACATCCTTCCGAACCGGGCGAGCCGACAGCCATCGGCTCTGTCGGACGTGCTCGATCAGCACCGGTTGTGGATACCCAAATGCCTCATTTCCATACAAACCGGGTCGATTCCGGTACCCAGCGCCGCGCCGCAGCGGCTCAGTGCCGGCGCAGCAGCACCACGACGTCGTCGAGGACGGCGTGCTGGCCGTCCGGGCCGGTAGCGGCCCGCGGCCGGGTCTCGGCGATCTCCACGTCCCACTCCCCCGGGTCGAGCCCGAGCTGGTCGACCTCCTCGTCCGGCGTGAGGAAGCGGTGGTCGGGCAGTTCGTGGCCGTCATGGTCTCGCGCCCACGGCGGGAAGTCGCCGTGCGAGAGGATCAGCATCCGCCCGCCCGGGCCGACCAGGCCGGCCGCCCGGGACAGGATCTCCGGCCGCGGCAGTTCGACCGGCGAATGGAAGAAGGAGGCCGACACGAGGTCGTACCGGCCGGGGTCGCCCCAGGAGGCGAGGTCACGCGCCTGCCACCGGATGCGCCCGTCCGCGACACCCGCCTGCGCCGCCGCCTCCCTGGCCCTGGCGATCGCGGTCGACGAGATGTCGACAGCAGTGACCGACCAGCCTCGAAGCGCCAGCCAGATCGCGTCGCTGCCTTCGCCACAGCCGAGGTCCAGCGCCGTCCCGGCGGGCAGCGCGGCGGCGACGTCGGCGAGGACCTGATTCACCCGCCCCGACCAGACCCGGCCCGTATCGGCGTTGGTGTCGGCGTACCGGGCTTCCCAGAAGTGCTCCGGCGTCTGTTCATCTACGTTGCTGTCCATGCGGCAAGCCTGACCGGATCTGACAATTGGAGCAAATATCCTTGCCGCTTCAGCAACGCAGGGTGAGCACGATGTCTGTCCGCCGCGCCCGCCCGGGTCATCCCGCGGGCGCCCTGACCGCGTCGGAGAGCACCCGCAGCGATCGCAGGAACGCCTGCCGGTCAGCGGGCGGCAGCTGATCGAGGAGCTCGCCCTCGGCGCGCTGCACCTCGGCCCGCGTACGCTCTCGCACCCGCCGCCCCGCGGGAGTGATGGCCACCAGCCGCACCCGGCGATCGGACGGGTCGGGGCGGCGGGTGATCAGGCCTCGCTCCTGCAACTCGTCCAGCACCGGGATCACCCGCGACCTGTCCGCACCGATGGCGTCGGCCAGTGCCGCCTGGGTGCGGACCGGTTCGTCGCCGAGGCCGACCAGGACCGCGTAGGCCCACATGCTCAGGCCGTTCCGGGCCAGGATCGGCTCCTCGATGCCCATCAGGGCGCGCCCAAGAGGGCCCAGCATGGCCGCCAGATCTGGTCGCCGCGACTCACCCATGCCCTGACGATATCGCCATGGTATTAATACGCTGCTGCATACGATATGCTTGTGCCTATGATCGGTCCGCATGCCGCCCACGCCCGCTCAGTCCAGCTCACCGTCGACGCCGTCAGCGCCGTCTCCCCTGGTCAGCTCACCCTGAAGACCCCCTGCTCCGAGTGGAACCTGACCCAACTCCTGGACCACATGACCGTGCAGAACCTCGGGTTCGCCGCCGCGGCGAACGGCGCCGGCGCCGACGACGCGCTGTGGGCCACCGGGGCGCACCGCGACGACCCGACGGCCGACTACCTCGCCTCCGCCGCCGCCGTCAGCGACGCGTTCGCGCCCGCCGACGTGCTCGACCGTCAGCTGTGGCTGCCGGAGCTCTCCCGCGAGCAGGCCTTCAGCGGCGCACAGGCGATCACCATGCACACCGTCGACTCCGTCCTGCACGCGTGGGACGTCGCCCGCTCGATCGGCCGGAACCTCGACCCCGACCCGGAACTGGTCGAGTTCACCCTGGGCATCGGGCACCAGGTCCCCGACGGCGACGACCGTCGCCAGCCCGGCGCTCACTTCGGCCCGCGGGCGCAGATCCCCGCCGGTGCCTCGGCCTGGGACCAGACACTGGCGCTGTTCGGCCGCTCGCCGGACTGGTCCGCGTGATAGCGCGCCCGCGACGCGGCGACGGCGCCGGGCGGGTGGACGAGGCCGTCGTCCACCTGCTCGACTCCCCCTGAGCGGGCGTCAGGGCAACTGCGAGGTGAACCGGTACCTCCCCGGCCCGGCGGAGTAGATCGCGTAGCCGTCGGCGAACTTCTCGAAGGTGACCTCCCGCGAGGCCCGCGCCGGGCGGCCGTTGACGTACACCGTGGTCGGGCGCACGGCCGGCACGTGAATGTGGGCGGCGGTGTTGCCCGGGATCGTCACGTCCAGTGAGAGGTCCCGGCTGCCCTGCTCCGGGATGCTCCAGGCGCTGCGGATCCGCCCGCGCGGCCCGTCGAAGTAGCCGTCGACGTGCGTGAGCGGCAGCGCCGCCGTCCCGACCACGCGCGGTTTCACCACCACCTGCTCGTAGGCGACCGCTCCGGGCACGTGCTGGATGCCGGCGAGACCAGTGCTGAACCACTCGTCGATCTGCAGCAGGATGATGTGGTTCAGCGACGAGTTCCGCTCCGGCGCGTACCAGTGTTCGGGGACCGTCGTCATGCCGTGCGGGTTGAACACGGACGGCTGCAGGAACGCGCCGTAACTGGGCCGCGTGGTCTCGTGCAGCAGTTCCCAGATGACGTCGTCGCGGCCGGCGGCGTTGAGCGAGCGGAAGGTCGGGCCCAGCGAGATGGTGCCGCCGCTCAGGTGCGGGCCGCCGCCGTTGGGGTGATAGGCATAGATCCGCTCCACCAGGCTCTCCACGACCTGGCGCCGCGCACCGGGAGGCACCAGGCCGGCATCGAGAGCCAGGGCGTTCGCCGCCTGTGTTCCGATGGTGCCGGCGTTGCCGTCGTTGGTGTACGTCCTGAGAGCGTCGTTGAAGAAGCGTCCGTTGAACGCGTCGGCGATGTCCGCGGCCAGGGCCGCGAACCGGTCGGCGTCGCTGCCCTTGCCCAGCGCCGCGGCCATCTGGGCCAGCCGGTCGGTCATGAGGTAGTAGCCGTACGTCCCGACCAGCAGGCCGGGAGTGCTCTCGTCGCTGGCCACCCAGTCCTTCAGCGGGCCGTCGACCAGGTGCTCGCCGACGCCGTCCGCGCCGGCCTGCGTCGTACGCACGTAGTCGTGGTACGCGACCATGGCCGCGTAGTAGCGGTCCATCGTCGCCGTGTCGCCGTGCCGCTGCCAGAGCCACCACGGGGTCAGGACGATCGCGCTGCCCCAGTTGATGTCGTCGCGGTACATCGCCCACTGGCCGTCGAAGATCGGGAACTCCGGCGTGTGCGCCGGCACCAATCCGGCGTCGGGTCCGGCGACGAGCTGCGCTTCGCGCATCACCTGCTGCATGTGGGTCAGGTACGCCGACATCTCGAAGTTGCGGTCGATGGCCTGGATCGACTGGATCATGTCGGCGAGCCAGCCGAGCTTCTCCCGGTTGGGACAGTCGGTGAAGATCGACTGCATGTTGCTGGCGATCGAGTACCGGCTCATCCGATGCAACCGGTCGACCAGTTCGCTGGAAGTGGAGACGTCCCCGGATACGGCCGTGGCGGCGCGCGTGTGCAGGGCCGTGAGCGTCTCCGGGGTCGGCTCGTACTCCGGCGGCAGACCGGTGACCTGGAGGTACTGGAAGCCGTGGTGGACGAACTGCGGCCGCCACGTCTCGCCGCCGGGGTCGCCGGCGGTGGTGTACGTGTCGAAAATGTCGTCGTCGGAGCCCATACTGCCGGCGTCGACCGTGCCGTCGGCGCTCAGCGACTCCGACGGCTGCACCTTGATCACCGTGCCGGCCGGGACGGCCCCGTCGACGCGCAGTTCGAACAGCGCGGCGGAGTTCTGGCCGAAGTCGAAGATCCAGGTTCCCGGAGCGGGCTCGGTGATCCCGACCGGCGCCACCGTGTCGACGATCCGGACGGGTTCGCCGCGGCGCCAGGTGAGCCGGGTGGCCAGGCTCGGCGGCGGCGCGATGCCGGCCGGGACCCAGCCGGTGGGCGTGCCGTCCCTGCGGGTGGCCGACTCCGTCAGGTCCGCTCCCGGCAGTTCCCAGCCCGGCTGCTCGCGGCGGGCGTCGTAGTCGGAGCCGGAGTACCAGTTGTCCGTGACCGTGGGGCCCAGGGCGCACCGCCAGCTCGGGTCGGTCACGATCGTCTCGCTGGAGCCGTCGGTGTAGGCGATCTCCAACCGGGCCAGGACCCGCGGGGAGATCGCCGTCGTGGTCTCGTTCGCGGTGCCCGAGCGGGTGACGGTCGCGCCGGCAGCGTGCGGTTTCGTCAACGGCTCGGCGAACCCGACGGTGAGCAGGTCCGTGCCGGCCGGCTCGGCCGAGGTGATGATCCGGCACTCGAGGTCCGCGCCGCCCGCGCCGGTGTCGATGTTCACGGTCGCGCCGACGGCGAACCCGTCGACGGCGGCGACCGTCACCGTCGTGGCTCCGGCGGTGGCCGGTGCCGTCAACGTCGTCGGATCGGCGATCTCGCTCCGGAACTTCGTGTAGACGTCCTCGCGGCCCACCGCCGGATTCTCGATCTCGACGACGTTGGTGATGCCGTTGCCCAGGCGGACGGCCAGGGTGTTCGCGCCCGGCGCCAGCAACGCGGTGACGTCGTACGTGCCGGCCTCGACCGACTGCTGCGGGTTGGAGTTGCCCGGGCACAGCACGTCCTCGGTGACCTCGCGGCCGTTCACCGTCGCGACATACACGCCGAGGCCGGCGACGTAGAGCCTGGCCCGGCCGACGGCCCGGTCAGCGTCCACGGTGAAGGGCCGGGCGAAGATCGGCAACGGGTCGGCGTCGGTCCTGGCGGGATGCTCGATCCACACCGCCGGGTCCCAGTCGGACGGGTCGAGCAGCCCCAGCTCCCAGGTGGAGGGTGCGCTCCAGCCCGACACCTCACCCTCGGCGTCCCGCACGCGCACCTGCCAGACGACCGGCTGGCGCGCTGTCACCTCGCTCCCGCCGTAGGGCACCCCGGCGGAGCCGGCCGAGCGCACCCACCCGGTGTCCCACAGGTCCGGGTCGGCCAGCCGGTCGGCGCTGCTCGCGGCCCGGATCTGGTAGGCGTCCTGGACCCCGGTGTCCAGCCGCCACGCCAGCAGGGGCATCCGGTCGTCCATCCCGAGCAGCCGGTCGAACCGGCCCGCCACCGACAACCCGCCGACGGACACCGGCTCGGTCCCAGCCGCCGTCGCCGCCCGGGCGGCCGCGCCGAAGCCGGAGCCGGTCGCGGCCAGGCCGGTCACACCGGCTGCCGTGGCCTGCAGGAAGCGGCGCCGCGACAGGCTCTCCGCAGGATGTGACAACTCGACCATGGACCGGTCTCCCTTCGCGGGCGGGGCTGGTGCCGGAAAGGTATGACGTCGGGCGCCGGCCGATCAACGCTCGGACACCACCGTGACCGCATCCGGTCATCAGCCCGCCCCATGCCTCACGGTGGCCTGGGCGCACTCGCCCAGTGGCTCGCGTCAGGAGGCCGTCCAGGGGCGCAGCTTCGCCGGATTCCGTACGGCCCACAGGTGAGTGATCCGGTCGCCGCTGATGTCGAAGGCGAGCACCGTCCCGGTGACGCCGTCCTGCTGCACTACCAGGCCGGGCTGACCGTTGACGGTGCGCTCCACGATGGTCAGGTCCGGTGCGGCGAGGACGATGTCGACCAGAGCGCGGGCGACCTTCTCGCTGCCGGTGACCGGACGCAGGTGCGCGGTGACGACGCCGCCGCCGTCGGCGATCGCGGTGGCCCCGGGGTCGAGAAGACCGATGAGTGCGTCGATGTCCTTGGCTTCCCACGCCTGTTTGAAGGTCCTGACGACGTCGGCATGCCGGGCCGCCGGGCGCGCGAGCGGCTGCGATGCGCGGACGCGCCGCCGCGCCGACGCGGCCAGCTGGCGACAGGCCGCCGGTGTGCGCCCGACGATCCGCGCCACGTCCGCGAACGGGTAGCGGAAGACGTCGTGGAGGACGAACGCGACCCGCTCCGCCGGGGTCATCGCCTCGAGCATGACGAGGAAGGCCATGCTGACCGACTCGTCGAGGGTGACACGGTCGGCCGGGTCGCCCGTACGGCCACCTGCGCCGCCGTCCAGCCACTCCGTCCCTTCTGGCAGCGGTTCGGGGATCCATTCGCCCACGTAGCGCTCCCGCCGGGCCCGCGCCGAGCCGAGCAGATCGAGGCAGAGGCGGCTGGCCACCGTCGTCAGCCACCCGCCGGGCGAGGCGATGGCGTCCTGCTGCTGCGGCGTCAGCGCGTACCAGCGGACATACGTCTCCTGTACGACGTCCTCGGCGTCGGCCAGCGAACCCAGCAGCCGGTAGGCGAGGTTGATGAGCTGCCGCCGCTCGCGCATGACCGCGTCCAGGCCCGGGTCGGGCCGCCCCTGCGCCGGCGTGTCGTGCGGCTCGGACCGGTTGGTCATGGTGTCGGTGGCTCCTCTGCTCCTGGCTGCTCTTCCCTTCCGACGACACAGCGCCGGCGAATGTGAGGCGGCCGGCGGATCACCTCACATTCCGGCGGGCTGCGTCGTCGGAGCGGTGACGGTGCGGACGGACGACCCCGCACCACGGACGAGGGAGAACCGATTGAGCGACCTTCAGGCTATCGCCGACCGCGTCGAGATCGAGGCGCTGCGCGGCGAGTTCACCGACGCGGGGATGATGCGCGACTACGACCGGTTCGCGTCGTTGTTCACCCCCGACGGCACGTGGCGGATGCCGCACATCGACGTCGAGTTCGTCGGCCGGGCCGACATCCGGGCCGGGATCGAACGGATGCGGGCTCTGTGGGACTACTTCGTGCAGACCGTGCACCCGGGCACGGTCCTGCTCGACGGCGACACCGCGGCCGGCCGCACCTATGTCGCGGAGTTCGGGAACCTGCGCGACCACGGGTCGCACCTGAACTACGCCGTCTACCACGACCGCTACCACCGCACCTCGGACGGCTGGCGGTTCGCCGAGCGCGTCTACGAGATCACGTACATGGACACCACGCCGCTGACCGGCTCCGCGCCGCAGCCCACAGAGCGGACCCACCGAGGAGCGGCCCGATGAACGTGTTCCTTTGGATCGTCGCCGCGGTGCTCGCCGCGCTCTTCCTGGCCTCCGGGGTCATGAAGCTCTCACGTTCCAAGGCTCAGCTCGCCGCCGTCGGCCAGACGTGGACCGAGGACTTCAGCACCGGGGCGATCAAGCTGATCGGCGTCGCGGAGGTGCTGGCCGCGGTCGGGCTCCTCCTGCCGCCGGCCCTCGGCGTCGCGCCGGTCCTCGCGCCGGTCGCGGCGCTCGGCCTGGTCCTGCTGATGCTCGGCGCCGCAGTGACGCACGGACGGCGCAAGGAGATGCCGCCGATCGCGGTCAACCTGGTCCTGATCACCCTGGCGCTCGTCGTGGTGTGGGGCCGCTTCGGACCCCACTCCATCGCCTGAGCCCACCCGGTCGGGCGGCAGGCAGGTCACGTGGGCACGGGCGTGCCGCCCACCACCACCTGGTCGACGGCGAGGTCGTCCGGGCGAAGCAGCAGGAGGTCGGCCGGTGCTCCGACCTCGAGAGTGCCGAGGCCCGGCCGGGTGCCGGGGGTGACGCGGGCGGGCACCCGCGACGCCATCCGCAGCGCCCGGGCGAGCCCGACGGCCGGGACCCGGGCCAGGTGCCGGACGCCGTCGGTGAGCGTCGCCGCCGCGCCGGCCAGCAGGCCGGTCTCCTCGTGGCCGAGCCGCAGGTCCTCGCCGAGCACGACGACGCCGCCCACGGGCGTGGTGTGCCGGCCCGGTGTGAGGCCGCCGATGGCCGTGAGGTCCGAGACGAGGTAGGCGCCGTCGTCGCCCTTGGCCCGGATCATCGAGACCAGGGTCTCGTCGGGCAGATGGTGGCCGTCGGCGATGAGCCCGGCGGTGACACGGTCGTCGGCGAGCAGCGACCAGATCGGGTTGGGGTGCCGCGGAAGCATCGGCTGGATGCCGTTGCCGAGATGGGTCGCCAGGGTGGCGCCCGCATCGACCGCCGCCGCGATATGAGCGTGATCGGCCGAGGTGTGCCCGATGGATACGGTGACACCCGCGCGGACGATGCGGCGCACCTGCTCGGCCGACCCGTCGAGGTGCGGCGAGACGGTGACGACGCCGACCGGCCCCGCCTGCTGCCAGCGGGCGACCTCGTCGGCGTCGATCGGCCGGATCCATTCGACGTCGTGCACGCCGCGCGCGCCGTCGTCGGGCGAGATGAACGGTCCCTCGACGTGGGCGCAGGGAATCGCCGCGTGCACCCGCTCGTCGGCCGCGCGGGCCTGACGGACGGCGTCGAGTGCGTGCAGGATGCGCTCCTGCGACCCGGTGATGACGGTGGGCACCCACGTCGTCACGCCGGCAGCCGCGAGACGCTGGGTGAGGGCAGCGATGGTGTCCGCGCTGACGTCGTCGGCGTTGACGTCGAGACCCGCGTAGCCGTTGACCTGCGCGTCGACGAGGCCGGGAGCGAGAACCGGGAGGGAGGGGTCCGCGGCCGCGTGGCGGGTCACCCCGGTGATGCGGCCCTCGGCGACCTCCACCCGCAGGACGCCGTCGCCGCCGTGCGCGCGGCCTTCGAACGTCGTCACAGCGCGCTCACCCTCTCCGCGTAGCGTTCGGCCAGCTGCCGGTTCGTGGCGTCGCCGCCGGCCAGGTTGCTCGACGCCCACACCGGCGCGGCGTCGCCGGCGGCCGCGATCGCCTCCGCCGCGTCGAGCAGCGTCCAGGTGACGGCGAACGCGCTCGCGGTGGTCGCGAGCGGGACGAGCGTATCGGGCGCGGACGCCAGCGGGGTGGCGTCCCCCGGTGGCACGAGCGTGTCGACGTGCAGGTCCGCGAGGCCGGACAGCGCCGTGCCGGCCTCGAACCGGGCGGGGTGTTCCGCCCCGATGGCCGCCTCGCAACGCGTCGACGAGTAGCCCACCAGAAGCGCACCGCGGCGGCGCGCTCCCCGGGCCGCCTCGACCACCGTCGCGTTGACGCCGAAAGCGCTGACGAGGAGCACCACGTCGCCCTCACCGACGCCGCCCTGCTCGAGCAGCGCCTCCGCCCGTCCCGGGGTGCGCTCGTGTGTCGTCGACGCGAACGCTCCGCCGGTCAGCAGCGTGGCCTCGTCGAAGATCGGTGAGACGGCGGCGAGCAGCCCCGGGCGGTAGAACACCTCCTGGACGGTGAGCTGCGAGTGAGCGCCGGGACCCATGACGTGGACGAGGCGGTCGTCGCGCACCCGGGCGGCGATCTCGCCTGCCGCCCGCGCGACCGGGTCACCGTTGGCGGCCACGATCGCGGCGTGGAGTTCGGCGATCGCGCTCGCGTAGGCGGCCCCCGCACTCACGACGGCGACGACTCCGCGTCGAGGTGGAGGTGGACGCGCGGATGCGTACGCAGCGCGGTTCCGGGGTGGTCCCCGCTGATCGGCTCGTTCAGCGCGTCGACGACGGCCTGCCGCTTCGGCGCGCCCGGCACCGAGACGACCGCGACTTCGGCGTTGAGCAGCCGCGGGATGGTCACCGTCAGCGCGCGCGGCGGCACGGCGTCGAACGACGGGAAGTGTCCCTCGTCGACCTGCTGCTGGCGGCTCACCGCGTCGAGCTCGATGACCCGTACGGCGCGTGGGTCGTCGAGGTCCGCGGGCGGGTCGTTGAAGGCGAGGTGGCCGTTGACGCCGAGTCCGAGAAGTACCAGGTCGAACGGTTCGTCGCCCATCAGCCGCGCGTACCGCTCGGCTTCGGCCGCGGGATCGCCGTCGAGGCGGATCCGTTCGAAGCGGAAGCCGGGCACCAGGTCGACGAAGTGCCGTTCGAGCCAGTTGCCGAACCCTTGCGGCGCGTCGGACGGCAGGTCAAGGTAGTCGTCCATGTGGAATCCGACGACGCGCGTCCAGTCGATGCCGTCCGCGGCGGCGAGCGCCGCGAGTGTGGCCTGCTGACTGGGCGCGGCCGCCAGCATGACCCGGGCCTCGCCGGGTGAGGCGAGCCGCTGACGGATGGCATCCGCGGCGTCGGCGCCGGCGTTCGCGCCGAGCGTCTCGCGGTCGGGATGGATCTGGACGCTCGGTGCGTACTCGGTCGTCATGGACACGGTGGTGATGACTCCTCGATAGCGGGAAGGCACTGCCAAAACAATAATGTCAAACGTTTGCACAGACAAGGGTCACTGACCGTCGACCGCAGCCCAGGGCGGGGCGGGCCCCGCTAGGGCAGCGTCGAGCGGATCAGCGCGATGTGCCCCCGCCCGCCGACAGCAGGCGGTCGAGTACGGCGTCGACGGTCGCCTCGGTACAGATCCCGAAGGCGTCGACCGCCGGCGCGACGATCACGGCGGCGTCGTCGGCAGCGAGACTCGCCGCAGCCATGACACCGTTGACGACGACGGCTGCGACCTGCGGAGACACCGATGCTGCCACGACCTCCGCGATCTGCGCCCGGTCCTCATCGGACAGCGCGATGGACGGCACGATCACCGGGAGCAGCGTGCCCGCAGCCGCGTCGGCGAGCCGTTCCAGCGTCGCCGCCGTGGCCGGCTCGGCGACGTGGCCGACGTCCAGGCCGCGTGCGGCCGCGGCCGCGGTGAGCCGCCCGGCGAACTCGCTGTCGCCGACGACGGTGAGGCCGTCGAGCGCGGACAGCGGGCCGGCGACGTCGACGGTCGCGGCGCGGTCGGGATCGTCCCAGCGCAGGGCGGTGTCGAGCTCGTCCGGCGCCGGCAGCTGCGCGCCGAAGCTCGCGATCTCGGCACGCAGGCGGAACAGCCGGAGCACCGAGCGGTCGAGTTCCGCCGGGTCGACGCGGCCGTCGTCGACGGCGGCCGCGACCGCCTCGATGAGCTGAGGCAGCTCGCTCGCCTCGCACTTGACGTTGGCGACGTCAGCGCCCGATGCGAGGGCGAGCACCGTCGATTCGGCACTCGACCAGCGGGCGCTGACCGCGGCCATCCGCAGCGAGTCGGTGATGATGACGCCCTCGAAGCCGAGCTGTTCGCGCAGCCAGACCCGGTTGACCGTGGCCGACAGGCTGGCCGGCTCGTCCACGCCGAGAGCCGGCAGCACGACATGGGCGACCATGATCGTCTGCACCCCGGCGGCGATCGCGGCGACGAACGGGCGCAGGTGGACCTGCTCGTGGGTCTCCAGATCACGGTCGATGACCGGGAGGCCGAGGTGGCTGTCGACGGCACTGTCCCCATGGCCGGGGAAGTGCTTCGCGGTCGAGACGACGCCGCCGTCGCGGAAGCCCCGTACCTGCGCGGCGCCCAGCTCGGCCGTCGTCGCTGCGTCGACGCCGAAGGCCCGAACACCGAGGATCGGGTCCTGGTCGGTGGTGAGGACGTCGATGGTGGGGCTCAGGGTCCACTCGAAGCCGACGGCCCGCGCCTCCCGCCCGGCGAGCAGTGCGGTGCGGTAGGCCAGCTCGGGGTCGGCCGCCACGCCCACCCCGCGCGGATACGGCAGGTCGGTGCCGGTGCGACCGAGGCTGTACCCGATACCGGCTTCGAGGTTGCCGGCGATGAGTGGCGCAGGCACGCCGGCCTCCGCGGCGATCCGGCGGACTTCGGCGTGGTAGCGGGCCGCGGCGCTCGCCGGCATGCCGACGATGCTGTGGAGCGCTCCGACGCCCGCGCGCACCGCGGCGGCCGTCGCGGCATCGGGCAGCCCGTCGGCGCCGATTCCCGGCATGACGAGGATGCAGGCGGCGATTCGTTGGCGCCGGTCGAGCGCGGCGAGGGGATCCTCCGGCAGCAGGGCGGCGGGCTCTTGACGCGGGGAAGAAGTCATGTCTACGTTCTATCAAACGTTTGCACAATAGCGACAGCATCACACCCTTCGGCACCACCCCAACCGCGCTCAGGAGTGTCACATGCATCGCACCACGAAAACCGCATCGATCAGCATCGCGGTCATCGCGGCCGTCACGGCCCTCAGCGGTTGCGGGCTCGGTGAGAGCAGCGAGCCGGCCGCCGACACGTCCGGTGAGATCGAGGGCACGATCTCCTTCCAGACCATGCAGCTCTCCCCCACCTTCGACGACTACATCAACGGAGTCATCGACGCGTTCGAGGAGGAGTACCCGGGAACGTCCGTCGAGTGGACGGACATCCCGAGCGACCAGGCCGCCCGCAAGGTGAGCGCCGACTCCGCCGCCGGCACGCTCCCCGACGTGATGGACCTGGACACCGCGACGCTCGCCCCGCTCGGCCGCGACGGCCGGGTCCTCGACATGGCCGACGAGGCGGGGGACCTCGAGGACCTCTACGTCACGTCGGCCTGGGAGTCGTTCGACTACGGCGAGACAGAGGTCGCCGCGCTGCCGTGGTACCTCAACTCCCCCGTCCTCATGTCCAATTCGGACCTCGTCGAGCAGGCCGGCTCCCCCGCCCCGCCCACCACCTTCGACGAACTGCTCGACGTCTCGGCCACCATCGCCGCCACCACCGGCCAGGCCGGGTTCCAGCCCACGTCGATCGGCTTCCCGAACTACCTGCTCAGCCTCGGTGTCCCCCTCGTCAACGAGGACTCGACGCAGGCCGTCGTGAACACCCCGGAGGCCGCGGACTTCCTGCAGCGCCTCGCCGAGCTCTACGCCGTCGGCGGCGTCCCCGCCGACTCGGTCACGGCCGCGCAGCGCACCGAGATCGACACCTTCTCGCAGGGCGAGATCGCCTACCTGGAGACCGGCCCCTCCCGGCTCAAGATCATCGAGGAGAACGCGCCGCAGGTCTTCGAGGCAATCGAGATCGACAGGCCGCTCGGCGCTGACCAGGGCTCCACCTGGGTCGTCGCCCACGGTCTCGCGGTGGCGCAGACCAGCGAGAACGCCGCCACCGCCCTCGCCTTCGCCGAGTTCATGACGGCGCCGGAGCAGCAGCTCGCCCTAGCGCAGCAGTCCGCGGTCTTCCCGAGCACCAAGTCGTCGCTCGAGGACCCGTTCTTCAGCGCCGAGGCCACCGACAAGGCGACCGAGGCGCGCTCGATCGTCGCCGCGAGCCTCTTCGAGGGCGGGACCACGGCGAAGCCGCCGGCGGTCGACGCCGAGTTCGCGAGCACGCTCTGGTCGGCAGTACAGACCGCGATCACGGGCGAGACCCCGGTCGAGGACGCCCTCGCCTCGGCCGAGTCCCAGCTCACCGACTTGCTCCAGAGCAGGGCGCAGTGACCTCGTTGGCCGGTTCGGTGCCGCGGAAGGCGGGGCGCGTGCGCACACGGCGCGCCCCGCTGCGGCGGCACCGCTGGTGGGTGCCTGTCGTCTTCGTGGCGCCGGTGCTCGTCCTCCAGGTCACCTTCCTCTTCCTGCCGCTGGCCAACACGTTCGTGCTCGCGTTCACGAACGCCAGCACGGTCGGCGGCGGGGTCTTCACGGGGCTGGCGAACTTCCAGGCGATCTTCTCCTCCGCCCAGTTCTGGGAGGCGACCGGGCACACGGGCATCTACATGGCGCTCGCGACGCCGCTCATCGTCTGCATCTCGCTCGGCCTGGCCCTGCTCGTGAACACGAAGATGCGCGGCACCGGCATCGTCCGGCCGATCCTGTTCTCGCCGCTGGTCATGCCGATGGCCGTCGTCGCGCTGATGTTCCAGTACGTGCTGAGCTCCGACGGCCTGGTCAACCAGGTCCTGCGCGGGCTCTCCGTCGTCTCCGAACCCGTCCCGTTCCTCACCAGCTCCCACCTCGCGCTCTTCAGCGCGATCCTGGTCACCGTGTGGAAGAGCTGCGGCCTCTACACGCTCATCCTGCTCGCGGCGCTGCAGAACGTCTCCCGCGAGCTCGACGAAGCGGCGGAACTCGACGGGGCGGGCTGGCTGCGACGCACGTGGAGCGTCACGATCCCGCAGATCCGCGGCACGGTCGGGCTCGTCGCAGTGCTCTCGGCCATCGCCGCACTGCGCGCCTTCACCGAGCCGTACGTCCTCACCGGCGGCGGGCCGGGCACCTCGGCCCAGACCGTCGTCCTGTTCCTGTTCACCAAGGGCATCTCGCCGGGCACCCAGGCCGGTTTCGCCTCGGCCGTCAGCCTCGTGCTCTTCGCCTTCGTGCTCGTCGTCTCGGCCCTGTCGTGGGCGATCACCAGGAAAGGTCGGGTCCGATGACCGTCGCCGCCAGCCAGGACATCGCGCCGCGTCGACGCCACCGGCGGGGCCAGCCCGGTCCGCTGGAGCGGACCATCCGCTGGGCGCTGATGACCGTCGCCGTCGCCCTCGTCCTCGGACCACTGCTCTGGCAGCTCGGCACCGCGCTCAAGGGCGCCGGCGAGGCGACCGTCGGCTTCCCCGGGAGCCTCGTCCCGTCGCAACCCACGTTCGCCAACTTCGTCACCGCGTTCACCGACGTGCCCCTCGGCAGGTACCTGCTCAACTCGGCCACGATCTCCGCGCTCGGGGTGACACTCAATCTGATCCTCGCGACGCTGACCGGCTACGCGCTCGCCCGGATCAGCTTCCGGGGGCGTGCCCTCTACATCGGGATCCTGCTCGCGACGGCGGCGCTGCCGTTCGAGGTCATCCTGGTGTCGACGCTCCTGGTGACCCGCGGGCTGTCGCTGCAGGACACCGTGCTCGGCGTGGTGCTGCCGCAGGCGGTGTCGATCGTGTCGATCCTCGTCATGCGGCAGGCGTTCGTCGGCATCCCGGACGAGATCGAGGAGGCCGCCACCATGGACGGTGCGGGGCCGATCCGCATCTTCCGGTCGATCATGCTGCCGTCCGTCCGCAGCTCGCTCGCGGTCGTGGCGGTGCTCGGTTTCCTCGACAGCTGGGACCAGTTCCTCTGGCCGCTCGTCATCCTGAGCGATCCGGACAAGTACCCGGTGAACGTCGGCGTGCAGTTCCTGTCCGGTGCCTTCTCCGCCGATCAGCGCGTTATCAGTGCCGCGGCCGTCATCGTCATGGTGCCGCCGTTGCTGGTGTACTTCCTCATGCAGAAGCAGGTCTTCACCGGACTGGCCGAGGGAGCGCTGAAGGGATGACGCCGACCGTCGCACTCGTGGGCGCGTCCGGCTACGGCCGGCGTCACCTGGCGGAGCTCCTGGAGCTGCACCGCGAGGGGGCGATCGTGGTCGGGGCGGTCGTGGACGTCGAACCGGCCGCTGAACTGCCTGCTCTGCTCGCCGCGAGCGACGCGTCACCCTTCGTCACCGCCGGTCTCGGCACGGCGCTCGACCACGTCGGCCCGGACGCGGTGGTCATCGCCACGCCCCCGCACACGCATGCCGCTCTCGCCGCGCGCGCCCTCGCGTCCGGCGCCGCCGTGTACCTGGAGAAGCCGCCGGTTCCGCTGCCGTCGCAGCTCGCCTCGCTGGTCGATCTCGCCGGCGGGACCCGGTTCGAGGTCGGGTTCCAGCAGACGCCGGGTGTCGTCGCGGCGGTCTCCGACGTCCTCGCGGCCCACGACCTCGGTCCGGTGCTCCGGGTGACGGGGTTCGGGGCGCTGCAGCGGCCTGACGCCTACTACGCCCGGGCCCGCTGGGCCGGTCGGCGCGACCTCGACGGCGCGCCCGTCTTCGACGGCGCGCTCTTCAACCCGCTCGCGCACGTGGTGCATGCCGCGCTCGCCGTCGCGCGCACGGTCGAGCCCCGGTGGGCGATGGCGGAGTTCGAGGCCGAGCTCGGCTCGGTGCGCCCGATCCAGGCCGACGACCTCGCCGCCCTGCGGGTCCACTCGCGGCACGGCCCGCTCGTGACCGCCGTGGGGACGACCGCGGCCGACCGCGTCGTCGAGCCCGGCCTCGTCGTCGTCGCAGAGCGTGCCTCACTCCGGCTGCGCCTGCGTGACTTGGCTGCCTCGATCGTGCCGGTTCGGCATGGGCCACCTGGGGCGGCGCCGGCGCGGGCGGTCCCCGTGCCGGCGTCCCGTGAGCATCGATCGGCACTCAGACAGCTGGTGCTTGAGCCGCGCGGTGCCGCGGACCCGTTGCTCACGGGGTCGGCCGCCGAGCCCTTCGTGCGGCTGGTCGCCGCCGTCGTCGACAGCGTGGCGGCGCCTACCCAGCTCGGGCACCTCGGCCGCTCCCGCGACCATGACCACGACGGGGACCGCTGGGTCGAGCTGCCGGGCAGCACGGACGCGATCGACGCCGCCGTCACCGGCGGCACGATGCTCGGCGAGCAGGGTGTGCCGGTCGTGGCCGTGCGCCGCGCCGGGCTCGAGGAGTGGAACGGCCTGCTCGGGCACCCGTACGATCTCGACCAGGCCGCCAGCGAGGGAGTGAGTACGTGAGCAATCGCACCTCTCCTACCAGGCTGAAGGACGTCGCGGAGGCGGCCGGTGTCTCGATCTCGACGGTCTCCCGCGTGTTCTCCAACCCGGAGCGGCTCTCCCCGGCGACCGTCCAGCACGTCCGTGAGATCGCCGCACAGCTGCGGTTCAAACCCAACGTCGTCGCCCGGGCGCTCAAACGCGGCGTCGCCGCGAACGTCGGGCTGATCGTCCCGGACATCACGAACCCCTACATGACGACCCTGTTGAAGGCCGCCCAGGGCCGGTCCCGCTCCTCCGGGGTGGGCGTCCTCGTGGCGGACACGGACGACAGCGCCACGATCGAACGCCAGGTGGCCGACCAGTTGTCGCGGCAGTCGCGCGGCATCATTCTGTCCGCGCCGCGGATGAGCGCACCGCACATCCGTGAGATCGCCGCGACCATCCCCGTCGTGCTGATCAACCGGATCGTCGACGGCGTCCCCTCGGTGGTCACCGACTCCGAGGAGGCCCTCGGCGAACTCGTGCTCCACCTGCAGGAGCTGGGCCATCGCCGGGTGGCCTACCTCCCCGGGCCGTCGGGCTCGTGGGCCAACCGCCAGCACCTCAAGGCGATCACCGCCCGCGCGGAGGAGGCAGGCCTGGAGCTCACGGTTCTCGCCGGACCGGCGTCCACCCACACCGACGGCATCGCGGCCGCCGGGCAGGTCTGCGAGAGCGGCGTGACCGGCGTCCTCGCCTTCGACGACGTCGTCGCGTCGGGCCTCATCGAGGGGCTGCGGCGCGAGGGACGCTCGGTGCCCGGCGACGTCTCCGTCGTCGGCCACGACGACATCTTGGCCGAGCTCGTCCAGCCCGGGCTCACCACCGTGGCCGGGCACAGCGACCGCGTCGGCCGGCTCGCCATCGAACGGCTGCTCGATCCGGAGGGCGAGCAGGACCGCGAGGTCTCCATCGTCGTGAAGGCCACGGCGGTCTATCGCGGCTCCACAGGTCCCGCCTCCGGCTGAACCACCCACACCCGCCCATCGACCCATCGACGCCGCAATGTGCAAACGTTTGAACGCGCTAATCCCCCATTTCCGGCACCACCCATCGGATGAGAGGAACGCACATGAACGGCAGGATCCTCAAGCGAGCTCTCAAGCTCGGCCTCAGCCTCGCCACCGCCCTCCACCTGGCGCTGGTCTGCTTCCAGCAGCCCGGCGCTCCGGACACACTCTCCGAGTACGACGCCGCGGTGCTCGCCGACGAGCCCGACGTGTACTGGACGATGGCCGGCGCCGAGTCCGGTTCGGAGATCGACCTCGGCGATGCCGGGATCAACGGTGCCTACACCGGCCGCCCGACCGAGACCACACTGCCCAACGGCGACCCGGCCGCCGACTTCGACGGCGCGACGCAGTACTTCGAGGCGCCCGACGCCGCCGCCCTGAGTCCCGCGACGACCGGCGTCATCACCATCGAGGCGTGGATGCGTCCGGACGTGCTGCAGTTCCCCAACGACGAGAGCTCGGGCTACGTCCACTGGATGGGCAAGGGCGAAGCCGGGCAGCACGAGTACGTGTCGCGCATGTACTCGCTGGAGAACACCGAGAACCGGCCCCACCGCATCTCGGGCTACTCGTTCAACCTCTCCGGCGGGCTGGGCGCGGGGTCGTATTTCCAGGACCCGGTCGAGGCCGGCGAGTGGATCCACTACGTGCTCGTCATCAACGCGAACGCGACGAGCGAAGCCTTCCCCAACGGCTACACGAAGGTCTACCGCGACGGGGTCCTGCGCGACCAGGACGACCTCAGCATCCGCGGCCAGGTGATCGTCCCCGAGCGCGGTTCGGCGCCGTTCCGTGCGGGCACCCGCGACTTCGCCTCCTGGTTCGACGGCGCGGTGGGGAAGATTGCCATCTGGGACACCGAGCTGACGGCCGAGCAGATCGCCGCGCACACGGCGGCCATGACCGACTGACCCACCAGCCCGCGGCACGGTGACGTCGCGGTCGTCACCTGATCGTCGATGTGCCACCTGATCGGACCGGTGGCGACGATCAGGTGACGACCGCCCGCACTAGCCGTTCCCGTCGGAGCCGACGATGCCCGCGTCGTGGGCGATCAGTCCCGCCTGGGTGCGGTTCGCGCACCCGAGCTTGTCCATGATTCGCGACACATAACCCTTGATCGTGGCCTCGGACAGGTAGAGTCGCGACGCGATCCGCGCGTTCGACAATCCCTCGCCGAGGCAGGCCAGGACCTCGGCCTCCCGCTCGCTCAGCGAGGCGACGAGGTCCCGGGCCCGCTCGCGAGCCGGCTGGCTGTCGGCCGATGCCGCCACGAGCCGGCGGGCCGCGGCCGCGGAGAGCACCGTGTGGCCTTCCGCGGCCACCCGGACCAGCCCGATCAGGTCCTCCGGCGGTGTGGACTTGACCAGGAACCCGGCTGCGCCGGCGCGGAGGGCCCGCAGCACGTACTGGTCGGCGTCGAAAGTCGTCAGGACGACGATGGACGGCGGATCGGGGAGTTTGTTGATGCGTTCGATCGCGGTCAGCCCGTCCACGCCGGGCATGCGCAGGTCCATGAGCACGACGTCGGGCCGGTTGCGCACCACTGCTTCGACGCCCGCGGCGCCGTCGTGCGCCTCGTCGACGATGTCGATGTCGTCCACCGAGCCGAGGATCGTGCGCAGGAAGGCGCACACCATGGGCTCGTCGTCGACGATCACGACCCGCGTCATGGTCACACCACCGATTCCGCGGTCGGCACGTAGGAGGGCAGCGTGGCCTCGACGA
Organism: Jiangella gansuensis DSM 44835; assembly: GCF_000515395.1. Lineage (NCBI taxonomy): Bacteria > Bacillati > Actinomycetota > Actinomycetes > Jiangellales > Jiangellaceae > Jiangella > Jiangella gansuensis. Next base: position 2,451,035 of record NZ_KI911782.1, on the reverse strand, counting down.
CGAACCCGCCGTCCGGCGCCGGCCCGGCGTGCAGTGAACCGTGCACGAGCTCGACGCGCCGGCGCAGGTTCGCGATGCCCAGGCCGGATCCGCTGCCGACCAGGCCGGGGTCGGGCTCGCTCCGGGGCGGGGTGTTGCGGATCGACAGGTGCACGTGCGCCGGGTCGTAGTCGATTCGCACGGTCACGTGCGCGCCGGGAGCGTGCTTGCGGACGTTCGTCAGCGCCTCCCGTGCGATGCGGTATGCCGTGCGCCCGACCACCGGCGAGGCGAGCGCGCGGTCGCCCTGCTCGACCAGGTCCGTCGGTGTGCCGGCCGCGGTCGACTCCGCCGCCAGGGTTTCGATGCCCGCCAGCGGCGGTGCGTCGTGGTCGTCCGGTGCGGTGCGCAGGATGCCGACCAGGTCGCGCAGTTCGTCCAGCGCCTGGCTACCCGCCGCCCGCAGTTCCTCCGCGGCTCGCCGGGTGGCGTCGTCGGGGGCGGTCATCCGCAGCGCACCGGCCTGCATCACCATCAGGCTCACCCGATGGCTCACGACGTCGTGCATCTCGCCGGCCAGCCGGGCGCGCTCCTCGGCGCGGGCCTGTTCGGCAAGCAGGTGACGTTCGCGCTCGGCGCGCTCGGCACGCTCGGTCAGCGCCAACACCAGGCGCCGTCGTGCGGTGAAGTACAGCGCCAACAGCGGCCCGAGCGCGGTCCGCAACAGCCCGATCATGATGACCGTGGCTGACGCCTCCCACGGCCGGGCGATGATGACGGCGAAGACGGCGAGCGCGATCAGGGCCGTCCGGCGGCTCTGCCGGTAGTACAGCGGCCCGTAGGCCGCGATGACGGTGGCGAAGGGCGCCCACAGCGTGTCCTCGGCCGCCGGCGTCAGCGCGTCCAGCGGAGAGATCAACAGGGTGACGGCGAGCGTGAACCCTCCGAGGACCGCGACGACGGCCAGCGGCGCGCGGCGGCGGAAGATCAGCGACAGGCAGGCGACGGCTTGCAGGCCGAGCAGCGTCCAGGCGAGTGCACCCGGCTCGGCCGGCCACCATGTCCACCCCGCCAGCGTCGTCGCGGTGTCGAGCACCACGACGAAGACCGCGATCCCCACGTCGACGGCGCCCTGGTGCCGACGCAGCCACGATCTGTCAACCATGTCGCCACGGTATGACACCTGCGCGGACCCGAGAGCAGCCACGATGCTTTCGGCGGGCACGGAACCGACGAAAGTCGCACGCCGGCCCCGTCGGACCGTCCTTCGTCGGTGCCGGAGCCGACCGCCTGCCCTGTCAGCCGGCATCCCGCCCGAGGTGGCATGGAGTCATGAACACACGACGAGCCGACACCACGGTGACCCCGCGGCTGGGCCGCTACCGGATCGACGCCCGCCGCTCGACCATCACGTTCCGCGGCCGGCACCTGTTCGGGCTGATGCCCGTGCGCGGCAGCTTCGCCGTCGGGACGGGAACGATCGACGTGGCCGAGCCGCTGCGCGATTCGACCATCCGGGTCGAGATCCCGACGGGGAGCTTCCACACCGGCAACGAGCACCGCGACCGCGACGTCCGGTCCGCGCGCTTCCTCGACGCCGACCAGCACCCGGTCATGGCCTTCGCCGCCGACCACATCGACAGCACCGCGGTCACCGGCACGCTGACCGTACGAGGCGTCAGCCGGCCCGTCTCGCTCTCGATCGAGCGGGCGGCCAGGTCGGCGGACGGGTTCGCCGTGGACGCCACCACGCGCATCGACCGGACCGAGTTCGGCATCACCGCCGCCCGAGGGCTGGCCGGACGCCACCTCGACGTGTCGTTGGAGATCACATGCGTACGCACCTGAGGGAAGCCGCCGTCGACGTCGTGGGCCTGCGGAAGAGCTACGGCTCCGTGGCCGCCGTCCGCGGGGTGAGCTTCACCGTCGAGGACGGTGAGATCTTCGCGCTGCTCGGGCCGAACGGCGCCGGTAAGTCCACGGTGCTGGAGATCCTCGAAGGCTTCCGTGCTCGCGATGCCGGCCGGGTCGGGGTGCTCGGTCTCGACCCGGGCGATCGGGCCGAGGCACAGCGGCTGCGCGAACGCATCGGGCTGGTGTTGCAGGACATCGCCGTCGAGCCGTACCTGACGGTCCGCGAGACGCTCACCCGGAACGCGGGCTACTACCCCGCCCCGCGAGACGTCGACGACGTCATCGGTCTCGTTGGTCTCGACGGGTTGGAACGCCGCAAGGTCCGGGCGCTGTCCGGCGGCCAGAAGCGCCGCCTGGACCTGGCACTGGGTGTGGTCGGCGACCCGGACCTGCTGTTCCTCGACGAGCCGACGACGGGATTCGATCCGAACGCGCGCCGAGACGCCTGGCAGCTCGTGCGCGACCTGCGTGACGCCGGCACCACCATGCTGCTCACCACGCACGACATGGAGGAGGCCCAGGCGTTGGCCGACCGCGTCGCCGTCATGACGGGCGGCCGCATCGTGTCCGAGGGTGCGCCGTCGACCATCGGCGGACGCGACACCGCGCGGACCCGGATCCGCTTCGCCCTGCCGTCCGGCCACCCGGCCGCCGACCTGCCCGTCGCCGCGAGTCCGGACCACGGGCTCGTGACCGTGGATTCCGCGAACCCGACGCAGACGCTGCACGAACTCACCGGCTGGGCGCTGCGACGCGGCGCGGCGCTGGAGCGGCTCACCGTCGAGCGGCCCAGCCTGGAGGACGTCTACCTGCGGCTGACGAAGGGCGGCTCGCCGGCATCGACCACGGAGGAGGTCGCACCGTGACTACCGGGACCTACCCATCGCTTCGCGTGCTCGCGCACCAGGTCCGCTACGAGCAACTGACGTTCTGGCGCAACCCGCAGAGCGCGTTCTTCACGTTCGTCTTCCCGATCGTGATCATCACGATCTTCGGCGCGCTCTTCCGCGACGTACCCGCGAGCGCGTTCTACGGCGGGGTGTCGGCGCTGCAGTACTACGTGTGCACCATCGCCGGGTTGTCGGTGCTGGGCTCCTGCTACAGCCAGCTCGCCATCGTGCTCTCGACCCGGCGGCAGTACGGGATCCTCAAACGCACGCGCGCCACACCGCTGCCGACCTGGATCTACGTCGCCGGCCTGCTGGCGCACTGCGTCATGGTGAGTGTCGTCACCGTGCTGCTCATCGTCGGCATCGGGAGCCTCTTCGGCGTGCCGTTCCCGCAGCTGGAGCAGTGGCCGGCCGTCGTCGTGACACTCGTGCTCGGCGCGGCGAGCTTCTGCGCGCTGGGCGTGGGGGTCGCCTCGCTCATCCGCAACGCGGAGGCGGCGCCCGCGGTCGTGCAGTTCGTGCTCTTCCCCCTCGTGTTCGTGTCCGGGACCTACCTGCCGATCGACTCCGCCGTCCTCGACCGGATCTCCGGGGTTCTGCCGGTACGGCCGTTCAACGAGGCACTTCTCGGCGCCATCGCGTACGACACCGGATTCGCATGGCGCGACCTCGCCGTACTCCTCGGGTGGGGCGTGGCCGGCGCTGTCGTCGCCGTCCGGCGCTTCCGGTGGGACCCCCGGCCCCCGGAATGATCACGTTCGGCATGGGTGTGCCCGCTCCACCAGGAATGCTTGCCGGGTGCAGCGGGAGAACGCCTCAGGGTGGGCCCGGGACGTGCCCAGTCAGGCCTCACGGCCGGCCGGGATGATGCTGATGCCGCCGGATCGCTCCAGCACCGCGAACTTGATCTGGTCCATCCGCTCGATGCCGTGCAGCTCGCGAGCCGCGGTCAGGATGTCCTCCTCCGTGATGTGCACGCGGCGCATCCGGTCGTGAAGCGGTGTGCCGTCGTCCAGCAGGATCAACGGCATGCTCTCGAGCGCTCGGCCCAGCTTCGGCCAGCGGAAGCCGAGGTAGTCCGCCAGCCGATCGAGACACAAGAGCGCGGCGATGACGATTCCCGCCGTCGTCACCGAGAAGTCGTCGCCCAGCAGTGCTTGCTGTGTCGCCTCCCCGACGACGAGCAGCAGGACGAAATCGAAGGTCGTCACTTGTGCGAGCGATCTCTTTCCGACAATGCGGAACAACAGGATGAGGATCACATAGACGGCCAGCGCCCGCAGGATGAGGTCCACGTCATCGGCCCTTCGTCAGGGATGGGCGAACTGGCGGATCGTCACCGGCTCACCGGACCCGGCGCGGGCGGTCCCCCGCACCGGGCCGAGCCCGTCCGGGCGATACGTCACGGACACGACCGGAGGAGAGTTCACGTCGGCTTCGAAGGTGTAGAACACGCCGTCCTCGGTCGATCGTGCGCTCGCCGGCTGCGGATCGATGTTCTGGATGTCCATCTCATCGAGCAGCGACCGGGAGAGGAACAGGGTCGCCGACGATCCGTCGACGGCCCCGGCACCCAGCGACACCGTCAGTTCGGCCTGCCCCTGGTGGCGCACGAACCGTTCGTACCGCACCGTGATGGTTCCGGCGTCGTCGCCGGCCTCGGTCCCGCTGAGCGGTCCGGTCCCGAAGAAGCCACCCGCCGCCGCGACGAGTATCGCCCCGACGACGACCCGGCTGACGGTCTGGAATCTCCACTCTTTCTGTTGGAACGCCTCTGACTCCAGGTCACGAACCGAACTCACCCGAGACATATCCAGTCAGTAACCACCTGTGGCCAATGCAAACCGTTGCCGCCTCGCGGCACGCGTCATACACCGGCCGCCTCGGGGTACCACCGAGGTGTCCGCCGACGGGTACGGCATGCAGCGCGAAGGAGATCATCCATGACTGAACGAGACACCGGCGGCCACGAGCCGGATCCGCAGCGTCAGGACCCTGAGGTCCCGCACGACCAGGATTCGGAGCCGAGCAAGAACGCGCCGGACGAAGGGCGCCCCGACCTGACCGCGCTCTCCGACGATGACGACGAGAACTGACGACGAGAGCTGACACACCCCGCGCGTACGTGGTCACACAGGCGAATCCAGCGACCTCATTCCTTGTGCAGCATGTCCTGGGCCTTGCCGGCCGTCTTCTCGACGATGTTCGGCACGTCGGTCGTGCCGTAGAGCCGGGAATCGGGCCTGGTCGGCTTGGGCATCGCGGCACCGGCCGGGGGCTGGGCAACGTACTGGAACTCGCCCTTGCCATCCGGGGACGGCCCGCTGGCCCAGCTACCTTCGGACGCGTGCTCTCCGTCGGAGAAGTTGATGTACTGGTAGGCGACCTCCCCGTCCTCCTGCGACTGCGGGAAGTTGCTGGGCACGGGGAGATTCTCCAACCCTTCTTCCTGCAGTTCCCGGGCGGCCGCGATCCACTGGTTCTGGTGCATGGTGTCGCGAGCGATCAAGAACGACAGCAGATCCCGCACGCCGGCATCGTCGGTCATGTTGTACAACCGGGCCACCTGCAACCGGCCCTGCATCTCGGCGTTGGCATTGGCGGTGAAATCGGCCAGCAGATTGCCGCTGGCCGTGACGTAACCGGCCGTCCACGGGTTGCCCATGCTATCCACCGGACGGGCACCGGCCCCGGCCACGATGGCGTGTTGGATATCAGTACCACCGACCACCGCCGCGACGGTCGGGTCGTCCTGCACGGCATCCTCGGTGACACCGACAGGCGCCTTCTCCAGCAACTGAGCGATCATGGTCGCGAGCATCTCGACGTGCCCGAACTCTTCCGCGCCGATCCCATAGAGCAGATCACGGTACTTCCCGGGAAGGTGCACGTTCCACGACTGGAACCCGTACTGCATGGCGACGGTGATCTCACCGTACTGCCCACCGAGTACTTCCTGGAGCTTACGGGCGTAGACCGCGTCGGGTCGGTCAGGTTTGGCGGCATGTTGGAGTTCTTGGCGGTGGAAGAACATGGCTGGTGCACCTTTCACTGCGGTGTGGTCGGATGCTCCTCGCCGGTACCCCGACGACGCCAGCCCATTCCGGGTCACCCCGGTCCGATCTCGGGCGGGTGTCGTGGCGCGCTCGGCCGGGTCGCAGCGCGACGGATCTCGTCGCCCGCGGCGGACGTGGTCTCAGCTGCGCGACACGAGCAGCACCATGTCGACCAGCGCGATGGCCATCGCGGCTCGGAACGGCGTCGAACCACGCCCCCGCAGCGCCGCACCCGCCAAGAACGCGACGACGGCGAGGCCCACCCAGGACCACCACGGCGGCTTGCCGGGGGCGAGGACGACGAGCAGCGACGCGCCGACCAGCACGATCACGGCAGCCACGCGGGTACGGACCGACCCGAGTCGGTGCGGCAGGCCGCGCACACCCGTCGCGGCGTCGTCCTCCAGGTCGGGCAGCACGTTGACCAGGTGGGCACCGACGCCGAGAAGCGCACCGGCGCCGATCATCCATGCCGGCGGCCACTCGGGCGGGTCGAGGGCGAGGCTGACGACGGCGGGCAGGCACCCGAACGCGATCGCGTAGGGCAGCCACGAAAGAGCAGTCCGCTTCAGCGCCAGGTTGTACGCGTGGCCACAGCCGACCAGGAGCAGATGCATCATGCCGGCCGCCCATCCCAGTGCCAGCGAGAAGACCACGCACGCACCGCCTGCAACGCTCAGGGCGAGCCGCACCGTCCGGGCCGAGACCCGCCCGGCGGCCAGCGGTTTGTCGGTTCGGCCCACGGCTCGGTCCCGCTCGGCGTCGACGAGGTCGTTGGACCAGCCGATGGTCAGCTGGCCGGCGAGGACGGCCGCCACCACGAGTGCGATGCCACCTGGTCCATGGCCGAGGCGGGCGGCGAGCAGCCCGCTCAGCGCGGTCACCGCCGCGGTCGGCTCCGGATGGCACGCCCGGATGAGCCCCGTCGTCACCGCGCCCGCCATCATCGTCAGAGTTTAAAGGTGCAGAATTTGCCTACTAGGTGACGATGACGCGCATCCTGTCCGTCCGTGGCGCGCTGCCGGACCACAAATACGCCCAGGCGGACCTGACCGCCGAATTCACCGGCCTGATCGCCTCCGCCGGCCGGTACGACCGCGCACTGCTGGAACGCATCCATGCCAACGCCGGCGTGAGCACCCGGCACCTCGCCCTCCCGAAGGAGCGCTACGCGACCCTCGGCGATTTCGGCGCGGCCAACGACGCGTACATCGAGGCGGCCGTCGAGTTGGGCAGCCGTGCCGTCAGTGACGCGCTCGACCAGGCCGGTCTCGCTCCGAGCGACGTGGATCAGATCGTCTCGACCACCATCACCGGCATCGCGGTTCCGTCGTTGGAAGCCCGGATCGCCGGACGTATCGGCCTGCGCCCGGATGTGAAGCGGGTGCCGATCGTCGGACTCGGGTGCGTGGCCGGGGCCGCCGGGATCGCTCGGATCCACGACTACCTGGTGGGCCACCCCGGCGACGTCGCCGTCCTGCTCTCGGTCGAGCTGTGCTCGCTGACGGTGCAGCGTGACGACGCGTCCGTCCCGAACCTGGTCGCCAGCGGCTTGTTCGGCGACGGTGCCGCCGCCGTCGTGGCCGCCGGTGCGGAGCGGGCGGGCGAGCACGCATCGGCCGTCGGCCGGGTTCTGCCGGAGGTGCTGGCCAGCCGGAGCCGGCTCTACGAGGACAGCGAGCGCACGATGGGCTGGGACGTGGGCGCGACGGGGTTGCGGATCGTCCTGAGCGCCGACGTGCCCGACCTGGTACGAACGCAGGTCGGCGGTGACGTCGACCGATTCCTGGCCGACCGCGGGCTGCGGCGCTCCGACATCGAGTGGTGGGTGTGTCATCCTGGCGGGCCGAAGGTGCTGGAGGCCATGCAGGAGGCCCTGGGCGTGGCCCGCGACGCGCTCGCGCTCACCTGGGACTCCCTGGACCGCATCGGCAACCTGTCGTCGGCCTCGGTGCTGCACGTCCTCGCCGACACGCTCGAGCTGCGACCGCCCCGGCCGGGATCGTACGGGCTCCTGCTGGCCATGGGCCCGGGCTTCTGCCTCGAGCTCGTCCTCCTGCGGGCGGCCTAACCGTGAGCGAGGGACTGTTCACCGCACTGGTCGGCCTCATCGCGCTGGAACGGCTGGCGGAGCTGGTCGTCTCGAACCGCCACGCGGCCTGGAGCCTCGCCCGCGGCGGCGTCGAGTACGGACGGCGCCACTACCCGGTCATGGTCGTGCTGCACACCGGGCTGCTGGTGGGTGCCGTCGCCGAGGTGTGGATCCGCCGGCCGGAGTTCGTGCCGGCCCTCGGCTGGCCGATGCTCGCGCTCGTCCTGGCGGCACAGGGACTGCGGTGGTGGTGCATCGCGACCCTCGGGCGGCAGTGGAACACCCGTGTCATCGCGGTGCCGGGCCTCCCCCGGGTGGATCGCGGCCCCTACCGGGTGCTGCGCCACCCCAACTACGTCGCCGTCGTGGTGGAAGGCGTGGCGTTGCCGCTGGTGCACTCCGCGTGGATCACCGCGGCGGTGTTCACCGCCGCGAACGCCGTCCTGCTCGCCGTCCGCGTGTCCGTGGAGAACACGGCCCTGACCGCGCTCGCCGACGACCGCGCGACATGACGGACGTCATCGTCGCCGGCGGCGGCCCGACCGGACTGACGGCGGCTCTGCACGCGGCGCGGCGCGGACTCGATGTGCTCGTGTACGAGCCGCGGACGAGCCCGATCGACAAGGCCTGCGGCGAGGGCCTGATGCCCGGCGCGGTCGCCGAGCTGACCGAGCTCGGTATCCGGCTCGACGGACATCCGCTGCGCGGCATCCGTTACGTCGCGGGGCGGCGATCCGCCATCGCGGACTTCCGCTGTGGCCTCGGCCGTGGCGTCCGGCGCACCACGTTGCACAGCGCGCTGCAGGAGGCGGTCATGCGGGCCGGGATCCCCGTGGTGCCGCGTGCGGTCGACATGGTCGTCCAGCGCTCCGACGGCGTCGAGGTCGACGGCGCCCACGCCCGCTACCTGATCGCCGCCGACGGGTTGCACTCCCCGATCCGCCGCCGCCTCGGCCTGGACGTACCGGTCGCCGCGCCACGCCGATTCGGCCTGCGCCGGCACGTTCTGGTGCCGTCGTGGACCCACTACGTGGAGGTGCACTGGGCGCCGGCCGCCGAGGCGTACGTGACGCCCGTCGGCCATGACCTGGTGGGTATCGCGGTCCTGACCTCGACCCGGGCTCCGTTCGACGAGCATCTCGCGGCGTTTCCCGAACTTCGCGACCGGATCGCGGGCCGGCCGGCGACGTCCGTGCGCGGCGCCGGCCCGCTGCGCCAGCGTTCGCGGCGCCGTGTCGCCGGGCGCGTCCTGCTCGTCGGCGACGCCGCCGGCTACGTCGACGCGCTCACCGGTGAAGGAGTCGCTCTCGGCATGGCACAGGCACACGCCGCTGTAGCTGCCGTGTCGGACGGCGACCCGGAACGGTACGAGGCCGCGTGGCGCCGGCTGACCCGGCGCTACGAGCTGTTGACGCGGAGCCTGCTCGCCGTGACGTCGACGGCCGCGGGCCGCCGCTGCCTCGTCCCGCTCGCGGCCACCCTCCCCCGCCTGTTCGGAACCGCCGTCGACGCTCTCGCCCGGCCGGCGTCCGCAAACTGATCGCCGCCCCGGGGGTGATAAAGCCGACACGCCCTGAACTCGTCGGCGTTCCGGCGCTTCAAACGCGACGAAACGGGCACCTCCTTGGAATGACCGATGTGTTCCTGCCGTGCGGCGCATGCCGACGAGTGCGTGGCCACGAACGGGTGTGTGTCGGCCGGGCCGGCCACCAGCCGCCGCATCGCGACTACATGGGCGTGGAGTGGATCATGGACGGCGAGATCCAGGACACGCCGCTGGCGGACTTCGACCGCTACGCCACGGACCACGAGATCCCGCCCGAGGGGCTGGCCGAGGCGTTCGCTCACTGGCTCGACGGGTTCCGCACCCGTGAGGGTGACCCGCCGTGAACCGTGGCTGTCGACCGCGCCCGCGACGCGGCGTGGTCCCCGCCGTTGCCTACCGGCCGGACATCTCCGCATCGCGCGCCGCGAGCGCCGATTCCACGGCGTCGGCGAGATTCGCGTAATAGTTCAGCCGCGCGTCCAGGCCCGACCGGCGCAGCTGGCGCAGCAGCGCCCGGCTGGCGCCGGTCACGTGGACACTCGTCCGGTGCCGCGCCGCCTCGTCGTGCGCAGCGGTCAAGGCGCCCATGGCGGCCGTGGACAGCCGGCTCGTTCGCGACAGGTCGATGACGACGCCGTCCGAGGCGACCAGGTCGCAGAGAGTGCGCTGCAGCGGCAGCGCGGCGCCGACGTCGAACTCGCCGACGAGGCGGGCGATCACGCATCCGCCGAGTCGCTGCGTGGAGACCACGCCGGTTGGACCCGCCTCTGGAGCACCGCCCGACGGGCGACGTGTGGATGGAGAAACGGTCACGACATGTCCGTTCCCCGCCCGGCCGATTCCATGCGCGTGCGGTTCGCACCGGCTTTCGCATGTCGCCCGTACGCTGTGCCGACTATCGGCGCTCGGTGCCGCGCAGGCAGCGTTGCGGCGGTCTCAGCCCTCGCGGATCGTCATCGACGCGAGCTTGTCGCCGGCGACGCGGAAGTCGAACTGAGACAGGCCGTTGGCATGGTTGCTGCGCCAGTCGGCGATCACGGTGACCATGTCACCGTCGACAGCGGTCCGCTGCACGGTCATCGTTCCTCGTGCGCCGATGAACTCGCGGTCGCTCCACCGCTTGATCGCCTCCCGGCCGGTGAACGTGCGCCCCCAGTCGTCGACGAACCCGTCGCTGGTGAACGCGTCCAGGAAGCCGTCCTCGTCGTGCCGGTTCACCACGTCGATGAACGACGCGACCGGCTTCGGAAGGGTGTTCTCGGTCATGTGTCCGCCTCTCGTGTTGGTGCGCGCCCTGCGCCTGGGCCTAGATGCAACGCTTACCACGCCTCCGACGCCGTCGCTCGTGACAGCGACAATCGACACGTGACAGAGCAGCTGCCGCCATGGCCGACCGCGCCGCCGACGTACGGTTCAGTCGTCTTGCGTGAGTTCACCGACGACGACCTACACCTTGCCGTCGAGCTGGGGACCGACCCCTATGTTCCCCTCATCGGGAGCCTGCCCGCGTTCCCTTCAGCTCAGCAGGCCCTGGCGTGGATCCACCGGCAGCGCAACCGGCTCGCCGAAGGAGCCGGGTACTCCTTCGCCGTCGCCGATGCCGGCTCCGGCACCGCTGTCGGCGCGATCGGGTTGTGGCTGCAGAACCTGCCAGCAGGCCGGGCGACGGCGGGCTACTCGATTTCCCCCGCACACCGTGGCCGCGGCATTGCGAGCGACGCGCTGAGGGCGCTGACTGCGTTCGCCTGGACCATCCCTGCTCTCCACCGGATCGAGCTGTACATCGAGCCGTGGAACGACAGCTCGATCCGCGTCGCCGAAGCGTCCGGATACCTGCGAGAGGGCCTGCTGCACAGCCATCAGGAGATCGGCGGCACCCGCCGAGACATGGTGCTCTTCGCGACGACGCGGCCCGGTGACGCCGGCGTGGCGGCCCCGTGATCCGATACGGGGCCGCCACTTCGGCAACCGTCAGCGGGTGATCCGGTCCAGCGGAAGGTGCAGCACGGGCTCGGGGCCGGCCGGGGCGTCTCCGGCGGCCAGCGCTGCGATCTCGGCGGCACTGAGCGCCCGGTCGAACATCCACACGTCGTCGACGGCGCCGTTCAGCGGGTTGTTGATGCCGTCGACCCGGGCACCGACCCTGATGCCGGTGAGCGCGCCGGCCGACACGGATCCGGCGACCGGTGCGGACGATCCCCGTGCCTCGCCGTCGACGTACACGGTCACGGCATCGTCGCTGCGGGTGAGTGCGACATGGTGCCACTGGCCGTCGGCGTAGTCGCCCGTCGCGGGCACGAACCTGTTCTCTTCGCCCGTGTTGACGTGGGCCCGGATCCGGCCGAGGTTGGGCTCCAGCCGGATCCACCATTTCGCGTCACTGGCCCGGTTGGAATGTGCCCACACGATCGTCTGGAGGGCCGTGCTGTCGGTCCGGAACCAGGCCGCGGCCGTGAACGGGCCCTCGCCGAACTCGAGGGCGGGGTCGGAGGGGGCCTCGACGTAGTCGCCGGCCAGCTGAAGGCCCGAGCCGACCATGCCGCCCACGCGCCTGGGCGCGGCGCTGACCACGGCGTCGAGCCCGTTGCCGGACACGTCGGGTGTGGTCGCCGGCGGCGGGGCGGGGGTCTCCATCGTCGGCACGATCACCCGGGCGAAGCTGATCCGCTGGTGATAGGTCGGTGTGGCGCCCTCGGTCAGCCGGTCGCCGTTCTCGTAGAGCACGCCGAGCCTGCGCGCGCTTCCGTGGCCGTCGATCTGGACCAGGTCGGAGTAGCCCGCCGGCCCCTCGTAGACCACCGGGCCACGGACCCAGGTGTCGGCGTCGTCGAAGCTGGACCACAGCGTCAGGTTCTCCCGCGCGGTTCGATGCCCCGGCGCGGCGAACACGAGCCGCTCGCGCCGGTCGGCGTCGCGCGACAGGCCGACGATCGAGCCCTGGACGACGGGCGCGACGAGGTCCGGGATCTCCTGGTACGGCGTGTCGAACGTGGCGCCGCCGTCGCTGCTGGTGGTGCCGGCGCGGGCGCCGACGCTGGTGCCGTTCTGGTCGCGGGCGTTGAAGTAGAGCGTGCCGTCGCTGAGTTCGACGACGGTGTTCTCGTTCGGGTTCTCCACGCCCTCCGGTGTGGTGTCGACGCCGCCGAGGTGCCAGGTGGTTCCGCCGTCGTCGCTGTACAGCGAGTGCGCGCCGAACAGCCGGTCGTCGGTGCACGCGATGCCCGAGCCGGGTGGCGGCGCGGCCGAGTGGTTGCCCGGGACGACCAGCCGGCCGGCGTGCTCGCCCTGGGTGATCTGGATCTCGTGCCCGGGCCCGCCGACGAAGTGCCGCCAGTCGGCCGGCTTGACGTCGGCGGTGATCTCCACCGGATCGGACCAGGTCGCGCCGTGGTCGTCGCTGTACAGGATGAACGACCTGCGGGTCTGCTCGGCGTCGGCGCGGCCGCAGCGGATGTCGTCACCGGAGACGTCGCCACCGGTACGGGTGACGTTGAGGACGATGCGCCCGGTCCGCTCGTCGACGATCGGGACCGGGTTGCCGAACTTGTTCCCGCCGCCCGCGACGACCACCTGCAGCGGACCCCAGGTCCGGCCACCGTCCGTGGAGCGCTTGAGGACCAGGTCGATGTTGCCGTCGTCGCCCGGAGTGTCGACCCGGCCCTCGGCGAAGGCCAGCAACGTCCCGTCAGCGGCCTGGACGACCGCGGGGATGCGGAAGGTGTGGTAACCGTCCTGGCCCCGGCTGAAGACGGTGCTCTGCTCGATCGCGCGCTCCTGCACCGGCTCGGCGACCACGGCCGGCCAGCTCGCGCCGCCCGGCCCGCGGACCATTGCCAGGGCCAGACCGGCCAGGCCCGTCACCGCGAGCAGCCCGGTTCTGCGACGTGCCCTCGACGTCGTGCTCCTTCCTCGATGGGTGGGTCCGGCCGTGGCTCAGCCGCGCCAGGGAGCGAAGTCCGGACGTGCCGCCGACTCGGCCGCCCGGGCGGCGAACCAGTCGCGGTGCTCGGTGTGCCGGATCGGGTCGCGGGGCGGGACGTTGGGTGCGTCGATGGTCGGTGCGCCTTCGTCGAGGTGGACCGGTGGTGGCGTGTCGAACAGCACCCAGTTCGCCAGCGCGTCGCGCAGCTCGCCGATCAGCTGCGCGCAGGCCGGGTCGGCGATGCGGTTGTCCAGCTCGTACGGGTCGGCGGCCAGGTCGTAGAACGCGTCGCGGGTCGGGTCGTCGTACGCGAGCAGCTTGTGGGTCGCGGTGCGGGCCATGAACGCCGCGGGGCCGTGGCGGTTCTCCGCGAAGACGCAGGAGCGTGACTGTGACGGGTCGGCCAGGTCCCGTCCCGGCAACAGGTCCGCCGGCGCCAGGCCGGCCGCGGCGAGCACCGTCGGCGCCACGTCGATCAGCGAGACGAGCGACGCGTCCCGGCGCGAGGCGCGCGTACCGGGGAACTTCACCACCAGCGGCACCTTCGCCAGCGGGTCGTACATCGGCCCGTTCTTCAGCAGCAGGTGGTGGAAACCCAGGTACTCGCCGTGGTCGGAGGTGAACACGACGAGTGTGTCGTCGTACATCCCGCGGTCCCGGAGCCGGTCGAGCAGCAGCGCGATCTGGTGGTCGAGCTGGGTGATGGTGGCGTAGTAGTGCGCCATCACCGTGCGCAGCGTCGCCTCGGTCAGCCCGTCGTAGCCGAAGTACTCGTTCCCGTACCGCCGGTCCTGTTCCGGTATCGCTTCGGTCCAGCCGGGAAGGATGCTCAGCGCGTCGGGGTGATAGCGCTCGTCCCACGGCGCGGGCGGGTCGAAGGGATGATGCGGCTTGATGAAGGAGACGTGCAGCAGCTGACCGCCGCCGTCGGTCCAGGCGTCGAGCTCGCGCCGGGCCTGCTCACCGATCCAGGTGGTCGAATGCCACTGCTCCGGCAGGTCCGACCGGCCGGTGCCGTACGTCGTCCAGTACGCGGGCGCTGCTGAGGCGCGCAGTTGCTCTTCCTGGTCGAGCAGGTCCACCACCGGCGCCAGGCCGGCGGCGCGCAGGGCGCGGTGATAGTCGTCGTCGTACCGGCCGGGGCCGTGCTGCTCGGCCAGTACGAGGCGGTCGTAGCCGACGTCGAGGTAGGTGGGCGTGAAGTGCATCTTCCCCACCGCCGCCGTCCGGTAGCCGGCCCGCCGCAGCGCGCGGGGGAACGTGTCGATGCCCGGCGCCAGCGTGCTGCGGTTGGTCCAGCCGCCGTGCTGGTGCACCGGGCGGCCGGAAAGCAGGGAATACCTCGACGGCGTACACACCGGCAGCGGGCAGAACGCCTCGGTGTAGAGCACCCCGTCGGCCGCCAGGGAGTCCAGAGCCGGGGTCTCGACGTCGGGGTTGCCGGCCGCACCGGTACAGTCCCAGCGGAACTGGTCGGCCTGGATGACCAGGACGTTCGGCCGGGTGGTCATCGGCTCGACGCGGGGGCGAGGAGCCCGAGCGCGTCGAGCCGGTCGCGCAGTTCGGCCACCTGTGCCGGGCCCGGCGACCTCAGCGGTGGCCGGGTCGGACCGCAGTCCGGACCGACCAGGTTCGCGGCGGCCTTGAACCCGGCGAGCTCGCCGCCGTAGGCGCTGGCCGTGTCGATGGCCGACTGGGCCAGGAGCTGACAGGATCGCGCTTCGCTCAGCTCACCGTGCGCGACGTGTTCGATCATGCGCAGGAAGACGGGAGCGGCGAAGTTGTACGCCGAGCCGATGGCGGCGCGGGCGCCGATGCCCATCGTCGCGAGAAGCAGCCGGGCGCTGCCGACGTACATCTCGTGGCTGTCCCCCGCCAGGTGCAGACATCGCTGCAGGTCTGCGAGGTCGTCGTGGGCGAACTTGATCCCGGCGAAGGTGGGGACGCGCTCCCGGGCGGCCACCAGCACCTCGCTCGCCGGCACGGTCACGCCGGTGACGCCGGGGATGTGGTAGTAGATGAACGGGACGTCCGGCGCGGCCTGCGTGACCTGCGCGAAGAAGTCGGCAACCGCGGCGGCGTCCGCCGGCCGGTGGAAGTACGGCGGCACGGCCGAGATCGCCTGCACTCCGGCGTCCCGGGCGTGTGCGGCCAGGTTGCGCGCTTCGGCGAGGCTCGTGTGCCCGACGTGCGCGATGACGTCGAACCGGCCGGCCGCCACCTCACACCACCGCTCCAGCAGGGCCATCCGCTCCGCCGTGGTCATCGACGCGCCCTCGCCTGCAGTACCGCCCACGTAAACACCGCGTGAGCCCCAGTCCGCGAGGGTGTCGGCTTGGTCGCCGACGACGCCCAGGGCCAGGCTGCCGTCCGGCCCGAAAGGGGTGAACACGGCCGTCAGCAGGGTCATCGCCGAGCTGCCGGCGGCATGGTTCAAGGTGGTCAAAGCGGGGCCCTTTCTCACGGATTTCATCTGATGTGTCGGCGGTCAGGTCTTCGTGGCGCCTTCGGTCAGTCCCGCGACGACGTATCTCTGCAGGAAGATGAACGTCGCGATGACCGGCAATGCGATGACCGCCGACACGGCCATCAGGTCGTTCCACCGCACGCCGTAGGCGTTGGTGATCTCCGACAGCACCACCGTGATCGGCTGGATGGCGTCGTCGGTGGCCAGAGCCAGGCCGAACACGAACTCCCCCCAGGCGCCCAGGAAGCTGATCACCGTCACGGTGACCATGCCCGGCCGGCTCATGGGAAGGGCGACCCGCCAGAATGCGGTGAACTCGTTACAGCCGTCGATCTTGGCCGCCTCGACCACCTCGGTCGGCACGCTCAGGTAGTACGGCCGCAGGATCGTGACCGCGAGCGGGATGGCCAGCGCACAGTTGGCGATGATCAGCCCGGCATAGGAGTTCACCAGGCCGGCGCTGCTGAACAGGACGAACATGGGCAGCGCCAGGTTCACCGACGGCACCATCTGCACGATCAAGAACAGCATCAGGATGACCGGCAGAAACGGGATCCGCAGCCGGGCGAGCCCGTACGCCGCCGGCAGCGCGATCAACAAGGTGACCGAGGTCGTCCCGACCGCGACGATCCCGCTGTTGATGAGCCCGCGAGCGATGTCGGCGTCGGAGAACACCGCGTTCACGTAGGACGCGACGGTGGGCGGCAGCGGAACCAGGTCCGGCGGCACCGCGAAGATGTCGCCGGCCTCCTTGAAGGAGGTGTTCAGCATCCAGTAGACGGGGATCAGGTACACGACCGTGACCACCAGCCCGGCGATGGCCAGCCAGCGGCGCTGGCGTCGTACCCGTGCGGACGCGACGACGACGGCGCTCATGCCCGCTCCTCCGATCGAATGGCGCGGAAGTACACGAGTGACAGCACGATCGGCACGACCATCAGCACGACGGTCGCAACCGCGGCGGTGTCGAATCGCGAGAACGCGAACGCCTCGTTGTAGGCGTACACCGGAAGGGTCTCGGTGGCGCCGCCCGGCCCGCCGCCGGTCATCAGGAAGATCGTGTCGAACGTCTTGAACGTGAAGATGAAGATCAGCAGGATCGCGGTCAGGCTGACCGGTCGCAGCAACGGCAGCGTGAGCCGGCGGAACTGCTGCCACGGCGAAGCGCCGTCGATCCTCGCCGCTTCGTACAACGTGGGCGAGATGCCTTCCATGCCGGCCGACAGCAGGATCATCGCCAGCGGCCCGAAGCTCCACGCCGTCGCCAGGATCACCGCGATCACCGCCGTGGTGGGCTGACCCAGCCAGAACACGTCCCCGTCGATCAGCCCGAGCGCGCTGAGCACGGCGTTGAGCAGGCCGTAGCTTCCGTCGAGCAGCCACCGCCAGACGTTGGCGCTCACAACGGTCGGCAGCACCCAGGCGACCAGGATCACCGCGCGGAGGATGTTCCGGCCCCGATAGGCCCGCCGGAAGATCAGGGCGAGGCCGAGGCCGAGCAGGAACGTCAGCGCGACCGTGCCGAACGCATAGACGAGCGACACCCGCAACGAGTGCCAGAACTGCGGGCGGCCGAACTGGTCGGCATAGTTGTCCAGCCCGACGAACGCGGCCCCGCCCCTGGTCACCTCGCGCATGCCGACGTCGAAGAAGCTCTGGGTGACGTTGTAGAGCAGCGGATAGACGACGGTCGCGGCGACGTAGACGGCGGCGGGTGCGACGAACAGGAGTCCGCGCCAGTTCCGGCGTCGCCGGGG
This sequence comes from Jiangella gansuensis DSM 44835, assembly GCF_000515395.1. NCBI lineage: Bacteria > Bacillati > Actinomycetota > Actinomycetes > Jiangellales > Jiangellaceae > Jiangella > Jiangella gansuensis. The sequence continues at coordinate 2,433,412 of NZ_KI911782.1, read as the reverse complement.
CCGGCGTGCCCGGGACGGCGGCGTCACCGTCGCCGTCCCGGTCGGTTCCCCGGTGATACGTGTCACGACGGAGCTCACGAACCCGCGATGGCTTCGTCGATGCCGGCCTGCGCCGTCGCGGCGGCATCCGCCGCGCTGGCCGAGCCGCTGACGGTGGCCTGCAGCGCCTCCTGCACGAGGACCAGCATCTCCTCGGAGTTCGCGGCGATCTCGCCCTCCGGCGCCCAGGCGTTCTCGAGCTGGTCGGCGAACTTCTTGCGGATCGGGTCCTCCACGGCACCCGGGACGTCGTTGCGCGCGGGGAGCTTGTTGCGCGCGGGAAGGTACGTCTCGAGCACGTCCGGCTGCTGCAGGTAGGTGATGAGGTCCCAGGCGAGATCCTCGTCGCCGCTGCCCTCGGCGATGGTCAGGTTCTCGGCAGACAGGAACGTCCTGCTCGTCTCGTCGGCAGGCATCGGTGCCACGTCCCAGTTCAGGTCGGGCACCTCCTCGCGCAGGATGTTGACGTACGTCGCCGAGTTGATCATCAGCGCGGCCTGGCCGGTGGCGAAGTGGTTCTTGGCATCGTCCTCGCTCCAGGTCAGGAAGCCCTCGGACAGGCCGCCGTTCTCGACCATCCGCGTGAACGACTCCAGGGCCTCGACGCCGGCCTCGTCGCCGAACGTCTCCAGGTCGCCCCCGGCGGCAAGGGCCCGCAGCAGGATGCCGGTCGCACCTTCGGCGCCTTCCCTGCCGGACACCGCGAGGCCGTACTTCGCGCCGTTCTGGGCGAGCGCGGCGGCGGCCGCCTCCATGTCGTCCCACGTCTGCGGCGGCTCGATGCCCGCGGCGGTCAGCAGGTCGGCGTTGTAGTACACGGCGTAGTCGTCAGCGACGTGCGGGATGCCGTAGGTCGCGCCGTCCACCTGGGTGGTCTGCCAACTCGTGGGGTAGTACGCGTCCTGCTCGCCCCACTCCTCGACCCGATCGGAGAGGTCCTGGATGATCTCGGCCTCGGCCATCTGCTGGGTGTCGAAGGCGTTGATCAGCGCGATGTCGGGCAGATCGTCCGCCGCGGCAGATTGCTGCAGGGTGCGGTTGAAGTCCGGGAAGGGGACATGGCGGACATCGATCTCGACGTCGTTGGCGGCCGCGAACTCGTCGAGCGCGGCTTCGAGCGGAACGTTGTGCGGCTCGCCGTAGTAGTGCATGAACGAGATGACGCCGTCGCCTTCAGCCGTCGCGTCGTCGTCGCCGGAGTCGTCGCCTCCACCGCCGAGGCTGCCGCATGCGGTCAGCGACGCCGCGAGTCCGGTGACGAGCGAGACCGTGACAAGACGGGTTCGCGCAAATGGAGTGATGCGCATGGGGTTGTCCTTCCTGATGTAACGGCGTAGATCGCGGCGACGGTCTCGGTGGTGGACGCCCACGTATCGGCGGCGGACAGGTCGCCGGCCAAGGCAGGGCCGTCGGACGACAGGCCTGCGGCGATTAAGCGTTCGGATCCTGCTAGACATCCTACAAGTGGCGACCGTAGGATGTAGCTTACGGAACTGTCAAGAGGGTGGACGTGACTTGAGCGAAACAGAGCAGGAGCCAGCGTTCCGGCGCCTGGAGCCGCTTCCTCCGCTGCACAAGACCGTGCAGGAGGAGATCCGGCACTACATCATCAAGCAGGAGCTGCGCCCCGGCGACCCACTCAAACCCGAGGCCGAGCTGGCGCGGCTGTTCGGCGTGAGCCGCAACTCCGTGCGCGAGGCGGTCAAGGCACTGGAGTCCACAGGCGTCCTCGAGACGCGCCGCGGCAGCGGGGTCTACATCAAGGACTTCTCGTTCGCTCCGCTCCTGGACAACCTCCCGTACGGCCTGATGCAGGGGCGGCGGGCGCTCAGCGAGCTGGTCGCGCTGCGCAAGGCGCTCGAGGCCGGCATGATCGCCGACGCCATGCAGGCGATCACGCCGCAGCGGATCGCCGCGCTACGCGACGTGCTGGCCGCCATGGGCGAACGCGCCGACCACGGCGAGGACTTCGCCGACCAGGACCGCGAGTTCCACCGGCTGCTCTTCGCCGACCTGGGCAACGAGATGCTCCTGCAGCTCTTCGACCTGTTCTGGCAGGCCTACAACCGTGCCGCTCCCCCGGTTCACGGCCGCGACCCCCGGCGGATACACCAGCTGCATGCCGACATCGTCGAGGCCGTCGTCAGCGGCGACGCCGAGCGAGCCCGCGACGCGGTCCGGCAGCACTACGTCGGCATCGAGGAACGCGTGAGCGACGCCGCGTCCTGAATCGCTCCGCGGAGCTCTGGTCGAAGGCATTCAGTTGGCGGGGGCGCTGAAGTGCTGGAAGTCGGGCTCGGAGAACAGGCCGCCCCATTCCCATCCGATCCGGTCGAACTCCTGGCGCACGACGTCGCCGTCACGGATGACCCCGGGGATCGACGGAGCGTCCTCGGCGCGGTCCACGTTCAGGAACGGCCGGGCGGAGGCGGGCCGCACGTCGCCGCCGACGACGTATGGGTTCTGCACCGGGTTGATGTCGATGGCTCGTCCGTAGGCGTGGTTGGACCAGTTCGACTGGCCCGCGACTCGGCGGCAGTTGTAGCCGGAGGTGTTGTTGGCGGCCATGGATCTGTCGTCGTCGCCGCCGTACTCGTCGATGAGCAGCATCCGCTCGATGGGGAACCGGGCGGCGTACAGCGCCTCGAACACGCTGACGACGTCAGCCGCGACGTCCGCGTGCACCACCAGCTCGCCGCGGTGGGCGCGGCCGTCGAACCCGACGTGGGTGACCACGAGGTGGCGTAGGTCCGCGAGCGGGACCGGGCACCTCACGGGGTCGTGGCTGCGCATGCCGAGGCTCACCGACGGGCCGATCGGGTCGACCGACGACGCGAAGTCTGGAAGCCTCTCCTCGGCGCCGGCCGGATCCGGCTGTGGCTCGGCGGCAGCCGCCGCGCCGGGGCCGGGCCCGGGCTGCAGGTCGGTGCATCCGCGCAGGTCCTGCCATTCGTTGACAGCTTCGGAACGCGCACTGCCGGTGAGCGGAACCGGGCCACCACCCTCGGGACGGATCAGGCCGGGCAACCACTCGTCCCCGACGACCTCGCCGTCGCGGACGGACAGCCGCAGCACGCCGGTCGCCGACTCCCGGCCGTGATACCAGTGGAAGTTCCCGAGCCCGTAGCTGACGTAGGTGGAGTCCCGCAGGCCGGCGCCGACGAGCGTGTGGGCATGGGACCCGACCACGATGTCCGCACCGGCACCGCTGAGCGTCCTGGCCAGGGTCTCCTGCGCCACCGTCGAGCAGGCGTTGTGCTCCTCGCCCCAGTGCAGGTAGACGATCACGAGGTCGTCCGTCTGCGCGGACTCACGGACGGCGGACGCGAGCGTCGCGGCCCCTGGACCGCTCGCAGACGCGATGCCGGGCCCGGTTCCGGGCCCGGCCGCCCAGATGGCGTCCGCACTCTCGCGCGGTGAGGCATCGGCGGCGTGGACGGCGATGTCCGTGCCCTTCACCCTGACGCGGTGCGGCGCGAACGCCTGCCGGTCGTGGCGTCCGACGCCGACGACGGCCACCTCGCCGGCCTCGGCCGCCAGAATGGTGTCGTTCAGGCCGACCGAGCCGAAGTCCGCCCCGTGGTTGTTCGCCACGGACACGACGTCGACGCCGGAGCGGGCCAGTACATCCAGTGCGGCCGGCCCGGTGCGGAACCAGTAGCGGTTCGACGGGTCCTCGAGCTCCTTGCCGGCCGGCTCGCCTCGCAGCGTCACCGCCGACTCGAGGTTGACCATCGCCAGGTCCGCGGCGAGCAGGATGTCCGACATCGGGCCGAGGGTGGCGTCGGGGCTCGACGGCAGCTCGCGGTACGCCCCCTCGAAGTGGACGTCACCGGCAAAGGCGAGCTGCACCGTCGCCGGCGCGGCGGCCGGTGCCGGAGCGGCTGGAGCGGCCGGAGCGGCCGGAGCGACCCGCGGCAGCGGAGACGTCGCCGCGAGGCCCGCTGCCGAACGCTTGTCCGGGCTCGTCGCCGGCACCGGCCCGACGGGGGTCTGCCCACCGGCGACGAGTGAAGCCGCGGCGATGCCCGCCACCAGAGCCAGGCGATGACGTCTCGGCATGCCACCATCGTAAAAACGGAAAGTCACGAAATTCTCAGACTGGCCTGACCAGTGCCGGGCTTCGTCGAGAGGACTGCGCGATCGCGTCGGCGATGCGCGCCGCGTCGCGACCCACCCCATGCACCTGAGACGACGACACCGCATAGAGGAGCTTCAACCCGACGAAGTAGAGGCCGGGTTCGTCGTGGACGACGCCACGGTCATGGCGTGGCGCGCCGTTCACCAGGACCGGGAGATCGATCCACGAGAACCCGGGATCGAACCCGGTGCACCAGATCACGTTGGGCGCGTCGATCAGGCGTCCGTCCTCCAGCAGTGGCAGACCGTCCTTGGCATCGGTGACCCGCGCGACACGCTCGACGCCCGCGGCCGCCAGGTCCTTGGACTTGACGCGCAACAACGGTTCGGCCATGGACCGGTGCTTGGCGTGGAACTTCCTGCCCATCGGGGTTCTGGTGGTCAGCAGGCGGTGGAAGACGACTCTGCCGATGAACGGCATCAGCAATCGGCCCACCGTCGACTCGGGACGGAACGGAATCTCAGCGACGCGCGGTCCAGCCATCCACACGTGCCGATCGCGACAGAGCTCGTAGGCGATCTCCGCACCGGAGTTGCCCCCGCCCACGATGAGAACCCCGCCCGCCTGAAGCTGTGATGGGTTGCGGTACTCGCTCGAATGGAGTTGGACGATGCCCGGGTCGAGTTCGGACGCGAACGCCGGCCGCTCAGGCCGTTGCCATGACGACATGGCCACCACCACATGGCCGGCGTCGAACTGCTGGACGCCTGCGGTCACCAGGAACCGGTCGCCTCGCCGGCGCAATCCGTCGACGCGAACGCCCAGCCGGATCGGCAGCTCGAAGCGCGAAGCATACGACTCCAGGTAGTCGGCCATGTCGTCCTTGGTGGCAAACGAGTGCGGGGGCGCCGGAAACGGCATGCCGTCCAGTCCGTTGAGCCGGCTCGGAGTGAACAGGCGAAGGGAATCCCATCGTGTGCGCCAGGCGTCCCCGACCCGTTCGTGAGCATCGACGATGACGAACGGGACGCCTCGCTGCGCCAGGTGGTACCCGACTGAGAGGCCGGCCTGACCACCACCGATGACGATGGTGTCGATCGATTCAGCAGTGAGTGCGCGCATGGTGCTACCTCCTTGAGGCGATCCGCGGTCGGGTGGACGAGTGGAAGCGGGCCGGCCGGAGCGACCAGGCCGTTCCAGCGCGCGAAGCTGTAGACCTGGACGGCCGCGGATGTCGCGCAACCGGGGACGAAGCCGACCTGGCCAGTGACCAGGGCGTAGGCGATCCACGGAGGCTGAACCGACGCTCCGAGCAGCCAGCCCCACCATCGGTCGGAGCCGACCGACCACAGGGCCAGGACCTGCAGCCCGGTCAGCAGCCACGGCCAGTAGGACGGAGCACCGATGCGGGTTGCCGAGCCCCATGCCGATGCCACCACCGTGGCGGAGCCGGCCAGACTCAGAAGAGCAGCCGCCATGAGGCGGCGCTGTGCCTGACTCCGCTCGAATGCGGCGTCCGCGCTGTGGCTGGTGATGCTCCACATGCCCGGAAAGCTACGGCCAGCAGCATCAGGACGAAATGGGGAATTCTCCCCACGACATCAGGCCGTGCTCCATGGCGTAGAGGGTGGCGCCCGCGCGGGTCGACACGTCCATCTTGCGGTAGGCGCTCTGGATGTGGTGATCGGCCGTCTTGGCCGATATCCCCAGCCGCCGGGCCACCTGCTTGGTCTGGAGCCCGCGGCTGATGAGACCGATGACCTCTGCTTCGCGCTCGGTGAGTCCGGCGGGCCACTCGACCTGAGGAACCCGCTGGCCGGCCGCTTCTACGACGGCGGCGACGCAACCAGGGTCGAGTTTTCCCTGTTTGGCTTCTCGACGTAGCAGCTCAGCGACGTCGGCGGGCGTGTGCGGTTGCCTATACGGCCGCGACTCGATTTTGGCGTGGAACGCGTCGGCGACGGCGAGGAGCCGGGCCTGCGGTGACAGCGAGGCGGCCGTGGCGCCCTGGCTGTAGCCCGAACCGTCGAGACGTTCGTGATGTCCGCACGCCACACCGGCCATGTCGTGCAGGAACGGTGACCGCGAGAGAACCCGTCCGGTGTGGTACGGATGCAGCCTGACCTGTTCCCACTCGTCGGCGCTCAAGCGTCCCGGCTTCAGCCAGATGCGCGGATGAACGGCGACTCGTCCGACGTCATGCACCAGTGCGGCTCGGCGAAGGTCGCGGACGTTGGTGGCGTCGAATCCCACGAGTTCCGCGGCGTCGGCGACCAGCTGCGCGACGCCGGACGTGTGGCCGGCCAACCATGGCGAGACGAGATCGGCGAAGTCACCGATGGCGGCCAGGGCCCCGTCGATCGATGTGCCGGACAGCACCAGCTGTGGCTGTGGTTCGGCAGCAAGGACGGCGTCCCACGCCGATGGCGCAGGGTCGGGCGCGCCCAGGACCTCGTCTGCGTGATCGGCAAACGCATTGGCGACCACTGGATCGAATGCATGTCCGGCACGTTCGCGAATGGTGGCGACGGTCTGTTCGTCGTCAGTGATCAGCCGTTGTACCGCGGCGTCACGGGCGACATGAACAATGCGCAGCGGCAACGGCAGGTCGTCGCCTTCGGCCCGGCGCAATGCTCCGTTGCCGTCCCAGCGATCGGTCACACGATAGAACGCGCCACGGACCGCCGGAGACATGCCGAGCCGGTGCGCAATCATCTGGGCTACTTCGCAAATAGCCGCGAAATGTGGCCGCAGAAAGCTGGCCGCCTTGGGCAGCCCGGTGGCGATCTCGTACGCACGCCGGAGCGGCGGACTGTCCGGCGACGAAACCGCGCGCGTCACACCGCCCAGACGCTGCGTCAGCGAACCGAACTGGACCGGCATCAGGTTCATCGTCGCGCCACCGGCGAAGATCCGCGAATGCTGTTCGACATCGGTCGTACATCCGGAATACATGAGAAGACTGAGATAGTACGTATCCGATGCGGTCTCCGCGTCCACATCGAGCAGCTCCGCGAGCCGCATCGTCATGAGCGTGGCCTGCAACCCGTGCTCGAAAGGAAAGCCCATACCAAGGTCCGTCGCCAGGCACATCGCTGCGACGAATTCAGCAGTGCGGCAACGATCGTCGACCGAGCAGCCATTCTCGATCACCGCACCAACACTACTCCGGCATCGAAAGTGCGATGTGTTGGTGGTTCAGCAAATACGGCCATTGTCATCGAGGACCATCACGTCATTCGCGACCGCTGTCGACGTTACGGTCGCCGAGCCGTACCTCGAGGCCTTCCTGCCCGGGGATGAGCCGACCGCCGACATCCTTCGCCGTAGCGCAGGTCGGGCCGCACCAGCGTAGGTGGCCGGCAGCGGCTTGCCCCGGCTGCTCCGTGAAGGTCCTTCGGTGGTCAGCCGGTCAGTCCTGCAGTTCGTGGGTGGCGATGATCTGCTCGAGGACGGCGAACGTGTCCGCCGGCGGGCGCTCGCCGTCGTGCACTGCTCCGGCGCATCCGACCAACGCTTTCCAGAGCGCCCAGCCCTGTCCACGCAACCACGTGGCGTCATCGACACCCAGCCGCTCCCTGAACACCTGTCGGCTCTTGCCGGACAGCAGGGTCCAGGCGACCGCCAGATCACACGCCGGGTCACCGACTCCGCAGGTGCCGAAGTCGATGACGGCCGCGAGCACGCCGTCCTGCACCAGGAGGTTTCCGCTGGCCACGTCGCCGTGGAACCAGACCAGCCGACCGTCCCACGGCGCCTGCACCGCCCGCTCCCAAACGTCCGCTGCGGCGTCGGTTCGGATCACGCCGTCCAAGGTCGCCAGGGCTTGCCGAGCCATCTGGTCATACCTCGCCACGGGTCCGCCGCGGAACCAATTGTGCAGGCCCGGCTCTGGCCCGCCAGTTGGATCGATCCGCCGCAGACACACGAGAAACTCCGCGAGATCGATGGCGAACGCCGTCAGGTCCTCGATGACGGCGCGGCTCGCGGGCTCGCCGTCGAGCCATCCGTAGACCGACCAGCTGTGCGGGAAGCCTTCATCGGGGACGCCTCGAGCCAGCGGCTGCGGGACCGGCACCGGCAGCGCGGGAGCGAAGACCGGCAGCCATCGCTGCTCCTTCTCCACCGCCAGCGCGTACTCCTCGGCGGTCGGCAGCCGCACCAGCATGTCGTCGCCGAGCCGGAACGTGCAGTTGTCCCAGCCCTGCGCGTCGACCGGACGGACCCGCAGCCCGGACCACTGGGGGAACTGAGCAGCGATCAACCTGCGCACCAGCGCTGCGTCAGCCAGCTTCCGGTCGGGCACCGGCGGGACCTGTGGTGTCTTGTTCATCGGGGGCTGACGCTACGGCGACCGACCGAGGACCCGCAATCCGATTTCGCGTCGCACCCGAGTCGAAGCCGCAGGTGAGGGGACGGACGGCGCAGGTGTCGCGGACGGCGACGTGCACCGGTGCGATGAGAAGCACCGACCGCCGGAGTCTGTTCTGTCAGCGATACCGCGACGGCAGGAAGGGCACAGGACCATGACCGATGACCACGACAGCATCCGCGCGTTGATCACGCGATGGGCGGCCGCCGTACACGCCGGCGACCTGGACACAGTCCTGGCCGACCACGCCGACGACATTGTGATGTTCGATGTGCCGCCACCCAACGAGGGCGTTCGCGGCATCGACGCGTACAGCGCGACCTGGCCGCCGTTCTTCCAGTGGCAGGCGAATGGAGCCCTGTTCGAGATCGAGTCCTTGGACGTCACGGCGGGAACGGACGTGGCGTACGCGTTCGCGCTGCTGCGCTGCGGGACACCGGAGGAGCTATCCCGCGACCCCGCCAACCGGCTGCGCCTCACCCTCGGCTTGCGCAAGGAGCACGGCCGATGGGTCGTCGCCCACGAACACCACTCCTTCCCCGACGTCAGCCAGTGAGTCCTGTGGTGTGTCATGACGCTCGAGGCTCGCGACATGTTCTCTGCGAGGCGCGTCCTGATCTGCCGTCACGTCCTGGCCCTACGTCACGTTTCCGAGTCGGAAGCGGCCGTTCGGCGTTACGCAAAGCCAGGATGTGACCGGTACCGCGTAGCCCGCTGACCGACGGGCCCGCGTCGCTGAGCGAGGATCGTTCCCTGCCGCCGTGCACCCGGATCGGTCCGAGCGTGAGTGTCGGTCACCGCGAACCCCGCCCGCTCGACGTGCGACGACAGCAGGGCGATCGGCCAGTAGTACGCGGTCGTCACGGCATGGTCGAACGGCACGAGCTCAGGCCCTTCGAAGAAGCCGATGGCGAAGCCGCCGCCGGGCCGCACGCAGCGCGCGAACTCCGCCAACGCCACGTCGATCTGGACCGGGTCGGTGTGGATGAGTGAGTACCAGGAGAGGACACCGCCGAGGCTCGCGTCGTCGACGCCCAGCCGCTCTGCCTGGCCGATCCGGGAAGGCAACGTCCGGATAGCGTTGCCGAGCCGCGCTGATGAACTCCGGCGTGGGATCGAGACCCTCGATGTCCACGCCGTGCCCGGACAGGTAGTGCGTCCACTGACCGGGTCCGCAGCCGACGTCGATGATCCGCCCGTCGACACCTCGCGCCCACCTGAGGACGCAGTCGCGATCGAACTCCGCTGCGGCCTCGATGCCGCCGAACAGACTGATGTACTCCGCCGACCGCGCGCCGTATGCGTCACGAACCCCCGAAACCGACACGCAGCGATCCTATGGACGACCGGTCGACCGCGCGTGCCGACGCCAGACAATTAGATGCAAACGTTCGCCACGACGAGTCGCAGCGTGCTGCCGTTTCGAGCCGACCCTCGCCAAGCCGGGCCGCGTCGAGGGACGTCAGGATACTCGTCGCAACTATTGACACGCCGGAACGCGACGGGGCATTCTGTGCAAACGTTCGCATAACATGGCGTCCCTCGTCGAAACTCGGCGGCCGAAGGGGCGGGTCCACATCGACGGCGGCGAGGTAGCGATGCATGGTCACACCCCGGCAACGACCGCACACCAGCGCATCACCGCAGGAGGCTCCAATCCCGCTCGGCTGTCCCGGCGGCGCCTCATCCTGGGCACCAGTGCCATCGCTGCCGGGTTGGTCGTCACCCCGAGCGGCCTCCTCGCGCCGGCCACCGCCCGGGCAGCAACGGACGACCAGTACGACGCCCTGCGTGCCATCTGGGTCGACGTGCTCACTGGCGGCGACTTCGACGGCTCCGATCCCGACTTCGAAGCCGCGGTAGGCCGCATCGACGACGACGTGGCGTCCTCCATCGACCTGATCGATCGGTCCAGCGATCGGCCCGGCGTGTTCGTGGACATGCCGTACATCGAGGAAGACAGCTACGACGCGTCGGCGCGTATACCGCTCACGTTGGTCCGGCTCCAGCGGATGGCAGCGGCCTTCCGCACGCCGGGGTCACGCTTCGAGGGTGACCCCAACGTGCTCGCCGACGTCCTGGCCGGAATGGCGACGACCCACCAGCGGATCTTCTACGCCGGACGCTCCGAGTTCGGCAACTGGTACCACTGGGAGATCAGCGGCCCGAACGCCTTGATGAACACCTGTGCGCTGGTGTACGAGCACGTCCCCGCGGAGGCGTTGCAGCGCTACATCGAGACGGTCGACCATTTCATCCCTGACCCGCACTACCAGTACATCGATGAGCGTAAGAAGCCGTCGACCGGGTCCAACCGCATGTTGCTGTGCGAAGCAGTGGCGATCCGCGGAATCGTCGGCCGCGAAGAGGAACGCATCACTCGCGCACGGGACGGACTCACCGACGTGTTCGTCTACGCGAGCGACGGCGACGGCTTCTACCGCGACGGCTCGTACCTGTACCACGCGGGCCTCCCGTACACCGGCAGCTACGGCGTGACCTTCGTCGACCGGTTCGCCAACCAGCTGGCCCTGTACGCGGGCTCACCCTGGGACATCGGGAGCGCCGAGCGGGAGTTCGCGTTCAACACCGTCGATCTCATGCTGTCGCCGGTGGTCTACGACAACCTGCTCATGGACAGCATCCGGGGCCGGTCGATCTCTCGCGCCACGGGCGACCACGGCGGCGGTCACCACGTGTCGGAGATCGTCCTCCGGCTGGCGCAGGCGGCCGACGACGAGACCGCCGCGCGCTGGCGTGCCATGGTCAAGGGCTGGATCGAGCGCGACACCCACGACGACCCGCTGAGCGACGCCTCGGTCCCGCGACTGGCCCTGTTCAAGGAACTGCTGGAAGACACGTCCGTACAGCCGGCATCGGAACCGGTCAACCACAAGTCGTTTGCCCAGATGGCTCGCGCCGTCCACCGTCGGCCCGGCTGGGCGTACGCGATCGCCATGTGCAGCGCGCGAGTCGGCCGCTTCGAGGTCGTCAACGGGGAGAACCTCAAGGCCTGGCACACCAGCGACGGCATGACGTACCTGTACAACGCGGACAACGGCCAGTTCATGGACGGCTTCTGGCCGACGGTCGATCCGAACCGCCTACCCGGCATCACTGTCGACACGCGCCGGCTGAGCCAGCTGGCCGGAAGCGGGTCGCGGCCGGACACCCGATGGGTCGGCGGTTCGGTGCTCGAGAACGAATTCGCCGCGGTCGGCATGGAGCTCAATGCCCTGGAATCGTCCTTGCGGGCCAAGAAGTCCTGGTTCTGTCTGGACGACCGCGTCGTCGCCCTCGGTGCGGGGATCACCGGCGGCGGCGGCCACTACGCCGAGGCCGTCGCCGACGCCCATGTCAACGCGGGCAGCCAGGCCGACGACAACTTCGGCTCCGACAGGCGGCTGCTCGTTCAGCAGGGCAGCCCGGACGTCACCAGCGAAGCCTACTTCTCCTTCGACCTCTCCGACCTGCCGTCAGAGGTCGTCTCGGCCAGCCTCCACGTGTACGCGCAGTTGGAGGACTCCGACGGCAACGAGGCCGGCATCGACGCGCACGGCGTCCTCGAAACCTGGGACGAATCCACGCTGACCTGGAACACCAAGCCGGCCACCGGCCCCCGGCTCGGCTCCGCGCAGGTGAACGAGCACCGCCAGTGGCGGGTCATCGACGTCACGTCGCACGTCCTCGAACAGCTCACCGCCGGCGCCGACCGAGTCAGCCTCGCCCTCAGGCAAGACCCGGCGGGCGCCGGGCACAGTGTCTGGATCGCCAGCCGCGAGTTCAGCTCGTACTCGTACGACCCGTTCCTCTACCTGACTCTCGCCGAGCCGACCGAAACGGTCGAGACGGTCGTCGAGAATCGCAACCTGCACGCGGACGGCACGAACACGCTCACAGTCGACGGCGAACGGCAGCCGGCAACCCTGGGGTGGAAAGCGGCGTTCGACGATGCTCGCTGGGCCCACATCGAGGGTGTCGGCGGCTATCTGTTCCCAGGCGGGGCGACGCTGCACGCGCTGCGCGAGGAACGGACCGGCAGCTGGCGCGACATCAACGTCGTCGAATCCCCCGACCCCATGACCCGTCGCTACCTCACGTTGTGGTTCGACCACGGCGCCGACCCCGACGCGGCATCGTACGCGTACGTCCTGCTTCCCGGGATCTCAGCGGAACGCACGGCAGAGATCGCGGCCGACCCGGGAATCGAGATCGTCGCCAACGCAGACGACGCACAGACCGTTCGGGTACCGCGCTTGGGAATCGTGGCCACGAACTTCTGGCGCGCCGGCTCGGCTCGCGGCGTCACCGTCGACCAGCCCTGCTCGATCATGATCCGAGAGAGGGCCGGCACCCTCACGGTCGCGGTCTCCGATCCCACTCACCTCCAGGATTCGTTGTCCATCGAGGTGCGTCGCGCCGGATATCACGGCTGGTCCAGCGATGAAACGGTGACCGTGGAGGGCACCCATGGCGCCATCCGGCTCCGGGTCGACACCAGCGGCTCGGACGGGTCCACACATCAGGTGACGTTCCACCGCTCCCCACCCCGCAACTGATGGCGTGACTGAGAACGGATGGCGCCGGCACCCCTGCTGATCAAAGCTGGGTTGAACTGATGACGAAGCTCGGCCACCCGGATCTGGTGCAGCATGGTCTCCCGGAGCCAGAACGGCGAACCACCGATGTTTTGGTCGCAATGGCAAGGCCTCATCTGGTCCGCAGCCCGTAACGACGGAGGCTGGCGCCCCTACGACGGCGGCGGCGTGCACGATCCAGAGTCGCCGACTGGCGGTCACTACAATCACCTGCACATCACCGTCCGTTGATAACGTCGGCGCATTCAGGCCCCGGCCGCATTGCTGTAGGGGTCTGATCGGCGGCTTCTCTCACCGGCCGGACCGCCATCGGATCGGATGCTCAGGTGAGTAGGTGCACCAGGTTCCGGTCTGCACCGTGGTACGCAGGTGTTCCCCGAGTTCCGGGATGGCCCGGTCGACGCGGTCGATCGCATCGCGGATCCGTGCGGTGACGGCTTTGCGAGCGCGCTCGCTTTCGTCGCCGAGTCTGCGGTCGCGGCCACCGAGGCCTACGGCGGCAGACAACTGGGCGATGAGCGCATCTCGTTCGTCGTGGGCCTGCTCGGCGCGGTAGGTGTCGTTGTCGGCCTCGGCCTCGTCGATATCGGTCTCCAGGTCGGCCAGTCGCCTGCGATAGGCGTTCTTGGCCTGCTCGTCGAGCACCTCGTCGGCGCCGCCGCGGGGCGGTCGGCCGGTGTGGAGCTGCACCGCGTGCACGGCCTCGCCGGGCTGCGCGAGCAGCACCGCGAGGTCGTGGAGTCCCTTGCGATCCGGCAGGTGTGCCTCGGTGCCGTGGAACGTGATGGTCCAGGTGTCCCCGTCGCGGCGGAACAGGCAGGTGTGTGTCCACTCCTGCCTGCGGCACGCCGCGGCCAGTTCGCTGCTGCGCTGCGCCCATGCCGGTGCCCCGAGTTTGCGGTGCAGGTCGGTTGCGGTGCCGAAGCTGGCTCGGGCCTCGTCGAGCCTGCCGAGCGACTGCGCCAACATCCCGAGGTAAAGTTCGACCGCACCGAAGTATGACGCGCAGCCACCCACGACGATGTGCGTGCCCGCGTAGTCGGTCATCCGCTCGTGCAGCCGTGCCCGCTGCTCGTCGGTGCCTGCGGTGACGAGCGCCTCGGTGAGGAATGCCAGCATCTCCAGGTCGTGCATGTAGTTGAGGGTGTCGACCGGTAGCCGGGATAGTGTCACCCGGGCCCCGTCAATGTCGCCGGCCGTGATCTGGGTGATCGCCTCGCCGAGCGGGATGTCGGACCACGGGTCGGACGCGATCTCGGTGAACGTGTGCCAGTCGCCGGTGGCCCGCCGCACCGCCCAGCTCAGTGTCTCGTGGACGCCGTAGGCGTCCGGCTCGCCGATCTCCAGGCCGAGGCGCAGGGCTTTGTCCGCGAGGTCCTTGGCGTCGGACAGGTTGCCCGCCAACAGGGCGAGGGTGGACCGGCGGGTCAGTCCGCCGTACCGGGCGCGGGCATGCCGCAGCCGTTCACAGTGGCGGCAGTAGGCGTCCAACTCGGCCAGACCCTCCGGGTCGCCGAGCTCGATCAGGGCCGTCGCGCGCAGCAGCCGGGCCTGCGCGCGCAGGTCGCCGTCGCCCGCCTGCTGTGCCGCGGCGAGCATCTCATCGACGATCGGCAGCCGGGTGGCGGCCGTCGCGGCGCGCCAACTCGCGTCGTGTAGCGCGAGCAGGCAGAACGCCAGGGTGGCGGCATCTCCCGTCTTCCTTGCGGTGGCGACGGCGTCCTCGGCCAGCACGCGGGCTTGTTGCCAGTCCTGCTGCTCGGCTCGCGCGTGGTAAAGGTCGCGGGCCAGCGCGGCGAGGGCCCGCGCCCGCAGCGCGGTCGGTTCACCGGGCAAGGCGTCCACCGCCTCGGTGAGCAGGGCGATCGCCTCGGCGTGGTCCTGGCGCCAGCCCAGAGCATGTAACCCGAGTGCCGCCGCCGCGATGCCTTCCGCGTCGCCAAGGGTCCTGGCCGTCGCGGCGGCCTGCCGGTACGCGTCGCGATCCGCCGGGGAGTGCCCCGCCAGGGTGTGGGTGTCGGCGAGCAGCAGGACCAGCTCGAGGCGGGCAGCCGGGTCGGGGTCGGCCGTTCGGTCGAGGGCGGCCAGGGCACGCTGGTAGTGCTCGCACGACTCCTCGAAGGCGAGCCGGGATCGCGCCTCCGCCCCTGCTGCCATTGCGTAGCGCACGGCGTCGGCGGGTGCGGTGGTGACGGCGGCGTAGAAGTGGGCGGCCAGCTCGGCGGGATGTACCGGAATGCCTTCGGCGCCCAACGCTTCCAACGCGCGCCCGGCTGCCAGGTGCAGCCTGATCCGGTGTTCGGCCGCCAGTCCCGCCACCAGGGTCTCGCGGAACAGGTCGTGGGAGAACCGGAACGGTCCGGCGTGGGTTGGTGGTTCGGCGAGGACGCGGGCGGTGACGGCCTCGTCGAGCAGGACGTTGAGCTGGTCCGGCTCGTCCACGAACCGCGCCACCACCTCCAGCCGGATCTCCGGCCCGATAACGGCGGCGGCGGTGAGCAGGTCGGCACACGGTTGGGACAGCCGCGCCAGCTTGCGCTCGAGGATGTCGCGGACGGTGTCGAGCAGGGCGGACGGCGACCGCTCCATTCCACGATAGCCGCCCTGCGCTACGAGCAGCCGCGTCAACTCCCGCACCAGGAACGGGTTCCCTCCGGTGCGCCGCCACACGTCGTCGATGACCGAAGGAGAAGGTTCGTTCGGACTCATCGTGCGCATGAGTGCGGCGACGTCGTGCTTGGGCAGCCCGAACAACGGCACACGTTCGCTTGTCCCGGCGAGCTTGCGCAGCTGCTCCCCGGCATCCTCGTCCCGATAGGCGCCGAGCAGGAGAACCGGACGGCTGGCGAGGTGCCGGGTGGCGAACTCCAGCAGGCGCAGCGAACCGGGGTCCGCCCACTGCAGGTCATCTATGACGACCACGACCGGACTCCGCTCGGCAAGCCCGGTGAGGAAGGAGACCACCGCGTCGAACAGCCGGAACCGCGCGTCGGCGGGTTCGCCCGCGCTCGGTGCCGATACTCGCTCGCCCGGGAGCAGCATGTGTGCCTCGCCCGGATCGCCACCGGCCGCGATGCCCGCCCGCAACACCTGGACCCACGCCCAGTATGCCGGTGCGCCGTCGCCCTCCCAGCATTGGGCGGGGAGTACGACGGCGCCGCCGGCCGTCGCCTCGGCGGCAGCCTCTGCCAGCAGCTTCGTCTTGCCGATGCCGGGTTCGCCCGTGACGAGCAGCAACCGGCCGCTGCCGCGTGCCACGGCCCCGGTCGCGGCACGTAGCGAGGCCAGCGCCGGGTCGCGCCCGACCAGGCGCTGTGGGTCCGCTCTGGCTGCCACGACGTGATTGTCCTCCTTAGGCGCGTGTGCCGGGAAGATTGGCCAGTGCAGCCGCCGACGTGACGAGGGTCAGCCCCGCAGTTCGAGGAGCAGGTTGAACGGGGCCTCGACATCGACTCGGCTGATGCTGGTGAATCCAGCCTCCCGCGCGACCTCAGTCAGCCGGGCAGGACCGGGCGCGGTGCCGAGCGGGTCCGCGGCGCCTTGCGAGAGGGCGTTGGGGGTGCAGACCAGTGCGGAGGACGCGTAGAACAGCCTGCCCATCGGGGTCAGGTTGTCCTCCAGCCGGTCGGCAGCGGCGAACTCCACCAGCAGCACCGCGCCATCCTCGGCGAGTGCTTCGCGGGTGTGGCGCAGTGCCCCGAGCGGGTCGCCGAGGTCGTGGAACGTGTCGACGAACAGCACGAGGTCGTACCTCGCGCCCGGGTAGGCGGCGGCGTCGGCGACATCGAACATCACCCGGTCGGCCACGCCGGCGGCTGCGGCGGCCTTGCGGGCCTGCGCGATCGAGGCGTCGTGGTAGTCGAACCCGGTGCACCGCGAGTTCGGGTAGGCCTGGGCGAGGCCGATCAACGGTGCGCCGTACCCGCAGCCGATGTCGGCCACCGACGCACCGGTGCGCAGCTTGTCCGCGACGCCGTCGAGCGCGGGGATCCACTCGGACACCAGTGCCGGGACCACCTCGGCGCGGGTGGCGAGGTCCATGCCGTGCCAGTGCTGGGCCGACCGCTGGTGCCAGCCGACACCCCCGCCGGAGCGGAAGGCCTCCTCGACCATGGTGTTGTCGCCTGCCATCGCAGTGAGCATGCTGGCGAAGCCGCCGACGATCCCGGACTGCACGTCGTCGGCCAGGACCGCGGCAGCCGCCGGTGGTAGTGCGAACCTGCCGGTCTGCGGGTCGTAGTCGACGTACCCCGAGGCGGCCTGGTGCTTGAGCCATTCCCGGGCGTACGGCTGCGCGACGCCCGACCGGGTGGAGACGTCCGCAGGGGTGAGCCACCCGCCACCGGACATCGCCTTCCACAGACCGGTCTTGATGCCGATGTGGGTCATCTGCAACCCGGCGGTGGCCGCCAGGTCGTTCAGTAGCTTGCCCATCAGCTCTTCGATCTGAGCCGGGTCCACAGTCATCTGCGCGGTCATCGATGTCTCCTTGTCGTCTGGTGCTGTCACCTGAAGAGGCGCCAGATTTGAGCTAGCGGCCGCCAGCCAGGGCCTGCGGCACCCTCTGCGCCACACTGCGTCAGTGCGGTGACCGCTGGACGGGCGCAGCTGCCGCGGCGTCGTGGCTCGACCTGTCCCTGCGCGCCTGCCCGGCGATCAGTTGCGCCAGCCCGCGGATGCCGATCAGCCGGATGACGGTGCGCGGCGACATGAGCTGCTGGATCGGGACCGCGCCGGTGAGGACGCCGAGGAAGAAGCTGGTGTCCTCCTGGGTCTGCGACAACGCCTGGAACAGCGAGTTCTCGCCCTTGCTGGGTGCCTCCAGCTGGGCGAGCTGTGCGGTGAAGTCATCCATCGGCGTGGTGGCGCGGTCGCGTTCCTTGTGATACTTGGCAAAGGCCTTGTCGAGCCGACGCTCCCCGCGGAGGCCCGAGGCGACGGCGTACGCGAGCAACTCGGCATCGCGAAAGCGCGTCACTGTTGCCGCGCCCGGTGATGGGGTCCATCGCCAGCCCGGCGTCGCCGACCAGTGCCCATCCCGGCCCGTATGGCGTACGGAAGTAGGCGGGCAGGTCGGGGCTGCCGCGGAATGGTTCCGCTCGTAGCCGCTCGCCAACGCCGATCGCGTCGAAGGTCCGCCGGAGTTGCTCTCGAGGTCACCGCGGAACTCGTCGAAACGCGCCACGGGCCAGGCCAGATAGCTCAACGTGAGCCCGTTGGTGGTCGGCCACAGCGCCAGCGAACATCCTTGCCGGCCGTAGTTCAACACGTCGACCCGGCGTGGGAGACCGCCGCGGGGGCAAGGCGGCCCAACTGCTGGAGGAACTCGGACACACCGTCGAGGAAGCCTCGCCTGACGGGCTCGACCACCCCGCCTACGGTGATGCGCTGGGCACCCATTATCGCGCGTTCTGCAGGTGGATCATCGGCTACTGGTGCCGCAAGCTGAGCAGGGAGCCGGCGGACGGGGAGATCGAGCCTCAGACCCGCGCGTATTGGGAGTCGGCGAAACGGGTCAGCGCCGACGAGTATCTGATCACGGCCGGACTGATCTACCGCGTCATCGACGAGTGGGAAGAGCAGGGCCTCGGCCGCTCGACGATCAAGAACAGCGTCGCGGCCCTCGTCCTGGTGCTCAACGAAGCCAAGCGTGACGAGCCGGCGAGTCGTTCTCGTCCTGGTGGCCGGATCTGGTCCGTCGCGGCCTAGGCTGACGATCATCAAGGGAGGTGATGCGGCAAGAGAAAACCCCCGTTGACCTGTGTCAACGAGGGTTCGTGGTTGAGTCGGGCTGACAGGATTTGAACCTGCGACCCCTTGACCCCCAGTCAAGTGCGCTACCAAGCTGCGCCACAGCCCGTGGCTTGCTCCACCGTTCCCGGCGAGGCGTGAATAGTGTAGCGCCTTCGCGGCCGGTGTCCGTTCAGGGCTCCACTGCCTGGGACGCGAGCCGCGACACTCCTCCAGGCGTCTTCCCGCTCCCCGGGGCAAGCATCCCTGGTGGAGCGGGAAGCCCCCAACGCAACGTGATCGTTTCCGGTTCCTACGGGGAAGGGTGGCGGCTGTTGTAGGTCGGGCGGACGGGCTGTGGTCCGGTCAGGTCGCGGCGCACCACCAACCCGGCCATGATCACCACGGCGACCATGGCCGCCACCAGGACACCAACAATGACGATCGACACGACCGGTCACCCCCATCCCCGACACGGCACCCACGACACGGACGCCCTCTGGACTCATTTCACAGCAGTCCACTCTGGAAGCCAAGATGCCAATCGTGGAATAGTGGACTGATGCAGCCTCCAGTCATCCGCGGTCGCATCGGTCCACGCACGTTGAACGACCTCCTCGGCACGTGGGACACCGGCGGCCAGAGTGCGTACGAGGCGCTCGCGGACCGGCTCCGGCTGCTCATCATCGACGGGCGCATCCCGACGGGGACACGGCTGCCGGCGGAGCGGGAGCTGGCGGAGACCCTGGGGCGCAGCCGGACCACCATCGTGTCGGCGTATCGGCGGCTGCGCGATTCCGGTCACCTGGTCAGCATCCGCGGCTCGGGCAGCGCCACCACGCTGCCGCCGGCCGCGGCACCACCCACGCACACCGGGCCGCTCGATCGCGTCGTCGACCTCGCGCGCGCTGCCCCCGCGCCCGCCCCGGAGATGGAGGCGATCGTCCAGCGCGCGGCGAGCAGGATCGGCGCGGTGTTGACGAGGACGGGGTACGACCTGGTCGGCAGCCCCGACCTGCGGGAGCGGATCGCGCGGCACTACGCCGACCGCGGGCTGCCCACCAGTGCTGATCAGATCATGGTCACGCTCGGCGCGCAGCACGCCATCGCGCTGGTGGCGCGGACGTTGATCCGCCCGGCCGACCGGGTGCTCGTGGAGTCGCCGACCTACCCGCACGCGCTCGAGGCGTTCCAGGTTGCGGGTGGGCGGCTGGTGACCACGCCGGTGACGACGCGGGGCTGGGACGTCGACCACCTGCGCGCCACGTTGGAGCGGGTCCGCCCGGCCTTGGCATACCTGGTGCCGGACTTCCAGAACCCGACCGGCGCGTCCATGCCGCCGGACCAGCGCGACGAGGTGCTGCGGGCCGTGCGGCGCACCGGCACCGTCATCGTCGTCGACGAGACGACCGCCGACCTCGATCTCGAGCGCGGTTGGACCGACGTCCCGCTCGCGGCCCGCGCCGAGGCGCACGGCCATCCGAGCATCGTGACGCTCGGGTCGTTGGGCAAGAGCGTGTGGGGCGGCCTGCGCATCGGCTGGATCCGCGCCGACGCCGACGTGCTGCGGTCGCTGCACAGCGCCCGCTATGCCGGTGACCTCGGCACCCCTGAGTTGGAGCAACTGGTCGCGCTGGAGGTGTTCGACGAGTATCCGGCGCTGATCGGGCAGCGCACCGCCCAGTTGCGCCACCAGCGCGACATCCTGGTGGCGCAGCTGAAGGAGCACCTGCCCAGGTGGGAGGTACCGACCCCCGACGGCGGCGCCTCGCTGTGGGTGGGTCTGGGCGCGCCCATCAGTTCGGCTCTGGCGCTGTTCGGCCTCACCCGAGGGGTGAACATCATCGCTGGGCCGCGGTTCGGCACCGACGGCGCGTTCGAGCGGTTCCTGCGGGTCCCGTTCTCCCTGGGCGCGGACGAACTGGTGCGTGGCGTCCGGGCGCTCGCCGACACACAGCGGTCGTTGCCGGCGCCTCCGCTCCCGGCAACGACCGCCCAGCTGGCCGACGTCGTCTGATCAGACGAGCACAGCCCACTCAGCCGGAACACTCACTCCCAGCGGAACACCTTGGCCGCGAGGGCGCCGGTCACCAGCGTCGCCACCACCAGGGCGAGCAGGTTGGTCGTGTCGGGCCAGCCGCCGTCCCAGGCCTTCTGCATCGCCTCCATGCCGGCGCCGAGCGGGCTGACGTCGCGCACCGGCCGAGCCCACGACGGCATCAGGTCGCCCGGGGTCCAGACGCCGGCGAAGAACATGCTCGGGAAGAACAGCAGCATGCCGAGCGACGTCGCCGCCTTACCGGTCGGGGCGAGCGCCGCCACCAGCAGGCCGAGACCGAACAGGGCGCTGGAGGTCAGGACGAACGCGACGAGGAAGCCCGCCGCGTTGCCGGGGGTGCCGAGGTCGAAGGCCGCCGCGGCGAGCACCAGCACCAGGACCGCGGCGACGACGGCGGCGGCCAGGTTGACCAGCAACTGGGCTGCCAGCACGTTGCCCGGATGCACCGGTGTCGTGGACAGCCGGCGCAGGATCCCCTTCTCGCGGTAGGTGGCCAGAACGGTCGGCAGGACGCTGAGCGCGAGCAGCGCGATCGACAGCGAGAGCGCCATCACCGGCAGGAACGCCTCGCTGACGTTGTTGTCGCCGCCGCCGTCGTCCTGCCCCATGCCGATCGATCCGAACACCACCATCAGGCCGATCGGCAGCGCGAACGCCATGACGGCCGAGGTGGTGTCGCGGAGGAAGAGCTTGTACTCGACGTTGGTGATCTTGGTGAGCGTGGACATGCGGAGTTCTCCTCCCGGGGAGACGGGGTCAGGCGGGCTCGGGGTCCAGCGCGCGGCCGGTGAGCGCGACGAACGCGTCCTCGAGGCTCGCCTGGTCCATCCGCAGCTCGGCGGCGACGACGTCGTGCGCGGCCAGCGCGGTGATGACGGTGTAGGGCAGGTTGCCGGTGCCGGTGACGACGACGTGCGCACCGTCGCGAGCCACCTCGGTGACGTCCGGCAGGTCGGCGAGCACGCGCTCGTCCAGCGGCGCCGACGGGCGGAAGCGCAGCGTCTGCTCGCTGGCGACCCGCCCGATCAGGCCGGCCGGACTGTCGATCGCGGCCACGCGGCCACCGTCGATCAGGGCCAGCCGGTCGCACAGCCGCTCGGCCTCGTCCATGAAGTGGGTGACGAGCACGATGGTGACGCCGCGGTCGCGGACGTTCTCGACCAGCTGCCAGGTGTCGCGGCGGGCCTGCGGGTCCAGGCCGGTGGTCAGCTCGTCCAGCACGGCGATCTTCGGGTTGCCGACCAGCGCCAGGGCGATCGACAGCCGCTGCTTCTGCCCGCCGGAGAGCTTCTCGAACCGGGTGCCGCGCTTCTCCGTCAGCCCGAGGTCGGCCAGCAGCGCCGCCGGGTCGGCCGGGTTCTCGTAGAACGACGCGTACAGGTCCAGCGCCTCGGCGACGGTGATGTTGTCCGGCAGCTCGCTCTCCTGCAACTGGGCGCCGACGAGTTCGCGGACCTTTCGGCGCTCGCCGATCGGGTCGAGGCCGAGGACGGTGACGGAACCGCCGTCGGGCTTGCGCAGCCCTTCGATGCACTCGACCGTGGTGGTCTTGCCGGCGCCGTTCGGGCCGAGGATGCCGAAGATCTCGCCTTCCTCGACGCTGAACGAGACGTCGTCGACCGCGACGGTGGATCCGTAGCGCTTGTGCAGGTTGGTCACCTCGATGACCGGCATGGCGATGTCCTTTCGAAGCTGGGAGTGGAGGTGCCGTCAGGCTTTCTGCGGGCGGATGTCGGTGGTGCGCACGAACCGCTGGATCCCGGCCAGGGTGACCGCCAGGACCACCAGCGACGACGTGATCGCCAGCCAGGTGGGCGGTCGCCCGAGACCCATGGCATCCAGAGCGGCGCCGGCCCAGCCGACCGCCATGAGCGCCTCGACGGCGAGCAGCGGGATCAGCAGCAGCGGCAGGGCGAGAGTCGGGCCGAACCAGCCGAAGCGGTAGTAGGCCGAGCCGATCAGCCAGCCGCAGGCGACATTGCCGGCGACGACGATCCAGACCTCCGGAATCACGACCCAGAACTGGTAGCCGTGGTCGAACAGGTGCGGGGTCGTGTAGGTGGGCGCATCGCCGGCGAGCTGAAAGGCCCAGTACTCCACCAGGTACCCGACCGCCTCCATCAGCGCCATGACACCGGAGATGCCGACCACCACGATCATGGCGGCGTAGCCGAAGGTCCGCCGGGTCAGCCCGGACGCGACCGCGACCGGTAGGTAGATACCGGTCAGCATGATGCCGAGGGAGAGCGGGAAGTACCGCGTCGCGTACTGCGAGTTCTCCCACACGCTGTCCACGGAACCCGGGTCCCGGTACGCCACGACGAGGACGCCGATCACCGCGAACGCCACGAGGATGATCAGGACGAACCAGAACACCGTCCACCGGAAGCCGTGCCCGATGTCCCGGGCGACGACCCGCGTCCGCTGGAGCACGGT
The DNA here is from genome assembly GCF_000515395.1 of Jiangella gansuensis DSM 44835. Taxonomy (NCBI): domain Bacteria; kingdom Bacillati; phylum Actinomycetota; class Actinomycetes; order Jiangellales; family Jiangellaceae; genus Jiangella; species Jiangella gansuensis. Next base: position 2,410,097 of record NZ_KI911782.1, on the reverse strand, counting down.
CGTGGACGCGCTCATGCCGAGCCTCCCTTCGTGAGGTGGACGAAGAGGTCCTGCAGAGCTACCGGCGACAGCTCCAGCCCCCAGTCGGCGGCGACGCGGCGGGCGTCGTTGCCGATCTCGCCGTAGACGGTGACGGACTTCGTGCCCCCCAGGCGCTGCTCACCGAGCACCGTCATGCCGGCGGTGAAGTCGTCGACCGCCTCGGCCGGGCCGATGACGGCGGCGCCGCGCATCCGTAGCGTCTCGGTGTCCTCGTGCGCGATGAGGCGGCCCTGGTCGATGATGACGACCTCCTCGAACAACTGCGCGACCTCCTCGATGAGGTGCGTGGACAGGATGATGGTGCGCGGATGTTCCATGTAGTCCTCGAGCAGCGCGTCGTAGAAGGCGTAGCGCGACGGCGCGTCCATGCCGAGATACGACTCGTCGAACATGGTGAGCGGGGCACGGCTGGCCATGCCGATGGTGATGCCGACCGCCGAACGCTGGCCGCGCGACAGCTTGCTCACCCGGCGCCGGCCCGTGAGCTGGAACCGCTCCATCAGGCGCTCCGCCAGCTCCGCGTCCCAGTTCGGCCGCAGCAGCGCGTTCCGGCGCATGATGTTGGCGACCGCGTCGCTGTCGGCGACGACGTCGCCGGACTCGCGGATGAAGCAGATCTGCTGGGTGATCCGTTCGTTCTCGAACGGGACCTCGCCGTCGATGAGGACCTGGCCCTCGCGGACCCGCCGGAACGCCGCGATCTGCGACAGCAGGGTGGTCTTGCCCGACCCGTTGCGCCCGAGCAGCCCGTAGATCTTGCCGCCCTCCAGCCGCAGGTCGAGGCCGTCGATCGCGGTGACGTCGGGGGGATACCGGACCGTCAGGCCCGTGATGTCGATGCCGATGCCGATGCTCACGCCGGCTCACCGCCTTTCATCGCCTGGATGCGCTCGACGACGTCCTCCAGCGGGATGCCGATGACCCGCGCCTCGGCGACCATCGGCTCGACGACGTCGGCGAAGAACCGCTCGCGACGCTGACCCAGCAGCGCCTGTCGGGCGTCCGGGCTGACGAACATGCCGATGCCTCGCCGCTTGTAGAGGACGCCTTCGTCGACCAACTGCTGGAAGCCCTTGGCGGCGGTGGCCGGGTTGATCCGGTAGTACGCCGCGTACTGGTTCGTGGACATCACCTGCTCGTCAGCTCCCAACGCGCCGCTGAGGATGTCGTTCTTGATGGCCTCCGCGATCTGGTGGTAGATCGGGCTCCGGTCGTCGAACATGCGCACCCCCTTCGGTTCCTAGGTTCGTTACTTGAGTAATGAACCGTAGCACCGAAGAAGTTGCGGCCGCAAAACGAGTCCCGGAGAGTGTCGGTGGCGGTCCCTACCATGAGCCGCACGAGCAGCCGCGAGCCCACGCAGGAGGACCGGAGCATGACGACACCCGACGCCGCGCCGCCGACGGAGTTCCCCCATGGCATCGGCAAGGTCGCCACGCGCGAACTGGCGCTCAACGGCTACACGACGTACGAGCAGCTGACCCGGGTGCCGGCCACGGAACTCCTGGCCATCCACGGCATCGGGCCCAAGGCGATCCGCATCCTGGGCGGGGAACTGGCCGCGCGCGGTCTCGCCTTCGCCGACGGGTAACCCTGCGGCCCCGGCGCCGCTAGCGCAGCCGCCCACTCCGGGCGGGCGGGCGTGTTACGAGCGCGAGCGCTTCTCCCGCACCTTCATCGAGATCTCCATCGGCGTGCCCTCGAAGCCGAACTCCTCGCGCAGCCGCCGCTCGACGAACCGCCGGTACGAGGCCTCGAGGAAGCCGGTGGTGAACAGCACGAACCGCGGCGGGCGGGTGTCGGCCTGGGTGGCGAACATGATGCGCGGCTGCTTACCGCCGCGCACAGGGTGCGGGTGCGCGGCCACCAGCTGGCCGAGGAACGAGTTCAGCCGGCCGGTGGGGATGCGCTGCCCCCAGCCTTCGAGCGAGGTGTCCAGCGCCCTGACCAGCCGGTCAGTGTGCCAGCCGGTGCGCGCGGAGACGTTGATGCGTGGCGCCCACGTGACCCGGATCAGCTGCCGGTCGATCTCGCGCTCCAGCTGCTCGCGGCGTTCGTCGTCGAGCAGATCCCACTTGTTGAACGCGAGCACCAGGGCCCGGCCGGCGTCGACCACCATCGAGATGATCCGCAGATCCTGCTCGGCCAGCGGCTCGTTGGCGTCGATCAGCACGACGGCCACCTCGGCCCGCTCCAGCGCGGACGCAGTACGCAGCGACGCGAAGTACTCCGCGCCGGACGCCTCGTTGACCCGGCGCCGGATGCCCGCGGTGTCGATGAACCGCCACGAGCGGCCGCCCAGTTCGATGAACTCGTCGATCGGGTCGACGGTGGTACCGGCGACGGAGTCGACGACGACGCGGTCCTCGCCCGCCAGCTGGTTCAGCAGGCTGGACTTGCCGACGTTGGGTTTGCCGACGAGCGCGACGCGGCGCGGGCCGCCCTCGGCGTCGTCGAACGACTCCGGCGGCGCGGTGGGCAGCGCGGCCACGACGGCATCGAGCAGGTCGCCGCTCCCCCGCCCGTGCAACGCCGACACCGGGAACGGCTCGCCGAGCGCGAGGTTCCACAGCACCGTGGCGTCGGATTCGCCGCTGGGCCCGTCGACCTTGTTCGCCACCAGGATGATCGGCTTGCCGGAGCGGCGCAGCAGCTTGGCGACGGCCTCGTCGGTGTCGGTGGCGCCCACCGTGGAGTCGACGACGAACATGACGACGTCGGCGGCGGCCATCCCGATCTCGGCCTGGGCGGTGATACGCGCGGCCATGCCCTTCGCCTCGGGGTCCCAGCCACCGGTGTCGAGCAGCGTGAACGACCGGCCGGCCCACGAGGCGTCGTAGGCGACCCGGTCGCGGGTGACGCCCGGCACATCCTCGACGACCGCCTCGCGGCGGCCGAGGATGCGGTTGACGAGCGTCGACTTGCCGACGTTCGGCCGGCCGACCACGGCCACCACCGGCGTGTACTCGGCGACACCGTCGATGTCGACGTCGGCGTCGGCCGGCACCTGGGCGGCGTCGGCCGCCGACTGCTCACTCACTGTTTCTCCTCGGATCGGGACGCCACGGCCTCACGGTGCGCCACCAGCGCCTCGCGCAGCTGCTCGGTCGCCGCGTCGAGGGCCGAGCGCGTGCGTCCGCCTCCGGTCGGGAGCGTGACCGGGCGGCCGAAGACTACCTCGACCCGGGACCGCAGTCCGGGCATCGATCCCAGGGTACGTCCCCGGCTGCCGGTTCCGGAGAACACGACCGGCACGACCGGTGCGCCGGACCGCAGCGCGAACCACGCCAGCCCGGTGCGCAGCTCCGCGAAATCGCCGGCGCCGCGGGTGCCCTCGGGGAAAACCACCAGCACGCGGCCGGCCTGCAGCACCCCGAGGCCGGCCTTGACCAAGCCGCGGCTGGGGTCGTCGCGGTCGAGCGGGATCTGCCCGACGCCGTGCAGCACCCACCCGAGTGGGCCGCGGAACAGCTCCTTCTTCGCCAAGGTGTGCACGGGCCGCGGGCAGGTGCCCATCAGTAACGGCGCGTCAAGGAAGCCGGTGTGGTTGGGTGCCAGGATGACCGGGCCCCGAAGCGGCACGTTCTGCCCGCCGGTCACCCGCACCCGGTACAGCAGGCGGGCCAGCACGCTGGCCATGTAGCGGCCCGCCGCCGCGCCGGCGTGGGTTGGCAGGTCGGCTGGGCCATCGCTCATGCCCGCACCCCGGTGCGCTTCTCGACCAGTGCCAGCACCGCGTCCACGGTCTCGTCCAGCGAGAGCAGTGACGAGTCGACGACGTCAACGCCGTCGGCGGCCTCGTGGAAGCTGGCGACGGTGGAGTCGTCGGCGTCGCGGCGCACCACCTGGTCGCGGGTGGCATCGACGGCGACGGAGTCGTCTGTGCCGTGCACCTCGCGGGCGCGGCGGGCCAGCCGGACCGCCTCGTCCGCGATCAGCAGCACCCGCACCGGGGCGTCCGGGGCGACGACGGTGGTGATGTCGCGGCCCTCGATGACGACGCCGCCGGCGCGCGCGACCGCCTGCTGCCGGGCCACGAGCTCGGCCCGGACTCCGAGGTTGGTGGCGACGGCGCTGACGACGGCGGAGATGTCACTGGTGCGGATGGCCGCACCGATATCGGTGCCGCCGACGACGACCGTCGGCTCGGCCGGGTCCTCCCCCATGGTCAGCGGGATGTCCTGGGCCAGCTGCGCCACCCGCTCGGTGTCGGCGAGGTCGACGCCCTGCTCCAGCGCCCACCAGGTGACCGCCCGGTACATCGCGCCGGTGTCGAGATAGCGCAGGCCCAGCGCGGCGGCCACCCGCCGTGCGACCGTGGACTTCCCCGATCCGGACGGTCCGTCGATGGCGACGACCAGGTTCTCGCGGGCCGGGGTGGAGGCGGTGTCAGCGGAGGGAACAGGCACGACGAGAAGGTTACCGGCGAGCTTCGGCGCCCCGCGCATTCACCCGCGGATCGTCCACCCGCGCTCACGCAGCGACGCGGCCAGCTCGTCGTCGGCGCCGGGCCGCACGTCCAGCTCCACCAGCCCGAGCGGCTGTCCTGGGCTGTGCTCGATGCGCACGTCCTCGACGTTGACACCGGCCGCGCCGGCGTCGGCGAACAGCCGCGCCAGCTGGCCGGGGCGGTCGTCGACGGTGACGACGACGGTGGCGAACTCGGTGTGCGCGGCGCCGTGCTTGCCGGGTAGCCGGGCACGGCCGTCGACGCCGTCGCGCAGCACGTCGCGCAGCACCGGCTGCCGCTCCACCGGCGCCTCCAGCGCGACCATGACACGGTCCAGGTCGGCGCGCAGGCCGCCGAGCACGTCGCGGACGGCGGCGGCGTTAGCGGTCAGGATCTCCGTCCACAATGCGGGGTCGCCGCCGGCGATGCGGGTCACGTCGGTGATGCCGGGACCGGCCAGCCGGACCTCGTGCCCCGGCGCGCCGGCGAGCCGGGCCGCCATCAGTGCGGCCACCACGTGCGGCGTGTGCGACACTAGCGCCACACCGGCGTCGTGCTCGGCCGCCGTCATCGTGATCGGGGTGGCACCGACCAGCCGGGCCAGCGCGAGCACCCGGGTGACCGCCTGCTGGTGGGTGCCGTCGTCGGCGCAGATGACCCAGGGCCGGCCCTCGAACAGGTCGGCCAGCGCCGCGCTCGGGCCGGAGATCTCGCGCCCGGCCATCGGATGGCTGCCCACGTACCGGCCCGGATCCGGGACGCGTTCGCGCACCTGCGTGGTCGGCAGGACCTTCACGCTGGCGACGTCGGTCGCGTAGGCGGCGGCCCCGGACGCCAGCACATCGGCGACGACGGCGGCGACGGCCTCCGGGGGGACGGCGACGACGGCGAGCGCGGCCGGCGGGTCGCCGGCCTCAGCGGGCCGGCCGGCACCCAGCCGCACCGCCTCGGCCAGCACCTCGGGCCGCGCGTCTCGTAGCCGGACGTCGACACCGCTCCGGGCGAGCGCGAGCCCGACGGAGGTGCCGACCAGCCCGGTGCCCACCACGAGCACTCCGCCGTCGTCCAGCGGCTCCCGGACGGTCACCTCAGCGGTCCCCCGCGAGGTCGTCGCGCAGCACCGTCGTGCCGTGCAGGTAGACGTGCCGGATGCCCGAGCGCGGGCGGTCACTCTCGACGTGCGCCATCAGCCGCACCACGCGCGGCAGCGCACCTTTCACCCCGATCTCCTGCGCGCACATCATCGGCACGTCGGTGATCCCGAGGTTGCGCACGGCCGCGGCCGGGAAGGCCGAGCTCAGGTCCGGGGTGGCGGTCAGGAAGATGCTGATGACGTCGTCCGGCGTCAGGTCGTTGCGGTCCAGGACCTCGGTCATCAGCTCGGCGGTCCGCTCCAGCAGATGCCCGGCCTCGTCGGCATCGAGCTGGGTGGCGCCGCGTATCGCACGCACAGTCACGGTGAGCACCGTACCCGCTCATCCCGGGCCGCCCGGACCACCCGCCCCCGCCCGTCCACGATCCCCCCAAATGATCACGTCCGGCATGGGTGTACTCGCTTCACCAGGAATGCTTGCCTGCCGAAGCGGGAAGACGCCTGGTGACCCAGCCGTCGACGCCGAGCAGCCTGCTCGCGCAGCAGCTCTAGAGGCCGACGTCGCGGTAGAGGGCGGCGACTTCCTCGGGGGTCAGTTTCCTGGTGTTGCCGGGCCGCAGCTCGCCCATGGCGACCGGGCCGAGGTGGGTGCGGACCAGCCGCTTCACCGGGTGCCCGACGGCGTCGAGCAGCCGGCGCACGACGTGCTTGCGGCCCTCGTGCAGGATGACCTCGACCATGACCCGGGTGCCGGAGCGGCCGACGACGCGGAACCCGTCGACGCGGACCGGGCCGTCGTCGAGGTCGATACCGGCGCGCAGCTGCCTGCCGAGGGACGGCGCGATCGGCCCGGGCACCTCGGCCACGTACGTCTTCAGCACCTCGTACGACGGGTGGGCCAGCCGGTGGGCCAGCTCGCCGTCGTTGGTGAGCAGGATCAGGCCCTCGGTGTCGGCGTCGAGCCGGCCGACGTGGAAGAGCCGCTCCTTGCGGCCGAGCACGTAGCCGGTCAGGTCGGGCCGGCCCTCGGGGTCGTTCATGGTGCTGACCACGCCGGTGGGCTTGTTCAGCGCGAGGTACACGAGCCCGGCCTCGGCGGTGGTGATGCGGGAGCCGTCGACCTTGATGACCGCGCGGGCGGGGTCGACGCGGGTGCCGAGGGTGCGCACCACCTTGCCGTCGACCTCGACCCGGCCGGCGGCGATCAGGGCCTCGCTGGCGCGGCGGCTGCCCACGCCGGCCGCGGCCAGGACCTTCTGCAGCCGGATTCCCTGGGGTTCGTCGTCAGGCATGTTCGGTGTCACGGTCCTCGATCGCGTCGGGGTCGGGCAGGTACGGCGCCAGCGGCGGCAGCTCGTCGAGCGAGGCCATGCCGAGGCGTTCCAGGAAGTAGGGCGTGGTGCGGTACAGCGTCGCGCCGGTTTCCGGATCGACACCGGCGTCGACGACCAATCCCCGGGCGGTGAGGGTGCGCATGACGCCGTCGCAGTTCACGGCGCGGATGGCGGACACCCGCGCCCGGCTGACCGGCTGCCGGTAGGCGACGACGGCGAGCGTCTCGAGCGCGGCCTGGCTGAGCTTGGCGTGCTGGCCGTCCAGCACGAACCGTTCGACGACGGGCGCGCATGCGGCATGCGTGTAGAACCGCCAGCCGCCGCCGACCTCACGCAGCTCGAAGCCGCGACCTGGCGCGCCGTATTCCTCGGCCAGCTCGCGCAGGACGGCCGCGACGTCGTCGCGCGGCTCCTCCAGCACCTGGGCGAGGGTGACGACGTCGATGGGCTCGTCCACCACGAGCAGAATCGCCTCGACCGACGCCCGCAGCGTCGGCTCGTCGCCGTGCGCGGAAGCGGACTCCGCCCCGGCACCGGTGTGGTCAGTCATGGACCGCATCCTCCGCGACGGGCGCTTCGTCGCCCTCATCGAACTCCGCGCCGACCGTGACCTCGTCATCGTCGTCGCCGGTCCAGCGCACCGTCAGCTCGCCCAGCGCGGTCACCTGCTCGAACGCGACCGCCTTCTCGCGGTACAGCTCCAGCAGCGACAGGAAGCGGGCCACCACGTGCAAGGTGGTCGGGCAGTCCGACGCCAGCGCACGGAAGGTGAGCACGCGGGAGCGGCGCAGCCGATCGACGACGACCACCGCTTCCTCGCGCACGCTGACGCTGGGCTGGTGCAGGTGGGTCAGGCCGACCGTGGGCGGCACCTTCGGGGTGAGCACCTTCGCGGCCAGCTGGGCCAGCTCCTGCGGGGTGATGCCGATGACGACCTCGGGCAGCAGGTCGGAATAGCGCTCTTCCAGCCCGACCGCGCGCGGATACCGCAGCGACTCGTCGGCCAGCCGGGCCGCGAGGACACCCGCGACCTCCTTGTACGCCTTGTACTGCAGCAGCCGCGCGAACAGCAGATCGCGCGCTTCGAGCAGGGCGAGGTCGTCCTCGTCCTCGACCTCGCCGCTGGGCAGCAGCCGGGCGGCCTTGAGGTCGAGCAGGGTGGCGGCGACGACGAGGAACTCGCTGGTCTCGTCGAGGTCCCAGTCGGCGTCCTTGATGTACGCGATGAACTCGTCGGTGACCTGGGACAACGCCACCTCGGTGACGTCGAGCTTGTGCTTGGCGATGAGCGTCAGCAGGAGGTCGAAGGGCCCCTCGAAGTTGGCGAGGTGGACCTCGAAGCCGGAGCCCTCGTCCTGCTCCGGCTCGACGACCAACGTGGCGGTGTCGCTCACGACTGCGCCGTATCCCAGCGCGCCAGGACCTCACGGGCGAGCTGGCGGTAGGCCGAGGCCCCCCGCGACGACGGCGCGAAGCTGGTGATGGGCAGTCCGGCGACGGTGGTCTCGGGGAACCGGACGGTACGGCCGATGACCGTGTGGAAGACCTTGTCGCCGAACGCCTCGATGAGCCGCGACAGCACCTCGCGGCCGTGCACCGTCCGGGAGTCGTACATGGTGGCCAGCAGGCCCTCGATCTCCAACCGCGGGTTGAGCCGGTCGCGGACCTTCTGGATGGTCTCCTGCAGCAGCGCCACCCCGCGCAGCGCGAAGTACTCGCACTCCAGCGGGACGATGACGCCGTCGGCGGCGGTCAGCGCGTTGACCGTCAGCAGGCCCAGCGACGGCTGGCAGTCGACCAGCATGATGTCGTAGTCCGACACCAGCGGCGCCAGGATGCGACCCAGCGCCTGCTCCCGGCCCACCTCGGTGACCAGCTGGATCTCGGCCGCGGACAGGTCGATGTTGGCCGGCAGCAGGTCCATGCCCTCGATGGGCGTCTTCTGCAGGATGTCGGCGGCCCGCAGCGACGGGTCCATCAGCACGTTGTAGATGGACAGGTCGAGGTCGTGCGCGTCCAGTCCGAGCCCAACCGACAGCGCACCCTGGGGGTCGAAGTCGACCAGCAGCACCCGGCGGCCGTAGTCGGCCAGCGCGGCGCCCAGGTTGATGGTGGTGGTCGTCTTCCCGACGCCGCCCTTCTGGTTGCACATGGCCACGATGCGGGCCGGACCGTGCCGGTCCAGCTGCGGCGGCTTCGGGAAGTCGACCGGCACACGGCGCGTGGGTCCGAGATCGAGCTCGGGCTCGGTGTCGAACGGCAGCACGCCCGCGGCGTCCGGGTTCGAGGGTGCCACGTTGCTCAGAGCTCCTCGATGGTTGTGTGGCCTTTACGCTTCGTCCGGCTGGTCGTGTCCGGTTGGTCCTGGCACGCGAGCCTACCGCGCTACCGCGCCGCAGAGCTGCGGGCACGCGGGTGCGCGGCCACATAGACCTCGCGCAACTGGTCGACCGTCACCAGCGTGTACACCTGCGTGGTGGTGACCGAGGCATGTCCGAGGAGTTCCTGGACCACCCGGACGTCGGCGCCGCCCTCGAGCAGGTGGGTGGCGAACGAATGCCGCAGCGTGTGCGGGGTGACGGTGGTGGAGAGGCCCGCCCGGCCAGCGGCGGTGCGCAGGACCGCCCACGCGCTCTGCCGCGAGAGCCGCCCGCCGCGGGCGTTGAGGAACAGCGCCGGGTTACCCGCGCCGGCCGTTCCCCGTCCTCGACCGGAAGGCGCGTCTCGGCCAGCCGCACTCCGTCCTCGACTGGAAGGCGCGTCCCGGCCGGTCGCGACCAGCGCCGGACGCGCCCGCACCAGGTACGCGTCGACGGCTTCCCAGGCGTAACTGCCGAGCGGGACGACGCGGTCCTTGCCGCCCTTGCCGCGCAGCAGCACGGTGCCGGAGCCGGCGTCGAGGTCGTCGACGTCCAGGCCGACCGCCTCGGAGATGCGGGCCCCGCACCCGTACAGCACCTCCAGCAACGCCCGGTCGCGCAGGGTCCGCGGCCCCTCGCCCACGGACGCCGCGTCCAGCAGCCGCTCCACCTGCGCCAGCGGGATGGCCTTGGGCAGCCGGCGCGGCGGGGTGGGCGGCCGGACTGCGCTGGCGGGGTCGGCGTCGGACATGCCCTCGCGGTGCAGGAACCTGTGCAGCCCACGGACGGCCACGACGGTGCGAGCCGCGGAGCTGGCGCCCAGCGCCGCGCGACCCTCCTGCCCTTCCCGCAGGCTGCGCAGGAACGCCGTCACGTCCGCCTCCTCGACCTTGTCCGGTGCGTCGCGGCCGCGTTCGCGCAGGAACTCGGCGTAGCGGCGCAGGTCGCGACGGTAGGAGGCGAGAGTGTTGGCCGCCAGGCCGCGTTCGACGGCGAGGTGGTCGAGATAGCCGCGGACGGCGCGATCGAGCGCTGTCTCGGTGATGTCCATTCGGTGGCGGCTCCTCGGGCGGCGTGCGGGCGGCGCGGTGCGGCGGCTCAGTTCAGCACGCTCGCCAACGGGGTGACGGGCAGGCCGTGCGCGGCGGCGACCGGCTGGTAGACGATGCCGCCGTCGTGCACGTTGACGCCCTTGGCCAGCGCCGCGTCGGCCTTGGCTGCGTTGCGCCAGCCCCGGTTGGCCAGCTCGAGCGCGTACGGCAGCGTGACGTTGGTCAGCGCGTACGTCGACGTGTGCGGCACCGCTCCGGGCATGTTGGCCACGCAGTAGAAGATGGACTCGTGGACCCGGTACGTCGGGTCGTCGTGGGTGGTGGGCCGTGAGCTCTCGAAGCAGCCGCCCTGGTCGATCGCGATGTCCACGAGCACGCTGCCCGGCCGCATCCGCGCCACCAGGTCGTCGGAGACCAGTTTCGGCGCCTTGGCTCCGGGCACCAGCACGGCCCCGATGACGAGGTCGGCGTCGACGACGGCGTTCTCGATCTCGAACAGGTTGGACGCGATGGTCTGCGCGGTCCCGCCGTAGAGCTCCTCGACGTCGCGCAACCTGGCGACGTTCTTGTCCAGCACCCACACGTCGGCCTGCATCCCCATGGCGATGACCGCGGCGTTCATGCCGGCCACGCCGGCGCCGATGACGACGACTCGGGCCGCTTTCACGCCCGGCACGCCGCCGAGCAGGATGCCCCGGCCGCCTTGGGCGCGTTCCAGGACGTGCGCTCCGACCTGGGTGGCCATCCGGCCGGCGACCTCGCTCATCGGGGCGAGCAGCGGCAGGTGGCCGTCGGCGGTCTCGACGGTCTCGTACGCGATGGCGGTGGTCCCCGACTCGACGAGGGCATCGGTGCATTCCCGCGAGGCGGCCAGGTGCAGGTACGTGAAGAGCATCTGGCCCTTGCGCAGCCGCGGGTACTCCTCGGCCACCGGCTCCTTCACCTTGCAGACCAGCTCGGCGGCCTCCCAGACGGCGTCGGCGTCGGGCACGATGCGCGCGCCGGCGGCCTGGTACTCCTCGTCCCGCACCGACGAACCGAGCCCCGCGCCGGCCTGCACCAGCACCTCGTGCCCGTTGCGCACGAACTCGTGCACCCCCGCCGGGGTGATGGCCACGCGGTACTCGTTGTTCTTGACCTCGGTCGGTATGCCCACCAGCACGCGATGTCCCACCCTTCGCAACTCCCGACGGCGCTGTCGGTCGCTCCGCCCCCGCTGGGCGGCGGCGCCGAGTCTAACTGCGCCATGTCACGACGTCTCGGTCCTGTCATGACAAGTGTGATGCGGTTCACCGCCCGCGTGCCACGCATCGCCCGACACGGCCAGAGGATGCGTTGCGGATCGCGACCCCTCGCCGCACATCACCGATTGATACATCCGATCTATCGGCAGGTTTCGCTGACGTGTCAGTTCCTCTGACCTCACCCTAGACAGTCGGGTATTGCACGATTTAGCCTCGGATCACACCGTTTCGCGCATCACGAGACCCAGGGCGCCACCCGAACGGCCTGCGCTGAGACCCCGACGTCGGGCTGTCCGGAGCGCATTCCCCCGTCCGCTCACGTGCAGCCCGAGGAGACGCGAGATGCCGCAGAAAGCTCCGACCACTGGCCCCGCCGCCCGACACCGTCGGACCGGACGGCACGGTCCCCGCCGCCGGCTGAGGCTGCTGGCCGCCGCCGCGACCACCCTGGTCTCCCTCCTGGCGGCCGCGGCCGCCGTGGCGCCGCCCACGTCCGCGAGCGGCGCCACCTCCGCCGAGCTCGACCCCGGCGTAGCGGCGGCTGACCCGCCCACCGGCATCGACGCGGTCATCCCGCGCCCGGTCGGCTGGTCGGGCACCGACGGCTCGGTCCGCCTCCACGACCGGTCGCGGCTGCTCGTCGACCCGGCGTCGCGCGCGGAGACGATGCTGCCGGCCGGTGTGGCGGAGTTCCCCGGTCCGGTCTCGCAGCCGACGCAGGACCTGGCCGCGCTGCTGCAGACGGAGGTGGCCGAGGTCACCGGGCTCACGCTCCCCGTCACCCGGGCGGTCAAGCACCCACGGCCGGGGGACATCCTGGTGCGGCTGGTCGACGACCCCGCTCTCGGCGCCGAAGGCTACCGGTGGGACAGCTCCGCCGGGACGATCGTCATCGAGGCGGCCACCACGAACGGTCTCTACTACGGGTCGCGAACCCTGCTGCAGCTGCTGGAGGCCGACCCAGGACACCGCGACGTCGCGGCCGGCACGGCGACCGACGTCCCCACTCAGGCAGTCCGGATGGTGCAGCTGGACGCCGGCCGCCGGTACTGGTCCATGGACTACCTGGAGGACCTCGTCCGGCGCATGGGCCAGCTGAAGCTCAACACGCTGTTCCTGCACCTGTCCGAGTCCGAAGGGTTCCGGCTGGACAGCCCGCGCTTCCCCGGGCTCGCCGACCCGGACAGTTCCTACGACCGCGGCGACATCGAGCGCCTCAAGGCGCTGGGCGCGCAGCACCACGTCCAGATCATGGGTGGCATCGACGTGCCGGGACATGCGACGCACCTCAGCGAGACATTCGGCATCGGCATGGGCTCCGGTGAGAACGCGTGCACCGGCGCGCACACCCACTCGCACCTGACCGCGAACTGGATCATCGACATGACCAGCGACGCGGCGGTGGAGAAGACGAAGGAGATCGTGACGGAGTTCGCCGGCTGGTTCGACGCGCCGCTGTTCTCGATCGGCGCGGACGAGCTGCCCGGGCAGCTCGCGTCATGCCCGAAGGTCCAGCAGGCCATCGCCGCGGACCCGGAACTGGACACGCTGGGCGACATGCTCAGCCGCTACATCAACGGCCTGGACGAGGCCGTCACCGCGACCGGTGCCCGCACCGCGATCTTCAGCGGCATCGAGAACATGGACTCGCCCCGGCAGGACGTCAACGCCTCCGTCGTGCACCTGACCTGGGAGAACGACAGCGCCGAGCCGGAGATCCCGGGCCACGACGAGATCGCCATCGGGCCCTTCTACCTGACTCCGAACAACTACCACAACCTCTACCCGGACGTGCCCTGGATCTACGAGACCTGGGCGCCGAGCACCGCACCGGACATGCTCGGCTCCGGCATGCCCAGCTGGGCGGACTACAACTTCTGGGCCGACGACCTCTATTTCGAGGACCTCATGGTGCTCGGCCGGGCAGCACTGGCCGACCGCGCCTGGAACGGCTCGGCCGCGCCGGACACCGTCGCCGACTTCACCCGCCGGGTCGAGGCACTGGCCGACCCCGTCGGTACGCGGCCGCGGCCGGAGACCCCACGCGTCGACGACGGGGCGCCCAGCCACCACTGGACCTTCGATGACGCCGAGTACCCGGACGGCTGGACGTGGGCGGGCAGCCCCGGCAACACGATCATGGTCGAGGACGTCGCCGGCGACCTGCCCGGGACCAGCTACATCATCAACAACCCCGCCGTCGTCCCGGACGGCGTCACCGGGGAGGCGTTCCGGTTCGACCACCGCCGCGACGGCGTCGGGTTCGGCGGGGTGGACGTCGCCGAGCCGTGGACGGTGTCGACGTGGGTCAATCTCTCCGCCGACACGCCGGAGCAGGTGTTGCTGGCGTCGAAGGACGGCGCGCTCAAGCTGCGGCAGGCCGGCACCGGCAAGGTCGGCTTCACCGAGTTCGGCGTGGCCGACCACTCCTTCGAGTTCACCCTCCCCTCCGCGCGCTGGGTCCAGCTGACCTGGGTCGCGACGCCCGGCGAGACCACCCTGTACGCCGACGGCCAGCGGGTCGGCACCGTCGCCGCGTCGATCCCGCTGCCGTTGCGCTCGATCGGGACCCCCTCGGCCTCGCTGGTCGGCGATCTGGACGAGCTGGTCACCTGGGACGAGGCGCTGAGCGCCGAGCAGGTGGCCGGCCACTTCGCCGGGTACGAGCGGCCGGCCTGGGACTTCGAGCCCACGGTCGCGTCGCTCAACAGCCACGAGACGCCGCAGTGGTTCCACGACGACAAGTTCGGCATCTTCATCCACTGGGGCGCCTACTCGGTGCCGGCGTGGGGCCCGCGCGGCTCCTACGCCGAGTGGTACTGGAACTACCAGAACAACCCCGGCAGCCCCACCAACACCTACCACCGCGACACCTTCGGCGCGGACGCCGTCTACGACGACTTCATCGGTCAGTGGCAGGCGGAGAACTTCGACCCCGAGTCGTGGGTGCGGCTGTTCGAGGACGCCGGAGCGAACTACTTCGTGCTCACCAGCAAGCACCACGAAGGCGTGGCGCTCTACGATTCGCCGGTCAGCGGACGCGACACGGTGAACCTGGGGCCGGGCCGCGACCTCGCCGGCGAGCTGTTCGCCGCCGCCCGTGAGCACACCGACCTCAGAGCCGGCTTCTACTACTCGCTCTACGAATGGTTCAACCCGTCGTACACCGGCCAGCCGGCCCGCAACCCCTACACCGGGGCGGAGGTGCCCTACACAGGGGCTCCGGCTGTCGCTGACTACGTCGGCGACTACATGCTGCCGCAGATGCGGGAGCTGATCGACCAGTACGACCCGGACATCCTGTGGTGCGACGGGCAGTGGGAGAAGCCGGCCAGCTACTGGCAGGTCGCCCCGGTGCTGGCCGACTTCTACAACGGGGCGAAGAACCGGCCGGAGCCGAAGGACGTCGTCGTCGCCAACCGGTGCAAGATCCAGTCCGGTGCGCTGGACTCGCTGGAGCTGGACTTCCAGACGCCGGAGTACACCGTCAAGCCGGACATCGACCCGAACAAGTGGGAGTCCAGCCGCGGCATCGCGCACTCGTACGGCTACAACCGCAACGAGCCGGTCGAGGACTACCTCACCTCCGACGAGCTGGTCGACTCGCTCGCCGACATCGTGTCCAAGAACGGCAACCTGCTGCTCAACGTCGGGCCGCAGGCCGACGGCACCATCCCCGAACTGCAGGAGCAGCGGCTGCGCGACATCGGCGCGTGGCTGGACGTCAACGGCGAGGCCATCTACGGCACCACGTACTTCAACCGGGCCGAGGAGCCGGCGTCGTCGGTGCCGATCCGCTACACCGTCAAGGACGGCACGCTGTATGCGACGGCGCTCGAGTGGCCCGGCGACACCCTGACGCTCGGCGGCGACCTGCCGTTCGGCGACGACACCCGGGTCACCTTGCTCGGGTCCGACGGCACACCGCTGTCGTGGAGCCGGACCGGCGACGGCACCGTCGAGGTCCGGATGCCGGCCGAGGGTGCCGCGACGACCAGCAGCGAGCACGCGTTCGTCTTCGCGATCTCGACCCCAGGGGTCGACGCCCTCCCCCGCACCACCCTCGCCGCGCCGAGCGAGATCCCCGCCGGCGGGTCCGCGACCGTCAGCGCGACCGTGACGAACCCGTCGTCGCACCCCACCGGGGCCGGCGACCTGGCCATCGCCGCACCGGAGGGGTGGACCGTCGAGCCGAGCACCCACGATCTGCCGAGCCTCCAGCCCGGTGAGTCGTACACCGTGCCGGTCGCCCTCACCGTCCCCGACGGCGCGGCCTCGACCGAGTACGACCTGTCCGCCACCACGACGGCCGACGGGCTCACCACTGCCGCACACGCCACCGTCACCGTCGCGGTGCCCAACCTGTCCCGCGGCAAGCCCGCCGAGCAGGTGTCGCTGGCCTGGAACGGCGTGCCCGAGCGGGCCGTCGACGGCAACCGGGACGGTGTCTACGGCGGCAACTCGGTCACCCACACGGCCGAGCCGTCGAACCAGGCCTGGTGGCAGGTCGACCTGGGGGTCCAGGCGGACATCGAGACCGTGGAGATCTACAACCGGACCGACTGCTGCGCCGCACGGCTCAGCGACTTCTGGGTCATGGTCAGCCCGGAGCCCATCACCACCGACTCCCTGGAGGAGGCCCGCACCGCGCCGGGCGTGACCGCTGTGCACGTCGCCGGTACGGCGGGCCGTCCGTCGGTGATCGAGCTACCGGAGGGGACCCAGGGCCGCCACGTCCGCGTCCAGCTGGAGTCGGCGGCCGACCCGCTGTCGCTGGCCGAGGTCGAGGTGCGCGGTTTCCCGGCCGGTGGCTCCTAGCTGGTGATCGACAGGCGGCTACCACCCTCAGAGGGGAACCGGCTCCCTGTCGATCACCCGGTGGGTGCGCCCTGGGGCCAGGGCGCACCCACCGGCCGCAGAGCGTCCCAGCCGGCGCCGTGGCGGGCCGCCCAGGCGGCCAGCACACCCGCGCACAGCGTCGCGTTCTGCACCCGGCCGGCCAGGACCGCGTCGACCAACTCGGCCAGCGGCACCCAGGAGACGCCCAGGTCGGCTTCCTCGTGCTCGCCGGCGAACCGTTCGTCGTCGGGCAACCCCTCGACGTCGCGGGCCAGGTAGACACGGATCGCCTCGTCGGTCATCCCGGGCGACGTCAGCAGGTCCACCAGCACGTGCCACGTCGCCGCGCGAACGTGCCCCTCCTCGTACAGTTCGCGGGCCGCGCTCTCGTGCGGCGGTTCGCCGTCGACGTCGCGCAGCCCGGCCGGCAGCTCGACCGGGCGCAGCCCGACCGGGTGCCGGTACTGCCGCACGACGAGCACCCGCTCGGCGTCGTCCACGGCGACGACGGCGACCGCGCCCGGGTGCACGACGACGTCGCGGACGAACTCGGTACCGTCGACCGGCGACCGGACGGAGTCGCTGCGCACGGAGATGACCCGGCCGGTGAACGCGTCCTCGGAGGCGGTGACCGGCCAGCCGAGCGGTTCGTCGCGAAGGGGTTCGCTCATCCCGTCCACCCTAGGGCGTCTCACGTCGCGGTGAGCCGGATGGCCAGCTCGTCGAGGCTCGTCGCCGCCAGGTCGAAGGAGTCGGTCGCGCCCGGAGGGTCGCCGACGGGACGTTCGACGTAGGCGGTCCGCATGCCCATCGCCTGCGCGCCGCGAAGGTCCCAGGCGTGGGCGGCGACCATGAGCAGCCGGTCCGGCGAGCTGTCCGCGTTGGCGATCGCGAGGCGGTAGACGTCCGCGTGGGGTTTGTAGCTGCGCGCGTCCTCGGCCGAGAGCACTTGGTGCCAGCGCAGCCCGGCGTGTGCGCTGATGCGGGTGAGCGCGGTCCGGCTGGCGTTCGACAGGCCGACCACCGGGAAGCGCGCGGCGATGCGGTCCAGTGCCCGGACGGAGTCCGGCCACGGGTCCAGCCGCTGCCCGGCGGCCGCGAGGTCGCGCACGACGTCCGGGTGGTCGACACCGGCCTCGGCCGCGACACGTGCCGCCGCCTCGAAACCGAGCACCGTGCTGCTGGCGTACGGGCGACGGCCCGCGAGCACCTGGTGCTGCTGCTCCTCGACCTGCCGGTTCCACAGCGCGACCAGCTCGCCGGCGCGTGTGTCGTCGATGCCGGGGAGAGCGGTCCGGATGCCGCGGCCGATTCCGCCGGGCTCGTCCACCATGGTCCCGAGGATGTCGAAGACCACCACGTCGATGCCGGGCTGCGAGGTCATGGAGACGACTCCTCGGTCGTGGCCGCGGCAGCGGCCAGGGTGTCGACGCGCGCCCACGTGCAGCGCACGACCTGCAGCTCGACGCCGCCGAGGTGCGACACCTCGACGCCGGACTCCGCCGCGCCGAGCGCGCGGTAGAAGCGGCGGGCCGGTTCATTCGCCGCGATGACCTGCAGGTACAGCCGCGCAGCGGGGTCGGCGGCGCGCAGCCGGGCCGCGGTCTCGGCCAGCAGCCGCCGCCCGATGCCGTGGCGGCGCAGCTCCGGCCGGACATGGAGGTTGTCCAGGAAGTTGCCCCACTCCGGATGGTGGTCGAGCACCGTGTGGGCGAAGCCGGCCAGCTCGCCGTCGGTGTCGCGAGCGACCACCGTCAACGTCCCGGCACGGTCGGTGAACCGCGCGGTCCACTCGGCGGCGCGCTCGGCGTCCAGGTCGCCGTCGAGGAACTCGTCGGGCAGGTGACCGCGGTAGGCGGCCCGCCAGCTCCGCGCGTGCAACCGCGCGATGGCGACGGCGTCGTCGTCCCGGGCCGCCTCGTACGTCAGCGTCGGCATCGGCTCACTCCGTCCGGCGCAGCAGCGCCAGGTACATCGCGTCCGTGCCGTGCCGGTGCGGCCACAGCTGCACGTCCGGCCCGGCGCCGAGGTCAGGCACCCCCGGCAGGCACGGCCGGGCGTCGAGGCGCTCCACACCGGACCGGGAACCCAGCACGTCGTCGACGACGGCGGACGTCTCGGCCAGATGCGGCGAGCAGGTGACGTACGCGACCAGCCCACCGGGCCGCACCGACCACAGCGCCGACCCGAGCAGGGCAACCTGCAGCTCGTGGAGCTCCTCGACGTCGGACGGCTGCCGCCGCCACCGTGCCTCCGGACGGCGGCGCAGCGCACCCAACCCGGTGCACGGGGCGTCCAGCAGCACCCGGTCGAAGTCGGCCTCCGGCCAGGCCGGCTGGGTGGCGTCGCCGACCAGTACCTCGTGCTCGCCGGGGTCGCCGGCCAGCGCCTGCGCCACCAGCTGGGCGCGATGCTGGTGCTGTTCGACGGCGAGCAGTCGCGCCCCGCGCTGGGTGGCGAGGCCGGCCAGCAGCGCCGCCTTGCCGCCGGGGCCGGCGCACAGGTCGAGCCAGCGGTCGTCCGGGCCGTCCAGCGGCGCGTCGGCCAGCGCGAGCGCCACCAGCTGGCTGCCTTCGTCCTGCACCCCGGCGCGCTGGTCACGGACGGCGGCGAACCGGCCCGGCGAACCGGATTCGACGACCACGCCGTACGGCGACCACCGTGCCGGGCGGGCGCCGTCGGCGACCAGCTCATCGACGGTGGCCCGGCCGGGCCGGGCGGCCAGGTGCACGTCGGCGGCCGCGTTGTCGGCGGCCAGGCAGGCGGCCAGTTCGGCGTCGTCACCGCCCAGCGCGTCGCGCAGGGCCCGCACGATCCACGCCGGGTGGGAGTGCCGGAACGCCAGCTGGTCGACGACGGGGGCGTCGTCGTCGACGCTGGCCGCCTCGGCGTCGCCGGGTACCAGCCGGGACGCCCAGCCGTCGAGGTCGTGCTCGCCGATGCGCCGCAGCACGGCGTTGGCCAGCCGGGCGGCACCCGGATTGACGTGCGTGCGGACGAGGTCGACGGTGGTCGACACGGCGGCGTGCGGCGGCACCCGGGTGGCGAGCAGCTGGTGCGCGCCCAGCCGCAGCGCGTCCAGCAGCGGCGGGTCGAGTTCGGTGACGGGGCGGGTCACACAGGCCGCGACCACCGCGTCGTACGTGCCCAGGCCGCGCAGCGCCCCGTAGGCCAGCTCGGTGGCCAGGCCCGCGTCGCGGCCCGACAGCCCGTGCCGGCGCAGCACCGCGGGCATGACCAGGTTGGCGTAGGCGTCGTCGGCCGTCACCGCCCGCACCACTTCGAAGGCGGCCTCGCGGGCGGGGTCCCGGCGCGGCGGGGCGGCGCGATGCGGCGCCCGGGTGTCGCGTCGCCCGGCCGGGGCGTCGGTGCGGCGAGCGTGCCCGGCGCCACGGCGCGGCCCGCGCGGCCGGCCCCGCTTCTCGCCGCCAGACTCGCCGCTCACGTGCCCAGCCGTTCTCCCTCGGCGGGGCGGACGCCGCGAGCCCAGTCGGTGGCCGCCATCGCCTTCTTGCCCTGCGGCTGCACCTCCCCGAGGACGACGGCGTGGCTGCCGGTTCCGACCCGGACGCCGGACTTCTCCACCACGATCTCCCCCGGAGCCAGCCCGTCGCGGCCGCGTTCCAGGGCGACCGGCCGCAGCTTCAGGCGCTCACCACGGAACGTCGTCCAGGCGCCCGGTGCCGGCGTGCAGGCCCGGACCACCCGGTCGACCCGGATGGCCGGCGCGGTCCAGTCGACCCGGGCGTCGTCGACGGTGATCTTCGGCGCCAGCGACACCCCGTCGGCCGGTTGCGGCTGTGGGCGCAGGCTGCCGTCGTCGATGCCGTCGAGCGTGCGCACCAGCAGCTCCGCACCGGACAGAGACAGCCGGTGCAGCAGGTCGCCGCTGGTGTCGGTGGGCCGGACCTCCTCGGTGACCAGGCCGTACACCGGGCCGGTGTCGAGCCCTTCCTCCAGCTGGAACGTGCAGGCCCCGGTGACGTCGTCGCCGTCCATCACGGCGTGCTGCACCGGCGCGGCCCCACGCCAGGCCGGCAGCAGCGAGAAGTGCAGGTTCACCCAGCCGTGCTTCGGCACGTCCAGCGCGGCCGGCGGGATCAGCCCGCCGTAGGCAACGATGGGCGCACAGTCCGGCGCCAGCTCACCCAGCCGGGCCACGAAGTCCGGGTCGCGCGGGCGCAGCGGCTTCAGCGCCTCGACGCCGGCCTCCTGGGCCAGCTGCGCCACCGGCGACGGCGTCAGTTTGCGGCCACGTCCGGCGGGGGCGTCGGGGCGGGTCAGGACGGCCACTACCTCGTGCCGGGACGCGAGCACCGCCCGCAGGGACGGGACGGCGACATCAGGGGTACCGGCGAACACCACGCGCATGACCATCGAGCCTACCGGCGCCGCACGGCTGTCCGGGTCGCGTCCCCCTGTGCCCCCCGATCAGACGGGCTTCGTGGCCTGACGTCACGAGCTGGTCTCCCGTAACGCTGAGCGCCGGAACCGGGCCGGGAAACGTCACGACCGGCCACATCGTCACGAGAAGCCAGCAGCCAACCCCGGGGACCGGCGAGGCGGTCCCCGGGCGCCGTCAGTCCCCGAGGTCGACGATCGCGGCGACCGGGCCGCCGCCGTCGGGACCCTGGTGTGCCGCCGACACGGACACGAACGCCGCCGGGTCGCCGGTGACCGCGGCCGTCACGCCGCCCACCGCGGCCTTGATCTGGCGGTGCCAGTGCACGTCGGAGTCGTCGAGCATGGCGTTGCGCCGGCCGCGGACCATGCCGTCCTGGCTGACCTCGCACTTGAGGAACACGTTGACCAGGCGGCCGTCGAGGTCGCTCGGGTGCGGCCGGTCGGGCAGCTCGAGGCCGGCGGCGCGGACGGCGGCCCAGATGCCGTCGGCGTCGAGGGCGTCGTTCATGATCGCGTGGCCGATGCGGTAGCGGCCGCCGACGCCGCGGGCGTTGCCGACGACCACGACCTGCGCGCGGTCCAGCTCGACGCCGGAGGAACAGGAGGCGACCGACGAGTACAGCGACCGGTCGTGCAGGACAGCATCGTCCGCCGGCACCTCCGGGAGCTCGCCGAGCGCGACCGCGACACCGAGCGCCGTGCATCCGTTGGACAGGTCCATCGACTCATGGGTGTTCTCGGTCCACACGGTCTTGCCGCGGGCCTTGGCGTCCCGGATGGTGTGGATGGTCAGCAGCGGCGTCTTGGTCTGCACGTAGTGGACGTCCGCAGGGTCGGCGATGCCGGCGCGTTCCATGCCGACCCGGACCGCGGCAGCGACCTTCTCGATCATGCCGCGGCGGCCGATCTCCTCCGGCAGGATCGGCTCGCTCATCGCGAAACCGACTGTCAGCCTGGGCTCGTCGACCGCCGGCGCGGCGCCGGCGGGGACGGTCGCGAACACCGTCGCGTGCGGGCTGAGGACGCCGTCGGTGCCGCCGGACCACACGATGGGGACCTGCCGCACCTCGTCGTCGGTGCGGGTGCCCCGCGACACTAGGACCTCGCGGAAGGCACGGTCGGCGATGATGCGGGTGTAGTCGTTGACACCGCCGTTGCCTTCGGTCTTGCCGACCACCGCGATCACCCGGTCAGCCTCGACGGCACCGGAGTCGATCAGTTCCGCGAGCCCGGATGCGTCGCTGACGTGCTTGATCGGCACCTTGCGGACCTCGATGGGCTCAGGCATGCCCGGTCACCTCTCGTGTGTCGGATGGAAGGACGATCGTCGCGGTGCTGGGAGGCTCACCGCGCACGGCGTCGGCGATGCCGGTGAGCGTGGTGATGGCCGCGCGCCGGCCGCCGTGTTCGACGAAGCGGCAGACGGCCTCGACCTTTGGGCCCATGCTGCCGCCGGCGAAGTGGCCCTCGGCCGCGTAGCCGCGCAGGGTGGCGGCGTCGACGGTGCCGACGGGCCGTTCGTCGGTGGTCCCGTAGCCCAGTACGGCGCCGTCGACGTCGGTGGCGATGACCAGCACGTCGACGCCGAGGGCGTGGCCGAGCAGGGCGGCGCCGAGGTCCTTGTCGACGACGGCTTCGACGCCGGCCACCGACCCGTCCGGCTGGCGCACCACGGGTATGCCGCCTCCGCCGTTCGCGACGACGACGAAACCGGCCGCCAGCAGCGCAGCCACCGCGGGCGCGTCGAGGACTTCCAGCGGTTCCGGGCTGGCCACGACCCGGCGCCAGCCGCGCGGCCCGCGGTCCTCCCACACCTGTCCGTGTTCGATGAGGACCTTCGCCTCGAGCGGCGGCAGGTACCGGCCGATGGGCTTGGTGGGCCGCCGAAAGCCCGGGTCGGCGGCGTCGACGAGGGTGCGGGTGACGACGGCGGCCACCCGGCGCCGCACGCCGCGCACGGCCAGTGCCCGTTCGAGCGCGTTGACCACGATGAACCCGATGGTGCCCTGGGTCTGCGCGCCACACCAGTCCAGGGTGACCGGCGGCACCACGGTCGCGGCGAGCTCGTTCTTGACCAGCAGGTTGCCCACCTGCGGGCCGTTGCCATGGGTGACGACGACGTCGAGGCCGTCGGCGGCGAGGTCGGCCACCGGCTCCATCGCGAGGGTGACCGCGGCGATCTGGTCCTCCGGCCGCGCTTTCCCGTCCGCTGACGTCATGGCGTTGCCGCCCAACGCGATGAGCACCCTCACGCCGTGACGTCCTTCCCTGGCCAGCGCCCCGATGCGAGCGAGCCTACGGAAGGCGCGACACACCCGACGACGGTGATCCTCGCCCAATCCCGGCGCGCCGTTCAGCAGCTCTCGCCGACACGGGCGGCAGCGCGCGCGTACGGCGTCCTCCATGATCGACGACCGCCGGCTGTCTCGGCGCGGCGGGTGCGTTCTGGCCTGGGGGAACAGCTCGGATCAGAGCCAGTCGACCTCCGCCGCCGCCGGGCCGCCGGAGAGCCGGGCGTAGCCGGGGCCGCGGTCGAAGAAGGGCTCGTCGCCGGTGCGGGCTGCGCGCATGGAGTCCCGCAGCGTCGTCGTCGCCGACTCGTCGACGACGGGGTCGTCCGCCGTCCCCGTCGCGACCACGCCGTAGTCGGCCCGGGCGCCGCCGAACGACACCTTCCGCCAGCGCAGGTCGCGCAGCACGTCCTCGACCGGCCGGTCCAGCGGATCGCCCCAGCCACCGCCACCGGTGGTGCGGATCCGGATGACCTCACCGGCGCGCACCGGTTCGGCATCGGCCAGCGCGTCGACCTCCCGCTCGGCCGGCCCGCCCGGGTCGATGGTCACCGCGAACGGCCGTCCGGCCCGGCCGCCCCGCACGCCCCAGCAGGACAGGATCGACCGGTCGGCGATGGACATGAAATGCCCGTCGCGCACCATCCGCACGTGCTTCTCGTAACCCAGGCCGCCCCGGAACCGGCCGGGACCGCCGGAGTCGACGGCCAGGCCCAGCCGCTCCACGAGGAACGGGAACCGTGCCTCGCTGAACTCCGTCGGCAGGTTCCGCGAGTCCGGCACCACGTGGATGGTGTCCTCGCCGTCGGCGTAGTAGCGCCCGCCCGACCCGCCGCCGAGCACCTCCCGCATCAGGTACGGCCGGCCGTCCTGATCCTGCCCGTAGACGCCGGTGTAACGGATGGTCTCCTGGTCGGCCGGCATGTATCCGTCGACCGCCTTCGCGACCACCCCGGCCAGCACCCCGAGCAGCCGCAGGATGACGAACGTCCGGGCGTTGGTCGGCGCCGGGAACACCGGCGTGAGCAGCGTCCCCGGCGGCGGGAACCGCATCTCGATCAGCGGCACCACGCCCTCGTTGACGTCCAACTCGGCCATCCGCTCCGGCGAGTCGGCGAGGTTGCGCAGGATGGGCGCCAGCCACTTCTTGAGGAACACGCCGTCGGCGTAGTCGCCGCAATGGTTGATCGGCCCTCTCGCCTGCGGCCCGGTGCCGGTGAAGTCGAGCACCAGCCGGTCCGGGGCGGTCTCGCGGATCAGCGTGATGCGCTGGGTGTGCAGCTTCGGCTCGTCGACGCCGTCGTGTTCGGCGTAGTCCTCCCACACGTACGTGCCAGGTGGGATCTTCGCCAGCACCTCGCGGCGGAACGTCTCGGTGGTCCGGTCGAGGATCGCGTCGAAGCACGCCTCGACGTCGGCCCGGCCGTAGCGCTGGAACAGCTCGGCCAGCCGCCGGGCACCCATGAGGCAGGCCGCGCACTCGGCGTCCAGGTCGGCGGCCAGCGACTCGGGCATCCGCGAGTTGCGCGTCATGATCTTCAGCGCCGCCTCGTTCGGGACGCCGGCGTCCCACAGCTTGATCGGCGGGACCATCAGGCCCTCCTCGAACACGCTGGTGGCGTTCGAGGGCATGGATCCGGGGACGGTGCCGCCGATGTCGTCGTGGTGGCCGAACGCCTGCACGAACGCCACGACCTCGGGCTCCCCCGCCGCGTCGTCGACGAACACCGGCGCGGTGACGCACAGGTCCGGCAGGTGCCCGATGCCGCCCTCGGACAGGTAGACGTCGTTGTGGAAGAAGACGTCGCCGGGCCGCATCGTCTCGATCGGGTAGTCGCGCACCACCGGATGCACCAGCGCCGAGTACGAGCGGCCGGTGAGCTTGCGCAGGCGGCGGTCGTGGATGCCGGCGCGGTAGTCGTGCGCGTCGCGGATCATCGGCGAGCGGGCAGTCCGGCCGATGGCCGTCTCGACCTCCTTCTCCACCGACGCCAGATACCCCTGGACGATCTCGACCAGGACCGGATCGACGCTCACGGGACCTCCCGGGTGATCAGCAGGTTGCCGAACGGGTCGACGACGGCGCGGAAGCCCGGGTGGACCGGGACGGTCGAGCCGAACTCCTCGACGACCGCCGGGCCGTCGACGACGTCGCCGGCGCCCAGCGCGGACCGGTCGTACACCGGGGTGTCCGCCCAGTCGTCGAAGAACACCGGACGGGACGTCCGCGGCGCCGCACCGGTACCGGCCGCGACCCGTGCGACCGGCGGCCGCTCGATCGGGCCGATGCCCGTGACCCGCAGGTTCACCCACTCCACCTCCTGGCGCGGGTCGTGGGCGAAATCGTAGCCGTAGAGCCGCCGGTGCTCGGCGTGGAACGCGGCGACGACGACGCCGGCCAGCTCCGCGGTGGACGGCCCGGGCGGCACCTCGACCCGCACCTCGTAGGCCTGCCCGAAGTAGCGCAGGTCGGCGGTGCGCACGAACCTGCGCTCCCCCGGCGCGAACCCCTCGCGGGCCAGCGCCGCGTCCGCCTCCGCCGTCAACGCGTCGAACGTCGCCGCGACGGCATCGAGGTCCAGCTCCAAGTGCCTGGCCACCGTGGTGCGGACGTAGTCGTTGCGGACGTCGACGGTCAGCAGGCCGTAGGCGGACAGGTTGCCCGGGTCGGGCGGCACGAGCACCCCGGACAGACCCAGCACGTCGGCCAGCCGGCAGGCCAGCAGCGGCCCGGAACCGCCGAACGCGACCAGGTGGAAGTCGCGTACGTCCAGGCCACGGCTCACCGTCACCTGCCGCAGCGCGTTGGCCTGGTTCCAGGCGGAGATCTCCAGAATGCCCGCGGCGGCGCGCTGCGGCGACAGCCCGAGCTTCGCGGCCAGATCGCCGATGCCGGCCCGGGCTGCGTCGACGTCCAGCGGGATCTCGCCACCGAG
This sequence comes from Jiangella gansuensis DSM 44835, assembly GCF_000515395.1. Taxonomy (NCBI): domain Bacteria; kingdom Bacillati; phylum Actinomycetota; class Actinomycetes; order Jiangellales; family Jiangellaceae; genus Jiangella; species Jiangella gansuensis. The sequence continues at coordinate 2,384,052 of NZ_KI911782.1, read as the reverse complement.
CAGGTGCGGCGGGATGCGCCCGAGCACGGCGTGGGCGTCGGTGACGGTCGGCTCGGTGCCTCCGGTGCCATAGCACAGCGGCCCGGGGTCGGCGCCGGCCGAGCGCGGACCCACCTTGAGCGTCCCCTCCGCCGACAGCCAGGCGACCGACCCGCCGCCGGCTCCGACCGTGACGACGTCGATCATCGGGATCTTGCTGGGATAGGCGCCGACACTGCCTTCCGTCGTCAGCGCCGGCTGCCCGTCGACCACCACCGTGACGTCGGTCGACGTGCCGCCGCCGTCGAGGGTGAGGACGCTGCCGAACCCGGCCGACTGCGCGACGACAGCGGCACCGAGCGCGCCCGCCGCGGGACCGGACAGCACCGTCGAGATCGGCTGGTGCACCACCTCGTCGGCCGACAGCACGCCGCCGTTGGACTTCATGACGTAGAACGGCGGCGGGGCCGTCGCGGCCGCGAGACCGGCCAGCCGGCCGGCGATGGTGCGTACATATCGGCTGATGCTCGGCTTCACCGCCGCGTCGACCAGGGTGGTGACGCTGCGCTCGTACTCGCGGTACTCGCGCAGGACCTCCGCCGAGACCGACACGACGGCGTCTGGATGCTCACGCGCCAGCACCTCGCGCATCCGCAGCTCGTGTTCGGGGTTGGCATAGGAGTGCAGGAAGCAGACGCCGATGGTGGTGATGCCGCGGTCGCGGAAGAACCGGGCCGCGGCGACGGCGTCGTCAACGTCGAACGGCCGCAGCTCGGTCCCGTCGTACGCCAGCCGGCCGCGGACCGTGCGGACCCGGTCGGCCGGAACGATGCGCGGCGGCTTCACCCAGAAGTAGCTGTTGCCGTAGCCGTCCGGGACCGACTGGCGGGCGATCTCGAGGACGTGTTCGTATCCCTCGGTGGTGATGAAGCCGAGGTCGTCGACCTTCCCCTCCAGTAGCCGGTTGGTGGCGACCGTGGTGCCGTGGCTGACGGCGGCGACGGCGTCCGGACGGGCGCCGAGAAGGCCGAGCACCTTGTGCACGCCGGTCATGAAGCCCTCGGCCGGGTCGCCCGGCGTGGACGGGGTCTTCGTCGTGACCAGCCGGCCGGTCCGCTGGTCGACGGCGACGACGTCGGTGAACGTCCCGCCGGTGTCGATGCCGATGCGGATACCTGGTGACGTGGCGGGCATGCGACTCCTCGGTCGGGGGCGTGTGCCGCTGATTCAACCCGCCCGCGACCTCGCCCGGCGTCGGCAACTGCTGCCAACGGTGCCGGGCCGGGCTTGTGCCCAGGAACGCCGATCGAGAGGCGCGCTGCGGGCGCTCAGCCGGTACGCGCCTGCTCGATGCGCGTCATGTTCTCGTGCCCCCAGTCGCCCAACGGCCGCAGCGCCACCTCCAGCGCCCGGCCGAAGTCGGTGAGCGAGTACTCCACCTTCGGCGGGACCTGGTGGAAGACCTCCCGGTGCACGACGCCGTCGGCCTCCAGCTCACGCAACTGCTGGATGAGCATCTTCTCGGTGACGCCCGGGATGCTGCGCTTGAGTTCGCCGAAGCGCAACGGGCCCTGGTCCTCGAGGGTCCAGACCAGCACCGCCTTCCACTTGCCGCCGACCACGTCGATGGCGGCGTCGAGACCGCAGGTGTAGGGCCGGTTCCGGGCCATGACGCGCTCCCTTGCTTACCAATTGGTGAGTACCTGACTTTATAGTCAGTACTTGATCATGAGCAAGCATCGGCACGACGATCGGTGCATGACGACGAACGACCGCCGATTCGGCGTGCTGGTCCTGCCCGACGCCGACGCACCCGCACTGCTCGACCGCTTCCGCCGGGCCGAGGACCTCGGCCTGGACCAGCTCTTCCTCCCCGACCACATCGGCAACATCTTCGCCACCGAACCGGCCTGGCTGGACGGCTGGACCATGACCGCCGCGGCCGCCATGGCGACGTCGCGGATCCGCGTCGGCACCCTGGTCAGCAACCCGATCCTGCGGCCTCCGGCGCTGCTGGCCAAGGAAGCCATGACGATCGACCGGCTGTCCGGCGGCCGCCTGGAGCTCGGCATCGGCGGCGGGATCATGGAGTCCGACCACCACGCCACCGGAACCGCGCCGTGGCCGGTGCAGGAACGGGTGGCCCGGTTCGCCGAGTACGTCGCGGTGCTGGACGGCGTCCTCCGCGGCGACGGCACGCCGTACACGTTCGACGGCGAGTGGTACTCCGTGCGCGACCTGCCGACCGCGCCGGGACCGCTCCAGCGGCCCGGCCCGCCCATCGTCGTCGGCGGACAGGCGCCCACCATGCTGCGAGTCGCCGCCGAGCGAGCCGACGCCTGGAACACCAACGGCCGCCCGGACGCGAGCGTGGAGGAGAACGTCGAGCTCGCCGCCGCACACAACCGGCGCCTGGACGAGCTGTGCGAACAGGCCGGCCGCGACCCCCGCACCCTGCGCCGGTCAGTGCTGCTGTGGGCCGGCACCGACCCCGTCACCGGGCCGGCCACGCTGGAGGAGCTGGTCGAGCGCTACACGCTCGCCGGGATCGACGAGTTCGTGCTCTGCTGGCCCGACGACCAGGCCGACGTCGGCCGGTTCGAGCACCTCGCCGGGACCATCGTGCCGAAGCTGCGCTGAGGCGGACCGGGCGTGTAGTACGTTCGGCGGCGAAACGGCGGCCGAACGGAGACCGGTCACATGCACGACGACGAGGCGGCTTTCGCGGAGCTCGTCACACGGCACCGGCCGGAGATCCAGCTGCACTGCTACCGGATGCTGGGCTCGTTCCACGAGGCGGAGGACCTGGCGCAGGAGACCTTTCTGCGGGCGTGGCGGTACCGCGCCGACTACCGCGGACCGGGCACCTACCGGGCATGGCTCTACAGCATCGCTACTCGTGCCTGCCTGGACGTGCTGAAACGGCACCGCCGGCGCCAGGTTCGGACGTCGCTTCCGGACCCGTCTCCGGAGGCGACGACGTCGTACCTCGCACCAACGCCGCCAGTCGCCGTGCCGTGGCTGCAGCCGTATCCGGACCACCTGCTCGACGAGGTCGTCGACCGGAACGCCGAGTCCGGGGCCTCGCCGGCGTCCACCGTCGTCGCCCGGGAGACGGTAGAGCTGGCCTTCCTCGCCGCCGTGCAGCACCTGCCGGCCAGGCAACGCGCGGTGCTGATCCTGCGTGACGTCCTCGACTGGTCCGCCCGGGAGACCGCGTCCGCACTCGGCACCAGCGTTCCCGCCGTCAACAGCGCGTTGCAGCGCGCGCGGCCGGCGGTGCGACAGCACCTGCCGTCTCGCCGGCTGGACTGGACAGCGCCTGCGAACTCGTCAGCCGGCGACCGCGAACTCGTGCGCCGGTACATCGACGCGATCGAGCGCTCCGACGCCACCGCCCTCGCCGAGCTGCTGGTGGCCGACGCGCGATCCAGTCATCAGGCCGGCGCCGGTGGCCATACAGGTACCGAGCCTGCCTGGTACCAGGGCCGGGGCACGCTCGTAGCCGCCTGGGCGCCTGTTATGGAAGGGCCGGCCGGCGGGCCCAGTCTGCGGATGCTGCCGGTGCGGGCCAACCGGCAGCCGGCAGTGGCGACCTACCTACGGCTGCCCTGTCAGCCCGACTACATGCCATTCGCGCTGGCAGTGCTGAGCCTGGCCAACGACCGGATCGCTGAGGTGATGGCGTTCCGGCCCGAGGTGTTCGACGCGTTCGGACTGCCGCCGCGGCTCGGCAACGATGAGTCCTGAACGAATCTGTCGTCACAGAAGCAGCAGGGTCACGACGATGGGAGGACACCATGCTGCTGGAGAACAGGACCGCGATCGTCTATGGGGGCGGCGGCGCCGTCGGTGGGGCGGTCGCTCGTGCATTCGCCCGTGAAGGGGCACAGATCTTTCTGGCCGGGCGCACTCGGGCCAGGCTGGACGCCGTCGCCGGCGGGATCCGGGCCGCGGGCGGTACCGCCGAGACCGCGACGGTGGACGTGCTGGACGAAGTCGCCACCGCCCGGCACGCCGACACCGTCGTGGAACGGACCGGCCGCATCGACGTCACGTTCAACGGTTTCGGCGCCGACAACGGTGAGCAGGGCGTGCCCCTGTTGGAGCTGTCCGCCGACGCCTACTGCCGGCCGGTCACGGAGTACGTCCGGGCACAATTCGTCACCGCAGCAGCGACCGCACCGCACCTGACCAGGCAGGGCTCCGGCACGATACTGGCGCTGTCGAACCCGATGGCCGGCCAACCCACGGCACTGACCGGGGCGTTCGGCCAGGCCGGCGCCGCGGTCGAGAGCCTCGCCCGGCAACTGGCCGCCGAGCTGGGACCGCATGGCGTCCGGGTCGCGTGCCTGCGCCCGACCGGCATGCCGGACACCGTGGACCAGGGCTCGCACACCCGCGAGGTCTGGTCCCGGGCCGCCGCCCGCCTGGGGACATCGCTGGAGCGACTTCTGGCCGAGGTCGGCTCCGGCAGCCCGCTGGGCCGGCAGCTCACCGCCGCCGACGTCGCCGAGGCCGCCGCGTTCCTCGCCTCGGATCGCGCCGGAGGCCTCACAGGCACCGTCGTCAACGTCTCCGGCGGCGCCGTGGCGGACTGAGGTCACAGTTGACTCGTCCCTTGGGGAAGACTGGAGGCTCCTTTCCGTGAGGAGGTGGCGATGGACGAGCTGATGCCGATCGGCCGGTTCTCCCGGCTGTGCTGGCTGAGCATCAAGGCCCTGCGCGTCTACGACGAGTCGGGCCTGCTGCATCCGGCGTACGTGGACCCCGCCTCGGGTTACCGGTACTACCGGCCCGAGCAGGCGGCCACGGCTCGCGTCATCGCCACCCTGCGCTCGCTCGACATGCCGTTGGTGTCGATCAAGGAGGTGCTGGCCGAATCCGACCCGGACGGCGTCCGCGACCTCCTCGACTCCTACCGAATGGTGCTCGAGCAGCGCATCGACCGTCATCGGCACATGCTCCACCGTGTCGAGACCTTCATCCGGAAGGGAGCCGTCATGGCCTACGAGATCACCACCCGCGAGATCGCACCCGCCGACGTCATCGGAGCGACGTTCACCACATCACCCGATGCCCTCAGCGACACCAGCAGCAACGCCTACCACCAGCTCTACGCTGCGCTGGCCGCGGCCGGAGCCAGCCCGGCCGGCCCGCCGCGCATGGTGTACCTGGACCTCGCCGACGACGCCTGGACCATCGAGGCGTCCGTGCCGGTGGCCGGGTTGCCGGCATCGGCGGACCTGCCCTCGGGCCTGACCCTGCACCGTCACGACGGCGGCCGCGCGGCCGTCACCCGTCATGTCGGCCCGTACGACGAGCTGGGCCTGGCCTACCGCGAGGTGGAGTCCTGGATCGGCGCCCGCGGGCTCACCACCGCCGCCCCGCCGTACGACGTCTACATCAACAACCCGGCCGAGGTGACCGACCCCGGCAAGCTCGAGACCGAGATCGTCTGGCCGGTGCGGTAACCCAGTCAGCCGCGCCTCACCGGGGCAGCTCGAAAGGCGCGGCCAGGTCGTCGAACATCGGGAAGTGCCGCACGTTCAAGGTGGCGAGCGGCACTCCCCGAACGCCGGCCGTTGCGGCGATGACGTAGTCGCCGAGGCCGATTCCGCTGTGGCTGCGGCGGTACCGCCGCATCAGCGCCCCAGCCTGCCGGGCGATCACCTCGGTGACCGGCTCTATCCGCAATGCCATCGGTGTCGATGAGGATCACGTGGTGCGGCCCCAGAGCCCGGCCAGGTGCTCCTCACGCCCGCTTGACCCCCGGGAGATGACGTCGACGTCGCGATATGCACCGAAAGAGGAGTCGATGGCCGCGAGGTCGGTGGCAAGGTCATCGTCATCGCCGGCCAATGCACGATCGAGCAGGCGGCGGATGACCTTCGCTCGCGACGTGCCTTCCTGAGCGGCCAAGCGGTCGAGCGCCTCCGTCTGCTGCTCAGTGAGGTAAATGTTGGTCCGGTTCATACACCACGATATCCACCCGGTTGGCACACGGGCGCTGTCGGCGCGGGCCCCGACATTGCCGTTGCTGACGTGTCGGTCAGGCGTGCGGGAACGTGGTCCGGGCGGGGGCGGCGAGGTCCTCGGCGTAGCGGCTGATCAGCTCGAGGTTGCGGTCGGCGAGGTGGTCGAAACGCTGCACGATGCTGGACCCGGGCGTCAGCGAGCGCAGCGCCGCGTCCGGGTCGAGCCACGCGGACACCCAGCACTCGTGGGTGGCCGCCCGCGCCACCACCTCGGCCACCGGGGTCACGATCATCGAGTTGCCGAAGTACATCACGCCGGCCGGGTCGGTGCCGGTGCAGTTGGCGCCCACGACGAAGACGTGGTTGTCGTACGCACGGGCCCGGTTGGTGAGCTCCCACAGGTCGGCCGAGCGCAGCAGTGCCGACGGCCGCACGATCACCTCGGCGCCGCGCACCGCGGTGATACGCGACAGCTCGGGGAAGTCGCCGTCGAAGCAGATCATCATGCCGATGCGGCCGAGCTCGGTGTCGACGACGCACGGGTCGGCGCCGGGTGTCACCCAGCCGCCCTGCGACGCCAGCTCGGTGCAGAACGGATGTGTCTTGCGGTAGACGCCGCGGATCTCGCCGTCCGGGCCGGCCAGCAGGGCGGAGTTGTAGACGACTCCGCGGTCGGGGCCGCGCTCGTAGGTTCCCCACACCAGGTGCACGCCCAGGCGCCGGGCCGCATCCTGGAACGGCTCGGCCAGCGGCCCGGGGATGACGTCGACGAGGTCCCACAGGCGCGCGGGGTCGAGGCCGCCGGGGGTGAACCCGGTGGTGACGGACTCGGGCAGCACCACCAGCTCCGCGCCGGTGTCGGCGACGCAGCGCTCCACGTAGTCGATGGCGTGCTCCGTGTTCGCCTTGATGCTCTCGGCGGTCAGCAGCTCGGCCCGAGGCCGCACCTGCACGGCCGCCGCAGTGAAGCTCCGCATGGTTCACCCCTCCCGTCGTTGACCCCACCGGCTTACCACAAGGTGGCGACCTCGAACTGCTCGAACGCGTCGTCAAGGGTCACCAACAGCATGCCCTCGAGCTCGCCCTGAGCGGCCAGCATGCGATCGAACGGGTCTCGATGGGCAACCTCGTACCCGCCTGCGCGAAGACTGTGCACGTGCGTGACCGGTAGGTGGACAAAGCCGTCGGCCGCCACCAGCTCAACGTAGCGTGTCGCCGCCTGCGGCACGTCGGCGAGCTTGCCCAGCCGCTGCTTCGTGGCGATCTCCCACGCCGACGCCGCGCTGACGAACACCTCATTCGCCTCGTCGGCGATCGCGGCGCGAGCCTCGAGCGACAGCCTGTCGTCGTCGGTGAACCACCAGAGCAGTGTGTGGGTGTCGAGCAGCAGCTGCATCAGCCCTGACCCCAGGCATCAAGCTCTTCGGCGGGGAGCGGTTCGAAGAACTCGTTGCCCACCCGCCCTGCGAGCCGCCCGGGCCGACGGCTCGCGGGCTCCGATGCGAGCGGCATGAGACGGGCGTAAGGCTTGCCGGCCTTGGCAACGATGATCTCCTGGCCAGCATGCGCCTGCTCCAACAGCTTGGAGAAGTTGGTCTTGGCCTCATGAACATTCACGACCGGGGTCACAAGTCCACCTCCGATTGGACTAAGCCATAGGGCTTAGTCCACTGTAGCAGCTCAGTTGCGTCACGCCAGGGTGACGCTACGGCCCGCTGTTGGCACAGCTAGGCCTTGAGAACGGGCACGTCGTAGCCGTGGATGGCGGTTTCGCGAGTCACCAGCTTCAGCCGTTCCGCCCGCGCCTGTGCCACCAGCATCCGGTCGAACGGGTCGCGGTGGTGTGACGGAAGCCGTCCCACCTCGACCACGTGCTCGAACGTGACGGGCAGCTGGTGCAGGTCGCTGTCGCGGATCTCTCCAGCGAGATCGACCGGGGACGTCAGCTTGCCGATGCGCTGCTTGATCGCGACTTCCCACCCGGTGACCGCGCTCACGTAGACCTCGCGCTCCTCGTCGATCATCGCTTTGAGGTCGTCGGCGAGCGTCGGGTCGTCCGCGAGCCACCACAGCACCACGTGGGTGTCGAGCAGATACCTGGCCCGGGTGGTCACGGCCGCAGCCCGAAGCCGGCGGCGATCGAGTCATTGAGCTCGTCGGAGTCCCAGTCGTCGGCCAGCTGTATCCGACCGGCCAACGAGCCGCGCTGCCGCCGCCGCGCGTTGGCCGGCAGGGGCACGACCTTCGCCACCGGGACTCCGGCACGGCTGATGACCACCTGCTCACCCCGCTCGACCCGTTCGATGATCCGCGACAGCTGGGTCTTCGCCTCATGGATGTTGTACTGCACCACTGCCGACTCGCCCATGCCAGCAGTTCAGCTAAGTTAGCTTAGCCAGCAACGCCTCCACGGCTTCGGCCGGCCAGCCAGCCGCCGACGGCGACGCCGGCGAGTGCGACCGCGGCTCCGACGAGCACGCCGCGGACGAACCCGTCCTGCCGCGGGACGCGTCCCGGTTCGGCGTCGCGGTAGACGGCGGGCATCGCGGCGCGACCAGCCGCGTCGACCGGACCGGCCGGCGCCGGCACCGCCTCTGCGGCACGGCCGGTCAGGATGTCGTCGACGGCGGCGAAGAACTCCCCGGCCGTCTTCTTCGCCACCCCGGCCAGCATGCGCTGCCCGACGCCGCCGATCATGCCGCCCACGACGGCGTCGGCGTCGTAGTCCAGGCGGGTGGCGCCGTCGTCGTCGCCGCTCAGCCGGACCAGGACGTCCGCGCTCACCGTCCCGGGCGCGCCGGCGCCGGATGCCGTCAGGACGAACGATGCCGGCTCCTGTTGGTCGTGCAGGGACACGTTGCCGGCGTAGGTGCCCTTGATGGTGCCGACGCCTGCGGTGACCGTCATCCGGTAGCGGTCCGGGCCGTCCTCCTCCAGCCGCTGGCAGCCGGGGATGGTGCGCACCAGGACCGCGGGGTCGTTGAGCGCACGCCACACCTGCTCCGGCGGAGCATGCAGGACTGCGGAACCGGTCACCTTCATCAGCGCTCATCCCTTCCGGCCGGACCAGAACTCCGTAGCCGCAACTCGTACAGCTCCGACGGCGAGATGGGCATGCGCGTGATCGCGAGCCCCTCCGCGTCGGAGATGGCCGACGCCAGCGCCGCCGACACCGGGATGACGCCGGCCTCCCCCGCGCCCTTGATGCCCAGCGGGTTCAGCGGCGACGGCGTCTGCAGGTGGTCGGTCTCGATGACCGGCACCTCGGTCGCGTACGGCATCAGGAAGTCCATGAAGGACGCGTTGAGCAGCTGGCCCGCCTCGTCGTACACCAGACGTTCGTACAGCGCTCCCCCGACGCCCTGGGCCACCCCGCCATGGATCTGCCCCTCGACGATGCGCGGGTTGAGCAGCGTGCCGCAGTCGTGCACCACGCAGTAGCGCAGGATGGAGATCTCGGCGGTGTCCGGGTCGGTCTCGACGACCACCGCGTGCATGCCGTTGGCGAAGGTGGAGCGCGGCGGCGAGTAGTACCCGGTCTCCTCCAGACCCGGCTCGTCGCCCTCGGCCACCGGCGGCTTCGTGACGTCGACCGGCCCGCCGAACTGGGTGGCCCGCTCCGCCTCGCGGTCGAAGGCGTAGCGCAGCGGGTTGGCCAGGACCGCGACGGTGGCCAGCGGGATGCTCGTGCCCGGAGCCGTCTCGGGCGACCCCACCACCCGTACGACACCGTCGACGATCTCCAGGTCGCGCGGGTCCGCCTCCAGCGCCTCGCCGGCCACCCGCAGCGCCTTGTCGCGGACCTTCCGGGCGGCCAGGGCGATGGCGTTGCCGCTCATGACCGCCGCCCGCGACGCGAACGTGCCGACGGCGTATCCGAACCGCCGGGTGTCGCCGGTGGTGACCGTCACCCGGTCGATCGGCACCCCCAGCTCCGCGGCCACGACCTGGGCGAACACCGTCTGGTGGCCCTGCCCCTGGGTGGTGAGGCCGGTGGCGACGACGATGGTCCCGTCGGTCTCGACCTTGACGAAACCGCCCTCGTACGGGCCGACCCCGGTGCCCTCGACGTAGCAGCCGATTCCGATGCCCACCCGCCGGCCGGCAGCCCGCGCCTCGGACCGGAACGACTCGAACTCGTCCCACCCGACCAGCTTCTTGACCTTCTCCAGGGTGGCCGGATAGTCGCCGGAGTCGTAGATCAGCGGCCGCCCGTCCTGGAACGTCAGGCCGTGGTCGAAGGGCATTTCGTCGGGGCGGATGAAGTTGCGCTCGCGCACCGCGGTGCGGTCCAGCCCGAGGTGTTCGGCGATGGCGTCCATGGTGCGTTCCATCGCGAAGCAGCCCTGCGGCCGGCCGGCGCCCCGGTACGGCGTGACCGTGACGGTGTTGGTGTAGAGGCTGAAGAACTCCGCGCGGTACGCGCCAGGTTTGTACGGCCCGAGCAGCTGGGTCGTCGTGATGATCGGCACGATGATCCCGTACGGCGTGTAGGCGCCGTTGTCGTGCCAGACCGTGACGTCGAGGCCGAGCAGCCGCCCGTCGTCGTCGAAGCCGACGCGGACGTGCTGCAGCTGGCCGCGTTCGTGCGCGGCGGAGACGAAGTGCTCGCGGCGGTCCTCGGTCCACTTGACCTCGCGGCCCAGCCGGATGGCCGCCCACGGCACCAGCACCTCCTCCGGCCACGGATGCACGATCTTCACCCCGAAGCCGCCGCCGACGTCGGGCGCGATGACCTCGACGCGGTTCGGCGGCAGCTCCAGCTTGGCGGCCAGCGCCGCGCGCACCGAGGTGGACGCCTGGGTGGAGGTGTAGACGCGCAGGCTGCGGTCGTCGGCATCCCAGCGCGCGTGCACCCCCTTGCCCTCCAGCGGCGTGGAGGCGCTGCGCTCGATCTCCAGGTCGAGCTCCAGCACGTTCGGGGCCGCCGCCACGGCGGCGCGGGCGTCGCCGTTCTCCTGCACCAGGTGCGCCGACACGTTGCCGGGGACGTCGTCATGAACGAGCAGGTCAGCAGCCCGAGCCAGCTCGATGCCGACGACGGGCTCGAGCGGCTCGTACGTGACGCGGATGCGCTCGCAGGCGTCCTCGGCCACGTACCGGTCGGTGGCCACCACCATGACCACGGCCTCGCCGACGTGGTTGACCTCGTCCTTCGCCAGCGGGTACGGGGTGCGGCCGTGGGTGAGCGCCGCGTGCGGGATGAGCAGCGGCAGCGGCTCGCCGACCCGCCCCTCCAGGTCCTCGTGCGTGTAGACGGCGACCAGCCCGTCGACGTCCAGCGCGTCGGTGACGTCGACGTCGACGACCCGGGCGTGCGCGTACGGGCTGCGCACGAACGCCGCGGCCAGCGCGTCATGGCCGATGTCGTCGAGGAAGCGGCCCTGCCCGGTGAGCAGCCTCGGGTCCTCGCGGCGCGCGATCGGCTCGCCGATCATCGACGTGGTCATGACGCCGCCGCCTCGTCCGGGCGGCCGCGGCGCAACTGGGCTGCCCGCAGGACCGACGCCACGATGTTCTGGTAGCCGGTGCAGCGGCACAGGTTGCCCGCGATTGCCTCGCGCGCCTCCTGTGCCGTCGGCGCCGGGTTCTCCTCCAGGTAGGCGGTGATGGTGGTGACGAACCCGGGCGTGCAGAAACCGCACTGCAGCCCGTGACAGTCCTGGAACGCCTGCTGCACCGCGCCGAGCTCGCCGTCCGGCCGGGTGCAGCCTTCGACGGTGGTGACCTCGGCGCCGTCGACGGTGACGGCGAACTGCAGGCACGAACGGATCGGCCGGCCCTCGAGGAGCACCGTGCAGGCGCCGCACACACCGTGCTCGCAACCGACGTGGGTGCCGGTCAGTTCGAGGTCGTGGCGCAGGAAGTCCGACAGAAGACGCCGCGCCGGCACGGCCGCCGACCGCGGCACCCCGTTCACCACCAGCGTCACCTCGTGGAGCTCTTCGCTCATGGGGCCACCCCCGCCGCCTGCCGGCGCGACTTCTGGAGACTTATGCACGCCAGAACGGTCCTCGTAGGGTGCGCAAGTCTCCAGAAGTGGCGCTCCGGGGCGGTCATGCGCTCACCTCCAGGGCACGGCGGGCGGCCGTGCGCAGCGCGCGTGCGGTCAGCACGGCCGCGAGCCGGCGCCGGTACGCGGCCGTGGCGTGGATGTCGTCGTCGGGGTCGAGCCGGCTCGCGGCCAGCCGGCCGGCGGCGGCCCAGCGGTCGTCACGGCCGCCGTCACGGCCGCCGTCACGGCCGCCGTCGCCGGCTTCGTCGGCTCGCAGCCCGGCCACCGCGTCGGTGAGGTCGAGCACCGGCGGCACGGGCGCCACGGACACGTAGGCGGCCCGGGCGGCCGACACCCGCAGGTCGTCGTCGAGGGTCACCACCACCCCCACGCCGCACACGGCGTAGTCCCCGTTGCGGCGGGCCAGCTCGGTCCAGGCCGTACCGGTGCGGCCCGCCGGGACCGGGAACGTCGCGGACGTCACCAGCTCGTCCGGCGCCGCGGACGTCTCCATCGGCCCGGTCGTGAAGTCGGCGGCGGCCACCGTGCGGCTGCCGCGCACCGAGCGCAGCGTCACCGTGCCGCCGGCCAGCGCCAGCACCGCACCCATCTCACCGGCCGGGTCGGCGTGGGCGATGCTACCCACCGTCGTGCCGCGGTTGCGGACGGTGGGATGCGCGACGCTGCGCAGAGCCTCCCGCAGCAGCGGCAGCGCGGCGTGGGCGGGCTGGTCCCGCTCGACGTCGGTGTGCCGGGCCAGCGCTCCGACCACCACCGCCGGGCCGGCGCCGTCGTCGTCCGTCGTGACCCGCACGAACGCCAACTCGGTCAGCCGGTTGACGTCGACCAGATGCGCCGGTGCGGCCAGCCGCATCGACAGCAGCGGCACCAGGCTCTGCCCACCGGCCAGCACCTTGCCCGCGGGGCTCACCTCGGCCAGCACGTCGACGGCTTCGGCCACGGTCGACGGCCGGTGGTAGGTGAACCCCGCTGGCTTCACGTATTCATCCTCTCTCGCCGGGCGGCGTGGTGCCCGGCGGTTCGGCCCCCGGATCGTCGCCGTCGCCGGGCGCGTCGCCGTCGCCGGGCGCGTCGCCGTCGCCGGGCGCGTCGCCGTCGCCGGGCGCGTCGCCGTGGCCGGGCGCGTCGCCGTCGTCCGCCTGGTGCACCCCGGGTGGCCCGACGGTGAGGACGGCACCCTCCCGCAGGTGCGCCGGCGCGACGGCACGTGCGAGGTGGTACGCGACGACGGTGACGATCGTGCCCAGCGCGATGCCGGACAGCACGAAGTCGTCTGTGACCTCCAGCGACGTGTCGCCGATGGCGATGATGATGCCCGCCGACACCGGCACCAGGTTGACCGGATTGGCGAAGTCGACCCGGTTCTCGATCCAGATGCGGGCGCCGAGCAGCCCGATCATGCCGTACAGCACGACGGTGATGCCGCCGAGCACCCCGCCCGGAGTGGCCGAGATCAGCGCGCCGAACTTCGGCGAGAACCCGAACAGGATGGCCACCACCGCCGCCACGTAGTAAGCGGCCGTCGAGTACACCCGGGTGGCCGCCATGACCCCGATGTTCTCCGCGTAGGTCGTGGTGGGCGAGCCGCCGACGGAGGTCGCGATGACGGTGCCGACGCCGTCGGCGGCGATCGCCTTGCCCATGACGGGGTCGAGGTCGCGCTCGGTGATCTCGGCGACGGCCTTGACGTGGCCGGCGTTCTCGGCGATCAGCGCGATGACCGCGGGAAGGACGAGCAGGATGAAGGTGACACTGAAGCTGGGCAGGTGCCAGCCCGGCACCTCGACGCCCTGGGCGTTGACGAACGTCTCATCGGGGAAGCCGAACCAGTCGGCCTCGCGGACCCCGTCGAAGTTGACCCGGTCGTGCGTCGTCTCGGCGTTCGCGGCCGGGTCGAACGCGGTGATCTGGCCGAAGACCCGGTCGAACACCCACGACAGGGCGTACCCGCCGACCAGGCCCACGAAGATGGCGATGCGGCCGAGGAAACCGCGCAACCCGACCGCCATCACGATGACCAGGGTCATCACGATCAACGCGATCCACTGGTCCTGCGGCCAGTACGTGTTGGCCACCACCGGCGCGAGGTTGAAGCCGATGAGCATCACGACCGCACCGGTGACCACCGGTGGCAGTACCCGGTGCAGCACCCGGGCGCCCAGGTAGTGGATGGCGATGCCGACGGCAGCCAGCACCACACCGGCCACCAGGATGGCGCCGGTGACGTCGGAGGAGTCGCCGCCCTGCTCGCGGATGGCCACCACGCCGCCGACGAACGAGGCGCTGGTGCCGAGGTAGCTGGGCACCACTCCCCGGACGATGAGCAGGAAGCAGATGGTCGCGATGCCGCTCATCATGATGGCCAGTTGGGGGTTCAACCCCATGATGAGCGGGAACACGAAGGTGGCACCGAACATGGCCACCACGTGTTGCGCGCCGAGCCCGGCCGTCCGCCCCCACGAGAGCCGCTCGTCGGGCCGGACCACCTCGCCCGGTGGCGGTGTCTTGCCGTCGTAGACGACCTTCCAGCCCAGTGCCACGGCGCCTCCTGGCAGACGGCAGTGATCTGCAGATCACCATCGGGGACACGATGGAGGCAACTTAGGCACCAGGCCGATATCGGGCATGGGCACGAAGTGCCGAGGTGATCAGTCGATCCTCGGCAACGTCTGCGCCCACACGACGCCGCCTTTCGTGATCAAGGCGGGCCAGTGGTCGCTATCACAGCCGAAACCCCGCCGTGATCAAGAGGTCAGGCAGGCGTCCCGAGGCGCAGTTCCTCGGTGAGCGCCCACGCGACGTCTCGGGCGTCCTGGGCGGTGAACCGGCCGCGGGTGAAGTTGCGCAGTTCGCTCGCCGTGATGATGACCGTACCGGCCGCCTGCAGGCCCGGCCGGTCGGACACCAGCAACCGGCCGTCAGCGGTGAGGCAGAGCGCGGGCTGCTCACCGGCGTGCGGGTCGGCGGTGTCGGGGACACCGAGGCCGGCGTCCCAGAGGTCGCGGATGTGCTCGGGCGTGATGGTCGGTTCGAAGGTAGGCATCGCTCTCCCATCGGACGGCTACGTATAGACACCATTCTCGGTTGTATCGTTTCACGGATCAAGGGTTTTGCTAACCAAAACGTAGCGCGAGGGCTGTTCCCGCCTCACGGCGGATGCAGGCACGGTGAGCCGGGCGAACGCCCGGACCGGCAGAAAATCGAGTGCGAGCGACGACGGGGCCCGCCTACGGTGCGAGGCATGGAGCTACGTGCCGAACGGCCGGCCGATCACGACGCGGTCCGCGAGGTCCACCAGGCAGCGTTCGGTGACTCCGGGCGCACGGTCGCCGACCTGACCGACGATCTACGGACCCTGCTTCCCGCGGGGGCGGCACCCGGCGCCGCGCCCTCCCCCGATCCCGGCGCCGGGCTGTCGCTGGTCGCCGCCGACGCCGGGGAGGTGGTCGGGCACGTCCTGTTCACCCGGTCCCTGCTGGACGCGCCGGATCGGCTGGTCGACGTGCTGGTGCTCAGCCCGCTCGGCGTCCGGCCGGACCGGCAGGGGCAGGGCATCGGGTCCGCGCTCGTGCGGCGCGGGCTCGACCTGCTGGCGAACACGTCCGTGCCGCTGGTGTTCCTCGAGGGCCATCCCGGCTACTACACCCGGTACGGCTTCGAACCCGCCGGTGAGCTGGGGTTCCGCAGGCCGTCGCTGCGTATCCCGGACGCGGCGTTCCAGGTGCACCGGCTGCCGGCGTTCGAGCCGTCCCTGACCGGCACGCTGGTCTATTCGGAGATCTTCTGGCGGCACGACTGCGTCGGCCTGCGCTGACGGGGCCGGGCCGGTCCACGCCGGCGCGGCCGCGCCGTCAGCAGCTCAGCGGTGTTGGTCCGCGTCGGTGTTCTTCAGACTCCCCCAGCCGTGCCAGCGGTCGACCTCGATCCAGGCGCTGACGCGGCGGCGGTCCCGCACGCGGTACGGCTTGCCGGTGTAGTGGACGGCCAGCCGGTCGATGTCGGCGAGGCCGGGGTCGTCGGCCAGCTCGCTCACCCGCCCCTGCAGGCTGACGTGCGTGTACCAGCTGGACTCGTCGAGCACGGTGAGGCTCACGTGGGGGTCCGCGCGCAGGTGTTCCAGCCGTTTGCGCCCCTCGTCGAGGTTGACCAGGACCCGCCCGTCGACCCACAGGTACCAGGTAGCGACGGTGACCGGGCCGGCCGGCCCCATGGTCGCCATGACGGCCGGGTTGGGCCGGGCGAGGAACGTGGTGACGTCGTCGGGAAGTGGAGGCTTCGGCATGGACCGATCCAAGCATCCCGGGGACGACGACGTCAGCTCAGGCCGCGCATCTGCAGCACTTTCAGCGCCAGCGCCAGGTCCAGCCGCAGGTCGGGATCGGCGGTGAACGGGCCGAGGATGCGCTCCAGCTTGGTGATGCGGTACCGCAGCGTGTTGTAGTGGAAGTGCAGCTGCCGGGCGGCCTCGGCCACGTTGAGGTTGGTGTCCAGCAGCACCTTGAGGGTGTGCCGCAGATCCGCCATCTCCGGGTCGTCCTCCGCGGCCAGGCCGTGCAGGGTCTCGCGAACGAAGCCGCGCAACTCCTCGCGGTCCTCGATCTGGCTGAGCAGCCGGAACGACCCCAGGCTGTCGAAGTGCGCCAGCGAGCCCGGCCCGTTCATCTGCCGCCCGACGTCGACGGCGCGGCGCGCCTGCTCGTAGGCGGCCGGCAGCCGTTCGGGATCGTCCACGGGCCGGCTGATCCCGGTGGAGAACGAGCGCCGGCCACCGCCGCCGTCGCCGGCCACCTGGCGGACCAGCTCGCGGACGACGGCCTCGGCGTCCTGGCCGGCCGGCACCGGTACCAGCGCCACCACCTCCTGGGTGAACCCGACGACGGCGGCCCGGCTGTCCCGGCGGGCCAGGACGCTGTGCCAGGCGACGCTGAAGCGCTCCTGAACCGGCCGCAGCTGCAGTCCGGTCGCCGGCACGGGCCCGGTGTCCGCGTCCAGCTCGGCCACGACGACCACCAGTGGCCGGTCGACGTCCCAGCCCAGCGACTCGCAGTGCGTGACGACGCGGGCGCGGTCACCGGCCCGGCCGGCGAGCACGTCGCGGAGGAAGTCGCCGCGGTACTTGCCCTCGACCGCGGTCACCGCGAGCTGCTTGATCACCGCCAGCGCGGCCACTGTCGCGGCGCGTTCGAGGACGTGGACGTCGGCGTCGTCGAGGAGTCGGTGCCGGGCGAACGCGACGATGCGGCCGTGGTCGACCCGGCCGGCGACGATGGAGACGACGGCGTGGCAGCCCGGCACGTCGGGGTGCTCGTGGACGCCACCGGGCTCGTGCTCGGTACGGAAGCGGCCGGAGGAGTCGAACGACGGCGTGCGGCGCCAGGCCGTGAGATCGTCGGTGTTGCCGCCTTCGGCGAGCACTCGTCCGTCGGAGGTGGTCACGAAGACCTCGACGCCCAGCACCGCGGACGTCTTGGCCGCCAGCTCGGACAGCCCGCCGCCCTCCAGCACCACCGACAGCAGCGCGTGGTGCACCTCCCAGGACCGCTCCAGCGCCGCGGCCTGCCGGTTGAGGACACCCGTGAGCACCTGGTTGAGGATGTCGTCGAAACCTACGGCGTCGGGCAGCAGCAACAGCGGCAGCCCGAGCCGGTCCGCCTCCTCGATCATCTCGTCCGGCAGCGCGTCCAGGTACCGGTGCAGCTTCACGCCGAGCGCGGACAGCCCGCGCGCGTCCAGCTCCGTCACCAGGCCCGTCAGCCCCTGCGGGGTGTTGCGCAGCGGGTATCCCGTGGTCAGCAACAGCTCGTGCGGCTTGACCCAGGGCAGGATGTCGGGGACCTCCATGATGTTGGCCCGTCGCACCACCCGGTCCAGGCCCTGCTCGCCGCCCAGCAACCGGGCCCCTGCCAGCGCGGGGATCTCCATCGCCCTGCGCACCGTCAGGCCGGGCACCGCGTGCGTCGGCCACTTGCCGTCACCCGGCGCTGGCAAGTCCAGCGAAGCCGAGGGCCTATCGTTGGCAAGTTTGCCCATGCGAAGACCGTAGCGGTCCGGACTACGTTCGTGGCAGTCCCCATTGGACGATCTTGGGGCGGAACGGAGGTGACCCGTGCCGGTTTCGACGGCACCGGACCTCACATCCGTGGTCCGGACGCCGGCGCCGGGCGCGGCGAGCACCGCCGTCGCCCAGCTCGTGGGTGGGCCACGGCTCGCCGGGGAGGCCGTGGCCTCCACCCGCGACCTGCTCGCCGTCGCCGTGGGTACCGACCTCGTGTGCGTCACCGGCCCGGACGCCGTCCGACTGCCGTGCGCCGTCGTCACCGCCGTGCCGCCGCCACGGGTGCGGGTGGGCACGCCGGTGACGGTGGGCGACGGCTCGATCCGGGTACGAGACGGCGCCGGCGTCACGGTGGTCCGCTGGTGGCGGCCGCAGCCGGCCCGCATCGCCGACCTCGGCCTGGCCGCCACCCGCGCTGCCGAGGAAACCCAGCCCGACGTGGACGCCGCCGTCGCAGGCGGCGCCGGACGGCTCGCCGCCGCGTTGAGTGGTGCCGGCGACGTCGGCGCCGCCGTGTGCGGGCTGCTCGGCCTCGGCCCGGGTCTCACCCCGGCCGGCGACGACGTCCTGGCCGGCGCGCTTGTCGCCCTGGCGGCAGCGCGGCGGGACGCAGCCGACGCTGCCGACATGGCCGACGCCTTGGACGGCGCGGTCCGCGCCACGCGGCCGTTCGAGCGCACCACCGCGGTCTCGGCCGGCCTGCTCGCGCACGCGCGCCGCGGCCTCGGGATTCCCCAGCTCACGAGCCTGGTCCGGGCGCTGGGCCGGCCAGACGCCGATGTCGACGCCGCCGCCCGGGCGCTGTTGCGGGTCGGGCACACCTCCGGCGCGGCGCTCCACCTCGGCGTGCTCCTCGCCCTCGCCCCGGCCCGGTGGGCGTCATGACCCGCCACCTGGAGGTCCGCCCCGGCACCTACCACGACTCGGTGGCGCTCATGCAGGTCAGCCGGGCCGTGGCGACCGAACCCGGAGTGGCGTCCGCGCTGGTCGCCATGGCCACCGATCTCAACCTCGACCTGCTCGCCGGCATGGGCTTCGACCGCCCGGACGGCGCCGGCCCCGGCGACCTGGTGGTCGGCATCGAGGCCGGCGACGACGACACCCTCGCCCGGGCACTGGCCCGGTTGGAGTCCGCCCTGAGCGATCGCGGCGCCGAGGCCGGGCCGACCGGGGTGAGCGCCGGACCGTCCCCGCGCACCATCGGGTCCGCGGTCCGTCGCGACGACGCCACCGTCGCGTTCGTCTCCACGCCGGGTGAGCATGCCTTCACCGAGGTGATGGACGCGCTGCAGAGTGGGCTGCACGTCGTCGTGTTCTCCGACAACGTCCCGGTCGAGCACGAGGTCCGGCTCAAGCGGGAGGCCGGCGACCGGGGCCTGCTGGTCATGGGCCCCGACTGCGGCACCGCCGTGATCGGCGGGGTCGGCTTCGGGTTCGCCAACGTCGTGCGGCCCGGTCGGGTGGGCGTCGTGGCCGCGTCCGGCACCGGCGCGCAGCAGCTCATGAGCCTGGTCGACGGCGCCGGCGTCGGCATCAGCCACGCCATCGGGGTCGGTGGCCGCGACCTGGCCTCGGCGGTCGGCGGCGTCTCCACGCTCGCGGCGCTCGATCTGCTGGCCGGGGACGACGCCACCGAGCTCATCGTCGTCGTCGGCAAGCCGCCGGCGCCGGACGTCTCCGAGGCAGTGCGGAAGCGGGCGGAGGAACTGCCCACCCCCGTGGTCCTGGCGCTGCTGGGACCTGGCCAGCCGGACCTCACCGCTGTCGCCGAAACCGTGGTCACTCAGGCCGGGGCCGAGTGGCGGCCCCCGCGCTGGTGGCCGGCGACGGTATCGCGGCGCGGGCCGTACGCCTCGGTGCGCGGACTCTACGCCGGCGGCACGCTCTGCGACGAGGCCATGATCATCGTCAGCGAGGCGCTCGGACCGGTGCGGTCGAACATCCCGCTGCGGCCGGACTGGGCCCTGGCGCCCGGGCAGCCGGCCGACGGTCACACCATGATCGACTTCGGCGACGACGACTACACCCGGGGGCGGCCGCATCCGATGATCGACAACTCGTTGCGCATCGAGCGGCTGCACGCCGAGGCTTCGGACCCGTCCTGCGGGGTCGTCCTGCTCGACGTCGTCCTCGGGCACGGCGCCCACCCGGACCCGGCCGCGGACCTGGCGCCCGCGATCGTCCGGGCTCGCAATCAAGCCGGGGCACGCGGGCGCGACCTCGCCGTCGTCGTCGCCCTCATCGGCACCTCCGACGACCCCCAGGACCTCTCTGCGCAGGCCAAGGTGCTGCGCGACGCGGGCGCATCGGTGCACCTGTCCAACGCGCACGCCGCCCGCGCTGCCGTCGACCTCGTGCGAGGCGACCATGGCTGACCTGCTCGGCACGCCGCCGCGCGTGGTCACCGCCGGCGTCGACCTGTTCGCCGCGGCGCTGTCCGCGCAGGCCGTACCCGTCACACCGGTCGACTGGCGCCCGCCGATGCCCGGCACCGCGCACGACCTGGCCCGAGTGCTGGCCGACCCGCGCCGGCCGGAGGCCAACGCGCGGGCCGTATCGCGGATGCTGGCCGCCACCGCGGACCTGGTGGACGTGCGGCCCGCCCGCGAGGTGCTCGGCCTGCAGCCGGGTGAGTTCCTCCACGCCGGGCCGCCGCTGACCTGGGACCGGGCGTCCGGACCGATGCGCGGCGCGCTCGTCGGAGCGATGCTGTTCGAGGGCCTGGCCGGTTCGCCGGACGAAGCGGAGTCACTGCTGGCGAGGGGATCCGGGATCGAGCTGGCGCCGTGCCACGACCGCGGCGGCGTCGGGCCGATGGCCGGCGTCGTATCCCCGTCCATGTGGCTGTTCGAACTGCGCGACGACGTCCACGGCGGAACCTCTTGGTGCTCGCTCAACGAGGGCCTCGGCGCGGTGCTGCGCTACGGCGCGTACGGGCCGGAGGTCATCGACCGGCTGCGCTGGATGGCCGACGTGCTGGGCCCGGCGCTACAGGCCGCGGTACGCCGGCGCGGGCGCGTGGACGTCAAGGGCATCGTCGCGCAGATGGTGCAGATGGGCGACGAAGGCCACAACCGCAACCGCGCCGGCACCCTCATGCTGCTGCGCGATCTGCTTCCCGACCTCGTCGAGAGCGGCCTGCCGTCGTCGGACGTCGCCGAGGTCGCCCGGTTCGTCTCCGGCAACGACCACTTCTTCCTCAACCTGGTGATGCCGGCGGGCAAGCTGCAGACCGCGGCCGCCGCCGGCATCCCAGGGTCGAGCGTCGTCACCACGATGGCCCGCAACGGCACCGACTTCGGCGTGCAACTGTCCGGCACCGGCGGGCAGTGGTTCACCGCGCCGGCCAACACCCCGTCCGGCCTCTACCTGGGCGGATACGGCCCGGATGACACCAACCCCGACATCGGCGACTCCACCATCACCGAGACGATGGGCTTGGGCGGGTTCGCCATGGCGTCAGCGCCCGCGATCGTCCGGTTCGTCGGCGGCACCGTGCCGGACGCGCTGGCCACCAGCCGTCTCATGTACGAGATCACGCTCGCGGAGAACCCGGCCTACGCCTTCCCGATCCTGGAGTTCCGCGGCGCACCGACCGGGATCGACGTGACGCTCGTGGCTCGCACCGGGATCCTGCCGCAGATCAACACCGGGATCGCGGGACGGGTCGCCGGCACCGGCCAGGTCGGCGCCGGCCTCGTCCAGCCGCCCGCGGCGTGCTTCACCGCGGCGCTGGCCGCCCTCGCCGCCACCACTCCCCCGCTGCCGGCCCTCAAATGATCACGTCCACCATGGGTGCTCCCGCTCCCCCAGGCATGCATCCCTGGTGCGGCGGGAGTACCCATGGTGGACGTGATCATTTCCGGCCGAGGTCGGCGGGGACGTCGACGTCGTCGGGGCGGCCGGTGTCGTCGCACGGGACGGGCGTCACCAGCTCCGGGTGGACGGCCATGAAGGCCCGTGCCCCGGCGTCGCCGGAGGCCAGGGCGGCGACCTCCGGCCACACCGACCGGTCCAGCAGTACCGGGTTGCCGCGCCGGCCGCCGTACGTCGCGGCGGCGACCCGGACGCCGTCGGCGGACGCCCACACCGCACGCAGCCGCGCCACCGCGTCCGGCCCCACCCACGGCTGATCCACCAGCACCACCACGACGGCCCCTACGCCGGGCAACCCGTCCAGTGCCCGCAGCCCGGCCCGCAGCGACGAGCCCATCCCCGTCGCCCACTGCGGGTTGTGCACCACGAACGCGCCCGGAACGGTCAGCGAGACCGCCCCCGAGACCACGACCACCGGCCGGCACCCCGCGACGACCCGCACGGCCCGGTCGACCAGCCGTGAGCCCTCGAACTCCACCAGCGCTTTCGGCGACCCGAACCGCGACCCCGACCCAGCGGCGAGAATCAGCCCCGCCAGGCCTGCGCCGGCGCCCGTGCCCGGCTCAGCGGACATCCGCCGCGAGCGGTTCACGGTGGATCGGTCCGGTGGTGTCGCTCAGCCGCTGCCCGCTCGCGCCCCACCGGGCCGCGATGATCTCTGCCGCGATCGACACCGCCGTCTCCTCCGGGGTGCGGGCGCCGATGTCCAGGCCCAGCGGCGACGACAGCCGGCTCAGCTCGTCGTCGCCCAGCCCGCGCTCGCGCAGCCGGGAGACTCGGTCGTCGTGCGTGCGCCGCGACCCCATGACGCCGATGTACGCCGCCGGGGTACGCACCGCGGCCTCGAGGAGCGGGACGTCGAACTTGGGGTCGTGGGTGAGCACGCAGATGACGGTGCGCGGGTCGACCTCCGTCGCCGCCAGGTAGTCGTGCGGCCATTGCACGACGACGTCGTCGGCGTCGGGGAACCGCCGTGGGGTCGCGAACACCGGCCGGGCGTCGCACACGGTGACGTGGTAGCCGAGGAAACGGCCGATCCGTACCAGCGCGGCGGCGAAGTCGATGGCGCCGAACACGAGCATCCGTGGCCGTGGCGCGAACGACTGCACGAACACCTCGAGCTCGTCGAGCCGCCGCTCGCCGTCGGCGCCGTACCGGCGGATGCCGGTCATGCCCTGCTCGAGCATGCCGCGCGCGTCGTCGGTGACGGCGTCGTCGAGCCGCTGCCCGCCGAGCGTCCCGGCCACCCGGTCTGGCCAGATGACGAGGTGGGCGCCGACGGTGCCGGGCCCGCGCACCACCGTGGCCACCGCCACGGGGTCGGACGATTCCACACTGGACGCCAGGTCCGGCAGGGACGGGAACGAGGCGGCGTCGACGGCCTCCACGAACACGTCGATGATGCCGCCGCAGGTCAGGCCGACGGCGAACGCGTCGTCGTCGCTCACCCCGTAGCGCTGGAGAACCGGCGGGCGGCCGTCCATGACCTCCTGCGCCAGCTCGTAGACGGCGCCCTCGATGCAGCCGCCGGAGACGCTGCCGACGGCCTCGCCGTCGCGGGTGACGGCCATGGAGGCGCCGGGCGGGCGGGGTGCGGACTTGAAGGTGCTGACGACGGTGACCAGGCCGGTCCGCTGCCCGTCGCCGATGGCGGACACCAGCTCACGCATCACCTCGTGCATGGCCACCACCCCTCCGGCGCCCGTCATGCTCGTCGAGCACCCGGGCCAGTTCCTCCATCGCGCCCAGCGAGTGGCCGGCGACCAGCCGGTCGACGTGCGGGAGCGCGGCTTGCATCCCGCCGGTGGCCGGGGCGTACCCAGCCTGGCCGCGATGCGGGTTCACCCACACGATACGTCGGGCCAACCGGGACAGGCGTGACATCTGCTCACCCAGCAGCGTGGGGTCGCCGCG
The DNA here is from genome assembly GCF_000515395.1 of Jiangella gansuensis DSM 44835. NCBI lineage: Bacteria > Bacillati > Actinomycetota > Actinomycetes > Jiangellales > Jiangellaceae > Jiangella > Jiangella gansuensis. The sequence continues at coordinate 2,360,234 of NZ_KI911782.1, read as the reverse complement.
CTCCCACCCGTCGCTGCCGATGACGACGACGGCGCCGCGGGCGGTGCCGCGCTGGCCCCAGCGGTCCAGGAACTCCTTCAGCTCTTCGCCGAGCCGGGTGCCGCCGCTCCAGTCCGCGATGGCCGCCGACGCGGCCGCCAGGGCCGTGCCCGGCTCGCGACCGCGCAGTTCGCGCGTGATGCGGGTGAGCCGGGTCCCGACGGTGAACACCTCGGTGCCCGGACGGGTCCGGCAGGCGGCGTGCGCGAAGCGCAGCAGCGTCTCCGCGTACGGGGCCATGGACCCGCTGACGTCGACGAGGAAGACCAGCCGCCGGTACCGCCGTGCATGCCCGTGTCGCCGCAGCTCGACGGGCTCGCCGCCGTGGCGGAGCATGCGCCGCACGGTGCGGCGGGCGTCGACGGGGCCGGACGCGGCGGGACGCTGGCGTCGGGTCCGGCGGTCCGGCGCCGCGGGCAGCAGCGCACTGACGTAGCGGTGCACCTCGGCCCGGTCCGCATCACTCAGGGTGGCGACGTCGCGGTGCCGCAGCACCTCGACCCGGCTCGCGGTGGCCAGCAGCTCCGGTGGCGGGTCGCCGTCACGTCGTCCGTCGGGCTCGGCGGCGGGGTCGGCCGGGAGCGCGACCAGCCGCTGCACCGGCGGGACTCGCACCGTCGTCGGCGGCGGGGTCCGTTGCCCGCCGAAGTAGGCCGCGAACACCCGGTCGTAACGCTCCACGTCCTCCGGCGACGCGCACAAGGTCACCCGGCCGGACCAGTACACCGACCGCAGCGACCCGCCGCCCAGCACGTCGAGCGCCGCCAGCATCGCGTGCACCCGCGTCGGCGGGACCGGCGTGCCGGCGGCGGCCAGCCGCCGGGCGAAGCCGACGACCTGTGCGGTCACCTGCTCGCTGGCCGGCACGTTCACGCCCGCCCGACCAGCTCGGTCACCTCGCCCAGCACCCGCTCGGTGTCCTCCTGGTACTTGAGCACCGCGCCGAGGGTGCGGGCGGCCAGCTCGGTGTCGAGCTCGGTGGCGCCCAGCTCCGTCAACGCCGCCACCCAGTCGATCGACTCGGCCAGCCCGGGTGGCTTGAGCAGGTCGGCCCCGCGCAGCCGCTGCACCGCGCGGGCGACGTCACCGGCCAGCCGCTCGCCCACGCCGGGCAGCCGGCGCCGGATGACGGCGACCTCCCGCTCGAACGTCGGGTGCGCCAGCCAGTGGTAGAGACAGCGCCGCTTGAGCGCGTCGTGCACCTCGCGGGTGCGGTTGCTGGTGACGACGACGACGGGCGGCGTCTGTGCGCGTACGGTGCCGATCTCCGGGATCGAGATGGTGAAGTCCGACAGCACCTCCAGCAGGAACGCCTCGAACTCGTCGTCGGCACGATCGACCTCGTCGACCAGCAGCACCGACGGCGACGTCTCCAGCGCCTGCAACAGCGGCCGAGCCAGCAGGAACCGGCGGTCGTACAACTCGTGCTCGAGCTGGTCGACATCGGTGACGCCCGCGGCCTCGGCGGCGCGCAGGTGCAGCAGCTGACGCGGGAAGTCCCAGTCGTACAGCGCCTGCGCGGCGTCGACCCCTTCGTAGCATTGCAGCCGGATCAGCGGCGCGTCGAGCACCTGCGCCAGCGCCTGCGCCAGCGACGTCTTGCCGACCCCGGCCTCGCCTTCGACGAACAGCGGGCGGCCCATCCGCAACGCCAGGAACGCCGCCGTCGCCAGGCCCTCGTCGGCCAGGTACCCGGCGGCATCAAGCCGTTCGGCCAGCTCACCGGGCGAGGAGACGGCACCGCTCGTGTCCACCATGCCCCAACGCTACGCCGTACGCCGCCGCGAAATCCGCTTGTGCTGCCAGGCCTAGTCACCCATCCTCGTCGTCGTGACGGGCGACGACGGCGAACCGCGCGGCGCCGCCCGGCTGCTGCGGGCGGACGCGGCGTTCCGGTCGCTGTTCGTGGCCCGCACGGTGTCGTTCCTCGGCGACTCGCTCAGCCTGGTCGCGTTGATGCTGCACGTCGCCGACACTGCCGGCCAGGCGATCGCGGTGTCGTTGCTGCTGCTGGTCGGAGACCTGGCGCCGGCGTTGCTGAGCCCGCTGACCGGTGCGTTGAGCGACCGGTTCGACCGGAAACGGGTCATGATCGCCAGCGAGTTGGTCCAGGCCGTGCTGCTCGCCGCGATCGCGCTGTCGTTGCCGCCTCTGCCGCTGCTCCTGGCCCTGGTCGGGGTGCGGGCACTGGCCGGGCAGGCGTTCCTGCCGGCGTCGCGGGCGGCGGTGGCGACGCTGGTGCCGCCCCGCGACCACGCCGCCGCGAACTCCGCCCTCGGCCTAGCCACCAATGGCGGCGAGGCGGCCGGGCCGCTGCTGGCGGCGGCGCTGTTCCCGCTGGTCGGCATCGTCGGCGTGCTGCTGGTTGACGCGGCGACGTTCCTGCTGTCGGCGGCGCTGCTGGTCGGGCTGCCGCCGCTGCCGCCGTCGCCGGTCGATGGGGCGGAGCCGCGGGCTTCGCTGGCCGGTGACGCGCGGGATGGGCTGGTGTTCATCTGGCGCGCGCCGGCGCTGCGGATCGTCGCGCTCGGCTTCTGCGCTGTCGTGGCCTTCAACGGCATCGACGACGTGGCGCTGGTGGTGTTGGCCCGCGACACCCTTGACGCAGGTGATTCCGCCGTCGGCGTGCTGTTGGCCGCCGTCGGTCTCGGGCTGTTCGCCGGGTACGCGCTGCTGGCGCGTTCGGCGCGGCGGTGGTCGATGGTGGTCCTGCTGGCCACGGGGTTCGCCGTCAGCAGCATCGGGAACCTGCTGACCGGGCTGGCCTGGGCGGTGGCCGCCGCCTTCACCCTCCAGGCGGTACGCGGGCTGGGCATCGCCGCCATGGACGTCGCCACCAACACACTGCTGCCCCGGCTGGTTCCGCCCGCCATGCTGGGCCGGGTGTTCGGCAACCTCTACGGCGCCATCGGGCTGGCCGCGGGGGTGTCGTACCTGGCCGGCGGCTTGTTGCTGGACGCGACGTCGGCGCCGGTGACGTTCGTGGTGGCCGGCGCGGGCGGCACGCTGGCCACGGTCGCCGTCGCCGTGACCCTGCCCCGGGCCATGCGACGGCGACAGCCCTGAGCGAGTGCGGGGCCGATCCAGGCCGCGTGTTCAGTGGGTCGTCGAGGAAAGGGTGAACCCCGGGACGGTCTCGCGCGTCCAAGCACCACGGGTCGGATCGTCACCGGGGATGGTCGACATGCGGGTGGGCCTGCTGGTCGCAACGCTGGCGCTGCTGGTGGGCGGCGGCGCCTGCGGCGGCGGCTCGCCGTCACGAGTCGCCGGGGCCGACGACGCGGCATGCGCCGCACCCCAGACCGCCGTCCAGCCGGCGACGGTCCGGCCCGGCCAGTCCATTCGCGTGACGGCGTCCGGCCTGCTCAGCGGCTGCGCCGATCACGTCGAGGTCATGGTCGACGACGACGGCCGCGCGCTGCGCACCCACGCCGAGACCGCCGCGCCGCTCAGCCTTGAGCCTCGCCACTGGCACGTCACTCGCCTCACGGTCGCACCTGGAGCAGATGCGCCCCTTGTACGGCCCTCAGGCGCGCGAGGTGCGCCCAGGTGAGGGGCGACGACGGCCCAGGGCCCGACCTGCGCGGCACCCGGTCGGCTCAGGTGGCGCGGCCGAAGGTGGCGTGCGGCGACACCCGGATCTCCGGGGCTTCCTCGCCGGCCCAGGCGGCCTCGCGGATCGCCTTCATCGCTGCCTTGCGAGCTTCGCGGTCGAGCTTGTCGATGAACAGGATGCCGTCGAGGTGGTCGGTCTCGTGCTGGATGGCGCGGGCCAAGCGCTCGCTGCCCTCGATGGCGACGGGGTCGCCGTACATGTTGAAGCCGTGCGCCACGACCCGCAAGGCGCGCCGGCAGTCGTACTCCAGGCCGGGCAGTGAGAGGCAGCCCTCCGGCCCGAACTGCTCCTCTTCGGACAGTTCCAGGGTCGGGTTGATGAGGTGCCCGACGACGTCGTCGACGTCGTACGTGAACACCCGCAGCGACACACCGATCTGCGGCGCCGCCAGGCCGGCGCCGGGCGCGGCGAGCATGGTGTCGGTGAGGTCGGTGACCAGGCTGCGCAGCTCGCGGTCGAAGTCGACCACCGGCTCGGCCGTGGTGCGCAGCACCGGGTCGCCGAACAGGCGGATCGGACGGACGGCCACAGTAGGTTCCCCTTTGCGATCGTGCGGCCGCGCCCCCGCGCGGCCGGCAGCCGGATTTAGCGCGCCAGCAGACCCAGTTCGCGCAGGTCAGTGCGCAGCTGGTCCGGCCCGGTGAAGTGCAGCGCGGTCATGCCGAGCTGCGCTGCGGCGCTGACGTTGCGCGCCGAGTCGTCGATGAATGCCGTCGTCTCCGCGTGGAGGCCGTACCGGTCCAGCAGCAGGTCGAAGATGCGCCGGTCCGGCTTGATCATCTGCTCGACGCCGGAGACGACGATGCCGGAGAACCACGACAGCCACTCGAACCGTTCGAGGGCGAGCGGGAACTTCTCCGCCGACCAGTTGGTGAGTGCGTAGAGGCCGACTCCGGTGTCACGCAGCTCGCTCAGGATCTCGACGGTGCCGTCGATCTGCCCGCCGATGGTCTCGATCCAGCGGGTGTCGTAGGCGGCGATCAGCTCCGCGTGCTCGGGGAACTGATCGGTGAGCGTCGTGACCGCCTCGGCCCAGGTGCGGCCGGCATCCTGCTGAGTGTTCCACTCCGATGTCGTGACCTCGGCCAGGAAACGCTCGACGGCGTCGTCGTCGGGCAGCAGGGTGCGGTAGAGATACCGCGGATCCCAGTCGACGAGAACGCCGCCGAGGTCGAACACGACCGCCTTCATACGTTGAATCCGAGCGCGCGCAGCTGCTCCCGTCCCTCGTCGGTGATCTTGTCCGGGCCCCACGGCGGCATCCAGACCCAGTTGATGCGCAGCTCGTTGACGAGGCCGTCGGTGGCCGCGACCGCCTGCTCCTCGATGAGGTCGGTCAGCGGGCAGGCCGCGCTGGTCAGCGTCATGTCGACGGTGGCGACGTTCTCCTCGTCGACGCTGACGCCGTAGATGAGGCCGAGGTCGACGACGTTGATGCCCAGTTCGGGGTCGACGACGTCGCGCAGCGCCTCCTTGAGGTCTTCGATGTCGGTGGCGGTCATCGCCTCTCCTCCTCGGCAACAGCGGCGGGCTCTCCGATGGCCCGGGCGGTGGCGTCCTTGAACGCCATCCAGGACAGCAACGCGCATTTCACCCGGGCCGGGTATTTGGCGACGCCGGCGAACGCGATGCCGTCGCCCAGTACATCCTCGTCCGGTTCGACCTGGCCCTTGCCCTGCATGAGCTCGACGAACGACCGTTCAACCGACATCGCGTCGGAGACGGTGGAACCGGTGAGCAGCTCGTGCAGCACACTGGCCGAGGCCTGGCTGATCGAGCAGCCCTGCCCGTCGTACGACACGTCGGCGACCTTCTCGCCGTCCAGCGCGACCCGGACGGTGATCTCGTCGCCGCAGGTCGGGTTGACGTGGTGGGCTTCGGCATCGAACGGCTCACGCAACCCGCGCCCCTGCGGGTGCTTGTAGTGGTCCAGGATGATCTCCTGGTACAGGCTGTCGTTCACCCGAAGAACCTCTTCACGTGATGGATGCCGGCGGCGAGCGCGTCGATCTCGTCGGTGGTGGTGTACAGGTAGAACGACGCTCGCGTGGTCGCCGGTATTCCGTAGCGCACGCAGACCGGCCGGGCGCAGTGGTGCCCGACGCGCACGGCCACGCCCTGCTCGTCCAGCACCTGCCCGACATCGTGCGGGTGGATGCCGTCAACGGTGAACGAGACGGTGCCGCCGCGCAGCTCCGTGGTGTCCGGGCCGATGATGCTGACGCCCTCGATGGTGTGCAGCCTCTCCAGCGCGTACGCCGTGATGGCCTGCTCGTGGTCGTGGATGCGGTCCAGGCCGATGCCGGTCAGGTAGTCGACCGCCGCACCGAGCCCGACGGCCTGCGCGATCGGCGGCGTCCCGGCCTCGAACTTGTGCGGGATCGGCGCGAACGTCGAGCCCTCCATGGCGACGGTCTCGATCATCTCGCCGCCACCGAGGAACGGCGGCAGCCCGTCGAGCACCTCGCGTCGTCCCCAGAGCACACCGATGCCGGTCGGGCCGACCATCTTGTGGCCGGTGAAGGCCAGCAGGTCCACGCCCAGTGCCGTGACGTCGACCGGCAGGTGCGGCACGGACTGCGAACCGTCCAGCAACACCAGGGCGCCGACCTCGTGTGCGCGCGCGACGACGGTCTCGACGTCGTTGACGGTGCCGAGGATGTTCGACTGGTGCACCAGGGAGACGATCTTCGTGCGCGGGTTGATCAGCTCGCCGATGGTCGACAGGTCGAGGCGGCCGTCGTCGGTCAGCTCGAACCAGCGGAACCGGGCTCCGGTGCGCCGGGCGGCCAATTGCCACGGCACGATGTTCGAGTGGTGCTCCATCTGCGTGCCGACGATCTCGTCGCCAGGACCGAGCCGATACCGCGGATCCTCCGCCAGGCCACTGGCCAGCGTGTTCGCCACCAGGTTGAGCGCCTCGGAGGCGTTCTTGGTGAAGACGATCTCCTCGCGGCTGGGCGCCTTGATCAGTGCCGCGAGCTTGTCGCGGGCGCCCTCGTAGGCCGCCGTTGCTTCCTCGCCGAGCTGGTGCACCGCGCGAGCGACGTTCGCGTTGTGCTGCGCGTAGTGCTCGGTCAGGGCGTCCAGGACCGCGGTGGGCTTCTGCGACGTGTTGGCCGAGTCCAGGTACACCAGCGGGCGGTCACCGGCCAGCCGCCGGTCGAGGATCGGGAAGTCCTTGCGGACCCGGTCCACGTCCAGCGGGCTGTTCACTCCGGCGCTCAAGGTGGCCTCCTCGGTCACAGTTCCAGATGATCACGTTGCGTGGATGTCCCGCTCCACCAGGCAAGCATTCCTGGTGGAGCGGGAGCACCCATGCCGGACGTGATCATTTCGGGGCCTCGTACGGGCAGGGGGATCAGGCGCCGGCGCCGACGTAGTCGACGTAGCCCTTCTCCTCCAGCTTCTCGGCCAGCTCCGGCCCGCCTTCCTCGGCGACCCGGCCGCCGACGAACACGTGCACGAAGTCCGGCGTGATGTAGCGCAGGATGCGCGTGTAGTGCGTGATCAGCAGCACGCCCTTGTCGCCGCCGGAGGTGAAGCGGTTGACGCCGTCGGACACGACGCGCAGCGCGTCGATGTCGAGGCCGGAGTCGGTCTCGTCCAGCACCGCGAACGTCGGGTTGAGCAGCTCCAGCTGCAGGATCTCGTGGCGCTTCTTCTCGCCACCGGAGAAGCCGGTGTTGAGGTCGCGCTCGGCGAAGTCGTCGGTGATGGACAGCCGGTCCATGGCGCCCTTGACGTCCTTGACCCAGGTACGCAGCTTGGGGGCTTCGCCGTCGACGGCGGTCTTGGCGGTGCGCAGGAAGTTCGACACCGACACACCCGGCACCTCGACGGGGTACTGCATGGCCAGGAACAGGCCGGCGCGCGCGCGTTCGTCGACGCTCATCTCCAGCACGTTCTCGCCGTCCAGCAGCACCTCGCCGCCGGTGACGGTGTACTTCGGGTGCCCGGCCAGCGAGTAGGCCAGGGTGGACTTGCCGGAACCGTTCGGGCCCATGATGGCGTGCGTCTCACCGCTGCGGACCGTGAGGTCCACGCCGCGCAGGATCTCCTTCGGTCCGGACTCGGTCTCGACGGAGACGTGCAGGTCGCGGATCTCCAGGGTGCTCATTTCTCGGTTGCCTCTCGGTATCTTCGGTGGTCAGTGCGTCGACGACGACGCGACCGGCTGGTTCTCGCCGATGGCCAGTTCGCGCTCGACGGTGGCCGTCAGCCGCTCGGCGATCTCCGGAACACCGATCTTGTTGATCAGCTCGGTGAAGAAGCCGCGCACGACCAGGCGGCGGGCCTCGTCGGCAGGGATGCCGCGGGCCTGCAGGTAGAACAGCTGCTCGTCGTCGAACCGGCCGGTGGCGCTGGCGTGGCCCGCGCCCTCGATCTCGCCGGTCTCGATCTCCAGGTTCGGCACCGAGTCGGCGCGGGCGCCGTCGGTGAGCACCAGGTTGCGGTTGAGCTCGTAGGTGTTGATGCCCTCGGCCTCGGGCCGGATGAGCACATTGCCGATCCACACCGTGTGCGCCTTGGCGCCCTGCAGCGCGCCCTTGTAGAGCACGTTGCTGCGGCAGTTGGGCTGGTTGTGGTCGACGAACAGGCGCTTCTCGAGGTGCTGGCCGCTGTCGGCGAAGTACAGGCCCAGCAGCTCCGCGTCACCGCCCGGGGCGGCGTAGTCGAGCGTGACCGACGTGCGCACGAGGTCGCCGCCGAAGCTGACGACGGCGTGCTTGACGACGGCGTCGCGGCCCACGCTGACGTGGTGGTGCGACAGGTGCACGGAGTCGTCGGCCCAGTCCTGCAGGCTGACGACGGTGAGCTTCGCGCCGTCGTGGGTGACCACCTCGACGTTGTCCACGAAGGCGGCCGAGCCCTCGTGCTCGAGGACGACGACGGCCTGGCTGAACCGCTCCGCGGTGATGACGACGTGCCCGGCGGCAGCCTTCTCGGCGCCGAGCCCACGCAGCCGCACGACGGTCGGCCGCTCGGTGACGACCTCCGCCGGGATGGTGATGGCCAGCGTCCGGTCGGCGTCGGCCCACGCCCGCGCGCTGGGGCGGTCGACCGGCACGTAGCCGGACGATCCGCGCACCGCGGCGGCGCGGGCGTCGGTCACCTCGATGGTCTCGACGACGACCTGCGGGTCGGCCTCGACACTCACCTCGTAGTCGTTGCCGTCCAGCGGGACGTCCTCGTGCAGGCCGCGCAGCCGGGCCATCGGAGTGAAGCGCCACTCCTCTTCCCGCCCGCGCGGCACGATGTGCGCGTCGACGTCGAACGACGCGACGGTGTTGAACGCACTACCGCCGTGGCCGCCCGCGGGGGCCCCGCCGCCGTGGGAATGCTCGGTGAGGCCGTGCTGGCCCTCGGCCGCGCCGGCCGGAAGGCTCTCCTGCGTCGCGGCCGCCAGATTCGCCGTGCTGGTGCTCATCTGCTCTCTTTCGCTCTCGTGATCCGGGATCGACACGGCGTCAGCCGACGGCGCCTTCCATCTGCAGCTCGATCAGCCGGTTGAGCTCCAGCGCGTACTCCATGGGCAGCTCCCGGGCGATCGGCTCGATGAAGCCGCGCACGATCATGGCCATGGCCTCTTCCTCGGTCAGGCCCCGGCTCATCAGGTAGAAGAGCTGGTCCTCGCTGACCTTGGAGACCGTGGCCTCGTGACCCATCGAGACGTCGTCGTTGCGGATGTCGACGTACGGGTAGGTGTCCGACCGCGAGATGGTGTCGACCAGCAGCGCGTCGCAACGCACCGTGCTGGCGCTGTGGCTGGCCCGCGGCATGACCTGCACCAGGCCCCGGTACGACGCGCGACCGCCGCCACGCGCGACCGACTTGGAGACGATGGAGCTCGACGTGTTCGGCGCCAGGTGCACCATCTTGGACCCGGAGTCCTGGTGCTGGCCCTCGCCGGCGAACGCCAGCGACAGCGTCTCGCCCTTGGCGTGCTCGCCCATCAGGTAGATGGCCGGGTACTTCATGGTGATCTTGGAGCCGATGTTGCCGTCGATCCACTCCATGGTGGCGCCCTCGGCGGCCGTCGCCCGCTTGGTGACCAGGTTGTACACGTTGTTCGACCAGTTCTGGATGGTCGTGTACCGGCAGCGGGCGCCCTTCTTCACGACGATCTCGACGACGGCGCTGTGCAGCGAGTCGGTCGAGTAGATCGGCGCGGTGCAGCCCTCGACGTAGTGGACGTAGGCGTCCTCGTCGACGATGATCAGCGTCCGCTCGAACTGGCCCATGTTCTCGGTGTTGATGCGGAAGTAGGCCTGCAGCGGGATCTCGACGTGCACACCCTTCGGCACGTAGATGAAGCTGCCGCCGGACCACACGGCCGTGTTCAGGGCGGAGAACTTGTTGTCGCCGGCCGGGATGACCGAGGCGAAGTACTCCTTGAACAGCTCCGGGTACTCCTTGAGGCCGGTGTCGGTGTCGAGGAAGATGACGCCCTGCTCCTCGAGGTCCTCACGGATCTTGTGGTACACGACCTCGGACTCGTACTGCGCCGCGACACCGGCGACCAGGCGCTGCTTCTCCGCCTCCGGGATGCCGAGCTTGTCGTAGGTGTTCTTGATGTCCTCGGGCAGATCTTCCCAGGACGCGGCCTGCTTCTCCGTCGAGCGCACGAAGTACTTGATGTTGTCGAAGTCGATGGTCGAGAGGTCGGCGCCCCACGTGGGGGTCGGCTTCTTCTCGAACAGCCGCAGCGCCTTGAGCCGCGTCTGGAGCATCCACTCCGGCTCCCCCTTGAGCGCGGAGATCTCGCGCACGACGTCCTCGTTCACGCCGCGCTTCGCCTCGGCGCCGGCGGCGTCGTTGTCGGCCCAGCCGTACTCGTATCGACCCAGGCCCTCGAGCTCGGGGTGAGCTGTGGTGGTCATATCTAGGAGATCCTCTCCGCGGACTCGGTTCTTCCTGCTTCGTGCGCTTGTGCCATATGGACAGCCGCAGCTGCCGCGGGGTCCGGAGCGCTGCCGCCCCGGGGAATGTGCGTGGTGCAGACGCCCTCGCCGTGCGCGATCGTGGCGATGCGCTGGACGTGGGTGTCGAGCAACCGGGCGAAGGCCTCGGTTTCGGCCTCGCACAGTTGCGGGAACTGCTCGGCGACGTGCGCCACCGGGCAGTGGTGCTGGCACAGCTGCTCGCCCGTGACCGGTGAGGCCACGGCCGACGCGGCGTACCCGTCGGCGCTCAACGCGTCGGCCAGCGCCGCCGCCCGTTCCTCCGGCTTCGCCGCCTCGATGATAGGGCGGTAACGCTCTTCGAGGTCGGCGATGCGGCGACGGGCGAACTCGGCCACCAGGTCGTCGCCCCCGGTCTCGGCCAGGAACCGCAACGCACCGACGGCGAGGTCGTCATAGGCCTGTTCGAACGCGTCCCGCCCGGCCGGGGTGAGGACGAACACCTTGGCCGGACGACCCCGGCCACGCTGGCCGTAGACCCGCTCCTCGCGAGCCTCCAGCACGCCGTCGGCCAGGAGGGTGTCCAGATGCCGCCGCACGGCCGCGGGGGTCAGGCCGAGGCGATCGGCCAGGATCGCGGCGGTGGACGGGCCGTTCTCCAGGATGGAGCGCGCCACCCGCTCCCGGGTGCGGGCGTGCGAGTCATGTACTCGGTTCTGGGGGTCGAGAGCGTGCGCGGGCGCGGCGCCGGGGTGGTTCCCCGCCGTCCGGGCAGCGTCGCTCACGTTTTTCACAACACCATCGTGCTCTTTTTCCGGGCGGGACTCAACCTTCCGCTCGTGCGATGCGTCACGCAGGGCAGCCTTACCTCATCGTTGCTGGTGGCCGCACCTGGGTAGGGACAGATCACCGGATGAAGGGAGGAAACGTGGAAGCGGCCGTGCTCCTCGTGTTCGCGGGCCTGATCGGTGCCGTGCTCGTCGTCGTCCGCCTCTCCCGCTACCTCGGCCAACGCCGCGGCGCGGACCTGCGCGAAACGGCCCGTACTCGTGGCTGGAAGGTGACAGCCACTGCCCCGGAGGTGACCGGACGGTGGGCAGGCCCGCCGTTCCAGCCCGGCGGCGTGGCACGCAGCGTCGTCACCGGGCAGCACCGCGGCCGGGACTTCACCGCCTTCGAATATCTCGACGAGGCCAGGCCAACACCGCACGCCAAGACCGCCATTCCGCACCGGTCGATGGTGCTGGCCCTTGCCCTGCCCTCCGCCGTGCCGGAGCTGTCGGTCGCCCGCCGGGGCGCCATCGAGGCCACCGTCAGCCGCGTCCTCGACCTCCCGGCGATCGACACCGGCGACGACGAGTTCGACCGCCGGTTCCAGGTGACCAGCCCGGACCCCTTGTTCGCGACTACGGTCCTGCAGCCGCACGTGGTCGAGCACCTCGAGGCCCATCCGCTGGGGAACTGGCGATTCGACGGTGCGACGATGATCGCCTGGGATCACGGCCGCATCGACCCGGATCGGCTCCTCGAGCGGCTGGAAGCGGCGGCCGGCCTCATCGACCGCGTGCCCGCCGAAGCCTGGCGGCACCCGGCGCCGTGACCGCGTTTGGTGCTCACGGGCCACGGGTACGGGCCGGACATGACGCTGGGCCGTGGCATCTTCCTCATGACGATCGGACTGATCCTCGCCCTCGCGGTACGCGATCGGGCCGGGCTCATCGACCTCAGCATGATCGGGTGGATCCTCACCGGGGTCGGCCTGCTCATCTTTTCGCTCTCGTTCATCGTGGGTCCGGCCCGGGCAGTCCGCGAGCCGGAACCCGTCGACGAACCTGACGACATCGACGAACTCTGACCCGCAGGCTCCCGCCGAACCGCGACCGGCCGCGTGGCAGACTCGCGTGCGTGAGCGCAGCACCAGCCGTCGACATCTCCGCACTGGTGAAGCGCTACGGTCCCACCGCCGCCGTGGACGGCCTCTCGTTCACCGTCGCCGCCGGCAGCGTCACGTCGGTCCTCGGCCGCAACGGTGCCGGCAAGACCACCACCATCGAAGCCTGCGAGGGCTTCCGCCGCCCCGACTCCGGGACCATCCGCGTGCTGGGACTCGACCCGTGGCGCGACGGCGCCCGGCTACGGCCCCGGGTCGGCGTCATGCTGCAGGAGGGCACCGGCTTCTATCCCGGCGCCCGCGCGGCCGAACTGCTCACCCACCTCGCCCGGTTGCACGCTCACCCGCTGGACGTGCCGTCCCTTGTAGATCGGCTCGGGCTCGGTGGCGCCAGTCGGACGCCGCTGCGCCGCCTCTCCGGCGGTGAGCGCCAGCGCGTGGCGTTGGCCGCGGCCCTCGTCGGCCGTCCCGAGCTGGTGTTCCTGGACGAGCCGACCGCCGGCCTGGACACCCAGGCCCGGCGCGACACGTGGGAACTGATCGCCGAACTGCGCGCCGACGGCGTCACCGTCGTCCTCACGACCCACCTCATCGACGAGGCGGAACGGCTGTCCGACCACGTCGTCATCATCGACCGCGGCCGGCTGCTGGCCGAAGGCAGCCCGCAGGAGCTCACCGCCGGCGCCGTCGACGACGTCATCCGCTTCGGCGGTCCGCCCCGCCTCGACCTGGCGTCGCTGCGCGCGGCGCTCCCGGCGGCGGCGCGAGTGCAGGAGATCGCACCGGGCAGCTACGAGGTCGCGGCGATCGTCGACCCGCGGCTGCTGGCGACGCTGACGTCGTGGTGCGCGGCGAACGACATCCTGGCCGAGGGGCTGCACGTGGGCCACCGGTCGTTGGAGGACGTGTTCCTGGAGCTGACCGGCCAGTCCGCCGGCGGTTCGTCCAGCGCTCCGGGGGCGCGGCCATGACGTTCGTCCCCGCGCCCGGCGCGGCGCCGGTGGGCCGCATGCTGCTCGCCCAGACCGCGTTCGAGACGAAGCTGCTGTTGCGCAACGGCGAGCAACTGCTCCTGACCGCCGTCATCCCGGTCGTCCTGCTGTGGCTGCTGACCGCCGCCCCGGTCTTCGACACCGGCAGCTACGACCGCGTCGACTTCCTCGTTCCCGGCATCTTGGCCCTGTGCGTGATGTCGACGGCGTTCACGTCGCTGGCCATCGCCACCGGCTACGAGCGGCGCTACGGTGCGCTGAAACGGCTGGCCGCCTCGCCGCTGCCCCGCTGGGCACTGCTGCTGGCGAAGGCGCTGACGGTGCTGGTCGTCGAGGTTTTGCAGGTGGGACTGGTGTGCGGGCTCGGCCTGGCGCTGGGCTGGCGGCCGTCGGGGTCGCCGCTGTCGGTCGCGGTGCTGCTGCTGGCTGGCACTCTGGCCTTCGCCGGCCTGGGTCTGGTCATGGCCGGGACGCTGCGGGCCGAGGCGACACTGGCCGCGGCCAACCTCGTCTACCTGCTCCTCCTGGTGCTGGGCGGCGTGGTCATCCCCCTCGACGGGTTCCCGGACGGGCTGCGCGACGTCCTCGAACTGACCCCCACCGGGGCGCTGGCCACGGGGCTGCGGTCCGTCCTGGCCGACGGCGCCGGCCTACCCGGCACACAGGTCGCCGTGCTGACCGCCTGGGCCGTCCTGGGGCTGGCCGCCGCCGCCCGCTGTTTCCGCTGGGAGTAGGAACTCGTGCGGGGGCCGGTACCACGGGGCGTCCGGCGCTGGAGTGTGCCACCTGATCGTCGTTGGGTCACGTGATCGCCTCCGCGCGGACGATCAGGTGACCTGGACGGCGAGCACAAGCGTCGGGTACACCTGATCGTCGCCAGTAAGTGGACACGAAACGATCAGGTGACCTCGAGGCGCTGGCCACTGCCGGAAGGTCACCTGATCATCCGTTCGTGGCCGTAGCGACGTGCCCCGTTCGCCACCCACTCCTCGCGCGTTCTGAGTACGGCGACGAGGTCAGCTCACCCGTCCGGGTGGGGACGGCAGGTCCCGGACCAGGAAGGGCTCCAGCAGCTCCGGGACCGCGTCGGCGGCGACCTCGAGGATCTCGTGCTCGTCGGCGTCGATGACGGAGTAGCGCCGGGCGCCGGCGGCCGTCGTCGCCGTCACCGTCATCAGGCCCGCGCGGCGTTGGAACACCGACTGGCTGATGCGCCAGCCGACGATGCCCTGGCGCTGCAGGAACACCGTCGCCCGCCTAACGCTCCCCCGCCGGGCCACCAGGTACTCGTCGTCCAACTCGTGACCAAGTGCGCGGTAGGCGTCGACCGCCATGGCGGCGAAGCCGGCGCAGGCGGCCACGGCGACGATGCTGAACACCGTCACCCAGAATGCCGGCAGCGGGGTGGCGACGACGAGCAGCACCAGGGCCGCGATGATCGCGACGTCGGCCATGACCGCCCAGCGCAGCCGCCGGGCACGGGCCGAGACTGGGTGTGAGCGCAGCGGCAGGTCGGCGCGGACGCCGGCGACCTGGGCGGCGATACGCAACGCCAGCGCCCGCGGCGCCGCCGGCAGCAACGTGGACAGATCGCTGGTCGGATCGTTCTTCAGGCCGGTGGTGACGACGTCGACCCGGGCCGCTTTGGCGGCGCGGACACCGAGCGGTTCGACGAGCTCGATGCCGCGAACACGTTGCTCCTCCAAACTCACCGAGCGAGTGGTCAGCAGCCCGCGCCGGACCCGCAGGGTGCCGCCCGGTTCCCGCTCCAGCCGGTAGCTCCACCACGCCTCGACGTACACCGACAACGCACCGATGAGCCCGGCCAGCATGAACACGACGACGGCCAGCCCAAGAGTCGGCCAGGCCCCGATCCGGTCGGCGATGTCCATGATCACCTCGACCGGCAGGCCGCCGCGGCCGAACCAGTCGAGCACCTGGAACATCGCCCCGACCGCGAACGCCGCGAGCGCGAACGTCACGAACGACAGTGGTGCGTAGCGCGTCCACGCCGGGTCCCAGGTGGCCAGCGTGGTGCCGTCGGCCTGCTCGGGCGTGGCGGGCGAGCGATCGAGCAGGACGGCCCGCAGGCGTTCCCCCTCTGCCCGGCTGACCGAGTCGAGCTGCAGGGTCTGCTCATTCGACGCCGCCGCCCCGCTGCGCCCGTCGCCGGTGCCGATGTTCACCTTGACCAGGCCGAACACGCGCGACACCGGATCGGCGCTGAGGTCGACGGTGCGGATGCGCTCGCGAGCCAGCGACCGCCGCGTGGTCATGATCACGCCTTTGCGCAGCTCCATGAGGCGGTCGGTCACCTGGTAGTGCGTGTGCCGCAACCGCAGGTAGTCCAGCGCCGTGACGCCGGCGACCAGCAGAACCGCGCCCGGCACCACCCACGCCAGCGCGGTCGGGTACGACGTCGCCGAGCCGATGCCGATCGCCGTCGGGACCGCGGCGGCGACGGCGACCCCGACCATGACGATGGCCGTCACCTTCAACGTGTCAGGATGCAGCGCCTCCCAGGAGCCGTCGTCGTCGCTCATGTGGCGTCGCCGGGAGTCTCGTGCGTGATGCGGGTCAGTTCCTCGGCGAGCTCGGCGGCCTGCTCGTGGTCGAGCCCTTCGATCTTCACCGCCCCCGCCGACGACGCCGTCGTCACCGTCACCGTCGACAGCCCGAACACGCGCTGCACCGGCCCGCGGGTGGTGTCGACCGTCTGGATACGCGACATCGGCGCGACCCGCCAGGTCTGCCACAAGAAGCCGCCTCGCGTGTACACCGCGCGCTCGGTGACCTCCCACCGATGCAGCCGATACCACCACGGCGGCAGCGCCAGGACCGCGACGAGGGTGGCCGCCGCCGCGACGAGCGCGGGCACCAGCAGCCAGGTCCGAGCCGGCTCGATGAGCATCCCCAGCACGACCAGCGGCACGACCACGACGCCCCCGGAGATGGCCAGCTGAGCGCACCACCATGGACGGGCACGTCGGTCGAGCCAGTTCCGAGGCGGACGAAGCCGGCTTCGGCCCTCGGTCACGTGGTCTCCTCCTGCGGGGGTCGGTGCGTGCGTGCCCAATGCTGGGGTTGCCGTGGCGCACGGCGCCCGCTGTCGTGCCCAGCGGACGCGCCCGGCGGCGCAGCGTAGCCACACGCTATCCAAGACCGTCGGCGGGCCGCGACCGAACTCGGCGACCTCGGCCCCGGCGCCGTTCGCACCCCGGCAGCCGCACCGGGAGGGTGGCCGCCAGTCCTGCCGCGCCGGCCGGAGCGACTGCCCTGCGCGCGGCCGCGGGCCGCCGCCCATGGGACGCGCGTCGACGGGCACCTCGGTCACGACGGCGGTCCGGCCCGCTTCCCCGGCCTCCGGAGCAGGAACGACCGGAAGTGCGCCCAGCGCGGCCCCGGTTCCGAGCCAGAGCGCCACCGCCCGCCACCCGAACGCCCGCCGCACACGCGTGCGCCACCGCGCCGCCGGCCGCCCTTCGGTGCCGGTCTGGCCATTCCATCGGTCGATCATGCGATGGACGCTAAGCGCCTCCGGGCCGGCCGGACAGATTCGCGCGGTTGCCCGCAACACCGGGCTATTAGCCCGTTCCCGGGCCGACGTGTTTGCCCGACCGCCCCGAATGGTGGTTCGCCGTTAGCCCGAACCGCTGCGACCAGCGCGTCCCGTGGCGCCAACCCCGATCAGGCCGCCAGTGTCAGCGCTCCCTACCATGAACGGGTGACCATGACAGCCCCACCGTCGCCGGCCCCCACCCCGAGCCGGGCCGGCCGCCTGGTGCGACGGCTGCCGCTCCCGTCCGAGGCGACCCTGCGGCGGCTGGCCGTCGCGTCGTTGGTCACCCAGACCGGCATCATCGTCACCGGGGGCGCCGTACGCCTCACCGATTCCGGCCTGGGCTGCCCGGACTGGCCGCACTGCACCGCCGGTTCCCTCACGTCCACGCCCGAGATGGGCATGCACGGGGCCATCGAGTTCGGCAACCGGCTGCTCACGTTCGTGCTCGGCGCGGTGGCGCTGGCGATGCTGGTTGCCGTCATCCGGACGTTCGGCTCCGATCGGCCGCGGCGGGACCTCCTGGTCCCCGCGGCGTTCCTGCTCGGCTTCATCCCGGCGCAGGCGGTCATCGGCGGCATCACCGTGTGGAGCGACCTGAACCCGTGGGTCGTCATGTTCCACTTCCTGGTCTCGACGGTGCTGGTCGGCGTCGCGACGATCCTGGTCCGGCGAGCGCAACGGCCGCGCGGCGCCGTGCCGCAGCGGGTGGGCCAGCCGTGGCTGGAGCGCCTCGGGCTGTTGGTCCTCGCCGCCACCGCCGTCTCGGTCTACCTCGGCGCGGTGGTGACCGGCAGCGGCCCGCACGCCGGTGACCCGGACGCCAAGCGCACCGGTCTCGACGTCGCCGTCGTGACCCAGATCCACGCCGACGCGGTGCTGGTGCTGGTCGGCCTGTCGGTCGGGCTCTACTTCGCCGCTCGCATCGCCGGATCGCCCGGCCGGTCCGCCCGCGCCGCCGTGGTCCTGCTCGTGGTCGAGGCGGCGCAAGGGGTCATCGGGTTCGTGCAGTACCGGCTGGAACTGCCGGAGCTGCTGGTCGGCCTGCACATGCTCGGCGCCGGGCTCATGGTGATGGCCGCGGTCGACGCCTGGCAGGCCACCCGGTGGCTGCCCGCGGCCGAGCATCCCGCGGCAATGGAGCACCCGGCCGAGGCGCCAGGCGAGCCCGCGCCCGCGGGGCAGCGGATCCCCTGACCCATCGGCCGGGCTCAGCACGGACTCAGGCCAGCATCTCCTCGAGCTCGTCGAGGATCAGGTTGGCGCCGAGGACGCCGATGCCCAGCATCCAGGTGTCGTCCTCGACCTCGTACAACGCACCGGACGAGACCGCCGGCAGGCCCGACCACAGCTGCTCCACCGCGCCCCTCGTCGTGGTGTCCGGCGCGCCGTAGGTGGTGTGGATGATGACGTCGGCATCCGCGTGTTCGAACTGCTCGGGGCTCAGCTCCATCATCGAGAACTGGTTCCATTCGTGGTCGCCGAGGTCGAAGCCGACCTCGGTCAGGACCGAGCCGGAGAACGTGTCGGGCCCGTACAGGCGGAAGTTCTCCGGGAGGAACCGGACCATGGAGAGCGTCGTGCCTTCGGCATCCACGGCCGAGCCGATGTCGGCCGCCCGCTCCGAGAACTCCTCCAGCAGCGCCCGCGCCTCGTCCGCCTTGTTCAGCGCGGCGCCGACCACCTCCACCTGCTCCTTCCAGGTGGTGCCGGAGTTCTCCGAGAACACGGTGGGCGCGATCTGGCTCAGGTCGTCGTACATGGCCTCGTGCCGCACCTTCGCGCCGATGATCAGGTCGGGCGCGAGCTCGGCCACTGCCTCCACGCTCGGTTCGATCGTGATCCCGACCACCTCGACGCCGTCCAGGTCGCTTCCGAGGTAGTCCGGGAATCCGACCCCGGCCTCCGCCTCAGTCGCGCCGACCGGGGTCACCCCCAGCGCCACGGCTGCATCCAGGTGGGGCGAGTCGAGCACGACCACGCGCTCGGGGTCCTCGGCCAGCTCCGTGGTGCCCATCGCGTGGTCGACGACGTACCCCGACCCACTGCTGCCTTCCGTAGAGCCGCTCGTGGAACCGGCCGTCGTCTCGTCTCCGCAGGCGGTGAGGGCCAGCGCTGCCGCGGTCGGGAGGACGATGGCCGACATCGTGCGACGCCAATTGGTTATGAGGATCATGCCAAAGAGGATATCGGTGACGCCGCCCGGCAACTCAGGCGAGCCTAACCTACAAGCGAACCGGCCCCGCCGGCGCCTCTCAGCCGACGTTTGCGGCTACGACGGCCGGGTACGCACCGGACGCAACCCCACCGATTTGGGAAGGTGTGTGCGATATGAGCATCGGACTCGGGGTCTTCTTGATGGCGGTAGGCCTGGTCCTGGCGCTCGGTGTCCGCGACCGGCTCTCCGACTTCGACCTCAGCGTGATCGGCTGGGTCCTCACCGGCGTCGGTGCCCTGGCGATCGTTCTGTCCATGGCGGTCGCCTCGATGCGAGGCCGCCGCGGCCCGGCCCGCACCACCGAGTACGTGGAGCGGCGCGACGACGTCGACCCCCTCTAATGATCGGGCGGGTCGTCGGCACTGACGACCCGGCCTGCTTCCAACCTCCGGACGGCCGCGGCGGACGAGAGTTCGCCGCGGTCGTCCGGGTTCAGCAGATAGTGCCGCAGCCCGTGGTACACGAGCGCCGGATCCGCGACCAGCCGGTCACAGGCGATGACGAGCCGCTCGGCGCGATCCACGGACGGTGCCACGGCGATCACGATCAGGTTCTGGATGGCGGCCGACCTGCCGACGGGCACGGCGGCCAACGCGGCGGTGACGTCGTCGACCTCCGTCCACGGCACGGCGGTCCGGCCGTGCCCGGTGTCGACGAGCACCCGGTTCGCCGTGAGGTCGACGGCGTTGCCCTCACGGCTGGCGGTCAGTGCGGCGATGCCGCCCACCAGCAACAACGCGCCGGGGACTCCGACCACGACGGCACCCACCAGAAACCGCGCTTCCCCGCGGCTGGCCACGATCACGACCATCGCGACGGCCGCGGCCAGCAACGCCACCCCGCCGGCGGCCAGCGCCATCCCGGTCAGCACCGAGCTGGGGCGCACGGCGAAGCGCACGCCCGGCTCCACGGTCCCGTCGACGTCCACCGCGCTCTGCTCGACCACCCACGCTCGCCGTCGCGGCCGGGCAGCCACCCCGACGGCGCCGAGAACGAGGGCGCCCAGGCCGACGAGGACGGCCCGGCCCGGCTGACCCTGGCCGATCGCCACGGCCGTGGCTGCCGACACGGGTACCAGGAGGACGCCGCAGAGCACGCTGACCCGCCAGCCACCCCACGACGGGCGCCTCCACGCCGGCGGCCACGGGAGCGCGGTCACGCCCCGGACATGATCGACCACGCCCCGATGCTCTCACGCCCGGGAACCACAGGCGACGCGCCCATCGAACCCCGTTGATCTTGGACCAGTTCGGCAAACCGTGCCCGAATTGCCCGATCGATACCCGAACAACTCCAAGATCAACGGGGAAGGACGCGGCCTGAACGTCAGCCGAGCACGAGCACGTCGGCCATGACGCCGACGAACACCACGGTCAGGTAGGTGATGGACCCGTGGAAGAGCCGCATCGCGGTGAGCCCGGCGTGGTCGGCCGTCCGGCGGGCGCGGCGATGGAGCCGGTGTGCCTCGATCAGGAACCAGGCGCCGGTGAGGACGGCTGCCAGCCCGAAGATCCAGCCCAGGTCCGCGACCGGCCACAACACCAGCGTGGTGGCGACCATGGCCCACGAGTAGAGCAGGATCTGCAGCGCGACGGTGCGCGGCGTGGCCACCACCGGGAGCATCGGGATGCCGGCGCGCGCGTAGTCCTCGCGGTAGCGCATGGCCAGCGGCCAGTAGTGCGGCGGCGTCCAGAAGAACACGACGAGAAAGAGCAGCACCGGCGGCCAGTCCAACGTCCCGGTCACGGCAGCCCAGCCGATAAGTGTCGGCACGCAGCCGGCCACCCCGCCCCAGACGATGTTCTGTGAGGTCCGCCGCTTGAGCAGCATGGTGTAGACGAGGACGTAGAACAGGTTCGCCGCGATGGTCAGCGCGGCCGCCAGCGGGTTGACCCAGGCCAGCATGATCGCCACGGACGCGGCCAGCAGCACCGACGCGAACGCGAACGCCGGGTACGGCGCGACGATGGAGCGGGCCACCGGGCGGCGGCGGGTGCGGTGCATCACGGCGTCGATGTCGCGCTCGAGCACCTGGTTGAAGGCGTGGGCGCTACCGCCGGCGAGGGTCCCGGCCACCAGGGTGGCCACCACGAGGCCGAGCGACGGGAGCCCCCGCTCGGCCAGCACCATGGCCGGCAGGGTGGTGATGAGCAGCAGCTCGACGACCCGCAGCTTCATCAGCGAGACGTAGGAGGCCACTACGCCGCGGGCTCGTGCCAGCCGCGACGGCGTCGGCACGCGGCGCGTCTCGACGGGGCTCGGCTCGACGGACGTCAACGTTCACCTTCGTGTGGTCGAAGAGACAGGCGCGACGGAAACATCCGCCATGCATGGCCTGTTGAGTCTAACGGTGGGCTCAATGGACCGATCGGCCGGGCAAGCCTCACGGGCACGTCGATACGCTCGACCGTGCGGGGACCGTCCGCCGACGGAATCCGTAGTGCGAGCCCGACCGGATCCGTACCGCTTGAGAGGAACGCCACGCCGGTGAACACGACACCCGAAAACCACACTTCGTTCGAGTGGACCGACCTTGACGACCGGGCGGTCGACACCGGGCGGTTGCTCGCCATGGATGCGGTCGAGAAGACCGGGAACGGGCATCCCGGGACCGCGATGAGCCTGTCCCCCGTCGCCTACACCCTGTACCAGCGGGTGCTGCGGCACGACCCGTCCGACCAGCTGTGGCTGGGCCGCGACCGGTTCGTGCTGTCGGCCGGGCACACCAGCCTGACCCAGTACATCCAGCTCTACCTGTCCGGCTACGACGTGTCGCTCGACGACCTCAAGGCGTTCCGCACGTGGGGCTCGGCCACGCCGGGTCATCCGGAGTACCGGCACACCGACGGCGTCGAGGTCACCACCGGCCCGCTCGGTTCCGGCTTCGGGACGGCGGTCGGCATGGCGTTCGCGGCGCGCCGGATCCGTGGCCTGCTCGACCCGGACGCCGCGCCCGGCGAGAGCGTGTTCGACCACCACGTCTTCGTCATCGCCTCCGACGGCGACCTCGAGGAGGGCGTGTCCAGCGAGGCCAGTTCGCTGGCCGGCACGCAGGAGCTGGGCAACCTCGTCGTCATCTGGGACGACAACAAGATCTCCATCGAGGACGACACCAACATCGCCTTCACCGAGGACACGGTGGCCCGGTACGAGGCGTACGGCTGGCACACCCAGGTGGTGGACTTCACGGCCGGCGGTGACTACAAGGAAGATCCGCAGGCGATCTACGAGGCGCTGCAGAACGCGAAGGCCGTCACCGACCGGCCGTCGTTCATCGCGGTGCGCACCATCATCGGCTGGCCGGCACCGAACAAGCAGAACACCGGTGGCATCCACGGCTCGGCGCTGGGTGCCGAGGAGGTCGCGGCCACGAAGCGGGTCATGGGTGCGGACCCGGAGAAGACCTTCGACGTCGCCGACGACGTGCTCGCCCACACCCGCGCCGTCGCCGAGCGTGGCCGCGAGCTGCGCGCGGAGTGGGACCAGCGCT
Source organism: Jiangella gansuensis DSM 44835 (assembly GCF_000515395.1). Lineage (NCBI taxonomy): Bacteria > Bacillati > Actinomycetota > Actinomycetes > Jiangellales > Jiangellaceae > Jiangella > Jiangella gansuensis. Next base: position 2,337,524 of record NZ_KI911782.1, on the reverse strand, counting down.
TCGCCGCCTGGCGCGAGGCGCAGCCCGAGCGGGCCGCGCTGCTGGACCGGTTGCAGAAGCGGGCCCTGCCCGACGGCTGGACCGACGCGCTGCCGGTCTTCGAGCCGAGCGAGAAGGGCGTGGCCACCCGGGCCGCGTCGGGCAAGGTCATCAACGCGATCGCGCCGGTGCTGCCGGAGCTGTGGGGCGGCTCCGCCGACCTGGCCGGCTCCAACAACACCACCATCGAGGGCGAGCCGAGCTTCCTGCCCGAGAAGCGCTCCAGTAAGAAGTTCGAGGGTCACCCGTACGGCCGGACGCTGCACTTCGGGGTGCGTGAGTTCGCCGCCGGCCTCATCAACAACGGCATCGCGCTGGCCGGGCTGACCCGCCCCTACGCGGCCACGTTCCTGGTGTTCAGCGACTACCAGCGGGCCGCGGTCCGGCTGGCGGCGCTGCAGAAGTTGCCGGCGACGTTCGTGTGGACGCACGACTCCATCGGCCTGGGTGAGGACGGCCCGACCCACCAGCCGGTGGAGCACCTGTCGGCGCTGCGGGCCATTCCGGGCTTCGACGTCGTCCGGCCGGCCGACGCCAACGAGACCGCCGTGGCGTGGCGCACCATCCTGGAGCGGGCGCACCCGGCGGGCTTGGCCCTGACCAGGCAGAACGTGCCGACGTTCGATCGCGACACCTACGCTTCGGCCGAGGGCACCGCGCGCGGCGCCTACGTCTTCGCCGAGGCCGACGGCGGCGCCCCGCAGGTCATTCTCATGGCCAGCGGCTCGGAGCTGCAGCTGGCCGTCGAGGCCCGCGAGCAGCTGCAGGCCGACGGCATCCCGACGCGCGTCGTCTCGTTCCCGTCGCACGAGTGGTTCGAGGAGCAGGACGCCGAGTACCGCGAGTCTGTCCTGCCCGCGGCGGTCAGGGCCCGCGTCTCGGTCGAGGCCGGCATCGCGATGAGCTGGCACCGCTACCTCGGCGACGCCGGCCGCGCGGTCAGCCTCGAGCACTTCGGCGCGTCGGCGGACTACCAGACCCTGTATCGCGAGTTCGGCATCACGGCCGACGCCGTGGTGGCCGCGGCCCGCGACTCCATCTCGCACGTCTGAGGGAGATCACCATGAGTGCAACCGACCCGCTCGCCCAGCTCAGCGCGGAGGGCGTCGCCGTCTGGCTCGACGACCTCTCGCGCGACCGCCTCACCACCGGCAACCTGCAGACGTTGATCGACGAGAAGCACGTCGTCGGCGTCACCACCAACCCGTCGATCTTCCAGGCCGCCATCTCCAAGAGCAGCCTGTACGACGACGACCTGCGCCGGCACGCCGGTCAGGGGTCGGACGCCGACACCGCGGTGCGCGACCTCACCACCGACGACGTCCGCGCCGCCGCTGACCTGTTCGCGCCGATCGCCCGGCCCGCCACCACCGGCGACGGCCGGGTGTCCATCGAGGTCGACCCGCGCCTGGCGCACGACACCGACGGCACCATCGCCCAGGCCCGCGACCTGTGGGACGAGGTGGGCCGGCCGAACGTGTTCGTCAAGATCCCGGCCACGAAGGCGGGGCTGCCGGCCATCACGGCCACGATTGCCGCAGGCATCAGCGTCAACGTCACGCTGATCTTCTCGATCGACCGCTACCGTGAGGTCATGGACGCCTACCAGGCCGGTCTCGAACAGCGCCTGGCCGCCGGCGAGTCCCTCGAAGGCATCGCCTCGGTCGCGTCCTTCTTCGTCAGCCGTGTCGATTCCGAGATCGACAAGCGCCTGGAGGCCATCGGCTCCGACGAGGCGCTGGAGCTGCGCGGCAAGTCCGCGGTCGCCAACGCCCGTCTCGCCTACGCCGCGTACGAGGAGGTCGTCGGGGCCGAGCGCTGGCAGCGACTGGAGGCCGCCGGTGCCCAGCGGCAGCGTCCGCTGTGGGCGTCCACGTCGACGAAGAACCCCGACTACGACGACACCATGTACGTCGCCCAGCTGGTCGCCCCCGACACCGTCAACACCATGCCGGAGGCCACCATCGACGCGGTCGCCGACCACGGCGTCATCACCGGCGACACCGTCCGGCCGAACTACGACGACGCGCGTTCGACCCTGACCGCGGTCAGCGCCGCCGGCGTCGACCTCGACGACGTCAGTGCCGTCCTGGAGCGTGAGGGCGTGGAGAAGTTCGCGACCAGCTGGAACGACCTGCTCGAGTCCGTCAACGCCAAGCTGGAGGCAGCGAAGTGACCGAGCTGACCGTCACCCGGCAGGGGCTCGACGACGGGGACGTCGTGAATGCGCTGGTCGGCGACAAGGTCGCATCGCGCATCGCCGCGGGCGACGCCACGCTGTGGGGTCCGGAGGCCGAGTCGGAGGCCTCGATCCGGCTGGGGTGGACGCAGCTGCACGAGACGTCGCGGCCGCTGCTGGCCGAGATCGAGGCACTCGCGGCCCAGCTGCGCGACGAGGGCCTGGACCGCATCGTGCTGGCCGGCATGGGCGGTTCGTCGCTGGCGCCGGAGGTCATCACCCGCACCGCCGGCGTCGAGCTCACCGTCCTCGACACCACCGACCCGGGCGCGGTGCGGCGGGCGCTGGCCGACCGGCTCGACCGCACCGTCATCGTCGTGTCGAGCAAGTCCGGCTCGACGGTCGAGACCGACAGCCAGCGGCGGGTCTTCGAGGCCGCATTCACGGCGGCCGGCATCGACGCGGCCAGCCGCATCGTCGTCGTCACCGATCCTGGCTCGGGGCTGGCGGAGCTGGCTGAGAAGAGCGGCTACCGCAAGGTGTTCCTCGCCGACCCGAGCGTGGGCGGGCGCTACTCCGCGCTGACGGCGTTCGGCCTGGTGCCGAGTGGCTTGGCGGGCGCGGACATCGCCGCCCTTCTCGACGAAGCCGGCGCTGCCGCCGCCGTCCTGGAGACCGACTCCCCCGACAACCCGGCGCTGCTGCTCGGCGCGGCCCTTGCCGGCGGGCGCAGAGGAGACAACGAGGCCGGGGCTGTCCATGACAAAGTCGCCATCGCCGACGCCGGCTCCGGCATCGCCGGGTTCGCCGACTGGGCCGAGCAGCTGATCGCGGAGTCCACCGGCAAGCAGGGCACCGGCGTGCTGCCCATCGCTGCCGCCGCCGGCGACCCGGAGATCACGGACCCGACCACGGACGTGCTGCCCGCGCTGGTGGGCGGCCAGCAGGTCGCCCACGGCGAGCCGTCCGTCACCGTCACCGGTCCGCTCGGTGCGCAGTTCCTGCTCTGGGAGTACGCGACGGCGGTCGCCGGGCGGCTGCTCGGCATCAACCCGTTCGACCAGCCCGATGTCGAGAGCGCGAAGGTCGCGGCTCGCGGCCTGCTGGACGCGACCCCCGAACCGGAGCCGCCGGCGTTCGTCGACGGCGTGGTCGAGGTGCGTGGCTCGGCGGGGCTCCTGGACGGGGTGACGTCGCTCGACGCTGCCGTGGACGCGTTGCTGGGCCGGCTGGCGCCCAACGGCTACCTGGCCGTCATGGCGTACCTGGACCGTGAGGGCCCGGACGCGTCGCTCGCGGACGTGCGGGTGCCGCTGGAGCGACGCACCGAGCGGCCGACGACGTTCGGCTGGGGGCCGCGCTTCCTGCACTCGACCGGCCAGTACCACAAGGGCGGTCCGGCGCAGGGCGTGTACCTGCAGATCACCGGTGCCGCCGCGGAGGACCTGCCCATCCCCGACCGTCCGTTCACGTTCGGCCAGCTCATCGCCGCGCAGGCGGCCGGCGACGCGCAGGTGCTCGCCGATCACGACCGGCCGGTGCTGCGGCTGCACCTGACCGACCGGGCGGCCGGCGTCGAGATCCTGAAGGGCCTGCTGCGGTGAGCTCGACGAACCCGCTGCGCGACAAGCGCGACAAGCGGCTCCCCCGTATCGCCGGCCCGTCCGGCCTGGTCATCTTCGGCGTCACCGGTGACCTGGCCCGCAAGAAGCTGATGCCCGCGGTGTACGACCTCGCGAACCGCGGGCTGTTGCCGCCGGGGTTCTCGCTGGTCGGGTTCGCCCGGCGCGACTGGGCCGCGCAGGACTTCGGCAAGGAGGTCCACGACGCGGTCAAGGAGCACGCGCGCACCCCGTTCCGCGAGTCGACGTGGCGGCAGCTCGCGCAGGGTTTCCGGTTCGTGCCGGGCGACTTCTCCGACGACGACGCCTTCGACAAGCTCGCCGAGACCGTCCGCGACCTCGACCGGCAGCAAGGCACCGGCGGCAACTTCGCCTTCTACTTGTCGATCCCGCCGTCGTTCTTCGACGTCGTCTGCAAGCAGCTGGCCCGCTCCGGCCTGGCCGCGCCGGAGGACGAGGACCAGTGGCGCCGGGTGATCATCGAGAAGCCGTTCGGCCACGACCTCGCCAGCGCCCGGGAGCTCAACGCCACCGTCGAGAGCATCTTCCCGGCCGACTCGATCTTCCGCATCGACCACTACCTGGGCAAGGAGACCGTCCAGAACATCATGGCGTTGCGGTTCGCCAACCAGCTGTTCGAGCCGACCTGGAACGCCCACTACGTCGACCACGTGCAGATCACCATGTCCGAGGACATCGGGATCGGCGGCCGGGCCGGCTACTACGACGGCATCGGCGCGGCTCGCGACGTCATCCAGAACCACCTGCTGCAACTGCTGGCCCTGGTGGCGATGGAGGAGCCGGTCTCGTTCGACGCCGCTGACTTGCGCGCGGAGAAGGAGAAGGTGTTGTCGGCCGTGCGGCTGCCGCACGACCTGGACGCGTACACCGCCCGAGGGCAGTACGCCGCCGGCTGGGCCGGCGGCGTGCAGGTCAAGGGGTTCCTCGACGAGGACGGCATCCCGCCGACGTCGACGACGGAGACGTATGCCGCGGTCCGCCTCGACATCGACACCCGCCGCTGGGCCGGCGTCCCGTTCTACCTGCGCACCGGCAAACGGCTCGGGCGCCGGGTCACCGAGGTGGCCATCGTCTTCAAGCGGGCGCCGCACCTGCCGTTCGAGTCGACCGCCACCGAGGAGCTGGGCGAGAACGCCCTGGTCATCCGCGTCCAGCCGGACGAAGGGGTGACCATCCGGTTCGGTTCGAAGGTGCCCGGGACGGCGATGGAGGTCCGCGACGTCACCATGGACTTCGGCTACGGCTACTCCTTCACCGAGGAGAGCCCCGAGGCCTACGAACGGCTCATCCTCGACGTGCTGCTCGGCGACCCGCCGCTGTTCCCGCGGCACGAGGAGGTCGAGCTGTCGTGGAAGATCCTCGACCCGATCGAGGAGCACTGGGCCGCGAACGGCAAGCCCGAACAGTACGTGCCGGGTGGCTGGGGACCGCCGTCGGCCGATGCCATGCTCGCCCGCGACGGCCGCACCTGGCGCCGGCCGTGACCTGCCGGACACTGGAGCTGACATGATCATCGACATTCCGTCGACGACGGCGGCCGACGTCGCCAAGCGCCTGGTCGAACTGCGCGAGAAGCACGGCGCGGTGGCACTGGGCCGCGTGCTGACGCTTGTCCTCGTCGCCGACGAGAGCGACGCCGAGGACGCCATCGAGTCGGCCAACAGGGCCAGCCACGAGCACCCGTGCCGCATCATCGCGGTCATCCGCGGCACGTCGCGCGGGTCGGCCCGGCTGGACGCCCAGATCCGGGTCGGCGGCGATGCCGGCGCCAGCGAGGTCGTCGTGCTGCGCACGTTCGGACCGCTGACCGGGCATCAGGAGTCGGTCGTGGTGCCGTTGCTGCTACCGGACAACCCGGTGGTGGTGTGGTGGCCGGACGAGGCTCCCGCGGTGCCCGCCGACGATCCCATCGGCGTCCTCGCGCAGCGACGCATCACCGACGTCGCCGCCTGCAAGCGGCCCATCGCCGCGTTGCACGACCGCGTCGAAGGTTACCGCCCCGGCGACACCGACCTCACCTGGACCCGGCTGACGCTGTGGCGGGCGCTGCTGGCCGCGGCCATGGACCAGCCTCCGCAGGAGGCGGTGACCGCGGCGCGTGTCGTCGGCGGCCCGGACAACGCCAGCGCCGACCTGCTCGCCGGCTGGCTGGCGCTGTGCCTGGACGTCCCGGTCACCCGCACGAAGGCCTCCGGCGTGGACGGGCTGCTCAGCGTGCGGCTGGACCGGGAGTCCGGCCCGATCGCCATCGAGCGGCCCGACGACGAGAACGCCGTCCTGTCCGTCCCCGGCCGGGCCGAGCGCCGCGTCTCGCTCCCCCGCCGGTCCGCGGCCGAGTGCCTGGCCGAGGAGCTGCGGCGGCTGGATCCGGACGAGATCTACGGTGAAGTCCTCAGCGAAGGGCTGAAACGGCAGCACGAGATCGGCAAGACGACCAGGACGAAGGCGAAGGCACGCCGATGACCGCGCCCACTGTCGTCGTCCACCGCGACGCCGAGCTGCTGGTGCAGGCCGTCGCGGCCCGGTTGATCACCAAGCTGGTGGACGCCCAGGCCGCGCACGGCGACGCGTCGGTCGTGCTGACCGGGGGCACCGCCGGCATCGCGACGCTGCGAGCGGTCGCGGAGTCGCCGGCGTGCGGCGCCGTCGACTGGCCGGCGCTGTCGGTCTTGTGGGGCGACGAGCGGTTCCTTCCACCCGGCGACCCCGACCGCAACGAGACCCAGGCGCGGTCGGCGTTGCTGGACCACGTGCCGGTCGACCCCGCCCGGGTGTTCCCGATGCCGGCCGCGGTGGGCGGCCTGACGCCCGAGGACGCGGCCGCCCAGTACGCCGAGACGCTCGCGGCCGAGACGGCGAAGCGGGCGCACTCCGGCGCGCCGGTGTTCGACGTACTCCTGCTGGGCGTGGGGCCGGACGGCCACGTGGCGTCGTTGTTCCCCGAGCACCCGGCGCTGCACGACGACCGCCCGGTGGTCGGGGTCCGCGGCGCACCCAAGCCGCCGCCCAACCGGGTCAGCCTGAGCATGCCGGTCATCCGCTCCGCCGACGAGGTGTGGCTGGTCGTGGCCGGTGCCGAGAAGGCGCCCGCGGTCCGGATGGCGCTCGAGGGGTCCGGACCGGTGCAGCTGCCGGCGGCGGGCGTCCGAGCCGAGCGCGCGACACGCTGGCTCCTGGACCGGGCGGCCGCGTCCGAGCTGCCGGCCGACCTGGCCCGCGTCGCCTCCCCCTGACCGCCTATGCTCGGTAGATGGGGCGGGTGAAGGCGAAGAAGACGTGCTGCCGCGACCTGCCGCGGTGCAAGGCGTGCCCGGTCGTGCTCAAGCGGCTCGCCGCCGCCGGTTACGCCGAACGTGAGAGCAAGCGCCGCTACGACGTCCCCGCCAAGCCACCGAAGAAGGCCCTCGCGGCCGCCCGCGCCGCGTAGCCGCTCAGCCGGTGACCGAGTGCAGGTACGCCGCTGCCTCGGTGTGGCCGAAGAACTCCGCCCAGCCCGCCGGCGGCAGGTGGTAGCGGTCGTCGACGGCGGACGTGTCCGCTCCGCGCTCCACCAGCAACCGGATGACGTCCAGGGTTCCGGCCGCGGCCGCGTAGTGCAACGCCCCCGGGTTGCCGGCGTTCACCTCCGCCCCGTTCCGGGCGAGGGCCCGCACGACGTCCCAGTGCCGCAGCCCGGCCGCCTCTGCGATCAGGGTGGGCCGCACCGCCGCCGCCCGCGGCGCCAGCCGCTCGACCGCCTCGCCGTCGCCGCGCAGCGCCGCAGCCACCAGCGGGTCCTCCCGGTCGCGGTAGGCTCGGTACAGGTCCCGCAGCAGGCAGATCTCCGCGCCGTGCGCCATCACCTCGCGGCTGACGTGCAGCACGAGCGCTGCCATCGAGTCCTCGGCGTACGGGCCGCCCTTCGGCCCCAGCGGCCGGCGCATCGCGGCGTCGTCCAGTGCAGCGACGCCGTCGTGCCACAGCCCGTACGCCTGGTCCAGGAAGGCCAGCGCGTCCGCGGCGGTCCGAGGCGGCGGTTCCGGCCAGTACCGCTCGTCGTACATGACGACGTCGTCGGGCACCGTCTGGCCGCCGGGTACCGAGTCCGGTGCGAAGAACGCCCGCGCGCGCTTCCCCAGCACGTCCCGGCCGACATGCACCACCCGCCAGGCGATCGTGGTGACCGGCGCGATGGGCGGTTCCACGGGCAGGGAGTCCAGGTCCCACCGGCCGTCGCCTGCCGGCCGCAGGCTCCACGAACCGTCGACCGGCTTCCACAGGTATTCGTCGTCGGTCAGGCCGGCCAACCGGGGCCGGAGATGAACGACCCAGTAGAAGTCCAACTGGCCGGTGAGTTCGCTGCTCCACGTCATGCCGGCGACCCTAGGGCCGAAATAGGACACCGTCTGTCATATTTGGGTGGTGCGTGCCGAACGGCTGGTCCAGATCGTGCTGCTGCTGCAGTCGCGCGGGCGGCTGACGGCGGGTGAGCTGGCCCGGCACCTGGAGGTGTCACCCCGCACCATCCAGCGCGACCTCGACGCGTTGAGCGGCGCGGGCTTCCCCGTCTACGCCGACCGCGGCCGGGCCGGCGGATGGTCCCTGGCCGCGGACTACCGGACCCGGCTCACCGGGCTCAACCCGGCCGAGACGGCCGCGCTGTTCGTCGCCTCCACGGCGCATGTCCTTGCCGACCTCGGCCTGGACGCCGCGGCCGGCACCGCGACGGCGAAACTGCTCGCCACCGTCCCGGCGCACGCCCGCCGCGACGCCGACGTCGCCCGTGAGCGGGTGCTGGTCGACCACGCCGACTGGCAACACGGCCGGGACGCCTCGCCGTGGCTGCCGGTCATCCAGCAGGCGGTGTGGGGCGAGCACCGGATGCGGCTGCGCTACGGCAGCGCGCCGGACCCCGTCGTCGTCGAACCGCTCGGCCTGGTGGCGAAGAAGCAGTCCTGGTACCTGGTGGCGCGGCTGAGCGAGGGCGACCACGCCGGCGAGTACCGCACCTACCGGACCGTCCGCATCGAGCACGCCGCGGACACCGGCGACACCTTCACCCGCCCCGACGGCTTCGACCTGGCCGAGCACTGGGAACGCACCAATCAGCGCTACTTCGCCGGGCTGCGCCGCTACCCGGTGCGGCTGCGAGTGCGGGGGCGGGCCGGGCCACGGCTGCGCTGGGCGCCGAACGCCGTCGTCGACGAGGCGGCCGAACGACCGGACGGATGGTGGGACGTGGCCATGACGTTCGAGTCGGCCTACGAAACGAGGGTGTACCTGCTCGGGCTGGCCGGCGACGTCGTCGTGCTCGAGCCGGCCGAGCTACGCGCCGACATGCTGCGGGCAGCCCGCGACTTCCTGGACCACCACTCAGGCTGACGACGGCGCCCGGCTCAGAGGCTGCGTCGCTTGCGCAGCGCCTGCAGGGCCTCCTCGAGGATGGCGGCGCCGTCCTCGTCGCTGCGGCGCTCCTTCACGTAGGCGAGGTGCGTCTTGTACGGCTCGATGCGCGGCGCGGACGGCGGGTGCTCGCGGTCCTGGCTGGCCGGCAGACCACAGCGGATGCAGTCCCACGACTCGGGGATGACCGCCTCCGCGGCGAAGCTGGGCGAGCTCTCGTGCCCGTGCTCGCAGTAGTACGTGACCTGGCGCCGCGGCGCGGCGTCGCCCCGCTCGGCCTCCCCCATGGGACCGGCGCCTACCCGGCTCCCACGGATCGCATTGCCTCCGACCACGGTGCGTCCTCCCTTGAAGGAACCAGGTACCTGGCTAGCTGGCGTTGAGCAACCCGAGCGCGACGATGGCGGCCGCCCAGATCAGCCCGAGCGCCACGGTGAGCCGGTCGAGGTTGCGCTCGGCCACCGACGATCCACCCAGCGAGGACGAGACACCGCCGCCGAACATGTCCGACAGGCCGCCACCTTTGCCCTTGTGCATCAGCACCATCAGGATCAGCAGGGCGCTGGTGATGACGAGCAGAATCGAGAATGCCAGTTCCACGGTGGTCAGCCTTGTCCTTCCGGATCGGCGTGCTCGGCCGGTGCGCCAGCAGCCGCTCCAAGACTACGCGTTCGAGCCTGTCGTGCGAATCGTACCCCGCCCCGGCGCGGACGCCGGGGCGGGTGATCATCTCACGGGTTGCGGTGGTACCGGGAGATCAACGCGAAGTCCTGGGCGTCCAGGCTCGCGCCACCGACCAGGGCGCCGTCGACGTCGGGCTTCTCCATGATCGGCTTGACGTTCGATGACTTCACCGAGCCGCCGTAGAGCACCCGGACGGCCTTCGCGACGTCGGCGTCGTACAGCTTGCCGAGCCGCTCACGGATGGCCGCGGCCATCTCCTGCGCGTCGTCGGGCGTGGCGACCTCACCGGTGCCGATGGCCCACACCGGCTCGTACGCGACGACGACCGTGGCCGCCTGCTGCGCGCTCAGCCCCTCGAGGCCGCCGTCCAGCTGCGCCAGGGTGTGCTCGACGTGCCGGCCTTCCTGCCGGACCTCCAGCGGCTCACCCACGCACAGGATGGGCGTCAGCTCGTGCTTGAGAGCCGCCTTCACCTTGGCGTTGACCAGCGCGTCGTCCTCGTGGTGGTACTGCCGCCGCTCGGAGTGCCCGACGACGGCGAACGTGCAGCCCAGCTTCGCCAGCTGCGCGCCGCTGATCTCGCCGGTGTAGGCACCGGAGTCGTGCTGCGAGATGTCCTGCGCGCCGTAGACGATGTCGAGCTTGTCGCCCTCGATGAGCGTCTGCACCGAGCGAATGTCGGTGAACGGCGGCAGCACGGCCACCTCGACCTTCTCGAGGTCCTCCGCGGTCAGCGAGAAGGCGAGCTTCTGCACCAGCGCGATGGCCTCGAGGTGGTTGAGGTTCATCTTCCAGTTGCCCGCCATCAGCGGCCGGCGTGCGGTGGTTGCCATGCGTCAGTCCTCCAGCACGGTGAGGCCGGGTAGTTCCTTGCCCTCCAGCAGCTCCAGCGACGCGCCACCGCCGGTCGAGATGTGCGTGAACGCGCCCTCGTCCAGCCCGAGCCGGCGCACCGCGGCCGCGGAGTCGCCGCCGCCGACGACGCTGGTGCCGTCGACCAGGGATACGGCCACCGCGACCTCACGCGTGCCGCCGGCGAACGGTGCCAGTTCGAACACGCCCATCGGGCCGTTCCAGACCACCGTCTTGGCGTCGGCCAGCTTGCCGCGGAACAGCTCGACCGTGGCCGGGCCGATGTCCAGGCCCTTCTGGTCCGCCGGGATGGCCGACGCGGCCACCACCGAGGTCTGGGCGTCCTCGCTGATGTCGGCCGCGACGACGACGTCGACCGGCAGCACCAGCTCGACGCCGCGTTCCCGGGCGCGGTCCAGGTAGCCCTTGACCGTCTCGATCTGGTCGGACTCCAGCAGCGAGCCGCCGACCTCGTAGCCCTCAGCGGCGAGGAACGTGAACGCCATGCCGCCACCGATGAGCAGGCGGTCGACCTTGTCCAGCAGGTTGTCGATGACGCCCAGTTTGTCGGACACCTTCGAACCGCCGAGCACGACGACGTACGGGCGCCGCGGGTCGTCCAGCACCTTCGAGAACGCCTGGACCTCGGCCAGCACCAGCCGGCCCGCGGCGTGCGGCAGTAGCTGGGCCACGTCGTACACGCTGGCCTGCTTGCGATGCACCACACCGAAGCCGTCGGAGACGAACACGTCCGCCAACTCCGCCAGCTCGGCCGCGAACGCCCCGCGTTCGGCTTCGTCCTTGCTGGTCTCCCGCGCGTCGAAACGCAGGTTCTCCAGCAGCGCGACGTCGCCGTCGTTCAGCGCCGCGACGGTCTTGCGGGCGCTCTCGCCGACGGTGTCGGCGGCGAACGCGACCTCGGCGCCGAGCAGCTCGGACAGCCGCGTCGCCACCGGAGCCAGCGAGTACGTCGCGTCCGGGGTGCCCTTCGGCCGGCCCAGGTGGGCGACGACGACGACCCGCGCGCCGGCGTCGCGCAGTGCCTGGATGGTGGGCACCGACGCGCGGACACGGCCGTCGTCCACGATCACGGACTTGCCAGCCTTGTTGTCCAAAGGCACGTTGAGGTCTGAGCGCAGGAGGACCCGCTTGCCGCGCAGGTCCTCCAGCTCGTCGATTCCCCTCATCGTGCTCAGAGCGATGCGCCGACGTAGCGAACCAGGTCGACCAGACGGTTGGAGTAGCCCCACTCGTTGTCGTACCAGCCCACGACCTTGACCTGGTCACCCTGGACGCGGGTCAGGCCGGCGTCGTAGATGCACGAGGCGGGGTCGGTGACGATGTCGGAGGAGACGATCTCGTCCTCGGTGTAGCGCAGGTAGCCGGCCAGCGGGCCTTCGGCGGCGGCCTTGTAGGCGGCGTTCACCTCGTCGACGGTGACCTCGCGCGACAGCGTGACGGTCAGGTCGGTGGCCGAGCCGGTGGGCACCGGGACCCGCAGCGCGAAGCCGTCGAGCTTGCCCTTCAGCTCCGGCAGCACCAGGCCGATGGCCTTGGCCGCACCCGTGCTGGTGGGCACGATGTTGAGGGCGGCGGCACGCGCGCGGCGCAGGTCCTTGTGCGGGCCGTCCTGCAGGTTCTGGTCGGCCGTGTAGGCGTGCACCGTGGTCATCAGGCCACGCTCGATGCCGAACGCGTCGTTGATGACCTTCGCCAGCGGGGCCAGGCAGTTGGTGGTGCAGGACGCGTTGGAGATGACCGAGTGCGCCGCCGGGTCGTAGGTGTCCTCGTTGACGCCCAGGACCAGCGTGACGTCCTCGTTCTTCGCCGGGGCAGAGATGATGACCTTCTGCGCGCCGCCCTCGATGTGCGCCTTCGCCTTGGTGGCGTCGGTGAAGAAGCCGGTGGACTCGAGCACGACGTCGGCGCCGAGGTCCTTCCAGGGCAGCTGCGCGGGGTCGCGCTCGCTGAGCACCTTGATGGTCTGGCCACCGGCGGAGATGGTGTCGCCCTCGAAGCTCACGTCGGCCAGGGTGCCGAGGATCGAGTCGTACTTGAACAGGTGGGCGAGCGTCTTGGTGTCGGTGAGGTCGTTGGCGCCGACGATCTGGATGTCGTCACGGCCCTGCGCGATCACCGCGCGGGCGAAGTTGCGCCCGATCCGGCCGAAGCCGTTGATGCCAACACGAACGGTCATCGGAGTTTGCTCCTTCACGGTTCAGGGTGTGTTGCTCTCGGGGGCGGCCGAGGCACCTGGGCACCGGGGCCGCATCGCGGCCCAAGGCCGCCGATCGGTCGTCCCACCCCGTCGTGGTGACCCAACGGAAACACTAGGGCATCACTGCCGGAAACTTCGCGCTGCCCGTCAGGACGATGTCCAGGAAGATGCTACGGGCGTCCTCGTACCCCGATCCGGCGGACCGATACCATCAGCCCCGTCCGCGACGGGGAGGAAAGCCGGATGACCATCTATCTGCTCGTGGGCTTCATCGGGCTCGGGCTCCTCTTCGTGTCGCTGATCGCCGGCGAGTTCCTCGACGGCATCCTCGACTTCGGCGGCGGCTGGTTCTCCGGCGCCGCCATCGCCGCGTTCGTGTCGGCGTTCGGTTTCTGCGCCGCGCTCGCGGAGTCCTCCGACCTGGGCACGCCGGCCACCCTCGCCCTCGGGATCGCCGCCGGTGCCCTCGTGGCCGGCCTGACCGGCTGGCTGACCCGGATGCTCAAGAACGGCGCGACCGACGAAACGCCGCGCACCACCGACGTCCTCGGCTACGACGGCGTCGTCGTCTCCAGCATCCCGGATTCCGGCTTCGGCGTGGTCAGCATCAGTGTCGGTGGCCATCTCACCCGGTTGAACGCTCGCGCCCTCGAACCGATCGAGAGCGGCTCGAGGGTCACCGTCGTCGGCGTCCTGTCTCCCACCGCCGTGTCCGTCGCCCGCTTGTAGTACCCGCCCGTTCACAGCACCGCCCGTTCACAGCACCACCCGCTCGGGCGCCCGTCGCACCTCGTCCTGTCGCACCTTGGGAGCCGCCGCTCATGAACCAGACGACCATCACCGTCATCGGGCTCGTCGCCCTGCTGATCCTGATCGCGCTGTTGATCACCAGCCGGTACAAGGTCGCCGGGCCCAACGAGGCCTACATCGTCACCGGCCGGCGCGGCAAAGCGGTGAAGAACCCGGAGACCGGGCTCATCTCCACCGACCTGTCCGGCCAGCGGGTCGTGATGGGTGGCGGCACCTTCGTCATCCCGTTCGTGCAGAAGCTGCACATCCTCGACCTGTCCAGCCGCCGGTTGTCGGTGCAGATCCGCGGCGCAGTGTCCGGCCAGGGCATCAAGCTCAACGTCGAGGGCGTCGCCATCGTGAAGGTCGGCGGCAACGAGGACCAGATCCGGGCCGCCGCCCAGCGCTTCCTCACCCAGCAGGACGAGGTCGAGACGTTCACCCAGGAGGTGCTGGCCGGCGCGCTGCGCTCGATCGTGGGTGGCCTGTCGGTCGAGCAGATCATCCGCGACCGGGCCGCGTTCGCGCAGCGAGTGGCCGACGAGTCGGAGAACTCCCTGACCGGGCAGGGCCTCGTGCTGGACACGTTCCAGATCCAGGACATCACCGACGACGGCTCGTACCTGTCCGACCTGGGGCGCCCGGAGGCCGCCCGGATCGGGCAGGAGGCGGCCATCGCCGAGGCCAACGCCCGGCAGGCGGCAGAGCAGGCACGCATCCTGGCCGAGGAGGAGATCGCGGTCTCCCAGCGTGCGCTCGCGCTGCGGCAGGCCGAGATCAAGGCCGAGACGGACGCCGCCAGCGCCCGTGCCGCCGCCTCCGGCCCGCTCGCGCAGGCCGACCGCGACCAGGCGATCCTCACCGAGCAGGAGAAGGTCGCCGTCCGGCAGGCGGCGCTGACCGAGCGGCAACTCGACACCGAGGTGCGCAAGCCGGCCGACGCCGAGCGGTACCGCGTCGAGCAGGAGGCCGAGGGCAAGCGCAGCGCCGACATCGCCGAGGCCGAAGCCCGCAAGGCCGCGGCCATCGCCGAAGCCCAGGGCCGCGCCGAGGAGGCCCGGCTGCTCGGTGAAGCCGAGAAGGCCCGCCGGGCCGCCCTGGCCGAGGCCGAGGCGATCGAGGGCGCCAAGCGCGGTGAGGCGGAGAAGGCCCGCCGACTGGCCGAGGCCGAAGCCGTCCGCGGCGAAGGTGAAGCCGAGGCGTCCGCGATCCTGGCCCGAGGCCACGCCGAGGCAGAGGCGATGGACAAGCGCGCCGAGGCGTTCGCCCACTACAACGACGCCGCCGTGCTCCAGATGCTCATCGAGGTGCTGCCGGCCGTCGCGCGCGAGGTGTCGGCGCCGATCAGCGCCATCGACAAGCTCACCGTCGTGTCGGCCGACGGGGTCGGCTCACTCCCCCGCCAGGTCACCGACAACGTCGTCCAGACCGTCGAGATGCTGAAGAACGCGACGGGCCTCGACCTCGACGAGCTGATCAAGGCCGCGGCCACCGGAGCCGTCGGCAAGCTCGGCGGCTCCCCCGCCGCGAACGGAGATGCTCCCTGACCGGTCACCCCAGCTCGGCGGCGACAGCATCCATGTACGTGGTGAACGTGTCGTAAGCGGTCGCTCGGTAGTCCTCCAGGTCGCTTCGGTCCGATCCCGGGACGAAGTACTGGAGCTTGTGCTCGACCCAGGCTTGCGGCAGCTCGGCGACGAGACGAACTCGTGCCGGTGTCCTTCGTCGACGCCATCGAGCTCACGGTGCGGTGTCGCGGGGATGTGTCACCTGATCGTCGATGTGTCGCCTGATCTGCAATGCGTCACCTGATCGGGCCGGTGACGACGATCAGGTGACGACAGCACCCGGGGACGGCGTGGCTCGGGCACCTGATCGTCTCCAGCATGTGGACACGAAACGATCAGGTGACCTCGGGACGCGGATGCGGCGCGAACGGTCACCTGATCATTCCGTCGCACCCGGCGCGGTGCCTGAAAGCCCGGGACGTTGAGGCCGGCACTCTGGTGGTGCTCGTCTTCGCACGGTCACGCCAAGGTGTTGCGCGTGGTCGTCCGCCCCAGCTGTGTGGCCAACGTGGGTGGCGCGCTCTGGTCGCGGAGCGCCACAGTCGATGGCGGGGCGGGGCGTTGGGGTCGTGTCCGATCAGATCGTCGACCTGGCGGCGATGGCGCCGGGTCCGGGGTTGGCGCTGGCCGGTGTCGAGGTGCAGAAGCTGTCGGCGTACGAGGCGGTGCTGGTGGCCCAGACGACACTGCCCGACACGCACGCGTCGTTGTCCGACGGGCGGATCGACGCGTACAAGGCTCGGTTGATCGCCGAGCGGACCAGATGCCTGAGGTTCGGCCCTAGGAATCTGCCAGCCACGCCAGCAAGCGCCCCCGCGACCAGCAGCGGCCAACGGCCTCGGCATGCAGCGTCGAGTGGTCGAACAGCGCCACGCCGATGATGCTGTGGCCGGAGGCGCGGCGGTCGCTGAATGTCGGTATCGCCGGCGCGACCCCGACCCCCTCTACCGACACCCACGCCACCGCCCGCCCGGCCGCCGCTTCGTGGAGACAGTGCAGGAGGCTCAGCCGGCTCTCGAGCGGGACGCGCGACAGCGCCCACGTCGTGGTGACGACGGGCAGCGCGTCCGCGGGCACCTGGGCGAAGGCGTCGGGCAGCACGTCGACGGCGTCCCCTCGCAGCAGCAGCGGAGGGGCCGACGCCGCCAACGCCATCTCCGCTTCGAGCCTCGCGGCGCGCTCCGGCTGATCCGGCCACACGCAGGCGCGCAACCATCGGGCGTCGTCCGCGTCGGTCACGTCGACCGGGTCGAGGTCGACGCCGATCCGGGCGACCACCTCGGGCATCGCTCGCGTCGGGACGGGCCGGTCTCCCACGACGGACGACGACAACCGCACGGGAGACGACGGGTCGCCCAGCGACTGTCCATTGCTGTACGTGAGGCCGACGCGATCGACATTGAGATTGAGCGCGGCCGAGCAGCCCACGTCGATCAGCCCGACCGCATTCGCGCCGCCCCGGCGCGCCGCCTCGGCGATGGGCGGATAGAGCACGGCGCAGCGTCCGGTCTCGTCGGGCCGCGGCCGCCGGCGTGCAGCGACGGCCACGACCGAGTCGGTCATGTGCTGCAGCGCGTCGATCGCGGCGGCAGCGGCAGCGTCGCGGTCCCCTGCGGCGTAGGCCGCCGCCAGCGCCGGGGCCCGCCCGGCGAGGGCGAGGTCGTGCAGGGCGGCGAGGATCACCGTGGGGTGCCGCTTGCCTGCCGGTGCCGCCTCGATGGCGCGCAGTGCTTCGTCGGACTCACTCAAAGCGACGGCGACGCGTTCGTACAGCGGCGAGGTACCGGCAGCCTCGACCTCACCGAAGCGCCGGTACGCCTGAGCGAGTGTGCGGGAACTCAGGGCGCCAGCATCTCCGGGGTCAGGGTGGACTCGGTGTCCGGGATGCCTTCGTCGGCGGCCTTGCGGTCGGCCATCGCGAGCAGCCGGCGGATCCGGCCGGCCACGGCGTCCTTCGTCATGGGCGGGTCGGAGAGCTGACCGAGCTCCTCCAGACTTGCCTGCTTGTTCTGCAACCGGAGGACGCCCGCGGCGCGCAGGTGGTCGGGAACGTCGTCGCCGAGAATCTCTAACGCTCGCTCCACCCGGGCGCCCGCGGCGACCGCGGCCCGCGCGGACCGTCGCAGGTTGGCGTCGTCGAAATTGGCCAGGCGGTTCGCGGTGGCCCGCACCTCGCGCCGCATCCGCCGCTCCTCCCAGGCCAGCACGCTGTCGTGCGCGCCCAACCGAGTGAGCAGGGCACCGATGGCGTCGCCGTCGCGTACCACCACCCGGTCTGTGCCGCGCACGTCGCGGGCCTTGGCCTGGATGTCGAGCCGCCGGGCCGCACCCACCAGAGCCAACGCGGCCTCCGGGCCGGGGCAAGTGACCTCGAGCGCGGACGACCGGCCCGGTTCGGTCAGCGAGCCGTGCGCCAGGAACGCGCCACGCCACGCCGCCTCGGCGTCGTGATCGGCGCCGTTCACCACCTGCGGCGGCAAGCCGCGCACCGGACGGCCGCTGGCGTCGATCAGCCCGGTCTGGCGGGCCAGCCGCTCACCGTCGCGGACCACCCGCACCACGTACCGGCTGCCCTTGCGCAACCCGCCCGCGGCGACCACGGCGACGTCGCTCTCGTGGCCGAACACCTCCGCAATGTCCCGTCGCAGCCTGCGGGCCGCGACCCCCGTATCCAGCTCGGCCTCGATGACGATCTTCCCACTGACAATGTGCAGGCCGCCGCCGAATCGCAACAGCGACGACACCTCGGCCTTACGGCAGCACGTCTTGGTCACCTCGAGGCGAGCCAGCTCGTCCTTCACGGATGCTGTCATCGCCATGCGCTCGATCCTGCCACACCCGGACCCGTGCTCGGCCCGCCGTTCCACACCCCACTCAGCGCCAGCGGCCGATGCCGCCGCGGCCCAGGGTGTCGGCGAACGTGCGGCCCAGCCGGGCGGCATCGTGCCGGGGCGTGCCGTCGCCGACCGCGACGTCGGTCACGACCAGTTCCGCCCCCATCTCGCCGGCGATGCGGCGCAGCAGCTTCTCGTCCGGGCAGGCCGAGCGCTCCGCGATGACGAGATCGATGCGCAGGTCCGGCGCGTAGACGCCGAGCACCTCGAGGTGCATCTCGGGCGTGAAACCGGTGGTCTCGCCGCCCTCGTCGGAGATGTTCAGGACGACCGCGCGCCGGGCCGGCGTGGACACGAGGGCGTCCCGCAACTCCGGCACCAGCAGGTGCGGCACCACGCTGCTGAACCACGACCCGGGCCCCAGGACCACCCAGTCGGCGTCGTCGATGGCCGCCAAGGCCTCGGGACAGGCCGGTGGGCTGTCCGGAACCAGCCGGACGGCGACGATGTCGCCGTCGACGGTGGCGACCGCGTGCTGCCCCGAGACGGTGGTGACCTCGCGTTGGCCACCGGCCACCGGCGCCGGGCGGCCCACCAGCGCCTCGATGTTCAGCGGCAGCAGCGACATCGGCAGCACCCGGCCCTGTGCGCCGAGCAGCCGGCCGACCCAATCCAGACCCTCGACATGACCACCGAGCAGTTCCCACAGCGCCACGATCAGCAGATTTCCGGCGGCGTGGTTGTGCAGCTCGCCGCCGCTGGCGAAGCGGTGCTGGAGCACCCGCGCCCAGGTGCGGCCCCAGTCGTCGTCACCGCACAGCGCCGCCAGGGCCATCCGCAAGTCGCCCGGCGGCAGCACGCCCAGCTCGGAGCGCAGCCGCCCGCTGGAACCGCCGTCGTCGGCGACGGTAACGACGGCGGTCAGCCGGCCCGCCATCCGGCGCAGCGCCGCCAGCGACGCCGCCAGCCCGTGCCCGCCGCCCAGCGCGACCACCTTGGGCCCGGCCAGCCGGGGAGCCGTCCCGGGCCGGGCCGGGACCGGTGGCAGCTCGGTCATTCCCGGCCGAGGTCCCGGTGTACGACGAGGGTCTCGATGCCCTGCTTGCGCAGCCGCTGCGCCAACGCCTCGGTCATGGCGACACTGCGGTGCTTGCCGCCGGTGCAGCCGATGCCGAGTGTCACGAACCGCTTACCCTCGCGCAGGTAGCCCTGGGAGACCATCTCGACCAGCTCGCTGTAGTGGTCGAGGAACTCATCGGCGCCGGGCTGGGCCAGGACGTAGTCGCTGACCTCGACGTCGGTGCCGTTCTGCAACCGCAGGTGCGGCACCCAGTGCGGGTTGGGCAGGAACCTCATGTCGGCCACCATGTCAGCGTCCACCGGGAGACCGTACTTGAACCCGAACGACACCACGATGGCCCGCAGCCCGACCTCCGGGCCGGAGAACGCGGCACGGACCCGGGCACCGAGCTCGTTCACGTTCAGCAACGAGGTGTCGACGACGACGTCGGCGGCCACCCGCAGCGACGCCAGCTCCTCCCGCTCGCGCTCGATGGCCTCCAGGACCCGCCCCCCGGCCTGCAACGGGTGCGGGCGGCGGGCCGACTCGAACCGGCGGACCAGGGCTTCGTCGCCGGCCTCCAGGAACAGCACCGTCGGGCGGATGCCCTGCTCCCCCAGCCGGTCCAGTGCCCCGCGCAGCTCGGAGAAGAACACGCCACCCCGCACGTCCGCCACGACGGCCACCCGGCGCAGGTCGGTGCGGGTGGTGACGGTGGTGACCAGGTCCATGAGCAGCGAGGGCGGCAGGTTGTCGACGACGAACCAGCCGATGTCGTCCAACGCGGCCGTGGCTGCCGTTTTCCCGGCGCCGGACATGCCGGTGACGAGCAGCAGCTCCAGGTTGTCGATGGGCGGCGCCTCGGTCGGCCGGCCCTGGTCGTTCATGGTTCTCCATCCCCCTCGTGCCTGACGAACTGGTGCGTGGCGAGTCGGTGGCGACCGGTGCGGATCACGACTCGAGCACCTCACCGGTCGCGGTGTTCACGGCTGGGGCGGCCGGCCGTGCGGCCAGCGCGTCCACCACCGCCTGCGCCGTCGCAGGACCGAAGCCGGGGACCTCCGCGATCTGCTCCATTGTCGCAGCTCGCAGCCGCTTCAGCGAACCGAATCGGGTCATCAGCGCCTTGCGCCGGGCCGGTCCCAGGCCGGGCACGCCGTCGAGCAGGCTGTCGACCATAGACGTGGAACGGCGCTGCCGGTGGAACGTGATGGCGAACCGGTGCGCTTCGTCGCGGACCCGCTGCAGCAGGTAGAGCCCCTCGCTGGTGCGGGGCATGATCACCGGATGGTCGGAGTCGGGCGGCCACACCTCTTCCAGCCGTTTGGCCAGCCCGACGACGGGGATGTCGCTCATCCCCGCCTCGTCCATGGCCTGCCTGGCGGCGTTGACCTGCGGCTGCCCGCCGTCGACGACGACAAGCCCGGGCGCGTAGGCGAACTTGCGCGGCCGCCCCGTCTCGGGGTCGATGCCTGGCCGGCCCGGGTCGGCGGGGGCCTCCTCGGCCTCCTGCAGCCGTCGGAACCGCCGACTCAGCACCTCGCGGATGGCGGCGACGTCGTCGGTGCCCTGCTCGCCACGGACGGTGAACTTGCGGTACTCGCTCTTGCGCGGCAGACCGTCCTCGAACACCACCATCGAACCGACGACCTCGGTTCCGGCCAGGTTGGAGATGTCGTAGCACTCGATCCGCAGCGGCGGCTCGTCCAGCTCCAGCGCGTCCTGGATCTCCCCCAGCGCCCGGCTGCGGGTGGTGAGGTCGCTGGCCCGCTTGGTCTTGTGCAGGTTGAGCGCCTGCGCGGCGTTGGCGGCGACGGTCTGCATCAGGGCCCGTTTGTCGCCGCGCTGCGGCACCCGCAGGTCGACCCGGCCGCCCTTCAGCTCCGTGAGCAGCTCGTGCAGGGCCTGCGCCTCATCGGGGTCGTCGGGTAGCGCCGGCACCAGGATCTCGCGCGGCACCGCCTCGCCGCCCAGCTCGCCGTACAGCTGCAGCAGGAACCGTTCGACCAGCTCACCGGCCGGTGCGTCGTCGGCCTTGTCGGCCACCCAGCCACGCTGGCCGCGGATTCGCCCCCCGCGCACGTAGAAGACCTGGACCGCCACCTCCAGGGGGTCGTCGGCGAGCGCGACGACGTCGGCGTCGGTGCCGTCGCCCAGCACCACGGCGTTGGCTTCCATGGCCCGTTCGAGGGCGGCAATGTCGTCCCGCAGCCGCGCCGCGCGCTCGAAGTCGAGCTCGGCCGCGGCTGCCTTCATCTCCCGTTCCAGCCGCCGCACATACCCCGTCGTGCGACCCTCGAGAAAGGCGACGAGGTCGTCGGCGATGTCGCGGTGCTCGTCGGCGTCGACCCGGCCGACACACGGCGCCGAGCACTTACCGATGTAACCCAGCAGGCACGGCCGGCCGATCTGCCGGGACCGGTTGAACACGCCCTTGGAGCAGCTGCGCACCGGGAACACCCGCAGCAGCTGGTCGAGTGTCTCGCGGATGGCCCAGGCGTGGGCGTACGGGCCGAAATAGCGCACCCCCCGCTTCTTCGCGCCGCGCATGACCATGGCGCGCGGATACTCCTCGTTGAGGGTGACCGCCAGGTACGGGTAGGACTTGTCGTCGCGGTAGCGCACGTTGAAGCGCGGGTCGAACTCCTTGATCCAGGAGTACTCCAGCTGCAGCGCCTCGACCTCGGTGCGGACCACGGTCCACTCCACCTTGGCCGCCGTGGTGACCATGGCGAGCGTCCGCGGATGCAGCGCAGCCAGATCCTGGAAGTACGACGACAGCCGCGCCCGCAAGCTCTTCGCCTTGCCCACGTAGATGACACGGCCCCGGGAGTCACTGAATCGATAGACCCCGGGTTCGACCGGGATCGACCCCGGGGCCGGGCGGTACGTCGACGGATCGGCCACGACCACCACCCTATGCCGGGCCACCGACACCGCCCGGCGGGCGTCCGCCGGATGCCGCGGTGGTGGGGAGCAACGCCCACCGACGACGCACGACGGCGGCACGTGACAATGCCCATGATTCTCCGACAATGCCGGTGAATGCCATTCCGGAAGGGGCGGGGCAAAACGGAATTCCGCTGAGCCGCGCGCCGCCCGGAACTATCTTCGGGGGCACCTGGAAGACCAGTAGGAGGCACGCATGCCGACATACGTGAGAACAGACAACTTCATCGACCAACTCGGCGATTCGTTCACCGATCTCGGTAGAGACGTAGGCGATTTCGTGCCCCGATTGGTGGTAGCGCTCCTGCTGCTGCTCGTCGGTCACTGGATCGCGAAACTGATCCGGCGGCTGCTCACGGCGGGATTGGAGAAGATCGGAGCCGGGCGGCTGACCGAGGCCGCGGGCATGGAGAACACGCTGCGGCAAGCCGGCACGTCGGGCGTGGCATTGATCGGCCAAGTGGCCTATTTCCTGATCTTCATCATCTTCGTGCAAATCGCCGCGGAAGTGCTGGAGATCGACGAACTGACGTCGATGCTGAACCGCTTGATCGCATATCTGCCGCTGGTCGCGGTGGCATTGCTGGTGCTGTTCGTGGCCGCGGCGATCGCGAATTGGGCCAGCAGCGTGGTCCGGCCGTTCGCCGAGAGCCGCAACATGGCGTGGGTGAGCACGGCGGTGCGCGTCGGCGTTCTGGTGATCGGGGTGCTCGCGGCATTCGACACCCTCAACTTCGCCCCGTCGGTCACCTCGAAGGTGGAGAACACCCTGCTGCAGTACCTGCCGTTGTCGATCCTGCTCGCCGCGACCATCGCGTTCGGTGTCGGTGGCATCAAGACGGCACAGGAGTGGTGGACGAAGCTGGCACCGCGGCCCGACCAGCAGCCGATGGGCTCGCCGTCCACCCCGGCTTCGGCCCCGGCCTCGGCCTCGGCGGGCGGCTACAGCTCCACGACGCCGGGCGGCTACGGCTCGGCGAACCCGGGCGACCCGGGCGA
The DNA here is from genome assembly GCF_000515395.1 of Jiangella gansuensis DSM 44835. NCBI lineage: Bacteria > Bacillati > Actinomycetota > Actinomycetes > Jiangellales > Jiangellaceae > Jiangella > Jiangella gansuensis. Next base: position 2,314,328 of record NZ_KI911782.1, on the reverse strand, counting down.
CGAGCCGCCCGCGACGGAGCCGCCGCTCGACCCGCGGCCCGGCCTCTGAACCGGATCCGAACCACCCTGATCGGGAACACTCTGGGGCCACCACCGCCTCAGTCGCCGTCACACGGCCGGCCACCGGTTCACCCCGTTCGCCGGCCGGCCGGGTGACGGTCTTCCAGACCGGACCCGGGTCCTGCGTCCAGCGAGCAACGATCAACCGGCGAAGATCTGATCGCCCTCGACGACGATGGCTACCGGCGGCAGCGGCTGCTCCGCCGGGCCCTGCTGGACCGAGCCGTCGGTCACCGAGTACTGGCTGCCGTGGCACGTGCACGTGATGAGGCCGTCGCCGATCTCGGTGACGGCACAGCCCTGGTGTGTGCAGGTGGCGCCGAACGCCACGAACTGGCCGGCGGTCGGCTGCGTCACCACCACACCGGCGCCGTCGAGAATGACCCCGCTGCCCACCGGGACCTCGGCCGTCGTGGTCAGCGCCTCGCTGGAGGTCCCGGGCTCGGAAGTCTCCGCCGGCGTACTGGGCTCGTCCGCCGGGGTGGTGGGCTGCTCCGACTCGGGTGCCGCCCCCGTGGCCGGCGCCGACGGCTCGGCGGTGTCGGAGCCGCCACCGCACGCGGCGAGAAGCCCGGCGACCCCGACCGCGCCCATGCCCATCAGCGCGGTCCGGCGGCCGATGCACCGCTGGCAGCCGGCGTGACCCGCCGGCGAATCGGGGTCGGCGCCGCCAGCGGCGTCAGCGGGCGGTGCGTGGCCGTGGCCGAGCAGTCGGGTCTCCATGACCTATTCCTACGCGGCCACGGCCTGGATGGATTGCATTCTGGTCATACTCCCAGGATGTCGCGGAGGAACGTCCCGGTGTGCGACGCCTCGACCTTGGCGACGTCCTCCGGGGTGCCGGTGGCCACGACGGTGCCGCCGCCGGAGCCTCCTTCCGGACCCATGTCGATGATCCAGTCGGCGGTCTTGACGACGTCGAGGTTGTGTTCGATGACCACCACGGTGTTGCCCTTGTCGACCAAGCCCTGCAGGACGCCGATGAGCTTGCGGATGTCCTCGAAGTGCAGCCCGGTGGTGGGCTCGTCGAGCACGTAGATGGTGCGCCCGGTGGAGCGGCGCTGCAGCTCGGCGGCGAGCTTGACCCGCTGGGCCTCACCGCCGGAGAGCGTGGGCGCCGGCTGCCCGAGCCGCACGTACCCCAGGCCGACCTCCTTCAGGGTGCGCAGGTGCCGAGCGATCCGCTCGACCGGCGCGAAGAACTCGACGGCCTCCTCGATGGGCATGTCGAGCACTTCGGAGATTGTCTTGCCCTTGTAGTGGACCTCCAGCGTCTCCCGGTTGTACCGGGCGCCGTGGCACACCTCGCACGGCACGTACACATCCGGCAGGAAGTTCATCTCGATCTTGATCGTGCCGTCGCCGCTGCAGGCCTCACAGCGCCCGCCCTTGACGTTGAACGAGAATCGGCCCGGCTGGTAGCCGCGGACCTTCGCCTCCTGCGTCTCGGCGAACAGCTTGCGGATGCTGTCGAAGACGCCGGTGTAGGTGGCCGGGTTGCTGCGCGGGGTCCGGCCGATGGGCGACTGGTCGACGTGCACGACCTTGTCGACCAGCCCCATGCCGTCGATGCGCCGATGCCGGCCCGGCACCGCCCGCGCGTTGTAGATCTCTTTCGCCAGTGACGTGTACAGGATGTCGTTGACCAGCGTGGACTTCCCGGACCCGCTGACGCCGGTGACGGCGACGAAGCAGCCCAGCGGGACGCTGACGGTGACATCGCGCAGATTGTTGGCGCGCGCCCCGACGACCGTGATGGCGCGGTCCTTCACCGGTGGGCGGCGCACCGCCGGGACGTCGATGCGCCGCTTGCCGGACAGGTAGGCCCCGGTCAGCGAGCTCTCTTCGGCGATGAGGTCGTCGACGGTACCGCTGACCACCACCTGGCCGCCGTGCTCACCTGCGCCGGGGCCGATGTCGACGACCCAGTCGGCGACCTTGATGGTGTCTTCGTCGTGCTCGACGACGATCAGCGTGTTGCCGAGGTCGCGCAACCTGACCAGGGTCTCGATGAGCCGGTGGTTGTCGCGCTGGTGCAGCCCGATGGACGGCTCGTCCAGCACATAGAGCACCCCGACCAGGCCGGAGCCGATCTGCGTCGCCAGCCGAATACGCTGCGCCTCACCGCCGGCCAGCGTGGCCGACGCGCGGTCCAGGCTCAGGTAGTCGAGGCCGACGTCGACGAGGAACTGCAGCCGCTCATTGACCTCCTTGAGCACCCTGGCGGCGATCTGCTCCTCGCGCTCGGACAGCTGCAGCGTGCGCAGGAACTGCGCGCATTCGCCGATGGGCAGCGACGCGACGTCGGCGATGCTGCGACCGCCCACCGTCACCGCCAGGACGACCGGCTTGAGCCGGGTACCGCGGCACGCCGGGCAGGGCACCTCGCGCATGAAGCCCTCGAACCGCTCGCGGCTGGTGTCGGACTCCGCCTCGGCGTACCGGCGGCGTACCCAGGGGATGACGCCCTCGTAACTGGTGTAGTACGAGCGCTCGCGGCCGTACCGGTTGCGGTAGCGCACGTGCACCTGGTCGGGATGGCCGTGCAGCAGCGCCTGCCGGGCCTTCTTCGGCAGCGATTCGAACGGCACGTCGGTTCGGAACCCGACGGAGTCGGCCAGCGCGGTGATCAGCCGGTCGAAGTACTCCGACGTGCTGCCCGGCGCCCAGGGTGCCAGGGCGCCGTCGTCGAGGCTCTTCGACGGGTCCGGGACCACGAGCTCCTCGTCGACCTCCATGCGGGTGCCCAGGCCGGTGCACTCCGGGCAGGCGCCGAACGGCGAGTTGAACGAGAACGACCGCGGCTCCAGCTCTTCGAACGACAGCTCGTCGTACGGGCAGTACAGGTGCTCGGAGTAGACCCGCTCACGGTGCTCGTCGTCCTCGGGCAGGTCGACGAAGTCGAGCGTGACCAGGCCCCCGGACAGCCGCAGCGCCGTCTCGATGGAGTCGGTGAGCCGGCGCTTGGCCGACTCCTTGACCGCCAGCCGGTCGACCACCACCTCGATGGTGTGCTTTTCCTGCTTCTTCAGCTTGGGCACGTCGGTGAGCTGATGCACCACGCCGTCGACCCGAGCCCGCGAGTACCCCTGCGACGCCAGGGTGCGGAATAGATCGGCGTACTCGCCCTTGCGTGCCCGCACGACCGGCGCCAGCACCTGGAACCGGGACCCCTCGGTGAGGCCGAGCACCTGGTCGACGATGGACTGCGGCGTCTGCCGCCCGATCGGCCGGCCGCATTCCGGGCAGTGCGGGTGGCCCGCACGCGCGTACAGCAGCCGCAGATAGTCGTAGACCTCGGTGATGGTGCCGACGGTGGAGCGCGGGTTGCGCGAGGTGGACTTCTGGTCGATCGACACCGCGGGCGACAGACCCTCGATGAAGTCGACGTCCGGCTTGTCCATCTGACCGAGGAACTGCCGCGCGTACGCGGACAGCGACTCCACATACCGCCGCTGGCCTTCGGCGAAGATGGTGTCGAAGGCCAGGCTGGACTTCCCCGACCCGGACAGGCCGGTGAACACGATCAGCGCGTCACGCGGCAGATCGAGGGAGACGTCTTTGAGGTTGTGCTCCCGAGCGCCTCGGACGACCAGACGGTCGCTGGCTCGGGCGGCGGTTCGTTCGGTCATGAGACCCCGTGGACTCCGGTATGGGCGATGGTGCTGTGGACAGACGTACGGTTTCGAGCATCGTAGGCCGAGGGTCCGACAAGGTCGGCGTCTCGACGGCCAGACGCCGACCGGCCGGAGAACGCCGACACAGTCGCAGTGACGGCAGAAGCGGGCTAGGTTCGATCCCGTGCCCACCGTCAACGCTGAACCGATGTCCCACGATTCCGGCGGCGACTCCGCCGCCGGTCCGGTGACCGCCGCGACCGATCGCATCATCTCGACCGCAGCAACCCTGGACGACGCCGGCCTGACCGCCGCAAGTCTATGTCCGGGATGGACGCGTGCCCACGTACTCACGCACGTCGCCCGCAACGCCGACGCGCTGACCAATCTCCTCACCTGGGCCCGCACCGGGCGCGAGACGCCCATGTACCCCAGCGCGGAGGCCCGCGCGGCCGACATCGAGGCCGGCGCCGGCCGCCAAGTCGACGAGATCGTCGCCGACCTGCGCGATTCCGCTGACCGGTTCGTCCGGGCCGTCATGGAGATGCCCGACGACGGCTGGGAGCGCCAGGTACGCCGCGGCCCTGCCGGCACCGGCGATCCGCTGCCGGGGCGCCGGGTGCTCTGGCTGCGGCTGCGCGAACTGGAGGTGCACCACGTCGACCTGGACGCCGGCTACTCCCCCGCTGACTGGCCCGACGCGTTCGTCCGGCGGGCTCTGGACGAGACGGTCCGGACGTTCACCCGCCGCGACGACGTCCCGCCGATGACCCTCGAGGTCGACGGCGTCGGCACCGAGCACATCGGCGCCGAGGCGCCTCTCACCGTCACCGGCGCCCCCGCCGCCGTGCTGGCCTGGCTCAGCGGCCGCTCCCCCGGCGCCGGCCTGCGAGTCGAGCCCGCCGGTGGGCTGCCGTCGCTGCCGGCCTGGCTCTGACGGAGACGACGTGGGCGGCTACACCGGGCGCGTCCAGCCGGGCGGCACTCCAGCCGTGCACGAGCTCGCGCACCTGGTCATGACGAAGCTGTCGGTCGGCGGCTCCTGGGACAACAACGTCTACCTCCTGCGCTGCCGCTACTCCGGTGACCAGCTGATCATCGACGCCGCGGCCGAGCCGGAACGCATCATCGCCACCTGCGGCGAGGGGCCGGTGCGTCAGATCGTCACCACACATCGGCATGCAGACCACTGGCGGGCCCTCGACGCCGTCGCCACCGCCACCGGCGCCGTCACCGTCGCCCACGCCGACGACGCCCCCGCCATCCGGGCCGGCGCCGGCATCGCGCAGCAGGTCCGCGACGGCGACCGGCTCCGGTTCGGCAGCATCGAGCTCGAGGTGATCCACCTGGCCGGGCACACGCCCGGCGGCATCGCCCTGCTCTACGACGACCCGACCGGCCCGCCGCATCTGTGGACCGGCGACTCACTCTTCCCCGGCGGCGTGGGCAAGACGACCTCACCGGCGGACTTCGCCGTGCTGCTGGCCGACGTCACCCGCAAGCTGTTCGACCGGCTGCCCGACGAGACCTGGGTGTACCCCGGCCACGGCGACGACACCACCCTGGGCCGCGAGCGGCCACACCTGGCGGAATGGCGCGCCCGCGGCTGGTGAGGTGCGAGAACCCTCGGTGGTCGACCTGGGCGCCGCTCAGCGCCGGTGGTCGTCCGCTCCGTGGGTTTCCGGGGCGGCGTCGTCGGCGGAGACGACCTCGTCGGAAGCCGACGACAGCGCGGCCTTGCGCGCGTCACTACGCGACTTGAGCAGGCTCGCCGCCGTCGTGACCAGCAGGGTGCCGACGATGACCGACAGCGACATCCCGATGGACACCTCGGGCACGCCGTGCAGCGGCTCGCCGCCGTTGATGAACGGCAGGTTGTTCTCGTGCAGCGCGTGCAGCACGAGTTTGACGCCGATGAAGGCCAGGATGACCGCCAGGCCGGCGGACAGGTAGACCAGCCGTTCGAGCAGCCCGCCGATGAGGAAGTACAGCTGACGCAGGCCCATCAGGGCGAAGATGTTCGCGGTGAACACGATGAACGCTTCCTGCGTCAGGCCGAAGATCGCCGGGATGGAGTCGACGGCGAACAGCAGGTCGGCCGAGGCGATGGACAGGAAGACGATCAGCATCGGGGTGTAGAGGCGCTTGCCCTCGACACGGACCCGCAGCTTGATGCCGTGGTAGTCCGGTGTCATCGGCAACACCCTCCGGGCGCGCCGGACGAGGGCGTTCTCGTACTCCTCCTCCTGCTCCTCATGGTGCACCTGCTGGTTGGCCAGCTTGACGGCGGTGTAGATGAGGAACGCGCCGAAGATGTAGAAGACCCAGGCGAACTGGTTGATCAGTGCGGCCCCGAGGAGGATGAAGACACCGCGCATCACGATGGCCGTCAGGATGCCGAACATCAGCACCGACTGCTGATACTGCCGAGGCACCCGGAACTGGGCCATGATGATGACGAAGATGAACAGGTTGTCGACGCTGAGGCTGTACTCGGTGAGCCAGCCGGCGAAGAACTCACCCGACGCCTGCCCGTGGCCGACGAACATCAGAACGATGCCGAAAACGACGGCCAGCCCGACATAGAACGACACCCACAGCGACGCCTCTTTGATCGAGGGAGCGTGTGGGCGCCGGGTGACGATCAGCAGGTCGACAATGAGGAGGAGGATCAGGACCACGAAGGTCCCGATCTCGAACCACACGGGCAGGTCCAACACGAAGACAGAGTCCTCTCCGGTGAGCTGACCGCGCAGCGGACGCTGCGCGCAACCGGAGGTCTCGTCCGCCCGGGATCACCGGGCCGGCGGCACCGGGCTACCCCCGGGGTAGGGAGCATCCGTGATGACGATGCCACCGCGTCGGGAGTACTCCCCTCCACGCCGTGCCCCAGTATATTTCACAGCCACCGTCCAGTGACCACATCGCGGGGTCACCGGCAGCTCCCGCCACCGGTGGAGTCCTGCGCGGGATCAGCGGACGCCGGCCTCGTGCATGCCGCGCAGCTCCTTCTTCAGCTCGGAGATCTCGTCGCGCAGCCGGGCCGCCAGCTCGAACTGCAGCTCGGCGGCGGCCGCGTGCATCTGGTCGCTGAGCTGCTGGATCAGGTCGGCGAGGTCCGCCGCGGGCATGCCGGCGAGCTCTGCCGCGTGCTTCCCGGCACCGGCGCCGGACTTCAGCCCCGGCACCGGTGACTTGCCGCGGCTGGCGGCGCGCCCGGACCCGCCGATCAGCGACTCGGTGTCGGCATCCTCACGGGCCAGCATCTGGGTGATGTCGCTGATGCGCTTGCGCAGCGGCGTCGGGTCGATGCCGTGTTCGGCGTTGTACGCCAGCTGCTTCTCACGCCGCCGGTTGGTCTCGTCGATGGCGTTCTGCATGGACGGCGTGATGGTGTCCGCGTACATGTGCACCTGGCCGGAGACGTTGCGCGCGGCCCGGCCGATGGTCTGGATCAGCGACGTGCCGGAGCGCAGGAAGCCTTCCTTGTCCGCGTCCAGGATGCTGACCAGGGAGACCTCGGGCAGGTCGAGACCCTCCCGGAGCAGGTTGATGCCGACCAGGACGTCGAACTCGCCGATCCGCAGCTCTCTGAGCAGCTCGACCCGGCGCAGGGTGTCGACCTCGCTGTGCAGATAGCGGACTCGGATGCCGCGCTCGAGCAGATAGTCGGTGAGGTCCTCGGCCATTTTCTTGGTCAGCGTGGTGACGAGGGCCCGCTCGTCCCGCTCGACCCGCAGGTTGATCTCGTGGATGAGGTCGTCGATCTGGCCCTTGGTGGCCTTGACCACCACCTCCGGGTCGACCAGGCCGGTGGGCCGGATGATCTGCTCGACGACGCTGTCGACCTTGCCCAGCTCGTACGGGCCGGGCGTGGCGGACAGGTACACCGTCTGGCCGATGCGCTCGAGGAACTCCTCCCAGCGCAGCGGGCGGTTGTCCATGGCACTGGGCAGCCGGAACCCGTGATCGACCAGCGTGCGCTTGCGGCTCATGTCGCCCTCGTACATTCCGCCGATCTGCGGCACCGTGTTGTGCGACTCGTCGATGACCAGCAGGAAGTCGTCCGGGAAGTAGTCGAGCAGACAGTTCGGTGCGGAACCGGCCGGCCGCCCGTCCATGTGCCGCGAGTAGTTCTCGATGCCCGAGGTGAAGCCGACCTCGCGCATCATCTCGATGTCGTAGGTGGTGCGCATGCGCAGCCGCTGCGCCTCCAGCAGCTTGCCCTGCCGTTCCAGCTCGGCCAGCCGCTCCGCCAGCTCCGCCTCGATGTTGGTGATGGCGCGCTCCATGCGCTCACGGCCGGCGACGTAGTGGGTGGCGGGCGCGACGTACGTCTCCTGCTCCTCGCGCATGACCTCGCCGGTGAGCGGATGCATGGTCATGATTCGCTCGATCTCGTCGCCGAAGAACTCCACCCGCACGGCGAGCTCGTCGTACATCGGGATGATCTCGAGAGTGTCGCCGCGGACCCGGAAGGTGCCGCGCGTGAGGTTCTGGTCGTTACGGGTGTACTGGACGTCCACCAGCTCGCGTAGCAAGCCCTCGCGGTTCTTCTCGTCACCGACCTTGAGATGCACCATGCGATGCAGGTACTCGTCGGCCGAGCCCAGGCCGTAGATGCACGACACGGTGGCGACCACGATGACGTCGCGCCGGGTCAGCAGCGCCCAGGTGGCCGAGTGCCGCAGCCGCTCGACCTCCTCGTTGATCGAGGAGTCCTTCTCGATGTAGGTGTCGCTCTGCGGGACGTAGGCCTCGGGCTGGTAGTAGTCGTAGTAGGAGACGAAGTACTCCACCGCGTTGTTCGGGAACATCTCGCGCAGCTCGTTCGCGAACTGGGCGGCGAGCGTCTTGTTCGGCACCAGCACCAGCGTGGGCCGCTGCACCCGCTCGATCAGCCAGGCCGTGGTGGCGCTCTTGCCGGTACCGGTGGCGCCCAGCAGCACGATGTCCTTGTCACCCCGGCTGACGCGCTTCTCCAGCTCGTCGATGGCCGCCGGCTGGTCGCCGGACGGGTCCCACTCACTCACGACCGTGAACGGGGCAACCGTCCGGGTCAGCTCATCTGCCGCACGCATGTCCCCAACGGTATGCGCTCCCACCGACAAAGTCGGCATGACCACCGCCGTCAGGGCCGCCAGCCGGAGCTGCGCGCCCACGCGTCGGCGCGGCCGAGCGCCGCGTTGATCCACGGGGTCTTCAGCTGCGCGTAGGCATCGACGGACTCGTGCGGCCGGGCCGCGAGCTCACGCTTGAGCGTGGCGTACTCGGCGACGGCCTCCGGGTGCGCCCGCAGCCAGTCGCGCAGCAGCAGGCCGTCGCGCCACGCCGGCGAGGTGCGCGGGCGGACGTGGCAGTTGACCGACCGGTCCGGGTCGGCGTTGCCGGCCAGCTCCTTGTCGTGTTCCACGCCGTCGCGGTCGACGTCCCACCACCGGTCCGGGCGGCGGATCAGCCCGGCCTCGGTGAGGTCGTCGGCGACGGCGCGCGCGGCCGCCAGGTCCTCGACCACCACCTGGAGGTCGATGACGTCCTTGGCGGCCAGCCCCTGCACGGAGGTGGATCCGGTGTGGTCGACCCGCACCGCGCGGTCACCGGCCACCCGCCGAACCCGCTCGACGATGCGCCGGCCCTGGTCGGCCCAGGTCGGGTCGGGGTCGACGACGATGGCATGGGCCGGGCGCGGTGCGATGGTGCCGGCGCGCAGATTCGCCGCGAACGGGTGCAGCCGGCGTTCCCACAGCCGATCGACCACCGCGTAGGTATCGGCGATGTCGCCGGAGTTGTCGATCCAGACGTCGGCGGCGGCGCGCCGCTGCTCGTCACTGGCCTGAGCGCGGATCCGGGCCAGCGCGTCGGACTCGCTCATGCCGCGGTCGGCGACGAGCCGGCGCCGCCGTTCCGCCGGTGGGGCGTGCACGACGACGACCAGCGGGAACCCGTCGGTCATGCCGTTCTCGACCAGCAGCGGGATGTCTTCGACGACGACGGAACCGGCACCGGCCCGCGCCACGAGCTCCGCGCGACGACGGGCCACCAGCGGATGCACGATCGCGTTCAGAGCCCGGCGGCGGTCGTCATCAGCGAAGATGATCTTGCCCAGGGCCGGCCGGTCGAGGGCGCCGTCGGGTGTCAGCACCTGCGGCCCGAACTCGGCGGCGACGGCGGCCAGCCCCGGTGTCCCCGGCTCGACCACCTCACGAGCCAGCACGTCCGCGTCGACGACGGTGGCGCCCCGCTGGGCCAGCCGCCGGGACACCACCGACTTGCCGGCCCCGATGCCGCCGGTCAATCCGACTCTCAGCACGCGCCGACCCTATCCGGTCGGTGCCGGCGTTTCCGAGCCGCCGAGGAGGTGCGTGGCCAGATCCAGCAGGACGACGGGCTCCGCGGCGGCCGGCACCACACCGTGGCGCAGCGTGACGACGTAGGTGCGGACATCGTCGGCGACGACGAACGAGACGTCCTCGGCGTCGGAGAGCAGGAAGCCGTCGCGACCGGCCACTGTCTGTGCCTGGACGGTGCCGCCGGACGCCTGCGCGGCGTCGACCGTCGGCGGGATCCGACCGGCGGCCGTCTCGACGTCCACGTAGCCGCTCACCGCGATGGTCAACGGCACCGGCGGCGGGGTCGGCGGCGCGCTCTGCCCCGGCGGCACCTCCGGAACGCCGTAGCTGCAGGTCAGCCGGCCGGTACGGCCGGAGTCGGACAGGTACTCGTCGTTGTAGACGCGGACCGTCTCGCCCTGCATGGGCGCCTGCAGGATCTGCGCGATCTCACCAGCCGTGGCGAGGTCGCCGCACAGCTCCGGTACGCCCGTCGTGGATGCCGGCGACGGCGACGTACCGTCCGTCGGCTGACCGGTGGCGTCGGTTCCGGTGCCGCCGCCCGGTGTGGGCACGACCGGCACCTCGGGGTCGTCGTTGCCGGAGCAACCTGCCAGCAGGAGCATCAGCGGCACGGCCACGGCCAGCGCGGCCGCGCGGTGGTGGTCTCTGCTCGTCACGAGCACACCGTAACGCCCTCCCGGGGTCCATGCCGACGCCGGCGCACGCACAGCGGCCCCGGCGCCGTCCGGGTGGACGGGACCGGGGCCGCTGTCGTGCTCAGCTGCCAGCGGGAGCTCAGTTGCCGGTGAGCTTCTCCCGCAGCGCCTGCAGCGCCTCGTCGGACGCCAGCGTGCCGGCACCCTCGTCGACGGGCTGCGCCGAGGAGTACGAGGACGGGCTGTCGGCCTTCGCCTCGGCGTCGGCCTCCTGCGCGCTCTCGATCTGGGACTTGTGCGCCTCCCAGCGGGCGTGGGCCTCGGCGTACTGCCGCTCCCACTCCTCGCGCTGCTTCTCGTACCCTTCGAGCCAGTCGTTGGTCTCCGGGTCGAAGCCCTCGGGGTACTTGTAGTTGCCCTGGTCGTCGTAGTCGGCGGCCATGCCGTACAGCGTCGGGTCGAAGTGCTCGGCGACGTGCGCGGCGGTGTCACCCTCGTTGGCCTGCTTCAGCGACAGCGAGATGCGGCGACGCTCCAGGTCGATGTCGATGACCTTGACCATGACGTCCTTGCCGACCGTCACGACCTGCTCGGGCACCTCGACGTGGCGCTCGGCCAGCTCGGAGATGTGCACCAGGCCCTCGATGCCGTCCTCGACGCGGACGAACGCGCCGAACGGGACGAGCTTCGTGACCTTACCCGGCACGATCTGACCGATCTGGTGGATCCGGGCGAACTGCTGCCACGGGTCCTCGAGGGTGGCCTTGAGCGACAGCGACACGCGCTCGCGGTCCATGTCGACGTCGAGGACCTCGACGGTGACCTCCTGGCCGACCTCGACCACCTCGGACGGGTGGTCGATGTGCTTCCAGGACAGCTCCGACACGTGCACCAGGCCGTCCACACCGCCGAGGTCGACGAACGCACCGAAGTTGACGATCGACGACACGACACCGGAGCGGATCTGCCCCTTCTGCAGCGTCTGCAGGAAGGTGGAGCGCACCTCCGACTGCGTCTGCTCCAGCCAGGCACGGCGGGACAGCACCACGTTGTTGCGGTTCTTGTCCAGCTCGATGATCTTGGCCTCGATCTCCTTGCCGACGTACGGCTGGAGGTCGCGGACCCGGCGCATCTCGACGAGCGACGCGGGAAGGAAGCCACGAAGACCGATGTCGAGGATGAGGCCGCCCTTGACGACCTCGATGACGGTGCCGGAAACGACCCCGTCGGCCTCCTTGATCTCCTCGATCTTGCCCCAGGCGCGCTCGTACTGGGCGCGCTTCTTGGACAGGATCAGCCGTCCCTCCTTGTCCTCCTTCTGCAGGACGAGGGCCTCGACGTCGTCACCGACGGACACGACCTCGTTCGGGTCGACGTCGTGCTTGATGGACAGCTCGCGCGAGGGGATGACACCCTCGGTCTTGTAGCCGATGTCGAGCAGGACTTCGTCCCGGTCGACCTTGACGACGGTACCGGAGACGATGTCGCCGTCGTTGAAGTACTTGATGGTCTCGTCGATCGCGGCGAGGAAGTCTTCCTCGGACCCGATGTCATTGACCGCGACCTGCGTGGTCCTGGGGGCCGTCGAGGTAGGCGTCTCGGCCTCGATGCTGCTCGTCATGTGGAAGGGGACTCCGGACAAGGGTCGGTTGTAGCTCCAGTGCGCCAGGACCCTTGGATCGCTGTGCCATCACCGACCAGGAACCTGAATACCTGTGCCGCCATCCGACAGTAACGAGCGCGAGCCTGCTCCGTCTGAGGATCGCACAGGCCCACAGCGCACACACAGGGTACCCGGCCGCCAGGACCAGGGTCAATCGACATGAGGTCGCGGGTTGATCACAACCGCGCTGCTCGCGCCCAGCATAACGGCGGAACGAACCCGCAGTGGCCCGCGTGTCCGGCGATCCGCGTCCGCCGGCGGCGCCGCGGACCGGCCCGGAGCCCGGCCGGCGGCCTGACGATGTGCCGTGTCGCCGCTGGTCAGTAGCGGTGAACCGGCCCCGCCGAATGACCGTCGTCGTCGAACTCGTCGAAGACGTCGTCATCGTCGTCGTGCTGGTCGTGGGCCGGACGCGGTTCGGCGGCCGGACGCGGTTCGGCGGCCGGCCGGGTCTGCTCGGCCGCCGGCGGCCGCGGCTGCTCCGCGACGGGCCGACGGGGCAACGCCCCATCCGGGGAGCGCGCGGGTTCCGGCCGCACGGGTTCCGGCTGGGTGACCGGCTGCTCCGGGCGGGGCCGGACGGGCCGGCGTTGCAGGGGCGTGCGTTCCTGCGGCGGGCGGGTGGCCACCGGCGGCGGGGACCAGGCGGGGGGCTCCGCCTCGGGCGGGCGCGCGGGCGACGGCACGTTCGAATTGGACGTCGCCGTCACGACCGCGCCGTCATCCGGGGCGTCTGCCGGGCCGTCGGCGAGCGCGGCCCGCCGGCGGCCGCGATAGGTCCTGCGTGCCAGCACCGCGCCGATGACCACCAGCACCGCGCCGAGCGCGAGCGCCGCCAGCGGGCCGGTGGTCCGCACGATCTCCAGCGTGCGGGCGGTCCCGCTGTATTCGTCGACGTTCGCCGCGACCTGGTCGGGTGTGTACGCGATGGTGCCCTGGACGATGGCAGGGCCTTGCTGGCCCTCGAACTCCAGGTAGCTGTGCTGCTCCTCCTCGCCCTTGATGACGGCGCCGGTGCGCGGTTCCACCCACAGCGTGCGGGTGGTGGAGTAGACCCGGTCGGCGACGACGGCGCCGGTGGCACCGAACAGGTAGCCCGGGACCTCGAGCGCGGTGACCGGGGTCGGTTCGACCTCCTGGACGAAGCGGTACACCGTCAGGCCGTCGAGAGTGGTCTCACCGTCGAACTCCAGCGGCCGGGTGTCCTGGATGGTGGAGTCCCAGAACTCGTAGGCGCGCCGCTGGGTGTCGAACGGGAGCTTGAAGAAGTAGCCGGTGTGGTCGACCTCGACGCGGTCGGCGCGTTCGCCGGTCGGCGTGTAGAACTGGCCGTGCCCGGCGACGTTCTCGCCGGTGTGGCGGTCGAACGCGACCCGCTCCTCCAGGTAGGACAGCACGTTCTCGGAGTCGGTGGCACCCTGGCCGAGGTCGTCGTAGGTGGTGACGCTGGTCTCCCAGACGGCGGTGTCGTCGCTTCCGGCGCCCCGGTCGGGGACGATCCGCCGCACCGACCGGACGTCGGTGCTGCGTTCGATCTCGCCTTCCCGCGAGATGACGGCACCCAGGTCGAGCACGACGACGTCGGAGCCGGTGGAGACCCGCTCAGCGGTCTCGTCGGAGGCGACGGCCAGCTGCGGATAGGCGTACCAGCGGGACAGCGGCGCCAGGACCAACAACAACACGCCCAGTCCGACCAGGACCAGGCCGATCGAGCGCCGCATGGATCACCCTTCTCGTCCGCTGCTCCGCCGCGAGCATCCACGGACCGCGGCCGGCCCGGCTCACGCCACAGCGTGAACCTACTCCGAGGCTAGGACGGGCGAAAGCGATCCGGCCATATCACCCGAGATCGCGGCGCAGGTCACACCTGCCGACACGGTGACGGCGACGCCGGAGTGGGCGTCGCCGTCACCTGCCCGCTCCCCCGCGGACGCTCAGTGGGTCGCCGCGGCCTGCGCCGGGTGCCGGCCCTCCGCGAACTCCTCGACCATCTTGGCGCAGAACGCCGGCAGGTCGTCGGGCTTGCGGCTGGTGACCAGGCCATGGTCGGTGTGGACCTCTTCGTCGACCCAGGTGGCGCCGGCGTTGCGCAGATCTGTCTGCAGGCTGGGCCACGACGTCAGCGTGCGGCCGCGCACCACGTCGGCTTCGATCAGCGTCCAGGGCGCGTGGCAGATCGCCGCGACCGGCTTCCCCGCGGTGAAGAACGCCCGCGCGAACGCGACCGCGTCCGCGGACAGCCGCAGCTGGTCCGGGTTGGCGACGCCGCCGGGCAGCATGAGCGCGTCGTAATCGTCGGGGTTCGCGTCGGCCACGGTGTGGTCGACGGGGAAGGTGTCGGCCTTGTCCAGGTGGTTGAAGGCCTGGACCTCGCCACCCTGCGGCGCCACGAGTTCGGGCCGCCCGCCGGCGTTTTCGATCGCCTTCCACGGCTCGGTCAGCTCGATCTGCTCGACCCCTTCGTTCGCGACGAGAACCGCGACCCTCGTGCCGTCGATGCGCCGGTCCATGTCTCCTCCCTTCGCCGTTCTGACGTACTTACCGTCGGCGGGTACCCGGACCGTCCCATCCCATTCCGGGTCGCGCCGGGCGGCTCGGATTCCAGCATGGCGTCGATGGTGACGAACTCGTCGTCGGCGACGCTGCCGGGCCGCTGCCAGGCGACCGCACCGATCACCGCGATTGCCACCGCCACCAGCACCAACACCTGGGCGGCTGCGGAGTGCGCGCCGGGGTCCGGGCCCGGCCACGGCCGAATCGCCACCACGAACCCGGCGAGCAGCGCGGCGCCGCCGGCCAGGACGGGTGCCGTCCGGGTCAGCCCGGGCCGCCTCGGCCCGGCGAGCAGCACCGCGGCACCGACGGCGGCGGCGAGGGCGCCGGCGACACCGCCGAGCAGGACCAGAGCGACGGTGCCGACGGCGATGACCGGTGCGGCACGCTGGCGGCGGTGGCGCGCCGGGTAGGCCCCCGTCCGCTGCGCCGGGATGGCCGACGGCGCCGGTGGGACCCGGGTGCCGCGCCACGCCGCCAGCAGCACCAGCAACACGCCGAGCGGGCCGGCGGCCAGCGCCAGCCGGTACGGCTCGTCGGGCCCGTACGTGAGCTCGACGACGCCCGCGGGGCCGGCGGGCAGCACGAAGCCCTGGGCCCAGCCCTCCAGCCGGACCGGTTCCAGCCGCCGGCCTTCGAGCGTCGCTTCCCAGCCACTATTGAGGTTCTCGGCGACCGCCAGCACCGCCGGTGTCTCGCGGGCGGCGACGACGACCTCCCGGCTGGTCGCGTCCCAGGTCTGCACGGCGACGTCGGGCGCGGACGGCGCCGGCTCCGCCGCACCGGCCGGCAGCAGCGTCACCGCCTCCGGGCGCGTGTGCGCGCTGCCCAGCAGGGAGATGTCGTGCGTGCCCGGCTCCAGCGCGAGCACGGCCTCCCCGCCGCACGGAACCGCTGCCAGCTGGCGCCCGTGCAGCAGGTCGCCGGCCGTCGCGCTCACTCGCGTGGGCACCTCGGTGCCGTCGACCACCAGCGTCGGTCCCTCGCCGCACGGGATGCTGATCGCGCGGGACTCGTCGACGGCGACCCGCAGGTCGTCGGCGCCGATGACCTCGACCTCGGACAGCCCGCCCGGCAGCACCGTGCGCAGCCCGAACGACGCCTCGGTGTCCTCCAGCTCCTCGACCTCGAGGATCCGCAGGACCAGCTCGTCGGCGCGCACCGGCTCCGGGAGCGCGACCTCGCCGTCGGCGCCCACCTCCGCCTGGAGCCGCTGGTCACCGACCTGAACCTCGACGAGGCTCGGCCGGGAAGCGGCGAGCCACGGCTCCACGACCAGGCGCAGCCCGTCGATCTCGCGGCGCTCGCCCCAGCTCAGCGTGAGTTCCGGCGTCTCGTCACCGGGCGCGGCCACCCAGCCGGTACCGGGGTCGGCGTCGACGGCGGCCTGCGGGCGGCCCCGAGGGTCGGAGATCGAGCGCGAGCTGGCCTCGGCCCGGATGGCGCCCGCTTCCGGCGCCAGCAGCCGCTCCAGCGACCGGCTCGGCCGCGGCCGGACCGTCAGCTCGGCCGAGTACCGCGAGTCCGCCGACACGTCCACCTGACGGCGCAGGTCACCGTTCTCCTCGCCGGTGCGGTCCAGCTGCCGGGCGCACCGGGCCACGTCGTCGGTGGCGACGCATTCGCCTCGGCGGCCGTCGGCGACGGCGAACGCCATCGCTGCCGGCCGGTCCTCGTCCACCCCGCCGAGGTCAGCGGCCGGCACGGACGGGACCCGCAACGTCCGGGTGATCTCGACGCCGGGGACGGTCAGCTCCCGGATCCCGACCCCGCTCACCGTCCCCTCTCCGACCTCGACGACGGTGATCCGCAGCGTCCGAGTGGGCCCGGACGGGACCGCCAGCACCTGCGCACCGGCGCCGGCGTGGAGGCCACTCTCGACGACACCGGCGTCGGTGCTGACGGCGACCCGCTGCATCGGCGCGCTGACCGGACCGTCGTCCAGCGGGAGGATCTCGACGGAACCGACGTCGCGCGGCTCGTCGAACCGGATCTCGAACCACTCCCCGACCGCATTGCCGTACTGTCCGGACACCCAGGTGGTGGCGGGGTCACCGTCGACGGCGGCCCATGGCGAGTTCTCTGCGCCGCGCGCCATCGACGCGCGGGGGTCGGCGCCCGACGAGGACGCCGTCACCGTCGCGACCCCGTCGACGACGGCGACCGTCTGGCGACCGGTGTCGTCCATGACATCCGACGGCAGGAAGTCGCGGACCCGCCGGCCCAGCGACCCGTCGTCGTCGGCGGTCAGTACCTGGGTGGTGTTGTCGCGGCTGGCGCCGAACCACACGGCCCGCCGGCGCAGGCCGTCGGTCACGATGGGGACCGGATCCGGGTCGGCGATCGCTGTCCCGTCGCCGGCGACGAAGACCGCCCGGTCGCCGAGCAGGCCGGCGTCCCCGGCGGTGAGCAACGACTCCGGGCCACCGGACATCCGGATGCTGCCCTCCAGCGGGTAGGCGCGGACCCGGTGCTCGTCGACCTCGGGGTCGCCGATCGCGAAGACCTCGACCGCCGGGTACCGCACGTCCAGCCGCGAGTCCACGGCGACGTCGGGATCGCCGTCGCCGGCGCCGACCAGCGGCCCGAAGGACGCCACCCGCTCCGCGCCGGGCAGGTCGGCGATCGCCTGGTGCACGAGCGCCGGACGGGGCGCGTCCGTGCGAGCGCGATCGAGGTCGTTGCGCACGACGAGGTGGCTGACTCCGGCCCGGCGCAGCGCCTCGACGACGCCGCCACCGCCCTCACCGGCGGCGATGCGCGTCTCGATCGCGTCCAGGAGCCGGATGTTGCCCGCCGACGACAGCGGCACCGAGTCCCGCACCGCCCACGAGGCGTCGGTGAGCGCCTGCAGCGGTTCGTCGCGCGGAGCGCCCCACGTGTACTCGCCGAAGGCGCTGCCGGGAACGAGCAGCGCGCGGCCGGTGCCGGCGTTGTCGTCCAGCCAGGCCGCGGCCTCGTGCCAGTACCCGGGGATCTCGTCGTACGAGCCGGATTGCGGCAGCCGCCCGGCCAGCGCAGGCGTCGCCACCCCGGCGAGCACCACCGCCGCCAGGCCGGCGACGAGCACCCGGAAGCGGCGCACCGAGATGGCCGGCACCCGCAGCATCGACAGCGCGTGTGCCAGCCCGAGCGCCAGCGGCAGCCGCAGCACCACGTCGAACTTGTGCACGTTGCGCAACGGCGCCAGCGGGCCGTCCAGCAGCCCGCGAACGGACTCGGCCAGCGGGCCCGCCGCCGCGCCCGCGTATCCGGCCGACACCAGGCCCAGCCCGAGCACCGCGCTGGTGAGCAGCACCCGGCGCCCGGGGAGGTCACGGCGGGCCAGCCCGGCCAGGCCGAGCGCGGCGATCAACACCGTGTGCAGGATGAGCACCGGCTCACTGGCCAGCAGCCAGCCGGCCGGCCACTGCGGGTCGCCGGCGACGGACAGATACGACAGCCAGTGGTCGTTGCCGCGCAGCACCTCGATGAGCGACGTGTGCTGGGTGGTGTTGGCCGCGGTCTCGATCCAGTCGAGGAACGGCGGGCTGTGCGCCCCGAGCAGCAGCAGCGGCGCCCACCACCACACCGTCACCGCGGTGCAGCATGCCACCCACCAGGCCGCGAACCGCCACCGTCCGGGCCAGCGCGGCGCGAGCAGCAACCACAGCCCGGCCGGTACGACGGCGGCCGAGGTCGCCGCCGCGTTGACCCCGCCCATGCAGAACACGGCCAGCGCCGACAGCGCGGCGTTGCGCACCACCGGTCCACCGCGCCAGGCCCGCACCAGGGGGATCAGCGCCCACGGGGCGAGCGCCGTCGGCCACGCCTCGATGGACACCGCGCCCAGCGACACCAGGATCCGAGGCGCCAGCGCGTACACCATGCCGCCCAGCAGCCGCGTCCACGAACGGCCGATGCCCAGCTCACCGGCGAGACGCACCATGCCCAGGAACGCCGCGACGAGGACCAGCGACCACCACAGCCGCTGCACCACCCAACTGGGCATCGCCGCCAGGTCACCCAGCAGATGCAGTGGGCCCATCGGCCACAGGTACCCGTAGGCCTGGTTCTGCAGCTGCCCGAACGCGGCGGCCGGCTCCCACAGGTGCAGGGCGCGCTCGAGGAAGCCGCCCGGGTCGGCGGTGAGGTCGAGCTTCGTGTCCGGCACGATGCTGCCGGGAGCCTGCCGGAACGCCAGCGCCGTCAGGCCCAGGCAGCACAGCACGAGCTGGATGCGCCACGCCGGCCGGCGCAGCCTCGGGTGGGTGGTCATCGGCGCCGGAGCACCACCGCGAGGTTCCAGGTCAGCACCTCGCGGACGCCCGGCACTCGGATCAGTCCGCGGGCCCACCACGGGTGGTAGCGCGGGAACGCGTCGATCAGCTCGCCGTTCGGGGTCCCGCGCGCCCAGGTGAGGGCGTCGGCGACCGAGACCGGGAACAGGCTGGTGCCGAACCGGTTCTTCGGCGGCCGGCCGTGCCGGCGGGTGTACCGGCGCGCGGCGCGATGACCACCGAGGTAGTGCCACGGCGCGGTCTCGTGCCCGCCCCAGGGCGACAGCCAGACCGTGAACGACAGGAAGACGGTGCCGCCCGGCCGGGTCACCCGCAGCATCTCCTCGGCCATGGTCCACGGGTCGGGCACGTGCTCCAGCACGTTGGAGGAGTAGCAGACGTCGGCGACGGCGTCGCGGATCGGCAGGGCCAGGCCGCTGCCCATGACGCTGCCCGGTTCCGGCCGGCCGCGGGCGGCCAGCTCGCCGTGGTCGCTGTCGACGGAGACGTACCGGGCACCGGCGCCCCGGAAAGCACTGCGGAAATAGCCGGGACCGCCGCCGACGTCCACGACGAGCGCATCGCGCAAATCGGCATAATCGGACAATTGCGCAATGGAGTCGGCTGCCAACGTCCCGTAGAAATGGTCCGGGTCACTCTGCTCGGCGAGAAATGCCCGGAATAGCCGGACCGAACGGTGAAGAGAAGCGCGGTCACGGGGATCGGTCAGCAGCACGTCGGCAAAATACCCCAATTGCCCGCGCGATTTCGTCGAATTCCCCATGATCGTCAAGAGTTGATCCGGTCAGGGCCGGGTCAACTCTTGATGATCATGGGCTGGGCCGGTTCCCCCACGGCCACGTCGGTGAGCACCCGGTCCCACGCGGCGACCGTCTCCTCCCAGGTGAACCCGGCGGCGTGCGCGGCGGCAGCGGCTCCCAGGGCGGCGCGCCGGCCGTCGTCGGCGAGCAGCTGCTCGACCGCGTCGGTCAGCTCGTCGAGGTCGTCGACGAGCACGCCGGTCTCGCCGTCGACGATCGACTCGGCCAGGCCGCCGGCCGACCGGTAGCCCAGCGTCGGCACCCGGTGCTGGGCCGCCTCGACGACGGTGAGGCCCCAGCCCTCCTTCACCGACGGCGCCAGCATGAGCCAGCTGCGGGCCAGTTCCTCGTGCTTGGTCCGCTCGTCGACGTACCCGCGGAACTCGGTGATGTCCTCGACGCCGAGTTCGCGGGCCGTCTGGACCAGCCGCCCGGCCCACCAGCCGTCGCCGATCACGCTCACCCGCAGGTCGGGCCGGCGCGGGCGGAGCCTGGCCGCGACGTGCAGGGCGTGTTCGACCCGCTTGTGCGGCACCAGCCGGCCGAGGACGCAGAGGCGGGGCGTGGCCTCTCGACGCGCCGTCGTGGCTGGTGCCGCCGCGGTGCCGTTGTGGACGACGTCCACTCGCCCGGGACCGACCCCGAGCGCGGCCAACTCCGTCCGGGTGACCTCCGAAACGGTGACATAGCGGCTGTTGCGGTAGAGCCGGGGCGCGACCCGCGACTCCAGCCACCACCCGAAGCGGGCGACAGCCGGGCCGTACACGACGCCCCACTGTTCGCGATGGACATGGTGGACGAGCACGACCACCGGACACCGCGCCGCCAGGCGGCTGAAGAACGGGACGCCGTTCTGTACGTCGACGACGACGTCCGGGCGACCCAGCGCCCCGGTGGCGAGCATCCGGACCGCATGGGCGTAGACGGTGAGCTTGCCGCCCCGGCGCACGATCCGGTAGCCGTCGCGCCACTCTTCCCGGGCGGCGCCGCGATACGCCGCGCAGAACAGCGTGACGTCGTGGCCGGCGGCGGCCAGACCTGCGGCGACGGTCTCCACATAGAGCTCCGAGCCGCCGCCTTCGGGGTGTGCGGTGTCACGCCAGTTGAGCATGACGATGCGCAGTCTGGTCACGATCGTGGGTCGCCGGCCGCGTCAGTTGTCGTCGTAGTCGATCAGCTGTTCCTGGCTGGCGTCATCCGCGTCGTCGCCCTGGCTGACGTTCACGGCGGTGACGACGGTGAGTCCGGCGAGCACCACTCCGACAATGGCGGCGACAAGGCCTCCGATATTTCCCATGAACGTCCGAACTCCTCGAGCAACGCGGTAATCACGACACCCGGGAGCGTAACGACCGGCGGCGCCGTAAGAAGGCGTTCCGGACAACATCAGCCGAAGCGGCCACAAGAATGGCCAAAGAGACGATATCGGCGGCAATGACCGGCCCGGACGGCGGAATTCGGGTCCAGGCGCGGGCCGGTTCGGGCAGCCGGTACAGGTCGAGTGTGCCATTCACCTCGACCGGTACGGCGGCGCTCAGGATCGCCGCCGGAACCTCACCGGGGGTGTCGCGTTGGACGGCGATCCAGCCGACACCCGCGGCGGCAAGCTCCGTCAGTCCCTCGGCGGGGTCGGCCAGCTCATCGGGGTCGAGCGCTGCCCCGACCCGGTCGGCCCGGCGGTCCTCCCCCGGCACCACCACGCCGCTCACCGGCAGCGCGTCGGGCACCACCGTCTCGACGCCCAGGTAGCGCGGCGCGGGGTCCAGGACGGTGCGATCGTCGTTCCACGGGAACTTCCGGAACGGCTGGTAGGGCAGCACGACGAGGTCGCCGGCGTCACCGCCGCCCTCACGCAGCGCGGCCCGGACGTCGTCCCAGGCGGCCGGGTAGGTCACCGGCGACAGCCGGCCACCGGCGCCCCAGGCCAGATCCGGCAGCGCCGCCACCGGCAGGACCGCAGCGGCGGCGGTCAGTGCCAGCGCGGACTTACGGCCCGGCATCGCCCCCGCCAGCCGGGCCGCGCCGGCAGCCGCCGCCAGCGCGACCAGCAGCGCGTACCAGGCCAGGAACTTCTGCCCGTCCCGGATCAGCCCACCGCCGGGCACCTCCGCGACCAGCCACTCCACCACTCCCGCGGTCCCGGGCGCGGCGCCGGCGAGGGCGAGGAGCCCGCCGAGCGCCGCCAGCACTCCGACGACCACGACCTCGACCCGGCCGATCCGGCGTCGCAACTCCCCCAGCCCGGCGACCGCCAGCGCCACGACGACGGCGCTCAACACCAGCGCCGAGGCCAGCGCTCGACTGTCCGGGACCACACCGTCGTTCCAGATGCCGCCGAGCGTCAGCAGGCTGCCGAGCAGGCCGGCCGGCGAATCCGGCTGCGACGCGAACGCCGCCACGCCGGCGGGATCGGAGACCGCCGGGTCCGGGCGCAGCACCGACGGCACCACCCACGGCGCCTGCAGGAGAACAACGGCGATACCGACGACGGCTCGGGTGCGACGCCCCTGCCGGCCGCCAGGAGCAAGCGTGAGCGCGCCGAACAGGGCCGCCGCAAGCAGCCCACCGGTGGGAGTCAGCGACGCCAGCCCGACCAGCACCAGGCCGGCCGCCCCCGCGCCACGGCGGCCTCGCCGCACCGCCCGCCCGAGAACGAGCAGCCACGGCAGCGCCGCGTAGGCGATCAGGATCGGCCAGTGCCCGATGACCAGCCGCTCGAACACGTACGCGTTCCACCCGTAGACGGACGCCGCGACGACCCGCGTACCGGTGCCCGCATCAAGCAGCGCCCGGCCGGCGCCGAGCATCGCGCCCAGCAGGATCCCTGCCAGCGCGAGTTTCTGCAGTAACTCCCCGGTGACGACTGAATCGACGATCGCGACGGCGGCGTCCAACGGCACCGCCCGCGGCACCGCGCTGCTCAGCCCCACCGACGACGGCAGCAGCGCCTGGTCCGGCACGGCCACCATGTCGTAGGACAGCACGAACCCGGGAGCGGTCAAGGGCGCCACGATCGCGGTGGTCAGCAGGGCGCACCAGGCCGGAAGCACCCAGCCGCCCGGCCGGGCCCGCCGGTGCCGCGCGGCATGCGGCACCGCCTGCGGGACGCCCACCAGCAGCCCTCCAGCACGATCGCCCGCCACGGCCCGCCGCGAGCATAACCCTCGGCCCCGCCCGCCGGGCCCGCTCCCGCCGATCCGTCCCGTCCGTCGGGCCCCAAATGATCACGTCACGGGCGGCGGGCGCGCAGGAAGGTGGCGGCGCCGGCGGCGGCACCGAACACACCCAGGGCGAGCAGGCCACGCACGACGTTGCGGCCGCCCTCGCCGCTGACCTCCGGCAGCTCGAAGGAGAACGCCGTCCTCAGCGTGGCACCATCGGGCGCACCGTTGACCAGCGGCTCGGTGGTCGCCCGTTCGGCACCGGCTTCGAGCAGCGCGTACCGGGTGCCGAAATCGGCCGCGGTCTCCTGGCCGGCCGCCGCGAGCTGCGACGACCCCTCGGCGGACAACCGCTCGGCCCCGTCGACGAGCTGTGGCGCGCCCTGTGCGGCCTGCCCGAGCCCCTGGTACAGCTGACTGGACCCGTCGGCGGCGTCGTCCAGGCCCTGGGCGAGCACCCCGGCACCGACGGCGGCCTCGTCGGCGCCGTCGGCCAACTGACCCGCACCATCGGCGATCTGCCCGGCACCGTCCGCGGCATCCTCCGCACCGTCGGCCAACTGACCCGCACCATCGGCGATCTGCCCGGCACCGTCCGCGGCATCCTCCGCACCGTCGGCCAACTGACCCGCACCGTCCGCGATCCGCCCCGCACCGTCCGCGGCATCGCGGGCACCCGCGGCCAGCTCGCCCGCCCCGTCGGACAGCCGCAGGTTGCCGTCGTGCAGCTGGTGAGCTCCGTCGGTCAACTGCATCAACCCCGCGACCAGCGCGTCACCGCCGGCGATGATCTGATCGACACCGTCGCTGAGACCGTTGACGCCGCCGCGCAGCGTCTCGTCGGCAGGGATGTCGCCGGGCTCACCGATGCCGCCCTGCACCGAGCCGACGACGCCACGCACCAGCTGGCCGACTCCGTCGTCGAGCAGGTCCAGGCCTTCCAGGAGGCCCGGCTCGTCGGGGCATGCCTCGACGGACTCGCTGGACAGGCCGCACTGCAGTCGCACCAGCCCGGCCAGGACACCTTCACCGCTGGTCAGAGCCGCTTCGAGGCTGTTCAGCCCGCCGTAGAGCGTGTTGCGGTCAAGCGGGTCGTCCGGATTGGCCAGGCTGGTTCGGCCGTCGGCCAACTCGTCGCGGAGCGTCTCGAGCACCGTCAGGGTCAGCTGGTCGACGTCGTACCCGGCCACCGGCCGCGCCAGCCCGAGCAGCGCGGCGTTCTCGCCGTAGCAGGCCGGGTCGAAGTCCTTGGTCCGCTCCTCGAGGATGTCGGTCAGGACGAGCACCGCGCAGCCGATGCGCTGATAGGCGCCCGGTTCCTCGGCGGACTCGTTGTAGACGCCGTCGGCCATCCGTTCGAGGGCGGGAACCGCCTCGGTCCGCAGGCCCTGGCGGATCTGCTCAAGACCGCCCAGCAGCGTCCCCGCCGTCTCGATGTCGCCGATGCCGGCGCGCAGCCGCTCGATTCCCTCCCGCAACGGCCGGGCCTGTTCGGGCAGGCCACCGACGCCGTCGTACATGCGGGTCAGGCCGGCGTCGACGCGGTCCAGGCCGGATCCGACCTGCTCCAGGCCGCCGATCAGCTCCGGCGCGCGGTCGCCGGCGGTCTCCAGACCGTCGGCCAGCCGGCCCGCCCCGTCGGCGGCGTCGCCGGCGCCCTCGGCCAGCTGCGACGCGCCCGGTGCCAGCCGGTTCCGCAGCCCGTCGGCCAACTCGTCACCGCCCGCCGCCAGCTGTGATGCCCCCGGCACGAGCCGCTTGGCCAGCCCGTCCGCGAGCTCAGCGCCACCGGCCGCCAGCCGGTTCGCGCCGGGCGCGAGCTGCCCGCCGACGCCCTGGTAGAGCTGCCGGGCACCGGCGGAGAGCTCCCGCGCACCGGGCGCGAGCTGCCCGCCGAGACCGTCGGCCAGTTCGTGCGCTCCCGGCGCGGCTCGGTCGGCCAGCCCGGTGCTGAGCTCCTGGGCGCCGTTGCGCAACTGGATCAGCCCGCCCAGCAGATCCGCGGCACCGTCGCGCAGCCGCAGCAGGTTCTCGTCGATGGTCTGGGCGCCCTGCGTCAGCGCGATCCCCGACTCGATGCCGCCCTCGTATCCGGCGACGCCGGTGGCGTAGGTCGGGCTGTCCAGCGGCGAGACCGGCAGCGCCGACAGCGTCGCCTCCGGGATGATGCCGTCGGCGATGACGGCGCGGTAACCGAACTCCTGCTCGGCCGAGCCGATGGGCGGGAACAGCGTCAGCGCGTAGGTCAGCCGGGTGCCACCGCGGCCGTCGCCGCCCATGTTCGCTTCGCCCGAGCTGACATCGGTGAACGTCGGCGGCAGCACCGTCGTCATGGTCCCGACCATGGGGACGTGGACCTCTTCCTCCGCGGTGACCATCGTGCCGGTGCCGTCGTCGTACTCGATCTCCCGCGGCTCGCCGGTCTCGTTCACGACGCGATAGCGGACCTCCAACTCGCCGGACTCGCCGACGACGTCCTCGGCGTCGACGACCTCGCCGTCGAGCCGGTACTCGACCGACACGGAGAGCGGCAGGTCGCCGTCGAAATCGGACACCGTCCGCAGCCGCTCCTCGCCGTCGACCTCGAGTTCCACGACCGCGGCGCCGTCCTCGATGTCGGTGCCGCCGAACTCGTCGAGGTCACGCAGCCCGTCGGTGGTGACCGGGTTGCGCAGCTCGACCGTGCCGGTGCCGGTGAGGTCCAGCTGGTCGTAGACGCGGGCGGTGTCGACGCTGCCGTCCGCGTTCAGGTAGACCTGCACGGTCTCGGTGTTGGTGGTGTCGACGTCGGCCGCCGCTGCCGGCCCGGCCAGGAGCAGCGCGGCGGTCGTACCGGCCGCGACCGTGAGTAGACGCCGGCTCATCGCAGTGCCCCGTCCCAGAAGGCGCCGCGGCGGTCCCGCTCGGCGTCGTCGTCGGTGTCGTGGACGCCCACCACCTCGGGTTCGCCCGACTCACCATCGCCGTCGTCGTACGGGTCCGGTCTCCCCTCAGCGCGGTCCTCCTCGATGCGGTTGCCCAGGAAGACGGTGGCGAGGAACCCGAACGCGGCCGCCAGTAGCACCGTCGTCAGCGCGGTCGGCGACGTCTGCACGAACTCCGGCGGCGCCGCCGTGTAGGGCACCTCGTACGCCCCGACGACGGCGGCCGCGCCGATCAGGAACGACCACAGCGGCAACCGGCCCGACGCCAGGAACGCCACGAGCAGGCAGGCCAGGACCACCAGCATCGCCGCCACGCCCCGGCCGGCCGAGGTGTCCGGCAGCCAGGCAGCGCGCAGCGCATAGCCGATCCAGGCGAGCACCGCGCCGGACAGCAACCCCGCCACCCGCTCCAGCGGACTTCGGTCCGGGACGACGCCCGCAGCACCGCCGAGCGCCGCACCGAGGAGGGCGACATGTTCCAGGTCCAGACCGAGCCAGTCGCCTCCCCACACCAGCAAGCCGGTGGCCACGGCCAGGAAGAGGCCAGGCAGGAAGTACCGTCGCATCGTGTCCTCCTGGGCGGTCCACATTGACCGCCGTCGTCGATAGGGAGATTTCCTACCAGTCGGTAACAAGAAGGTCCAGAGATTCCGGTAAGAAATTTGGTCATGCAAGGACCAGATCGGTGATCCGGGCAGTCCGGTCGAACTGTCGTGGCCCGGACAGCGGCCCTGGCACGATGGGCCGTATGCCGCAGCTCGCCCGACGTCTGCTCGGCGCCGGGCTGCGGAGTTCCGCGGGGACGCTGGCCGCCGGCACCAGCCTCGCCAACGCCCTGGGCTACATCCTGACCGTCGTCGCGGCGCGCCGGCTCGGGCCGGACGAGTTCGGCGCGTTCAGCGCTCTGCTGGCCCTCGTCGTGGTCGGCAACGTCGCCGCGCTGGCGGTCCAGGCCACGACGGCGCGCGGGGTGGCCACCGGACGAGCGGTCGCGCCGGTGGTCCGGTCCGGCCTGGTCATGGCGGTGGCGTTGGGTGCCGCGCTGTGCCTGCTCAGTCCGGTCACGAAAGCAGCGCTGCGCCTGGATTCGGTGGTGCCGGCGATCGCCGCGGCGGTCGCGATCGCCGCCCTCGCCGCGACGGCGCCGTCATTCGGCGTGGTGCAGGGCCGGGAGCGGTTCCGGCTGCTGGGCGCACTGGTGACGATCCAGGCGGCGCTGCGGGTCGGCGGCGGGCTGGCCGGCATGGCGCTGCACCCGAGTGCCGCCGCCGCGCTGATCGGGACCGCGGTGGGCTTCGTCCTGGCCGGTGCCGTCGCCTGGACCGCGGCCCGGCCGCCGTTGGTGTCGCCGGATGGCGGGTTCGCCGTGCGAGCGACGTTGTCGTCGGGCGCGATGCTGCTGGGCTTCGTGGTGCTGACCAACATCGACGTCGTGCTGGCCCGGCACGTGCTGCCCGCCGAGGCCAGCGGCCTCTACGCCGCCGGCTCCATCTTCACCAAGATCGCGTTCTGGCTGCCGCAGTTCGTCCCGACGCTCGCGTTTCCCGCCCTGGCGGACCCGGAACGCCGGCGTGGCGCGGTCGCGTTGGGCGTGGCGTCGGTGGCCGGATGTGGCGCCCTCCTGACGGCCCTGAGCTGGCTGTTCGCCGATCCCGGCGTGCACCTGGTGGCCGGCCCCGACTACGGCGACGTGGTCGCCTGGGTGCCCGGGTTCGCGGGCCTGGGCGCCCTGTACGCGCTCGCCCACCTGCTCGTCTACGCCCACCTCGCCCGCGGCGACCGCTGGACCACTGCCGTGCTGTGGACGGTGTTGGCCGGCTACACGCTCACCGTCGAAGTGTGGGCGACCGACCTGGCAGGCGTGCTGGTCCCGGGCCTGGTCGCCGCCGGGCTGGTGGTGCTGTGGAGCCTCGTCCGCGAGCGCGCGCCCGGACGAGCCAGGACGCGCTCTCCCCATGAGCATCGGCATTCGGCTACGTGAGACACGAGGCGTCGCGCCAGGTCGCCGATGATCAAGGTGCGGAGAGCGACGGCCACTGGTCCAAGACGCTGCAGGTCTGAGCGCGCCGGTGCGCTCAGACCTCCGCGAGCCGATCGCACACCGCAGATCTGGCCAGCAGCAGCGCCCGGCCCTGCTGCCGCGCGACGTGGCCATCCGGAACTCAGGTCACCCACCTGGGCACGCGAGGCATCGCAGCCGTGTTCTGACCAGGCAGGACGCGGGCCGGCGCACGCACCAGGACGACAGCCTCTGAGCGCACGGATGCGTTCAGACCTGCACCGCGCCCCGACACACCTGCCCTATCCCACCGGCAGGAGCAACCCTGCACGTCAGTGCCCGCGGCGGCCGAACCAGCGCCGGCCGCTGGACTCGCGCGGCGTCGGCGTGATCGTGTGCGGCGTCTCGGCGTCCGTCGGCGACGGAGAGTCCGTGGGCGACGGCTCCGGCGGGCAGTCCGGATCGGCCGAATCGGTTCCGCTGTCGGATGCGACGGCTGCGCCGGCGGTGTCGGCCTCGTCGGTCTCGCACTCGCCGTCCGGCTCCGTGGGCTCCTCAGTCGGTTCCTCCGTGGGCTCCTCGGTCGGCTCTTCCGTGGGCTCCTCGGTCGGCTCTTCCGTGGGCTCCTCGGTCGGTTCCTCCGTGGGCTCCTCGGTCGGTTCCTCCGTGGGCTCCTCAGTCGGCTCTTCCGTGGGCTCCTCAGTCGGCTCTTCCGTGGGCTCCTCGGTCGGCTCCTCCGTGGGCTCCTCAGTCGGGTCCGGGTCGTCCGTCGGCGGCGTCGTCGGAGGCGTCGTCGGAGGTTCCGTGGGAGGCGTCGGCGGCGGCGTTGTGGGAGGTGTGGTCGGCGGCGGCGTGGGCTGCGGCGGCGTCGACGGGTCCGGGTCGCTCGGCGGCGTGGTCGGCGGGGTCGACGGTGTGGGCGTCGGCGAGCCGGACGGGTTCGGGGCCGTCGGAGAGGCCGGGGGCAGCGGCGCGCCGGCCGGGCCGGGGCCCGGCGTGGTGGTGGCGTAACCACTGCCGTTGTCGTACGACTCGATCCACGACATGACCTTGTCGACGTACGCCGACGACGGGTTGTAGCGGAACAGCGCCGCCCGCAGGCCGGCCTCGGTGGACAGGTCGTGCCCGCCCGCGCACAGGTACTTCGCGGCGGCCAGGGTGGCGTCGAAGAGATTGTGGGGGTCGGCCACGCCGTCACCGTTGCCGTCGACGCCGTACGCCTTCCACGTGCCGGGGATGAACTGCATGGGCCCGACCGCCCGGTCCCACGTGGTGTCGCCGTCCCAGCGGCCGCCGTCGCTGTCGCCGATACTGGCGAACCCGTTGCCGTCCAGGGCCGGGCCGATGATGCGCGGCTGCACCACGCCGGTGGCCGACACCTGGCCGCCGTTGGCGTGGTTGGATTCGACCTTGCCGACGCCGGCGAGGATCTCCCAGCGGATGCCGCAGGCAGGGTTGTCCAACGTCATCTGTGACGCCGCGCTCTGGTACGCCTGGAGCACGAGGCTCGGAATGCCGAGGCCGCTGGCGATGGTGGACGTGAGCGGGTTGGTGACGGCCGGCGACCCGACGACGAACCCCTCGGCCGTCGACTGCTCGTCCATGACCACCGTCACCGACGCCTGACCGTCGAAGGAGTCACCGCCGACGATTGCGTCGCCGCGGTTCGCGAACGCGTCCGAGGTCCCGCCATCGGGGTACTCCGACGACGACACGAGCTCCGTCGGACCTGGTAAGCCGGCTGCACCACCCAGGCACAAGACCCCCGAACATGCCACGGCGGCGCCGGCGGCTCGGAACACAGGTCGCACTGCGGACTCCGTTCTCACGACGTCCCCATGAGCCTCGCATGTGATCGTCCGATCGGTCTACCCCGTGCGGCAAACAGATGACCAACGTGTGGTTTACACGGACGACACCCCGCGCCCGACCACGACCCCGGCCGCGGCGACGGTCAGTGGCCGGCGTCCTGCCACGTGCGCCCCAGGCCGATCGAGACGTCCAGCGGCACCCGCAGCGGGTAGGCCGCCCCCATCTCGCGCCGCACCAGCTCCACCACCTGGTCCTGCTCGCCCGAGGCGACCTCGACCACCAGTTCGTCGTGGACCTGCAGCAGCGTGCGCGAACGCAGCTTCTCGGCCACCAGCGCCCGCTCGACCCGGAGCATGGCGACCTTGATGATGTCGGCCGCGGAGCCCTGGATGGGCGCGTTGAGCGCCATCCGCTCAGCCATCTCGCGCCGCTGGCGATTGTCGCTGGTGAGGTCCGGCAGGTACCGGCGGCGGCCGAGCATGGTCTCGGTCCAGCCGACCATGCGGGCCCGCTCGACGACCTCGCTGAGGTAGTCGCGCACCCCGCCGAAGGTCTCGAAGTACTCGTCCATGAGGGTCTGCGCCTCACCGACCGGGATGTTCAGCTGCCGGGACAGGCCATACGACGACAACCCGTAGGCCAGGCCGTAGTTCATCGCCTTGATCTTGGCACGCTGGGCTCCGGTGACCTCCGCGGCCGGAACGTCGAACACCCGGGACGCGGTGACCGAATGGAAGTCCATGCCCGACGTGAACGCGTCGATGAGCGCTTGGTCGTCGGACAGGTGCGCCATGATGCGCATCTCGATCTGGCTGTAGTCGGCGCTGAGCAGGGTCTCGTAGCCGTCGCCGACGACGAACGCCGCCCGGATGCGCCGGCCCTCGTCGGTACGGATGGGGATGTTCTGCAGGTTCGGGTCGGCCGAAGACAACCGCCCGGTGGCCGCGATGGTCTGCGCGAACGTCGTGTGGATGCGGCCGTCGTCGGAGACGGAGTTCAGCAGCCCTTCGACGGTGACCCGCAGCTTCGACGCGTCGCGATGCCGCAGCAGTGCCTCGAGGAACGGATGCTGCGTCTTCGTGTACAGCTCTGCCAGCGACTCCGCGTCGGTGGTGTAACCGGTCTTGATGCGCTTGGTCTTCGGCAACGCGAGGTCGTCGAAGAGCACGGCCTGCAGCTGCTTCGGCGATCCGAGGTTGACGTCGCGCCGGCCGATGGCGTCGTAGGCGTCGTCGGCGGCCTGCGCGACGCTGGCGCCGAACGACGACTCCAACTCGTGCAGGTGGTCGACGTCGATGCAGATGCCGGCGCGTTCCATGGACGCCAGCACCTCGACCAGCGGCAGCTCGACCTCGTCGAGCAGGGTGCGCCCGCCCTTCTTGTCCAGCTCGGCCTCCAACGCGGTGGCGAGGTCGAGTACGGCGCGGGCGCGGACCGTCTCGTCGGTGCCCAGCTGTTCCTCGTCGCCGCCGTCGAGGGAGAGCTGGACGGCGGCGCCGGAGGTCTCGGCGCGCAGCTCGCGACCCAGGAACCGCAGCACCAGGTCGGCGAGATCGTAGGAACGCTGCCCGGGCAGCGCCAGGAACGCGGTGAGCTGGGTGTCAGCGGAGAGCCCGCGCAGCTGCCAGCCGCGAGCGGCCAGCGCGTGCATGGGGCCCTTGGCGTCGTGCATGACCTTGGGCCGGTCGGGGTCGGCCAGCCAGGCCGCGACGGCGGCGTCGTCCTCGGGCGTCAGGGCGGCGGGCTCGAACCAGCCGCCGGCGCCGTCGGCGGTGGCGACGGCGAGCTCGGTGACCTCGCCGGTGCCGCGGCCCCAGGTGCCCCGGACGGACACGCCGACCCGGCCGGTGCCGAGGTGCTCGGCCAGCCAGCCGGCCACCTCACCGGGCTGCAGGTGGACCGCGTCGATGTCGAAGCCCTCGTCGGCCTCGGGCTGGCCGCCGGGCTCCAGGTACTCGTACAGCCGGTCGCGCAGCACGCGGAACTGCAGGGTGTCGAAGAGTTGGTGCACCTCTTCGCGATCCCACGTCTGCCGGGCCAGCTCGTCCAGATGGACGTCCAGCGGCACGTCGCGAACCAGCTCGGTGAGCTCCCGGTTGGTCATGACCTGGCCGAGATGGGCACGCAACGCGTCGCCGGCCTTGCCCTTGACCTCGTCGGCGCGGGCCACCAGCTGGTCCAGCGAGCCGAACTCGACGACCCACTTGACGGCCGTCTTCTCCCCCACGCTGGGGATGTTGGGCAGGTTGTCCGAGGGGTCGCCGCGCAGCGCCGCGAAATCGGGATACTGCGCCGGCGTCAGGCCGTACTTCTCCCGCACCGCCTCCGGGGTCATGCGGGACAGGTCGGACACGCCGCGGCGGGGGTAGAGAACGGTGACGCGGTCGCTGACGAGCTGGAAGGCGTCACGGTCGCCGGTGCAGATGGAGACGTCGATGCCGTCGCGCTCGGCCATCGTGGCCAGCGTGGCGATGACGTCGTCGGCCTCGAACCCCTCCTTCTGCACGTACGGGATGCGCAGCGCCGTCAGCACTTCCTTGACCAGGTCGAGCTGGCCGCTGAACTCCTCCGGCGACTTGCTGCGGTTGGCCTTGTACTCGGGGAACGTCTCGCTGCGGAACGTCTTGCGCGACACGTCGAACGCCACGGCTACGTGCGTGGGCTGCTCGTCGCGCAGCACGTTGATGAGCATGGACGTGAAGCCGTACACGCCCTCGGTGTGCTGACCGGTGGTGGTGACCAGGTTCGCGTCTTTCAGCGCGTAGAACGCCCGGTAGGCCAGCGAGTGACCGTCGAGGAGCAAGAGGCGGGAGGGATTAGCAGCTTCGACCACGCGGCAACACTAGTCGCCGGGTCCGACATTGTCTCAGGGGTCGGCCCGGTCAGCCGTGCCGCGGCCACGAGCCTCGCCGCGATATCGTCAGCAGCCATGACCGAACAGGCGCGTGACGCCACTGCGGACGACGGTGGCCGGCTCGACCTGGCGAACCTGCCGAAGGCGCCACTGGACGCGACCCTGGGCATCGAGTACCTCGAGGCCGGCCCGGAGCGCGTAGTGGCGCGGATGCCGGTCGAGGGCAACACCCAGCCGTTCGGGCTGTTGCACGGTGGCGCGTCGTGTGTGCTGGCCGAAAGTGTCGGCTCGGTCGCTGCCACCTTATACGCCCAACCGGACCGCTACGCCGTCGGCGTCGACATCAACGCCACGCACCACCGCGGCGTCCGCGAGGGCCATGTCACGGCCGTGGCCACTCCCGCCCACCTCGGCCGCGGCTCGGCGAGCTACGAGATCGTCATCACCGACGACACCGGCCGGCGCGTGTGCACGGCGCGGCTCACCTGCTTCCTGGTGCCCAGCGACGCGAAGCGCTGAGGAGCACATGTTCCCCGGTTTCGGAACGGTCCTGAACGTCGTCACGGTCGTCGCCGGTTCCTCCGTCGGGCTGCTCGTCGGCCACCGGCTGCCGCAGCGCACGCGTGACGTGGTCACCGACGCTCTGGGGCTGGTCACGCTGCTGATCGCGGCCACGTCGGCGGCCGCCGTGCTGGACTCCGGGTTCGCCGCGCAGGTGGGCGACTCCGCGACGGTGCTCATCGTGCTGGGCGCGCTGCTCATCGGCGGCATCGCCGGGTCGCTGCTGCGGGTCGAGGCCCGGCTGGAAGGCGTCGGTTCCGGGCTGCAACGGCGGCTGTCCCGCGACGGCGGCGGCGAGGCGCGACGCCGCTTCGTCGAGGGCTTCGTCACCACGTCCTTACTGTTCTGTGTGGGTCCGCTGACGATCCTGGGCTCGTTGTCCGACGGCATGGGCCTCGGCTACGACCAACTGGCGCTGAAGGCCACCATGGACGGGTTCGCCGCGGTCGCGTTCGCGGCGTCGCTGGGGTGGGGCGTCATGGCGTCAGCGCTCGCGGTCGCCGTCGTCCAGGGAACGCTCACCGTCGTCGGGGTGATCGCCGGGAGTCTGCTCGGTGACGCCTACGTGGCCGCGATCACCGCCACGGGCGGGCTGTTGCTCGTCGGGGTGGCGCTGCGGCTGCTGCGCATGAAGCCGCTCCCCGTCGGCGACCTGCTGCCGGCGCTCGTGATCGCCCCGGTGCTCGTCAGCATTGTCGCGGCAATTAGGTCCTGACCGGCGACAATGGCCGAACGTTACCAACTGGTATCGGTCCGGGAACGGGGCAGTTGTAGGGGGAAAGACGTCCCGGAAGAGAGTTATGCTCCGGCATCGGACGTCTGACGGTCGACCGTCGATCCGGAGCGTGCACGACACACACGTCTGCGGTCAGCGGCCCTGGAGCTGGAGGTACACCACACGTGCAGAAGCTGACCAGATATCTGGGGGCGCTTCTCGCTGTCCTGGCCACCGTCCTGGCCGCCGCACCAGCGGTCAGTGCCCAGGGCACCGGCGAGACGATCCACGGCACCCTGGAGCACCAGGACGCGCCGGTCGCCGGGGTCACCATCACGGTCACCTCGGCCGACGGCGAAGAGATCGGCACGGCGCAGACAGCGGCCGACGGCACCTGGGAGGTCCCGGTGCCCGGCCCGGGCGAATACACCGTCGTGCTGGACAGCGCGACGCTGCCGTCCACCGCGCCGGGTGTCGTGCGCGACACGCTCGAGACCACCGTCAATCCGCAGCAGCGCAAGGTGATCCTGTTTCGCGTCGGCACCCCCGAGGGTCCGGGAACGGAACCCTCACCAGGTGAGACGTCCGCGCCCACCGAGGGGGAGCCCGAAGGTCCGGGCACCGGCGCCGAGTCCGGCAGCGCGGAGTCCGAGGCCGGTGAGGACGTCGTCGTCACCTCCGGCAACAACCAGCTGTTGCAGCTGTTCATCAGCGGACTGCGGTTCGGGTTGATCCTCGGGCTGGCCGGGCTGGGCCTGTCGCTGGTCTTCGGCACCACCGGGTTGACCAACTTCGCGCACGGCGAGCTCATCGTCTTCGGCGCGGTGGCGGCCCTGCTGCTGAACCAGGCCGGCGTCCCGGTCCTGTTCGCGGCCATCCTGGCCACGCTGCTCAGCGCCGTGTTCGGCTGGGGTCAGGATCGCGGGTTCTGGAGACCGCTACGCAAGAAGCCGACCGGGCTGATCGCGCTCATGATCATCTCGATCGGCGTGTCGCTGTTCCTGAGGTACTTGACGCAGTTCATCATCGGCGGCGGCCGCGAGACGTACGACCAATACACCTACCAGAGCCCGATCTCCGTCGGTCCGGTCAGCATCACCGTTCGCGACCTGGTCATCATGGGCATCTGTGTGGTGCTGCTGGCGGCGGTGGCGCTCGCGCTCACCCGCACCCGCCTCGGCAAGGCCACCCGGGCGGTCGCGGACAACCCCGCGCTGGCCGCGGCGTCGGGCATCAACGTCGACCGGGTCATCACCGTGGTGTGGACCACCGGCACCGCCCTCGCCGGGCTCGCCGGCGTCTTCTTCGGCATGATCCAGGGCGTCGACTATCTCATGGGCATGCGCATCCTGCTGCTGGTGTTCGCCGCGACGATCCTGGGCGGCCTCGGCACGGCATGGGGCGCGATGATCGGCGCGCTGATCGTCGGCATCTTCATCGAGGTCTCCGCGTACGTCGTCCCATCGGAACTCAAGACGGCCGGTGTGCTGGTCGTGCTCATCCTGATCCTGCTCGTGCGGCCCCAGGGCATCCTGGGCCGGCGAGAGCGGATCGGCTGAGGCGAAGGGAGCAACGACCATGGACTGGGGTTCCATCTTCGAGCTGTCGATCCGCGAGCTGATCGGCGTCCAGGCGATCGTCTTCGCGCTCGCCGCCATCGGCATCAACGTGCAGTTCGGCTACACCGGGCTGCTCAACTTCGGCCAGGCGGCGTTCGCCGCGGTCGGCGGGTACGGCGTCGCCGTCCTCGTCACCACCTACAACCAGTCGTTCTGGCTGGGCATCGCCGTCTCCATCGTCGCGGCCATCGTGCTCGCACTGCTGCTGGGCGTGCCGACACTGCGGCTGCGCGCGGACTACCTGGCCATCGTGACCATCGCCGCGTCGGAGATCGTGCGACTGGTCGGCCGGTCGGCGTGGGGGCGCGACGTGTTCGGCGGTTCCGACGGCATCACCGGCTTCAGCACCACGTTCTACGACCTCAACCCGTACACGGAGCCGTTCGAGCTCGGTCCGTTCGAGTTCCGCGAGCGCATCCTGTGGGTGATGACCGTCGGCTGGGGCCTGGTGGCGCTGTGCACCCTCGTCGTGTGGCTGCTCATGCGCAGCCCGTGGGGCCGGGTGCTCAAGGCCATCCGCGAGGACGAGGACGCCGTGCGCAGCCTCGGCAAGAACGTGTACTCGTACAAGATGCAGTCGCTGGTCCTGGGTGGCGTGATCGGCGCGCTCGCCGGCATCGTCTACTCGATGTTCCAGGGCGCCATGCAACCGGACGTGTACGCCACCAACTTCACCTTCTTCGCCTACGCCATCCTGATCCTCGGTGGCGCGGCGACGGTGTTCGGACCGGTGCTGGGTGCGGCGATCGTCTGGTTCGCCTTCCAGTTCATCGACCTGACGCTGCGGGCAGGCATCAGCAACGACTACATCCCCACCTGGCTGATGACGCAAAACGACACCGGCGCCGTACGATTCATGTTGACCGGTGTCGTCTTGGTGCTGTTGCTCGTGTTCCGCCCGCAAGGCATCCTCGGCGACCGGAGGGAGATCGCGCTCGATGCCCGATGACACTGTGGGAGCCGTGACGGCTCGGCGCGAAGAGGCGCTGGCCGCCTTCGCCGGCGTGCCGCACGAGCCCGGAGCCAAGAAGGCCGATCCCATCCTGGTGGCCGACGACGTCAAACGTCAGTTCGGCGGTCTGCTGGCCGTCGACGTCGAGCACGTCGAAGTCCAACGCGGGTCCATCACCGCGCTGATCGGGCCCAACGGCGCCGGCAAGACGACGTTCTTCAACCTGTTGACCGGCTTCGACCGGGCCAATCACGGCTCGTGGTCGTTCAACGGCCGGTCACTGCACGGCATGCCCCCGTACCGGGTGGCCCGCGCCGGCATGGTCCGCACGTTCCAGCTGACCAAAGCACTGTCCAAGCTCACGGTCATCGAGAACATGCGGCTGGGCGCCACCGGGCAGCGCGGCGAGAGCTTCTGGCGGGCCATGATCCCGGCCCTGTGGCGCGGCCAGGAGGAGGACATCACCGAGCGCGCCGAGGAGCTGCTGCGGCGGTTCAAGCTCGACACCAAGCGCGACGACTTCGCCGGCTCGCTCTCCGGCGGTCAGCGCAAGCTGCTGGAAATGGCCCGCGCCCTGATGGTCGAGCCGGAGCTGGTGATGCTCGACGAGCCCATGGCCGGGGTCAACCCCGCGCTCACCCAGTCGCTGCTCGAACACGTGAAGGACCTGCGAGAGCAGGGCATGACGGTGCTGTTCGTCGAGCACGACATGGACATGGTCCGCGACATCGCCGACTGGGTCATCGTCATGGGCCAGGGCAAGGTCCTGGCCGAGGGCCCGCCGGACTCCGTCATGTCCAACCACAAGGTCATCGACGCCTACCTCGGCGCCCACCACGACCAGTCCCTGGCCGAGCTGGAGCAGGAGTTCGAGACCGGCTCGCTGGAGGCGGAGGTCACGGCGGAGCTCGGCCAGCCGGCGGCCACGGCCGGCGGCGAGACGCCGGCGGCGACGGGTGACACCACACCCACAGCGACGACGGGCGACGACAAGGGCGGACGATGAGAGACACCACGGGACAGGCCGACGACCGCTCGGCCCACATCGAAGGCGCCGAGGGCGCGGTGCTGCGTGCCGACGAGATCGTCGCCTCGTATGTCGAGGGTGTCAACATCCTCACCGGCTGCGATCTCTACTGCAAGCCGGGCGAGATCGTCGGCATCATCGGCCCCAACGGGGCCGGCAAGTCCACGCTGCTCAAGGCGCTCTTCGGGCTGGTGAAGGTCCGTCAGGGCACGGTCCAGCTGCACGGTGAGGACATCACCAACAAGCCGGCCAACGAGCTCGTCTCCCGCGGCGTCAGCTTCGTGCC
Source organism: Jiangella gansuensis DSM 44835 (assembly GCF_000515395.1). Classification (NCBI taxonomy): domain Bacteria; kingdom Bacillati; phylum Actinomycetota; class Actinomycetes; order Jiangellales; family Jiangellaceae; genus Jiangella; species Jiangella gansuensis. The sequence continues at coordinate 2,276,457 of NZ_KI911782.1, read as the reverse complement.
GCAGACCAACAACGTGTTCCCCGGCCTGACGGTCGAGGAGAACCTGGAGATGGGTCTCTACCAGGCGCCGAAGCGGTTCCCCGAGCGGTTCGCGTTCGTCACCGACCTCTTCCCCGCCCTGGGCGACCGCCGCAAGCAGCGGGCGGGGTCGCTGTCCGGCGGCGAGCGGCAGATGGTCGCCATGGGCCGCGCCCTGATGGCCGACCCGAGCGTCATCCTGCTGGACGAGCCGTCCGCGGGCCTCTCCCCCGTCCTGCAGGACGAGGTGTTCATCCGCACCCGCGAGATCAACAAGGCCGGCGTGTCCGTGGTCATGGTCGAGCAGAACGCCCGCCGCTGCCTGCAGATCTGCCACCGCGGCTACGTGCTCGACCAGGGCCGCAACGCGTACACCGGCACCGGCCGCGAGCTCATCAACGACCCCAAGGTCATCGAGCTCTACCTGGGCTCACTCGCCCGCGCCTGACGGGCCCAGCCGGCTCCGACCCGTTGATCATCGGCCATCGGCCCCGCACTGGCGGGTCGATGGCCGATGTTCATGGGCCAAGGACGTGCGCAACGTGCGAGAGCCCCGCCGGGTCCGGCCCGGCGGGGCTCTCAGCTGATGCGCGTCAGAACACGGTCACTCCGTGGTCATGGTCCGCTCGACGTACTCGACGGGCGTGGTGTTGTTGTCGGGACCGTACTGGAAGACGCCGATGGTGGCCGTCTCCGGGTCGCCGGCGTCGGTGAACTCGATCGGGCCGGAGACACCGTTGTAGTCGATGTCCTCACCGTCCTCGATCAGCCCGGCGCACTCCTCGAACGTGGTGCACTCGGTGCCCTCGCGGGACACGTCGACGAGGTTGTCGGCGATGTCGCGGCTCTCGACCGAACCAGCCTGCAGGGCGGCCAGCGCCAGCAGCATGGCCGCGTCGTACGACTCCGCGCTGTAGTTGAAGTCGACGAGCTCGGGGTCGACCTCGAGCAGGCGCTCGCGGAACTCCTCGCCGATCTCGGCGCCCGGCTGCGTGCCCTTGTTGCCTTCGAGCAGGCCGGCCGGCAGCTGGTCACCCCAGTTGGAGGTGTTGCCGTCGACGAAGTACACCGGCACCGTCTGCGGGCCGATGCCCTGCGTGACGAGCTCCGGGATGATGGTGACCGTCTCCTCGAACCCGATCAGCGCGATGGCGTCGGGCTGGGCCGCGGCGACCTGGCTGACCTCGGAGGTGTAGTTCGACGCCTGCGGGTCGTAGACGACCTGCGTGGCGATGGTGCCACCGCCGCTCTCGATGGTCTCGGTGAGGTACTGGGCCAGGCCGTTGCCGTACGCGTCGTCGAGGTTCATGATCGCGACGTTCGCGTGCCCGTCGCCGAGGATCGTGTCGCCGAGCACCTGGCCCTGCAGCACGTCGGACGGCGCGGTCCGGAAGTAGAGACCGTCGTCCTCGTAGGTGGTGAAGTCCGGCGAGGTGTTGGCCGGCGAGAACATGATGGTCTCGTCCTGCACGATGCGGTCGAGCACCGTGAACGACACACCCGACGAGGCGGCGCCGATGATGGCGGCCACACCTTCGTTGAGCAGGGAGTCCGTCGACTGCTGGGTGACGGCGGAGTTGCTGGCGTCGCTGGAGTCGGTGTGCGTCACCTCGACGTCGTGGCCGAGGACGCCACCGGCGGCGTTGATCTCTTCGATGGCGAGGTCGACGCCGGCGAACTCCGGCGGACCGAGGAATGCGAGGTTACCGGTCTGCGGCAGGAGCGTGCCGAGCCGCAACGGCTCGTCGCTGGCCGGAGCGTCGCCGCCGGCGGTCCCACCGTCCGAAGGCTCGTCGTCGTCGCCGCCGCAGGCGGCCAGCACAAGCGAGGCCACCCCGGCGACGGCCAACGACCGCCACAGTCGCGATGTGCGGGTCATGAGAATTCTCCTTCGCCGAGCCGGCCACCAGGATGAGGTGCCGGTTGGATGCGATGATTCCCGAAACTTATGCCGTGCAATGACCTAAACGTAGTGGTCGTGGCCAACCAGGATCATCTTGTTAGGACACTGTGACCTAGGAAGTGCGGTGTCATCGCAGTGTGCGTGGCGAGCGCGGTCAGCGGATGCTCAGGTCGGTCCAGACCGCCGCGTGGTCGGAGTAGAAGGTGCCCGACTGGTGGTTCGACAGTTGGGTGTCGACCACGTCACCGCCGCGCACGGTCACGTCGCCCTTGGCGAAGATCATGTCGATGCGCTGCGGCGTGATGAGCCGCTCGGTGGGCAGCGGACTCCAGGTGCGGCCCTCGACGGCAGCGTCCGGGTGGGCCGCACGGAATGTGTCGACGAATCCGGCGTCGGTCAGCACGCGGGTTGCGGTGAGGCCGTAGCTCATGCCGAAGTGGTTCGGCTTGCCGGCATTCGCGGCGGTCCAGTCGGCCGCCGGTAGAGTGTTGAAGTCGCCCCCGATCACGAGCGGCACCTGATCGTCGCCGACCATCGCCGGCAGGTGGTATCGCACGACCTCCTCCACATGCGCGGTCTGCCGGCTCCCGGCGGCGACGACGTCCGCCTGCGAGTGGCGCGGCGTCAGGCCGGCGCGGATGGCAGCCGCGTTCTCGTCGATCAGGTAGCCGTCCCACGGGTTGGTGTAGTTGCACCAGAGCACGAAGGCGTCCAACTGGCGCCGGTTGGGCAGCCGCAGCCGGACGCCGCCGAGGTTGAAGTCCGTGACGTGAGTGCCGCCGGCCGGCCGCGGATGTACTCGGTCCACGGGCAGGTGTGTGAAGATCCACAGGTTGTCGTCGCCGGCCGGACGGTCCGTGATCTTGATGCCGGTGTACTGTCCGTTGCCTGCTCGTCGGGACAGTTCACGACGGATCCGGTCGCCGGCTCCATAGGTCTCCACCGCCAGATAGACGTCCGGGCGCAACGCCACCAGCTGATCCAGCAGCAGCGGCAGATTCTCCGGGGAGACGCCAGTGCCACCGCGGTAGATGTTCCAGGTCAGCACTCGTATCGTGCCGCGCCGGGGCCGCTGCGGGGCCGGCGCGGCAGCAGCGTGCGCCGGGTCAGCCGCGAACGCGGTGGACGGGGCCATGGCCGCGGCGGCGCCGACCGCGCTCGCCGCCGCGGCCACGGTACCGGAGCGGAGGACGGTTCGGCGGCTGAGTTCGGGCATGGTCAACCTCTCTCGTCGGCGTGACTGCGTTGAGAGTGGTCGCACGGCGCGGCATGAGTCAACGGGCGACAGAGAACCGACGCCCGGTTGTCGCGCCCTGCTCACCTGCCGTTTCCGAGCGGTCAGGCCCCTGTCCGGCGGCGTCAGTCGTCGCGGTGAACCGGCCGCCACCGGCCGTCGCGCAGGACGCTGAACGTCACGGTGCCGTCGACCCGGTCGCCGAAATCGTCGAACGCCACCTCACCGGTCACGCCGGCGAAGTCGAGTTGGGCCATTTCACCGACGCAGCCGCGCCGCGCCGACGACGCCGAACTGGCCGGCGGCAGGCACCGATCGAGGACGATCCCGACCACGGTGCCGGCGTCGTAGGCCGCCGCCCCGAACTCACCCGGGTCGGTACCGGTGGACGCGTTCGACGGCAGTGGCGCATCGGCCGTCGCCTGCAGGTCCGCCGCGGTGGCGGTGATGGCGCCGTCGCGGAGACCGTCCGGCACGCCGGTGTTGTCGTCCGACCCGTTCGTGTCGTCGTCGGAGGCGTTCGCCGGGTCGAAAGCCGCTGCGCCTAGGAGGGCGGCGTCCAGGCCGGCCGCACGCACGGCCCGCGCGGTTCGTGTCGCCGCCTCCGGGGTGCCGGCGACGAAGACGGCTCCCGCCCCGCCCTCCTCCGCTGCGGCCACCACGGCATCGATCTGGGCGGCCGTGCCGCGTGCGACCACCTCGCCGTCGGCGGCCTCCACGGCCTTGGTGAACGCCGTCACCTCGGCCGGGTCTCCCCCGTCGACGACGGCGACCGACTTCGTTCCCAGCGCGCCGACGGCATAGCGGCCGAGCGCCGCCGCCGGAGGCTCGTCGCCGACCGCGGTCCGGAAGTAGGAACGGTAGGGCCGAAGCGGCGCGCTCGGGTTCGCCCCGCGGGTGTGCACCGGGTCGGTGTCGGCCGGCGACACGAACACCACCTCGGCGCTGTCGAGGACCGGCTGCACGGCGCGCACGGCACCGGTGGTCAGCCCGCCGATCACCGCGACCAGGTCGCCGCCGGCGAGTTCCTCGATCGCGGTGGTGAGCTCCTCGCGGTCGTCGCTCTCATCGACGGCGACGACGTCGACCGTCCAGCCGCCGATGTCGCCGGCCCGCTCCGCTACCGCGGCCTCCACCGCGGCCAGGACGCCGGCGCCGTCGGCCTGCTGCCAGCCCGACTCCGGGACCAGGACGGCGACGGTGGCTGTCTGCTCGCCGGCGTCGTCGTCGCCGAGCGCGCTCACCATGCCGCAGGACGCCAGCAGCGTGGCCGACGCCGTCAGCGCGGCCCACCCCGCGCTACGACGCACCATGCGCATGATCAGTCGCTCGACCCGGCCTCGGCCTCGGAGAGCACGACCCGGGCGACCTCACGCATGGACGTGCGCTTGTCCATGGCGGCCTTCTGGATCCACCGGAACGCGTCGGGCTCGGTCAGGCCGTACTTGGTCTGCAGAATGCCCTTGGCCCGGTCGACGAGCTTGCGCGTCTCGAGGCGGTCGGCGAGGTCGTGGACCTCGTTCTCGAGCTGGGTGATCTCCTCGTGCCGGGAGAGCGCCATCTCGATGGCGGGCACCAGGTCCGCCTTGCTGAAGGGCTTGACCAGGTAGGCCATGGCCCCGGCGTCGCGGGCGCGCTCCACGAGATCACGCTGGGAGAATGCGGTCAGGATGAGTACCGGCGCGATCCGCTGCTCGACGATCCGAGCGGCCGCCGAGATACCGTCGAGTACCGGCATCTTGACGTCCATGACGACGAGGTCGGGGCGGTGCTCCTCGGCCAACCGGACGGCGCTGGCGCCGTCGGCGGCCTCACCCACCACCTCGTAGCCCTCCTCACCCAGCATCTCGATGAGATCCAGGCGGATCAACGACTCGTCCTCGGCCACGAGGACACGTCGGGCGGGCGCGGTTGGCGTTGGCGATTCGGTCACCCGGGAAGCCTACTCGGCACATGTTTCCGATGACGGTAGGCTAGGGTCCCTGTCGCCGCCGAACGCGGCCCGGTAGGCAAATTGGCAAAGCCGCCGCACTCAAAATGCGGTGTCTGTGGGTTCGAGTCCCACCCGGGCTACTCCTTCTGACCTGTAGAGCTCCCCGTGATCGTCCAGACTTCACCCGGTTATGACCGGGTCAACTCTTGATGATCATGGGGAGGTGGGCTGGGCTGTCGCCGCGGTGCCAGCACGGCCGTTCCTCTTCGGCGCGATCACCGGCGGCTACCACGTCGTGGGAATCGTCGTCGTCTCCGTGATCATCGGAGCCTTCGCGGTCGCCTGACCGCGCTCCGCCCCGGCCAGCACGGCGGCGGGATCAGACGGGGACGGCGGGCTTCCGTGCGCGCGGGCTGGTGCCGTGTACCCGCTTGAAGGCGGCACTCAGGGCGAACGGGCTGCTGTAGCCGACCTGCCGGGCCACAGCGCTCAGGGTGACGTCCGGTTCCTGCAGGAGATCGGCCGCGAGGGCGAGGCGCCAGTGTGTCAGGAACTCCATGGGCGGCTGGCCGACGAGTTCCGCGAACCGGCGCGCCAGGGTGGCCCGGGAGACGCCGACGGCGTGGGCGAGAGCCTGGACGGTCCAGGGGCGGGCGGGCTCATGGTGGATGTGCCGCAGGGCCGGGCCCACGACGGGGTCCGCATCCGCCAAGTACCAGCGCGGCCGGTCGGCGCCGGGGTGAGAGAGCCAGGCGCGCAGGGCGCTGATGAGGACGAGGTCGAGCAGGCGGTCGAGAATGACCTCCTGCCCCGGGGTGTCTTGGGCGATCTCGGCACCGAGCAACCCGATGAGCGGGGTGTCCCAAGCGTCGTGCCGCAGCACCATCATGGCCGGCAGCGCGCCCAGAAGGGCGCGGCCGATGGCCGGGGTGCGTTCATAGGTGCCGACGAGCATGACGGCCGGTCCGTCGGGATCGTTGCCCCAGCTGCGGGTACCGAGGCCCATCACGTCGGCGAGATCCCGCCCGTCCGGCGAGGTGCACCGATTGCCCGGCTGGACCACGACCTGTGCGCTCGTGTCGGGCTGATCGGCCAGCGTGTAGGGATCGGGCCCGCGCATGACCGCGACGTCACCCGGTCGCAGCAGGATCGGCTCGCCCTGATCGGGCATCGCGAACACTTCACCTCGCACCACGGCGACCAGGGCGAGTTTCGCTTCGTCCTGGATTCGGACCGCCCACGGCGGGCTCATGGAGACCCGCAACGTGAAGGCCCCGCGCGCCCGGGGGGCGTCGAGGATGCCAGTGAGCCCGTCCATGACCAGACTTTAGACGATCCAGTATGCGGATGAGTCTCTGCGGCATGGTTCGTCTCACTCCCCTGCTCTTCACTGGGTACATGAATGACGCGACGGCGGCCCGGGGGCACGACCGCAACATTCGACCGCCCGGCGAGCCGGCGCGATGAGCGCGCTCCGGACCGCAGTGCTACTGGCCGCCACCGTGACGATGGGACTGGCAGCCGGGCTGTTCCAGGCCTTCTCCTACGCGGTGATGCCCGGTCTCGGTGATACCCGCGACGAGGTGTTCGTGGAGGCGATGCAGCGCATCAACGTGGCGATCGTGAATCCGTGGTTCGCGACCATCGTCGTGGGAGCCCTCGTCCTCACCGGCCTCGCAGCCGCCTCGGAGCTGAGGCGGCGATCGGGTCCGGGCTTGGCATGGACGGCGGCCGCGCTCCTGCTCTACGTCGCGACCCTCGTGATCACCCGCGGCGTCAGTATCCCGCTCAACGACACCCTCGACGCCGCCGGTGACCCCGGCGCCCTCCCCGATGTCGCCGCCGTGCGAGAGCGGTTCGAGGACCGGTGGAACCGGTGGAACGCCATCCGGGCGCTGACCTCGACTGCCGCCTTCGGGTGCCTCGCCTGGGCGCTGGCACGCCACCGCCGGTGGTCACCTGCCGCGAAGACGTAGGCTCCGCACAGGTCGAACCGGCGGTCCGGGCCTGGCGAGACGGAAAACGGCGGCGCCGTTGGTTCGTTCGCCGCCGTTTCCCCGGCAGCGGTCAGCAGCAACCGGTGTCGCAGCTGTCCGTGATCTGGTCCTCGCAGCAGTCCATGGTGGTCACCTCCCTTCTGGGCTCGGCACCCGGCCGACCAGGGTGGGCGGTCAGGCGGTCGCGCAGCAGACAGTGCCGCGGCGCGCGGTCAGCGCGGCCCAGGCGCCGCGAACCCGCGTCGCGGCACATGCCACGGTGCTCGGACGGCAGCAGATGGCCTGGGCGACGAGACGCTGGTGAGCGGCCGCGGCCATCAGTTCGCGCCGGCGCTCGGCGGCCATCGCCTCGGGCAGGGACGGGTGCATGACGGCTCCTCGGCAGTCTTCGCGTGGCCGGAACAATCCGACCTTGTTTCGATGTTCATCTAACCACTGATTCGAAGGATGTCAAAACAAGTTTCGAGAACTGTGGAAACAAGCCACTCTCCCGGCTAGCCTGGAGCCACCATGACCACCGCAGCCATGAACCTCGGCGCACCGGCGCCCGCACGTGCCCTCCCGGTACTGAACACCTGCTGCACTCCGACGTCGGCCATGGGTGACGACGACGCCACGTCGCTGGCCGGCATGTTCAAGGCGCTGGCCGACCCGGCCCGGGTGAAGATCCTGTCGATGCTGCTCAACGCCGACGAGGTCTGCGCCTGCGACGTCTCGGCCGGCATCGGCAAGACGGCGGCCACGACGAGCCATCACCTGAAACTGCTGCGCGACGCCGGCCTGGTCACCGGCGACCGGCGTGGCACCTGGATCTACTACCGCGTGGTCCCGGAGCGCCTGGCCGCCATCCGCGACGCTCTGTCACTGGGGCCGGTGGAGCACTAGGCCGGCTGGAGGTAGAGGGGCCGCCGTCGCTGATGACCTTCTGGGTGCCCATAGCGCTGCCAGCCCAGAGACGACCAGAACTCGTCGGCGTGCTCGCTGAGCGCCAGGAGCCGCCGACCCGGGTTGCTGGCCGCGACGCGCGCGACCACCTCGGTTCCGATGCCTTTGCCACGGTGCGCGGGTGCGACTTCGATGAACTGGATCTCGAGTGCGGCAGCGCCGAGGCGGGGCGCACCGAAGTCGTGGGCGAAGTCGGCCTGATCGTCGAGCTCGACGCGCGCGACCTCGACACCATCCAGGCGGACCTCGAAGTAGGTCGCACCGGCGTCGAGCAGCCGGGGTTCGTTCCACCAGCGCTCGTTGAAGCTCTCGCTCAGCTCGAACCGCTGCCAGGTGTAGCGGTCGTCGTCTCGCCCTCGACGCTTCTCGATCAGCACCAGGCGCACGGCGCCTCAGCAGCAGACTTCGAGGTAGGCCTGCAGGTCCGCGAGGGCCCGCGCCATGCCGGTCTTGTCGGCCCGGTAGTAGACGGCCTTGCCGTCGCGACGGGAGGTGACGATGCCGCCGCGGCGCAGGAGTTTGAGCTGCTCCGACGCCGTGGACTGACCGATCCCGGCCAGCTCCGCCACCTCACCCACCGAAAGCTCCGCACCACGAGCGAACAACAGCAGGATCTTCTGCCGGGCCGGACTGGCCAGCGCCTTGAGGAACTCCAGCGTGGCGTCGCTCAGCTCCACCAGATCGTCGGCCACCAGCGGCAGCGACCTGCGCTCCCCCGCCGTCACGACCTCGCTCACGCCACCGAGCATACGACTCGGGTGTGCCGGTGAGCCTCCGCCGCCCGCATGGCGGAGGCGTCAGCCGGGCGACAGCGCTCGCACCTGCCGGGGCAGGTGGTGTTCGCGGACCCAGGCCTGAGTGGCGATCTGAACCGCGTCCCAAGGGGAACCGAGCGGCGGCGTGTAGGAGAGGTCGAGGTCGCTGACCGCCTCGACTGTCATGCCGTGGAACAACGCCGTCGCGAAGGTGTCGACGCGTTTGGCGGTCTCGGTGCCGCGTGCTCCGACGAGCTGGGCGCCGAGCAGCTGGCCGGTGTCGCGGTCGCCTGTGATGCGGATGGTGATGCGCTGGGCGCCCGGGTAGTAGGCCTTGTGGTCGTCCGGCGTCGCGGTGCTGCTGACGGGGACGAACCCGGCCGCGGCGGCCTCGTGCTCGCGTAGCCCGGTCCGGGCCGCGACGAGGTCGAACACCTTGACGACCTGGGTGCCGACGCTGCCGGCGAACCGGGCCCGGCCGCCGACGGCGTTCTCGCCGGCGACCCGGCCCTGCTTGTGCGCCGTCGTGCCCAGCGGCAGGTACGTGACGCCGAGCTGGCGGTGGTGGGTGACGACGCAGTCGCCCGCGGCCCACACGTGGGGCAGCCCGGTGGCCATGGTGTCGTCGACGACGACGGCGCCGCGCGGCCCGGACCGCGCGCCGGCCGCGACCAGCAGGTCGGTGTTCGGCCGCACCCCGACCACGACGAGCACCAGGTCGACGTCCCAGGCGAGCGGCTCGGCGTCCGGGCCGGCGCCGACGACGTGCAGCCGGGCGGGCCCCGATTCGGCGCGGGCGATGCCGGTCACCGTCGCCTGCGTGTGTACAGCCACACCATGGCGGTCCAGCTCGGCATGGACCAGTGCACCGAGTTCGGGGTCGACCGTGGGCAGCACCTCGGGCAGCATCTCGACCTGGGTGACGGCGATGCCGCGCGCGGTCAGGCCCTCGGCCATCTCCAGCCCGACGTAGCCGGCACCCACGATCAGCGCCGTCGACGGCACGATGCGGTCCAGGCTCTGTTCCAGGGCGAACGTGTCGTCCATGGAGTGCAGCACGTGCACGCCGTCGGCCGCGCCGAGAGTGTCCAGGCCGGCGATCGGCGGGAGCACCGGCAGGGCGCCGGTGCCGACGATCAGTTCGTCGTACTCCAGCGCCGTCTCGCCGCCGTCGCTCGCACGCACGGCGAGCCGCCGTCCGTCGACGTCGATCGCGGTGGCCACGGCGTCCAGCCGCAGCCTCATACCGGTGGCCTCGAGGTCGGCGTGGGTGCGGTGGGCCAGGTTCGACCAGTGCCCGACCTCACCGGAGATGTAATACGGGATGCCGCAGATGGAGAAGTTCGGGTAGGTGTCGGCGACCACGACGGTCACCTCGGCGGACGGGTCCAGCTCGCGGGCGCGCAGCGCGGCGGAGATGCCCGCGTCGCTGCCGCCGACGGCGACGATGTGCACGAGGATGCCTCTCAGGCTCGGACTTGCGTGGGCTCGGGATGCGGGACGACGACGGCGTCAGCCGCGCGGCCGGCGCCGGGGTACAGCACGAGGACGAGCAGGACGGCGACGGCGGCACCGGCCAGTTGGGCACCGATGAACGCCGGGGCCGAGGACGGCGCGATGCCGGCGAACGTGTCGGTGAACATCCGCCCGGCCGTGACCGCCGGGTTGGCGAACGACGTGGAGCTGGTGAACCAGTAGGCCGCCCCGATGTAGGCGCCGACCGCGGGGGCAGCGAATGCGCCGCGGCCGGTCCGGGCCAGCGCGAAGATCAGCAACACCAGGCCGGCGGTCGCGACCACCTCTCCGACCAGCAGCCCGGTCCCGCTACGTTCGGTCGACGCCATGGCCGTGTCGACCGAGTACATGACGTTGGCCAGCACCGCACCGCAGATTCCGCCGGCGCACTGTGCCACCACATAGCCGGCCGCCTCCACCGCCGGCAGCCCGGTGCCGGAGCGGCGGCCCAGCCACCAGTCGGCCGCCGTCACCACCGGGTTGAAGTGTGCGCCGGACACCGGCCCGAACAGCAGGATCAGCACCGTCAGCCCCAGCACCGTGGCCGTGCTGTTCTCCAGCAACTGCAGCCCGACGTCGTCCGGCGACAGCCGCTGGGCCGCGATACCGGACCCGACCACCACCGCCACCAGGAGGCCAGTACCGAGGAACTCGGCGAGCAGGCGACGCCAGGCAGCCGGCGTCGATTCGATCACTGTCACGGCGCCATCTTGACCGAGCCAGATAGCTCAGTCAAGATTGAGACAATGAACGCTGAGCGAACTACCCTGGAGACGCGGGCCGCGAAGCATGCGGCCCTGTCCGACCCGGCGCGCCTGTACATCACCGACCTGCTCAGCCTCGGCGACCTCTCCCCCAGCGAACTGCAAGCCCGCCTGGGCATGCCCTCGAACCTGCTGGCCCACCACCTCCGGACGCTGGAGTCCGCCGGCTTGCTGGCTCGCAGTCGCTCGGAGGCCGACCGCCGCCGCAGCTACCTCCGGCTCACGCCGGGCGCCCTGGACGGGCTCGTGCCCGGCGCGGTCGGCCACGCCCACCGGGTGGTCTTCGTCTGCACCGCCAACTCCGCGCGCTCGCAGCTAGCGGTGGCGCTCTGGCGGCGCGCCAGCGCCATACCCGTCACCTCCGCGGGCACGCATCCCGCCGAGCGGGTCGACCCCGGCGCCCTCGCCGCCGCACGGCGCCACGGCATCCCGCTGCGTGCGAACCGTCCTCGCCGGCTCCGCGACGTCACCACCGACGACGACCTCGTGATCACCGTCTGCGATCGCGCCCACGAGGAGCTCGGTGAGGTCGGCGGCCTGCACTGGTCCGTCCCCGACCCCGTCGCCGCCGGCACCGACGACGCTTTCGACACGACCGTCGCCACCCTCACCAACCGCGTCGGCAGCCTCGCCCCGCGGCTCGCCGCCTCCTGACAGGAGCACCGTCATGGCCCACACCTACCAGCGGGCGCCCATCACCCTGGACCAGCAGCACGCGCTCACCACGGCCGCCGCGCGACTGGCCGGCGAGTTCGACGGCACCTTCGGGCCGGAGACGATCGAGCGGTTCCTGCACACCTCCTACGACCAGTTCGCCGGCCGCGCCTCCGTCGTGAACTTCCTCCCGCTGCTGGCCGAAAGGTTCGCCAGGCAGCGGCTCACCGCGCTCGCCCGGGTGGAGGGGTCGCTACACGACGGCCGCCCCACGGTGCTGTTCCTGTGCGTGCACAACGCCGGCCGCTCCCAAATGGCGCTCGGCTTCTTCCAGCACCACGCCGGCGACAACGCTCTCGCGTGGTCAGGTGGTTCCGAGCCCGGCGACCAGGTCAACTCCACCGCAGTCGCCGCCATGGCAGAACGCGGCATCGACATCTCCGGTGAGTATCCCAAGCCCTGGACCGACGAGGTCGTCCGCGCCGCCGACGTCGTCGTCACCATGGGCTGCGGCGACGCCTGCCCCGTCTTCCCCGGCAAGCGGTACGAGGACTGGGCCCTCGACGACCCCGCCGGGCAGGACCTGGCCGCCGTCCGCCCCATCCGCGACGAGATCGAACGCCGCGTCCTCACCCTGCTCGGCCAGCTCGGCGTCTCGCGCCGTTCCGCCTGAGCGACGCCGGCGCGTCGTTCAGGCTGAACGGCCACTCAGCGGAACTGGTCGATGAGGCTGCGGGCCATCGCCTTCGCGCGCTGTGCAGCCCGGATATCACCTTCGGCCGCCGCGACGATGGAGCCCTTCATCAGGATGTGCCACGACCGGGAGAAGCTCTCGGGGTCGCGGAGCCCGGCCCGCGCGGCCCGTTCCCGCACGATCTCGCGGATGTTGGCGAGGTAGTCGATGCTCGCCAGCCCCAGCTCATGGTCCGGGCCCATCTCCAGCAGGATGTTGATGAACGAACAGCCGTCGAAGGCTTCGCTGGCGAACCATTCGTCGAACACGTCGAAGATCGCCAGCAGCTGTGCCTCGGGGGTGGAGCCGCGCCGCTCCGACCCCGCTGCGATGAACGCCAACGTCCACTGCTGCTCCCGCCGGGCGAGGAATGCCATTACCAGCGCGTTCTTCGACGGGAAATGGCGGTAGAACGTCGACTTCGCCACGGCCGACCGCGCGATGACCTCGTCGACCCCGACCGCGCGCACGCCGCGCTGGGCGAACAGGTCGTAGCTGGTCGCGAGGATGCGGCTCCGTGCGTCAAGGACCATGGCTGGTCACCCCATTGGCTTCTGGACCCCCGTACCCATAGTCAGGCCGCCCTCTCAGCGTGCGCTCCCGGAAGTCCTGATGGTGTCGGCGTCGAACCGGAGCCGGCGTCCGGCGACGGTCAGGCCACCGGGACGTCCCGCCGCCGCAGGCCGGCCAGCCCCGCCCAGGTGAACGCGGCCGCGATGGCCAGGAGCACGATAGTCGAGGTGAGTTCGAAGTCCGCGGCCGGGAGTTCAGGCACGTGCCCGAACGGCGACAGGTTCCTGGTCCAGCCGGGGAACTGCAGGATCTGCCCGATGTAGATCACCGCGATTGCGTACGCCGGAATGAGCCAGGCCAGCGGGCTGAGCCGGGGGGCCAGGCCGACCACTGCGGCAGCGAAACCGGCGGCCACCCAGATCGCGGGGAGCTGGACGAGTGCGGCGGCGAGCATCTGAGCGAGCCAGGCCGCGTCGTCGGTCGCGATCGCCGTCGACACACCGAAGCCCAGGCCCACCAGCACCATGATCACCGTGCTGCCTCCGAAAGCCATGGCGAGGTGGCTGGCCGCCCAACGTGGCCGGGACACGGCGGTGGCCAGGAGCGGCTCGGCACGCCCGGAGGTCTCCTCCGACCGCAGCCGCAACACCGCCAGGACGGCCTGGACGGACGCGATCATGCCGGTGAGGCTGAGCACGGTGACCAGCCAGGACTCGATGAGAGTCGCGCCGGCGACGTCGCGGATCATGTCCTCCATGGAGGAGATCTGGTCGAACATGTCCTGGATGCTGTCGACCAGAGAGCCGTATGTGATCGCGAGGATGAGCAGGCCGATGGACCAGGCGACGAGGCCGGCACGCTGCAGCCTGAACGCGAGCCCGAGCGGGCTGCTCAGCGCCGGCGACGCGGTGGGCGAGCCGAGCCGGGCGGGACGGAGCCCGGCGCCGACGTCGCGGCGGGTACTCAGCGCGTACGCGACCGCGGCGAGCATCACCGCCAGTGCGATGAGGAGCAGGAGCGGCCACCAGCGCTGGTCGGCGGCGTATGACCGGGTCGCCTGCACCCAGTACAGCGGCGACGCCCACGACAGGCCGCACTCGGCGACGTCACCGACCGCGCGCACGACGTAGGTCCCGCCCAGAACCGCCAGCGCCATTCCGGATGCCCCGCGGGCATACTCGGTGACCTGGCTGGTCACCGCCGCCACGGCGGTGAAGGCCAGGCCGGCGGCGGCCAGGCCCGCGCCGAACAGGAGCGAGCCGGAGGTGGTGACCCCGTCGGCGCCGGAGCTCGCCAGCCCGAGGGCGATGAGCAGGCCGGTGGCGATGTTCGCTGCGCCGACGACGATGAACGCGGCGGTGGTCTGTGCGTGCCGGCCCAGGACACTGGAGCGGATCAGCTCGGCCCGGCCGGCTTCCTCCTCCGCGCGGGTGTGCCGCACGAACAGCAGAATGCTCATCAAACCCAGGAACAGGGCCATGAAGACGGACATCTGGTGCCCGGCCATCACGCCGTACGTGTAGTCGTCGCGACTGTAGATGCGGCCCACCATCGCGGTGACGGCCGGCAGGCTGGTCAGGTCCGCCGCGGTCTGCCGGTCCGCCTCCGTGGGATACGTCTGCTCGAAGCTGCCGATGGAGCCGACCCCGAACAGCGTCAGGGCGCCGATCCACACCGGCAGCCGGACACGGTCGCGCCGCAGGATGAACCGGACCAGCGTGGCGGTACCTGCCAGGGTGTGCTGGCCGGCGGCCTGCCTCTGCGCGGGCAGGGTCGCGGCGCTCATCGCGGACCCCCCGCCGCGCTCGCCGCGCCGGCGGAACCGTTGGCGGTGAGTTCGTCGCCGTAGTGACGCAGCATGAGCTCTTCCAGCGTCGGCGGGTGGCTGGTGAGGCTGCGCACGCCGAGCTCGCCGAGCCGCCGGATCGTGGCGTCGAGGTGTTCACTGTCCACGTCGAACCGGGCGCGCCCGTCGCCGCTGTGGAAGTTGTGCACGCCTGGGGCTTCGGCCAGGGCCCCCGCGGGACGTTCGGTGTCCGCCTCGATGGTGGTACGGGTGAGGTGACGCATCTGGGCGAGCGTTCCGGTCTGGACGACCTGGCCCCGACGGATGATGCTGATCGTATCGCCGAGCTTCTCGACCTGGGCGAGGATGTGGCTCGACAACAGGACCGTGCGGCCGTCGGCCTTGGCCTCGCGGATGAACTCCTGGAACACCGTCTCCATCAACGGGTCCAACCCGGCCGTCGGCTCGTCGAGGATGAGCAGTTCGACGTCGGAGGCGAGCGCCGCGACGATCGCGGCCTTCTGCCGGTTGCCCTTCGAGTACGTGCGTGCCTTCTTCGACGGGTCCAGGTCGAAGCGCTCGATCAGGTCGCGACGGCGTGCGGCGTCGAGTCCCCCGCGCAGCCGGCCGAGTAGGTCGATGGCCTCGCCACCGGTGAGGTTGGGCCACAGTTCGACGTCGCCGGGGACGTAGGCCAGCCGGTGGTGCAGGGCGACGGCGTCCGTCCACGGGTCGCCGCCGAGGAGGCTGACGCTGCCGGAGTCCGGGCGCAGCAGGCCGAGCAGGACGCGGATGGTGGTGGACTTGCCGGCGCCGTTGGGGCCGAGGAACCCGTGGACAGTGCCGGTTTCGACGGTCATGTCGAGACCGTCGAGCGCCGTGACGGCGCCGAAGGACTTGCGCAGGTTCTGGATCTGGATGGCAGGGGTCATCGCCGTACCTCGTTCGATGAAGACCGGGCCGTGCCCGGGAATGAGTGCGTACCGGATGTCGGTGCCCGTGAGCGGGCGTGCGCGCTGTCAGGTCGCCGGTGGTGCGGCGTCGCCGTCCGACGGCGGGTCCGGCACGTACATGAGGTAGTTGTCCAGCATGGAACGGTCGACGAACAGGCCGTGGCTGAACAGCTCGAGAGCGGGCAGGGTGAGTTCTTCGAGGTAGTGGCGGAACGCGGCCGCGAAATCCTCCTGGTACTCGTCCAGGTGCATCGAGGCCCACAGCAGCATGCCGCCGATGTTCTGGTAGGCCAGGTAGCGGGTCCGTGCTTCAGGGTCGCGGCTCGGCCTGAACACCCCTGCCTCGACTCCAGCGGCCAGGTACTCCTGCGCGTCGGCCATCATGTGCTCGACCAGCTCCGCCGCCATCGTCCCGCCGGACTGCAGGCTGCGCAGCAGGTAGCGCAGCATCGGCGCGAACCGGTCGATCTCGGCCAGCTGGGCCAGGAGCATGCTGGCCGTACCGGACGTGGCGGCCTTCGTCTTCTCCGCCCGGATGAAGGCCAGGACATGATCGTCGCACGCTCGCCGCAGGCCGTCCTTGGAGCCGAAGTGGTGTACCACCAGGCCGGCGGTCACCCCGGCATCCGCCGCGATAGCACGAAGCCCCACACCGAACCCGTCCCGCCCGAAGCGCATGATCGCGGCGTCACGAATCCGCTCGACCGTGTCTACTGCGGGGGGCCGAGTGTCGCGGTCCGTGGGTATGTCGCGCACATCAGCCATTAAACAGTCGTTCAACGCCGGGCGCAAGCATGCGCCGATATGTCCCGGGCCAGCCGGCCGGAGGGCGAACCAGCTGGTCACAGCGCTGTGACGGACGCGGGACGAGGTGTCCGCCGACCCGGAGCCGAGAATCTTGACGGTTTCTTGACGCCTGCGCCGGCCGCGATTCCGGCCGGAGCCGGCGCCGCGGCGATAGGTTCGAGAATCGTGCGTAGCGGAGGTCCGGCGGCGAGGTGGCGTGGCCACGGCATGCGGGGTCGCATGACTCATGGCTGGACTCCCGCCCAGATCGTCGTGCTGGGCTTCGCAGCCGTGATCATGGTCGGGACGGGACTGCTGGCGCTGCCCTGGGCGCGCGAAGGCCAGGGTTCGGCGACGCTGGTGGAGGCGCTGTTCACGTCCACCTCAGCGGTCTGCGTGACCGGGCTGGTCGTCGTCGACACCGCGGCGCACTGGAGCACCTTCGGTGAGATCGTGATCCTCTGCCTCATCCAGGTGGGCGGGTTCGGCATCATGACGATGGCCACGCTGCTGGTCATGCTGATCTCGCGGCGGATGCGGCTACGATCGCGGCTCGCGGCGGCCACGGAAACCAGGAGCCTGGGCCTCGGCGACGTGCGCGGCATCATCGTCGGCGTCGCCAAGATCAGCGTGGCGTTCGAGGTCACCGTCGCGGTGCTGTTGTGGCTACGGCTGGTGACGGCGTACGACGTCCCGCCCGGGCAAGCCGCGTACGAGAGTGTCTTCCACGCCGTGTCGGCGTTCAACAACGCCGGCTTCTCGCTCTACAGCGACAGCCTGATGCGGTTCGTCTCCGACCCGTGGTTCTGCCTGCCCATCGCCATCACGGTGATCTGCGGTGGGATCGGCTTCCCCGTGCTCCTGGAGCTGCGCCGGCAGTTCCGGCGGCCACGCCAGTGGAGCCTCCACACGAAGATCACGGTGTGGGGAACGGTCCTCCTGCTGGTCAGCGGCACCGCGTTCGTGCTGGCCAGCGAATGGGGGAACGACGCCACGCTCGGGGCGCTGGGCGGCGGCGAGCGCTGGCTGGCCGCGTTCTTCCACTCCACGATGCTGCGGACCGCGGGATTCAACAGCCTGGACGTCGCACAGATGAGCGATGTCACCTGGCTCGGCTCCGGCGTCCTCATGTTCATCGGCGGTGGCAGCGCCGGTACCGCGGGCGGCATCAAAGTGGCCACGTTCTTCCTGTTGCTGTTTGTCATCTACGCCGAGATCCGCGGCGAGCGGTCGGTCAACGTGTTCGACCGCCGGGTGGGATCCCGGGCGCAGCGGCAGGCGTTGACGGTGGCGCTGCTCGCCGTCGCCGCGGTGACCATCTCGACTCTGATCCTGCTCGCGATGACCGACCTCGTCCTGAACACGGTGCTGTTCGAGGCCATCTCCGCCTTCGCGACAGTCGGGCTCTCCACCGGCATCACAGCCGAGCTTCCCGCGGCGGGTCAGCTCGTTCTCGTCATACTGATGTTCGTCGGCCGTCTCGGGCCGATCACGCTGGCCAGCGCGTTGGCGTTGCGGCAGCACGAACGGCTGTACGAGCAGCCGGAAGGGAGACCGATCATTGGCTAGGCGGGCGAGCGGTCAGGTGCGGTCACCGAGAACGGTCGTCGTGGCGGGCCTGGGCCGGTTCGGCAAGTCGCTGGCGCTGGAGTTGATGCGCGACGGCCACACCGAGGTCCTCGGCATCGACAAGGACCCGGAGCGGGTGCAGTCGGCGGCCGGCCGCCTCACCCACGTCGTCGCCGCCGACACGACCAACGACGACGCCATGCGCCAGCTGTCGGTGCACGAGTGCGAACGCGCGGTGGTCGGCATCGGCAGCGACCTGGAGGCGAGCATCCTCACCGCGTCCGTGCTGGTCGAAATGGGCATCCCCACCATCTGGGCGAAGGCGATCAGCCATTCCCACGCGAGGATCCTCAGCCAGATCGGCGTTCACCATGTCGTCCGGCCCGAGCACGACATGGGTGTACGGGTGGCGCACCTCGTACACGGCCGGATGCTCGACTACATCGAGTTCGACGACGGCTTCGCCATGGTCAAGACCTCCCCGCCCCGCGAAGCAGTCGGTAAGCGCCTCGGCGACTCCGCGATCCGCAGCAAGTACGGCGTGACGGTCGTCGCGGTGAAGAAGCCGGGCCAGGGCTTCACTTACGCGACCGCCGACACCGTCGTGGATCCCGGCGACACTCTCATCGCCTCCGGGCTCATCGAGAACACCGAACGCTTCAGCGATCTGACCTGAGCAGACCCCGGGCGGGGGACGACCCCGGCACCTAGGCCTCGGTGGTCCGCGGGCCGAGCCCCAGCCCGTCGCCGTTGCCGGCCGCGGCGCCGCAGCCGCCTTGACCTGCGTATCGTTGTGGACAGTCCGACGGTTCCTTCCCCCCAGCATCGGCCGTGGCGGCGCACGTCCGACCACACCCCGCGAGGAGTAGTCCGTGACCGACCAGCCCAGCGTCCTGTTCGTCTGTGTCCACAACGCCGGCCGCTCGCAGATGGCCGCCGCGTTCCTCAACCACCTGTCCGGCGGCAGCGTCGAGGTCCGCTCGGCCGGATCCGAACCCGCCGACCAGGTCAACCCGGTTGCCGTCGAAGCGATGGCCGAAGTCGGCATCGACATCACTGCCGAACGGCCGAAGATCCTCACCGACCAAGCCGTCCAGGACTCCGACGTCGTCATCACCATGGGCTGCGGCGACGCCTGCCCCTTCTACCCCGGCAAGCGCTACGAGGACTGGAAACTCGACGACCCCGCCGGCCAGGGCATCGACGCGGTCCGCGCCATCCGCGACGACATCCGCGGCCGCGTCGAGGCACTCATCGCCGACCTGACCGCCCCGTCGTATGAGAGCTGACGAGATCAGGTCCAGGTGAGCCCGGACCGGGACGCCCAGTAGCTCCGCGGCTCCTCGGCCAGACCGGCCGGCAGCTCCACCGCGGTGGCGACGTCCCGGGCGCCGAGGTTGCTGTGCAGCTGGTCGACGGTGGCGGCACCGCTGAGCGCGACGTCGACGAACGGCTGGTGCAGGACGGCGGCCAGCGCCAGCGCGTCGGTCGCGAGCCCGGCGGTGCGGGCGGCGTCCTGGAGCCGGGTGACGTCGCCGCGGTCGGTGAGCCGGCCGTTGGCGACGGTCTCCTTGACGACGACGAACCACCCGGCCTCGTGGACGCGGGCCAGCGCCGCACCGGCCGACGGTTCGAGCACGTTCCAGGTGGCCTGGACCGCGCGGAACGGCGCGGCGCCGGCCGCCGTCAGGGCGAGCGCTCGGTCCAGCACGGCCGCCTGCTCCGGCCCGCTGGCGGAGAACCCCACCCGCACGCCGTCGGCGGCCAGCACGGCCAGCCGCCGCAGCAGCTCGGAGTCATCGAGGGCAGGGCTGTCGGCGGTCAGGCTGTGCACCAGGTAGACGTCCGGCGGGCCGCCGAGCGCGTCCAGCGTCTCCTGCCACTGCCGCTCGAAGGTGGCGATGGAATGGTCCTTGACCTCGTGCACGTCGGCATCGACGCGCCAGTCCGCGGTGTACGTGTAGCCCCATTTGGAGCCGATGGTCAGCTCCGCGCGCCGCCCCGGATGCGCGGTCAGCCACTCCCCCAGGAACCGCTCGGCCAGCCCGTACGACCGGGCCGCGTCGACGTAGCGCACCCCCGCCGCCCAGGCGGCGTCGAGCAGGTCGTGCGTGCGCCGGCGAAGGTCGTCGACACTCGCGCCGTCCGCGAAGTCGCGGCCGTGCCCGACGGTCAGATACCCCGGCCGGCCGACGGCGGCCAACCCCAGCCCGACGCCCCGCACGGCCAGTGGATCACGCTGCGTCGTCATCGCGACCAGCCTAGCGGCGCGGCCTCACCGACTGGATCGCGGGCCGCGCCAGGCTTTTGCTCGCTCCTACAGGCAGGTAGGCCTGGTGGAGCGGGAGAACGCCTGGTGCCGCGTAGGCGCCGTCAGCGGGCCTGCGGTAGCCTCACCGACCCACGGCGCGGCGCGGCCGCGGACGGCGGCGGCACGACCGGGCCGATATCGCCGTCTGGTGCCTCGTCGAGGTCGACGATGACGGGTGCGTGGTCGCTGGGCCCGGTGCCCTTGCGGGCGTGGCGGTCGACCCAGGCCGCCGCGACCCGCTCGGCCACCGGAGTGCCGGCCAGCACGAGGTCGATGCGCATGCCGAGGTCCTTGTGGAACATGCCGGCCCGGTAGTCCCAGTAGGTGAACACCCGCTCGGCGGGCCAACGGTCGCGCACGACGTCGTGCAGGCCGGCCGACTGCAGTTCGGCCAGCGCCTCGCGCTCCGGTGGCGTGACGTGGGTCTGGCCGATGTAGGCGTCGGGGTCGAAGACGTCGGCGTCCGTGGGTGCGATGTTCATGTCGCCGCACACCATGACCGCGTCCGGGCCGGCCTCGACCTCGGCCCGCAGCGCCGCCAGCCAGGTCAGCTTGTAGTGGTAGTGCTCGGAGCCCGGCTCGCGGCCGTTGGGCACGTACACCGAGTGCACCCGCACGCCACCGCAGGTGGCCGAGACCGCGCGCGCCTCCGGGTGCGGGAAGCCGGGACCACCCGGCAGGCCGGAGACGACGTCGTCGAGCCCCACCCGCGACAGGATGGCCACCCCGTTCCAGCGTGCCTCGCCGTGGGCGGCGACCTGATAGCCGCGCTCCTCGAGCTCAGCGCCGAGCAGGCCGGCGAAGAGGTCGTCGGCGAGCTTGGTCTCCTGCAGGCACACGACATCGGGACGGCGCTGGTCCAGCCACGGCAGCAGGCGGGGCAGGCGTTGCTTGACCGAGTTGACGTTCCACGTGGCGACCCTCACCGCACCTACCGTAGCCGCGCCCACCGACAGCGGCACACCGGCTCCCGACGGCGGCGGCACCGAGCGCCGCAAGCCCGCCCGAAACACGGCACCTTTCGCGCCCTGACCTGCGGATTCTACTCCCGGCAGGCGCACCGGACAAGACTGTCGGTGACCGGCCGGTTCGGGTTAGATTGCCGAAGGCCGGGGGGCACTGCACCTGTCGACCGGGAGAATCGAGGCCGCCCATGGAGCGCACGACATCTCTCCAGCACATCGTCACGTTCTGCGGCAACTGCGACTGCGGCTGCCCGGAGCTCTTCCTCAACCTCAACGCGCCGCCCGAGCGCCGCGTCGTCATCACCGACGACTTCGGCCAGCGCATCCAGATCAGCCTCGCGCAGCTGCGAGTGATCGTGGAGTCGGCCAAGGACGGCATGCTCGACGAGG
The DNA here is from genome assembly GCF_000515395.1 of Jiangella gansuensis DSM 44835. Lineage (NCBI taxonomy): Bacteria > Bacillati > Actinomycetota > Actinomycetes > Jiangellales > Jiangellaceae > Jiangella > Jiangella gansuensis. Next base: position 2,254,733 of record NZ_KI911782.1, on the reverse strand, counting down.
TGCTGCAGCCGGCCAACGCCTGAGCGACGCCCCGGCGGGGCCGTCAGCAGGCGTTCTCCTGCTTCACCAGGCAAGCATTCCTGGTGAAGCAGGAGCACCCCAACGCCACGTGATCATTTGGGGCGGGGTCAGTGGTAGGCCGGAGCCACCTTGCCGACCGCGTCGCCGATGCGGTGCACGCGCATCGCGTTGGTGGAACCGGGGATCCCGGGCGGCGAGCCGGCCACGATGACCACCAGGTCGCCGCGGCGGCAGCGCTCCTGCTCCAGCAGCATCCGGTCGACCTGCTTGACCATTTCGTCGGTGTGGTCGACGTGGTCGGCGGTGAACGCCTCGATGCCCCACGACAGCGCCAGCTGGTGCCGAGTAGCGGTCAGCGGGCTGAACGCCAGCAGCGGGATGCCGGGACGCAGCCGGGCCATCCGGCGCGCGGAGTCGCCGCTCTGGGTGAACGCCACCAGGTACTTGGCGCCCAGCAGGCTGCCGGTCTCGACCGCGGCCTTGGTGATGGCGCCGCCCTTGGTGCGCGGCTGGGTGCCCAGCGGCGGGATCCGCTCCAGGCCGTGGTCCTCGACGGCCTCGACGATGCGGGCCATGGTGGTGACCGTCTCGATCGGATACGCACCGACACTGGTCTCGCCCGAGAGCATGACCGCGTCGGCGCCGTCGAGTACCGCGTTGGCGACGTCGGAGGTCTCCGCACGCGTCGGCCGCGGGTTGGTGATCATCGAGTCGAGCATCTGGGTGGCCACGATGACCGGCTTGGCGCGGCGCCGGCACAGCTCGACGGCGCGCTTCTGTACCAGCGGGACGTCCCACAGCGGCAGCTCGACGCCGAGGTCGCCGCGGGCGACCATGACGCCGTCGAACGCGTCGACGATCTCGGCGAGGTTCTCGACCGCCTGCGGCTTCTCCACCTTCGCGATGACCGGGAGCCGCACGCCCTCCTCGGCCATGATGCGGTGGACGTCCTCGACGTCGGAGGCCGAGCGCACGAACGACAACGCGATCATGTCCGCGCCGATGCGCAGACCCCAGCGCAGGTCCTCGATGTCCTTCTCCGACATCGCCGGGACGCTGACAGCCGTGCCGGGCAGGTTGAGGCCCTTGTGGTTGGAGACCCGGCCGCCGATGACCACCTTCGTGACGACGTCGGTTTCGGTGACGTCGGTGACCTCCAGCATGAGCCGGCCGTCGTCGACCAGCACGGTGTCACCGGGGGTCACGTCGCCCGGCAGGCCCTTGTAGGTGGTGGAGGCCCGCTCGGACGTGCCGTCGACGTCGTCGACGGTGATGACGAACGTCTGGCCGACCTCGATCTCGACGGACCCCTCGGCGAACGTGCCCAGGCGGATCTTGGGACCCTGCAGGTCGACCAGGACACCCACGTTGCGCTCGGCCTCGGTGGCCGCCTTGCGCACTCGCAGATATCGCTCCTCGTGTTCGGCATGGCTGCCGTGGCTGAGGTTGAACCGGGCGACGTCCATGCCGACGTCGATCAGTTCCCGCAGCCGCTCCGGGGAGTCGGTCGCTGGACCAAGGGTGCAAACTATCTTCGCTCTACGCACGTCCGCCAACACTATCTCTCTGGACCGTCACACCGCGAGCGGACGGTCGGTGGGCGAGACCGGAGCCGGCAGTCGGTCGACGCCGGTGAGCTTGCGGTCGACCGCGGCGGCAGCGGCGCGGCCCTCCGCGATGGCCCACACGATCAGCGACTGACCGCGACCGGCGTCCCCGGCCACGAACACGCCGGGCACGGTGGTCTCGTAGGAATCGTCACGCACGATGTTGCCACGCCCGTCAAGGTCGACGCCCAGCTGCTCGATGAGGGCCGAACGCTCCGGGCCGACGAAGCCCATGGCCAGCAGCACCAGGTCGGCCGGCAGCTCGCGCTCGGAACCGGGGACCGGCTCGAACCCGCCGGACTCGGCGCGCCGCACCTCGACCAGCCGCAGGGCGCGCACCCGGCCGTCGACACCGACGAACTCCTGGGTGGAGACCGCGTAGACCCGCTCGCCGCCCTCTTCGTGGGCGCTGGACGTACGCAGCATCAGCGGCCAGGTCGGCCACGGCGTCGACGCGTGCCGGGTACCGGGCGGCTCCGGCATGATCTCCAGCTGGGTGACCGACGCGGCGCCCTGCCGGTGCGCGGTGCCAAGGCAGTCTGCGCCGGTGTCGCCGCCGCCGATGATGACGACGTGCTTGCCGGTCGCGGTGATCTGGCCGGGCACCGTCTCGCCGAGCGAGCTGCGGTTGGCCTGCGGCAGGTACTCCATGGCCTGATGGACACCGTCGAGCTCGCGCCCCGGGACGGGCAGGTCGCGCCACGCCGTCGCGCCGGTGGCCAGCACGACGGCGTCGTAGCGGGAGCGCAGCTCCTGGCCGGTGATGGCACCGCCGACGTCCACCCCGGTGCGGAAGATGGTGCCCTCGGCCCGCATCTGGTCCAGCCGGCGATCCAGGTGCCGCTTCTCCATCTTGAACTCGGGGATGCCGTAACGCAGCAGGCCCCCGGCTCGGTCGGCCCGCTCGTAGACGGCCACCGTGTGACCGGCCCGGGTCAGCTGCTGGGCCACGGCCAGGCCGGCCGGCCCGGACCCGACGACCGCGACCGTGCGGTCGGTCAGCCGCTCCGGCGGTGCCGGCACCACCCAGCCCTCGTCGAAGGCCTTGTCGATGATGGCGACCTCGACGTTCTTGATGGTGACGGCGTCGTCGGCAATGGCCACGACACACGCGGCCTCGCACGGCGCCGGGCAGAGCCGGCCGGTGAACTCCGGGAAGTTGTTCGTGGCGTGCAGCCGCTCCGCTGCCACCTTCCAGTCGTCACGCCAGACCAGGTCGTTCCACTCCGGGATGAGGTTGCCCAGCGGGCAGCCCTGGTGGCAGAACGGGATGCCGCAGTCCATGCAGCGGCCGGCCTGCTCGGTGATGATGGGCAACAAGGCCCGGCCGATACCCGGTTCCGGGTAGACCTCTTTCCAGTCCTTGAGCCGCACGTCGACCGGCCGCGCCTGCGCGCCCTGGCGCGGGGTCTTCAGGAAGCCTCGTGGGTCAGCCATTCGCCGCCTCCATGATCGCGACGTCGACGTCGCGTCCATCGCGCTCGGCGGCGGCCTTGGCGGCGAGCACTCGCTTGTAGTCCTTGGGCATGATCAGGGTGAAGCGGGCCTGGTTGACGGCCCATTCGGCCAGCAGCGCCTCGGCCACGGCCGAGCCGGTCTCGTTGCGGTACTTCTCGATGATCCCCCGCAGCTGCTGGAGCTGCTCGGCATCGGGCACGTCGACGTCCACCATCTCCGGGTTCACCAGGCTGGTGTCGAGGTCGAGCACGTAGGCCGTGCCGCCGGACATGCCGGCGGCGATGTTGCGGCCGGTACGGCCGAGGATCACCGCGACGCCACCGGTCATGTACTCGCAGGCGTGGTCGCCGACGCCCTCGACGACCGCGGTGACACCGGAGTTGCGGACACAGAACCGCTCGCCGACGACGCCGCGGACGAACAGCTCACCACCGGTGGCGCCGTAGGCGGCGACGTTGCCGGCGATGATGTTCTCCTCCGCGACGAACCGGGCCGAGCGGTCCGGACGCACCACGACCCGCCCGCCCGAGAGCCCCTTGGCCAGGTAGTCGTTGACGTCGCCCTCCAGCCGCAGCGTCACGCCGGGCGGCAGGAACGCGCCGAACGACTGCCCGGCCGAGCCGGTCAGCGTCACGTCGATGGTGTCGTCGGGCAGGCCGGCACCGCCGGTGCGCTTGGTGACCTCGTGGCCGAGCATGGTGCCGACGGTGCGGTTGACGTTGCGTACCTCCAGCTGGATGCGGACCGGCTCGCCGTGGTCGAGGGCGTCCGTGGCCAGCGCGATGAGCTGGTTGTCCAGCGCCTTCTCCAGGCCGTGGTCCTGGCTGACCACCTGCCGGCGGGCGGCGTCGGCGGGCAGCTGCGGCACGTGCAGGATGGGCGAGAGATCCAGGCCGGCGGCCTTCCAGTGGTCGACCGCGGCCGTGGTGTCGAGCATCTCGGCGTGCCCGATGGCCTCGTCGAGGCTACGGAAACCCAGCTGCGCGAGGTACTCGCGCACCTCCTCGGCGACGTACTCGAAGAAGTTGACCACGAACTCCGGCCGGCCCGTGAACTTCTTGCGCAGCTCCGGGTTCTGGGTGGCCACGCCGACCGGGCAGGTGTCGAGGTGGCACACACGCATCATGATGCAGCCGGACACCACCAGCGGCGCCGTCGCGAACCCGTACTCCTCGGCACCCAGCAGGGCGGCGACGACGACGTCGCGGCCGGTCTTGAGCTGGCCGTCGGTCTGCACGACGATACGGTCGCGCAGGCCGTTGAGCAGCAGCGTCTGCTGGGTCTCGGCCAGGCCCAGCTCCCACGGGCCGCCGGCGTGCTTGAGGCTGGTCAGCGGCGCCGCGCCGGTGCCGCCGTCGTGGCCGGAGATGAGCACCACGTCGGCATGCGCCTTCGAGACACCCGCCGCGACCGTGCCGACGCCGACCTCGGCCACCAGCTTCACGTGGATGCGTGCGGCCGGGTTGGCGTTCTTGAGGTCGTGGATGAGCTGCTTGAGGTCCTCGATCGAGTAGATGTCGTGGTGCGGCGGCGGCGAGATGAGACCGACACCCGGGGTGGAGTGCCGAGTACGCGCCACCCACGGGTACACCTTGTGCCCCGGCAGCTGGCCGCCCTCACCGGGCTTCGCGCCCTGCGCCATCTTGATCTGGATGTCGTCGGCGTTGGACAGGTAGTCCGACGTCACCCCGAACCGGCCACTGGCCACCTGCTTGATCGCGCTGCGCCGCTCCGGGTCGTACAGCCGGTCGGCGTCCTCGCCGCCTTCGCCGGTGTTCGACTTCCCGCCGAGCCGGTTCATGGCGATGGCGAGGGTCTCGTGCGCCTCCTTGCTGATGGAGCCGTACGACATGGCGCCGGTGGAGAACCTGCGCACGATGGACGACACCGGCTCGACCTCGTCCAGTGGGACGGGCGGACGCTCGCCGGTCCTGAAGGCGAACAGGCCGCGCAGCGTCATCAGCCGCCGGGACTGCTCGTCGACGCGCTGCGTGTACTGCTTGAACACGTCGTAGCGGCCGGCCCGGGTGGAGTGCTGCAGGCGGAACACGGCCTCGGGGTCGAACAGATGCGGCTCGCCCTCGCGGCGCCACTGGTACTCGCCGCCGATCTCCAGCCGGCGGTGCCGGGTGGCCGTGCCGCCGCGCGGATAGGCCTGCACGTGCCGGCGGCGGACCTCCTCGGCCAGGACGTCGAGCCCGACGCCTCCCAGCCGCGAGGTGGTGCCGGTGAAGTAGCGGTCGACGACGTCCGACGACAGCCCGAGCGCCTCGAAGATCTGCGCGCCGGTGTACGAGGCCACCGTCGAGACACCCATCTTGCTCATGACCTTGAGCACGCCCTTGCCGAGGGCCTTGATGAGGTTGGCGACGGCCTTCTCCGGCGTCACACCCGGCAGCAGCGTTCCCTGCCGGACGAGGTCCTCGACGCTCTCCATGGCCAGGTACGGGTTGACCGCACCCGCGCCGTACCCGATGAGCAGCGCGACATGGTGCACCTCGCGCACGTCACCGGCCTCGATGACCAGGCCGACCTTGGTGCGGTTCTTCTCCCGGATGAGGTGGTGGTGCACCGCCGACGTCAGCAGCAGCGACGGGATCGGCGCCAGCGTGGTGTCGGAGTTGCGGTCGGACAGCACCACGATGCGCGCGCCGGACTCGATGGCCTTCGACACCTCGATGCAGATCTCGTCCAACCGCCGCGCCAGTGCCGCTCCCCCGCCCGCCACGTCGTACAGGCCGCGCACCACGTGGGTGGCGTACCCGGGCAGGTTGCCGTCGCGGTTGACGTGGATGATCTTGGCGAGCTGGTCGTTGTCGATGACCGGGAACGGCAGCACCAACTGCCGGCACGACGCCGGACCCGGGTCGAGCAGGTTGCCCTCCGGGCCGATGGTGCCGGCCAGCGACGTCACCAGCTCCTCGCGGATGGCGTCCAGCGGCGGGTTCGTGACCTGCGCGAACAGCTGTGAGAAGTAGTCGAACAACAGCCGCGGCCGGGTGGACAGCGCCGCGATGGGGGTGTCGGTGCCCATGGAGCCGATCGGCTCGGCACCGGTCTTCGCCATCGGCGCGAGCAGCAGCCGCAGCTCCTCCTCGGTGTAGCCGAAGGTCTGCTGCCGCCGGGTGACGCTGGCGTGCGTGTGCACGACGTGCTCGCGCTCGGGCAGGTCGTCGAGCCGGATGAGACCGGCGTGCAGCCACTCACCGTAGGGGTGCTCGGCGGCGAGGTCGTCCATGACCTCGTCGTCGTCCATGACCCGGTGCCCGGCGACATCGACCAGGAACATCCGCCCCGGCTCGAGCCGGCCCTTGCGCACGACCTTCTCCGGCTCGATGTCGAGGACCCCGGCCTCGGACGCGAGCACCACCAGGCCGTCGTCGGTGATCCAGTACCGGCCCGGACGCAGGCCGTTGCGGTCGAGCACCGCACCGACCAGGCTGCCGTCGGTGAAGACGACCGCCGCCGGGCCGTCCCACGGTTCCATGATGGTGCTGTGGAACTCGAAGAAGTCGCGCCGGGCCGCGGAGATGCCCTGATGGTTCTCCCACGCCTCCGGGATCATCATGCGCACCGCGTGCGGCAGGCTCCGCCCACCGAGGTGCAGCAGCTCCAGCACCTCGTCGAAACTGGCGGAGTCGCTGCCGTCGGGCGCGACCACCGGGTACAGGCGAGCGAGGTCGCCACCGATGACCTCACTGGCCAGCTGCGACTCACGGGCCCGCATCCAGTTGCGGTTGCCCTGCACGGTGTTGATCTCGCCGTTGTGTGCGACGAACCGGTACGGGTGCGCCAGCGGCCAGCTCGGGAACGTGTTGGTGGAGAACCGCGAGTGCACGACGGCGATGGCCGACGCCAGGCGGTCGTCCGACAGGTCCGGGAAGAACGGCTCCAGCTGACCCGTCGTGAGCATGCCCTTGTAGACGATGGTGCGTGACGACAGGCTCGGGAAGTACGCCTCGGTGGTGCGCTCGAGCCGCTTGCGCAGCGCGAACGCCTTCCGGTCCAGGTCGATGCCGCTGATCGCGCCGGCCTCGGCGGAGGACACGAACAGCTGGCGGATGCGCGGCAGCGTCGAACGCGCCGTGGCACCCAGCAGGCTCGGCGTGGTGGGCACCTCGCGCCACCCCAGGACCGACAGACCCTCCTCGGCCGCGATGCGGTTGGTGGCCGCGGTGATCTCGGCCGCCAGAACGTCGTCGTCGGGCACGAAGGCCAGGCCGGTGGCGTAGTGACCGGGCTCCGGCAGCTCGACACCGGCGACGGCGCGGAAGAACGCGTCCGGCACCTGCAGCAGGATGCCGGCGCCATCGCCAGAATCCGGCTCGGCGCCCGAGGCGCCGCGGTGATCGAGGTTGCTCAGAGCGGTCAACCCGTGGTCGACGATCGCGCGGCTGGGAACGCCGTCGAGCGTCGCCACGAAGGCGACACCACAGGCGTCGTGTTCGAACCGCGGGTCGTACAGGCCCTCGGGGTCAGGCATGAGGCGCATGGCACTCCCGTCGTCGAGACTGGCGGCGGGGCAGGGACGACGATGGCCCGTGCTTTGAGTTTCGTGGAGATTACAACACTTCGAGCAGTACGTGTTGTCGCGTCTCTCCATGATAAATCCGGCCGGGGCTTCGTTGACCCATCGATGAACGCCGTTGATCACCGGTTTCTTCGCCATCGGCCCGCACCGGCCGTAGATCGTGAGGCGCACGGTCTGTCGGACCGTCACACATACGTTGACATCCACGCATCGTGCGACGCCGGTAACGTGTTCGCAACGCTGCGAGTCGCATCTGTGTGGATCATTCCCGCACCCGGTCCCGAGCTTCGTGTGCTGCGAGGTCTGGGTGGCGGGCGGGCGTCGTTCGGACGCTGACGATCCCGGCCTCGAAGGCCCGGTCGGCTTCGTGGGCCGGGTTTGCTTCGTGAGCCTGCGTAACGTCCTGGCCGTGGGTGTCGATTCTCGGCCCGGATCGGCGCTTCGGCGTTACCCAGACCCAGGACGTTACCCAGAGCCAGGAGGGTGAGTCCACCCCGACGCCGGGTCGGTCAGCCCCGGTCGTCCCGGGACGGTGTGCCGTCCGTGCTGCCCTCATCGGCCGTGGTCGCCTTCTTGGCCGTGGCCGACTTCTTGGCCGTGGCCGACTTCTTGGCCGTGGTCGCCTTCTTGGCCGTGGTCGCCTTCTTGGCCGTGGTCGCCTTCTTGGCCGTGGTCGCCTTCTTGGCCGTGGTCGCCTTCTTGGCCGGCGTCGCCTTGGCGGCGGTCGTCTTGGCTGCCGGGCTGGCGGCCTTCGTCGCCTCGGCCGGGTCCGGGTCGGGCGTGTCGGTACTGGCGGAGGTGGCCGGCGTGGTCGTCGTGGACGCTGTCGGCACGACCTTCTTCGCCGCGCTCGTGCGCGCGGTGTCCTCGGGCTTCGCGTCCTCGGGCTTCGCGTCCTCGGGCTTCGCGTCCTCGGCGTTCACGGGCTCGGCTTTCGCGTCCTCGCCCGGCTTCGCGGCGGCGGCGTTCACGTCCTCGGGCTTCGCGTCCTCGGAGGTCGAGTCGCGGGACTTCACGCCGTCGCCGTCATCGTCGTCGGGGAGGCTGAAGGCGGCGTCGTCGTCCCCGCTCCTGCCCTTCGCATCGTCGCCGTCGGCGAACGGGTCGTACTGGTCGTAGAAGCCGCGCAGTTCCTCGGGGTCCTCACGTCCGGGGTGCCGGCGCGACGACCAGATGAAGAACGCGACAGCGGCCAGGAAGATGACCACGGTGACCCACAGGTTGATGCGGACGCCGAAGATCTCGTTGGCCGGGTCGATCCGCAGGTACTCCCAGAACCCGCGTCCGAGTGTGTAGCCGGCCACGTACAGGGCGAACACCCGGCCGTGACCCAGCCGGAACCGCTTGTCGGCCCACATCAGCAGAAGCGCGACCGCCACCGCCCACAGCGACTCGTACAGGAACGTGGGGTGGAAGGTCTCGACGTCGGCGTAGCCGGCCGGCCGGTGGGCCGGGTCGATCTCGAGGCCCCACGGGAGGTCGGTGGGCTTGCCGAACAGTTCCTGGTTGAACCAGTTGCCCCACCGGCCGACGGCCTGGGCGAGCAGGATGCCGGGGGCGAGGGCGTCGGCCATGGCGGCGAACGGCACGCCGCGGCGGCGGCAGGCGATCCAGACACCCAGGCCGCCGAGCGCGACGCCGCCCCAGATACCCAGCCCGCCTTCCCAGATCTTCAGCGCCTGCCAGGGGTCGCGGCCCTCGCGGAAGTACAGGTGGTTGTCGGTGATGACGTGGTACAGCCGGGCGCCGACGATGCCGAAGGGCACCGCCCAGACCGCGATGTCGGCGACGACGCCCGGTTCGCCGCCGCGCGCGAGCCAGCGCCGGTTGCCCAGCCAGATGGCCAGCACGATGCCGGCCATGATGCACAGCGCGTACGCCCGCAGCTCGAACCCGCCGATGTTCCAGGAGCCGTCGGCGGGGCTCGGGATGGACGCGGGCAGCACGGCCGTCGTGATCACAGGCGAACCGTATCGGATGGTGCGAACCGGTGGGCCATGGCGGTCTGCCGGGCCTTACTCGGTCGCGTCGGGCGCCGGGGTCTCGCCCGGGGCCGGCGTCTCGCCCGCCGGTGCGGTGGCGCCGTCGGTCGGCGCCGGGGTCTCGGCCGTGCCGCCGGTGGCGGCAGCCGTCACCGCCGCCTGCAGGCCCTCCGGGGTCCACGACGTGGAGTCCAGGAGCTCGCCGTTGACGAACACCGTCGGGGTGCCGGTCACCTCGAAGTCGCGGGCACCGGCCTCGACGTTGCTGGACCAGTCGTCGTAGGTGTCGTCGCGAACGCACGACTCGTAGTCGCCGCCGATGCCGACCTGCTCGCCGAGGTCGACCAGGGAGCCGGTGGACCACTGGGTGCCCTGGGAGGCGAAGGCGGCGCTGATGAACTCGTCGGCCATGTCCTCGTCGGCGGCGCAGGCGAACGCGTTGTTGGCCCGGCTGGAGTACACGCCGCCGGTGTAGGTCAGCGGGTGGTAGGCGATGTTCGCCTGGCCGGAGGAGACCATCTCCTCGATGACCGTGCCGTTGGCGGCTTCGAAGTCCGCGCAGTGCGGGCAGAGGAAGTCCATCCAGTAGTCGATGGTGACCGGCGCGTCCGGCTGGCCGACCAGGATGCCCTGCGCGTCGTCGGCCACCTCGAGGCCGCTCCCGGCACCCGCCGCCGCCGGAACGGCCACCGGGCCGTCGTCCCCGCCTCGACTGAACGCTACCGCCACCGCGATGATCGCGACGGCGGCCACGACGGCCACGGCCACGCCGTAGCGCATCATCCGCTCACGACGGCGTTCCTGGCGGGCCTGCTCCTCGCGCATCGCCTTGATGCGTTCGCGTGCCTCGGCCTTCTTGCTGCTCATCGGTGGGCTTCCTTCGAGACGGATCGGATCACGGGAAAGGGACGACGGTACAACTTCTTTGAACCCTGCAGGAGTTCCGCATTCCTACTGTGACGTAGGCGTAGCCTCCTGGATCGCGGCGCGGAACTCGTCGGCGCTCAGGCCGGCCGGGTCCTCCAGCTCATCGCCGCTGATCAGGACGGTCGGGGTGGACTCGTGTCCGGCATCGCGGAACTCCTCCAGCACCTGCTCGCCCCAGTCGGCGTAGGTGCCGTCGCGGACACAGGACTCGAACTCCGGATCGTCCAGGCCGACGGCCTCGCCGGCCGCGACCAGGTCGTCCTCGGTGTAGCCGCCGGAGTTCTCCGGTGGCTGGTTCGCGAACAGCTCGGTCAGGTACCCGACCGGCCGGCCGGCGTCGACGGCGCAGCCGAACGCGTTGGTGGCGCGGTCGGACTCGTCGCCGAGGAACGCTGCCGGGTGGTACGCGACGCGCGCGGTGCCGTCGGCTACGACGTCCTCGAGCACCGGTCCGTTCTCGGCCTCGAACTCGCCGCAGAACGGGCATTGGAAGTCGAACCAGTAGTCGACGGTGACGGGCGCGTTCTCGTCGCCGACCATGACGCCGGCGGCGGTGGCACCGGACGGGACGGCGCCGGTGCCTTCGGGGCCGTCGTCGCGGACCAGGAACACCACCAGGCCGACCACGGCCACCAGTACCACCGCGGAGATGCCGAAGCGCAGGATGCGTTCCCGGCGCCGCTCGAGCCGGGCCCGCTCCTCCGCCTCCGCGCGCAGTCGCGCGGCGCGCTCCCGCGCCTGTTCCTTCTTGCTGGCCATCAACGACCGCCGGGCACCACGGGGTTCACCGCCGACGCACTCCCTCGGCGAGTTCGCCGGCCAGCTCCGCCACCGCCGCGACACCGGCGGCGTCGTCGGGCGCCTCGAGCAGCCGCCGCACGAACGCGGACCCGGCGACGACACCGTCGGCGAACCCGGCGATCTCGGCGGCCTGGCCGGCGTTCGACACGCCCAGCCCGACCGCGACCGGCAGGTCGGTGGCCGCCTTGGTGCGTGACACCAGCGCGGCGGCGGCATCGCCGACCTGGTCGCGGGTGCCGGTGACGCCCATGACGGAGGTGGCGTAGACGAAGCCGCGGCAGGCGGCCGTGGTCATGGCGATGCGGGCGTCGGTGGACGACGGCGCCACCAGGAACACGGTGTCGAGGCCGTGCTCGCGGGCGGCCGGGATCCAGGTGTCGTCGGCGTCCGGGGTGAGGTCCGGGGTGATGACGCCGGCGCCACCGGCCGCGGCGAGGTCGCGGGCGAACGCCGCCGCGCCGTAGCGGTCCAGCGGGTTCCAGTACGACATGACGACGGCCGGCGCGCCGGTGGCGGCGACCGCCTCGACCACCCGCAGCACGTCTGTCGTCGTGGTGCCGGCCCGCAGCGCGCTGTCGACCGCAGTCTGGATGACCGGCCCATCGATGAGCGGGTCGCTGTAGGGCAGTCCGACCTCGACGACGTCGACGCCGGCCTGGATCATCGCCTTGAGCGCCGCGATGGACCCTTCAACGCTCGGGTAACCGGCCGGCAGGTAACCGACCAGCGCGGCCCGGCCTTCGGCGCGTGCCTTCTCGAAGGCGACCGACGTGGTCATGCTGGTTCCCCTCCTGACGCCTCGCGGCTGGCCACCGTCGCGACGTCGCCGGCCTCGTCCATGATGCCGAACCACTTCGCGGCGGTGTCGACGTCCTTGTCGCCGCGGCCGGAGAGATTCACGACGATGACGGCGTCCGGCCCCAGCCGCTCCCCCAGCCGGCGGGCACCGGCCAGCGCGTGCGAGCTCTCGATGGCCGGGATGATCCCCTCGGTCCGGCACAGCAGCCGGAACGCCTCCATCGCTTCGGCGTCGTCGACCGGCTCGTAGACGGCGCGGCCGGCGTCCTTGAGCCACGAGTGCTCCGGCCCGACGCCCGGATAGTCCAGGCCGGCGGAGATGGAGTGCGACTCGATGGTCTGCCCCATGTCGTCCTGCAGCAGGTACGAGCGCGCCCCGTGCAGCACGCCCGGGCTGCCGGCGGTGATGGTGGCCGCGTGCCGGCCGGTCGCGACGCCGTCGCCGCCGGCCTCGAAGCCGTAGAGGGCGACGTCGGCGTCGTCGATGAACGCGTGGAAGATGCCGATGGCGTTGGAGCCACCTCCAACACAGGCGGCGACGGCGTCGGGCAGCCGGCCGGTGAGGTCGAGGACCTGCTGGCGCGCTTCGACACCGATGATGCGCTGCAGGTCGCGCACGAGCGTCGGGAACGGGTGCGGGCCGGCGACTGTGCCGAACACGTAGTTGGTGGTCTCGACGTTGGTGACCCAGTCGCGCAGCGCCTCGTTGATGGCGTCCTTGAGGGTGCGCGAGCCGGTGCTCACCGGCACGACCGTGGCGCCGAGCAGTTGCATCCGGGCGACGTTGAGCGCCTGCCGCCGAGTGTCCTCCTCGCCCATGTAGATGACGCACTCCAGGCCCATCAGCGCCGCGGCGGTGGCGGTGGCGACGCCGTGCTGGCCGGCGCCGGTCTCGGCGATGACCCGCTGCTTGCCGATGCGCTTGGTCAGCAGCGCCTGCCCCAGCACGTTGTTGATCTTGTGGGATCCGGTGTGGTTGAGGTCCTCGCGCTTGAGCAGGACGCGCGCGCCGGCCGCGGCCTCCGCACTGAACCGCTTCGCCTCGGTGAGCGGCGTGGGGCGGCCGCTGTACGTGGTGAGCAGATGGTCGAGCTCGGCGGTGAAAGTCGGATCCTGAGCGGCGGCCGTGTACTCACGGTCCAGCTCGTCCAGCGCCGCGACCAGGGCCTCGGGGACGTACCGCCCCCCGTACGGTCCGAAGCGGCCAGGACGGTCAGCGGCCAGGACATGCCCGCCGCCGGGTGTGGTGTCCACCCGAGAAGCTCCTCGATGTCGTGCAGGGATGGCTGACGTGACGGAAGCGCCCATGCGCCGTCACCGTGACGGTATCGCAGCCGCCCGCCCGCGCAGGAATCGCGCCCGGATTCGCCGAATCGCTTGACGCTGGGTCAACGCCGTCGTTAATTTCCCCGGATCTCATGTTACTCACGCGTAACAGTCCTCTCGTCACCGTCGACTCGAAAGAGGCAGCCGCCTATGTCCGTCCCCAGCCGCGACCTCGGACGTCGCGCTTTCCTCGCCCGGATGGGGGTGCTCGGCGCGGTCGCGGCGTCGGGCGGCATCCTCGGCACGGTGCTGCCGCGGACGACCCCGGCCTCAGCGTCGGGCATCGCCGACCTCGGCCTCTCTCCGCTGCTCCAGTTGCTGCGGCCGGTCCTCGCCGAGTTGTCCCGCGACACGTTGAACGGCCTGGTGGTCATGGTCTGCCCCGGCCCGGACGCGTACTCGGCCGCCCAGGGCACGCCGCGTGACGAGCCGGGCGCGATCGAGGCGCATGGCACCGACTTCATGATCGAGGCCCTGGACGGGTTCGTTCCGTTCCCCGACCAGCTCGCGACCCCGCTGGCGGCGGCGCTGGCCACCGCCGTCGACGACGTCGGGCTGCCGTTGCCGCCGGGACTGCTGCCGCCGCTGTTCGGACCGGTGTGGACGCTGGACCGGGTCCTGCTGGAACTGCTCGAGAACGACGAGACGCTGCCGTTGTCGCTGGTGGTGGCGCTGCTGCTGAACGTGCTGGCGACCCAGGTGAACCCGCTGGCGGTGTCCGGGCCGTTCCTGTCCCCGTTCGCCCGGCTCAGCCTCGAGGAGAAGTGCCGGGCGTTCGAACTGCTGGAGGGCCCCGACGCCGACCTGGTGGCACTGTTGGACGGCCAGCTGCCGGAGCCGCTGAAGAGCTCGATCTCCGGGCTGCTGCGGTTCCTGGCCGGTGCGCTGCTGGAGTTCTCCGCGTTCGGTTCGTACAACGAGTGGGGCGCCTACGACCCGGCGTCGCGCACTCTCACGGCGCGGCCGGTCGGCTGGGAGCTGTCCGGCTACCAGCCCGACGGCGTCGTCGACGGCTGGGCCGACCTCATCGGCTACTACCAGGACCGGACCGAGGTGGACGCCTGATGCGCGACGTCATCGTGATCGGCGCGGGCGGCGGCGGGCCCGTCGTCGCCAAGGAGCTGGCCGCCCGCGGCCTGGACGTGCTGGTGCTGGAGGCCGGGCCACGGCACGCCGACCCGCAGCGCGAGTGGACCCACTACGAGAACGACGCCAACAACCCGCTGACCGGGTTCCTCCGGTTCGGCCCTGCCGACCGCGGCGCGCCGGCCTGGTACCGGGAGACTCCGCAGAACTCGTTCATCTGGCAGCTGTCCGGCGTCGGCGGCACCACCCAGCACTACTTCGGCAACTGCCCGCGCGCCTACCCGGGCGTGTTCAGCGGCTACGACGGACCGGACCGCGACGCCTACGACACCGCGCACCTGTTCCCGTTCACGTACGAGGAGCTGGTGCCGTACTTCGAGTGGGTGGAGGCGACGCTGCCGGTGCAGACCGCCGCCATGGGCACCAAGGAGCAGGTGTTCTTCCGCGGCTGCGAAGGCGTCGGGCTGCCGGTCCAGACGTCGAAGACGACGACGGAGGACTCCTTCCGGCCGCAGCAGAACGCGATCCTGCAGCCCGGCGGGTGGGCCGGCAAGGTCACCGGCCGCGACGACCCGCGGCTGCGCTTTCCCGAGGCCACCGGCTGCACGTTCTGCGGCTACTGCATGCAGGGCTGCTCCAAGCCGGCCGGCGCCCCGCGAAACTTGGCCGCCAAGCGCTCCACCGACAACAGCTACGTGCCGATGGCCCTCACCGCGAACGCCTGGGCTCCGGGTGGCCGGGCCGCCGAGCTGATCGCCGACGCCGTCGTCACCCGCATCCACACGTCCGACCGCGGCGGCACCGTCGAGGCCTCCGGAGTGACGTGGCGCGTGGGCGCGACGGGTGAGACCCACCGGGAGGACGCCCGCGTCGTCGTCCTGGCCGCCGGCTGCACCGAGAGCCCGCGGCTGTGGCTGAACAGCGGGCTGCCCAACCCCAACGACTGGGTCGGCCGCGGCTACACCGACCACTTCTTCGACTGGGTCATCGGCCTGTTCGACGAGGACACCGGGTCCAGCCGGGGCGCGGCGTCCGCGGCCCGGGCGGACTTCCCCGGCCGCGGCGGCATGGAGAACGTCGGGCTGACCCCGGGCCTGCAGCAGTTCGCCGCCGTCTTCTCCGACAGCGGCATCCGTGGCCACTACGGCAACGGCCGCGGCCCCACCGGCCCCTGGGACGGCGCGGCCGGCCGGATGATCGGCCCGGAGCTCAAGGACGCCCTGATGAACGGCGTCGACCGGCTGCTCAACATCCTGGTGATCACTGACGACGACGTCGAGGCGCAGAACCGCGTCACGCTGTCGGCGCTGCCGGCCGACGAGCACGGACCGGTGCCGAAGGTCCGCTTCCACCAGCGATCCCGGTCGGCGCGGACCCTGCGCAACCGGGAGTGGGTCACGGCTCGGGCCGCCGAGACGCTGCGCGCGGCCGGCGCCACGAAGGTGGTCCGGGTCGACTGGCCGCCGCTGCTGCTGCACGTGCAGTCGTCGATGCGGATGGGCACGTCCGAGGCCGACTCGGTGCTGGACGCGAACGCGGAGGCGCGCTGGGTCAAGCGGCTGTTCGTGGCCGACAACTCGGCGCTGGCGAACTCGCTGGGCGGCCCGAACCCGACGCTGACGTCGCAGGCGCTGGCGACCCGGACCGCGGAGAAGATCTTCGCGACGTACTTCGGCGGCGACCCGTGGGTGGCCACGGAGTCGCCGGTGGTGTCGACCGACGCCCGGGTGACCGAGGGCCTGCGCGAGCGTGGCCTGGCCTGACGCGGCTGGGTTCGGCCCGCCCGCGGGGCCGGCGGCTATTGCAGACCAGGGGCCAGCGGGCCGCGTCAGTTCTGCCGGGTACCGCGGTTCAGCGCCGGGTGGGCGCCGGCGGCGACCAGGTCGGCGACGGCGGCCCGCGGGTCCCTGCCGGTGACCAGCGACTCGCCGACCAGCACGGCGTCGGCGCCGGTGCGGGCGAGTTCGATGACGTCGCGCGGTGCCTTGACCCCGGACTCGGCGATCTTCACGACCCCGTCGGGCACCACGGGTGCCAGCCGCTCGAACGTCGTGGTGTCGACCTCGAGGGTCTTGAGGTCGCGCGCGTTGATGCCGATGAGCTTCGCACCGGCGTCGGCGGCACGGCGCACCTCGTCGGCGGTGTGCGCCTCGACCAGCGGCGTCAGACCGATCGACTCGGCCCGCTCGACCAGGCTGACCAGCGCGATCTGCTCCAACGCGGCGACGATGAGCAGCGCGAGGTCGGCACCGTAGGCACGCGCCTCCCACAGCTGGTAGCTGGTGACGATGAAGTCCTTGCGCAGCACCGGGGCGTCGACGGCGGCCCGCACGGCCCGCAGGTCGTCGAGCGTGCCGCCGAATCGGCGCTGCTCGGTGAGCACGCTGATGGCGGCGGCGCCACCGGACTCGTAGTCGCCGGCGAGGGCGGCGGGATCGGAGATCTCGGCCAGGGAACCCCGGGACGGGCTCGACCGTTTCACTTCCGCGATGACCGATACGCCGGGAGAACGGAGCAAGGGCAGCGGATCACGAGCTGGCGGCTGCTTGGCCGCCATGGCCTTGAGCTCGTCGAGGGGAACTTGAGTCTCCCGCTCGGCGAGGTCAGCGCGCACACCCTCGATGATCTCTTCGAGAACGCTCATCTCCGCCCCTCGCCGACGCCCTGCGCCGGATCGGTCGACCCGGCCGCACCAGACTAGCCACGCGCTCTCGCGCGCTTCGACGTGCCCCCGATGTTGTCACCCGGACACGCCTCCCGTCACGTCGTCGTGACCGGTTCGAGCGTGTATCCGACGCCGCGGACCGACCGGAGACGCACGACGTCGCCGAGCTTGCCGCGCAGCGACGCGATGTGGACGTCCACCGTCCGCGACCCGATCGGCACCGGGTAGCCCAGCGCCTGACACATCAGCTCGTCGCGACTGCATACCCGGCCCGGCCGCTTCAGCAGGTGCGCCAGGACGGCCGCTTCCAGCGGCGTGAGCACGACCTGGCGGCCGTCGGGCAGAACCGCCTCGCGGCTCGCGAGGTCGAGCGTCACCCCGGCGGCAGCGACGGACGGCGGGCCTGTGGCGGCCCGGTCCGTCTGTGCTCTGCCGGGGTGGCTGGCCATGGCCTACCCGCTGGTCTCCTCGGCCGCGGCGGGCCGCCGGGTGGCCTGCGGGTCGCGCTGCCCGAGGCCCATCATCTGCATGACCTTGCCCACGATGCCGCCGACGACCACGAGCCCGACGCCGCCGAACCAGAACAGTGGCCAGTTCAACAGGATGACCGCGATGGCCCCGACCACGAAGCCGGCCAGGATCAGGATGACCGTGGTCCAGGCGGCTGGGGTGTGGCCGTGCTCGTTGTGCGCCATTCCGCGTCGTCTCCTTACGTCCGTTCGCTGCCAGGACCCATTCTGCCGGATCGCCGCCGCCGGCGCGTCGCCCCGTCGCCAACGCGGGTCGGGATGGTGGCTAGGTGGGGTCGTCGCCGCGGTCGAGGGCGTCCCAGGTGTCGCGGCTGGACGCGCCGCCCTCACCGTCGGCGGTGTCACGGCGCGCCGGGCGCTCGTATTTCGCGCCCATACCCGGCCAGCCGGGCCCCCGCACCGCCGTCAGCACGCCCGCCGTCAGCACCATGACTCCGGCCACCAGAACCGCGATCCCCCAGGCCGGGGAGGTCGTCACGTCGGTGACCGGCCCGGCAGTACCCGGCGAGTCGCCCATCCAGGTCTCGATGCGGTCGGCCAGGTCGAGGACCGCCAGAAGAGCCGACACCACGAGCGTCACGCCCAGGACGGCCAGCACCGCGCCGACGATTTGCCGCCCGATCCGCCGCACCGCCGGCACCGCCACGACCGCGGCGACGGCCACCAGCGAGACCGCCGGCGCGTAGGGCAGCAGGTCGCTGCCCGACACGGTGGTCACGGTGGTCGACAGCGACGACGGCTGGCGCGCGGAGCCCCACGGCCGGGAGGAGGCGGCGAGACCGAGCAACCCGCCGGCCGCCAGCAGCGCCAATGTCAGCAGGTACTCGCGCCGGGATGCGTTCACGGCCGGGGCCGGGAATCCACCGGCCGCATGGTCTCGGCGACGGCGATGGCCCGCAGTGCGGCGGCCGCCTTGTTGCGCGACTCCGTCCATTCCGCCTCGGGGTCGGAGTCGGCGACGATGCCGCCGCCGGCCTGCACGTAGGCGATGCCGTCGCGGATCAGCGCGGTGCGGATGGCGATGGCGACGTCGAGGTCTCCGGCGAAGTCGAGGTAGCCGACGACCCCGCCGTAGACACCGCGCCGGGTGGGCTCGAGGTCGTCGATGATCTCCATCGCCCGGACCTTCGGCGCGCCGGACAGCGTCCCGGCCGGGAAGCAGGCGGCCAGCACGTCCAGCGCCTCGCGGTCCGGCCGCAGCCGGCCGACGACGGTGGACTCGATGTGCATGACGTGGCTGTAGCGGCGCACCGTCATGAAGTCGACCACCTCGACGGTGCCGGGCGTGCAGACGCGGCCGAGGTCGTTACGGGAGAGGTCGACCAGCATCAGGTGCTCGGCCCGCTCCTTCGGGTCCGCCAGCAGTTCGTCGGCCAGCGCGGCGTCGGCCTCGGGGGTCTCACCGCGCCAGCGGGTCCCGGCGATGGGGTGCGTCATGACGCGGTCGCCGTGGACCTTGACCAGCGCTTCCGGACTCGACCCGACGACGGAGAAGGCGCCATCGTCGTCGCCGTCGGGGCCGGGCAGCCGCACCAGGTACATGTACGGGCTGGGGTTGTCGCGGCGCAGCACCCGGTAGACGTCCAGCGGGTCGGCGTGGGTGCGGGTCTGGAACCGCTGCGACACGACGACCTGGAAGGCCTCGCCGGCGCGGATCTCCTCCTTGGCCTTCTCGACCGCGGCGAGGAAGTCGCCCTTCTCGGTGCGGCTCTCGTGCCGCGGCGGGGCCGTGGGGTCGTACGACGCCACCGACGACGGCGTCGGCCGGGCCAGCTCGGCGGTCATCCGGTCCAGCCGGGCGACCGCGTCGGCCCACGCCTCGTCGACCCGTTCGTCGCTGTCGTCCCAGTTGACGGCGTTGGCGACCAGCAGGATGGTGCCGTCGTCGTGGTCGAGGACCGCGAGGTCGGTAGCGAGCAGGAACGCCAGGTCCGGCACGTGAAGGTCGTCGACGGTGCTCCCGGGCAACCGCTCCAGCCGGCGGACGGCGTCGTACGCGACGTACCCGACCAGCCCGCCGGTGAGTGGCGGCAGGCCGGGCAGCCGTGCGCTGCGCAGTACCGCGAGAGTGCCGCGCAGCGCGTCCCAGGGGTCGCCGCCGGACGGCAGGCCCACCGGCGGCGTACCGTGCCAGACCGCCTCGCCGTCGCGCTCGGACAGCACCGCGGCGGACTGCGCGCCCACGAACGAGTACCGCGACCAGACCCCGCCGTGCTCGGCCGACTCCAGCAGGAACGTGCCGGGGCGGTCGGCGGCGAGCTTGCGATAGACGCCGACCGGGGTCTCGCCGTCGGCCAGCAGCCGGCGCACCACCGGGATGACCCGGCGCTCCTTGGCCAGCACCCGGAACGCGTCGAGGTCCGGTGTCGCCTGCCCCTCCGGCAGCTGCGGCGTCATGCCGGCGATCCCACGACGGCGTCGAGCCGGCCGTCGTCGAAACAGGTCCGGGTGCCGGTGTGGCAGGCCGGGCCCTCCTGGTCGACGCGGAGCAGGAGGGTGTCGCCGTCGCAGTCCAGGCGCACCTCGCGCACCCACTGCCGGTTTCCGGACGTCTCGCCCTTCACCCAGTACTGCTGGCGACTGCGGCTGAAGTACGTGGCCCGGCCGGTGGTGAGGGTGCGGTGCAGCGCCTCTGTATCCATCCAGGCGAGCATGAGAACCTCGCCGCTGTCGTACTGCTGGACGACGGCGGGTAGCAGGCCGTCGTCGGTGAGGGTGAGCCGCGCGGCTACGGTGGGATCCAGACCGGGCATCCACCCATTGTCGCCGACGCCGGGCCGCCGCCGTGCCGGAGGCCAGGATCGGCGGTTCGCATCGTGGACGTCCGGGTGACCTACTAGGGTGCCGTGGTTGGGTACATCAGGGCGCCCCAGGCACAGATTCGTCAGTGAGGAGCAGGTCTCGTGGCTCGCACCGTCCGCGTCGCGGCGGCGACCTTCGCGGTGGCCGCGACGGTTCTGCTCGGGGCGTGTTCCGACGACGGGCCCCAGCGCGACGAGGCCGGCAACGTCACCGAGGCCGCCGAGGGCGCCGATGTCTTCGAGGTGCGCGTCGGCGACTGCCTGGGTGATTTCGACGACTCCGGGCAGGTCACGGAGGTGTCGCTGACCCCCTGCGACGACGAGCACGGGCAGCAGGCCTACGCCGCCACCGAGCTGCCGGACGGCGACTTCCCCGACGAAGACGCCTTCCGGGCCGAGGCCGGCGAGGTCTGCGTCACCGAGTTCGAGACGTTCGTCGGCCTGCCCTACGCGGAGTCCGAGCTCGACTACACCTGGCTGCAGCCCACCGAGGAATCGTGGGAGCAGGGCGACCGTGAACTGGTCTGCCTCGTATACGACCCCGCCGGGCCGGTCACCGGCTCGCTCGAAGGGGCCGGGCGCTGATCCCGTGCTCCACCCCCAGCTCCGCCATCCACGGGTACCGACAGGTGCCGGATGCGCGGTCGGTAAGACGCCGCTCAGCAGCGGTACGCACCACACCGCCGGACAGCGGTGGGTTCATTTCCAAGGGAGACAATGATCGTGAAGCTCACGATTCGCACCACCGTCGCGGCGCTCGCAGCGGTGACCGCGCTCAGCCTGAGCGCATGTGGGGACGATTCCGACGACAACGCCGGCGGCGACGACGCCACGGCCACGGAGACGTCCGGCGGTGAGGAGACCGAGGGCGGCTCGGAGGAGCCGACCGAGGACGAGGGCGCCGGGGGCGAGACCCAGGACGTGTTCGATGTCGGCCTCGGCGACTGCATCAGCAACTTCAACGCCGAAGAGCAGATCAGCGAGCTGACGGTCATTCCGTGCGAGGAGGAGCACGACCAGGAGGTCTTCGCGGTCTTCGAGGTCCCGGACGGCGAGTTCCCCGGCTCCGACGCGTTCGAGGAGCAGGTGGCCACCGAGTGCGTGGCCGAGTTCGAGACCTTCGTCGGTCTCACCTACGACGAGTCCGTCCTGGAGATCCAGTGGCTCGAGCCGACCGAGGACTCGTGGGCGCAGGGCGACCGCGAGCTGGTCTGCACGGTGCTCGACCCGGAGGGCCCGGTGACGGGCACCCTCGAGGGCGCCAACCGCTGACCCTCACCGCGTGATCGACCCAGGCGCCGCAACCCCTACGGTGGTTGCGGCGCCTGTGTCGTTCACCGGGACTGACTGATCCAGGCAGTGTGCAGGGCGGCGTAGACGCCGCCCTTCTGCACCAGCTCGGCGTGCGGGCCGGCCTCCACCAGGCGGCCCTTGTCGAAGACGAACACCTCGTCGGCGGCCTCGGCGGTGGACAGCCGGTGCGCGATGGTGACCGACGTCCGGCCGCGCGAGATGCCCTCCAGGGCACGGGCCAGCCGCACCTCGGTGGCGGGGTCGACGGCGCTGGTGGCTTCGTCGAGCACCAGCAGGTCGGGGTCGGCCAGGTAGGCCCGGGCCAGCGCGACCAGCTGCCGCTCTCCCGCCGACAACGACTCGCCGCGCTGCCCGACCTGGGTGTCCAGGCCGGCCGGCAGCGTCTGCGCCCAGTCGGCCAGCCCCAGTTCGGTGATGGCGAGCCACAGGTCGTCGTCGGTGGCTCCGGGCCGCCCGTAGCGCAGGTTGGCCGCCAGCGTGTCGTCGAACAGGAAGCCCTCCTGCGGCACCATGACCACCCGCTCGCGCAGCGACGAGAAGCGCACGTCGCGCAGGTCGGTGCCGTCGACGAGCACCCGGCCGCCGACCGGGTCCATCAACCGGGTGAGCAGCTTCGCGAACGTCGTCTTGCCCGAGCCGGTCTCGCCGACCACGGCCACCCTGGTGTGCCGGGCGATGGCGACGTCGACGTCGTGCAGCACGGTCGGGCCGTTCGGGTAGGCGTAGGAGACGTTCTCGAACCGGACGTCGACCGGCCCACGCGGTAGGGCCACGCCGTCCGGGCCGGGGTCGACGACGTCGGCCGGGGTGTCGAGGATGCCCAGCACCCGCCGCCACCCGGCGATGGCGTTCTGTGCCTCACTGAGCACCTCGGTGCCCACCTGCACCGGCGCCACGAACAGGGTGACAAGGAACAGGAACGCCAGCAGCCGGCCCAGGGTGATGTCGCCCGCCACGCCCAGCAGCACGCCGACGACGACGATGGCGGCGTTGGCCAGCCCGGCCACCACCTCGCCGGTGGAGAACGCCGTCGCCGCCAGGCGCTGCGCCCGGGCGGCCGACTTCCGGTGCGATTCGACGGCGTCGTCGATGCGCTGCTGGGTGCGTGCCTCGACGGCGTAGGCGCGCACCGCCTGCGCCCCGACCACCGACTCGGAGATGGAGCCCAGCATCGAACCGACGCGCTCGCGCACCGTCATGAACGCCGCGGACAGCATCCGCTGGAACGTCCGCAACGCCAGGAACAGCGGGAGGAAGCAGACCCACACCAGCAGCGTCAGCTGCCAGGAGTAGAACGCCATGAGGACCGTGGCGATCATCAGCTGGCCGATGCTGACCAGCATGATGAGCCCGCCCCACTGGACGAACTGGGAGATGGTGTCGACGTCGCTGGTGACCCGCGACACCAGCGATCCGCGCCGCTCGGTGTCCTGGGTCAGCACCGAGAGGTCGTGCACGTGCCGGAACGCCTTCGTGCGCAGCGTCGCCAGACCGGCCTCGCTGGCTTTGAACACGCGCCGGTTCATGAAGTAGGCCGCCACGACCGTGATCAGCACGCCGACGGCGGCCAGCGCGACCATCAGGCGCACGTACCCGAGGTCGGCCCCGCCGGGAGCGTTGAGGCCGCGGTCCACGGTCTGCTGGACGGTGATCGGCACCAGGACCCGCCCGGCCGTGGCGACGGCGGCCAGCAGCAGCGTCAGGGTGAGGCCGCGGGTGATCTCCGGCGACAGCGCGATGCCCCGCCGCAGCGTCTGCCACGCGGAGGAGACGCGGACGTCACCGAGGCGCGATGTTGTGCTCACGACGCGTCCTCCGTGCGGTCCATGGCTCGTTCGGCGGCATCGCGCTCGTAGGCGGTGATGAGGTCGCGGTACCCGGGCGAGGTGGTGAGCAGGTCGGTGTGCGTGCCGCGGGCGGACACCCGGCCGTCCTCGACGTAGACGACCTCGTCGGCCAGCGCGATGGTGGCCCGCCGGTAGGCCACGACGACGACGGTGGACGGTAGCGCCGCGTCGCGCAGCCCGGCCAGGATGCGCCGCTCCACCTCCGGGTCGACGGCACTGGTGGCGTCGTCGAGGACGAGCAGCCGCGGCCGGCGCGCCAGCGCCCGGGCCAGCGCGAGGCGTTGCCGCTGACCGCCCGACAGGGTGGCGCCGCGCTCGCCGATGCGGGCGTCGAGGCCGCCCTCGAGCTCGCGGACGAAGGTGGCGCCCTGGGCCAGCCGAAGCGCGGCCCAGACGTCGTCGTCGCCGATGTCGAGACCCAGCGTGACGTTGTCGCGCACGGTGTCCTCGAAGATGAACGGCTGCTGGAAGACCAGCGACACCGCGCCGGCGACGGAGCCGGGCTCCAGCTGGCGCAGGTCGGTGCCGTCGAGCAGGATGGCGCCGGTTCCCGGGTCGACCAGCCGGACCAGCAGGCTGGCCAGCGTCGACTTGCCGGAGCCGGTGGATCCGACGACGGCGACGGTGCGGCCGGGCTCGACGTCGAGGTGGATGCCGTCGAGCACCGGCGTGCCCTCGACGTAGGAGTACGTGACGTCCTGGACACCGAGGTGGGCCGCGTTGCCGTGCGCCGGCAGCCGGCCGGTGCCGTGCGGGAGCGCCCCGGTGGCGTCGAGCACCGCGGAGACGCGGCGCCAGCCGACGGTGGCACGGGGCAGCTCGCCGAGCACGAAGCCGATGGCCCGGATCGGGAACGCCGTGATGGTCAGCAGGTAGGCGACCTGGACCAGGGCGCCCGCCTCGAGCGTGCCGTCCGCCACCCGCGCCGACCCGATGACCAGCACCGCGAGCACCCCGAGGTTGGGCAGCGCCTCCAGCATCGGGTCGAACGCGCCGCGCACCCGTCCCACCGACGCGTTGGCGTCGCGCAGCTGCCCGGCGACCTTGGCGAAGCGGGCCGTCTCGTCGGCCTCGCGGCCCATGGCCTTGACCACGAGCGCGCCGTCGAAGGACTCGTGCGCCACCCCGGACAGCTCCGCCCGCAGCGCCTGTGCCCGGGTGGCCAGCGGCGACAGGCGCCGCTGGTAGACGAAGTTGAGCAGCAGGATGGCCGGGAACACCAGCGCGCCCACCAGCGCCAGCAGCGGGTCGGCCAGGAACATGGACACCAGCGCGAACACCAGCATGACCACGACACCCAGCGCGAACGGCAGCGGCGCGATGGGCCAGAACGTCGCCTCGACGTCGGCGTTCGCGTTGGACAGCAGCTTGCCGGTGGAGTGCCGGTGATGCCACGACAACGGCAGCCGGAGGTACTGGCGGGTGACCCGGCGCCGGTAGCGCGCGTTCAGCGAGTACTGCCCGAGGCCGGCGAAGTACCGCCGCACCACGATGCCGCCGGCCTTGACCAGGGCCGTCACCATGATCGCGAGCGCGGCCAGGGCCAGTGCACCGGTCGTGGTCTCACCGTCGCGGAACGCCGGCACCACCACCCGGTCGGTGACCCGCCCGATGACCTCGGCCGCCGCCACCGTGGCGATGCCGTACACGGCGCTGCCGGCGACCGCGACACCGAGTAGGACCGGCTCGTCTCGCAGAGCCCGGACGAGGATGCGGACCCCCTCGCGCAGCGTCGCCTGCCGCTCGTCCCTCACATCACTCGCTCTCTTGCGTCACGTCGCGGCCACGGCTGTCGCAGGACATGCTGAACGCAGGTCGCCAACCGTGGGGTGCCCGGCTTCGTACGGTACCAACCGCCACCGACACCCCTGAACCCGGTTTCCCGGCGCCGGATTCCGCCTACGCCAATCCGGTCCGTCCATGATCACGGCGGGGTTCGTACGGCTAGGGCAGCAGAAAACCCGCCATGATCAAGGAAAGGTCGTGAACCGGATCGTCACCTGACGGGGTGACCGGCCGCGGTGATGGCGCCCTTCACGTCCGCGATGCTCAGGTCACCGAAGTGGAAGACACTGGCGGCCAGCACGGCGTCGGCGCCGGCCTCGACCGCCGGTGCGAAGTGCGCCAGCTCGCCCGCTCCCCCGCTGGCGATCACCGGGACACCGACGGCGGCGCGCACCGCGGCCAGCATCTCGATGTCGTAGCCGTCCTTGGTGCCGTCGGCGTCCATCGAGTTCAGCAGGATCTCGCCGGCGCCCAGCTCGGCGGCCTTCGCGGCCCAGGCGACCGCGTCGATGCCGGTGCCGCGCCGCCCGCCGTGCGTCGTCACCTCGAACCCGGACTCAGTGCCGCCGCCGCGGCGCGCGTCGACCGACAACACCAGGACCTGGTTGCCGAACCGGTCGGCGATCTCGGCGACCAGCTCCGGCCGCGCCACGGCCGCGGTGTTCACGCCCACCTTGTCCGCGCCCGCCCGCAGCAGCCGGTCGACGTCGTCGACGGTGCGGACCCCGCCGCCGACCGTGAGCGGGATGAACACCTGCTCGGCGGTGCGGGCGACGATGTCGTACGTGGTGGAGCGGTCGTCGCTGGACGCGGTGATGTCGAGGAAGACCAGCTCGTCGGCGCCCTCGGCCCCGTACGCGGCGGCCAGTTCGACCGGGTCGCCGGCGTCGCGCAGGTCGGCGAAGCGCACGCCCTTGACGACCCGGCCGGCGTCGACGTCCAGGCACGGGATGACACGGACCGCCACGCTCACAGCGGGCCCCCGGCCACCTTCAGTGCCTCCTCCAGGGTGAAGTTGCCCGCGTAGAGCGCCTTGCCGACGATGGCGCCCTCGACGCCCAGCGGCACCAGCGACCGCAGCGCCGCGATGTCGTCGAGCCCGGACACCCCGCCGCTGGCCACCACCGGCTTGTCGGTGCGCTCGCAGACCTGGCGGAGCAGGTCGAGGTTGGGTCCGCGCAGCGTGCCGTCCTTCGTGACGTCGGTGACCACGTACCGGGCGCAGCCGTCGCGGTCCAGCCGCTCCAGCACCTCCCACAGGTCGCCGCCGTCGCGGGTCCAGCCGCGAGCCGCCAGCGTGGTGCCGCGCACGTCCAGCCCGACGGCGACGCGGTCGCCGTGGCGGGCGATCGCCGACGCCGTCCATTCGGGATCTTCCAGCGCGGCGGTGCCGAGGTTGACCCGGCGGCACCCGGTCGCCAGCGCGGCGGCCAGCGACTCGTCGTCGCGGATGCCACCTGACAGCTCGACGTCGACGTCCAGGCGGCCGACGACCTCGGCGAGCAGGTCCCGGTTCGACCCGCGGCCGAACGCCGCGTCCAGGTCGACCAGGTGCACCCACGGGGCGCCCGCCTCCTGCCAGGCCAGCGCGGCGGCCAGCGGCTCGCCGTACGTGGTCTCCGTACCGGCCTCGCCCTGGACGAGCCGGACCGCCTGCCCGTCGGCGACGTCAACGGCAGGCAGCAGCTCCAACGTGGTCATGACTCCCCTTCACCAGGACTTTTCCCGCTCCCCCAGGCAAGCACGCATGGGGAAGCGGGAGGACCCATACGCAACGTGATCATTTCCCGCGCGGCGGTCAGAGCTTGACGGCCCGGAACCGGAGGCGGCGGTAGTCGGCCCACCAGGCGTCGTCGTGCCACAGCGTGGGCCGGGCGATGTCCTCGGCCCGGCGGACGACCTCCGGCGGGAGGCCCTCGACGGCGTGGGCGGCGAACATCCCCAGCCACTTCGCCAGCCCGTCCGGGCCGGTCAGCTTCGTCGGCCGGTCGTAGAAGTCGAGCTGACGGATCTCCAGACCGGCGTCCTCCAGCATCGCCGCGTACTCGGCCGGCGAGGAGAAGAACCACGGCCACGCCCGGTCCGGCAGGCCGGCCTCACGGCAGGCCCGGTCCACCGCGGCGGTGATCGAGGCGACGTTGCCGGTGGCGCCCATCTCGGCGACGAACCGGCCGCCGACGCGCAACGCGTCGGAGACGCAGCCGAGCACCTCGACCTGCGCCGGCATCCAGTGCAGCGCGGCGTTGGACACGACACCGTCGACCGGCTCGTCGACGGTGAAGTCGTGCGCGTCGGCGACCCGCAGCTCCGCGGCGTCGCCCAGCCGCTCGCGGGCCGCCTCGATCATGGCCGGGTCGGCGTCGATGCCGATGACCCGGGCTCCGGCATCGATGAGCCGTGCGGTCAGCTCACCGGTCCCGCAGCCGAGGTCGAGGATGGACTCGCCGGGCTGTGGGTCCAGCCAGTCCAGCAGCTCAGCACCGTACGCGGCCACGAACGCGAAGTCGCGGTCGTAGGCCTGCGAGTCCCAGTTGGTCACGGTCACAACCCTCTCACCCAGTTTTCCAGCAGCCGCAGTCCGCCGTCACCGGACTTCTCCGGGTGGAACTGCGTTGCCGCGAGGGGCCCGTTCTCGACGGCGGCGACGAAACGGTCGCCGTCGTGTTCGGACCAGACGACCACCGGGGGCTTGATCCGCTCCGGTGGGGGTAGCTCCCAGCGTCGTACGCCGTAGGAATGCACGAAATAGAAGCGCTCGTTCTCGATGCCGTCGAACAACGCCGAACCGGCCGGCACGTCGACGGTGTTCCACCCCATGTGCGGCAGCGGGGTGGCGTGCAGGCGCTCGACGGTGCCCGGCCACTCGCCGATTCCGGCCGTCGTCACGCCGTGTTCCACGCCCTTGTCGAACAGCACCTGCATGCCCACACAGATGCCCAGCACCGGCCGGCCGCCGGCGAGCCGCCGCCCGACGATCTGCGGCGCGTGCACCGCCCGCAGCCCGGCCATGCAGGCGGCGAAGGCGCCGACTCCGGGCACGACCAGCCCGTCGGCCTCCGCCGCGGCGGTCCGGTCGGCGGTCAGCGTGACGTCGGCGCCGACCTTCTCCAGGGCCCGCACCGCGGACCGCACGTTGCCCGATCCGTAATCGAGCACCACCACCTGACGCGCGCTCATCTGTCACCTCGGCATGTCAGACTGCGATCATGAGCCTCGACCAACGTTCCGGTGCCGTCCCGCCGGTTGCGCGGCGCTGGCCGCGGCGCGTGGCCGTCGGTTCGGCCGCGGTAGCGGGGCTCACCCTGGCTACCACCGGTGCCGGCGGCTGGTACTTCGCCGACGAGCTGCTGCGGGTGCGCCAGGATCCGCCCGAGTACCCAATCCGGGTGCTCGACGCCGACGGCTCCACCGTCACGCTGACCGGTGAGGGCGCCGACCATCCGGGGGTCGCCGGCCTGCAGTGGGCGGGCGGCTACGCGCGGGCGGGTGCGGACCTGACGGCGGACGGCGACGGCGTCGTCGTCCGCGGGCTGCGGCCCTATCCCGACCGCCCGGCGCCCGGCACCCAGGTGCGCATCGACTCCTACGCCGCGCCGGCCGACCTCGCGGTGTACGCCCAGGTCAGCGGCCTTCCGGTCGAAGAGTCCGGGTACGACGGGCCGCTGGGGCGCTACCCCGCCACGTTCGTTCCCGCACCAGCCGCGGCCGGTGCGGCCACACCTGCCGGCCGCTGGATCGTGCACGTGCACGGCCGCGGCGCCACCCGCGCCGAGGCGCACCGGCTCATCCCGGCACTGCACCGGCTCGGCCACCCGCAGCTGTCCATCGCCTACCGCAACGACGACGGTGCTCCGGCCACGTCGCAGCGGGCGTACGGGCTGGGCTGGACCGAGGCGGCCGACCTCGCCGCCGCCGTCGACGAGGTCCGCGGCCGCGGCGCCCGCGACGTCGTCCTGGTCGGCTACTCGATGGGCGGCGCCGTCGTCGGCAACTACCTGCGCACGGTCGGCTCCGAGAACGTCGCCGGTGTCGTGTACGACTCCCCCGCACTGTCCTGGCCGGACATCCTGGTCTTCCAGGCGCGGCTGCGGAACCTGCCGGCGTTGGGCGCCACCGTCGCGGCGTCGGTCGTGCGGGCTCGTACCGGCATCAACGTCTGGGCCATGGACCAGGTGGCGCGCGCCGGCGATCTCGACGTCCCGGTGCTGCTGGTGCACGGTTCCGGCGACCCGACGGTACCGGTCACCTCGTCCGACGCCTTCGCGGCGGCGCGGCCCGACCTCGTCACGTACCTGCGCACCGACGCCGTGCACGTGCAGAGCTGGAACCGCGACCCGCAGCGGTACGAGGCCACGCTCGCGGCGTTCCTCGCCGACCTGCCGTAGCCGCCTTGGTGTCACAGCGCACCCTTCGTCGACGGCACACCACGCTCCCGCGGGTCGACGGCCACGGCGGTACGCAGCGCCCGGGCCAGCGCCTTGAACTGGGCCTCGACGATGTGGTGCGGGTCGCGCCCGGCCAGCACCCGCATGTGCACGGTGATCCCGGCGTGGTGCGCGATGCTCTCCAGCACGTGCGCGGTCAGCGACCCGGTGAAGTGCCCGCCTATCAGGACGTACTCCTGGCCGGTCGGCTCACCGGAGTGCACGAAGTACGGGCGCCCGGAAACGTCGACGACGGCGTGCGCCAGCGCTTCGTCCAGCGGCACGGTGGCCTCGCCGTACCGGACGATGCCGACCTTGTCGCCCAGCGCCTCGCGCAGCGCCTGGCCGAGCACGATCGCGGTGTCCTCGACCGTGTGGTGCACGTCGATGTGGGTGTCGCCCTCGGACCGGACGGTGAGGTCGATCAGCGAGTGCCGCGCCAGCGCCGTCAGCATGTGGTCGTAGAACGGCACCGTGGTGGCGATGTCGTGCACGCCGGAGCCGTCCAGGTCCAGCTCGACGCTGACCTTGCTCTCGCTGGTCGCGCGGTCGACCTTGGCGGTGCGGCTCATGTGCGCTCCTTCAGTTCCCTGGTCACGCTGACCAGGGCGTCCTTGAATGCCGTCGTCTCCTCGGGGGTACCCACCGACACCCGCAGCCAGCCGTCCGGCCCGGTCTCACGGATGAGTACGCCGTGGTCGAGCAGGCCCTGCCAGACGGCGTGCCGGTCGGGGAACCGTCCGAACAGCACGAAGTTCGCGTCGGAGTCGGCGACCTCGAGGCCGATCTCGCGTAGCCAGGCCGCCAATGCGTCCCGCTCGTCGCGCAGCTGCGCGACCCGGGCCTGCAACTCCGCGGCGTGTTCCAGCGCGACGACGGCGACGGCCTGCGTGACCGCCGACAGGTGGTACGGCAGCCGAACCACCCGCAGCACGTCGATCACCTGCTCCGACGCCGCAGCGTACCCGACTCTGGCGCCGGCGAAGGCGAACGCCTTGCTCATGGTGCGGGTGACGATGAGCCGCGGGTGGTCGGCCAGCAGGGACAGCGCGCTGGGGACGCCGTCGCGGCGGAACTCCGCGTATGCCTCGTCGACGACGACGACGCCGTCGCTGGCCTCGTGGACGGCCGTGACGAGGTCGAGCGGCACGGCCGTGCCGGTGGGATTGTTCGGCGAGGCGATCAGGACCACCGACGGGCGGTGTTCGGCCACTGCCTTCAGCGCCGTCTCCGGGTCGATGGAGAAGTCGCTGTTGCGCTGGGCGGTGACCCAGGTCGTGGTGGTGTCGCGGGCGTACTCCGGGTACATGGAGTACGTGGGCGCGAAGCTCAGCGCCGTCCGGCCCGGGCCACCGAAGGCCTGCAGGATCTGCAGCATGATCTC
The DNA here is from genome assembly GCF_000515395.1 of Jiangella gansuensis DSM 44835. NCBI lineage: Bacteria > Bacillati > Actinomycetota > Actinomycetes > Jiangellales > Jiangellaceae > Jiangella > Jiangella gansuensis. Next base: position 2,223,446 of record NZ_KI911782.1, on the reverse strand, counting down.
GTTGGAGCCGTTGGCCGCCCACACCTGTTCGGTGCGCAGGGCGACGCCGGACTCGCGGTCGAGGTAGCCGGCCAGCCGCTCCCGCAGAGTCGTGGCCTCGCGGTCCGGGTACCGGTTGAGCCCGCGGACGGCATCGGCGACCGCTCGGGCGGCGTCGGCCACCAGCTGCTCCGACGGCCCGAACGGGTTCTCGTTGACGTTGAGGCACACCGGCACGTCGAGCTGCGGGGCGCCGTACGGCTCGACGCCGCGCAGCTCGTCCCGGATGGGCAGGCCGCTCATCGGTCGTCGTCGCCTTCGAAGCGGGCGGTGATGGCGTCGCCGTGGGCCGGCAGGTCCTCCGCATCTGCCAGGGCGCGGACGTGCCCGGCGACGTTCTCCAGCGCGGCCCGGTCGTACTCGACCACGTGCACACCACGCAGGAACGACTGCACCGACAGGCCGGACGAGTGCCGCGCGCTGCCGCCGGTGGGCAGCACGTGGTTGGAGCCGGCCGCATAGTCGCCCAGGCTGACCGGCGACCACGGGCCGACGAACACCGCGCCGGCGTTGCGCACCCGCGCGGCCACCGCGGCGGCGTCCCGGGTCTGGATCTCCAGGTGCTCCGCGGCGTAGGCGTCGACGACGGCGAGCCCCTGTTCGAGGTCGTCGACCAGCACGACCCCGGACTGCTCACCGGACAGGGCGGTGCGCACGCGCTCGTCGTGCTTGGTGGCGGCGGCCCGGGTGCGCAGCTCGCCATCGACGGCGTCGGCCAGCGCCTCGCTGTCGGTGACCAGCACCGACGCGGCCAGGGGGTCGTGCTCGGCCTGGCTGATCAGGTCGGCGGCGACGTGCACCGGGTCGGCGGAGTCGTCGGCCAGCACCGCGATCTCGGTCGGGCCGGCTTCGGCGTCGATGCCGACCACACCGCGCAGCAGCCGCTTGGCCGCCGCGACGTAGACATTGCCCGGCCCGGTGACCAGGTCGACCGGCTCGCAGAGGGCGGCGCCGTCGTCGTCGCGCAGGCCGTAGGCGAACATGGCCAGCGCCTGTGCGCCGCCGACCGCGTACACCTCGGTGACGCCGAGCAGCGCGCACGCGGCCAGGATGGTCGGGTGCGGCAGCCCGCCTTCGCTGCGCTGCGGCGGGCTGGCCACCGCCAGGCTGCCGACCTGGGCCTCCTGCGCCGGCACCACATTCATGACCACGCTGCTGGGGTAGACGGCCAGGCCGCCAGGCACGTACAACCCGACCCGCCCGACCGGGACCCACCGCTCGGTGACCGTGCCGCCGGGGACGACGGTGGTGGTGACGTCGCCGCGCCGCTGGTCGCCGTGGACCGTGCGGGCCCGGACGATGGACTCCTCGAGCGCCGCACGGACGGTGGGGTCGAGACCGGCCAGGGCGTCGTCGATGGCCTGCTGCGGGACGCGCACGTCGTCCAGCTCGACGCCGTCGAAGCGCGCCGTCAGCTCCTTGACAGCCGCGAGCCCGCGATGCCGCACGTCCGCGCAGATCGGCCGGACGGCGTCGAGTGCGGCCTCGACGTCGACCGGGGCGCGTGGTACGAGTGAGCGGTAGTCGAGGGGCTCACCGGTGGCGAGCCTCCCCCGCAGGTCGATGCGGCGTATCACTCACCCGAGTGTATGTGTGCAGCTCACCACCCGGACCCACTGCCCGTATGCCAAGACGCCACTAGCGCGGACCGATGCCGCGCACGAGCGTGTCGACGATCCGGGCGGCGAGGGCGTCGGGATCGGCCGCCGCGTCCTCGCCGGCGAGCGTCTCGCCGATGAGGGCGTAGTAGACCCGCCGCGCCCACTCGAGATCGACGTCGGGGGCGACGGCGCCGGCCTGCTGGGCCTTGCCGAACAGGTCGACGCAGCGGCGGGCGATGCGCTCCTGCTCGACGGCGACCGGTGACTCCGGTGACGCCGGCTGGGCGAACGCGAACCGCCACCCGACCTTGACGCGCAGCACATTGGCGGTGATCTCGTGCAGCGCCACCAGCGGCGGGGCGGTCTCCGGCCGGCCCGCGTCGATGGCGGCAGCGAGCTGCGTGACCGCCGCGGCACCCATGGCGTCGATGAGTGCCTGCCGGGTGGCGAAGCGGCGGTGGATGGTGGTGCGCGCGACCCCAGCCTCCTGCGCGATCTGTTCCATCGACGCGCCGGGATCGGCGGCGAGGACCCGCTCGGCGGCATCGAGGATCGCCCGGACGCTGCGTTCGGCGTCCGCTCGCAGCCGGGCGCCGGCCGTCACATCAGAGGAAGTCACAGTCAGACGATACATCTCGCTCCACCTCGGAGACCCGTCTGATACATTTCTGTTGCGGTTAACAGCAAATCCGCGTCACCCTAGGAGCACCCACCATGCCGCCGTTCATCCCCGGCCCCACCGCCCTCGTCACCGGCGCCTCGTCCGGCATCGGATCGGAGTTCGCCGCCCAGCTCGCGGCCCGCGGGCACGACCTCGTACTCGTCGCGCGTTCGGCCGACCGGCTGGAGGCGCTCGCCCGGACGCTGCGCGAGCGGCACGCCGTCACCGTCGACGTCGTCGCACACGACCTGGCCAGACCGGGCGCCGCCCACGACCTGACCGCGCAGCTCACCGCCCGCGGCCTCACCGTCGACCTGCTGGTGAACAGCGCCGGGTTCGGCAGCTCCGGGCGGTTCGAGGAGATCGAGCCCGGCCGCGACCACGACCAGCTCATGCTCAACGTCGTCGCCCTGGCCGACCTGTGCCGTGAGCTCGCCCCTGGCATGCTGCGCCGCGGCCGCGGCGGCATCGTCAACGTCGGCTCGACCGCGGGCTTCCAGCCGTCGCCCTACTTCGCCACCTACAGCGCCGGCAAGGCGTTCGTGCTGAACTTCAGCCTGGCGCTGCGTTCGGAGTATCGCGGCCGCGGCGTTCGCGTACTCGCCCTCTGCCCCGGACCGACCCGCACCGCGTTCTTCGACGCCGTCGGCGAACAGGCAGCCATCGGCGGGCGGATGATGACCGCCGATGAGGTCGTCCGGGCCGGGCTGCGCGGGCTGGACCGCGACCGCGCCTATGTCGTGCCGGGCCTGGGCAACGCATTGAGTGCTCACCTCACGCCGCGGCGGCCGCGCCGGCTCGTCACCGCCATCGCGAAATCGGTCACCCGCCGCGCACTCGACACGCCGCAGGAGTCCGCCGCGTGATCGACAGGAGGTTGCTACCGCTCAGCGGGCAGCGGCGCCCTGTCGATCACCGGGAGAAGAGGCCGCGCGCCATCGCGGGCACCGACGCGGCCACCTCGCGCAGGTAGCCCTGCCGCGTCCCGGGCGGGTTCGACTCCTTGGAGTCGTGCGCCACGCCCACCGCGTCGATGCCGGCCGACCGGCACAGCGCCACCGTCCTGGGCAGGTGGAAGCGCTGGCTGACGACCAGCAGCCGGTCCAGCTCGAACTCGTCGCGAGCCCGGCGGCACGACGCCCAGCTGTCGACGCCGAGCGGGTCCTCGATGATCGACTCGTCCGGCACTCCGGCCTGGACGAGGTAACGGCGCATCGCGGCCGGCTCGTCGTACCCGCCGGGGGCGGTACCGCCGCTGACCAGCAGCGTGCGGGTGCGGCCGAGGTGGAACAGGTCCGCCGCGACGTCCAGCCGGCCGGCCAGCAGCCGGGTGGGACGGCCGTCGGCGCGCACGCCGGCGCCCATGACCATGGTGACGTCGGTGGACGGCGCCGACGACGGGTCGGACAGGATGCGCCCGGCGCTGGAGGCGTAGGCCCACACGGTCGGGACGGCCAGCCCGACGACGGCGGCCGCCGCGGCCAGCGCGATCCACCGCCGCGGCGACATCCGTGGCCGCCGGCTCATCCGGGCCCACCGGTGGTGTCGCCCAGCATCGGCGCGAGGTAGCCGTGCAACGCCGCTCGCAGCTCCCCCACCAGGGCGTCGCGTTCGGTGTCCTCAGCGGCCACGATCAGCGGCATCATGGCACGCACGATCTGGATCGACACGACGGCGGCGCGTTCGACGACGGCCGCCGGTAGCTCGGGCGCGCGCAGAGACAGCAGGGCCACCACCCGGCCGAGCAGCGCGGCGTGCAACGGCGCGACCGCCTCGGTCAGCGTCGGCGGCATGTCGGCGCGTGCGAACAGCGCCTTGAAGCCCCGGTTCGCGAGGTTGAACTCCACCAGCGGGCCGATCACCGCCTCGATCATGCCCGCCAGCGGGGCCTGGGCCAGATCGATCGTCTCGAACGCAGCCGCCTGCGCGGCACCCAGCTCGTCGACGTACCGCTCGGCCAGTGCCCGGGCGATCTGGTCCTTGTTGGCGAAGAACTGGTACAGCGAGCCCGGCGAGATGCCGGCCTGCGCCGCGATCGCGTTGGTGGTGGCGGCCTCGTAGCCGGCCGCGGCGAACACCTCCGCCGCGGCGGCCACGATCTGCTCGATTCGCCGCTCGCCGCGAGCCTGCCGTTTCGTCACCCAGCCGTCCCTTCTCCCGCTGATCGCCAACGTCCGGCACCGCCGTGAGGTGCCCGAGCCGACGCGTCCGCCCACTCGTTGGACAAACACGAGCGATGACTCGTATTCTCAAAACGCGAGTCACAACTCGCCTTTTCGCCGACGCTACCAGAGGGAGCCGCCGATCATGCTCGGCCGTTACGTCACCCGCGCACCGCGCCGCGTCCTGGCCGGATCCGTCCTGCTGTTCCTGCTCGCGGGGGTTCTGGCCGCGTCCGTCGTCGATGCCCTCGCGCTGAACCGCTACGAAGCTCCCGGCTCGGAGTCCCTGCAGGCCCGCGACGCCCTGGCCGAACAGTTCGACACCAGCACCTCCAACGTCGCGCTGCTGGTCACCGCCGAGGACGGCACCGTCGACGACGCTGCCGTCGCGGCCGCCGGCGCCGCGCTGACCGACGAACTGGCCGCCCACCCGGGTGTCGGCGACGCATGGTCCTACTGGAGCGATGCCACCGACACGCTGCGCAGCGAGGACGGCCGCCACGCCCTGGTGCTGGCCTGGGTGCCCGGCGACGCCGACCACGTGCGCGGCGACGTCCTGCCCGGCATCGAGGAGTCCTTCGGCGACCCCGGCGGCCCCATCGATGTCGAGATCGGCGGTGGTGACGAGGTCTTCCGCGTCGTGGCCGAACAGGCCCGCACCGACTTCCTGCGAGCCGAGCTCATCATCCTGCCGCTGGTCGGGGCGCTGCTGTGGCTGGTGTACCGGCGGCTCGGTCCGGCCCTGGTGACGCTCGGGGTCGGGTTGTTCTCCGTCGTCGGGACGCTGGCCATCCTGCGCGTCGTCACCGTGTTCACCGAGGTCTCCACGTTCGCGTCCAACATCGCGCTGGTCATGGGCATCGGGCTGGGCGTCGACTACGGCCTGTTCGTCACCTACCGGTTCCGCGAGGAGCTGGCTCGCGGCCTACCGGTGCCGGACGCCGTGCGCGCCGCGGTGACCGGTGCCGGCCGCACGGTCCTGTTCAGCGGGGCCACGGTGGCGGCGTCGCTGGCGGTGCTGTTCGTCTTCCCGTTCCCGTTCCTGTCGTCGTTCGCGTACGCCGGCATCGCCGTGGTCCTGACGGCCGTGTTCGGGGCGACGGTGGTCCTGCCGGCCGCGCTCACGCTGCTGGGACACCGGGCCGCGCGGCGCGGCGCCACCGGCTCCGGGCGTGAAGAAGGGTTCTGGCATCGGCTGTCGACGACGGTGATGCGCCGGCCCCTGGTCAGCGGCGGCGCGGCGCTCGTGGTGCTGCTCGGCCTGGGCGCACCGGCCGCCGGCGTCGAGTTCGGCTCCCCCGACGACCGCGTCCTCCCGGCCGGCCAGCCGGTCCGGGACATGTACGACACCATCCGGGCGGACTTCACGACGGAGGACGCCGACGCCGTGCAGGTGGTGGCGCCGGCCGCCGACGACGGCGACATCGCCCCGTACGCGGCCGCGCTGTCATCGCTCGACGGCGTCCACCGCGTGGACTCCGCGGCCGGTTCGTTCGCCGACGGCGCACGGGTGGCGGCTGCCGCCGACCCCGCCCGCTACGCCGACGGCACCGGCGCGTGGTTCGCCGTCGTCCCCACCGGCGAACGGCTGGCCGATGACCCGACCGGGCTGGTCGCCGACGTGCGCGAGCTGGCGGCGCCGTTCGACGTGCTCGTCGGCGGCTACCCGGCCGAGCTCACCGACTACCGCGACGGCGTCGTCGAGCGGCTGCCGCTGGTGGCGGCGCTGATCCTGGGCGTCACATTCGTGGTGCTGTTCCTCATGACCGGCTCGGTGGTGGCGCCGCTGAAAGCGTCGGTGCTCAACCTGCTGAGCCTGTCGGTGATGTTCGGGGTGCTGGTGTGGGGCTTCCAGAACGGCGGGCTGGCCGGCGTGCTCGGCTTCACGCCCACCGGGGTGATCGAACCGAGCATTCCGCTGCTGATGTTCTGCATCGCCTACGGCCTGTCGATGGATTACGAGGTGTTCCTGCTGGCCCGGATCAAGGAGGACTACGACCGCACCGGCGACGTCATCGGCTCGGTGCCGCGCGGCATCGCCCGGTCCGCGCCGCTGGTGACCGCCGCCGCCGTCATCCTGGCCGCCTCGTTCGCCGTGTACGCCAGCAGCGACATCGTGTTCCTGCAGCAGCTAGGCATCGGCATGGCGCTGGCGGTACTGGTCGACGCGACCGTGATCCGGGGCGTCCTGATGCCGGCCCTGATGCGGCTGGCCGGCCGGGCCAACTGGTGGGCGCCGGACCCCCTGCGGCGCCTGCACGCCCGGATCGGTCTGCGCGAGGACTCCCCCTTGATCATCCAGACTTCACCCGGCTATGACCGGGTCAAGTCTTGATGATCATGGGGGAGGTGGGCTGGCTCAGCGCTGGACGGACTCCGTGTCGCCGAGGGCCGCGAGATCGGCTCGGGTAGGCAGGCCTTCCCAGTCGCCGAGGACGGTGCAGGCCAGCGCCCCCGCGGCGGCCGCCGTCGAAAGTCGCTGACCGGCCTCGGCGCCGTCCATGAGCTCGGCTAGGTAACCGGCCACGAACGCGTCCCCGGCGCCGACGGTGTCGACCACCGTCACCGGCACCGCCTGCGTCACGCGCGCGACACCGTCGACCAGGGACACCGCGCCGTCACCGCCGAGCTTGATGACGACCTGCTTCGGCCCCAGGTCGGACAGCGCCCGGGCCAGCTGCTCCGGCTCGCCGTCCGGCACGATCAGCGCCGCCTCCTCCGGGCCGGCGAAGACCACGTCGGCCTTGCGGACCAGCGGCTCGAGTGCGGCACCGGCGTCGGCGCGGCTCCACAGCGCGGAGCGGTAGTTGACGTCCAGCGACACGGTGGTGCCGTGCCGGCGGGCGGTGTCGATGGCCAGTTGGACGGCCGAGGCCGGACCCGGTCCGAGCGCGGGCGTGATGCCGGTGACGTGCAGGACCGAGGCCTGCGCGACCACGTCCACCGGCACGTCGAACGCCGTCATGGCCGAGGCCGCGCTACCGGCCCGGTAGTACCGGACATGGGTGCGCTGGCTCGTCGGCCGCTCCTTCACCATGAGGCCCGTCGGCCGGGTGTCGTCGACCGCCGCGACGGCGGTGACACCCTCCGCGCGCAGCTCACGCAGCATCAGCTCACCGAACCCGTCGGCGCCGACCCGGCTGATCCAGGTGGCCGCGGCGCCGAGCCGGCGCGCACCGACGGCGACGTTCAGCTCCGCCCCGGCCACGGACAGCTTGAGGTCGCGGTGGTGCGACCAGCCGCCCACCTCGGCGGCGGCCATCAGGGCCATCGCCTCGCCGAGCGTGACCAGCCCGCCGCTCACGCGGCGTCGCCCTTCGCGGCGCGGACGGCGGCCAGGGCCTTCGCGGCCCGCTCGGCCAGGGCGCCGAGGTCCCCACCGTCGGCGGCGTCGCCCAGCAGCGGGCCGCCCAGGCCCACACCGGCCGCGCCGGCCCGGATCCAGTCGCCGATGTTGTCGAGGCTGACGCCGCCGGTCGGCATGATCTCGATGTCCGGGAACGGCCCGTTCAGCGCCCTGATGTACGACGGCCCCACCGCCGAGCCCGGGAACAGCTTCACGACGCTCGCGCCGGCCCGCCACGCCGCCAGCACCTCCGTCGGCGTGAACGCGCCCGGGTACGCCGGGATGCCGGCCTCGCGGGCGACGGCCACCACGTCCGGCTCCACCGACGGCGAGACCACGAAACCCGTGCCGGCCTCGACGACGGCCCGCGCCTGCTCCGCGTCGGTCACCGTCCCGGCGCCGACATCGACGCTGCCGGGCAGCTCCTGGCGGATGGCACGAATCGCCTCCAGCGCACCGGGCGAGGTGAGGGTGATCTCCAGGCAGGTGATGCCGGCGGCGACCAGAGTGCGGCTGATGTCGGCGAAGCGGTCGGCCGAACGGGCGCGCAGGATCGCCATGACCCCGGTGTCTCGTAGCTGGGCGCTCGGGGCGATGCGGTCGACGCTCATGGAGTGTCCTCTCTGGACGGTGCGGACGGTGTTGTCCGTGCGGACGGCGAAACGGTGCCGGCGTGCGGAGATTCGGGCGGCGGGGCGCCGAGCAGGGCGGAGACCTCGTGGCCGGCAGCCGCGACCAGCTCGCCGAGTGGGCCGACCCGCTCCGGCGTGACCCGGGTGGCCAGCCCGGAGACCGACAGCGCCGCCGTCACCGTGCCCGCGTGGTCGAACACCGGGGCGGCGACGCAGCGGATGTCGTCCTCGTTCTCGACGTCGTCGACGGCGTAGCCGCGCTCCCGGACGGCGGCGAGCAGCGCGCGGAACTCGTCCGGATCGGTGACGGTGCGGGTGGTCCGGGCGGTCAGCCCGAGCGCGATGACCCGCTCCACCGCGTCGCTGCCGGCGAAGGCGAGATAGGCGCGCCCGACCCCGGTGGAGTGGCACGGCTGCCGGGACCCGATGGACGAGTTCATGCGCACCCGCCCCGGCCCGTCGATCTTGTCGATGTAGACCATGTGCGGCAGGTCGGGCAGGACGAGGTGCACCGACTCCCCCGACCGCTCGACCAGGCGACGCAGCGCCGGCTGGGCCAGCGCACGCAGGTCGACGGAGTCGAGGTACACCCGCCCCAGCTGGGCCGTACGGGGACCGAGCACGTAGCGGCCGTGGCCCACCCGGACCAGCCCGGTCTCCGTCATCGGCTGGAGCAGCCGCAGCGCGGAGCTCTTGTGCACGCCGACGGCCAGGGCCAGCTCACTCAGCGTCGCACCACCGGCCGGCGTCGCGGCCCTGACGGCGTCGAGCAGCGCGAGCCCGCGCCGGAGCGACGATGAGGTGTTCCGTTCCACGACCCATCCCGTGGTGTGCTCTGCACAACGCCATTGTGTGGACGGGCCCAGTGTAGCCCTGGCTCAACGCGGCACGGCGAAGGTGACGTACGTACCAGAGCTACCCGTCGTCGCGCCGTTGCCACCGAGGACGATCCGCTCGCCCGCCGCCACCGGCCGTTCCAGCTTGAACAGCCTGAGCGCCGGCTGGGCGTCGTCGCCGGCGCTGGCGATCTCCTCGCCGGTCGGGCGGAAGCCGAGCTCCTCGAGCCAGGCCGGCCACCAGCCGCCGTTCTCCGGTGCGCCTCGCGGGTCCAGCGCCACGTAGAGGTCGAGGTCGCGGCGCGCGTCGACGACGAGGTACTCCGGATCGGTCAGCCGCTTGTCGTCGTTGGCGCCGCGGATCATCGTGGCGCCGCGCAGTTCGGCCGGCAGCGAGCGCAGCGTCACGTCACGGTCGACGTAGTACTCCGCACCCTCGACCGCCATCACGCCCGGACTCAGCTTTGCCGGAGCGACGACGTCCACGGCGCTCTCGAAGCCGACGACCACCGGGGCACCGGTGACCTGACCCACGTGGGCGGCCGACGTCACGACGGTGAGCTGGTACTGGTCGGTCGCGGTCCCGGCGGGCGGCGTCACCACGAACTCGGCCGTGGCCGACTCGTCGGGCGCCATCGGGCCGAGCACGTCGCGCCGCGGCGCCACCGACCACCCCGCCGGGACCCCCAGCTCGACGCGCACGCTCGCGGAGTGCCGGTCGCCCGGGTTGGTCACGGTGGCGGTGGCGACGAACGACTCGCCGGGCTCGGCGCTGTCCGGGACGTCGAGCGAGGTGCGAACGACGTCGCGCACGTCGGTGAGCCCGGGCGTGCTGATCTCGAAGGTGTAGGCGTGCTCACTGGTCGTCGCCGCGGCGCCGGCAGCGGGCATCGTGACCGTGACCTGACGGCCGTCGCGCCGCCACGGCAGCGGCTCCCCGCCGGAACCGAGCAGCGTGATGGTGCTGCCGGCCGCCAGCGGCACCTCGCCGGACAGGACCAGCTCCTCGCCCGGCCACTGCAGGGCGGTCGCGTAGAGCACGCCGTCGTTGACCGTGTAGCGCACCGGCACGTTGCTGTGCGCGTCGTCGGCGCGGGTCCAGTAGGTGGCACCGCGGATCGCCTCGCCGTTCACGTCGAGCCAGGCGCCCAGCGCCCGCACCCGGTCGGCCTGGATGTCCGGGATCGAGCCGTCGGCCATCGGCCCGATGTTCAGCAGCAGGTTCCCGTTCTTGCTCACCGTGTCGACGAAGCTGTCGATCAGCTGGTCGGCGCTCAGGTAGACCTCCGGCCCCTCCTCGGCGTTGTAACCAAACGAGCGGCCGAGGCCGCGGGTGGCCTCCCACGGGTTCGGATCGATGGCCGGCTGGTTGCGGTACTCGCGCGTGACGAAGTCGTGCACGTCGTTGCCGCAGCGGTCGTTGACGGCGACGTCCTTGGGCTGCGGCCGGTTCTTCGCCTGGTTGTAGTAGAAGGCCATGAACTCGTTGCTGTTGTGCGGCACGTGCGGCCCGATGTCGCACCAGATGATGTCCGGGTCGAACCGGTCGACGAGTTCGAGCATCTGCGGGTACTGGTGGTCCAGCACGTCGTCGGACACCGGCACGTAGCCGGTGTACGGCACCGGGTCGCCCGTGTACGGGTTGACCGGCCCCTCCTCCAGGCTGTGGCCGCGCGGCGGATCCCAGCCGCCGGCGGGGTGGTACCACTCGGCCAGCGAGTAGTACAGGCCGGTTCGCATCGAGCGGTCGTCGGCCGCCTCGAACAGGTCCGCGACGAGGTCACGCCGCGGCCCCATCGCGACCGTGTCACGGTCGGTCGTGTCGCTGTCCCACAGGGCCACGCCGTCGTGGTGCTTGGACACCAGCACGAAGTACTCCGCGCCGGCGTCGGCGAACAGGTCCAGCCACTGCTCGGGGTCGAAGCGAACGGGGTTCCACTGCTCAACGAACGCGTCGTAGGGCACGTCCTCGCCGTAGGTCTCCGCGTGGTGCTGGTGGGTCGGGCTCCCCGGCTGGTTCATCTCGTACCAGTACCACTCGGCGTAGACGTCCGAGCCCGGCCGCGCGCCACCGCCGGGCGGGGCATAGGCGGGCACCGAGTACGGCCCCCAGTGGATGAAGATGCCGAGCTTGGCGTCGGTGAACCACTCGGGCGTCTCGTGCCGGGACAGCGACTCGACGGTGGGCTCGTAGTCGCCGACGGGCGCGGTCGCCGGCGCCCCGGTCGGCGCGGGCGTGGGTTCGGCGGCCGCCGCACCGAGGGCGCCGGCAATGACCAGGACTCCAGCTCCGACCGGCACCGCTCTGCGCGTGATCACGTCGGTCTCCCTCGGCTCGTCGGTACCCGGCGCACCGCGTCGGGCCGGGGGTGCGCCGAGCAGTCCCGGTAACCGGTTTCCGGCCCGTACTTCACAGTCAACGCCGCGTGACGATACCGGTCAAGGGTGAGCGGCCTGAGCTAGGTCACCTTGACCGGATCCGGTCATGAACCGGTTTCCGAGCAGCCGACCCCGTGATCATGTTCCCTCGCGGTCGCCCATCGCCCGCACGGGAACATGATCACCGGACGGTGCCGGTTCAGCCGGCCTTCAGCACGTCACGCAGCCAGCGCAACTGCTCGTCCGTCTGGAAGGTCTGGCCGCCCTCGTGCTTGTTGTACGGCCACACCCGGATCTCCTTCGGGCCGGCGTAATGGTTGTACGAGGCGAACACCGTCGACGGCGGGCAGGTGGTGTCCATCAGGGCGACGCTGTAGAGCGCGGGCGCGGACCCGCGGGCCGCGAAGTTCGGCCCGTCGAAGTACGTCAGCGTCCGGAACACCTGCTCCTCGTGGTCGCGGTGGATGGACAGGTACCGGGTGATCTCGCCGTATGGCATGGTGTCGACGATCTCGGTGGCGCGGCGGAAGCCGGTCAGGAACGGCACGTCGATCATCGCGCCGGCCAGCCCGGAGCGCAGCCCGGCCACGGCCGTTGCGATGCCGCCGCCCTGGCTGCCGCCGCCGATGACGATGCGCGACTCGTCGACCAGCGGGTGCGACGCCACCGCGTCGACCGCCCGGACGGCGTCGGTGAACACCCGCCGGTAGTAGTAGTCGTCCGGGTTCAGCACGCCGCGGGTCATGAACCCGGGGGTCTGCGGGTTGTCACCGCCGACGGGGTCCGGGGTGTCACCCGGCGACCCGGCCGAGCCCTGGCCGCGGGTGTCCATGACGAAGGTGGCGAACCCTGCCGCGGCCGTGGTCAGCCAGTCGTGCGGGAAGCCGCGGCCACCGCCGTAGCCGATGTAGTGGACGACGGTCGGCAGCGGCTCGGTGCCTCCGGCGGGCGCGATGAACCAGCCGGCGATCCGGTGCCCGCCCCAGCCGGAGTACCGCACGTCGTAGACGTCGACCAGCCTCAGCGCGGCGTCGTACGGCTCGAACGCCGGGTTCAGCGGGTACTGCGCGGCCTCGGCGAGCGTCCGTGACCAGAACTCGTCGAAGTCGGGCTCTTCCTGTCGCTCGGGCCGGTAGTCACGCAGTTCGGCGAGCGGCTTGTCGAACAACGGCATGGGTGCGTCCCTTCACGTCGCGGTGGCATCAGGCAGCGTAGTGCCACCACTTCGAGTTACTCGTAGAGCACCGCCTGGATCTCCTCGTCGTCGATGTTGGTGGCGTCGTACCAGAGGAAGCCGGTGTCGATGGTCTCCGGGAGCTCCTCGCCGTCCAGCGCCTGCACCGCCGCCTTGACCGTCTCGTACCCGATCGCGATCGGGTTCTGGGTGATGGCGCCGGCCATGACGCCGTTGCGAATCGCGTCGATCTGGGCCTGGCCGGAGTCGAAGCCCACGATGACGAGCTCGCCCGCCATGCCCAGTTCGTTCACGGCGTTGACCACGCCGATGGCCGAGCCCTCGTTGGCGCCGTAGATGCCGGCCAGGTTCGGGTTCCCCTGGATGATGGCGGTGGCCAGGTTGGTCGACTCGAGGTGATCGCCGCCGCCGTACTGGATGTCGACGATCTCCACCCCCGGGGCGTTCTCCTCGATGTACTCGACGAACCCATCGCGCCGCTCGACGCCGGTGACGCTGGTCTGGTCGTGGACCACCAGGGCGACCTCGCCCTCGCCGCCGATCAGCTCGACCATCTTCTCCGCCGCCAGCGCGGCGGCCGCCCGGTTGTCGGTGGCGGCGGTGGTGAGCGGGACGTCGCTGTCGACGCCGGAGTCGAACGCGATGACCGGGATCTCGCGGCTGGCCGCGTCCTCCATCAGCGGCGTGGCCGCCTGGCTGTCCAGCGCGGCGAACCCGAGCGCGTCGGGCCCGCGGTCGATGGCGGACTGCAGCATGTCGATCTGCTGCGCCACCTCCGACTCCGAGTCCGGGCCCTCGAACGTGACCTCCACGTCGAACTCCTCGCCGGCCTGCTCGGCGCCCTGGCGGACGGCCTGCCAGAACTGGTGCTGGAAACCCTTCGACACCAGCGCGATCTGCGGACGGTCGCCACCACCGTCGCCGTCACCGGACGTTCCTCCGTCGTCACCACAGGCCGCCAGCAGCAGCATGGCCGCCGCCGCGACACCGAGACCCCTCGCGTGCTTCCTCATGGTCCGTGCTCCTCCTGTTGTTCGGCGCGTGTGTCGTTCGAACTCCCGGCCACGGGCGCGGTCCGCTCGTACCGTCATCTCGTCATCGGGCCCTCTCTGCCGCGACGCAGGTTGTCGGTGTAGACGGCGACCAGGATGACCAGGCCGATGATCACGGTCTGCCACTCCTGCGGGATGGACATGATGCGCAGCCCGTTGGTGACGGTTCCCACGATCAGCGCCCCGATCAGGGTCCCGACGACGCTCCCCTTGCCACCCTGCAGCGAGGTGCCGCCGATGACGACCGCGGCGATGGCCTGCAGCTCGTAGCCGACGCCCAGCGACGGTTGCGCGGAGTTCAGCCGGGCGGCCAGCACCACGCCCGCGATGCCCATGAACACCCCGGAGAGCACGTAGATGAGGATCTTCCAGCGGCGCACGTCGACGCCGGAGATCTCGGCGGCCTCCTCGTTGCTGCCGATGGCGAACGCGTAGCGGCCCAGCAGCGACTTGCGCAGGATGACCGCGCCGACCGCCGTCAGCAGGAACAGGATGACGACGGCGTTCGGCAGGTCGACGCCGGGAATGATCTCGCCGCGGGAGATGTCGGTGAAGCCCGGGACGTCGGTGAAGTAGATGGGCGCGGTCCCCGAGATCACGAGGGCCAGCCCCTGCGCGATCAGCATCATCGCCAGGGTGACGATGAACGGCGGAATCCTCAGCACGGCGACGTTGAAGCCGTTGATGAACCCCAGCACGGCCCCGGTGAGGATCCCGCCGAGCACGCCCAGCGCCAGCGGCCAGCCCAGGGTGGTGAGGAAGACGCCCGCCATCACCGCGCACAACGTCATCCCGGTGCCCAGCGACAGGTCGATGCCGCCGCTGACGATGACGAACGTCGTGCCCAGCGCCAGGATGCCGATGACCGCCGTCGACAGCAGGATCCCGGTGATGTTCGACCAGGTCAGGAAGTTGCCGTCGGCGACGGAGAAGAACAGCACCAGCGCGATGAGGCTGGCTAGGGCCAGCAGTTGCTGCAGCTGGCGGCCCACGAACCCGCGGGACCTCGTCCGGGTGTGCTCCGGCGCGGTGAGCGTGTCGGTGCTGGACCGGGTGGTGTCGGCGTCACTCATGCTGCCTCATCTCCGCGTGCTCCCAGCTGGGTGGCGTAGGCCATGACGGTCTCCTGGTCGGCGTCGCGGTTGTCCAGGACGGCGGTCAGCCGTCCTTCGCACATGACGGCGATGCGGTCGGCGAGGCGCAGCACCTCGGGCAGGTCGGAGGAGATCACGATGATGGAGCGGCCCTCCGCCGCCAGCCCGCGCAGCACGGCGTAGATCTCCTCCCGCGCTCCCACGTCGATGCCACGGGTCGGCTCGTCGACGATGAGGATGTCGCAGTCGCGCGCCAGCCACCGGGCGATGACGATCTTCTGCTGATTGCCGCCGGAGAGGTTCTTGGTGCGCTGCCGCAGTGACGGCGTCTTGATCCGCAGCGACTCCACGTGCTGGCCCGCGGTGCGGCGCAGCTGGTCGTCGCGGACCAGCCCCGGCCCGCCGAGGTAGCGCGGCAGCGACGACACCATGATGTTGAAGCCGACGTCCTGGTCCAGCATCAGGCCGAACCGTTTGCGGTCCTCGGACAGGTAGCCGAGGCCGAGGCGCGCGGCGTCGGCGGGCCGGCGGATGGTTACCGGCCGGCCGTGCAGCAGGACCTCCCCGGCGGTGGTCCGGTCCGCACCGATGATCGCCCGGGCGACCTCGGTCCGGCCCGCGCCCATGAGACCGGCGAGGCCGAGGATCTCGCCCCGGCGTAGCTCGAAGCTGACGTCCTTCAGCCGCGCCTTCGTGGACAGGCCGCGGACCTCCAGGACGACAGTCGGGTCGGCGGGCCGCGGTTGCGGCCGGATCTCGCCTTCCACCTGGTGCCCCACCATCATCGTGATGACCTGACGCAGGTCTGCGCCGTCGGCGTCCATGGTCCCGACGCACGCTCCGTCGCGCAGGACGGTGATGCGGTCGGCCACCGCCGCGAGCTCCTCGAGGCGGTGCGAGATGTACACGATGCCGGTGCCGCCGCTCTTGAGCCGGTGGATGAGACCGAACAGGGCTTCGGCTTCCGTCACCGTCAACGCCGCGGTCGGCTCGTCCATGATGAGGATGCGCGCGTCGAAGGACAGCGCCTTCACGATCTCGACCACCTGCTGCTGCGCCACCACCAGCGAGCCGACTTTCGCCCGCGGGTCCAGCGCGACACCCAGCTGGTCGAAGAGCTCGCGGGCACGCTCGTTGAGGTCCGCGTCGTCGATGAACAGCCCGAGCCCGCGGCGCCGCTCCCGGCCGATGAAGATGTTCTCGGCGATCGTGAGGTCGGGCATCAGCGACAGTTCCTGGTGGATGATGCTGATGCCCAGCGCCTGGGCCGCCCGCGGGCCGTCGATGCTGACCGTGCGGCCGTCGACGGCGACCGTTCCCGCGTCCGGGGACTGGATGCCGGCCAGGATCTTCATGAGGGTGGACTTGCCGGCACCGTTCTGCCCGACCAGCGCGTGCACCTCACCGGCCGCCAGGGTGAAGCTGACGTCCGAGAGCGCACGCACGCCGGGGAACTGTTTGCTGACACCGTGGATCTGCAGAAGCTGGGTGTTCACGGCACTCCTTCGTGCTGCGGGCCCGGCGCGGAGCGGAGCGGTCGATGGTGCGGCCTGGATGACTCGGGATCAACCGTCCGGTGAAGCCCGGCTTCGATGGTGCTCGGTCATGGCGCCCGCCTCCGCTGCTGATCGATGGAGCCGATGATGGTCGGACCTACGACCCGTTGTAAAGACCTGAGTTGGCTCGATTGCTGCATCTTTCGGCTTGATCCCGTGCCAGGCATCAGATCTATGAGAATTCTTTTCACAGCACTCGGCCGGGCGACAGGAGCTGCCGCGTCCCCCCGGCGGCCACCGGACTGGCCGTGCGGACCTGCGGGTACGATGGTGAAACAGAGTCTCGGGGGCGTCCGGTGATCGTTCCTGCGGCGCGTGCGATGACGAAAGACCAGGGTTGGGGCTAGATTGCCCTAATGGGGACAACAATGCGCCAACGGACGGGGACTCCTGCCACTGTGGTGCTGGAGCGGGCGGGTGTCCCGTTCACCGTGCACCCGTACCACCATGACGCCTCGGCGCCGTCGTTCGGCCTGGAAGCCGCCCGTGCACTGGGGGTCACGCCGGCCCGCGTCTTCAAGACGCTGCTGGCTGAAGTGGACGACGAGCTCGTCGTCGCCGTCGTTCCGGTGTCCGGCTCGCTGGACCTGAAGTCGCTGGCCCGCGCCGCGTCGGGCAAGAAGGCGGTCATGGCCGCGACCTCGCAGGCCGAACGCGCCACCGGATACGTCGTCGGCGGGATCAGCCCGTTCGGCCAACGCCGCAAGCTGCCGACCATCGTCGACGAGTCGGTCTACACCTTCCCGACGGTGTACGTCTCGGCGGGCCGGCGGGGCTTGGACGTCGAGATCACGCCGGCTGACCTGATCCGTCTCACCTCGGCCAAGACGGCCACGATCGCCCGCACGAGCTGACGCCTGTGGGCCGTTCCGCCCATCCGGCGCCGACAGCACACCTGCCGGCGCCGGCAGGACCCGCGTGGGCGTTCACCGGCCGGTCGGGTCGCCGGGCACCGCCCACGGCGCGCGGTCCTCTCGGAACAGCGCGATCACCGCCAGGACGACCGTGGCCACCGTGGACCACACGAGCAACCCGGCCGGCGACTCCATGCGCAGCGCGAACGCGTGCTCGGTACTGTTCTCCAGCCCGGACACATCATCGCTCGGCCCGAGCACGCCGCCGATCAGGGTGGCCAGGTAGGACCCGGCGACACCGCCGAGCGCCAGCGCGACCAGCACTGTCACCGGGCGCCGCCAGTGCCGCACGCCGAACACGACCGCCAGGACGAGGCCGAAACCGGCGGTCAGCAACGAGAACACGGCGTCGCGGCCGAACAGCTTCTGTCCCTCGGCCGCATCCACGGCCAACGCGCCGTCGACGACGACGCCGGTGACCTCCGGCGCCAGCAGCCACCACAGCACGCCCAAGGCGAGCCCGGCGACGACGCAGACCCCGGCGATCTCGGTGGCCACTCGTCGTGGCCCCGGGGCGACGTGCCCGAGCCGCTCCGCACGGCGCACTACGACGCCAGACACGTCGGGCCCAGCAGCGCCTTGAGGTCGCCCATCAGTGCCGTCGACGGGGTGACCCGCAGCCCGTCGGGTAGCTTCATGATCATGGTGCTCTTCGACGAGGTCACGCTCAGCCGCACCTCGGTGACGCCGGGGTGGGTGGCCAGCACGTCCTTGAGCCGTTCGACGACCGGTGGCGTACAACGGCTGGACGGCAGCGTCACCACGATGGGGCCGGACGACGCCTCGGCGAGGTCCGGGATGGACAGCTCGCTGGCGATCAGCTGTGGCGATTCCTCGCGGCGGTCGAGGCGGCCTTTCACCACGACGATCTCGTCCTCGGCCAGCTGCAGCGCGTACAGCTGGTAGGTGGCGGGGAAGAACATCGCGTCGATGGAGCCCTCGAGGTCCTCGAGGGTGACGATGGCCCAGGTGTCGCCGCGCTTGCTGACCTTGCGCTGCAGCGACGTGATGAGCCCGCCGACGCTGATGGTGGTGCCGTTGGGCACCTCGTCCTCGTCGGCCAGCGTGGAGATCGGCCGGTCCGAGGCGTTGGCGATGATGTGTTCCAGGCCGAGCAGGGGGTGGTCGGAGACGTAGAGGCCGAGCATCTCGCGTTCGTAGGCGAGCTTCTGCTTCTTGTCCCACTCCGTCAGCTCCGGCACCGCGACCTCGAAGCCGGCGGCGTCCTCACCGGCACCACCGAACAGGTCGAACTGGCCGACCGCCTCGTTGCGCTTGAGCGAGATGACGGTGTCGACGGCGTCGTCGACGACGGCGGCCAGGGCTCGGCGCGCGTACCCCATCGAGTCGAACGCGCCGCCGCGGACCAGGGACTCGACGACCCGCTTGTTGCAGACGTTGACCGGCACCTTGTCCATGAAATCGGGGAAGGTCTCGAAACGGCCCTTCTCCTGCCGGGCCGCCACGATGCCGTCGACGACGTTGGCGCCGACGTTGCGGATGGCGGTGAGGCCGAAGCGGATGTCGGTACCGACCGGGGTGAAGTCGCCGGCGGACTCGTTGACGTCGGGCGGCAGCACCTTGATGCCCATGCGACGGCACTCGGACAGGTACAGCGCGGTCTTGTCCTTGTCGTCCCGGACCGAGGTGAGCACGGCGGCCATGTACTCGGCCGGGTAATGCGCCTTGAGGTAGGCCGTCCAGTACGCGATGACACCGTACGCGGCGCTGTGTGCCTTGTTGAAGGCGTAGTCGGAGAACGGGACCAGGATGTCCCACAGCGTCTTGATGGCTTCGTCGCCGAAGCCGTTGGCCTTCATGCCGTCGGAGAACGGCACGTACTCCGCGTCGAGGACCTCGCGCTTCTTCTTACCCATGGCCCGGCGCAGTAGGTCCGCTTTTCCGAGCGTGTACCCGGCCAGCTGCTGGGCGATCGCCATCACCTGCTCCTGATAGATGATCAGGCCGTAGGTGGTGCCGAGGATGGGTTCGAGAGCCTCGGCCAGGTCCGGGTGGATGGGCGTGATGGGCTGCTGCCCGTTCTTGCGCAGCGCGTAGTTGATGTGGCTGTTGGCGCCCATCGGTCCTGGCCGGTACAGCGCGATGGTCGCGGAGATGTCCTCGAAGTTGTCCGGCTTCATCTGCCGCAGCAGCGACCGCAGCGGCCCGGAGTCGAGCTGGAACACGCCCAGGGTGTCGCCCCGGCCCAGCAGCTCGTAGGCGCCGCGGTCGTCCAGCCCCAGCTCCTCCAGGACGATGGGGTCCTTGCCGTTGCGGACGATGTTCTTGAGCGCGTCGTCGAGGATGGTGAGGTTGCGCAGGCCCAGGAAGTCCATCTTGACCAGGCCGAGCGTCTCGCAGGTCGGATAGTCGAACTGCGTGATGATCGCGCCGTCCTGCTCGCGCTTCATGATCGGGATGGTGTCGAGCAGCGGCTCCGACGACATGATGACGCCGGCGGCGTGCACCCCCCACTGCCGCTTCAGGTTCTCCAGGCCCTTGGCGGTGTCGACGACCCGTCGCACCTCGGGGTCGGACTCGTACAGCGAGCGGAACTCGCCGGCCTCGGCGTAGCGCTTGTGCTGGGGGTCGAAGATGCCCGAGAGCGGGATGTCCTTGCCCATGACCGCCGGCGGCATGGCCTTGGTGATGCGCTCGCCCACCGCGAACGGGTTGCCGAGGACGCGGCTGGCGTCCTTGATGGCCTGCTTGGCCTTGATGGTTCCGTACGTGACGATCTGCGCGACGTGGTCGGTGCCGTACTTCTCGGTGACGTACCGGATGACCTCGCCCCGCCGGCGCTCGTCGAAGTCGATGTCGAAGTCGGGCATCGACATCCGCTCGGGGTTGAGGAACCGCTCGAAGATCAGCCCGTGCGGGATGGGGTCGAGGTCGGTGATGCCCATCGCGTACGCCGTGATGGAACCGGCACCGGACCCGCGGCCCGGGCCGACCCGGATGCCGTTGCGCTTGGCCCAGTTGATGAAGTCCGCGACGACGAGGTAGTAGCCGGCGTAGCCCTTCCCGGTGACGATCTCGGTCTCGTAGTCGGCGCGCTGCCGGACCTCGTCGCTGATGCCGTTCGGGAAGCGCTTGTGCAACCCCCGCTCGACCTCCTTGACGAACCAGGAAACCTCGTCCTCACCCTCCGGCACCGAGAAGCGCGGCATGTACTTGCCGGCCTCCTCGACGAACTTGACCTCGCAGCGCTCGGCGATGAGCAGCGTGTTGTCGCAGGCTTCCGGGAAGTCCGACCACCGCTCGCGCATCTCGGCCGCGCTCTTGAGGTAGAAGTCCTCGGCGTCGAACTTGAACCGCTTGGGGTCGGCCAGCGTGGAACCGGACTGGACACAGAGCAGGACCGCGTGGGCCTCGTGGTCGGCCTTGTGGGTGTAGTGGAGGTCGTTGGTGGCCAGCAGCGGCAGGTTGAGGTCCTTGCCCAGCCGCAGCAGGTCCTCGCGGATGCGGGTCTCGATGTCGAGCCCGTGGTCCATGAGCTCGAGGAAGAAGTTGTCCTTGCCGAAGATGTCGCGGAACTCGGCAGCGGCCTTGATGGCCTCGTCGTACTTGCCCAGCCGCAGGAACGTCTGCACCTCGCCGCTGGGGCAGCCGGTGGTGGCGATGATGCCTTGTGCGTAGCGCTGCAGCAGCTCGCGGTCCATGCGCGGCTTGAAGTAGAAGCCCTCGATCGAGGCCAGCGACGACAGCCGGAACAGGTTGTGCATGCCGCCGGTGTTCTCGGCGAACATGGTCATGTGCGTGTAGGCGCCGCTGCCGGAGACGTCGTCGCCGCCGCCGTCGCCCCACCGCACCCGCGTCTTGTCGAATCGGCTGGTGCGCGGCGTCAGGTAGGCCTCGGTGCCGATGATCGGCTTGATGCCGTACTGGTTCGCCTTCTTGTAGAACTCGTAGGCGCCGAAGACGTTGCCGTGGTCGGTGGTGGCCACTGCCGGCATGCGCTGTTCGGCCGCCGCGCTGAACAGGTCGTCCAGCCGGGCGGCGCCGTCGAGCATGGAGTACTCGGTGTGCACGTGCAGGTGCACGAAGTTGCCCGCACCGGAGGGACTGGACGCAGC
This sequence comes from Jiangella gansuensis DSM 44835, assembly GCF_000515395.1. Lineage (NCBI taxonomy): Bacteria > Bacillati > Actinomycetota > Actinomycetes > Jiangellales > Jiangellaceae > Jiangella > Jiangella gansuensis. The sequence goes on along the minus strand of NZ_KI911782.1, from coordinate 2,201,903 downwards.
ACTCGACACGACGATCAGACGCCTCCTCAAGCAGTCACGCACCGGGCGGCCAGCCGCACGCACCGGGGAACTAGAGACACCTTATGCGGGGTCGCTGACAGGGTGTCGATGCCACACCGCGCCGGCCGGCGGAGAGCCGCCTCACATCCGCCAGACGGGCGTTTCGTCCGCTTCGTCCCGCTCCGAGACTTCCAGCCCGGCTTCGATCACCGCGGCCATGATCCGGGCCAGCCGGTCGGCCGGCAGCGACGGCGCCCGGGTGGCCATCGCCGCCACGATCTCCGCCTCCCGCCGTGGATCGCGGCCGGCGTGCCCGCCCACCGGCTTGAGCCGCTGCACGCGCCCGGCCAGCGCCACGCGGTGCTCCAGCAGGGTCGCGATGGCCGCGTCGACGCCGTCGATGGCCTGCCGGCACTCGGCCAGCGTCTCCGGCACGGCCGGGCGGACCAGCGGGGCGATCCGGGCGGCCGCCTCCCGGGCCTGCCCGACGGCACCCGCACCTGGCGTGTCCAGCCACAGCCCGTCAGCTCCGGCGGCCACGGCCGCGCCGGCCAGCCCGGCATGGTCCCCCAGGCCGGCGACGACGGTGACCCCGCGGCGGCGCAGCCCGGCGATGGCCGCCGGTTCGGTGGCGGGGACGACGACGGCGACGACGTGCGGTGCAAGCCGCTGCGGCAGCCGGCCGTGGAGGGGCTCGGCGCCTGCGACGCTCACCGGCGGGCCGAGCCGCAGCACGACGCCCGCGGGCGCTCCGTCGGGGGTCGTGAGGGCGACCTCCTGAGTCGAGCCGGCTGCCGTCCGGGCGTCGTCGTACTCGAGGTCGGCGCCGGAGCCCGGCGGCGCCACGACCGGCACCCGCGGCCCGCGGAGGGCCGCCACGGCGAGGTCGCGGCCGCGCGGAGCATCGCCGGTGTCGGTGTCGGTGTCGGAGTCGCGGTGCGCAGGTGCGGTCACGGGGTGCTCCCAGGTTCGTGCGTGAGCAGCCGTACGCTTCGGCGAGTCGGCCGCTCGTGGCCAGATGACGAGAGGCCCCAGGGCGGGTGCCTGAAGCCTCGGGCGAGCCGACTCGGGTGGGATGCGCGCTACGCCTCGACGCGACCGGCCGCCCGGGCCGGCTCGGTAAAGGCGGTATACGTGCGCATGACGGCGACGGTACCCGCGCCCCGTCCGGCCTGTCCACGAGCCGGACGAACGAGCTCACATCCCGAGACGACGCGCGAGCCACCCTTCCGACGCGTTGATCTTGGAGTAATGGAAGATTCGCAGTCCCTTTTGCCCGATTGATTCCGCGCTTACTCCAAGATCAACGGGGAGCGGCGGCGCGCGGAGGCAGCCCGGCAGCGGGGCGGCCCGCCGGCCCGGCTACGGCAGCAGCTGGTCGAGGGCGTGCTGGAGGTCGTCGGGGTAGGTGGAGGAGAACTCGGCCCACTCCCCCGTTCCGGGATGCTCGAACCCCAGCCGCACGGCGTGCAGCCACTGCCGGGCCAGGCCCAGCCGCGCCGACAGCGTGGGGTCGGCGCCGTAGGTCAGGTCGCCCACGCACGGGTGCCGCAAGGCGCTCATGTGCACCCGGATCTGGTGCGTGCGGCCGGTCTCGAGGTGGATCTCCAGCAGGCTGGCGGCCGGGAACGCCTCGAGCGTCTCGTAGTGCGTGACGCTGTCCTTGCCACCGGCCACGACGGCCCACTTGTAGTCATGCGACGGGTGCCGGTCGATGGGCGCCTCGACGGTGCCTCGCGACGGATCCGGGTGGCCCTGCACGAGGGCGTGGTAGACCTTGTCGACCGTGCGCTCCTTGAACTGGCGCTTCAGCGAGGTGTAGGCGCGTTCGGACTTCGCCACCACCATCAGCCCGCTGGTGCCCACGTCGAGCCGGTGCACCACGCCCTGCCGCTCGGCAGCGCCGCTGGTGGAGATGCGGAAACCGACCGCGGCCAGCCCGCCGACGACCGTCGGGCCGGTCCAGCCCGGGCTGGGGTGCGCGGCCACCCCGACGGGCTTGTCCACCACCACGACGTCGGCGTCGTCGTGCACGATGCGCATGCCCTCGACGTGCTCGGGCACCACTTGGACCGGGGCCGGCGGGGCCGGCATCTCGACTTCCAGCCAGGCGCCACCGCGCACCCGCGCGGACTTCGCCGCGACGGCGCCGTCGACGACGACGTGACCGTCCTCGACCAGCGCGGCAGCACGGCTCCGGGACAGCCCGAACAGCCGGGCCAGCGCCGCGTCGAGGCGCTCGCCCTCCAGGCCGTCGGGCACCGGGAGGCTACGGTGATCGCTCATGCGGCTCCGGTCCGTTCCTGGACGGGGCCCGGCCGCTGCCCGCGGACGGCGCCGTCGTGCCGGATGCCACGCAGGCTCAGCACCGCGACCGCCGCGGCACCGGCGACGATGGCGGAGTCGGCGAGGTTGAACACCGGCCAGTTGGGCACTTCGAGGAAGTCGACGACGTGGCCGCGGAACGGGCCGGGCATGCGGAACATGCGGTCGCTGAGGGTCCCCAGCGCGCCGCCGAGGACGCCGCCCAGCGCGACCGCCCATGGCAGGCTGCGTACCCGCCGGCTGATCCAGAGGATGGCCAGCACGACCGCTGTCGCCGCCGCGGTCAGCGCCGGCGTCAGGTTCGTGGCCAGGCTGAACGCGGCCCCCGGGTTGCGGATGAGCCGCAGCTGCAACACGTCACCGAGAACCGGCACGGCGCGCCCGGGATCCAGCTGGGCGACCGCCAGGATCTTGGTGGCCTGATCGAGGGCGAGCACGGCCACCGCGACGACGAGCAGGACCCCGGCCCGAGCGGACCGTGAGTCCGTGCCGTCGTGCGTCAACGACGCTCCTGGCGCTGCTTGCATGTCATGCACAGTGTGGCACGCGGAAACGCCTGCAACCGCGCCTTGCCGATCGGCTTGCCGCAACTCTCGCAGACGCCGTACGTGCCGTTCTCGATGCGCCCCAGCGCCCGTTCGGTCTGGACGAGCATGTCGCGGTGGTTGGCCGCCAGCGACATCTCGTGCTCGCGCTCGAACGTCTTGGTGCCCGTGTCGGCCTGGTCCTCACCGCCGGTGTCGCCGCTTCGCAGCAGGTCGGCGATGTCGGCCTCGGCCTCGTTGATCTCCGCACGCAGGCGCACAGCGTCCGACGCGAGCAGCTCACGCACCTCGGTGAGCTCCTCTTCGGTCCACGGATCCTCGTCCTCGCGGACCACCAGTGCGGCCGCCTCAGCAGCCTCGACCTTGCTGTCACCAGCCACTGTGTCCACCTTCGCCTTCGAGCCCGTGCGCTCTGCCATCATCATTTCCCCCGTCCGATCCACCCCGCCCTGTGGAAGAGCCAGGTGCCGTGAGAATAGAGCGTGCGGCGTCGCGCATCAATCCGCCTCGCGCATGAGGTCTGCCAGCCGCGACGCCGACGCGGCCGGGACCTCGACGGACTTCGTCCTGCTGGTCGCGCCGGTGATCAACGTCACCTCACGCTTCCGGCAGCCCAGCGCCTCGGCCAGGGCTTCCAATGCGGCCCGGGTGGCGGCACCGTCGACGGCTCTGGCCTGGACCGCGACGACCAGCGCATCGCCATGACGGCCGCCCACAGCCGTTCGCGGCGCGCCCGGCCGCACCCGGATGCTCACCCTCACCGCACGCCTCCACCGACCAGGCGGGAACTGGTCACCGTACGAGGGTAGTCACCGGCGGTGAAATCCCGTGCCCCGAACCCGTCCGGCGACGTAGACTGCGTAGTCGCGAGCAGGCGTTGACGGGGACGAGTACCCCGCGTCGTCGGTCAGGAGCGAGCCGGGGACGGTGTGAGCCCGGCGGCCGAGCGCGGGCGAAGATCACCCTCGAGCCGCCGGAAGAACGGCACCGTCCTCGACGGAGCCCAGTAGACCCGGCCGCACGCAACGAAGTGGGCCGGACGCCGTGACCACGGCATCCGGCCAAGGAGGGTGGTACCGCGGGGTTCGCCTCGTCCCTCCGTCGGTGCACGAACGACGGAGGATTCGAGATATCGCCATGACCGAGCCCACCGGCTACCGCGAGGTGCCCGCCCAGGTCGACCTACCCGCCCTGGAGCACGACATCCTCGCGTTCTGGCGCGACAACGACGTGTTCGCCCAGACGCTGAAGAACAGCGAGGGCCGCCCCCAGTGGACCTTCTACGAGGGTCCGCCGACGGCTAACGGCATGCCGGGCACGCACCACATCGAGGCCCGGGTGTTCAAGGACGTGTTCCCCCGCTACCGGACCATGAAGGGGTACAACGTGCCCCGCCAGGCCGGGTGGGACTGCCACGGCCTGCCGGTCGAGATCGCGGTCGAGAAGGAACTGGGCTTCACCACGAAACACGACATCGAGGCGTACGGCATCGCCGAGTTCAACGCCAGGTGCCGCGAATCGGTGCTGCGCCACGTCGACGCGTTCGAGGAGCTCACCGAGCGGATGGGCTACTGGGTCGACACGTCCCAGGCCTACCGCACCATGGACCCGTCGTACATCCAGAGCGTCTGGTGGTCGCTCAAGCAGATCTTCGACAAGGGCCTCCTGGTCGAAGATCACCGGGTCGCGCCCTACTGCCCGCGCTGCGGCACCGGTCTGTCCTCGCACGAGCTGGCGCAGGGCTACGAGACCGTGGTCGACCCGTCGGTGTACGTCCGCTTCCCGCTGACCTCCGGCCCGCTGGCCGGCCAGGCGTCCCTGCTGGTGTGGACGACGACGCCGTGGACGCTGGTCTCGAACACCGCCCTGGCGGCGCACCCGGACGTCCGGTACGTGGCGGTGGAGACACACCCCTCCGCCGAGGACGCGGATCGACCCGCCGGGTCCTCCGAACTCGTCGTCGTGGCCGAGCCGCTCGTCAGGACGGTGCTCGGCGAGGACGCACGAGTGGTGGCGTCGTTCACCGGCGCCGAGATGGAACGCTGGACGTACCAGCGCCCGTTCGAGCTGGTCGAGTTCCCCGCCGACGGCGAACGGGCGCACTTCGTCGTCGTCGACACCTACGTCACCACCGAGGACGGCACCGGCCTGGTGCACCAGGCGCCCGCGTTCGGTGCCGACGACCTGCGGGTCTGCCGCGCCTACGGGCTGCCGGTCGTGAACCCGGTACGCGCCGACGGCACTTTCGCCCCGGACGTCCCGCTGGTCGGCGGGCAGTTCTTCAAGCACGCCGACGCCGACCTCGTCCGCGACCTCGAGCACCGCGGAGTCCTGTTCCGCCACGTGCCGTACGAGCACGAGTACCCGCACTGCTGGCGGTGCCACACGCCGCTCATCTACTACGCGCAGCCCTCCTGGTACATCCGCACCACCCAGGTCAAGGACGAGTTGCTGCGCGAGAACGAGAAGACCACCTGGTACCCGGAGACCATCAAGTGGGGCCGGTACGGCGAGTGGCTGCGCGGCAACGTCGACTGGGCGCTCTCGCGCAACCGGTACTGGGGCACACCGCTGCCGATCTGGCGCAACGACGAGGACCCGTCGCGGATGGTCTGCGTCGGCTCGCTGGCCGAGCTGTCCGAGCTGTCCGGTCAGGACGTGTCCGAGCTGGACCCGCACCGCCCGTACGTCGACGACGTCACGTTCACGCTGCCCGGCGTGCCCGGCACGTTCCGGCGGGTGCCGTACGTCATCGACGTCTGGTACGACTCCGGCTCCATGCCGTTCGCCCAGCTGGGCTACCCGTACGCCCCCGGCAGCGCCGAGGCCTTCCAGAAGTCCTACCCGGCGCAGTACATCTGCGAGGCGCTGGACCAGACCCGCGGCTGGTTCTACACGCTGATGGCCATCGGCACGCTGGTGTTCGACCGCTCGTCGTACGAGAACGTCGTCTGCCTGGGGCTCATCCTGGCCGAGGACGGCAGGCGCATGAGCAAGCACCTGGGCAACATCCTCGAGCCGATCCCGCTGATGGACGAGCACGGCGCCGACGCCGTGCGCTGGTTCATGCTGGCCAGCGGGTCGCCGTGGCTGCCGCGCCGGGTCGGGCATGCCAACCTGCAGGAGATCGTCCGCAAGGTCCTGCTGACGTACTGGAACACCGCGTCGTTCCTGTCGCTGTACGGGCGGACCGCGGGCTGGACACCGGGCTCGTCGGAGGTGCCGCCGGTCGCCGACCGGCCAGTGCTGGACCGCTGGGCGCTCTCGGAGCTGCACCGGCTGGTCCGCGACGTCGACCACGCGATGGACACCTTCGACACGCAGACGGCCGGCGCCAAGCTGACGGCGTTCGTCGACGACCTGTCCAACTGGTACGTGCGCCGGTCGCGGCGGCGGTTCTGGGACGGCGACCCGGCAGCGCTGGCCACCCTGCACGAGTGCGTCGAGACGCTCACCCGGCTGATGGCGCCCATGGTGCCGTTCCTCACCGAGCGGGTCTGGCAGGACCTCGTCGTTGCGTCGGTACCGGACGCCCCGGTCTCGGTGCACGCGGCGACCTGGCCCGAGGCCGACCCGGCGCTGATCGACGACGCGCTGGCGGCGGAGGTCTCGCTGACGCGCCGGCTGGTCGAGCTCGGCCGGGCCGCCCGCGCGGAATCCAAGGTCCGCACCCGCCAGCCGCTGTCGCGGGCTCTGGTGGGTGCCCGCGGCTGGGAGTCACTACGCCCGGAGCTGCGCAGCGAGATCGCCGACGAGCTGAACGTGGTGTCGGTGCTGTCGCTCTCTGAAGTGGGAGCGGCCGGGGACCGGTTGGTCGACGTGTCGGCCAAGGCGAACTTCCGGTCGCTGGGCAAGCGGTTCGCGAAGGACACTCCGAAGGTGGCGGCGGCCGTGGCCGGAGCCGACGCCGGGGTCCTCGCGGCCGCGCTGAAGGCGGAGGGCCGGGCGACGGTCTCGGTGCCGTCGCTCGGCGACGTGGAGCTGGAGCCCGACGACGTCATCGTGACCGAGACCCCCCGCGAGGGCTGGGCGGTGGCCCGCGAGGGCGAGACGGTGGCGCTGGACCTGACGCTCACCGACGCGCTGGTCCGCGCCGGCCTGGTTCGCGAGGCCGTACGGCTGGTCCAGGAGGCCCGGAAGTCCGCCGGCTTCGAGGTGTCGGACCGGATCGAGCTGGCGTGGTCGGCAGCGGACCCGATGGCGTCCGCGCTGCGCGAGCACGGCGGCCTGCTGGCCGACGAGGTCCTGGCGACGGCGGTCCACGAGGACCTCGACGCTCTCGCGGGCTCGCCGGATCAGGTCGACGCCGACCTGGGGCTCACCTTCCGCCTCCGCCGCGCCTGACGTCGCCGTCCTGCGGAGGAGACGACAACCTGACGCAACGCAATTGATCATGGAGTAGGTCAGTCTCCCAGACACTCGGAACCTGATCTACTCCATGATCACGCGATGGGCAGGTGGGCCGGAACACGCCGGAACACGCGAAAGGGGCCCGGGCCGGCGTCGAAACACCGGCCTGAGCCCCTTCCTTGTGCGATGTTCTCGCTTGAGTCCGTGGCCGCCGGGTCCTGCCCGGCCGCGGGCTCGCGGCGTCAGCGCTGCTCGTCGTCCAGCAGGCTGGCGACGGAACGCAACGACCCGCCGGTCTGGGTGGCCGAGGCGGCGTTCCCGGACGGCCCGGGCTGCGTCTGGCCACCGCCGGCACCGCCGCCGCCGGTCGTCGCGGGCACCTGGCCCACGCCGGTCTCGGCTTCGTCGACCCCGCCGGTCTCGAGCTTGCGCAGTTCGCGCTCCAGGTACGACTTGAGACGGCTGCGATACTCACGCTCGAACGCGCGCAACGTCTCGAGCTCACGTTCCAGGTCGGCGCGATCCGACTCGAGCTTGCCGAAGACCTGGGTCCGCCGCTTCTGGACCTCCTGCTCGATCGAGTCGGCCCGCTGCCGGGCGTCCTGTTCGATCTTCGCGGCCTTGGCCTTGCTCTCGGAGTCGAGCTTCTCCGCCCGGGCCTTCGCCTCGTTGATGAGACGGTCGGCCTCGGACTTGGAGTCGGCCACGAGCTCGTCGGCGGTCCGCTGCGCGAGCGCCAGCACCTTCGCCGCAGCGTCGCTGGGCTGGACGCCAGCCGGTGCGCTAGGAGCCGCGGAAGCCGACGGCGGAGCCTCCGGCGCCTTTGGCGCCTCGGCCTGGCGCGGAGCCTGGATCGGCTCAGCCGATCCGGCGAGCCCGCCGCCGCGGGTCACGGCGCTGAGCTTGTCGCGCAGCTCGTCGTTCTCCCGCTGCATGCGCGCGAGCTCGGCCTCGACCTCGTCCAGGAACTCGTCGACCTCCTGCATGTCGTAACCCTCGCGCAGGCGGACCGTCGTGAACTCCTTGTTCTGGACGTCCTCGGGCGTCAGTGGCATAGCGTCACCTCGGATGTGAGCATAGGCAGAATGTCACCGTACCGCGTCATCCTAGGGACCCGACAACCACAAGGGCGATTTGGACCAGGATGATGAGCACGATGAACGCCAGGTCAAGGGCGACCGAGCCGATCCGCAGCGGCGGAATGACCCGTCTGATGGCCCGCAAAGGCGGGTCGGTCACCGTGTATACGGCCTCCAACACGACGAGCACCAGACCTTTCGGCTGCCACTCGCGTGCGAAGACCTGAATCCAGTCGGCAACAAGCCTGATCAACAATGCGATGAAGAAGAGCCACAACACCGCGGACAAAATCTGACTCACAGCCGACACAACACCTGAACTTACCTGACGAACGCCGGCTTCGATGACATAGGCACCGGCGCGCCGGGGTGTCGTTGCCCATCGTGCCGAACGTCACGTCGGGTGGATCAGCTCTGATTGAAGAACCCGCCGCTGACCATGCGGGCCTTGTCCTCGGCCGTGACCTGCACGTCCGCGGGCGTGAGCAGGAAAACCTTGGCGGTGACGCGGTCGATGCTGCCGCGCAGCCCGAAGATCAGCCCGGCGGCGAAATCGACCAGCCGTTTCGCGTCGACGTCGTCCATCTCGGACAGGTTCATGATGACCGGCGTGCCGTCGCGGAAGTGCTCACCCAGCGTGCGCGCCTCGTTGTAGGTACGCGGGTGCAGCGTGGTGATGCGGGCCTCACGCATGGCCGGCGCCCGCCGCACGGCTGCCATGGGCCGGCGGTCGGCGAGCGACGCCACCGTGGCGGTGTGCTCGCGGTCACGTTCCCCGCGCTCGGCGCGCTCCCGGCGTTCCGGAAGGCGCTCCTCGACGTCGTCGGCGGGGGCGTCGTCGTAGTCCTCGGCGTACGCCTCGTCGTCGTATTCGTCGGTGTACTCGTCGTCGTAGCGGTCTCGGTCCTCCACGAGGCCGAGGTAGACCGCAACTTTGCGCATTGCGCCGGCCATTCAAGTCCTCCGCATGTGGTGGACGGTCCCCTGTGCTTTCAGACACTAGCCCCGCGTGCTGCCGGAACCGGGGATTGCGAGCGCGACACGCCCAGGCGTCGCATGAGTCCCACCGATCACACCTGACTCATCCATGCCACCCCGGCGAACCGCCCGGTGACGCCGTCGCGGCGGTACGAGTAGGACGCCTCGTCCTCGATCGTGCAGGTCGCGACGTCCTCGACCGCCGCGCCCGCGGTACGCAGCTGGGCGGCGACACCGGCCGGCAGGTCGAGCCCCGGCGTGCCGGCGCGGGTGACCGCCCACGATTCCGGGACGACGGCGGCGACCTCGGCCCGCATCGGCTCGGGTACTTCGTAGCAACGTCCGCAGACCGCCGGGCCGATGCGCGCGGTGAGCTTGCGGGCGCCGAAGTCGCGCATGGCCGCCACGAGCGCGGGGACGACGCCGGCGGCGAGCCCGGGCCGCCCGGCGTGCGCGACGCCGACGACGCCGGCCTCCGGGTCGGCGACGAGCACCGGCACGCAGTCGGCCACGAGCACCGCCAGCGCGCGCTCCGGCACGGTCGTGACCAGGGCGTCCACCTCGGGCGCCGGGCCGGTCCAGGGCCCGTCGACGACGCCGACCCGCGCACCGTGCACCTGGTTCATGTAGGAGACAGCGCGCGGCGACAGCCCGATGGCCCCGGCCAGCAGTTCGCGGTTGCGAGCCACGGCCGCCGGGTCGTCGCCGACGTGGCCGCCGAGATTGAGCTGGTCGTACGGCGCTTGGCTGACTCCGCCGAACCGGTCGGTGAACGCGAACCGGACCGGGCCGACGGAACTGGTGTGCCGAAGCACGGGACTCGGGCCCCCTAGCCGTCCTACTTGAGGAAATCGGGCACGTCGAGATCGTCGCTGGGCGTGGCCGGGACGATGCGGCGCTGCTCGCGCGGCGGGGCCGGCGGCGCGGCGGCGGGAGCGTCGTCACCGCCGTCCGTGCGCTTCGCCTCGTCGCTGTCCTTGTCCGACGTGCTCGCGGCCGGGGTGGCCGTGCCGACCGAGCCGATGGCTCCCGCGGCGGCCGGGCCGGAACTGGCCTGACCGTCGGACTTGCGGACGGTGCCGAGCTCACGCCGGGTGGGACTGCCGCTGTCGAAACCCGCGGCGATGACGGTGACCCGGACCTCGTCGCCGAGGGCGTCGTCGATGACCGCGCCGAAGATGATGTTGGCGTCGTCGTGCGCGGCCTGTGCCACCAGGTTGGCGGCCTCGTTGATCTCGAACAAGCCGAGATCGGAGCCGCCGGAGACGGACAGCAGGACCCCGTGCGCGCCGTCGATGGACGCCTCGAGCAACGGACTGGAGATGGCCATCTCGGCCGCCGCGACCGCGCGGTCCTCGCCGCGCGCCGAACCGATGCCCATCAGCGCCGACCCGGCATTGCTCATGACCGACTTCACGTCGGCGAAGTCGAGGTTGATCAGGCCCGGGGTGGTGATGAGATCGGTGATGCCCTGCACACCGGACAGCAGCACCTGGTCGGCGCTCTTGAACGCGTCCAGCACGCTGACCTGCCGGTCGCTGATGGACAGCAGGCGGTCGTTCGGGATGACGATGAGGGTGTCGACCTCTTCGCGCAGTTCCTCGATGCCGGCCTCGGCCTGGAGCGCCCGCCGCCGGCCCTCGAACATGAACGGCCGCGTGACCACACCGATGGTCAGCGCGCCGAGCGAGCGGGCGATACGTGCCACCACCGGCGCACCGCCGGTGCCGGTGCCGCCGCCCTCCCCCGCCGTGACGAAGACCATGTCGGCCCCCTTGAGGACCTCCTCGATCTCCTCGGCGTGGTCCTCGGCGGCCTTGCGGCCCACGTCCGGGTTGGCCCCAGCACCCAGCCCCCGGGTGGCCTCGCGCCCGACGTCGAGCTTGACGTCGGCGTCGCTCATCAGCAACGCCTGAGCGTCGGTGTTGATGGCGATGAACTCGACACCCTTGAGGCCGACTTCGATCATGCGGTTGACCGCGTTGACGCCGCCGCCGCCGATGCCGACGACTTTGATCACCGCGAGGTAGTTCTGCGGGGCAGTCACGTCACATCGCCTTTCGTCGAGTTCAACTCTCACCCTCAAGTTGAGGTTTATAGTTATGTCAACCTGAGCGCTTGGTGAAACGCTAAGGGCGGCCACACTCCTGTCGCCGTAGACACGCCGAACGCATCCGCCATTCATGACGCCGTCGGTGATGACGCATGCCAGAACAGCGGATGCGGACTGGATTCCGGGCGGGTACATGGTTTCGGCCCGCGTGGTCACGCGCTGCACCAGGACGACCGGCGCCGGCGGGTAGGCTCGCAGCATGGTCCGAGCGCTGGTCGAGTGGGTCGCCGCACTGGCCGCCCTGGTGGTGCCGTGGGTGCTGTCCCCGGACGTGCCGGCCCTCTCCGTCGCGGTCGTGTCGGTGCTGGCGCTGCTCATCACCCTGCTCGCGGTCCGGCGGTCGCGCTCCGCGCGAGCGGACGAAGCCACCGACGCCGTCGTCAGGCGCCACACCGGCGTCCAGACCGTGGTCATCGCGCTGACCGACCCCGACGCCGCCCTCCGGCCCCGTCCGAGAGCACCGACCGGGATCGCCTGCCTCCCCTAGACAGGTCTGCGCCACCAGGTATCAGCCAGGGAGCGTCTCCGGGATCCCCGGGGCCAGGTCACCGAGGTTCGCCGGCCAGCGGCCGCGGTGCCGTACCTGGCGTTCTCGGCAACGTGCCTGCGTTCGGACCTGCCTCGTCCACGTCTCAGCTCACCCGGAGAGGCTCCGCCATGCTCGCCATCCTCGACACACCTGCCCTCGTCGTCTCCGACCTGGTGCTGGCCATCGGCCGCGCCCTCGAACCCGTCCTCGGTGACGCGGCGACCGCCGGCGCGATCATCACGCTCACCCTGCTCGTCCGCCTGTTGCTCCTGCCCGTCGGGTTACGCGCCGCCCGGGCCGCCAGAGCCCGGCAGGCGTTGCGACCCCAGGAGCTGGAGCTACGACGCCGGTTCCGCGACCAGCCGGCCCGTCTCCACCATGAGCTGCACGAGCTGCACGAACGACACCAGGTGCGGCCGTTCTCGAGCGTCGTCCCGCTACTGGCGCAGGTGCCGGTCTTCATGGTCCTGTACCGGTTGTTCGCGTCGCCGACACTGAACGGGCACGCGAACGCCCTGTTCACTCACGCCGTGTTCGGTGTCCCGCTGAGCGACAGCTGGCTGACGGACCTCGCGGCCGGCCTGGTCCCGCCGGAGCTGATCGTTTTCGGCACGGTCTTCGTACTGCTGATCGCGGTGGCCTGCTGGTCGTCCTGGCAGGCCCGGCGCTCGATGACGAGCACGATGTCGCAGCTCGAAGGTCTGCCACCGGAGCTGGCTACCGCCCAGCGCTCGATATCCCGGGTGACCGCGCTGCTGCCGTTCGGCACGCCGGTGGTGGCCATGTTCGTGCCGCTCGCCGCCGCGCTCTACCTGCTGACGACGACGGCGTGGGCGGCCGCCGAGCGCTGGGCGCTCGGCACGTACCGGACAGCGGCCAAGGCGGCGTGACGGGCGCGCCGCGCTCGGGAGCTGCGCACATCCACAGGGGCAGGCAGTTCACGGAGTTGTCCACATTTCGCGGATCCGGCCTGGCCCGCTCCCCCGCGATCTGGGGAGATGGTGGGCATGACGAACCTCGCCGCGTTTCACCTCAGCCCCGACATCGACCGACGCCGGCGGCGGCAGACCGCGCCGCAGGCCGAGAAGCTCGCCGTCCTGGTCAGACAGCCATGCGCCTGCGCGCAACCGCGCCCACCAGGGGTGCTCCGCCCCGACCCGGTCAGCACGGCGCGCATCGTCGCCAGCTGCCCGGCCTGCGGGGGTGCGGTATGACCACGTTGCGGCCCGCGCCCGTCGGTGCGCAATCCGTTACGTCTTCGTGGCCTGGCGCCACGTGCTGGCCTGAGGTAACGCCGACATGGCCTGGTCCAGCCATCGGCGATACCTCGGGCCAGGACGATACGGAAAGCCAGCAGGCTGGGCGGGTAGGGCCAGCGGTGCCGACTGCGCCTAGCGGGTCACCGCGGGGTTGGTCGGGGCGGACACGTCGTAGCCGGACGGCGGGTCGTCACCGTCCTGGTCGGCAATCAGGGCGAGCAACACCTCGGCCTTGCGGTCGATGTCCTCCGCGGTGCCCCACCGCACGTCGGTACCGTCGGCGAGGACGAGCCGGATGTCCGCTTCCGATCGGGCGTCCACGGTGTCCACCAGGTCCAGCAGTGACGACGGCAGGCCGGTCAGCACGGCCACCCCGGCGGCCCGGACGGCGGCATCGACGGCGGTTTCCGGTTCCTGGTCGGCGCCCGGTGCCGTCACCGGCGCGGTCAGCACCGGCAGCCCGTCCGGGCGTGCGGACGACTCCCCGAACAGCACGCCGGCCTCGTCCACCGAGTACCAGAGATCACCTGACGAGATCGCGGCCACCGGCTCGCGCGGCGTCACCTCGATGGTCAACGTCGTGGGCCATGACCGGCGCACCTCGACCTCGGCGGCCTCCGGCAGAACGGCCACCCGTTCCACGATCGCACCCGTGTCCACCCGGGCCAGCGGCGTGCCCATCGGCGCGTCCGCCAGCTCCAGCACTTCTTCGGAGAGCGGCGATGACACTCCCGACACCGTCACCGACTTCACGGCCAACACGCTGGACCAGCCGACCAACCAGGCCAGGGCCACCACGCCGGCCGCTGCCAGGCAGCCCAGCAGCACCCCGAACACCTGCCGCAGCCGGCGCCGCCGCGCCCGAGCCGCGAACAGCCGGGCGCTGGCCGAGCGCGACGCCATGCTCACGGCTGCCGCGCCTCCAACACGTCCAGCACCTCGGGGCCGATCAAGGTGACGTCGCCGGCACCGACGGTCAACATGATGTCCCCGGGCTCGGCACGCGACGCCGCCAGCTCCGGCACCGCCGACCACGACTGCTCGAACACCACCTGCGACGGCGGCAACGGCACGGCCGCGGCCACGAGGGCCCCGGTCACCCCGGGCTCGGGGTCCTCGCGGGCGGCGTAGACGTCCATGACGATGACCTCGTCGGCGGCGCCCAACGCGGCACCGAACTCCGAGGCGAAGATCCGGGTACGGCTGAACAGGTGCGGCTGGAACACCACGACCACCCGGCCGCGACCGGCCACGCCACGCGCGGCCGCCAGCGCGGCCGCCACCTCGGTGGGGTGGTGGGAGTACTCGTCGTACACCCGCACTCCGCCGGCTACGCCTTTGAGCTCGAACCGGCGGCGGGTGCCGGTGTAGCCGGCCAGGCCGTCAAGCAGGTCGCCGGCCGGGAAACCGATGCCGAGTCCGGCGGTGAACGCCGCGGCCGCGTTGAGCGCGTTGTGCCGGCCGGGCAACTGCAGCTGGATGCGCTCCAGCCGGCGGCCACGGGCGACCAGCTCGAACGACACGCCTGGGCCGGCGATGTCCAGCGCGGTCACCCGGACGTCGGCGTCGCGCGACTCGCCGAACGTGTGCACCACCACGCCGCGCGAGGCCGCCCGGGCGCCGAGGGCACGCGCCCCCGGGTCGTCGGCGCACACCACGAGGTAGCCCGACACGCAGTCGGCGAAGGCGTCGAACGCCGCCATGTAGGCGTCCTCGGTGCCGTAGAAGTCCAGGTGGTCGGCCTCGACGTTGGTGACGACGGCCACTTCGGGGTCGTAGGCGAGGAACGACGCGTCGCTCTCGTCGGCCTCCGCGACGAAGATGTCGCCACTACCGTCGTGCGCGTTGGCACCGGATTCGTTGAGGCTGCCGCCGATGGCGAACGACGGGTCCGCGCCGCAGTGCTGCAGCGCGACGGTGAGCATGGACGTCGTCGTGGTCTTGCCGTGGGTTCCGGCGACGGCGATGGCTCGCCGCCCGGCCATCACCGAGGCCAGCGCCGCGGCTCGCGGCAGCACCGGGATGCCCCGTTCGTGCGCCTCGACCACCTCAGGGTTGGTCTCTCGGATCGCGGTGGAGACGACGACGGTCTCGGCCAGGCCGACGTTGGACGCGGCGTGGCCGACGTGCACCTCGGCGCCCAGGGCACGCAGCCCGGCGAGCGTCCCGGACTCCTTGGCGTCGCTACCGGACACCTCGACGCCTCGGGCCAGCAGGATGCGCGCGATGCCGCTCATGCCGGCACCGCCGATGCCGACGAAGTGAACCCGGCCCAGCTTCTCCGCGGGCACGGTCCGCTCCGGTGGCGAGACGATCACGTGTGGTCACCTTCCTGTCGCACGCCGCACCATCTCGACCAGTCGGTCGTCGGCGTCGCGACGACCGAGACTAGCCGCTGCGGTACCCATGGCGTCCAACCGAGGCCGGTCTCCCAGCAACGCGACCACCTCGTCGGCCAGCCGCGACGGCGTCAGCTCACCGTCGGCCACCAGCAGGCCCCCGCCGGCCTCGGTGGTCGGCACGGCGTTGAAACGCTGTTCGCCGTTTCCGTGCGGCAGCGGGACGTACACCGCCGGCAACCCGACAGCGGCCAGCTCCGCGCAGGTGATGGCGCCGGCCCGGCAGACGGCGAGGTCGGCGGCGGCGTAGGCGAGGTCCATCCGGTCCACGTACGGCAGCGGCACGTAGCCCGGCCGGGCCCGCACCGTGTCCGCGTTGGCGCCGCCCACCGCGTGCAGCACTTGGAAGCCGGCGGCCAGCAGCTGCTCCAGCGCACCGGCCACGGCCTCGTTGATGCGCCGGGCGCCCTGGCTGCCGCCGAAGGCGAACAGCGTCGGCCGGTCCGGGTCGAGCCCGAAGAACGCCCGCGCCTCCGCCCGGGTCGCCGACCGGTCCAGCACCGCGATCGACCGGCGCAACGGGATCCCGACGTGCTGGGCGTGCGGCAGGTCGATGGCCGGGGTCGCCACCGCGACGTGCGACGTGAACCGGGCCCCGAGCCGGTTGGCGAGCCCCGGTTTCGCGTTCGCTTCGTGCACCACGATCGGCACGCCCACGCGACGGGCGGCCAGGTACGCCGGCAGCGCAACGTAGCCGCCGAACCCCACCACCACCTCGGCGCGCCGCTCGTGCAGCACGGCAGCGGTCTCCCGAACCGCCGCGCGCACCCGCAGCGGCAGTCGCAGCAGCTCCGGTGTCGGCCGGCGAGGCATGGGCACCGGCGGAATGAGCGCCAGCTCGTAGCCGCGTTCGGGCACCAGCCGCACCTCCAGTCCCCGCTCAGTGCCCAGCAACACGACCTGCGCCGACGCGTCGGCGCGGCGGATGGCCTCAGCTGTTGCCAGTGCGGGTTCGATGTGCCCGGCGGTGCCTCCGCCGGCCAGAACCACCCTCACCCGGCGTTCCTCCTCTGTATGAACCTGTGTCCGGCCGAGCGAGCCAGCTCGCGCCGTTGTCGGCGGCGTTCTCGCCGCGCTTCCTTGCGGGCGGCCAGGGCCTCCCGGGCGCCCGGTTCCTCCTTGGCCAGGGCCATGAGGATGCCGACAGCGACGATGGCCACCACCATCGAGGCGCCACCGTACGACACCAGCGGCAGCGGCACGCCGATGACCGGGAAGACCACCAGAACGCTACCAAGGTTGATGATGGCCTGAACCACCAGCCAACCGGTGATGCCGGCGGCGGCGAGCCTGGTGAACATGTCGTCGGTGCGCATGGCGATGCGGATGCCGGCGTACCCGAGGGTGAAGAACAGCGCCAGCACCATCAGGGCGCCGGGCAGGCCGAGTTCCTCACCGAGGATGGAGAAGATGAAGTCCGTGTGAGCTTCGGGGAGCTGGCCCCACTTGAGGCGGCTGGCGCCCAGGCCGGTCCCCCACCAGCCCCCCGTGGCGAAGGCGTAGATCGAATTGGCCGCCTGGTAACCGGTGCCGGCGAAGTCCGCGAACGGGTCGAGGAAGCTCACCACCCTCGACATCCGGTTCTCCGACGCCGCCACGAAGTACGCCCCCACCACGCCGACCACGCCGAGCGCGAGCCCGAACAGCCAGGTCGGCACCCCCACCACCCACAGCAGGGTCAGCACGATGGCCATCAGCACCAGCGCGGTGCCGAGGTCGTGCTGGCCGATGGTCAGGGCGACGACGGCGCCGGCCACCGGAACGAACGGGATCATGAGGTGCTTCCACTGCTGCAGCAGCCGGCCCTTCAGCGCGAACATCCCCGCGCCCCACACGATCAGTGCCAGCTTCGCCGGCTCCGACGGCTGGATCAGGAACGGCCCGCCGAAGTCCAGCCAGTTCGTGTTGCCGCCACGGGTGACACCCAGCCCGGGCACGAACGTGAGCGCCAGCAGCATCGCCGCCACCACCAGCATCGGCAACCCGAACCGCCGGATGGTGCGCGTCGACATCCGGGAGGCCACCCAGGCGGCCGGCAGCGCCACGATCACCCAGGCCAGCTGGCGGGCGAAGAAGTAGTACGAGTGGCCGAACTGCAACCGCGACATCACGCTGGAGGCGGAGAACACCATCACCAGCCCCAGCACCAGCAGCAGCCCGGCGGACCCCAGCACCAGGTAGTACGACGCCAGCGGCCGCTTCAGCAGCCGGCGCAGGGCCTCCGAGCCGGCGGCACGCAGCGGCTTCGAACCGTCGCGGGTGGGCGGCTTCTCAGTGGTGCTCACGGCGCCGCACCGCCGCGGCGAAGGCGTCACCGCGCGCCACGTAGTTGGCGAACATGTCCATCGACGCGCACGCGGGCGCCAGCAGCACGGTGTCGCCGGGCCTGGCCAGCTCGGCGGCTGCTGCGACGACGCGGTCCATGGCCTCATTGTGGGTGTCGGAAAGCTCGACAACCGGCACATCCGGTGCGTGTCGTGCCAGCGACTGGGCGATCAGCCCCCGGTCGGCGCCGATCAGGACCACGCCGCGCAGCCGTGCCGCGGCTCCCGCGACGAGCTCGTCGAACGTGGCGCCCTTGGCCAGGCCACCGGCGATCCACACCACGGACGGATACGCCGTCAGGGATGCCGCGGCGGCGTGCGGGTTGGTGGCCTTGGAGTCGTCGACGTAGCCGACGCCGTCGATGGTGGCGATCGTCTGGATGCGGTGCGCCTCGGGCTCGAAGCCCCGCAGACCGTCGCGGACCGCTACCTGCGGCACGCCGATCGAGCGGGCCAGCGCCGCGGCTGCCAGCGCGTTGGCGACGTTGTGCGGCGCCGGCGGCTGCACGTCGGCGACGGAGGCCAGCTCGGCCGCCATGTTCATCGGGGGATGCCGCTCGGCGATGAACGCGCGGTCCACCAGCACGTCGTCCACCACGCCGACCATCCCGACCGCCGGGATGCCCAGAGTGAACCCGACGGCCCGGGCGCCTTCTCGCACGTCGGCGTCGCGGACCATCTGCTCGGTCAGCGGGTCGGCGACGTTGTAGACGCAGGCGGTCTCGACCCCGGCGTAGATGCGGGCCTTGTCCGCGGCGTAGGCGTCGAGCGAGCCGTGCCAGTCCAGGTGGTCGGGTGCGACGTTCAGCACCGCCGCCGACCGCGCGGCCATGGAGTACGTCCAGTGCAGCTGGTAGCTGGACAGCTCCACGGCGATGACGTCGTGGCCGCCGGGGTCGAGCATCGCGGACACGACGGGGTCGCCGACGTTGCCGGTCGCGGCCACCCGCAGACCGGAGGCGCGCAGCATCGACGCGAGCATCTTCACCGTCGTGGTCTTGCCGTTGGTGCCGGTCAGCACCAGCCACGGGGTCGCCGGGTCACGGATGCGCCAGGCCAGCTCGACCTCGCCCCACACCGGCACACCGGCGGCGGCCGCGGCCACCAGCAGCGGCGCGGACGGCTTCCAGCCTGGCGACGTCACCACCAGGTGCGTCCCTGGCGGCAGCGACGCCGTCGACCCTGGTCCGAGCACCACGGTGGCGTCGAGGATGGAGAGGATGGTGCCGCGTTCGCGCTCGGCTTCGCCGTCGCGCTCGTCCAGGACGGTGACCCGGGCGCCGAGCTGGATCAGCGCGTCCGCGGCGGCGTACCCGGACACGCCGAGGCCGGCCACGACGACGGACAGTTCCGACCACGGGCTGGTGCGGCTCGCCTCCGCCAGCCAACCCGGTGCCGGCGAGGCCGCCGCCGCGCTCATGCCGTCGCCACCCATTCGGCGTAGAACAGGCCCAGGCCCAGCACGACGAACATGCCGGCGATGATCCAGAACCTGATGACGATGGTGACCTCGCCCCAGCCTTTCAGCTCGAAGTGGTGCTGCAGCGGAGCCATCCGGAACAGCCGTTTGCCGCCGGAGACCTTGAACCAGCCCACCTGCAGGATCACCGAGAGGGTGATGACCACGAACAGTCCGCCCAGCACGATGAGCAACAGTTCGGTCCGGGTGGTGATGGCCAGGCCCGCCAGGCCGCCACCGAGCGCCAGCGAGCCGGTGTCGCCCATGAAGATCTTCGCCGGGGCGGCGTTCCACCACAGGAAGCCGAAACAGGCCCCCACCAGCGCCGCGGACACGATGGCCAGGTCGAGCGGGTCGCGCACGTCATAACAGCTGGGGCCGGGGGACACCGCACAGCTCTGGTTGAGCTGCCACACGCCGATCAGCGTGTACGCGCCGAACGCCATCACGGCCGCGCCGGTGGCAAGGCCGTCGAGGCCGTCGGTGAGGTTCACCGCGTTGGAGAAACCGGAGATGAGGAACAACGCCCAGATGACGAACACCGCCGCGGGCATCACCCACGGGGTGTCGCGCAGCACCGACAGTGCCTGTGACGCCGGAGTGTAGCCCTGCTCGTCCGGGAAGTTGATCGCCAGGATCGCGAAGACCACGGCGACGGCGATCTGGCCGGCCATCTTGGCCCGGCTGCGCAGGCCCAGGCTGCGCTGCTTGGCGATCTTGATGTAGTCGTCCAGGAATCCGACGATGCCGAGGCCCACCACGAGGAACAGCACCAGCAGGCCGGACACCGTCGGCGGCGACGGGCGCACGACGTGCGCCACGAAGTAGCCGAGCACGGCGGCCAGGATGATGACGGCGCCGCCCATCGTGGGCGTGCCGCGCTTGGTGTGGTGGCTGGTGGGCCCGTCGTCGCGGATCAGCTGGCCGTACCCGCGGCGCACCAGCACCCGGATGGCCAGGGGGGTGCCCAGGATCGAGGCGACGAGGCCGACGACGCCGGCGGTGAGAATCGAGATCACGGTGTCTCCACCAGCCGTTCGCCGAGGAACCGCAGGCCGGCGTCTCGGGAGGACTTGACCAGCACGACGTCGCCGGGGCGCAGCTCGTCACGCAGCAGCGCGTACGCGGCGTCGGTGTCCTGGACCAGCATCGACTCCCCGTCCCATGATCCTTCCAGCATCGCGCCCTGGTGGATGGCCCGGGCGCCGTCGCCGACGGCGACCAGTCGCGACACGTTGAGCCGCACCGCGAGGCGCCCGATGGCGTCGTGCTCGGCCACGGACGACTCCCCCAGCTCCAGCATCTCGCCGAGGACTGCCCAGGTGCGCCCGTTCCTGCGCAGCTGGGCCAGGGTCTTCAGCGCCGCCCGCATGGACTCGGGGTTGGCGTTGTAGGCGTCGTTGACGACGGTGACGCCGTCGGGCCGCTCGGTGACCTCCATGCGCCAGCGCGAGCGCGGCTGGGCCGCGGACAGGCGGGCGGCGACGACGTCGACCGGCAGGCCGAGCGCGTGCCCGGCGGCGGCGACCGCCAGCGCGTTGCCGACCTGGTGCTCGCCGACCAGCCGCAACGACACGTCGGCGCCCCCACCGGGGGCGATGAGCCGGAACGACGCCCGGCCGGTATCGTCGAGCTGGACGTCCTCGGCGCGGATGTCGGCGTGCACGGATTCGCCGACCATCAGCACCGTCGCGTCGGTCTGGTCGGCCATCCGGCGCACCACCTGGTCGTCGGCGTTCAGGATCGCCGTCCCGCCGGCTGACGCCGGCGGGAGCGCCTGGACCAGTTCGGCTTTGGCGCGCGCGATGGTGTCGCGGTCGCCGAACTCGCCCAGGTGCGCGCTGCCGACGTTGAGGACGATGCCCACCGACGGCGGGGCGATGCCGCACAGGTACGCGATGTGGCCGGGGCCGCGCGCGCCCATCTCGACCACGAGGGTCCGGGTGTCCTGGTCGGCCCGCAGGACGGTCAGCGGCACGCCGACCTCGCTGTTGTAGGAGCCTGGCGGCGCCACCAACGGCCCCAGCGGCTCGAGCACCTGCGCCAGCAGGTCCTTCGTGGTGGTCTTGCCGGACGAGCCGGTGACACCCACGACGGTCGTCTGCGGCAGCCGGTCGACGACGGCGCGAGCCAACCGGCCGAAGGCCGCCTCGGTGTCGTCGACGACGACGGCGGGGACGCCGACAGGCCGGGCGGCGAGTACCGCGACGGCGCCGGACTCGACCGCGGCGGAGGCGAAGTCGTGCCCGTCCTGCGCCTCCCCCTGCCGCGCGACGAACAGGCCGCCGGGGACGATCTCGCGCGAGTCGGTGACCACCGGTCCGGTGACCCGCGTCTCGGGGTCACGCACGGCGTCCAGCCGGCCGCCGGTCGCCGCGGCGACCTCGGCCAGCGTCAGCGAAATCACCTGTTCTCCCCTTGCCCGGAGTCGCCGGGTGCGCCCGCACCGAACTCCGCACTCCATCGCCGCAGCTCCTCGCGGAGCACCTCTCGATCATCGAATGGCTGCACGACGCCTGCGATCTCCTGCCCTTGTTCGTGCCCTTTGCCGAGGACCACCACGGTGTCCCCGGCTCCTGTCGCCGCGCGCAGCGCGGCCCGGATCGCCTCGCGGCGCCCGGCCACCTCGAGGACCTCGGCCCGCTCGGCGGCCGGAACGGCCTGCGCGCCCCTGACGACGGCGGCGCGGATGGCGGCTGGGTCCTCGGATCGTGGGTTGTCGTCGGTGACGACGACGACGTCGGCGCCGGCCGCTGCCGCCTGCCCCATGTGGGGCCGCTTCTCCCGGTCGCGGTCGCCGCCGGCGCCCACGACCACGATCAGCCGGCCGGCCGGGTGCAGTGCGCGCAGCACATTCTGGATGGCATCGGGGGTGTGCGCGAAATCGACGACGGCGTTCGGCGCATCGGTCGGGGTGGTACCGGGTGCGCCCGGCTTGTCGGGGGCGGGGGCGACGACGCGCTCCATCCGGCCCGGGACGCCGGCGCAGTCGGCCACGCCGCGGGCCGCGTCGCCGGCGTCGACCCCGGCCTGCACCAGCATCGTGACGGCGAGGGCCGCATTGGTGACGTTGAACTCGCCCGGCAGCGGCACCCGCAGTTCGAGCTTCTCGCCGTCCGGGCCGGCCAGCACCGTGGTGTGGCCGAGGTGTTCGACGCGCCAGTCCGCGCGGAGCTCGGCGCCCGCGGTGGCGGGGTGGTCCGCGCCGGCGGGCAGGACGGTCACCGTCGGGACCCCGGCCCCAGCGGCCAGCCGCCGGCCGTACTCGTCGGCGAGGACGACGGCGGCCCGGCGGGTGCGCGCGGGTGTGAAAAGGCGCGCCTTGGCGGCGAAGTAGTCGTCGAGGTCGGTGTGGAAGTCGAGGTGGTCCTGGGTGAGGTTGGTGAACCCGGCGACATCGAACACGATGCCGTCGACCCGCCCGAACACCATGGCGTGGCTCGAAACCTCCATCGCGCAGGCGGTCACGCCGCGCTCTCGCATCACGGCCAGCAGCGCGTGCACGTCGGTGGCCTCCGGCGTCGTACGGATGCTGGCGACGCGTTCGTCGCCGACTCTGGTCTCCACCGTCCCGATGAGTCCGGTGGTGTGGCCCGCGGCGCGCAGCCCGGACTCCAGGAGGTACGACGTGGTGGTCTTGCCGTTGGTTCCGGTGACCGCGAGCATCATCAGGTCTCGGTCCGGGTGGCCGTAGACGGCGGCGGCGACGGCGCCCATGTGGGCGCGCGGGTCGTCCGCCGTCAGGACCGGAACGGGCAGCTCGCCGGCGAGGCGGGCGCCGTCGGGATCGGTGACGACGGCGACGGCGCCGGAGCGGACGGCGTCGGCGGCGAACCTGGCGCCGTGCGTCACCGCGCCGGGCAGCGCCAGGTAGAGGTCACCGGGTCTGACCTGGCGAGAGTCGTGGGTGACACCGGTCACCGGGACGTCGCGGGCCGCGGCGTCCACCGAGAGCGAGGCCTCGGTGGCGAGCGCCGCGAGCGGGAGCGGCGCGACGTGGCGGGGACGCAGTCCTGGGCGGTCGGGCACGACAGAGCAATCTACTCGGTCACTCGGCGAAGAGTGGCACCTGCGGCGCCTCGGTGCCCGTGGGTGCCACGCCGCCCTGCTCGAGAGCGAACCGCATGATCTCCGCGAACGCCGGGCCGGCCAGCGCGCTGCCCGAGTTGCCGTTCTTGGGGTCGAACAGCGAGACGACGACGGCGTACCGGGGGTCGTCGGCCGGCGCGAAGCCCATGAAGGAGGAGTTGTAGTCGGCGTAGCAACCGCACTCGGGGTCGATGCGCTGCGCGGTTCCGGTCTTGCCGGCGACGCGGTAGCCGTCGACCTCCGCCGGCCCGCCGGTGCCGCCGTCGCCCATGACGGCTTCCATCATGGTGGTGACCTCGGCCGCCGTCTCCTCACTGATGACGCGTTCGGGCTCGTCCGGCTCGATCGGTGTCTCCTCGCCGTCGGGGCCGATGGTGGCCGCCACGAGGCGCGGGTCGACCCGTAGCCCGCCGTTGGCGATGGTGGCGTAGGCGGATGCCATCTGCACGGCGCTGACGGAGATGCCCTGCCCGAAGGCGACGTTGTCGCGGGTCAGATCGGTGAAGGCGTCGCCGGTCGGGAGGTACCCGCCGGTTTCGCCGGGCAGCCCGAGGTCCGGGGCGGTGCCGAACCCGAACGCGTCCAGGTACTGGTTGAACACGTCCTTCTCGAGCAGCTCGGCGGCGAGCACCGTGCCGACGTTGCTCGACTTGGCGACGATCCCGGCCACCGTCATCTGGTCGACACCGTGGCTGTAGTAGTCGTTGATGGTCTCGCCACCACGGCGGATGTTGTCGGGCACGGAGAAGACCGTGGACGCGTCGACCACGCCTTCCTCGACCGCCGCGGCCATGGTGATCGGCTTGAAGACCGAGCCCGGTTCGTAAGCGTCCTCGACCGCGGCGCTGCCGCGGTCGGCGGCCTCGGTCTTGCCGGGGTCGTTGGGGTCGAAGGTCGGGGTGGCCGCGAGGGCCACGATCTCCTGCGTCTCCACGTCCATGACGACGGCCACGCCGTCTGCCGCGCCGGCGTTCTCGACGGCGTCGGCGAGCACCTGCTCGGCGTGCCACTGCACGTCGCGGTCGAGGGTCAGGCGCAGCCCCGTGCCGGACACCGGCTGTTGCACGTGGTTGGAGGAGCTGTTGGGGATGCGCAGGCCGGACGGGCTGAACTGGTAGGTGGCCTCGCCGTCCTCGCCGGCCAGGGTCGGGTCCATGGACTGTTCCAGGCCGGTGAGCCCGACACCTTCGGCACCGAGCACTCCCACGACGTTGCCGGCCACAGGGCCGGCCGGGTAGTCCCGGGCGGCCGCGGTCTCGGCGGTGAAGCCGGGCAGTCCGAGCGCCTGGACCTGCCGCCAGACCGCGCCCGGCACCCCCTTGGCGACGTACACGTACCGCCGGTCGCCGGTCAGGGTTTCCTGCAGAGCCGCGGCGTCGGTGCCGAGGATGCTCTCGAGCTGCAGCGCGTAGGCGGCCGGATTGCTCACCTGGGTCTGGTCGATGACGATGTCGTACGCCTCGATGGTGGCGGCCAGCGACGCGCCGTTGCGGTCGAGGATCTCGCCGCGCTCGGCCCGCACCGGCACCGTGTCCAGCCCGATCTGGTTGGCGACGGCGGCGTAGCCGGACGCGTCGATGCCCTGCAGCTGAATGAGCCGGCCGCCGAACAGCGACAGCACCACGCACACACCGACCAGGCTCACCCGCAGCCGCTTACGCGGGTCGGCCAGGCGCACCAGCCGCGGCTGCCGCGGTGGCTTGGGCGGCTTCGGCGGCTTGGGTGCCCTGGGCGCAACTGCCCGCGGCTGGCGCACGGCCTTGCGCCGGTCCGGTGTGGACCGGCGCGGGTTCGACGACGGGGTGCGGCGGGCACTCCCGCGGCGATCCGCCGTCCGAGCGGGCTTCCGCGCGGAGGTGGTCGCCGTCGCCGCCTGCTTGGCGGAGGACTTGGCCGCGGGCTTCGCCGACTTCACCGCCGGCCGGGCGGCCGCCGCTCTCGCGGTCTTCGCTCCCGGCTTGGCGGCGGGCGTTGCTGCCTTCGCTGGCTTGGGCGGCTTGGGCGCGGCTTTCCGCGCTGGCCTTGGCGCGGCCTTCCGCGCCGGGTCGGGCCCGGTCGCCGGCCGGGCGCTGGCACCAGAGCCGCGGCCCGCACCGGACTTGCGACCGGCACCGGACGTACGACCGGTACCAGACCCGCGACCGGCACCGGAGCCACGACCGGCTGCTGCCGTGCCGCCGCCGATCGTCGCGGATCCTCCCCGCCGCGCCCCCGACCGGCGCGTTTCGGCACCACCCCGTCCGGTCCGCCGCGGCTCCGCACCTCGGGAGCCGGTCCCCCGCGGCCCGTCGGGGCGCTTCGGGGGCATCAGTCGTCACCACCGGCGTCGTTGCTCTCGGCGGCGCGGGTGTCGCCGTCGGAGGGGGCACTGTCCGCGGCACCGGAGCCGGGCAGCTCCAGGAAGCGCGGCGGTTCCTCCGCCGGAACCATCCCCATCCGGGCGGCCTGCTCGGCCAGGGCGCCCGGCGCGCTGCGCTCGGCGACCTCCTCGGCCAGCTGTGCCTGCCGGTCGCGCAGCTCGTCGGTGCGTGACTGCAGCTCGCCCAGCTCGAAGGACCCTTGCTGCAGCGACGTGTTGAGCACCAGCAGACCGATGAGGCCGACGCCCAGCACCAGCAGCACCAGGACGACGAACGGGGCCCGCGGCGCCTTCGACGAACGCACCGGGACGCTGCGCAGCATCGGCCGTCGCGCCGTCCTGACTTCGGCGTATGCACGTTCAGCGCTCATGCCGCCTCCCGAATCCGTTCGACGGCCCGCAGCCGGGCCGAGGCCGCGCGCGGGTTGGCGGCGACCTCCTCGTCGGTGGGCGGCTCGGATGCCAGCAGCTTCAGCACCGGCCGGTGTTCGGGCAGCTCGACCGGTAACCCGGGCGGTGCCGTACTGGCCGCCCCTGCCGCGAACGCCTTCTTGACCATGCGGTCCTCGAGCGAGTGGTACGAGAGCACGACGGCCCGGCCGCCGACGGCCAGGGCGCCCAGCGCAGCAGGCAGCGCTCGTTCCAGGGCGTCCAACTCGCCGTTCACTTCGATCCGCAACGCCTGGAAGGTGCGCTTGGCGGGGTGCCCGCCGGTGCGGCGGGCCGCGGCCGGGATGGCCCCGCGGATGAGCTCCACCAGCCGGCCGCTGGTGTCGAACGGCTCCCGCTGGCGCGCCCGCACCACCGCGGCGGCGATGCGGGAGGCGAAGCGCTCCTCGCCGTAGCGACGCAGGATCCGGGTGAGCCGGGCCGCGTCGTACGTGTTGAGCACGTCCGCCGCGGTGAGCCCGGACGACTGGTCCATCCGCATGTCCAGCGGGGCGTCCTGGGCGTACGCGAAGCCACGGCCGGCCTCGTCCAACTGGAGGGAGGAGACCCCCAGATCGAAGAGGATGCCGTGGACACGCCGGATGCCGAGGCCCGCCAAGACGTCGGCGATCCGGTCGTAGACCGCGTGGACACCGGTGAACCGGTCACCGAACGGTGCCAGCCGCTCGCGGGAGCGCTCCAGCGCCGCGTGGTCGCGGTCGAGACCGACCAGGCGCGCTGTAGTGCAGCGGCTCAGGATGGCCTCCGCGTGTCCGCCGAGCCCGAGCGTCGCATCGACGACGACCCGGCCGCCGGTCTCATCGCCGGCGCCATCGCGGCGAGCGGCGGATTGCCCCCGCAGGCTCGGCTCCAGCAGCCCGACGACCCGGTCGAGCAGCACAGGGACGTGCGACGCCCCGTGCGACTCCTGCTCGGTCATCGACACCCCCGCGTCTTGTCCTCGAATCGGTCGCTCGTTCCGCTTCCCTTGCGGCTCGTACGGTCAGGTCCCCGCCCGCTCGGGCAGCTCAGCTCGGTCACTTGCCACCGGGGAAGGTGTGTCAAGTGACGTGAGCGGCCGGAGACCTCACCGTGCGTGCCACGCGTCGGCGGGTCAGAAGATGCCGGGCAGCACCTCCTCGGAGATGTCGGCGAACATCGGTTCCTTCTCTGCCTGGTACGTCTCCCAGGCCTGCTCGGACCAGATCTCCACGCGGGTCATCGCACCGACGACGGTGCACTCGCGTTCCAGCCCGGCGTAGGTCCGCAGACCCGTCGGGATGGTGATGCGGCCCTGCTTGTCCGGGACCTCGTCGCTGGCCCCCGCTGCCAGCATCCGGGCGAAGTCGCGGGTGCCCTTGTGCGTGATGGGCGCGGCCCGCAACTGCTCGGTGAACCGGAGGAACTCCGCGTGCGGCCACACGTAGAGACAGCGTTCCTGTCCTCGTGTGATCACGACGCCCTCCGCCAGTTCGTCCCGGAACTTCGCCGGAAGGATGAGTCGCCCTTTGTCGTCCAGCCGGGGCGTGTGGGTGCCGAGGAACACGGCCCACCTCCCCGCTGTCCGCCGTGGCCGTCATCTGGTCCCCGATGACGGCCACTTCGGACCACTCTTCCTCCAATGCCCGCCACTCTACTCCACTCTCCCCCACTTGCAACCACAATCGCCCCCACCGCGCCCCACCTCCCCCCATCCGGCACCAACCCGGAGGCGCCGGACGATCACCGGGCGGCCTATCGGTATGTCCGGAATGACTGATGCGTGGGAAGCGGAGTGGACATAGGCTCTGCGGGTATACGAGGAAGTCCCGAAGCTGATCGGAACCTGAGCGACGAGCCGCACGTCGCACACTGCGAGACTGGTAGCGGGAATTCCGCGATCGGCCGAGGCACGTACGCCGACGAGGTCGGGGATCGAATGGAGGAGACGTGCCTGATTCGTTGATGCAGGGCAGCCATCAACAGCCGGCGTCCGACCGCGTGTCGGAACTTGCCCTGACCGACCTCGCCGACACCGCGGCCCGCATCCAGTCGGCCATCGGTTCCGTCGTCGAAGGCAAGCCCGAGGTCATCAAGCTGGCGCTGACCGTCCTGCTCGCCGAGGGGCACATCCTCATCGAGGACGTTCCAGGAGTCGGCAAGACGATGCTGGCCAAGTCCATCGCCCGCGCCGTCGACTGCACCGTTCGCCGAATCCAGTTCACGCCCGACCTGATGCCCAGCGACGTCACCGGCGTCTCCGTGTTCAATCAGGAGACCCGGGAGTTCGAGTTCAAGCCCGGCGGCGTCTTCGCGAACGTCGTCGTCGGCGACGAGATCAACCGCGCCTCCCCGAAGACGCAGTCCGCCCTCCTGGAGTGCATGGAGGAGCGGCAGGTCACGGTCGACGGCACCACCTACCAGCTCGAGGCCCCGTTCATGGTGGTCGCCACCCAGAATCCCATCGAGATGGAGGGCACCTACCCGCTGCCGGAGGCCCAGCGCGACCGCTTCATGATGCGGCTGTCCATGGGGTACCCCTCCACCCGCGACGAGATCGAGATGATCGACACCCACGGAGCCGGCAGCGCGCTGGACCCGCTCGAGCCGGTCACCGACGCCGCGCACGTGCACAAGCTCGTCCGGCTGGTCCGCGGCGTCTACGTCGCCGACGCCATCAAGGAGTACGCGGTCGCACTCACCAGCGCCACCCGCACCTCGCCGGAGCTGAGGCTGGGCGCATCGCCCCGGGCCACCCTCCATCTCATCCGCGCCGCCAAGGCCTGGGCGGGGCTGGACGGCCGCGAGTACGTCCTGCCCGACGACCTCCAGGTGCTGGCCGCACCGGTGCTCAGCCACCGGCTGCTACCCACCGCCGAGGCGCAGATCGGACGTCGCGACGCCTCGGGCATCGTCGACGACCTCGTCCAGCGCGTTCCGCAGCCAGACCCACGTTGACAGGTCGGGAGCCGAGGTGAGCGATGCGCTGTCCGGACTGACCCGCCGCGGCTGGGCGTTCCTGGCCGTGGGCGGCGGTGCCGTCATCGCCGCGGTCCTGGCCGGCCAGCGCGACGTCCTGCGCGCAGGCATCCTGCTGGTGGCGATCCCTGCCATCAGCCTGGTGGTCGCACTGCGCAGCCGGGTACGGCTGGCCGCGTCGCGGTCGATCGAGCCGCCTCGGGTGTCGGTCGGCGAGCGCGCCACGGTCCACCTCGAGCTGGCCAACTCCGCCCGTATCCCCACCGGCGTGCTGCTGGTCGAGGACAGCATCCCCTTCACGCTCGGCGCCCGGCCCCGGTTCGTGCTCGACCACGTCTGGTCCCGGTTCCGCCGCGACGTCACGTACGCCATCGACCCCGTCGTGCGCGGCAGGTACACGGTGGGGCCGCTGACCGTCCGGGTCACCGACCCGTTCGGCATGGTCGAGCTCAAACGCGCCTTCAGCGACGTCGGCACGTTGATCGTCACCCCGACCGTGCACCGGCTGCCCACCGCCCGGCTGGGCGGCGAGTGGAGCGGCAGCGGCGAGAGCCGGCCGCGCGCCATGGCCGCCGCCGGTGAGGAGGACGCCACCATCCGCGCCTACCGCACCGGCGACGACATGCGCCGGGTGCACTGGCGGGCCACCGCCCACCACGGCGATCTCATGGTCCGGCGCGAGGAGCAGCCGTGGCAGAGCCGAGCCACCATCCTGCTCGACACCCGCACCGCCGGGCACACCGGCGAGGGCATCGACTCCTCGCTGGAGTGGAGCGTCACCGCGGCCGCCTCCATCGGCGTTCACCTGGCCGAGCGCGGCTACGCGGTACGGTTGGCCACCGACCACGGCAGTGCCGTCTCCACGTCCTGGCACGACCCCGCCAGCGGCCCCGGCGACGCCAGGGTCTCGCTCCTGGACGCCCTGGCGGTGGTGCAGCCGCAACGCGACGCCTCCGTCGGGCGCTGGCCCGACCTGCTCAGCGGAGCCGAGTCCGCCACCGGGATGCTGGTCGGCGTGTTCGGCCGGCTCAGCGAGCAGGAAGCACGAGTGGTGGCGGCCCTGCGGCACGGCAGCACCGCGGCGCTCGCCGTCGTCCTCGACGTCATGTCGTGGACGTCGCTCGGCGCGCACAGCCGCGAACAGGTACGGCTGACCGAGAGCGTGCAGGTGCTGCGCGGCGCCGGCTGGAACGTCATCGTGGCGCACCGCGGCGAGCACCTCGCCGCCCTGTGGGAGCAGTTGGGCGTGCAGCGTCCAGCCGCCGGGCCGGCCGCGCCCGCGATGCAGGGCCGCCCGGCCCGGGAAGGTGCATGACCGATGCCGATGAGCACGCACGGACGCCTCACGACCGTCGCCGCGGTCGCATCGGTACTGTCGGTACTGCCGCTGTTCGAACTCACGGTCACCCGCGACTGGATCCTCTCCGCGGCGATCGCCGTCGCCTTCGTCGCCGGCACCGGTTACGTCCTGCGCAAGCTCAACGTGCCGGGCGCGCTGGTGCCCGTCGCGCAGCTGGCGGTCCTGGTGCTGTGGCTGGGCGTCCTGGTCGCCAGCGACGTCGCGCTGCTCGGCTTCATCCCGACAACCGAATGGGCCACCCGGCTGATCGACGTGTTCAACGAGGGCGTCGACGTCACCAACACCTACGTCGCGCCGGTCCCGGTGCCGCGCGGCATCACGCTCATGCTGGTCGGTGGCGCCGGGCTGGTCGCGTTGCTCGTCGACGCGGTCGCCGTCTGGTTGCGCAGGGTGCCGCTGGCCGGCTTCCCGCTCGCCGCCTGCTACGCCGTCACGGCTTCGGTCCTGGTCACCGGCCTCGAGTGGTACTGGTTCATCCCGCCGGCCGCCGGGTTCCTGGCGTTGCTCGTGTCCGAGGGCCGCACCAGGGTGGCCGGCTGGGGCCGCTCGGCCAGCCCGTCGGCCGCGCACAGCGGCGTCCCCGAGACCGACTCGCTGGCCCGCAACGGCCGCCGTGTCGGCGCGGTCGC
The DNA here is from genome assembly GCF_000515395.1 of Jiangella gansuensis DSM 44835. Lineage (NCBI taxonomy): Bacteria > Bacillati > Actinomycetota > Actinomycetes > Jiangellales > Jiangellaceae > Jiangella > Jiangella gansuensis. The sequence goes on along the minus strand of NZ_KI911782.1, from coordinate 2,170,719 downwards.
GCTGGCCGTCGCGGTCGCGGTACCCGGCCTGGCGCCGGTGCTCACCGAGGGCCTACTCGGTCCCGGCCGGGGTGCTGGAGGCGGCGGCGGACAGACCATCCGCACCGACAACCCCATCGTCGACCTCCAGCGCAACCTGCAACGTCGCGAGAACGTCGAAGTGCTGCGGTATCGCAGCTCCGCCGACGAACCCTCGCACATCCGCATCGTGACGCTCGACGTCTTCGACGGCGACGAGTGGAAGACGTCCGACCGGCCGGTCCCCGACTCCGTCGACAGCGGGCTGCCGTGGCCGCAAGGACTGCAGGACGCCGAGTATCCCGTCGTCGACTACGACATCCGGATCACCCAGAACCTCAGCTCCAGCTGGCTGCCGCTGCCCTACCCCACGCAGTCCATCGAGATCGACGGCGACTGGCGCTACCACGCCGAGACGCTGGACGTCGTCACCAACAGCGGCAACGTGCAGGCTCGCCGGTACACCGCCCGCAGCCTGGCGCTCGCACCCACCGTCGAAGCGCTGCGGGCGGCCGGCGAACCGAGCAGCGACGTCGAGTCCTCGCTCGAACTGCCCGAGGAACTCCCCCAGATGGTCACCGAACTCGCCGACGAGGTCACCGCGGGAGCGACGGACGACTTCAGCCGCGCCGCCGCGCTGCAGGACTGGTTCCGCGGCCCGACCGGCGGGTTCGTCTACGACATCGAGTCGCAGCCGGGCCACTCGTCCACCGCGCTCGAGGACTTCCTCACCGAGCGGCGCGGCTACTGCGAGCAGTTCGCCGCCACTATGGCCATCATGGCCCGCTACCTCGGCATCCCGTCGCGGGTGGCCGTCGGCTTCACCCCGGGCGACTACCAGGGCGAGGCCACCTGGCTGGTCCGTGCCCACGACATGCACGCCTGGCCGGAGCTGTACTTCGAGGGCCTCGGCTGGGTGCGCTTCGAGCCCACGCCGGCCTCCCGTTCCGGCGCCGCGCCGGACTGGACCGTGGTGCCCAACACGGGCGGCAGCAACGCCCCGGCGCCCGACCCGTCGCAGCCGTCCGCACAGCCGTCGATGCAGGCCCCGCAGGTCCCCCGCGAGGACGACACCGCCGGGGGCGTCACCGCGCCCGGGGACGAGCCGCCGTCGCAATGGCCGCTGGTGATGCTCGGAGTGCTGGCCCTGGCCGCGCTGGTCTCGACCCCGTCGCTGTATGCCCGGTTCGGCCGGGAACGGCGTTGGCGGCAGGCCGGCCACGACGCCGCTTTGACCGCGGAGGCGGCCTGGGAGGATCTGCGCGAGACCGTCCGTGACGCCGGGCTGTCCTGGGATCCGGCCGCCACGCCGCGCGCGGTGGGTCGATCCGTGGCCGCGTCGGCGTCGCTGGGCCCTGAGGACCGTGTCCTGCTGGACCACCTGGTGGGCGCGATCGAGCGGGCCCGGTACGCACGCCAGTCGCAGCCGGTCGAGTCGCTGCGTGCCGACACCGCCGCAGTGCGCCGTACCATCTCCCGCTCGGCGTCGGCCGGCCGGCGAGTGGGCGCGTTCCTGGTGCCGTCGCGGCTGCGCGACGCCGCGGCCGCGGCCAATCAGGCGGTCCTGGACGCGTTCGACTGGATGGACACCGCCGGCGAGCGGGCGCGCGCGTCCGCCCTGTCGCTGGCCCGCCGCCGGTCCTGACGGTCAAGGCGCCACACGAGGCCCCTGCGGCTTCCGTGGACGGGCCTGTTCCCTGCCGCTTCTGGAGACTTGTGCACGCTAAGACGCGCCCGGAAGGGCGCATGAGTCTCCAGAAACGTGGTGGGACGCCGGCGCCCGGGTCCCCTGTGTGGGGCCCGGGCGCCGGGTGGTGATGGTTGGTGCGTGGTGCTCAGCTGGTCAGGCCTCCCTGGCCTGTCTGGCCGGTGTTGCGGCGGCGGGTGGTGGCCAGTGCGGTGCCGCCGGCGATGATGAGTAGCCCGCCGGCGAGTAGCAGCAGCACGGACGTGCCGCTACCGGTGTCGGCGAGGTCGTCGCCGCCGCCGCCGGCATTGCCACCGTTGTCGCCGCCGTTGTCGCCGCCGTTGTCGCCGTCGCCGTTGTCGTTGCCGGTGTCGTCGCCGTCGGGCAGGTCCGGGACGTCCACCGGCGT